>NZ_KB906679.1 GCF_000381545.1 Rhodonellum psychrophilum GCM71 = DSM 17998 | reverse complement strand
GCGCTGGCTTTAAGAAATGCTGCAAACACCATTGATAAAACCAAAGATGGGGTGTTGACAAGGTTTTTCAAACGAGTGGCTTATCGCAAAGGAAGGGGAGCTGCCATTACCGCAACTGCCAGAAAGCTGGCAGTAATTATCTGGAACATGATTATAAAAGGAGAAAGATACCAGCCCGGTAATTTAGACCAATACCAAAAAGAAATGAAGGATCGAATGATAGCATCAATTAAAAAAAAGATGCTATCACTGAATATGTCAGCCGATGAGTTAAATGCTGCCCTATCATAAGTTAGATGGAAATATGCAATAGGTTTTCAAATGTGGTTGAAACTACAAGAAAATCAGACTATTGGGAGAATAATTCCCGACACCAATAGGGTGAAGTCAAAAATAATCAACACCTAATGGATTATCAGTAAATTACATTATTGAATTGAGTTCGTAATGCACCAAACGGGTTTAATAAAAAAAGAAACCATGAGTATCTTAGACCAACTTGTCAAACATTAAAACCGAAGTCTGGAATAGGCTTCCTGATAAGGCTTTAACTGCGAAAAAATCAGATTAATTGGATAATAACGCAGATTTTTGATTTGGCGAGGTCAAAATTTGGAAACAATTGAAGATTATTAAGCAATTTCAGGTCGGAATAGAATTGCGAATGCGTAAAACAGGTTTTTAAGAATCAGACGATGAAAAAACAACCAGAAGTTTGGCTTAGAGGCAATATTGAAGGCTATCCGCGGCTATTGCAGCCCGTGGTCCACGCCATCTTGCAAGCCCATGAGGAAATACATGAACTGATAAGAGAATTTCCTTCTGACCTGCTCTGGGAAAAACCCTTCGGCATGGCCAGTGTCGCCTTTCATCTGCAACATATCCCAGGTGTAATGGACCGCATGGCCACTTATGCAAAAGGGGAAACATTAAGCGGTCAACAATTGGGTTATTTACAAAAAGAAGGGAAACCAGATTTAGAATTCACCTCCCAAACGCTATTGAGGGATTTAGATCTTCAGATTGTTGAATTCCTCCATTTAATCGCACAAATAAATACCGATACCTTGACCGATCCGCGAGGTGTAGGTAGGGCCCAACTACCGTCTACCGTAGGTGGATTGTTGTTTCATGCGGCCGAACATGCACAAAGACATTTGGGGCAATTGCTTGTCACTGTGCGGATTTTGACCCATAAAGCGGAGTAAATCATCCCGCAACGGAGATATCTTGACCTTCATTTGTATATTTCCATCGTTCAAAATGCAGCAGAACTTCTAAGAGCACAAGGTTTGGCTGTTTGCCAGATTGTCTTCCCGCACGGAGACTGGATGACCTTCAACTTCTTCCTCAATCCCTCTTCCTCAAGTTTTGCTTTTCATTTGTCATGCCCTTTCCAAGCGATACATTCCTGATGATAAGGCGCATGCAGCCACCCCAACCAATAGGTGTTTTTTAATCTCAGTCCTGTTCCATTTCCGCTTATCAATGAGGATCCATGCAAAAAATGCGGACTTCCTTCCACATGTCAGGGGGCGGCTTTGCCCTATCCAAAAACAGGGTTTTCCTAAAGGGATCCTTCCCCGATTTTTTTATCAGCCCTTGTCTTTTGTGGCCAATATCCCCCTTCTCCATCAGTGGGGAAAATGGCGGAAAAATGACCATTGGGATTTAGATGCCTTCATCACTTTACCACGACTTGAATTTGGATGAAACCTCCCAATTCAAGTCTTTGTCCAGTTGCCTGTTTCAAATCAAAATACCACTTGTGAAACTTGAAAAGAACATGGTTTTTACCTGAGCACAAAGTTCTGGCTGATCAAGCGCTCAGCACTCCGCGGCTATCCCTACTCCTGTCCATTGACATTCAGGAATATTTGCGGATCAATCTCCTTCTTGCCTTGTGGTGATTGTTGTGTTGGGGAGGTTATCCATCAGAAATTTCAACTCCTCCTCGGGGTAATCATTGCCGTTTATACCCAAATACCTAAGGGTATATGCCAAATTTGCGATGCTTGGTGGAAAGCGTGTTATCTTATTCCTGCTCAGATTCAATAAGGTAAGTTTGGACAGATTCCCGATGCTGGCCGGAACACTGGCGATTTCATTCGTAGAAAGCATGAGCTCCTCTAACTTTTTGAGTTGACCGATGCTTTCGGGAATTGCTTTCAATTTCACATGACCGGCGCTCAATATTTCCAAGTTGGCCATTTTACCAATATCGGATGGGAGGTTATCCAATTCTCCATGAATGATAAGATTTTTTAAACTCGCCAAATCTGTAAAAGATGCCGGCAATTCCTTTAGCCTCACTACAATATTTAGCCTGTTTAGGCTGACCAAATTCCCAAAATTCTCCGGAAGACTGCTTACTCCACTTCCATATCGGATGCTTAGGTCCTTCAAATTGGAAAGGTCGGAAAAGCTTTCCGGGAGAACTCGATAATCCCCAGATAACCAAAGTGTCTCGAGATTTGCGAGCCTACCAAAATCAACTGGCAGGGCAGCAGGCTTGGACGTTACCGTAAAGAAACAAAATTCCAGATTTGACAGGCCAGAAAAGGAGTTTGGGATGTTTTGAGACAATACAGGACCTCTAAATGTTTCCAGATTTTTCAAATTGCCGATTTGTTCCGGTAATTTTTCGATTTGGTTCAGTTCCATGTTTAGGTAATTGAGGCTGGTGAGGTTACTGAAGCTTTCGGGCAAACTTTTAAGCCCCATCCCTGACATGTCGAGAAACCTTAATTTAGTCAATTCCCCAAAGCTCTCCGGGAGAGATGCCACGTTCAGCGTACTCAAGATCAAGGTGTCAAGTTCCACCAAATTCCCAAAATCATCAGCGATACTGGTAAATTGGGCGTGTGAAAGGTTTAAATATTCCAACTTGTGATAATGTGCCGAAATAACGCTCGGGAAGACTTCCAGTAGATTGCCTCCAAGTTCCAACTTGGTAAGATGCTTCAATGCCTTCAATGCAGGAAATTGATCCTCGTAACTGAACATCCACCCGTAGCCATCACCATTCATCACTAATTCGGTCACATCCCCCGCTTCGTTCCGTTTGAAATAGGACGGTGAATAGAGTTTGCCCAAATCTTCCAGGGCTTCATCTTGCTGGTATTCGCCCGATTTGAACACAATTGTCTCCGATGCTGATTTACTGCCATACCATGTTGTCCAAGTGATTTTATATTCGGTGTTTTCAAAACCATAAAAAGTAATATAAGCAGACTCCTCATCGGGTAACCATAAGCCTCCGTGACTTTGCCCAATGATCTGAAGGTAGTTTCCCTCAACTGTCCACTTCCCTTTGTCATAGGACTTCGCCAGAAGCCTCAACCTTGTTTGGTAATGTTCATGGCTATCATCCAGAATCTCTGTTTTAAGTGGAGAAAAATGGACTTTGACGGTATCCGTGGTGGTCTTGGATCCCATTTTCACCTGCCAAAGCAATTTGTATTCCTCCCCCGGAAGGCCATTGAAGATGGTTTTTGGATCGTGTACATTGTTAAATGAAACTTTATCATCCACCATCCCACTGTGGATCGACCAAGTACCTGTTTCGTCTGGTTTCAAATCATCACCAGCCAAGGTGACCCTGAATTCCTTCAGGTCGTAGAAGTCTATTCCTCCATTGGTGGGGGCTGGTGGAAGGTCGGGCTGGTGGATATCATCTTCATTTTGACAACTCATCAGAAAAGCAGTTGCGACAAACAAAAAAAGAATTTTCTTCATATTCTTAGAATGGCTTCATCAATATTTAAATCACCGGAAAAACACCCTCTCAGCCGGGGATTTAAATATAAATTTTATTTTTGAATCCCATACTCTTTGAAATAAAATTCTCCTTGCATTTTCAATCCCATTTAGAATGTATATGAGGGAATCTGTTTTTTTCAAAACCTTCGATTGATTTCATCCAAAAGCAGTTGCAAAAAGAAGAGGATGTTCGGTTGAATTGTATCTGCCACATTTCCGGAAGAAGCCCCTCCTCTTGGAAATGGACCCAAGTCATGGAACAGTGATTTCGAAAACTCCCGATTGGATCTTCCAGTCAGATGACAATAAATATATCTTGACCCCAAAACGGAAGAATTCCCCCTTCAAATCATGTAGTTGCCTGGCATTCCAATTCGGGAAACAGGATCGGACTCCCCTCTTTGAAGATTATTTTTTTTAGGTTCCTGAGCCTTAAATCCCAAATATGCATTCCGTTTCCAAATGAGATCGAAACTGCAAGAAAATCAACTTATTGGGAGACTAATTCCTGACAGCAATAGGGTGAAGTTAAAAATAGTCAACAACTAATTGAACATCAGTGAATCACAATATTGAATTGAGTTCGTAATGTATAAAACGGGTTAAAAAGGGTTTGCCAAGCAAACGCAGGCAATTCCACCTAATTTACATGGATCGGAATGGCTTCACGGGTGA
Source organism: Rhodonellum psychrophilum GCM71 = DSM 17998 (assembly GCF_000381545.1). Taxonomy (GTDB): domain Bacteria; phylum Bacteroidota; class Bacteroidia; order Cytophagales; family Cyclobacteriaceae; genus Rhodonellum; species Rhodonellum psychrophilum. The sequence goes on along the minus strand of NZ_KB906679.1, from coordinate 208,144 downwards.
CATTTCCGGCTGTATCTTCTGCCCAAATGATCAAGGTCAATTTTGATTGCCCAGTTGGGATTTGTATTGAATTTTTAGCAAGCAAGCTTCCCAAGTCAAATTTATCGGTGGCAAACAACGGTTCTCCTTTCAAATTCCTCCAGCTTGATTCTCCCACCATGGCTTCGCCAAAGGTACTTTCCGATATTTTTTCATCCAGGTTATCTTGATTGGAAAGCCGTACCCAAATGAATTTCAAGGGGGTGGAAATTGGATCGTTGGTGACCAAGACCGATCCCTCAATTTTCAGGTTCTGACCTGCTGAAGCCACCAAACCCCCATTTTCAGCCCTGACCAATTGGAGCAAGGGGGCATACGGGCGCTGAATGTAGAAAGTGGTGTGGTAGTTGGAGCCATCGGCAAATCCACTTTGGTTTCCCTCCAGATCTGTGGCAGAAATGGTAATGTGATAGGGACCTGCGAGTAAGTTGCCTACCACAGCAGCGTTGGAACCTGTCCAAGAGATCCTGTGGGCATCAATGATCACTTCCGGTGAACCTTTGGGTATTCTCAGGTTTGGATTCGATGCCGTACTGCTAAAGATCTGCCTGATATTGAGCCGTTCAAAAGAATTGCTCAACCTGCCATGGGAATGTCCGTCAAACCCACCGTGGATATCCAATAAAATTTCTTTGATTCCGGAAGAATCCGTGACTTTAAAATTGACCATCACTGATTCTTCCAAAGGTCCAACCAACATGCCGGGCGAAGGCTGAATGGATTGACCGGCAGTCAGGGCGCCAATGACAGGAGCCTCCAGATCCACCGGTTTTTCATTTTCATTGCAAGAGGAGAAGGACGCCACTAGGGCGAATACGAGAATGATAAGTGCTTTGTATTTCATATTGGTTTGTTAATGTATATTCATAAAGGGAATGGATAGGCCGACGATAAAATTTCGGCCAGGCTCCGGAATATTGATCAGGCGGTACCTGCTCAGATGGTTGAAATAGCTTTGATGGGTCAGGTTTTTTACCCCGAAATTTATCTCCAATGGATTTTTTCCCAGTTTGATGGAAGCCCTCATGGTCAGGTCTATCAATTGGGAACCTGCTGTTGTTCTTTCGTTTCTTGCCACCATATTTTGTGCAGCTACCTGCCTGAAATCCAATTCCAATACAATTTTTTCAAGTATCCCTATTTTCACATCTCTCTTGTAAGTGATGCCTGAGAGCAGCGAAAATGGTGGCGTCAGCGGCAAAGGAAGATTGGAAACCAAATTGTAGTTCCACACATAATCCATTCCCAGCCTGAAATCAACATGAAATGGGCTTTTGTAAGCAGCTGAAAATTCTCCTCCAAAAAATGTGGCATCGTCCTGCTTGTATTCCCACAGGGTACTTGAGCCGGGCAAAGGCGAAAAACGACCACTTGGCGCGAGATAAATATATCCACGATAAACCGAGCCGAATGGAGAAATTCCAAACGAAAAATTCTCACTTGACCATCCATAGGACAAATCAATTTGGTAACTCCTTTCCGTGACCAGATTTTTGTCACCTATTTCATGGCGAAAATTCCCATGGTGGATGCCATTGGAGGCAAGTTCGATGGGCGTTGGAAAACGTACGCCTGAACCAAAATTGACTTTTAGGCTATTTGAGGGGTTTATTTCCCAAGAAATTCCTCCCGAAAAACTGGGACTCAACGTTCTTTTTTCGACATCCGGATTTCGCTGATCAAATTCCCCGGTTGGTTCCAATCGGTTGTAAACAGCTTGCAGGTGTTCCTCAATATTCAGGATATTCCCATCCAAACGCAGTCCTGCATTCCAATGAAAGCGGTCTTCAATGGATTGGTTCAGGATCAGGTAGACTCCAGCCAGGTGGCTGCTGTATGCTGGAAGAAGAAACTCAAATCCTTGATAGCCATTCCTCATGGTCTGTCCCATCAGTCCATAACTGAGGCGAGTGTCCTTGTTGAGATGCAAGACTTCCCGATAATTTGCCGTGAAAGTGCTCAGATCCAAGCCCAAGGCCAGATTACCCGAGGGAGTAGGACCTACTCCATGGATGTGGGGAAATGATTCTTCATGCCGGATATTGCGTTGAAACCCGAGATCCATTTCCATGGCTCTATTGCCACTTGTCCATTGGGTATTGGAGATCACTTTCCAATGGGTATTGAGTTGTCTGGGGAGACCGATATCCCTGGAATTGCCATCATCTTCCAAACTGAATGCTGTTGGAATACCCACCGCTCCGGTGAATATCCCGGCTTGCTGACCAAATCTGGAGACCGTTACCTGCGATTTTCCGTGACTTAGGATTTTCCCGACCGTTGCCGAAAAATGAAGTGCGTTTCCCGCAGTGTTCTTGAGCCGTTCATTGAAAATCGGCAATACATACCCTGCGTAAACATAGGATTCAGCGGGGACTTGATAATCTCCGTGTGAACTGTGCGTCAATCGGCCCATGGAATACCAATTGTCAATTCTTCCCTTTACATGCACCGATTGACCAAAATATTGACTGTTTGACTGATGGTCAAAGGAAGCCTCTCCCTCCAGCCCGTCCCGGTGAAGAGGCTGTTCGGGAAGAATATTGAGGACGCCCCCCATGGCGTCAGGGCCATATTTCAAAGAATTCGGCCCTTTAAGGATTTCCAGCCGTTCCACATCGTGTGCATCAATTTCCAGCCCATGGTCCGCCCCCCACTGCTGCCCTTCCTGCTTGATTCCTTTGTCATTGACCAAAATCCGATTGAAACCCAAACCGCGAATCACTGGCTTTGCAACACCCACGCCGAGGTTTATGGAGGATACTCCCGGAATCTTTTCCAGTGCTCCGGCAAAGGTGAGGCTTTGGGAATTTTGGATTTCTTCCTTGGAAACAATCAAATCCGACATTGAACTTTCCCGGCTGCCTATGACAGCCCGATCCCCGAAAACTACCGCAACTTCCAATTCTGTAACCGACTCGGACATTTTGATCCGAACCGGGGATGCGGCAAATGCTGTTAACTCCTGAATTTCATAGCCCAGATGAGAGAAAACCAATACTTCATCCCTGTAAATCAGCACCTCAAATGCCCCCCTTTCATTCGCCAAAAATCTGGTGCGTATGGAGTCCGAATAGGAATTTTTCACCTCGATCATGGCGGGAAGCGGTTGGTTGTTCCTGTCCGTAACGAATCCCGCCACCCTGATTTCTTGGGCAAAAAGATTTTCAGGGAAAAATGAAAACAAGGCAAGAAAGGACCAAAGGATCACGCTATTCATAGAGGAAGGGCAATATTGAATGGGGAAAAGAACCAAGTTTCGATAATTTAATCGCCAAGTACCTTGGCACTTATTGCAACTTTGTTGCATTTTAATTGCAACATTATTGCAAATATGGGATTTCTGTAGTTGTTTTGCAAATCGAAAAATTCAAAGCACAAATGAAAAAACTACACACTACATTTATCGGTTTGGCACTTTTGGCCTATTCCTGTGAGGAAAAGGAAGCTCCGATCATCGATCAGCCAACTTTCGAAACACTGGAAAGCGAATGGATCAGGGTTGTGACCTGGAATGAATCAGGGAATATATCCATGATCAATCCCATCACAGGAGAAACAAAAACACCTTCACTCCCAGCCTTTTCAGCAGGAAGTGCAAATTATCTGAGCTCAAGTGGCCGATATATCACTTCAATCGAGCGGGTCAACGGCGTAGTCAAATTTTTTGACACAGGTATCGAAAACCATTCCGATCATGGTCATGAATACGAAATGAAATGGCTTGCCAATCCCGCCGTGGCACCATTACCCACGCACTTTTCTGCCACCAACGGCAATATCGTGATCTTCAACGATGGTGATGGATCGGTTACCTGGGCAAGGGAAAGCACAATGGAAACCCCGTCCTTCAGTCCTGTTGTTCTAAAAGACTTGAAAAACGGAGTGCATCATGGCGCCGCTACCTGGCTCGCCGGCAACAAATTAGCCGTGACATTCACAGATCCTGAAGCACCGAAGGCCCTTCCCCAAACGATAAAAATCCTTTCAGCAACCGGTGAACTCATCGCGGAATCCGACAATGCCCAAGTCACCAGTATACACGGAGACGCTTCAAATGGCCAATTTGCCATCTTTGGCGGAACCGAAGGCGTTCTTGTGGCCAGTTCCAATGATGCCTTGTTCAGAATTGACAACATATCCCCAATGGATGCTGGATCCGGCAATTGGATGGGCACCATCAAGGGAAATGACAAATCGGCCATATTTTACGGTTGGTCTAGGAACAAGGGAATTTTCGCCATCGACCCAGCGGCCAAGTCCATGCGAAATGTTTATTCGGGTGATGATGTAAGCGCCTATTTCTTCAGTGCTGATGGTTCTAAACTGATCATCCAAAGCAAGAGCAATCTTGTAAAAGTTTTAGAAAGTGCCACCGGAACTTCCATTGCGCAATCGACATTACTCCTTGCGTCCACAGGTCAGGATGAGTCCGCAAGAAAAGCTACGGATGATGCCCTATTTTACAGAATGATGGATGAGCTCCCTCCCGTTTTGACAAGTTCGGAAAAGTACCTTTATGTATTGAGCCCATCCCGAACCGAGATCAATGTTTTGGACCTAAACAATCTAAATTCAGTCAAGAAAATGACTTTGAATGCTCCAGCTTCTCGTTTCATGAGGGTTGGCTTTCAAACGAATTAAGCGGATTTAAACCCGAAATATGCAATAAGTTTCCAAATGGGATTTAAACTGAAAGAAAATCAGCCTATTGGAAGAATAATTCCTGACACGAATAGACTGAAGTCAAAAACAATCAGCAAATATTTCAACATCAGTTCATTATGCTATTGAATTGAGTTCTTAATGCATAAAACGGGTTAAATCCCAACAGAAGAGTCCAAATTGTGAATTTGGACTCTTCTTTTTTTTTATTCACTTTTTATGGATGTGCTGTACTTTATCAATTCTTGAAGATTGTTAGATAAAAAACTTTACGGAGCTTCCCTTTCTTTTTTTGGCAAGAAGAATACAATACGAAACCAAATGAAGGCAAGAGACTACATTAAATCCCAAATATGCATTCCGTTTCCAAATGAGATCGAAACGGCAAGAAAATCAACTTATTGGGAGACTAATTCCTGACAGCAATAGGGTGAAGTCAAAAATAGTCAACAACTAATTGATTATCAGTAAATCACAATATTGAATTGAGTTCGTAATGCATAAAACGGGTTAGATTTGAAATATTTGTTTGGTTAACTGATAAGGTTGAAACTGAAGGACAATCAGACTTTTGGGAGAATAAGTATATTGCCTATAGATCAAACTCTAAAATAATATACAAATGACCGATTATTAAAAAATCATATCCTGAAATAGAATTGGCAATGCAAAACACGGGTTTAACCTTTATTCAAAACGAGGGGAATGACAGATGAAACTTCCTAAAGGTATATTTTTTACATAAATTGAATATTCTTGTACTTTAACCCGAAATGCATTCCGTTTCGCAAAAGGGGTTGAAACTGCAAGAAAATCAGACTATTTGGAGACTAATTCCTGACACAACTAGGGTGAAGTCAAAAACAACCAACAACTAATTGAACATCAGCTCATTAGAATATTGAATTGAGTTTGTCATGCATAAAACAGGCTGAACCGATCCGGTGGAGCCAAAAATTGTAAACCAAGACTGATTCTTAAACAATTCCAGGTAGAAATGGAATTGGCAATGCACAACACGGAATAAACAATATCGATTGCAAACACCTATGAAGATACTGATTCGATTTATTTTGATTTTAATTGTTCCAATTGCAATTGTAGGTTGTGAGAAAGAACCAAAATTCAGAATTGGCCAAGAGTATGGTGGAGGAATCGTATTCTATATTGACAATTCGGGCAAACATGGGCTGATTGCCGCCCCATTTGATCAAGGACAAGCAGAATGGGGTTGTCAAACAACCAAAATCGAGGGTGCTGAAGGAGAAGAAATCGGGACTGGGTTGCAGAATACACTTGATATCCTGAAGGGATGTTCTTCTGAAAATATTGCAGCAAGAATTTGTTCTGAACTGGTCCTTAATGGATACGATGATTGGTTTCTTCCGAGCAAAGATGAACTGAATCAACTTTTTATGCATAAGAATAAGGTAGGAGGATTCGCAGATGATGTCACCGCTCCTTATTGGAGTTCTACAGAGTGGGAAATCTACAATGCAGCATGGAGACAGACTTTTGCAGATTATTTTGAGCAGACAGCCTATGACAAATACAATGTATACAATGTTAGGGCCGTCAGATATTTCTAAGAGATTTGCTCGTACTTTGTTGTTTTTTGGGTAGCGGATGCCCATTCTAAAGTCGAAGAACAACATCTTTTACTATTCCAAAAAAATCGTTCGATCCGTTCCGGCAGCCTGATGGCAGATAAATCTTTGTGTGCTCCCCTACTCGATCCGCACAAAATGCTCCTCCAACACCTTATCGTATTTTCAAAAAAATCCTCAGTTAAAACCCGAAATACGCATTCCGTTTTGAATTGATCGGCAATTGGGCAAAGAAATCAGGCTATTGGTAGAATATGGAGGAGTACTGATCTAGAGAAGTCAAGAATAGGGAAGCAGCAGTTGTGTTTAAGATTTTAAATTTTTGAACTCTATTTGCACAATTTCATGAATTAAATCCGAAAGATGCAATAGGTTTCCAAATAGGATTGAAACTGAAAGAAAATCAGCCTATTAGGAGAATAATTCCTGACACCAATAGGGTGAAATCAATAATAGTCATCACCCAATTGATTGTCAGTCAATTCCAATATTTGGTTAGGTCCTTAACGCATAAAATGGGTTTAACGGCACAAATTCAGTTCTTCATGGATGGAGCTTATGAAAAATGGGCCAATTGGCCAAGCTTCGAAATAAATCACCCCATTCTTCATATCAGCACAAAACCGAATATTTTCAGATCAACCTTTCATCTTGTGTTGCATGTGGTCTAAGACAAGATTATGCTCATGTTGGGGGCTGAACAGGATGACCTCTGCGTCCTGCTCGACTCTCACAGAATGACCCGGAGGCCAGTAAAAAAGGTCACCACCGTGAATCATTTCATGTTTCCCATTGGCATAAGTCACATCGATTTCCCCTTTTATGACATAACCCCAGTGGGGAGATTGGCACATGTCCCCTTCCAATCCTTGGAGCAGTGGGGCGATGTCCGTTCCTGTGCCAAGGGAGAAATATTCCCCACTGATTTTCCCGAATCCAGTGGCATCTCCAAAATCCATCTTTTGTCTGGCGACGGCTCCTGGCACATCAAATTTTACAGGTACTTCTTCTTTTGCGATATGCATTTTTTTTCCACCTCTGTGGCGATTAGGTTAAAAATATACAATATTGAATTTAGCGTTTCTTAAAAAACTTCGCAAAATAAACGGGTAATATTTTAGCATATATTTCATTGACTATTAATTGTTTATATGAATTATCCGCTTAAAAAGAAGAGCGGTATAATTCCTTGTGTTGGTCCAAGGATTGGAAAAAAATTTAGGGAAAAATCAAGCGCGTCACCCCTCTTCAATGGCCCACCATTTTCATTCCTCCGAAAGGAAATTAAAATTGGGAAAACTGTGATATGACCATCCGAATTTTTATCTTTTACTTGATTTACTGAATCTTGTTTGCCTCAGGTGGGCAAGAACAATATTGAAATCCAACCTAAATAGCCGAAAATGAAAGTCATCAATTTTCCATTGTGCTTGCTCCTTCCCTTCATGTTCTTGACAGGAAGTTGCAAGAGATCCGCTGTTGACGATTCTTCCCAGCAACCTGCTATACCCACCGCGCTTACCATTAGATGGAATGAAAATGAAAGCTCCCTATCCATATTCAGGAAAAGCGAAGACAAAGCCATCCTGACCCAAAATGCCAAAGATGATTTCAGGCCATTTATTCATCCTATCCTTGCTCCTGATGGCAAAGGCGTGCTCACCGAATACAGCCCCGGTCACCACAAACACCAAACCGGATTGTACTGGGGATTTACCAATGTCAATGGCAGGGATTATTTCCACAATCCCCAAGGTGATCATTGGAAAAAAGTAGCCTTAAATATATTGCAAAAGGAAGGGGAAGAGGTGAAGTGGCAGACCCTCTATCATTTGTTGGATGCAGAAGGGGAAACGGTGATGGAAGAAACGCAAAACTGGTCCATGAAGGAAGTAGCTGGCAAATATTTATTGGACCTGGAGTGGAAAGGTGAAGCCATACAGGATATCACCATCGGGAAGTACGATTATGGTGGTTTGTTTCTTAGAATGCCTTGGAAGGATGGAATCAATGGGAAAATCGTGAATGCTGCCAGACAGAAGAACGAACTTGCAGAAGGTCAGCCGGCCATGTGGATCAATGTCGGCATGCAGGTAGAAGGAAGGAACGATTTGGCCAATATTGCCATTTTTGATCATCCTGAAAACAGGGGATATCCGCAAAAATGGAGGGTAGACAGTCAATTGGGCTTAGGACCTGCATTTACCCGTGATGGAGATTGGACCATTGAAAAAGGCAAGTCGGAGACCATCAAGCACCAGTTGGTGGTCTATACAGGAGCGTTCAATGATGTGGAAGTGACCGAATACTGGAGTGCTTTTTCAGGCAAGGCAGGGATGTACAGCAGCACTGAACTTTGGGGAATTGCGCAGGAAGAAGGCCGGACGGCCAAATTCCTGAATCCTCAAGAAGCTGTGGATGCCATGACCATCAAAGCAGGTTATACAGTAAATGTCTGGGCTTAAGAACCCATGATGACCCAACCCATGGCTTTCTGTTGGGATGATAGAGGCCGGTTGTGGGTAGCCGAAAACAAGGATTACGAATCCAGGGGCCATGGCTTTTCCAGTGCTGGAGACAGCCGCATCTTGATCTTGGAAGACACAAACGGTGACGGTGTTGCGGACAGCCGAAAAGTGTTTATGGAAGGTTTGGCCTTTCCTGCAGCCATTGCAGTGGGATTTGACGGGCTTTATGTGGGGGCGCCCCCCAATCTTTTGTTTGTTCCAAACAAAAACGATAAAGCCGATATGGAAAAGATCGAGATTTTGTTGACAGGATGGGGCATCAGGGACAGACACGAAACGCTGAACAGCCTACATTGGGGTCCGGATGGCTGGTTGTATGGTTTGCAGGGATTTGCAACCCCCTCCAAGATCCGGAAACCAACCGGAGACAGCAAACTGTATTACCACAATGATCCTTTTCCCGAAGATTTATTGGAAGCAGATGGGGTGGATATCAATGGCGGAGTATGGCGGTATCATCCCACCAAAGACCGCTTTGAAGTGGTGGCCCATGGCTTCAGTAACCCCTGGGGAATTGATTATGATGCCAAAGGCCAGTTGTTTATGACCGCCTGCGTGATTCCCCATCTTTGGCACGTGGTGCCGGGAGGGATTTACCACCGTCAGGGCGGACAGCATTTCAATCCTTATGTCTATGAAGACATCAAAACAATAGCCAACCACAGCCACCGCTCTGCACATGGTGGAGCGAGGATTTACCAATCCGATGCCTTCCCCAAAGTAGAGCAGGGTAAGATCTTCATGGCCAATATTCATGAACATTCCGTTTTGTCTGATGTTTTGGAACCCCGGGGTTCGGGTTTCGTGGGAAAACACGGAGATGATTTCATGTTGGCCAACAATGCCCAATGGGTGGGTTTCAGTATGGAAATCGGTCCTGATGGCGCACTATATGCCCTTGACTGGCATGATGCGGACATCTGCGGTAAGGAAGTTTTAAATTCAGAAACAGGAAGGATTTTCAGAATTGCAGCGGAAAAATCCCTCGCCAAAGACTTTGAAGGCCGGTATTCAGATCTCGATAAAATGTCTGAAAAACAGCTGATTGACCTGCAAACCAACCCCAGTGACTGGCATTCCCGAAGGGCAAGGGGTATTTTGCAAAAAAGGGCTGCCAAAGAAAAACTACAAGCCAATACGGTCGCTGGATTGAAGGATCTTTTTAACAAAAACAAAAATCAGGATTGGAGATTAAGGGCAATGTGGACCCTGCATATCACTGGAAACTTTTCGGATACAGAATTGGTCCAAGCCCTTTCTGACAAAGATCCTCACATCAGGGCATGGGCAATTCAATTGCTCTGTGAGGACTTGAACCCATCCGCTGAAGCAATGGCCAAATTCAAAACGATGGCCAAAAACGATGATTCCGCCGTGGTAAGACTATATTTGGCCGCCGCCTTACAGAGATTGGGGACAAATGATCCATGGGAAATCGCCACGCTCCTCCTCCAGCATGCCGAAGATGAAAAGGATAACAATTTACCCAAACTCATTTGGTTTGGAATCGAACCATTAATGGCCAAAAACCCGGATAAGTTTCTAGAAATGGCCGCCAAATCAAAGATCCCATTGGTCACCCAATATATGGCCAGAAGAGCTGTGGATGCGGATGAAATGGAAAAGCTGGTTGCCACCATCGGAAAAAACGGTGAGCATGCCGAATGGCTGTTGGCGGGAATGCTGAGTGGAATGGAAGGAAGAGCCGATCTCCAAACACCCCCCAACTGGAAATCAACAGCTGCTAAAATGCAGAGTAGCGAGGGGAAAAAGAAGAACCTATCCATTCAGATTTCTGAGTTGTTCGGAGACACAGAAGCCACCCAAAGAGCCTTTGCAACGCTTAAAAATAAAAATACGCCTATAGATCAGCGGAAAAGAGCCCTTCAAACCCTTAGCGCACAACAGCGGAATGAGCTGATCAAGGAATTGCCTCTTCTTTTGCAGGATGCCGGGCTGAGATTGGAGGCCATCCGATCCGTGGGGGCTTTTGACAATGAAGCTTTGGGTAAGTTGTTGATAGAAAATTATTCCAAATATTCCCCCCAGGAAAAGGCAGAGGTCATCAATGTCCTGTCCTCCCGGCCTAGATACGGGGGCATGCTCACGAAGGAAATAAAGGAAAAAAGAATCCCAAAAAACGAAGTGCCAGCCAATGTCGCCCGACAGTTGCTTCGGGTGGTGGGAAGTGGATTTATAGAAGTGTGGGGCCCCATAGAGCAGGTGCCAAGCGATGCCGCCGCCTATGCGAAGTATCGGGGGATGTTGGCCGGAAACTCCCTTGCGTCAGCGGATTTGATAAGGGGAAAAACGCTTTTCCAGCGATCCTGTGGCAGCTGCCATAAAATGTATGGAGAAGGTGGAGAAATGGGGCCGGATCTGACAGGCTCAAACAGAACAGATGTGGATTACATCCTGATGAACGTGTTGGAGCCCAGTGCCGAAATCCAGGACGCATACAAGATGGTGGTCATCAATACCCGTGATGGAAGAACCTATTCCGGCAATGTGATCGCTGAAAACCAAAGGCAGTTGACTTTAAGGATTGTGGGACAGGATCCGGTGATCATCAATAAATCCACGATCCAATCCCGTGAAATAACGGACGTTTCGATGATGCCACCGGGCCTTTTTGAAAACCTAAGTGAAAGGGAAATTGTGGATTTGATGGCGTATTTGAAGTCCAATAAGGCGGTGAATTGAACTTCATGAACGGTATACACAATTGGGGTATAAACCAGAAATCTAAGACACTGAAAAAGTAACGAAAAGCAGCTAACTTGAAGTAAGTTATATGGAAATATGCATCCTGTTTTCCATTTGGACTTGGCACTACAAGAAAATTGGACAATTGCAGGAACAAGTCGTATTGCCGATTTGGTGAAATCAAAAAAAGTGTTTAACTGAGTGGTAATTAAGAGATTTTAGGCTGGAATGAAATTGGCAATGCATCACACGGGTAAAAGGGACTCCAAGTCAGTCCATCTTGAAGAATAAAACCAGCCCAGAAACCGGACTGGTTTTAAGAATTAGTATTCAACCCAATTGTACTGTGATATTAAATTCTTTGAATGATAACTACAATGGAAAATGGTTTAACCCGGAATATGCATTCCTTTTCCCAATTGGGTCTTGAAACTAAATGAAATTCAGACCATTGTAAGAACAAGTCGTATTGCCGAATTGGTGAAATCAAAAACAGTGTTTTACTGGTTGCTTATGAAATAATTTCAGGCTGGAATAGAAATCGCAATGCATCATACGAGTTCAAATGATTTCCAGAAGAGGATTTATTTATCGACAAATCTGACTTGAACCGGGCTATTCAACCTCTCGGAAAAACTTTTTAAATAAGCAGTCCATTCTTTTTCGTTTACAATTTCTCCTGCTTCGTCCCATGCAAAACCGGCATAAAAGACGAATGTATTTTCTGAATCAGGAACCAAGTTGACCAAAATGTGACTTTGGTCCCTGTAAGGACTTTCTTGCTTCCTAATGCTCTCAATTTTTGATGGATCCAGTACAATACCTGTTCCAATATAAGTTTCTTTCATAGGTTCCCAATATCCAAAAAAGCCCTTTTCTTCATCCCAAAAAGCCTGCCCATCATTTTCGTGCATCGTCAACCCAACAGTTAGATAAGGTATTGGCTCTGAACTGTCAATTTTAATCTCATATTTGGTCAGATTGCTTCCCAAATCCAAAGAAATCCTTTTCTTTTCTTTGATTGAGATCCCTGCAACGGTGTAGGCGGAATAATCAAGATCAAACATAGTCTTCAACGGACCTACAGCTATGGTTTTGTGATTGACGAAATTTTCCGCTGCATAAAGGGTATCTTGATACCAGAATCCGGTTCCTCCCACGCCTCTGCTTATTCCTACATGGTAAAAGTCAGCCCCTTCCCCGGTATCTTCATGATAAGAACCTTCACCAGACAGCTCTTTCTTATACCATTTGTCAATTATGGGATAATTTACTTTTTTATGCCATGCATCGATGCCACTTGAAAAAGTACCACCGGGCTTCCCTTCTTTTATCCTTCGCAAAGCATCAGGGCCATATGTTCTGAAGGCTACCTTATCGTTTTCCCAAGTATAGTCATCAGTACGTTCGGGAACAAACCTCGAATAGGTCATCACTTCCGGTGAAAGGAAAGGCTCCTCCACTTTTACAATTTCCAAATTAATTTCCTTATTTTTTTCAAGACTTACACCGACCAATAAGTTTTCTCTTTTGCCCTGTTCGTCCAAGAGCCACTGATGATCCAGCATGTTTCCATTGCTGATGTTCCTGACTCTGATATAATCCCAGTCTTTTTCATCCCATCCTTTTTTCACTGATACCATTGGCAAATTGATGACCGTAAATTCATGGTCTCTCTCTGATACCACACTAAAATAAGAGGAAGATTCGTGCTGCTTGCAGGCTACTAAACCTAGAAAGAGCATCAAAAAGCCAGAAGCGTAATGTCTCATAAGAATTGATTTTTATTTAATACTTCCGTTCTGAGGTGAACCTTATATTGTTTTTTCTTTGAAGGGCCTCCAGATAATAGTAATCAGCATAAACCAAAGGCACATCAACTTCGTGTTTTCCAGGTAAATGGCCTGTACTGTGGAGCAGTAGAAATCCTTTATTGGCACCAAGCTCAGATCTATAGCTGGCAGTCAAATTATCCAGTACTTCAAGAGCGGTATCTCGGTATTTCCTTTTACCTCCACGGACATAGGTGTCAAGCTCAATTAATGCAGAGGCCATGATGGCTGCTGCGGAAGCATCACGGGGTGCATTTGGGATATCAGGGGCATTGTAATCCCAGTAAGGGACCAGATCTTCCGGCATATTGGGATGATCCAACATAAATGCAGCAATTTTTTCTGCCATGTCCAAATATTTCTTTTTTCCTGTTTCCCTGTAACTCATGACATACCCGTACAATCCCCACGCTTGACCCCGGGACCAAGCAGATTCATGCGCATGTCCTTGATGGGTGTGTTTATTTCTTACCCCACCTGTCAGTGTATCATAATCGATAACATGGAATGAGCTATTGTCCTCCCTAAAATGATTGGCCAAGGTCACTTCGGCATGGCTATCAGCGATCTTATAATACGTGGAATCCCCGGTGACTTTGGTGGCCCAAAAAAGAAACTCCAAGTTCATCATGTTGTCAATGATGACTGGATAATCCCATTTATCACGGTTGTGATCCCAAGACCTAATTACCCCTACCCTGTCATCAAAACGTGAAATCAGGGAATTGGCAGCAGTAATCATTACCTCTTTGTATTGCTCATTACCGGTCAACTGATATCCTTTGCCAAAGCTGTTGTAGATCACAAAGCCAAGGTCATGTGTACCCTTATTGTCTTTAACCGATTCAAGTGGCTCGGTGAATTCCTTTGCTTTTTCTTTCCAAAACTCGTCACCAGTAGCCTCAAACATCCACCAAAGGTTCCCTGCAAAAAAACCACTGGTCCAGTCTTTTGGAGGCACCATAAAAAGGGTGTCCTCCCTTAGAGACCGGGGGCTCAAGAGATCGGGATATTGCTCTTTGACTTTCGCCACCTCTTTCAGGGCGAAGTTCAATTGTTCCCCTGCAAATTCAATTGTGTTTTTCGGTGCGGATTGCTCCCTACAGGAAGCAAAAACCAAAAGAAGTGAGAGGAAGAAAATTCCGTTTGATTTTGACAAAATAGAGTTTTGATTAAGCATAGTCAATGATAAAGAATAGCGTCTGAAAATGAAATAAAAAATGGGGAAATTGCCTCCCCATCTTTATGTACCAAATCAATTAATAGCCTGGATTTTGGGGAGCCAAATTGGGATTTGTCTCCAGTTCCTGCCTGGGAATAGGCATTAAATAATCTCTTGCTTCAGAGAAGGTCGCATGCGGCTCCAAGGAATTGGCACCTGTGAAAACCTGCGTTCCCAAATTCCTCCTTTTGATATCATACCATCTTTTAAATTCAAAAGCCAGTTCCAATCTTCTTTCTTCCATCACAAGATTGACAAATGCCTCTTTGCCCATTCCCGGCTGCACATCTTCCGGAAAAGTATTCATCACTCCTGCTTCGTTTCTTGCTCTTGCCCTGACCTGATTGATATAACCCACTGCTTCCGCATTTCCTCCACTGATTTCGCCCAAGGCTTCCGCCGCTATCAGCAATACTTCCGCATACCTGAAATCTGCATAGTTATGGTCGCTAAACTGCATTTCACCTTGTGACCTACCTGGAAATCTGGAGTATTTCGCGATATGAGGTCTTTGTGTATTGACAAATGCCGAAAAAGGACGGATAGTAGTACCCATCAAGATTTCCGAATCAAAACTAACTTTCTTTCTATAATCCCTATCGTCCCATGTATCAAAGACCATCATGGAAGGGACGATTACACTCCACCCGGAAGGAGTGGCACCTCTAATACCTGTCATGGAAGCCATATAGTCTATGTTTGCGTTGCCTGGACCACTCTGTAGACCCAGAAAATCAATGGCAAAAACATGTTCCTGCAATCCATTCGCAGTATTGGCATTGAACAGGCCTTGGAAATCAGGTAGCAATGCATAACCAAATGACGTCCTATTGTCAATAACCCATTTTGCTTCCTCATAGGCTTTGGGATAATTGGCCAAGGTTAGGTGTACAGATGAGAGATAGGAAGCAGCCGTACCTTTGGTGGCTCTGGTTCTTATATTATTGGGTCTGACATCGGGTAACCATTGCTTGGCATATTCCAGATCTTCAATTATTTTCCCAAAAATCTCCGCCTCGGCGGTTCTGGAGATGGTCTTGATTGACTCAGGATTATTGATGAAATAATCAATGTAAGGAACAGCCCCAAAATTACGAACCAGATGATAATAGGAAAATGCTCTCATAAAACGAGCCTCGGCTATTAAAGGATTAAGCTGTACTTCTGAACCCTGAATGCTTTCAGCGCCTGATATTGCGGCATTGGCTGCACTGATGACTTGGTACCAAACTGGCCAAAAAACAGTGATCATCCCATTGTTGTCATCCATATTGAAGTCATTCATTTGCTGTCTAGCAGCAGGTGTGCCCCTGTCTCCGATATCCGCCATATCACTTCGCAACATCAAAGCAGAGACAAACTGTCTGCCATACAACGCCTCCGTGGCCAAAAGCCCTACGGATCCCAGTACAGCCACATTTACATCTGCAGGCGAATTGAATAGTCCTTCCGGCGCCAAAACCCCGATTGGCTTCTCCTCTAAATTGGTACATCCAAAGATCCCTGCCATCATGCAGGCAATGGAGGCTATTTTATATATGTTTTGCATGGTTATTTAGATTTAATTTTTTGTTAAAAAGCAATGTTTAATCCCACTGTGTAGGACTTTGCATTTGGATAACTTCCATAATCAAGCCCAAGATTTCTATTTCCGCCCGTAGCGCCTCCAGAATTGTAATTTACCTCAGGATCATAGCCTTCATAGCTGGTCAATGTCAGTATATTCTGCGCAGAAACATAGATTCTAGCCCTGCTTAGGCCAATACGGGAAGAAGCACTTAAAGGTATATTGTATCCTAAGGCTACGTTTTTTAGTCTAACAAAACTTCCATCAGAGATAAATCTTGTAGAAACCCTTCTCGTCCTACCGACGGAAGCTCTCGGGACATCCGTATTTGTGTTTTCTGGAGTCCATCTATTCAGTGCATTAGTGGTTGCATTATTCACACCTGAGAGCAGATCCAGCTCCATCAAGGTGTAGCTCAATATATCATTGCCCTGGATGCCATGAAAGAAGATATTCAGATCAAAGTTTTTGAATTTGAAGTCATTGTTAAAGCCCCAGGTAAAATCAGGATGAGGATTACCGATGATTTCACGGTCATTTGCATTTAGGATATTGTCCCCGTTGACATCTCTGAACTTCTCTCCTCCAGCTACTTGTTCGAAACCGCCACCTGGGACGAAGGAGTCCCCCTGCTGGTACACCCCGTCATAATGCCATCCGAAAAAACTACCCACGGGAAATCCTTCACGTAGAATCTGAGTCTGTCCAAGCCCGACCATATGGCCCGGTCCTGATCCGTAGAGAATGTCATTCCCTCCTGGTAAGCTCAGTACTTTATTTCTATTCTGGGAAAAATTGAAATCTGCATTCCATTGTAGTGTGCCTGTAAGGATTTTGGCACCGACAGTTAGTTCAATCCCCTTATTTTCCACACTTCCCACATTCTGAAGCTGAGAGGTGAAACCAGAATACTGTGGCAAAGGTACCTGAAACAAGAGGTCACTGGTCACCATCCGGTAATATTCTACGGAGGTAAATATCCTGTCCGCTAAGAAGGATATATCGGTGCCGATATTCAACTGTGCAGTGGTTTCCCAAGTCAAGTCATTATTAGCAACTGTAGTTGGCCTAATGGCATTTACTGGCAAACCATTTACTACAGTAAAGATATCCGAGTACCTGGCAAGTGTTTGATAAGGCTCTATCGCTTGATTTCCGGTAAGTCCATAACTGACCCTCCATTTCCACATACTGAAGGTCTCACTATTTTTAAGAAAGGATTCATTGCCCATGTTCCATGCTACGGCTCCTGATGGGAAAAATGCCCATTTATTATTCACACTGAAAGTAGAAGAACCATCGTAGCGTGCATTGAACTGAAACAGAAATCTTTCATCATAGCCATAATTCACCCTTCCATAAAATGAGGCCAACTCCCACCCAGTCAAAGATGAGCTAGGTCTGCCCCAAACAGACGAGGCGCCCAAATTCCAGTACTCAAAAGCATCTGTGACAAAATTCTGACCTGTACCTCCCCAACCCTCGTTGGATTCGGTCTGGTAGGAATATCCTCCCATTACAGTAAGGTTATGGATTTCCCCAAAAGTCTTGTTATAAGTCAGGTAATTTTCATTCTGTAGCAAGGTGCTTCTGATTCCGTTAACATTGGCCTGACCTCCTACGATTCTGCCTGCGTTCAAAGTAGTCGGTAAAAAAGTGCCTATCCTGCCGCTGTTGGTAGTTGCCCCCAATGTGGTTTTGAAGGAAAGGTTATCGAAAATGCGATAATCCGCAGAAAAATTACCTTGAACCCTGTCGTTAACAGACTCATTTTGGAATTCCCTGGCAACGGCCACCGGATTGTCATGAGGATCGTTCATCCTTGCAATGGTGTATCTTCCGTTTTCATCAAATATCGGCTGATCCGGTTCAAATTTAAATGCGCCGGCAACAACACCAGTGTTTGATGCACCTCCTGATCCCTCTTGTGTTCGGGTTCCCTCCTGCTGGGATCTTTGGGCAAATATATTGACGCCTAGCTTCAGTCTTTCAGAAGCTTGGATGTTGACATTGCTGGTAATGGAAAACCGGTTGAATCCTGAACCCGTGATCACACCTTTCTGGTCAAAATATGCTCCCGAAACATAGTAATCCACTTTATCGGCACCACCTGAAATCGAGACCTGATGGTTCTGAATATTACCGGTTCTGAAAATCTCCTCCTGCCAGTCTGTATCTGAACCTAAGGCAGTAAAGTTGGGCCTAATTTCACTTACGTAATCGATAAATTGGGATGCATTCAAAAGGCTCAATCTGCTGATTTCCTCTTGGCTCGAATATGCAGTATTGATTTCAATTCTCGGAGCTCCTGATTTTCCTTTTTTGGTCGTCACCATCACTACTCCATTGGCTCCCCTAGAACCATAAATAGCCGTTGCTGAAGCATCTTTAAGGACTTCAATGGACTGGATATCTTCAGGGGGAGGCATTGCAGCACCTACAAAACCATCCACCACAAATATCGGATCACTGCTCGCATTAATTGAAGTTCCTCCTCTGATCCTTACTTTGAAGGAGGCCCCAGGCTCCCCGTTATTAGCTTGGATCTGCACCCCGGCAGCCCTGCCCTGAAGGGCCTGAGCGACATTCAAGGAAGGAAATGCAGTCAGCTGCTCAGCCTTCACTGAAGAAACAGAACCGGTAAGGTCACTTCTTTTCTGCGTTCCATATCCGACCACAATCACTTCCTCCAAAGAAGATATGTCCAGCCTTAATGAAACATTTACTTGAGTCTTGTTGTCCACCGCAACACGCATCGATTCAAACCCTATATAGGAAAAAACCAAGGTGGATCCGTCTGGAACAGTAAAAGTATAATTCCCATCAATGTCAGTCACGGTACCCATGGTAGTTCCCGACACAGTAACAGAGGCCCCTGGCAAGGGATCACCTTTGTCATCAGTGACTTTTCCTGAGATGGTAACTTCCATCAATTCAATAACTTCAACTGCTTTATCTTTACTCTTACCTGACTTCACATGAATATTCTCATTGACCTGCACAAAGTTCAAATGCGTCTGCATGGAAACGGCTACCAAAACATCATATAGTGATTTGTTATTTTCCACAACCGTGATGGCTTGTTTCAGATCTACTAGGTTATCTGTATAGGTGAACTTGAAATCCGTTTTGGATTCCACCTGCCTAAAAAACTGGGCTAGGGATTTTTCTTTAAGATTTAAAGAAACCTTCACTTCCTCAATGCTTTTTCGCTGCGCATTCCCGTCGTTGGCCAAAATGACCGTACAAAGGAAAAGCTGAACCAGGAACGCGTATATTAATCGTTTTGACAGCATGATCAGTTGCCTTCGTAAATTATTTTCCATAAGTTTGAATGGTTTAAGTGTTGAAATACTTGGACTAATGCCTCCCTCGGATTCCAATTAGAAAGAGGCATTCCTACGGGCAGGAGCCTGTTCCGCCAAGAACAGTCCCTGCCTTTTTTGCTAGCTGGTATTGTTGTCAAGGTTTTTCATGTCATTTTGGGTTGGTTATGGTTATTTTTTTATTCTCAATTTTATAGCGCATGCCTGAAGTCAAGCAGATTCCGCGCAATACATTTTCCAGTATTTCATCTTCATAGACGCCGGAATAGCTCCAATTTTTATCAAAGCTGCCTTTCAGTTCTATATTGACACCATACCATTGTTCGAGTTTCCTCTTGACATCAACCAGATTGGAAGTCTTGAATACCAGAAAGTTGTCTTTCCACCCAGTGACCTCATTGGGATCAAAACCCGTTTTCCGAAAGGCCCCACCTGCTTCCAAAATCAACATTTCATTGGGGTCTAAAGTCAATTTGCTGCCGTTTTCGGTATTTACGCTGACTTTTCCGGTGACCAATGCCACGTAGAGTGCTCCGTTCTCCTGCTTTTTGACATTGAAGGATGTGCCCAAAACCTGTATTTTCGTTTCCCCCGATCGGACAATAAAAGGTCTGCTTTCCTTCTCGATTTCAAAAAATGCTTCCCCAATTAAACTTATCATTCTACTGTCACTGGAAAACTCCTGCGGAAACTCAATTTCACTATTCGCATTCAGGTGTATTCTGGACCCGTCCGGAAGATCAATAATGGATTTTTGACCGGAAGGGTTTGTTCTTTTGATCAAGGCTATTTCCGCTATTGTGGCTTGTTCGGGTTTAAATCGCATCGCTTCGAATTGTACCCAGACGCAAAAAAGAACCAGCAAAGAGGCCGCAATTCCTTTGATCGGAAAAACCGGGAATGATTTCACAGATGTATGAGAGCTGCTTTTTGTAGACATTATGGGTGTTTGCTGACGAAAATGATTGTCTGCCTTCAGAATGTTCTCAAAAGTGTCTACATACATCCTATCTGTAAATTCAGGACAATCGGTGTACTTCACTGACCGGATCAAATTGGCAGCTTCATTGACCAAAGACCTTTTTTCAGGATGCTGTTCCATCCATTTTTCCCAAAAATGACTGGTGTTTTCATTTGGGCTTTTTATCCACTGAATGAAAAATTCATCCGTAATAAAATTCTCTATATCGTAATCTTCGTATTTCATATCGTAGATGGAAATTCAATTCCTTAAAACTTCGCTTTGCTACCTGTTTTGAAGCAATGCTTTCAACATGGACAATGCCCTATAGATTACCTTTCTGGCAGATTTTACCTCATTAAAATCCATTGCTACGGCAATCTCTTTGTAGGTCAACCCTTCTTCATAGAGCAATAAAATGGCCTGTCGCTGTCTGCAGGTAAGCTTATTGATGGCACTTTGTATTCTTTCAAAATTCTCTAGCTGGCTTTCCTGCTGAATAAGTTTGGTTTCCTGGGAAAATTCAATGGGAAAATTTCTATCGATCTTTTCAGGATCTTGCTGGACCGACTCTTTGGATTTATTTGATTTTCTGATCAGTTCCCGATAAAGAATCTTAAACAGATAGGCCTTGATGCTTTGGACTTCGCTGAGCCGGCCTCTTTTTCTTCTTAGGTCTATAAAAATATTCTGGATACAATCCTGAATATGATCTTGGTCCTTACACATTTGACATCCGTACCTAAACAATACAGTCACATATATCCTGTAGATATAGTTGAATGCATTTTCATCCCCATTGTTAAAGGCTTTCCAGATATCTTCGTCGGATTTACTTTCATAAACTTTGATGGATTCAGAATGGCCTAAAGGATAAATGGTTAAATGTTCATTATTTGGCAATTTTGGGTTGTGGTTCATTGGAGTTCTGTATTCACTCAGTCATCTAAAATAAAGAGGAGGTAAAAAGACAAAGCGACCCCATAATATCAAGATTATTTTAAAATTTTATCATTTCTTTTTTAACTCCTGCTATGCAATACCCTTCCTGTTCAAGAATTTTTTCGCTAAAAAATCAGTCATTATTTACTTTCTCTAAGAGTAGCACAATCTTAATGCAACCTTTTCTCGAAATAGTCTGGTATTTTTGCGGTGTCAAGCCATACTAGGAAACAGAATGCAAATTTCGGGTTTAATACTGACCTTATTTCCAAGAGGATTCAAAAAGCCTCAAATAACCGGCTTAGAATGGGATGACTTGAAAGATCTAGAAAAAGGCCTATCGATAGATTTAAAGAGGGACTATTTTGACATCCTTGTCGGTATCAGTGATAAAGGGTCAAAAGGATATTACACCATCGTTTTGTAGCTTGCCAGGGTACAGCTTCTGACTTGTCCGGAGTCCGTTCAACCCACAATATGCATCCTGTTTCCCATTTGAACTTGGCACTACAAGAAAATTGGATTATTGGTAGAATCAGGCATTTTACCGATACGAAGTTTCAAAACCTGCAAACAACCTACTGATTATCAGAAAATTTCAGTCCGGAATAGAATTTAGGGTGCATAAAACATGTTTAATTTCACTTTGCGCTTCTACTGAAAAGCGATCCAGCCAAACTAGTTGGCACTCATTTAAAGTAGTGCTTTCAATCTGCATCTTTTACATCTTCAGTGGCCTTTAAAAAGTCTTTGGTCTATTTGTTACTGGTATTATATTCAAAGTTCTTTGGTCGAAATTATTCAACTGGTCTTGTTATTTTCTTTGCCAATTGCTTTTATGATTGCCCTGATCTTATCTATTTAGGGTCGGATAAGGAACAAACTCTGTTTCTCCGGCTACTTTGGGGAAACGCTGGTTAGTCCAATCTTCTTTAGCTTGTTTCAATCGATCTTTCCTGGAAGACACAAAATTCCAGTCAATGAACCTTTCTTCGGGAAATGCCTCTCCCCCAAAAATATAGACTGTAGAATTGGGACCCATTTCAAACTCGCAGAGTTTGCTGTCTTTGGCGATCAAAATCTGCCTGGGTTCATACATATTCCCTTCGCTTGAAATTGAGCCATCAAATATGTATAAAGCACTTTCGCCAAATAGGTCATCTCCAATACTTATTTTTTGAGTTAAGGTATTCCTGATTTCAATAAAATAAAGGGGGCTATGAACAGGAACAGCAGATTTCCTACCAAATGCTTCTCCTGCCAATAATTTGTAGTGGATCCCTTTCTCCTCCCAACTTGGGATTTCTTCAGCGGCAATATGTACAAAAGTCGGTTCAGATTCTTCAAGGTCTTTGGGTAAAGCTACCCAAATTTGTAAACCGTGCAGGGATTTAGTGGAATTTCTCATGTGTTCGGGTGTTCTCTCGGAGTGCACCACTCCCTTTCCTGCAGTCATCCAATTTACTGCTCCAGGTTTTATTTCCACTTCACTTCCTATGCTATCGCGGTGCATGATTGCCCCATCAAACAAATAGGTGAGTGTGGAAAGACCGATATGGGGATGTGGCAAAACATCAAAGTTTTCCCGCTCATTCAATTTTACCGGACCCATATGGTCAATGAATACAAATGGACCAACAGCTCTTTTTTGCCTGAAGGGCAGCAATCTCCCAACCATAAAGTTGCCAATTTTTGCTGCTCTTTCTTCAATGATTAAGCTGATGTTTGACATAGTTTTTGTGTTTACTCCTCCAAATATCAAAAATTACCCATATTAACCCAAAAAATGCATTCGGTTTCCTATTCGGAATTGAAACGTCAAGAAAATCAGCCTATTCGTTGAGTAAGGCATTTGCCAATTAGTGTGATTCAGAAATTGTAAACACCCGACTGATTACTTGGCAATTTCAGGCTGGAATGGAATTGGGAATCCGTAATATGGGTTGTTTTTATGTTACCGATTAATGTTGCTCAAGAACCAATTTGAAGCTGAACAGCTAAGAATTGACAAAATTTTCGGGGAATAATAAACAGATTTTCCTGAAAGCCATACACCACCACTACCCCAATTTTCAATCAAATTTCCAAAACAACAACAGCCTTACAATAAACTCAAAAACAAGCATTTAAGCTTTTGAAAGTATCGATTTTTTGACCTATATTCAAGTTGTGATGCGTGCAAAAGTTGGGATGCTGATCTAAATTTTTACCGATAAAAATAGTATCTGAAACCAATTCAGCTGTTGAGTGAAGGATGGAGCAAATCATTGAAAAAATTCGAGAAGAGCTAAAACGCAACATGGATGTGAAAACCCTTTCAAGGAGCCAGGATTTTTTCAAAGAAAGAATTAAGTGCTATGGAGTGAAGGTGCCTACCGTAAACAAAATCAGTAAGGAGTACTTTAAAACAATTGAATTTAATGAAAAGTCGGAAATTTTTGATCTCTGCGAAAGCTTGTGGAAATCAGGGTATCTAGAAGAATCCTTTGTTGCATGCAACTGGTCCTATGCTCTCCACGAGTGCTATGAACCGGAGGATTTTCAAATTTTTGAGAATTGGATTGATAAATATGTGGACAATTGGGCCTCCTGTGATACCCTTTGTAATCATACCCTTGGGGAATTCATAGAAATGTACCCTGAATATTTGACGCAGTTAATGGATTTTGCCAAATCAGAAAATAGATGGAAGCGAAGGGCATCCGCTGTGACATTGATCCTGCCGGCAAGAAAAGGGAAATTTCTTAGGGAAATTTTGAAAATTTCAGACACTTTGCTTTTGGACAAAGATGATTTGGTCCAAAAGGGTTATGGATGGATGTTGAAGGCGGCAAGTGAGGCCAATCAACAACCGATATTTGATTATGTGATGAGAAACAAGGCAATCATGCCTCGGACATCGTTAAGATATGCCATTGAAAAGTTACCCAAAGACCTGAAGTTTAAAGCTATGGAAAAATGAAAAAGAACAACATTTTCGAAAATCTCAGGGCTTGAAATACTTTTCTTAGAACGCGTTTTAAGCATTGCAAATTCAATTCAACATTACAATTGCCTGATAATCATATAGGTATTTACTATTTTTGCCCTTATCGGGATTTATGCTTCCAATAGTCTGATTTTCTTTCCGTTTCAATCCCATTGGAAACCTATTTCATATTGCGGGTTGAACCTAATTCAAAATGTATAAAATCAATACATTGGATGGAAGAACCCTTAAGTGAATTGCAGTGAAGACAAATGGGTGGGCACATTGAAGATTACAATCGCATTTCTCAAATTGAATTTTGATCATATAATTGATTTTATGAAAATCCCTAAAGCGAGGATTGCTTTGAAATGGGAGTTTATGTTTTACTTAATATTCTATTCATCAGAAACCTAAAAGACCTGGTCAACTCGCGAAATGAAGTTAGAAGATTTGGGATATAATGAAAGGCTGGAAAAGTTTAGTCTTGAGAACAAACTCATTGACTTTGAGATTGGAAGAGTGATTTCTGAACACAAAGAACGATATATAGTCAAGACCGAAAAGGGAGAATTTGAAGCCGAAATAACTGGAAACTTAAGATTTTCGGCAAGTGGTCGTGAGGATTTTCCGGCCGTTGGAGATTGGGTTGCCCTTACGCAATATGATGACGGTCTTTCCTTGATCCATAAAATATTGCCCAGATTTTCAGTGATTTCAAGAAAGGCGGTTGGACAACATGGGGAAAAGCAAATCATTGCAGCCAATATAGATTATGCGCTATTGGTGCAGGCAGTTGATAGGGATTTCAATATCAACAGACTTGAAAGATACCTGACCATTTGCAATGCATCCAAGGTTAGCCCCATTATCATACTGAGTAAAATTGATTTGGTGAATGCTGATCGAGTCTCAGAAATAATGGAAAATATCAAAGCCCGCATCCAAAATGTTTCGATTGTTCCCATTAGCAACGAATCTCTTGATGGATACAAGCAAATAAGAGCGACAATCCAAAAAGGCAAAACCTACTGTATGCTAGGTTCATCAGGAGTCGGAAAGTCAACGCTTTTCAATACCCTTTCCGGCAAGTCCATCATGCGAACAGAACCAATCAGTCAGAGTACCAATAAAGGAAGACACGTCACGAGCCATCGGGAACTGATTGTATTGGATAAGGGAGGGATTCTGATCGATAATCCGGGGATGAGAGAGGTGGGTATTGCAGATTCCCCAGGCGGATTGGATTTGACATTCGATAGGATTGTGAGACTTTCCAAAAATTGCAAATTCAAAGATTGTACACATACAAATGAGATCGGTTGCTCGGTACTTGAGGCAGTTGAAAAAGGAGAAATAGACAAAGCTTCTTACGAAAACTATGTTAAAATGGAAAGAGAAAAGGCGCATTATGAAACCACAGCAGCAGAGAAACGAAAAAAGGACAAAGAATTTGGAAAATTCATCAAGAACTATAAAAAAAGCAGAAACAAAAATAAGAACGATGATTCAATTGGGTAATCCTCTGCAAACTTGTTTTGACCCTTGCAAAATAATCTTTGGTCTTTCGGCTTTCTTTGCCGTATTGGGTCCTCAAGGTGTACATGTCGGTGATTTTTTGGTAAAATCTACATTGATCGGCCCTGATTTCACGAATGTCTTCCAGCAATTCAAAAAAACTGCCTAAACTTTTTGCCTTGCGTGGCACTTTCATCATCCAAAAATCCAATTGAGCTGTCACGATGAGCGAAGTAAGGCAGCAGAAAAATAGGTTTTATACAGATTTCAAAAATTAGCGCCCTAATTGTTACAGCATTCAAGTTTACTTTTACAACATCCCCATATTGATGGATATTAACACAAAATTCCCTTGCTTTGGATCAATTGTTGCGCTTTCAGGATTTGCGTAAGGCCATTTTTTAAAACTAAAAAATCAAAAACATGAGAAATTTTGTAAAATTCACATGCTTGTTCCTGTTTGTCGCCTCGGGTTGTTCGTCAAAGATATCGGATCAACAGAAAAAAGAACTGAGCGAACAGCAAGCAGACACAGTTCAGACAGCGATCGGCCCACTGATATTGCCCCCACCCTATTCTTCAGAATCCGTACGGAACGAGAGCAAAATGGTCGACTGGCCAGAAGGAAAGACACCCACTGCACCGCAAGGGTTTGAAGTGACCAAATTTGCAAGTGACCTTGACAATCCCCGTACTTCTTATTTGGGGCCAAATGGAGACCTTTTTGTTGTAGAAAGCAATACCAAAGGGAGTGCGGACCGGATTACGATTTTTCAGGATGTCAATAAGGATGGCGAATATGAGACAAGAGCAATCTTTCTGGAAGATCTCAATCAGCCTTATGGAATGCTGATTTTAAACAACACCTTCTATGTGGCAAATACCGACGGTCTTTATCGATTTCCCTATCGTGAAGGGCAGCAAAGGATCGAAGAAAAAGGTGAAAAAATCATGGAGCTACCTGCAGGCGGATACAACAATCACTGGACAAGAAATCTGATCGCCAACGCGGAGGGAACGAAAATTTATGTTTCTGTGGGTTCGGCCAGTAATGCTGGAGAACACGGAATGGAAGAAGAAATTCGTCGCGCCTGCATTCTGGAGATCAACCCAGACGGATCAAGTGAGGTGGTGTTTGCCACTGGCTTGAGAAATCCGGTTGGGATGGACTGGAACCCTGTTTCCGGAGAACTTTGGACAGCGGTCAATGAACGGGACGAATTGGGTGATCATTTGGTCCCTGATTATATCACGAGTGTGAAGCGAAACGCGTTTTATGGTTGGCCGTATTCTTATTATGGTCAGATCCCCGATCCACGGATGGAAGGCAGAGGCATGGAGCTGGTGGAAAAGGCCCTTGTACCGGATGTACCGGTAGGTAACCATACCGCATCTTTGGGACTCGTGTTTTATGATGGCAAGCAGTTTCCCGAGAAATATCGAAATGGCGCTTTTGTAGGTCAACATGGCTCTTGGAATCGCGCTGCACTCAGTGGATATAAGATATTGTTTGTTCCTTTTGAGAACGGTAAACCATCCGGCCAACCTGAAGATTTTCTCTCGGGCTTTATCGCTGACCGTGAAAAATCAGAAGTGTATGGTCGACCCGTCGGCGTCACTGTCCTCCCTGATGGTTCCCTTTTGGTCAATGACGATTCGGGAAACACCCTATGGAGGGTAAAGTCAAGCCAAAATCCTGCTTTACCGAAAAATTGAAATCAATTCCAATGATCCAATCCTTTATCATGCCGCGATTCCTAAAAAGCATCAGTATTCTCCTCTTACTCACTTTGACCCTTGCCTCCTGTAAGCGTGAAACATTGGGGATATTTTCTCCAAAGACTGAAAAAGAGCGCTACCTGCAACAGTTAAAAGCATCGGGAATCGATAAAAGTATTTTGGGCAAAAGCTGGGTTGCGGCAGGTAACGAAGCGCTGAATAATCCCCCACAACTCGATATCCCTGCGGCCATTCGTGGTTCATTCAAATCAAAATCAGTCCAAGCCAATGCCTGGCAACTGAACCTTCAAAAAGGAGCGACTTTACAGGTGGCTTTCATATGGGAAAGTCAGGACAGCAGTCGGGTATTTTTGGAAATCATAGATGCAAAATCCATGAAGGATGAAATGGCCACGACCTCATTTGATGAGCGGATTGAATTTGAAGCGGAGCAATCGGGAACATATTTCATTCGCATTCAGCCTGAATTAATGGCTGAAGGAAATTATGATTTGATCGTGGAAAACCGATCTACCTATGCCATTTTCCCGGTTCAGGGAAAAACGAGCGCTGCCATCCAGAGTTTTTGGGGTGCAGGAAGAGATGGAGGACAAAGAAAACATGAAGGTATTGACATTTTTGCCGTTCGGGGGACTCCTGTCGTGGCGCCTGTGTCCGGTGTGGTGACTTCGGTCAAAGAGACAGGACGCGGAGGAAAGCAAGTCTGGCTTCGGGATAACAAACGGGGTTGGAATTTGTATTTCGCCCATTTGGACAGCCAAACGGTCAACAACCTTCAGCGCGTAAGTCCCGGCGATACTTTAGGTTTAGTGGGCAACACCGGAAATGCCAAAACCACCCCTCCCCATTTGCATTTTGGGATTTACAGTAGCGGGGCATTTGATCCGTTTCCAGTGGTCAAGGACAATTATTCCAAAGCCATCTCGGGTAATCTTCCACTGGAAAATGAGGTGATGCTGGTGCGCAGCGCTACTGCAAATCTTCGTCAGGGACCCTCGACCGATTTTGCCAGTTTGGCCATGTTGGATTCCAAGACGCCTGTATGGGTGGAATCGGCTGTGGGAGAATGGTATCAGGTTCGGACGCCCACCGGTATCAAAGGTTTTCTGTCTGCAAATCTCCTTGCGGCACCTCAGGAAACCAGCCTTTCTAACAGCGCTTCCTATGTTTTTCGGGATCCCTTCGCTGCACCATCAGATTCGATTTATGTTGCTTTGGACAATTTTGTCAAGATCGGTTCTTATTTGGAATATGATTTAATCAGAGATCGGGATGATAATCTTTTCTTTGTTCCGATTTTGTGAAGTATTCATTTGTAAATTGAGGAGCGTGTTTTCATTGATTGAAAAGGGCTTTAAGTTATCCATGCATCTCCCCGCTCATCTACGGGTTTTGCTGGAATTGGGAAAAATTTCATTGTGCTCCTCTTTGATCTTGAAGGGCGCTCCTTTGGGAGAGAATATTTATTACTTATCCTCAATCTCTAACCTTTATATCCACTTTTTGATTGTAATCACCGACAAATGGGGGAAACCCTGAAAGACAACATTGGTATGCAATTTCCTCTGAGTGAAAAAAGTCAGTGGAATATCCAACTCGATTCAACCCAAATTCCATTACACCAGAATAGTGACCTAAGGCATCTACTTGAGGTAAGTTAGATGGAATACCAAAAAGAAATGAAGGAGAGAATGATTACATCAATTAAAAAAAGATGCAATCCCTGAATATGTCAGTCGATGAGTTGAATGCTGCCCAATCATATGTTTGATGGAAATATGCATTCAGTTTCCAAATGAGATCTAAACTGCAAGAAAATCAGACCATTGGGAGACTAATTCCTGACACCAATAGGGTGAAGTCAATAATAATCAACAACTAATTGAACATCGGTTAATTATACTATTGAATTGAGTTCGTAATGCATAAAATGGGTTGAACCCATCAAAATTCTTCTTCTATTAATGCGTTGTTAACCATCGCACCCCCGATATTTCCTACCGATACTGCATTTGAAATCGAACGCATCGGGCTGACATTGTCTCCGCAGGCAAAAACGTTTTTCACATTTGTTTTTTGAAACATATCCACTTTGAGAAGTCCTTGTTCCGTAAATTCGCAACCAAGTGTTTCGGGAATTTTACAATGCTGTTCAAATTCAGGACGTGAATAAATTGCCTTCAATTCAAAAGTAGAATTGTCCTTAAAAACGATTTGCTCGACAGCTCCATTTTTATGTTTCAAATAAGCGATTTCTTTTTCGATTATCGGGATGTTGTGTCTGGTGATTTTATCGGTTTGCTCTGCGGTCATTGAGGATTTGCCGTTGGTAAAAATAGTGAGCTCTTTTGTCCAATTTCGGATCAATTGGGCATAATGAAAAGCAAAGTCACCATTTGCCAATACGCCTGTTTTCTCGCCTTTTACTTCGTAACCGTGGCAATAAGGACAGTGGATAACCGATATGCCCCAACATTCGGCAAAACCTATAATTTCTGGCATGATATCTTTCACACCTGTGGCAAAAATCAGTTTCTTCGCTTTAAAAGATTCACCTGTTTGCGTAGTGATTTTAAAACCATTATGTGAATTTGTCCCACTTACGGCAAGAGCATCCAAGAATTTTACGGTGCTGTACTTCAAAACCTGTGCTTTGGCTTTTTGGGCGATTATGCTTGGTTTTTCACCGTCCTGTGTGATGAAATTGTGTGAATGTGGCGTTTGCCGGTTGCAAGGCAAGCCACTGTCCAAGATGAGTACATTTCTCAATGCCCGTCCCAATGCCATGGCTGCGGAAAGACCTGCGTAGCTTCCGCCAATGATGATTGCGTCAAAATATTCACTGTCTGTCATTTGATGGATATTGTACATGTGGCATATCAAAAAGGAAAACCCGCTTTGAATGATACACTTTCGGTTAGATGAATTTGGTTTTGAATTCTTACAATTCACTTAATCGCAACAATGTTGCAAACATAAAAATTCATATCCATCAAATAATTTATTGCGGAAGAGCTGGAAATCCTGTTGGACTTTGTTGCCCTAATGGGATTGGAACCAAAATGCTTGTCCGACCGAATAAGCGGTCCAAATCGCCGATCTATTCTTAAATGTACCGAATCATGACCCAATGATCACTTTCCGCTTGTCTTGGCACAGTGGATTTCGCATTTACCGGTATTTAAATGCTAATGGAGGATACACAGAACTACGCCTGGATAGCCCCTACTGGTTTACTAATCGGTAAATCTGCAGTACTGGAATCCAGCGATGCAGGGAGCACAGGTTCACTCCAGGTCCCCATCAATTTGTCAGGAACTGTGAGTGGGAAGAAACAAATTGTTTACCTGGTTTTCAAAAATGACGAAGGGATTCAAGGTTCCCTAATGGTCGTGTCTGGGATAGAATTTAAAATGCACCGGGAAAAACCAATAGTTCAAGCCAGGGAGCCTGAATTGACTTCCAAGGTGAGGGGTGAAGATTTCTTTAATTCGAATTCTAAGACAGCGGAAAAGTAACGTGAAGCATCTAACTTGATTAAGTAAGATAGAATATGCAATAGGTTTCCAAATGGGAGCGAAACTGCAAGAAAATCAGACAATTGGGAGACTAATTCCTGACACCGATATGGTAAAGCCTATAAAAGTCATTAACAAACTAATTGTCACATAAATACAATATTAAATGGCATTCGTAATGCATACAACGGGTTAAACCTGTTTTTGCATTACCCATTCTATCCCTGCCTAAAATTGCTCAATACTCAGTCGGCAGTTTACGGTTTGTGACTCCAACACATGAAATTTTACCTTATTGCCCAAATAGTCTGATTCTTTTGATGTTACAGTCCTATTGGGAAGCGGAATTCACATTTCGGGTTTTATACCTTTCCTACAAAACATTTCATAACCAGTTTATTTTTGAAATTTAGGATAGCAAAATCCAAAATTTTTAAATCAATCCTGCTCCCAATGCAATGGAAATCAGGATAAGCATGATCGCGACGGTGACTTGAAGGAAATGAAGGGTGACTTTTTTCAACAATTTATTGCCGATAAATGATCCTGCAATTCCTGCAAGCGTTGCGCAGAGGACTAAAGTCAAATTTTCATCCAATCCCGCTTTTGTGAACCGGGTGGCATACACACTTAATCTGGTGAAATCAACCAGGGTTGAAACCACCACAGCAGTACCGATAAATGCTTCTTTGGAAAGGCCTGCTTTGATGAGAAATGCACTGCGCAGGGCACCTTGGTTTCCTGATAATCCACCAAAAAAACCGCTCAACGCACCGCCAATAGGAAGTTTTTCTTTTCCGAATTGCAGTTTGTTGAAATAAGGAATCAGGTCTATACTCGCAAAAATAATAAGCAGAATGGAGATAATGAACTTGACGGGAAACACTTCGAAAGTTTTCCCAAACATCTCATAGGAAAATAGTGGCGCTGCATCTGAAATATTGATAAGCAACCAAGAACCAATCAACGCAGCGATGACGGCAGGAATGCCGAATCGGATCAAAACAGATTTATCGGCATTTTTCCCCACCAAAATCAGTTTGAAAATATTGTTGAAGAAATGCACAATTCCGGTCAAACCAATGGCAAGGTCAACCGGAAAAAAAATCATGAAAACGGGGGTCAGGATTGTTCCCAAACCAAAACCCGAAAAGAAGGTAAGTATCGCTACTAAAAAAGCTGCAAGCGAGATGATGATGATTTCCATTTAGTATTTAGGTTTGAATGAATTGAAGTCAAAAGACCAATAACCACTGCCCTTGATCAATAGAAAAATACTGCCGAGCAACATGGCCCAATCTGTTCTGCTGCCGTGCATCATTTCCCAAAAACCCTGATTGGCCAAAACATCTCCTTTGGTGGTGGCAATGGCAACTAGCATAATGATGATCAGTGGAATACTGGCAAGCCGCGTCAATAATCCAACTAAAATCAATGCCCCGCAGAGTATTTCAAATGCACCTACAAAAGCCCCTAAAAATTCGGGTGAGGGCAAGCCGATTTTTTCAAATCTACCGGCACCTCGAATGGCAGGAAACAGGAATTTTTGAATGCCTTCCGAAAGGAATACCGCGCCTACCATCAGGCGGATGAGAAAAATAGACTTGTCAGCTGAAGTTTGCAATATTTTTTCTATTACTGTCATGCTGTTCTTATTTGTGTTTTTACTTCTGTTTCCTATTTCAATTCTTCACTTCCTCTGGCACAAAAGGATATTTCCTTCATTCAAATTGCCGAAGATTTCCACATCGGCTTTTTTGCATTACCAAGTCCTTCCAACCTGAAAATGATCAATAAATTTTTTTAAAGATTATTGAATTCTCCATAACGGTTATAAGGCTAATCCTTCAAATGGCCTTATTCTCTTGTAATTTCAAGCCCTATTAGATAACGGAATCCATATTTCGGATTTGAGATGAAAACAAACCAAACGCCAATATTTTACCATTCCGGAGGTTTATATCAGCCTACCGAAGAGGAGGTCAAAATCTGTATATCCAAAATTATACAATACTTCTGTTTCAACCCTCTGAAATCTGTTTGAATTTCATTG
The DNA here is from genome assembly GCF_000381545.1 of Rhodonellum psychrophilum GCM71 = DSM 17998. Lineage (GTDB taxonomy): Bacteria > Bacteroidota > Bacteroidia > Cytophagales > Cyclobacteriaceae > Rhodonellum > Rhodonellum psychrophilum. The sequence goes on along the minus strand of NZ_KB906679.1, from coordinate 174,952 downwards.
ACATTTGTTTAAATATCTGAACTCAAATAAAATAGATTGCCGTATTTTTGAAGCGGAAAACATGAAATCCAATGGCCTTGAACACCTCCATTTTCAAATCCAGTCTCCTTGTACTCCACCTGATTTGTGGTTTGGTGAAATCACCTTCGCTATGCGCCCAATCGATTGATTCTGCGAAGATGGAAAGAAACTTTGGAGGTGCTGCCGGAGTCACTAATAACGGTATTTCTCTCCTGCCTACCTTTTCGCTTAACCAACCCGCAGGATTTGTGATGTTGAATATGGGCAATCGGCTTTCCTTCGATCCGGAATTCCATTTTTCCTTAGAAGGCAAACCTTGGACAGTTCTATTATGGTTGCGATACAAACTGATTCGAAATGAAAAATTCAAATTAACAGTGGGAGCCCATCCAGGCTTGCTCTTCGTTCCCCAAAATTTGATGATCAACGGTCAGCCCCGCGATGTCATCACTACCGAACGGTATCTGGCCTCGGAGCTGGCGCCCAATTATTTCATCACTCCCCATACCAGCATTGGCTTTTATTACCTTCGGGGAATGGGGTTTGCGGAAAGCGCTGTACAAAACACCAACTTTCTCACCTTCAATGCCAATTTTAGAAAGATAGCACTTTATGAAAATTTCTATCTGCGGTTAAATCCTCAGGTTTATTACCTGAAAATGGATGAACTGGACGGGTTCTTCGCCTCTTCAACTTTGACCCTTGCCAAAAAGGATTTCCCCCTCTCTTTCCAAATGCTGGCCAACAAATCAATTTCCACCAAAATCCCGGATATTTCGGCCTTGCTCTGGAGCTTAAGTCTAATTTATTCCTTCGGAAACACCTATGTGCCATCACCAAGGCTTTTCCCGAACTAAACCCGTGTTATACATTACCAATTCTATTCTAGCCTTGAATTGCTTTACAATCATTCAGTCATCAATAATTGTTGACTTCTCCCTATCGGTATGCTGATCTATTCTCCAAATAGTCTGATTTTTCGCAATTTCAATCCCTTTTGAAAACCTATTGCATATAATGGGTTAAATTCTGACCTACGCACAGAAAAAATCTCAGTTTGAGCTGATTTCGCGTCCCAAAACCTGATTGGCCAGACCCAATTTCCTCTTCTGATCCAGAAAGTGAGGTCCTTTAGGATTGATCCAAGAAACATTCCTCAACACATTTTCAAAAAAACGGAAGCCCCAATTTAGATTTTCACCTGTCATTTTCTGGGTTTTCGCATTTATTGGCAATATTTCGTATATTTTTATCTGAATATCCTTTTAATTTTTAGTCGACTGATTTTTATCATGTTTTTTTCAAACTAATATTCTGTATTTTGATGAAATATTCAGAACAGGAAAATTGAATTCTCTCCATGGCTAAATTTCAGAATATAAAAAGATTTTTTTTTAAGTATTCCCTTATCCCCCCAAAAAAATGGCGCCCGGCAGCGATTGTACTTGTGGCGAGCTTTTTTGGCTTGGGACTCTACATCCTAAAGCTTAGCAATGCCGCCGCCTATCTTTCTGATGATCCCCAGGCCTGCGTAAACTGTCATGTGATGACACCACAATACATTACCTGGTCTCGGAGTGCCCACAGGGAAGTAGCCACTTGCAACGATTGTCATGTGCCACATAACAACATGTTCAACCAATATTATTTCAAAGCGATGGATGGCTTGTACCATTCCTACATTTTCACCATCAGAGCAGAACCTCAGGTCATTCAGGCCAGACAACCTTCTGTAGAGGTGATACAAGACAATTGCATCAGGTGCCATGCCCCACAGGTCAAGGACGCCAAGACCGAAGCTTTTGTGGAAGATCATCATTTCAATAGAACAGACAGAACCTGTTGGGAATGCCACAGGGAAACACCACATGGCAGGGTAAAGAGCCTCTCCGCTGTTGGTCACATGCTAGAACCGATCAAAGCACAGACACCCTCAGGCCTACAAGTCGTCCCCAATTGGCTAAAAGATGCCATGCAGGAAAAAAACCAAGAAACATTACCTCAAAAATAAAAGCATTATGAAAAACTGGATACTCTTTATTGCTACAGGTGTGGCAGTGTTTTTATTGGCGATGCTCGCCTACTCCATAATGGACAGGCGGGCAGAGGCTAGATTTGCCTACCAACCTCAGGTAGAGATTCAAGGCATCGAACCTAGAGATTCAATATGGGGCTTGAATTTTCCCCGCCAATATCAATCTTACATGAAAACCGGTCCATCTCCTCACCAATCCGGTTCTGATGCAGATCGTCCTGGGGATATGTTGGAGGACAACCCTGAAATGGTCATCCTGTGGGCGGGCTATGCCTTCAGTAAAGGATATGGTGAGCCAAGAGGTCATGGGCACGCGCTCGATGATGTTCGGAGTTCCATCAGAATCGGTGCTCCCATGGAAGCCGGAGATGGGGTAATGCCAAGCACCTGTTGGACCTGTAAAAGTCCTGACGTCCCCCGTCTGATGAGCGAAATGGGCGTGACCGAATTTTACAGTAAAAAATTATCTGACCTTGGCAACGAGGTGATCAATCCCATCGGTTGCGCGGATTGTCACAATCCTGAAACCATGAACCTGACCATCACCCGCCCTGCGCTTGTGGAAGCATACGAGGCGATGGGCAAAGACATCAATCAAGCCTCTCATCAGGAAATGCGGAATTTGGTTTGTGCCCAATGCCATGTTGAATATTACTTTGACAAGACCAAGCCCGGAAAAGAAGGTGCCCAATACCTGACATTTCCCTGGGCAGATGGATTAGATGTGGAGTCCGTGGAAGCATATTATGATAAGATAGATTTCACCGACTGGGTACATCCTTTGAGCAAGGCCAGAATGCTGAAAGCCCAGCACCCTGATTATGAATTGTACTCCATGAGTGTACATGCCAAAAGAGGAGTATCCTGTGCAGACTGCCATATGCCCTACAAAACCGAGGGAGGTCAGAAATTTACAGATCACCACATCGCCTCTCCCCTGCAGAATGTGGAAAATTCCTGCTTTGTCTGCCATAGAGAAAAAGTTTCGGACCTCGTTGCGGATGTGCATGAACGCCAGTCAAAACTCAAAGTTGCCAACCAAAGACTTCAAAGACAGATCGCCATGGCACATTTGGAAGCTGAAAAAGCATGGCAATTAGGCGCTACGGAGGCACAGATGGCAAATATCCTCAAGGGTATCAGGCATGCCCAGTGGAGATGGGATTATGTGGCCGCCTCCCATGGTGCTGGTTTTCACGCTCCTATCGAAGCAAACCGCATCTTGGCATCCTCTTCGTCCATCATCCAGGAAACCCGAATTGAATTGACCAGAGTGCTGGCCATTTTAGGCCATATCAAGGCTTTGGATACTCCAGACCTCGACAGTAAAGCTGCTCTTCAGGCGTATATCGGGGTAGATTTGGGAAAGGAAAAGGCACAGAAAGCCAACTTCCTGGAGCAGGTCGTCCCCAAATGGCTACAGGAAGGAAAAGCGCGCGAAGCCCAGAAGCCAGTGAGATCCATCAATAGATAAACTCCACAAAGAGATGTACAAGAAAATTTTATTTGGATGGGGCTTATTGATGGCCCTTTCCTCTACGATTTCCCATGCCCAGTTCAATCTTGACGGACAGCTTATCCAGAGAGCCGAATACAGACATGGATTTAACAGACTCTTCCCTGAAGGTGATAAACCTGCAGGATTTATAGCCCATCGTGCCCGATTACAGGCAAGCTATAAAATGGAAAGCTTTGATTTTTACATGAGCATCCAAGACATCAGGACCTGGGGAAACACTCCACAGGTAAAAGCCACGGATAATTTTCTGTCGGTGCACGAAGCTTGGGTGGAAGCAAAACTGTCCCAAAACTGGAAGGTAAAACTGGGCCGTCAGGAACTGAACTATGACAATGCCCGCTTTCTTGGAAATCTGGATTGGGCACTTCAGGGTAGGGCGCATGATTTTGCCTTGGTAAAATATGAAAAGGAAAACCTGAAGTTTCATTTCGGCGGTGGATTTAACCAAGATGCCCAAATGCTGACCGGAAACATCTTCACCGTTCCCAACCAATACAAAGCAGCCCAAATGGCAAGGGTTGAAAATAAATGGGGAGATTTTCATTTTTCAACCCTGATCTGGAATGATGGAAGACAATATGTTACAACCAATGCTACAGGAGAAATTTTAGACGAGGGAATCCGTTACCAACAAACCATTGGGCTTCCTACCTTAAGGTATCCGATAGGCAATACCACACTTTCCGCCTTTTATTATCACCAATTGGGTACAGACGTTGCCGGCAGGAATGTCAACGGGTTTGACTTGAGCGCCCAGGTGACGCACCAGATAACTGGCGCAGCACAAACAGACAAAAGATTACGCCTCACCGCTGGATTCGAAATTCTGAGCGGCACACCCAACAATGATCTCTCAAAAAACCGGTCCTTCTCCCCTCTTTACGGCACCAACCATCTCTTCAATGGCTACATGGATCTGTTTTATGTAGGAGGTACCCATGAAACCAATGTGGGATTGCAGGATTACTTCTTACGCAGCAGATATGACTTTGGCCCCAGATTTTTCTTGCAGACGGATGGACATTTGTTCTATTCCCAAGCAGACGTGTATCGCGCCAATGGGGCCGGCGAAAAAATGGACAAGTTTTTTGGAACAGAACTCGACCTGTCACTTGGCTTTATTTTAAATGATGCCATTTCCATTCAGGGAGGGTATAGCCAGTTCTTCCATACAGATACTTTTGAAATGATCCAGAAAAGAGGGGCCTTAAGTGACAATCAAAATTGGGCTTATTTGATGCTGATTTTCAGGCCTACGATGAAAAATAAATTTATAGGTATATTACTATAGTACCATGAAATATTTGAGTTATTTGATTTCGACCAAGATGACATTGGTATTGTTGATCGCCTTTGCTGGCGCTATGGGGGCGGCCACCTTCATGGAAAATGATCACGGTACTGCAGTGGCAAGGGGATTGGTGTATGATGCCTGGTGGTTTGAGATTATCATGGTTTGGCTGGCAGTCAATTTTCTCTGCCACATAGGGCAGTACAAAATGTTTCATAAAAACAGATGGCCGGTGGGCTTATTTCACCTTTCTTTTGTAATCATTATTTTGGGAGCAGGGATCACCAGGTATTTTAGCAAGGAAGGTATCATCCATATCCGTGAAGGCAATGCTGAGCAAACCTTTTATTCGACTGGACATTTTCTTCAGATCAAACAGCTCACAGAAGGCAAAGAAGTCAGCTTTGAAAAACCCTATTCCCTGATCAGCCATAATTTTAAGCCCCAATCGATCAAGGCAGGTTTCAGCAAACCTGAATTTAAGGTGGTATTTGAAGATTATATTTTAGGGGCAAAAGAGAATTTTGCAGACGGAGCGCATACCTACATAGATGTCGCTGTAGCGATGGGAGAAGGCAGGGAAGATTTCCTTCTTACAGAAGGCAATGCCATACCACTTGGCGTCATTTCTCTGGGCACCGTTAAAGATGCACAAAACCCTGTTCGGATTTTCAAGTCTGACAGTATTTGGATGATCCATACTGAGGTCCACCTTCAGGTGATGGAAATGGCTACCCAAAACATCGGGGTCATCCATGCAGGAGAAACCCTTCCGCTGAGACTTCGCTCCCTTTATCAGTGGGATGGCGGCGCATTCCTGATCAAATCCATCTTTGAAGATGCACAACTTGAATACGAAGCCGAGAGAGATGAAATGTTGGCCAAAAACCTGCCCAATGTAGTCAAAATAAAGGTTTTGGATCAAAATGATCAAACAGTGACCGAAAGCTTTGTGAAACTGGTAAGCTTCAATCCCGCTTGGCATCCTTTTACCCATGAAGGCACGGATTACACCCTCACTTATGGACCAAGGACTGAAACCTTACCCTTCAAACTCTATCTCAATGCCTTTGAACTGGAAAGATATCCTGGCAGCAAGAGTCCTGCAAGTTATGCCAGTGAGGTGATGGTGATGGACGGAGAAAATGAGTTTCCCTACAGGGTTTTCATGAACAATGTCTTGGATCACAGGGGATACAGATTTTACCAATCTTCCTTTGACACAGATGAAAAAGGAACAATACTTTCCGTTAGCCAAGACAGGCCAGGCACTTATATCACCTATTTGGGCTATATATTATTGACCATAGGGATGATCTTCACCCTTTTTGCCAAAGGAAGCCGATTCAGTTTGCTGAACAAAAAACTGGGCACCATCCGGAAAAGGGCTGGCACTGCGATGCTGATCGCTTTCATGGTTTTCAGCAATATGGCTGTCCAAGCGCAGGAACCGGAAATACTCCCAGTAGTACCCGCTGATATGGCGACTGCGTATGGAAAACTTATCGTTCAGGATTTGGACGGACGGATGAAACCATTGAATACCCTTGCCAATGAAATTTTGCGCAAGCTAAATGGAAAAACCTCTATCGAAATCCCTACGGCATCCGGCATTGTCAATATGAATGCCGAACAGTTTCTTTTGGCTGTCCAATTGGACCCCGTGGCCTATAGCCAATTGCCCATCATAAAAATCGACAAGAAAAAATCCCTGTTTGCCTTTGCGGCATTGGAAATGGAACCCCAGGACAAAATCAGCTTCAAGGATTTTTTGAGCGATGATGGTGATTATTTACTGCACGACCTCGTAGAAGCTGCCAATCTGCTGAAACCCTCCGAAAGAAATGAAGGCCACAATGAACTGCTGAAGACGGATGAACGCTTCAACATCTACTATGCCCTGCTGACAGGAGATTTTCTCCGGATTTTCCCCAACAAATTGGACCATAACAACACCTGGTTTACCAGCCAACAATCCAATAAAGGATTTGAGGAAGAGGATGCTGTTTTTGTCAAGAACATCACTTCCCTTTTTCTTTCGGGACTGAACAAAGGCATCTCAGAAGGAGATTGGGCAGAAGCCAACGAGGTGCTTGACTATATCCATTTATTTCAGCAGCAGGCAGGAAAAGAAGTGTACCCAAGCTCAAATATGATCGTGGCCGAGTTGCTTTACAACAGAATGAATTTGGGAAACAAGCTTTTTGGTCCTTTTTGGGTGTTGGGAATCTTCATGTTGATCATGGGGATCACCATGCTTTTTCAAGAACCCAGACCTATCCGGATCGCATGGAATATCGGCAAGGTCCTCAGCTGGTTGGGACTGGTCATTTTCACCATTCATCTGGGCATCAGGTGGTATATTGCCCAACACCCACCTTGGAGTGATGGCTTTGAAATGCTGGTCTTTGTGGCTTGGGGTGTATTGTTCTTTGGCCTGCTCTTTTCCAACAAATCCAAGTTTACGGTTCCGCTGAGTTTGCTGTTTTCAGGCACCTTGCTTTTTGTGAGTTTCTTGGATTGGCTCAATCCCGAAATCACCAACCTGATGCCGGTGCTCCACTCCTATTGGTTAAAAATTCACGTCGCCATCATCGTCAGTGGCTATGCGCCTTTGGCTTTGGCGGCAATCCTTGCGCTGCTGAGTCTGCTGCTGATGATCTTCAAACCGACCCATCCCACTGCCAATTGGTGGTTGAGTATGAAAGAGCTGAATATCGTGAACGAACTCTCCATCACCATAGGTCTATTCCTGCTGACCGTCGGCACTTTCTTAGGAGGTGTCTGGGCCAATGAAAGTTGGGGCCGATACTGGGCATGGGATCCAAAAGAAACCTGGGCCTTGATTTCGGTCATTGTGTATGCCTTTGTGATTCACCTGAGATTAATCCCAGCCATAAAAAGTTCTCTGCTCTTCAACCTGGCGAGCCTTTGGGCATTTTCCTCCATTGTGATGACCTCCTTTGGGGTGAATTATTACCTCTCAGGACTCCATTCCTACGCAGCAGGCGATCCTGTTCCCATTCCAGGCTGGGTGTATTGGATAGTTGGTGTTTTGCTGGCCATCTCCATCGCTGCCATCGTCAAAAACCGTGGCCTTAGTGACAAGGAAAAGAAGGATTTGGTGGTTTGATCCGTCTTATGCATTGCTGGTTCTATTTTGAGTCTGGAATGCATAAGACGGGTTAAATGATTTTAAAACAGTGGTTTTTGTTACATATTTTTAAATTTTAAATATTTATCTTAAATTCGTAACATATTTTTTTAATCAACAAATTATGGATCAGAATCATATCATCGGAAAAAACCTGCATGCACTTCGCCAGAAATTGGGGTTTACCCAAGACCAGGTGGCGGAATTCTTGGGCATCAATAGGGAAGAAATCAGCTATTATGAAAATGGAAAACGCAGCATGCCTTCTGCCCTATTGAGCAAAACAGCAAATTTATATGGAGTGGATGAATATGATTTTTTTGAAGAAAATATGGATTTGATGAATTTGAATCTTGCTCTCGCTTTCAGGGCTGAAAGCTTAAAACCAGCGGACTTGGAGCAGATCGCCAAGTTTAAGAAAATAGTCAGGAATTATCTTGGTATGAAAACCCTTTTTGAGAATGAGTCTGCTGGTTCTTGAAAAATATGCCTCTCAGTTCAGGGCCGAAAATGGCTTTGGCAATAAAGAAAGCATTCACCTCAAGAGTCTGCTCCATAAATTAGGGGTGCTTGCAGTTTTTCGCCCATTGGAAATGGAAATATCCGGGATGGCAATCAAAGTCGGCGAGAACAACCGATTTATGCTCATCAATACCGCCCGCACACTCGGCCACCAACACTTTACAGTTTGCCATGAGCTGTATCACCTCTTTATCCAAAAGGATTTTAAAAATCAAGTTTGCCATGTTGGGCAGTTTAACAAAAAGGAGAAAGAGGAATACAATGGGGATTCTTTTGCCTCTAAATTTTTGATGCCCGAAGAAGGAATTTTGGCTTTGATTCCTGATAATGAATTGGTCAAGGCAAACGTAAGCTTGGCGACTGTTTTAAAGATTGAGCAATATTTTTCCTGCTCAAGAGCTGCTTTGTTGCACCGCTTGCGTGAATTGCAACTTATTGATAAGGTTCAAGACCTAAAATATGGGTCTGGCGTAATGGCCAGTGCCATGAATCATGGATACTCACTTAAGCTCTATGAAAAAGACTGTCAAAGTGAAGTGATCGGTGATTATGGAGACTTGGCGAGGAAATTGTTTGAGCGGGATCGGATTTCCGAATCGCATTATTATGGGCTCTTGGAAGACATAGGGCTTGATTTTTCTATCCTAGGAAGCAATGGGGATGAAAAAGAATGAGAAATTCATCCTGATCGATGCCGATGTCATTTCCCATTTTGTCTCCGGAGGGCTAATTACTTTACTTCCCACAATCTTCCCCTACCCCATCAAAATCCTGGACAAGGTCTATGCTGAAATCTCCCGGATGCCAGGAAGAAAAACAGAGGTGGATAACCTGCTTTTATTCAAGCTGATTGAGCAAATCCCATTTCCAGAAGACAACCAAAGAATCAAAAAAGAATACCATTATATTAAAAATAGACTGTTTAATAGGAAGGGGAATCTGCTTGCATTAAAATCCCGAAAAATCTTTATACTGTGATCACCCGATTTAATATTTTAACCCCATCGTTGAATTCTTTTTTCAATCTCCTTTTTCATGAGCTCTCCATGGTACAAGGAATTGACCTTGGGCATTTGGTCAAGAATTTCAATTGATTTGGCTTTTGAAAGCAAGCCTAATTCAACAAGTTGGTCTAGAATCCAAAAAACGCCATGATATGGCAGTTGAAGTGAGCCTGCAAATTCTCTTACCAATTTGTCGCTACTAAGTACGATCGCACCTCCAAGTTTTTTCGCCAAATAGATCACTGATCGGTCTTCCTGAGACAAACCTCTGGGAAAAGGAATATCCTCCATTTCCAAAAAATCCTCTTCCCTGAGATTGTGAACATACAGTTTATTTACTGATTGATAAGCCTCAAGAATCAGTTTTTGTTCTTGGTAGAGTTCATTCAACACAGCCACAGTGGTATGCAATTCCATCCCTGACTGAAAAAAGTCAGTGACAATATCCAACTCGATTAAATCGATAAAAATACAGGCATCCGTGACCGCAACTATCATCAAATCACCAAATTTTCCTTTCTGAATTCTGCCAATTTCTGATTTTTTAAAGAGGCAGCCTTACTGATGGAAATGAAATTCTCTGCTAGTGCTCTGAATAAAAGCTGTGAAAAACGATTGGAACTCTCTTGACCTTTATAGTCAACTGGTTCATGTTGTCTGTAACCCAACTGATTGAAGACCATGTAGAACTGCCTGAGATAATTCTCCGAAATCAACTTAAGATCCTTCGCACGATAAACGATGGCTTGCATGGAGATACCATATTGTTGCTTGATCGCTGCCAATTCCTGGAATGAGAGCTTGCTCCGATTCCCTCCGAGTTCATTTCTTAGGGTTTCTCTGGGAATCAGCATGGCAGTCGCAAAAGCGTGGCAATACTTCTCCTTTTCTTTTTCAGGCAGCTGGTTTACGTCCAAAATCAAATGCGCCAATTCATGCAATGCAGTAAACCGCTTTCGGTCAGTGACTTCACTTAGCTTGGCCTTATTCAGGACAATCAATGGAATGCTTTTTCCATTTACCCAAGTGGAAAAGCCATCAAACTCTTCTGAGGAATCAATTTCCAAGACTTTGACATGATGGTCTTCCAATAGCTCAATTACATTTGAAAGTGCATCGCTTCCCAAGCCCCAAATATCCCTGAGTGCTTCCGCAGCTTTTTCGATGTCATCTTGGGATCGAATGGGCATGTTCTGAAGGGGATTCACAAACTGGGTTTCAATCCCCAGGATTTGCTCGAGTTCCAGATAGCGCCCCAGTTCATCCTTGGCGATTTCCACTATCCGAGAGCGCTCCTTTGCGGGAAATTGGCTAATTCTAGGGTTTTCCTTAATATCAATTTCAAGCACCTGATCAGAAAAGAAATAGTCCGGGCGTACTCCCAACGCTTCAGAGAGGATCCCGATAATTTCACTGTCGGGGATGACCTGACCCAACTCGTATTTGCTGAGTGATTGCTTGGTGATCCGATTGTTGATTTTGTCAGCCAAGCCCTGAAGGGAAAGTCCATTCATCAGTCGGGCTGATTTGAGTCGGGTGGCGAAGTAGTTCATGGGGGTTTGGATTTTAGTAAAAGAAAAATGGTTGACAAGCACCTGTGAATATACAGTGTTTGTCAACCATAAGTTTTTTCTTTCTGGAAAATCTACCTCCGCAAATTCCGATTTAACTCTTCGACTAATTCAAAAACCAGGGTAGCTGGATTCTGCTGATGATAAGGTAAATCTGATCTTTCTTCAAAAAGCGTTCTAGCGCGATCGATAGCTCTAGCCTGTGAAGATTGCTCATGGGTTTCTAAAATGGTATATAATTTCTTGCAAAAATCATAGCGTTTTCCATCCTTCTCGTAATTCAATCCGAGTCTTTTACCAAGCTCTTCGTAGTAAAATGTTCGATGGTTTTCAGCATCTGTGTACTCGAAATGGAGGTAGAACCACAATTCAAAGGCATCATTGGAGTAGGCAACTTGGTATCCTAAATTTTTTGCCCGCTCGATGGCATTATCAAAATCACTGAATTCGGCTTCCCCTCTTCTGACATCCATATCAAATACACACCAAACCTCATCTCGGCTTTCTTCCTGCTGAATTAATTCGGTTTGCTCTACAAGTTTTAACTTGGATTGACCTCCAAGATTAATCGCGTCCACTCTTACTCCCAAAACCTCGAATGATTTGAAATACATCTCCTCAGTTTGTCCTTCGCAGACGATCAGGATGGTCTTATTGATAGGGATTTCCTCTATCCGATAGGATGTGGGTTTGGATTTTCGATTCCAGGCCTTTTCACTGTCTGTGACTTTTCGAGCTTTGGTTTTCTTTGGCATTACTCAAAATCAGTAAGGGATGAAAAATCGCCCAGAAACGGGATGGCTCCATATTTCCCTTGGATGTAATCCTTTTCAAAGGAGGCATCATTTCTGACCCCTTTGATTTCTACCAAGGTGTACAAATGGCTAGCGCCATACCGGTCTTTTTCCACAAAGTCGATTTGGTCTCTTCTCAACAAATCCGAAGACAAGAGATTAGTGTCATGCGTGGTAAAGATCAATTGAGCTCCTTTATTTGCTTCTGAATTAAAAAGTTCAACAATCTTTTTGGTCAACAAGGGATGAAATCGTGCGTCAAATTCATCGATCAGCAAAGGTGTCCCTTCTTTAAAGGCCCGGAAAATAAAAGGACTCAACTCAAACATCTTTCTCGTCCCTTCTGACTCTTGAAAACCAAATGAAAAGTCACTTTTTCCTGTAGGCTTTAGATTTTCATCAAATTGGGCCCTACTTGAAATGATCATTTTTCCTTTTTTCAGGTCCTCTTTTGACTTTTCATCCATTTCATCGGGAAAATCTTCTCCCTTCAATTCAATTGTGAAGAGATCTTCAATACCTAAATCAGCGTTTTTCAAGAATTCTAAAATGAATTTCTTTTTTGTTTTATCACTCAAAGAGTCCCCGGCAAGGCCGTACATTCCATGGTGACCTAAACCATTTATAACTGAAATTGATGAAATATCATCTATAATTCGTTTAGACACCTTTCCAAAACCAAAAGAAGCTAAAGAGGATAAAAACAGAGAATTGTTCCTAAAGATTTGACCTTCACCTCCTGATAGATCAATAGACATTTTTCCTTCTGGGAAGTGAGTTTGATTTATCTCGATAATCTGATCGTTTTCTCTGATAAAAAGTGGCTGCTCTCTCAAATTTGGAGTTGAAAATAACCACTCACTCTTAACTGAAGTGTCATCAGCCTCGAAACCATACCGAAAGCGAATCCCATCTAACCTAAACAGGATTTGAAAGAAGGTAGGCTTATTGACAGTTTCCGAAGAAAGCTGAAATGAATCGATCAATTCTAGCACCTTTTCATCTCGTACAGATTCCTTGATAATTCTGATGAAAGTAACCAAAGCCTTGATCACATTACTTTTTCCGCTGGCATTAGCCCCATAGATGGCTTTGGATTTCAGCAGATTGAGTTCTTCATCGATTGGAATCAGGTTTACGGTATCGAGACGGCTGTTTTTGGACTTGATCTTGGCAGCGGTCATATTCAGGGTCTGAATGTCCTTGAAGGACCAAAAGTTGCCAAAGCTGAATTCCTCGATCATATTGTAAAATTATTATTCGTGAATTTTTCACAAATATGAGAATATGAGGTAGGATTTGCCAGTTTTTACCAGTTTTATTTTGCATTGAATTTTAATACTAAAGCCAATCTATATTCAAACACCCTTCGACGAAATCAAAGGGAGGGAAATCTCACCAAGAAAGATATCCTTTAAAGAGTTTATTAACTATAGCTCGTAAGGTACCAGAAACTGGTTAAGGTCATTTGAATATTCCACCCTTATGCTTTTTTGCTCTGTTATTGGAATAAGCTGAAACAACCTCTGCTTTATTGTTTCTGGATACATGTCTTGGATATAAATTGTCCTCAGATTGTCCATAGTGTCAAGAATTTCTTTATCAATTTTCCTATTAAAGAAAGGAATTGAATATCCAATAATTACAAGAGTTTGGCATGCCGAAATTTCCTGCTTCAAATGATTCATTAATTCATCAAATTTTTCATCTTTTCCCCAAGCAAATGACATTAGTGGTTTAAAATTTGGTGATTCGAGATTAAAACACACCTGAACATAATCATCAATAAGATTTCTTAGAAAATCGTTATCATACTTTTTATCGGATCGTTTAATAAAGTTGGATTTTGTTCCATTTCCATATGAAAAACTTCCTGATGTTCCATTTATCTTAATTATTTTAAATTTATCTTTTTCGTATTGATTCAAGTGATTTTTATGGATCATTCCAAGAAATGCTTCTTGTACTTCAATATCTGGATGTTCACTATATTCTCGAAAAGCCAATTCAAATTGATTGTCATAATTCCAACTTACAATACAGATATCTTTCGGTAAATCTCTGATAGAACTACCAATTATGGAAGATATAAATTGATCATACCTTGGGTCAACTTTATATTTTGTTTGAAGAATTGAAAAAAATAACCCCGTTGAAGATTTTAGTCGGGTAAGTTCCTCTGATTTCTTTTTTACAAATAACTTTTTTGCAAAAGTATCAATACTAGCATGCTTCGCTGATTCTCTATGTAGCCAAGTTAAATCTTCAATTACATATTTAATTCTTTCTAGTTCTTTTTCTTGAAGAGTCTCCAATTCTTTTAGATTCGACACATCCTTTATGACTTCTTCTAGTTTTGTAGGAATCTGAGAAACTATTGGTAGGGTATGCGCGCTCGCACCTGCTCCAATTAAATAAACTATTCTAGCCATGGCTCAACAATTTTTCTTCGATAAATAATCTCCCTTTGTAGGATATACGGAGGTCGTGGTTTAAATCATGTTCAACAAAGTCTTTTTCAATTAAATACTTTCTTAAATCCTCCTTTAGTTTATTCCCTATCTGAATTCCTTCAGCAAATAGAATCCAATCATAGTTAAAATAGCTTTCAGATTCGAGTTCTGCGAGCTTGGAAAGAAAGTAAAATGCTAGATTACTAAACCCTTCAGGCTTATTTCGGAATGGAGATTTTTCCCCTTTGAAATAATTCACATGAGGCGCTAGGGATAAAAAATGTCGGATAAATTCACATTTGGTAAATTTGCTTGATTCTTCTTCTCTTATTCTGTCCTCTGCTGATTCAGGCATACCATCGTACCAAACGAAAGCAAATGATGAATTTTTATATTGATAATAATAATCTTCAAGAAATGTCTCAGAGTTGGAAAAATGTCTGTTGAATAGGGCTTTGATCTCTTTATCTATTTCACCAGTTCTAGGCATTTTTTTGGACTCAATTTGGTTCAATAGATTTTCTAAATCTAATTCGAGGCTGGGCAAGTCTGATTTCAACGTTAGATTAATCATCGCATTATTTCTAATTGAGTTTATTATAACCTTCTACCCCCTCAGCCGCCAACATCTCCTCCCCAGCCTCCCTCACATATTCCTTCACTTCCTGTCCCACCAATTCCCCTCTAAATGCCTTATTCAATACCGCCTGAGGCAATTGATCAATCTTGGCTTTTAAGGACTGATATTGGGATTCGATTCTGTCAGCGAGTTCGAATAAGGAATCTACTCTTTTGACAATTTCTTCTTGTTCGATTCTTGTTGGGAAGGGCAAGTCGATATCTTTGAATCTTTTTAAACTTATTTTTTGGTGTGCAACTCCTTTTGTTATTTCTTCAATTTGTGTTCTCACAATTTTGGAAGAAATAACATATTCATAGAATTTTGGAATAAAATACTTTTTCCATATTCTTACTTTAAGAATGTCACTAGTTATTATCCCGTCTTTAGCGTTTTCAGGGTATAATTTACAATCTCCAGGAGGTGTCCCCATTTTTGTTATTAACAGATCACCCGGCTTTATCGTATGGGGCAATAATTCGTTAAACTTTTCTTCATCTACAAATTTCGGATCCAATCCATCGAATTTATTTGCAATTACATTTCTGACAAAAATCAAAGGGTATCCTTCAGTTTTATAATCACTTACTTTTAAATTACTTCCAAATGGTCCTATTCCAATCGAATATTTCTCTGGTGAAGAGATGAATTCCGGCTTAATAGTGCACCAATCATTTGAAAAGAAAACCCCGTTTAAATCAAGGCTTAAGGATTCTTCTAACTTTTCTAAAAAATTTGCAGTTTGATTATTGTATAGATTTTTCTTTACTGAAATAATTTCTTTTCCCTCTATAATAGAAAAATCTAATGTTACGTAGTTTGTCTCTCTCCACTCCTTCGTCAACTTCCCCGTCACAGCCTGAGTAAGTACCTGCTGACGGAAGTTTTTCAGCAACACCGGAATCCGATCCAGCTTCTCCCGCAATACATCCAAGTGCCCAAATATTGCATCCAACTTGGCGACAATGCGTTGTTGTTCGGGGAAGGGTGGGAGAGGAAATGAGAGGCTCCTTAAGTTTTCAAGCCTAATTCCTTTCACCGTTGTACCACTTGACAATTCTTCAAGTTCCTTTCGTAAGTGTGAAAACCAATAGAACGAAAACTTATTTGGTAATTCACTTCTAAGGATCTTTAAATCTTGATTAATAGCGGTTTCAATTTCTGTTATTACCACCTTACCTACGGACATTCTTGTGCCAATTATCAAGTCTCCTTTTGAAGCCAAATTAGAAGCACTATTTGCTAATCCTTCTTCTGAAATAGAGTCAATCGTGGATTTTATAACATCAACCCTTGAAATATCTTTTATAGACGCCCAGGGAACTGCTCCGTTCCAATAATTTAAATTGGATTTGCTTGGAGTACCACCACCTACAAAACTAAAGAGGTCGCCTACTACACAATTTTTCCACCCCTTCGGTAATTTTTCATCTCTCATCCCAACAGCTCGATTATCTGGTCAAACTCTCTTTTGATTGCATCCAATTCATCGGAGGCGGCTCTAGCAATATCCAAAGGATCTCCTAGGTCTGAATTTTTGCTGATGTTTTCATCCTCGATCAGCCCGATATCCAGGGAATCGTTTTTGGCTGCAATTTGCTCTCGGGAGTAGACTTGCCACCTTGGATCTTGAATCACCTTTCGTTTGGCATCATTGATTTCACCGGTATAGTCATCCTTCACTTGGTCAATAGAAATTCCTCCAGTATACGCTTTGACAAAGTCGGCAAATGCTTCTCTGGTAAAAGGCGTTCGCTTCCCAAAGCTGGGGGCATTGGTCCGCATATCATAGATCCATACACGCTGGGTATTGCCTGTTTCTTTTTTGCCCCGCGTAAAAAACAACACATTGGTCTTCACTCCGGCAGCATAGAATATTCCGGTTGGAAGCCTCAGAATAGTATGCAGGTCGCATTTATCCATCAAGTCACGACGGATTTTTTGCCCGTCATTGTCTTCGAAAAGCACATTATCCGGCAGTACCACTGCCGCTCTTGCCGTCCCGGTATCACGTCGCAGGGAGCGGTAGATATGTTGTAGGAAGTTGAGCTGTTTGTTGGAAGTCTTTATGGTCAGATCATCCCGTGATGGACGCTCTCCGCCCTGCTTGGTACCGAAGGGGGGATTTGCCAGCACACCATCGTAGTTTCTGAAGGTTTTTCCCAATTCCGTCAGGGTGTCACCCATTTCTATCCTGCTTTCCAAGCCATGTAATTTGGCATTCATCAATGCCAGTCGATGGGCATCCTGTACGAGTTCACAACCGGAAAATGCCTCGTTGATCTGGAAATCCCGTTCTTTCTGTCCCAGCTCATAATACTCATGATGCTTTCGCTTCAGGTATTCATCCGCCGCGATCATAAACCCGAATGTCCCAGCTGCAGGATCATTCCAGCGTTCGCCAATTTTGGGCGAAAGCAATTCCACCATCACATTGATCAGCGGACGGGGTGTAAAATATTGGCCAGCCCCACTCTTTTTCTCTCCGGCATTCTTTTCAAGCAGCTCCTCATAGATACTGGCAATCTTGTCCTGTTCCTCATCTTCAAACCAATCGATCTGATCGATATTGGTAATCAGCGTCCTCAAATTGACCGGCTTACGAAGGGTAGTCGAAGCATTGGTATAAATCTCCGTGATGGATTCATTGGTTGACATTGCGCCCAAATTGGCCAGCAAATCCCGGTAGGTATCAAAGAGTTCTTTATTATCCTTGATTTCCTTCAGTTTGGTCCATCGGTAGTTTTCCGGAATATCCTGATCAAACTTCTTGACTTCGGAAAGTCGAAGAAAAAGGATGTAGGTCAGTTCATTCAGGTACTGGTGATAGGTCACCCCATCATCCCGGAGCACATTACACAGTTCCCACAGTTTCTTCGCTATTTGCTCTGCACTCATTGTTTTGTCTTAAGCATATAAGTTTTGATTCAGTCGGGAGATTACCTCTTCCAGCTGATCTTCAAATAATTTATTCAACCTGTCAAATCCCCCAGCATCATTAAACGGAGGAGCATCCAAGTCTTCTTTTCTTAAAATCGACTCTTTTAATAACTGAAATTCAAAGCGATCTATCCATTTCAGTTGGATTTTGTTCCAGGATTTCATCTCCCGGATGGAATTGACAGCCTTCCTGATCCTCTCCTCATGACTGACAAGGGAGTTGCCCAAAGAAAGCGTACGGATAAAGGAAATAATATCAGCCGCAATTTCTTCATTTTTGGCAGCCTTCCAGGCAGTTTTCAGTGAGTTTGCATTGTAGCCTGCCTGATCCAAGGCCATCAACAATTCTTTCAGGGATTTTCGATCCAGTTCTGAAGGCCTCGAACAAACGATTTTAAGCGCGCCAATCTTATTTTGGTTTTCCTTGATAAAGAGCGCAAAGTTATCCAAATAATCCTCAGGTTTTTGGCCTTTTCCATAACCTCGGTCTATTCCCAAAAATTTATCCTCATGATCTGATACCAAAGTCCCCACAGGTGAAGGCTTTAGCGCATCCAAAAATTTCCATAGACCAGAAAGCTCCCTTAATTTTTCGACTGAGGTGGATTGCGGATCATTTTTCAGGTGTTCGATCAGACTATCAGGATCTTCTCCTTTGGCATTGTAGCGAAACTGCTCTACCTTTTGTTCCTTGAGGTATTTCTTTTTACGCTGGATTTTAGCAATGATCTGTTCGATTTGCCGCTTGACCCGATCTTCTTTTTCTATATGATTCAGTTCATCCACCAGCTGTTTAAAACTGGCTTTCGGATTGGCCACCACAGGTTTCATCTGCGAAAATTCTTCCAAGGTTTCATAAATGCGTACCGCATCATAGATTTGAAAAATTTCCTTTCCTATTTCATCACAGCGACGGGTAGCCCTGCCCAGCATTTGTTCATAGAGAATCCGGGATTTGATCCTGCGAAGAAATACCAAATTACAAATCGATGGCACATCAATTCCCGTTGTCAGCAGGTCCACAGTGACCGCTATATTCGGATATTTTTCATTTTTGAACCGGGTCAGTTGGTCCTGGGGATCATAGGATTTACCTGTTATTTTTTGGATGGCATCATCTGCTACATCCACACCGATGGCTTCAAACTCCTCTTTCAGGTATTGGACCACTCGGTCTGCATGTTCATCCGTAGCAGCAAAGATCAATGTCTTTTCCTCACCATCGGGATCCAATTCCGTCACCAAGTGCTGAATGACCGTTCGGTTAAAATTCTCAGTAATTACCTGCTTGTTGAATCCTGCGATGTCAATTTTGAGTTCGTCTTCCAATTGCTCCATTTCCAAAATGGAATTGGATTCCTTGTCATGGACTTTGGGTCTTTCTCCCTTTTCCCATTTGATTCCTTCCTCGCCAAGTTTGGTCTTGATAAGAATCGGCGGATCGTGATCTATCAAAAAACCGTCAATAACAGCCTCACGATAGGAATAGGTGTAAACGGCCGATCCAAAAATCTCTGTGGTATGAAGGGCTGGTGTTGCTGTCATTGCGATCGCATGGGCATCAAAATAGTCCAAGACCATCCGATACTTGCTGACATAATCCCGCTGATCGCGTAAATCCAGATCATCCTCGTCCATCTCTCTGTCGAGCAGGTATCCGCGGTGGGCCTCATCAATAATGATACAGTCATACTGATCCACAGAAGGAATCGCTACATCATCATTGTAAAAAAGCCGCTTGACCATGCCCTGCACCGTCGCAAAATGCAAACGGGTGTCAAGTTCAGGAATGGCCTGCTTCAGTCCTTTTACATCATAAATTTCCGAAAAAGTATTCAGGCCGATGATTTTGTTATCTTTGAAAGCATCGATTGCCTGATTTGCCAGAAGTGATCGATCTACCAAAAAAAGTATTCGCTTAAATCTGTTTGATTGAATCAATCGGTAGCAAAGACCGATGATGGTTCTCGTCTTTCCAGTACCCGTTGCCATGGCAATCAGGCTCCTTCTGTCCTCGGGTTTTTCGATCAGTTTTTTCTCTACCGCGGCTATTGCCTTGATCTGATAATTTCTCAATCCCAGCCCCGAGCTTGCCTTTAGAAAATCAGCAGATTCATTTTTGAGTTTTTCCTCGGATGCGTTAATATCCTTTTCAAATAATTTAACCAGACCTTCTGGACTATACCAACCTTGCAAGGCGCGAGATCTGGAATGGGAATTTCTTACGTCCAGAAACCAAACGCCACTTTTGGTTTTGATCTGTTCGAGGTAAGGCCTTCCATTGGTAGAAAAAAGAAAAGGGACATTGTAATCACCCCATTTTCCCATAAACTTGGATTCATTGCCAGGAGAAATCAATTCCGCATAAACTTTGGACTGCTGTAAATCAGTAGAAATATCCGAAGCATATTTTTTTGCTTCCACGATTCCGTAAAGCTCAAATCCTACAAAAAGAGCATAATCAGCCCATTTAGATCCACTTGGCCATTCTGCAATGGCCATATTTTTTCCACGTTGTGGTAATGTTTTGTGGAGTTTGAAATTTAACCGATTGGTATCTATTTCCCATCCAGCCTGTCGCAGTTGCTCATCGATGAGCATTCTCGTTTCCGCCTCAGACATTTCAATCTTCTTGGCTGCTTGCTGAGAGCGAATTTTAATTTCTTCTTGTTTATCGGCAGGAAGTGTTGTTTTATCCCGTTGATCCAGGAGAACTTGAAATTTGCCTTGGAGTTCAGAATATTGAAGTTCCAATTCATTCAAGGCATGTCGTGCATCCAATTTTTCAGGAACCTTGAATCTGGATTGGCTCAAATCTGCATTCTCCTCAGAATAAGATTGGTAAAACCACTTGGCAATCTTAAAGGTTGAGAACAGCAATTCTTCCGCTTCCTTAAGAGATCCTTTATTCTGGTGAACGGCAATATTCCCTTTATGCTTGATGCTGTTCAGTAGATCATTTACCTGTGCGGGAATGATTTTTTCAAGCTCTAACGTTTTAATTCGGTTATGAAAAGTGTTGTCATAAGGAAATTCGAGGTGATGTTCCTCAAATAGAAACTCAGTCAGGCGCTCCCCAAATTGGCGCAATTTGAAAAGGGAGGTAACCGGGTCTTGATGTAAGTTGAATTCAGCTGCTTGGCCAATATTGAAAAGTATGGGGAATTCTGTTTCCAAACATGAAAAATTAGATTTACTCATTTATTAGATTGGGGTCACGGGTTCAAAAGAGGAAACAAAAACATTTTCCTCCGCCTAAAATAGTAAATTTAAAACTAAACCTAAAATTTTATTTTGAACTTAATGTTCTTGGCAGATTAAATTAGAACTCCATTGATAGGAGCTCAATTTGGAGCGAATAGATTGACTCTGGAATACGCAAAATATTCTTTTCATGCTTTACTTATTTAAAGCCAATGATCTCCAAATAGTTAAACAGCCTCGATTTCATTAAGAAACTGCCTTAAGCCCGACAATAGAGCCAATCAAGGTGACGATAAAGAAGACACGCAAAAATGTGGAAGGCTCTTTAAAGACAAAAATCCCGATCAAAACGGTTCCAACCGCTCCTATCCCTGTCCATACAGCATAAGCTGTTCCGATGGGTAAGGTTTGGGTTGCTTTGATCAAGAGTCCCATACTCATGGCAAGCGCGATCAGAAAACCCAAATACCATAAATACATTTCATTTCCTGTCGTGAATTTCGCTTTGCCTAAACAATAAGCAAATGCCACTTCAAATAATCCTGCTACAATTAAAACAATCCAACTCATTTCTTTTTTTTGGTGCAAAGATAAAAAGTAAGCTGGGCAAATATTTTCAATTGATGAAAATGAAGATTTAATTTTTGTGCCATTGACAGATCCTGGACAAAAAAGTATTCTTCGGACATTATTGGCTGAAAGGAAAACCCTTGGTCTACAGGAAAAATATTTGCTGATTGGATTACAGTGTAGCAAAAGGCGGGAAACTTGTTGCTTACCGACTTGAAGAAGAAAACAATTTGGACAGCAGATTACAATGGTTTTGACAGAGCGCCCTTAAAGTGACATTGGGGAAAAAACATGAGGTGCTGCACCCTTCCGGAATTGTTCGGAAAAATCAAATTTCTGAGAGCGCTTCTCAATATTACTAGGATATCTCTTTATTAGCCGATATGCATTGGGTTTCCCCATTGGTTTATAGGGGCAAGAAAATAAAACCATTCTATTGGAGAATAAGGAGTATTCCCGATTTGACAAAGCCTGAAAAAGTAAATACCCGACTGATTATCCGGTAATTTATGACTGGAGTGGGATTGGTCAGGCAGAACATGGGTTTAATTCCTAGGAAGGCCCTATTTGGGATCGCTTTTCAATTATTTTAGAGTAAGTGTATTCACTTTGGGTTTAATTTATTCACTCCTTTTTACTGCTTCAAAAAAACCGATTATCAATTCTTTTTTTTGATTACTGACCCGGATGGAAGTGCCATCCTCCATGATCACATAGCCTCCGTCTGTCCGCTGGTATTTTTTAAGGTATTTGGGATTGATCAGAAAGGATTGATGGATACGCAAAAACATGTGTTTTTCCAGTATCTTTTCCACCTCCTTCAGCGTCTTGCTTATCAACATTTTACTTCCATCTTTTAAGTAAAAAGTAGCGTAATTATTATCACTTTGGCAATAGGTAATGTCGTCGACTTCCAAAAATTCATATCCATCATAAACCGGAAGCGCTATCTTGCTTTTCAGAATACCTTCACTTTTCATTTGTGTTAGAAGGGATTTGATATTATTGACTTGATCATTGGATTTCACCTTTCCCTTTTCCCATTGGTGAATTACTTCGGCCAGTTCTTTGTCATCTATAGGCTTCATCAAATAACTGAAAGCGTGATATTTAAATGCTTTTACTGCATATTGGCTGTGGGCTGTTGTAAAAATAACATCATAGGGAATAGTACCCATTTGCTCCAGAAACTCAAAACCATTCATGCCTGGCATCTCCACATCCAAAAAAAGCAGGTCTAATTCCAGATTGGCCAGCTGATCCAAGGCCTCTTCGGGTTTGTTGTTTTTATAGACCAACTCAATGTTCTTATCGATACTTTGTAGGTCTAAAACAAGGCTTTCAATGCAATGCATTTCATCGTCCACTATGGCTACTTTCATTTACAGTTAATTTAGTTGATTACGTCGCCTGTAGTAAAATCACTACTTTGGTTCCGGATAGTTTTTGAGCATCGAGAATATCATTGATTTTAAAAGAGATCGTATAATTACTGGTTTTATTAAACAGGTTAATTCTATCTTGGGTAATGCGGGTACCCATACTTTTATGGAGCATGGAGGATGATTCCCGGGAATTTATTTTTCTCCCTACTCCATTATCAACAATTTCCACTTTGATCTGATCAAGATCGCCGGATATGTTTATCGCGATCACTTTCTCGGCTTTATTACTGGGCAATAAGCCATGCCATATAGAATTCTCGACAAAAGGCTGAAGTAACATAGGAGGCAACATGACCTCTTTCGATACCGCATCCGTAAGTGAATTATTGACTTGATAGAGAAAGCTCTGATCAAATCTGTTTTCTTCAAGCTTTAGGTATTTGCAGACTATTCCCAATTCCTCTTCAATAGGAATTACCTGTTTTTGACTTGTTTCTAAGACCAAACGGACAAATTTACTGAACACAATCAAGTAGTCCTTCGCTTTAAAATAGTTCTCTGTTTGTATCAGGTATTTAACAGCATTCAGACAATTGAATAAAAAATGTGGATTCATCTGCATGCGGGTAGCCAACATTTCTGCTTGAAGCAGGTTTATTTTATACTCATGCTCCACCCGTTCTTTTTCTTTCTGCTGTAATAGCTGTGTGGTTTTCTTTTTGTTTTTCACATCTCTCAATACCAGAATCGAAGTAATGATCAGGGCGATCAAGACCACCGCAATCAAAATCAAGAATGCCTGTTGCGTTTTGAATTTTTGAGTTTGGGCTTTCAGTTCTGCTTCCTGAAGATTTCTGTTTTTCTCTAAAAGAACGATCTGAGATTCTTTTTTCTCAAGATCATATTGACGGGTGATTGCTGCTATCTGAGTTTCTTGTTCAAATAGATTGATGCTGTCTTTATATTGGTTGGAAAAATGAGTGTAGAGCAGTGAATTCTTATAGTCTGCCAGCTTTTCTGAGACATCTGCCAATCCTTTGGCGCTTTGCATTATTAGGGCTTTATTGTTAATTTCCTTGGCAAGTTCCAAGGATTTAAGATAGTAGTTTTTTGATGCATGGGTCTGACCGACCCTCAAACTTGCTTGTCCCAGATTACTTAACAATCCTGCTACTTTGTGTTTGTTGTTCAACTCCTCAAAGGCGGTTAAAGACCTTTGGTAATAATTGATGGCCAAATCGGAGTTTTTATTCTCCGCCAAGTAACTGTGGCCAAAATACTCATAGGTTATGGCCAATCCGAATTTATCTTTTCTTGCTTCATTCAGCTTGAGCAGCTTGTTCAAATATTCACGGGAAATATCAAATTGCTGCTTTCCAATGTAATGATCGCTGATCGAGAGATAATTCATGGCCATCCCCAAGGGATTGTTTCTTTTTTCTTCCGCATCCAATGACCGCTCAAAATATTCAAGTGATTCATTCTCCTTGGAGGGGATTTGGGAAAATGTATTGCCCAATCCATTGCAGGAGATCGCTATGTTTTTCAGGTCCTTTTGGCTTTCAGCAATATTCAAAGCTTTGAGATAGAAATAAACGGCCTTATCATAGGATTGGTCATACCGTGAAGCCAGACCCGCGTTGTTGGCAAAGATCATTTTATATAGAGGATCATACGGCTTGTGTTCAATGAGCGAAAATGCTTTTGAATGAAATTGTCCCGCATCTGAATATTGCTGATGATAGCGATACAGCAGTCCCAAATTATCCAGTGCTCTGGCATACAGAAGTGTGTCGTCTAGCTGAAGGGCCAAATCTATAGCATTTTGGGCATGCAGGTACTGTACAGAATCATTGGACCTGCTTCTGTTTAAAGCTCTCGAAAGCTCCATTTCTGTAAGAATAATAGATGAATCGGGTAGGCCTTTGAGCAACACGCTCTTTAAACTGTCAATTCTTTGTTGTGAATGTGATTGTAAGGGGGAAAAGAGGATTAAAATGAACAAAATTTTTATTTTCATTGGACCAGAGCGATTGATGGTGTCAATATTTTTTTGTTAAAAAGCTGATTTAAAAAAACATATGAATCATGAATATAACGATTATTTTAATATATGCACTTAAAAAATGGGTGAACCGCTTATGAATTTGGTAACATTTCCGGCCCTATTTGTAGCCACTTTTCAAAATCAAAATAGCTGAAACTAACCCAAACCCAGCTTATTCATGATCAGGTATAGGTTTGACTCACCGGAGGTTTATTTGTAAAGAAATATACGGTAACTAAGGTAATATTCTTTCTGAAACAGTCTCTTTTTGATTTTCTTAACCTTCATTTTGTATGTCGATGGATGACTTCATTTTAACCCGAAATATGCATTGGGCTTTCTAAGGATATTGAAACCGAAAGAAAATCAAACAATTGGGAGACCAATTCCTGAAACCGATATGGTGAAGTCAATTAAAGTAAACAAGGGACTAATTATCAGATAAATACAGTATTGAATGGCATTCGCAATGCATAAAACGAGTTTAACATTATTTCTTATGCCGCTGATGTTTAATTTTTCTTTCTACGTGTCAGAATCTTCAAATGCAAGTCAAAAAGCGGGAAATTTCAAAGTTAACATTTAAGGTGCAACTGCAAATTCCGCTGTTGCTTGCGATTCAAGTCCAGTGGAAAGTAAAAGGGAATTAGGCGATGAAACAATACACTGGGTTCATTCCTGCAAAATTTACCGATAAGCTGAAAAAGTTAATTTTTCATATTCAAAGGAAGATCCTCCGGGCGAAATCATCAATGTACAATATTCCAAATAAACATATAAACCATGAAAAAATCTTTTCGATCCCAAGCCAATTTTATTCTTTTGATTGCAACAGTAATTCTAACTTCTGGGATGTGCACTTCTGAAGAAGAAGATATCACCCCAGAATTACCGGTGGCTTCCTCAATTGAAATGGAGTTTCCCAAATCGGAATTGACCGTAGGGGAAACCATGAATTTAAAAGCTCTGGTCAAGGACAATGAGGGAAATACA
Source organism: Rhodonellum psychrophilum GCM71 = DSM 17998 (assembly GCF_000381545.1). Lineage (GTDB taxonomy): Bacteria > Bacteroidota > Bacteroidia > Cytophagales > Cyclobacteriaceae > Rhodonellum > Rhodonellum psychrophilum. The sequence continues at coordinate 148,830 of NZ_KB906679.1, read as the reverse complement.
ATGAACAATCAAACTTTGACTTGGACTTCTTCAAATCCCAATGTGATCAGCGTTGATTCAGGTGGTTTGGCACAAGCAAAAAGTTCCGGAACTGCCTCTATTGAAGTAAAAAACCAAACAGGTATTAAGGTAGCCCACAATTTTAATGCATTAGAACCTGAAGCAGAATCTCCAAAGGAACCCCATCGCTTTGAAGTAACACCTTCTGAGATTATTATAGAAGTGGGTCAAAAGGTCCAGGTTGAAATAAAAGTATTTGATATCGATGGAGTCGAAATTGAGAATCCTGAAATATTGTACAAATCCCATGATGAGCAAGTAAGCACCGTGAGCGATGGTGGACTGGTAGAAGGGTTAAGAGCCGGAAGTACCGAAATACATTTTGAAGTTTCCGCAAAATCCTCTAAAATCCCCGTAACTGTGACTTCAGAAGATTTGGTACTTACTAAGATTGAGGTTTTTCCCAAAACCATTTCTGGAAAAAGAGGCGAACAAATTCAGTTTTCCGCAAAAGGATTTGACCAATTCGACCAAGAAATGTCAGGTATCACATTTGATTGGAAGTCAAGCAATGGATGCCTGGCCAATATCGATGAAGTAGGACTAGTCTCCGCTTACACCCCCGGAAACGCGAGAATGACTGCCTCTGTAGGGGAAATCTCAAGTTACGGTACTATCTCCGTATCAAAATCAGAAAAATTAGTGGCTGAAAATTTTGAGGGAAAATGGAATATTTGCGAAGAAAGTAATGGCAACAATTTCGCGGTAATAGAATTAGCGATAGAAAGTTCCAATGATATAACCCGATCGTACAAAGGAGAAATAAAACGATTTGACGGATCTTCATTTATCGTAATGGGTATTGAGTCCATCCCTGATAAATCAATCTCAATTAATTGGGTTGAGGAAATTCAGGGAGGAGCCAGGACATTTATTATCAGTGCCGGGACTTTTATAGACGAATTTGCTATTAAAGCCAGGCATACTGACCGTCGAACCCTCACTACTTATGATGTAAGATTGTCTAAATTATAAGAATAACGGGATAGGATCTGGATAAATATCAATTTAATATTTATCCAGATTTTATTCTTCCCTTTTTACTTTCTCAAAATTTTGATTGGCCATCTATTATTTTTTTTAACAATTTCAATGGTAATTAGTACCTGATCAATTCATTATTTACTTTCAGCTGTACAAGCAGCCAGTTGGTGACAATTGGAAAACGTTTTGTACCTGAAATATTGATTAAACCCGTGTCTTTACCAATTCCATTTCAGCCTGTAATTGCACAATAAGCTTCAGCGGTTTACAGTTTTTGACTTTCCTATATCGGTATTATTCCTTATTCCCTGATTTTCTTTCGGTTTCAACATCCTAAGAAAACCAAATGCATATTCCATCTAACTTAATCAAGTTGGCTGCTTTATGTTACTTTTTCGTTGTCTTAGAATTTGGGTTTAAATAAGAATATGAAGCAACTCTCAAAAAAATCCACCCCTACCCAACAGGCCAAAAAACTACATGAAACAGGGGTCAAAAATCAGAAGGGGAAAGAAATCCATAAAAAATTCAGGATCCCCCTACCCTTTCCCAGGACATGTCTTCCGGTAATTTTTCAATTTTGCTCACTTGGGTGACTTTTGGAAAAATACGCCCACTCTTGGACGGAAATACCTCTTCGATTTCATACCGGATGATATTCCAGCCTTCTTCGAGATCAAGGTCAAACAGGGTAAACGCATCAAAATTTTCGTCACCAAGGCCAGTGTAGGTGTTGACCACGCAGGTTCCCTTTGCCGATCCTTTTTCCTCCGCAAAGCAAAACCTCAGGTAATATCCCAGCGCAATATCCCCTTGTTGATGATTGTGCAGCCAATTGGCAATGGTTGGATGGTTGACGGGGTAAATATTCCCGTTTTCAGCTTTCTTCTTTTTGTCTGTCAGGATCAGATCCGGCAAGCCTGAAAGCATCCCGTCCGGATTTTCAAATTTGATGTCCGGAAACCTGCAGGTAAATTCATCTGCAACAGTCGGGAATTTCAGGGTGAAACCTTTGGGTGCTTTTTTCTGGGCTTTGACAGCCATTTTCTTGACCCGATCCAGATGGTTACTTTGCAAAGGAATCTCAATGTTTCCCGATTTGTCGATAAATCCCCAGCTGATTTTATCGCCGGTGACGATATCATAGGAGATGATCAGTCCATCTCCCTCGGCATAATCAGAGAGCACACCTTGTAAAACACGCTGGGCGATTGCCTCCAGTTGGCCGATAGAGATGAACACAAGAATAAATAGAAGTCGAGTTTTCATAAGCTATTATTTCTGTATCGATATGTCCTGCTGCTATATGCTGATAATATTGCCTTGGAATCTTTCAGGGTTCACTGCGCCAACTGGAGGTTTTCTACCCTCTGCGGCTATTTCACCTCGAATGAAAATCTTGCTGGGGCAAGCGTACCAAAATCACTCCCCGGCTTCCCTATCATTTGTAAAGTCACCTCATATTTACCTTTGGGAAGGGGTAAATCTGTTTCTCTTGCATATTGCTTTGAGTCAGGCTTCTTTATCTCCCTTACATTGGCTGAAGGCACATCAAAAGTAAATTTCTGCAAAGCGGAAATCAGGTCAAAGGATTCTATTGGAACAAACATATCACCAGGCAACCATGGCCAGTTGCTTCGTGTCGTCTCAGATATGAGCTTCCCATTGTACCTTACCGATGTTTTCATGTCAAAAACCACCAATCCCCTTTTGCCTACGTTATCGGCTTTGTAACTAAAGTTGATTTTATAAGTTCCATCCCTGAAACTTTTGAAAAGGTCAACAGCTGTTGCTTCCTTTAAAGTCTGACCGTTTTGAAATCCGCTGATCGAAATACGTCCGTCAACTTTTTGGGCTAAAATATCACTTAAAGAAAATGACATTAGGATAGCGAGTAGAATGCTGATTTTTTTCATACTTAATTTTTTAAATGGTTTATGATATTTTTGAAATGTAAACCTAAAAAACACATGCTCGGAAGCATATCAGTCTTGTATCAAAGCGTATCACAGATGTAACATCCTCAAAAAAATAGGCCCCAAAAGTTCTTTGAGGCCATTTGATGCCAATTATTTTAGTCCTATTCGGCATGTCCATTTGCTTTCCTATTGGAGGTTGAAACTGCAAGGAATTCAGCGCCTTTGGAAAACCAGGAGCAAGACCGATATGACGAAGTCAAAAAAACAGACAAGCCACTGAATGTTAATCCATTTCAGCCTGGCATAGAATTGTACAAGCAGAACACGGGTTTAGATTCCAATAAAATAATTGCCAAAAAAATCAATTGCCCCTTTTGACAAAAAACTCTCCTTCAGTGATGGTTTTGGTCTCTCCGCTCAGGAAATCCCTGACTACACCATTGAACCTCCCTTTGACAAAGGCTGGTTTGATTTCGGTGATTTCAAGGGTCACATTCGGTTCTGTGACGTCTGTGGTATAGACTTTATCCTCCACTTCTAAGCTATAAGCTAGAATAACCCCTTTAAAGCCATAATCAAATGGGACAAGCCCTACATAGCTTTTTTCGGTGATGGGCGAAGTTTCCCGTAAAATTATTGAAATGGATTCTGCCAATGCCGATTGGCCTGTCACCTGCCTTGCCCCTGAAGCCGAAAAATCATAGACACCTTGAATTGATGACGAAAGATCGGCCCCCAAGAGTGTTGTTGTTTTAAATTCCACAAGTGTACCGTTCACTTTTGCTTTCAAAAAATATCCGGAGGAATTTTTATCAGGATTCAAATCCTGTTCATCCTTACTTCCACAGCCAAAAGCCATGACGGAAACCAACAGCGCAAGGAGTATTTGATTGATATTCATTGACTTTTTCATATTGATTTGATTTTATCCCATGATATGCATTTACCTTTTTGATCCAGCCCATCATTGTTTGACAATCCATCAATGCTTCACCCTATCGGAAATACTAATTATTCGCCAATTGTCTGATTTTCTTGCAGTTTAACCGATTTTATTCATCACCAATTTCATCCGACTCCATCCTGTAAGCCCTTCATAATCAGCCTTTTTCTGCCATTCTTCACTTCACCCTTGCGGGTATGTGCCTGATTCTCCAAAAGTCTGATTTTCTTGCAGTATCAACACCTACTGAAAAACGGAATGCCTATTTCGGGTTGAAAGAATCAATAATAAACACCTATCCATTGCATTTTTGAGGGGTCTTTTAAATTACTTATGGTGACTTTGGATGGAAAGGAGGCCCTGATATCGGGATCCGTTTCATATACTTCTTCAATGGTATATTCCACCCAATTGAAGCCTTTTTTCAATTGAATGTCAAAATTGTATTCGGTTTCAGCCTCTTCGTTTTCGGACACATAGACACTACTGCTGCAAGTCATATTTACCTCCATATCCTCCTCGACATACATGACCTCATAAAAAGACCCATTTATGGCATTGTTATATCCGGAGTCCTCCAGCCATGGAATGAGTTTTTGATCGGAAACCAAAAAAACAGTTCCTTTCCATTCTCCCTTGTTGGTCAACCTGACATAATCCTGCCTTGCAGCCGGTATTTCGGCATTGTCCCCAAAAGCATCTCTGTTGTTACATTTGAAATAAAAATTGAAATAAAGTTCACCCATGGACATGGACTTGTTTTCTTCAGGTATATTCTCAGTGTTGAGCTGGGTGAGATTGGCGATAAACTGACCCTTCTTATCAACCGTACCGATAGAAATGGTGTTGTCCATCCCAAATAGCATCAGGACCATCTCCATTTCGGTTTTCCCGTGGTTTTTGATATTTCCTGTAATTTCCTGCGCGCTTGTCCACAAGTAGCAGAACATAAAGAATAAGGTTAAAGTCGATTTCATTTTGATTGATAATTTATGGTGTGGTATAAAATGTTTGACGCATACAAATATATTTTCAAAGCGCCGGTTTGGATGAAAGGCATGTACCAAAGCATAATACTCCTGTAACATCCTGAAAAAAACTTTATTTCAAGCCTTCAAAATCCAGCTTTTCCACAAATGCCCATACGTCTTCATTCCGGAGATGCTTGCCTTTTACCGAAACAAGAAATCTTCCGGCGTGGATAAATTCAAGTTCAGCGACCCCTTGATTTGTATATTCAGCTTCCCAAACCCTTCGGCCTTTCCTTTCGTGGATCCTGGAAAACCCATCCGCTTTCAACTCCTCAAAATCCAGGTTTAATTTTTGAATACTTCCTGACAAAAGAACCGATGCAACTGGCCCGGCTCCATCCAGCACCTCCAAAACTATCTGTTTTGTCGAATCTGATTGATGGCTATAGGTTGCTTTTATGGCACTCATGTCAACAGATTCATTGTACCCAATGACGGTCTTGATAATTTTGAAATCTCCCAGAGCTGTTGGAATCCAGTTTTTCAATTCTTCTCTTGTAAATGGGATCTTCAAGGACAAATCCTTTGCTGACAACTCCTCATCCTGCAAGGACTTACCATTGGTTTCAAGTATGGGCGAGCGCTTTTTTTGACAGGAAAAGCCCAGAATTACCAAGAAGATAATCAGGAAGCACATCCAAAATTGCTTTCTGTTGGATTTTGTTTTTTCAGTCATTTTCAATGCTGGATTAAATCAAAATGATAGCAAAATTAATTCCGCCAAAATCAAAAGTATATCTCCATTGTATCAATGGGTATGCGTCCTGTAACAATTCTAAAAAAGTGGGATGGATGTGTTAAGAAATGGGAGCAGGTTTATCCCAAAATAGGCATTTGATTTCCCAATGGGATTGAAACTGCAGGAAAATCAGACTGTTTGGAGAATTAGGCACAATACCGATAGGGTGAAATCAAAAACAGGCAACATCTGACTGATTGTGAATCAATGTCAGGCTGGAATTGAATGGATCATGCAGCACAGGGGTTTAAAGCATTTGACATCCTTAAATATTGGGGTGGATATCGTCCAAATAAAAATATTCCTTTCTGCGAAATTTGATATATTTGGATAATTGACGAAATATTACTTGGAGCTTTAAGTTTTTGTCCAAACATCATGGAATCACTTTTTGGAAAAAATAGCGTTTTAATTCTGCTTCCGATTCTCCTGTATTTGGCGGTGCCAGTAGTTGGCCAGACAGACCTTTCCTTTAGACAACTGTCGGTCAATGATGGCCTTTCCCAAAATTCCGTAGTCTCAGTAGCTCAGGACAACCATGGCTTCCTGTGGATCGCCACCCAAGAAGGGCTGAACAGGTATGACGGCAAAGAATTCAAGGTGTTCAACAAAAAATTTGCAGACATCACGCAAGAGTCCCACTTGCAATTGGGGAAAGTAATCGCCGACCGTAAAAACAGGATTTGGATCATCCCGGAATCCTCGGTTCCTGAGCTTTTGAATCCCGGAAAAGATGCATTTGTCCCCATTAAGGGAGTACATGCCGCAAGCAGCATCCACGAAGATATTCATGGGGATATTTGGATCGGGACATTTTCGGGTCAATTGTTTAGATGGAACGAAAGTATCCAATCGCCCGAAATGATATGGACGGCGCCTTCCCGCCAAATTTTGGACATCGCAGACCTTGACGACAATCATCTCCTTCTCACCTTTAAAGAGCGTGTGGTCTTGTGGGACATCCAAAATCAATCCGTCACTGATTTTCAATTCCCCGAAAACGGCAATATCTATTCCTGCGCGATACCAGACCCTGCCGGGAACATTTGGATCGGTACCTTAAATGCAGGGATATTGGTGCTCCCCAAAGGAGAAAAATCCCCAAAATCCATTCAGGCTTTTTTCCATAATCGGCCCGGGAAATTGGACCAAGAAATGATTTTGGATATCATGGTGGATACCAAAGGCACAATCTGGGCGGCAACGTATGGTCAAGGCATCATTCGGCTAAACACAAAAGACAATACCATCCAAAACTATGCTTACCAAAAACAAAACCCGCGTTCTGTTCACTATGACGATATCCTCTGTATTTACGAAGATTACACCGGGACGCTCTGGTTTGGAACTGATGGTGCCGGGTTGAGTTTTCACGATACGTATCTGGAAAAATTCAATTTTTTCCACAACCAACAGGTGCCTGAAAATATCAACATCGATGTTGTGCGGGCATTGTATGTGGATGAAAACAATACAATCTGGATTGGCACATCAGGCAAAGGTCTTACCTCCTTTGATCCAAAAACCAAAACTTGGGAAACCCGCACCACTGCAGGAAAATCACCCAATACCATCGCAAACAATAGGGTCATGAGTCTGATGGGCGATGGAAAAGGAAAGCTTTGGATCGGCTATCAGGAAGAAGGACTCAGCATCATGGATCTCAAAACAGGCGAGTTCAGGCATTTTAAACCCGACAGTAAAATACCCCTGCCCAGCAATACCATCTGGAAAATATTCCAAGACAGCGCCGGGAGATTTTGGCTGGCGACACGCAATGATGGGCTGATCCAGTTTGACCCGAAAAAAGGTGTGGAACAACAATTTTTACATGATCCCAATGACCCTTTCAGTATCCCGGGAAACAACATCAGGACCATAGTGGAAGGAAGAAAAGGCGAATTATGGGTCGGCACCGAAAACCAGGGAATCGCCCGGTTTGATTTCACTTCCGGAAAATTCCATCCCTTCTCCTACCAAGAGGAGAACCCAAAGTCGATTTCCTCCAATAGCATCAAATCCCTGTACTTTGACGGAGGAAGCCTCCTGTGGATAGGCACAAACGGGTCAGGGATCAACGCCCTGAACATCGACACGAAGGAGTTGAAGAGGATATCCACCAAGGATGGTCTGGCCAATGATGTGGTCTATGGGATTTTGCCCGATGCATCCGGCAACCTGTGGCTGAGTTCGAACAAAGGCATCACAAAAATCACCGTTCCAAGCTCTCACTCCCCAGATTACACCATCACCAACTACACCAATTATGATGGCCTTGCCACGGAGTTCAATACAGGAGCCTATTTCAAAAACAGGGATGGATCATTGTATTTTGGGAGCTTGGAAGGCTTCTATTGGTTCAGCTCTGAAGACATTTCACTCAATGAAATCCCCCCAAAAACAGCAGTTACCGAACTCTACATTTTTGACAAACCGGTCGCTCTCAGCGATAAAATCACCTTGCGGCACCATGAAAACACCCTGACCATCAATATGGCAAGCTTGGTATTTTCTTCTCCGGACAAAAATGAGTTCCAATACAAATTGGAAAACCATGATGAAAATTGGGTTTTGGCTGGGAATAACCATCAGGCCCGGTACACCAACTTGTCCCCCGGGGAATATAATTTTTTGGCCAAATCCAGCAACTATGATGGTGTTTGGTCTGAAGAGCCCGTTTCGCTCCAATTCACCATACTGCCGCCTTGGTACCTGAGTATATGGGCCAAATTGGCTTATTTGTTGTTTTTTACCCTGGCAGTGATCTGGGTTTACCAATACCTCAAATGGCGTTGGCAAATAAAATTTTTAATAAAAATGAAAGAGGAAGAGGCCGACCGACTTCTGGAAATCGACAGGTTCAAAACCAATCTGTTCACCAATATTTCTCATGAATTCAGGACGCCATTGACCCTGATCGCCGGACCTGTGGAAAGGCTGATGAGCCAGTCAGAGAGCCCTATTTTCAAGTCCCAGCTCAACCTGATCAAACAGAATTCCCAGCGCCTCCTGAACCTGGTGGACCAACTCCTGGAAGTATCCAAAATAAAATCCGGGAAGCTGCGGCTAAGAATTCAAAAAGGGAATTTGGGCCTTCTTCTACAGTCCATAGTTTCCAACTTCTTCTATTTTGCTGCAGAAAAGGACATCCGGATCAAGACAGAAATCCCCCTGATGACCGAGGTATGGTTTGATCCCGACAAAATCGAAAAGATTGTGGGCAACCTCCTACAGAATGCCATCAAATACGGCAAGCCCGGGACAACAGTAATGCTGAAATCCCAAATCATAGAAAAGCAACTGCATCTAAGCGTTTCCAACCAAAGTTTGGTCCGGTATAGCCAAGAAGAGATCTCACATCTTTTTGACAAATTCTATAAACCTGATGCCAAGACAGAGGGTTTTGGGATCGGTCTTCCCTTGGTCAAGGACTTGGTGGAACTCAACAAAGGCCAGATCAACCTGCATTTGGAAGAAAAAGATGGCTTCAAAGTCGACCTGACAATTCCTGTGGAAAAATATGCATTCCGCCCCGAACAGATCGTGGAAGAGGAAGAATATACCGAGGGCAGCGGGCCCAAAGCAAATGAAATACCGGCCGGAGAAGATGCACCTCTTGTACTCGTAGTGGAAGACAATTATAAGGTCCGCTCATTTATCATCAGTGAACTTACACCCTATTACCAAATTCTTGAAGCCGACAATGGTAAAGAGGGGCTTTTTATCGCTTTAAAGAAAATTCCGGATCTGATTATTTCAGATGTGATGATGCCGGAAATGGACGGGATTGAACTCTGTCAAACATTGAAAAACGACGAAAAGACCTCGCACATCCCGATTATCCTGTTGACGGCCAAATCCGAGGAAGACAACATTCTTAAGGGGCTGGAGGTAGGTGCGGATGACTATATGCTCAAACCCTTTGGGATCAAACAGCTATTGGTAAGGATAGAAAAACTGATAGAGTTGCGGCGGAACTTGAGGATCAGGTATTCAGGAAAAACCAAAATTTCCCCCAATGAAATCGCCATCACTTCCACAGATGAGAAATTTCTTGCGAAAATCCAGCGTATCGTTGACGGGGACCTTGGGGATTCCAATTTCACGGTAGAGGAATTCTGCAAAAAAATCGGCATGAGCAGGATGCAGCTGCACAGGAAGCTGACGGCACTCACCGGACTCTCCACCACAGCATTTATTCGGGACCAAAGGCTCCGACTGTCCATACAGAGGCTTGAAAAATCCGGTGAATCCATTTCAGAAATAGCCTATGCGGTAGGTTTCAGTTCCCCCTCCTACTTCATCAAATGTTTCAAAGAAACTTATGGTCTTACGCCAAACGAATTTCTGGAAAAAGAAAAATGAGCATGTCTTATAAAAACACAATGCTATTGCAGTAAGAAGCGGGGAACTTCCTTCTTTACCAGAAAGTATTCAACCCGTTTTATGCATTACGGACTCAACGCAATATCGTAATTGAATGACAATCAATTGCATTTTGACTATTCTTGCTTTCACCTTATTGGTATCTGAAATCATTCTCTCAATAGGCTGATTTTCTATCGGTTCCAATCTCATTTGGAAACCTATTGCATATTTCGTGTTTAATGTAGGCGCGTGTATGCAGTACCCTTACTTTTTAATTAATCGCTTTGTCATGACGGCATTTCCTGATTCTACGCGGATCATGTACAATCCTGCAGAAAGTCCATCTAAATGGAAAGTCTGACTAAATCCTCCTTTTCTTAAGGCTTTATTTTCTAAGACCAACTTCCCTAAAACATCATAAATACGAATAGTAACTATGGCTTCCTCCACCAGATTAACGAGCACAGTGGTTTCGTGAAGTGCGGGATTTGGGAACAAAATAAAATCCAGCTTTCCGGATTTTAAGTTTTGGGGGAGAAGGACATTGACCTTCGCATTGGCAGTGCTGGAATTGCCCCCTGCATCAGTAACCGTCAATGTCACCATATTTTCACCTTGATCTGCTATGGTGAAGGCTATTTTGGATAAACTGTAAATTAATTCAGCCTCTGATGAACAGTTATCCTGGCTTCCGTTATTTATGTCTGAAATGAGTAAGGTTGCATTCCCTGAATTGTTCAGTTGGAGATTGTAATTCTTAACCAACACTGTCGGTGCCTCCTCATCCTTCACCATCACCATAAAGCTTTCCGAGGAAGTGTTACCGGAAGCATCTGTGGCCATATAGGTGACCGTGGTAGTGCCGACGGGGAATATGGAGCCACTTGAGGGGCCTGCTGTCTGGGCAAGAATACTTCCTTCACAGTTGCCCGTGACAGTAGGTGCCGTCCAGCTTACCCTTGAGCCACACAATCCCGGGTCGGTGCTTGTTGCGATAGCACCTGGAAGTCCTATTATGGAGGGCTTTTGATCATCCTTCACCATCACCATAAAGCTTTCCGAGGAAGTGTTACCGGAAGCATCTGTGGCCATATAGGTGACCGTGGTAGTGCCGACGGGGAATATGGAGCCACTTGAGGGGCCTGCTGTCTGGGCAAGAATACTTCCTTCACAGTTGCCCGTGACAGTAGGTGCCGTCCAGCTTACCCTTGAGCCACACAATCCCGGGTCGGTGCTTGTTGCGATAGCAACTGGAAGACCAATTATCTTAGGTCCTTCTTCAGCGGTCACCTTGACAATAAAGGTCTCCGAGGAAGTGTTCCCGGAAGCATCAGTGGCCATATAGGTGACAGTGGTAGTACCGACGGGGAATATGGAGCCGCTTGAGGGGCCTGCTGTCTGGGCAAGAAAACTTCCTTCACAGTTGTCGGTGACAGTAGGTGCCGACCAGCTTACCTTTGAGCCACACAATCCCGGGTCGGTGCTTGTTGCGATAGCACCTGGAAGTTCTATTATGGTAGGCTTTTGATCATCCGTAACCCTCACAATAAAACTTTCCGAGGAAGTGTTCCCGGAAGCATCAGTGGCCACATAGGTGACCGTGGTCGTTCCGACTGGGAATATTGAGCCACTTGCGGGGCCTGCTGTCTGGGCAAGAAAACTTCCTTCACAGTTGTCGGTGACAGTAGGTGCCGTCCAGCTTACCTTCGAGCCACACAACCCCGGATCGGTGCTTATTGCGATAGCACCTGGAAGACCAATTATCGTAGGCTTTTGATCATCCGTAACCCTCACAGTCTGCATTACCAAAGTGGCCCCATTTCCCGAAGCATCTTTTGCTGACCAGGTAATGGCTGTGATCCCTACAGGGTAAGAATCACTGAGTTCAAGACCATCTTCTCTGACCCCTATCGCAACGGGATTTCCGCAATTATCTGAAACAGATGGAGGATTTATGTTGATTAACGCCCCACAGCTGCCGGCAACTGCTGATTGGGTAACAGTGCTTACTTCTTCTATAATTGGTTTTTCCTCATCAAGTATGGATATATTCTGCTGCATTTCAACTGCTTGATTACCCGAAGCGTCCTCTGCAGTCCAAATTATTATGGTCCTCCCCAAGGGATAAGGTTCATTCAAAGACAGTCCATCACTTCTGAGCCCATTAGCTACAATTCTTGTATTGCAGTTGTCTGTCACAGAAGGCGCTGAAATCGATAAGACAGCTTCACAGGATCCGGCATCTGCTGCCTGTAGAATATCCTGTGTTGCTGCTATTGATGGTTTCTCAGTATCAGCAATCAGGATTTCCTGGTTCTGGGTACTGCTGTTGCCAGCGGCATCTGTATAGGTCCAAGTGATGATCGTACTGCCCCGAATCGTAATAGGGAAAATACCCTCATCGGTAGTCCCTTGAATTGTTCCGTCCACATTGTCCGTGGCAGTTGGAATAGTCAAGTCTTCAAAATTGACAACACACTGGGCCTCAAAAACAGCGAGGGTTTCTTTATCCGGAACCGGGTCTTCTTCGTCTTTTTCTGGTTCGATTGAATTCAACAGACGATTGATCCGAACACGGCTGACATTGTCATAACTTATAAAATCTCCCCCAATAATGATCTTGCCGTCGGGCTGAAGCGCCATAGTATTAATCATGCCGTCTGCACCAGTACCGGGATCAAAGAAACTGTCTAGGTTGCCGTCGGGGTGGATGCGAGCAATGCGGTTCCTAATTGTGCTGTTGTAGGAGGTGAAACCTCCTGCGATCAGAATCTTCCCGTCGGGCTGAAGAGCGAGGGCAATAACCCAGTTCGTTGCACCTGTACCGGGGTCAAAGGAACTGTCCAGGCTGCCGTCGGGTTGAATCAGCGCAATCTTGTTCCTTTCTATACCGTTGTATGAAGTAAAATCTCCCCCAATCAGGATCTTCCCATTGGGCTGAAGAGCGAGGGTGTTAACTGAGCTATTTGCCCCTTCTCCTGGATCAAAGGAGCTATCCAGGCTGCCGTCGGGGTGGAGACGTGCAATCATCCCATTTCTTCCGGTGCTACTATAAAAGGTGAAACCTCCTCCAAAAAGTATCTTGCCGTCTGGCTGCAGGGCTATGGTCGAAACATAAAGATTTGGCCCAATATAGCTGTCGAAGGAGCTGTCCAGACTGCCGTCGGGGTTCAGCCGGGCAATATTGTTTTTTAACGTACCGTTGTAGGAAGTGAACAATCCTCCAATAAGGATCTTCCCGTCGGACTGTAATGCTATGGTGTTTACCCAGCTGCTTGCACCAATTCCTGGATCAAAGGACCAATCTAGGCTACCGTCTGGATGGAGGCGTGCGATATGGTTCCTTGCAGTGCCGTTGTAGGTGGTGAAACCTCCTCCGATTAAAATTTTGCCGTCAGATAGAAGGGCCATACTCCTAACAGGTCCGTTCGCTCCCTCACCAGGATCAAAGGTAGGGTCTAGGCTGCCATCGGATTTGAGACGTGCAATATGGTTCCTATCTGTGCCGTTATAACTGGTGAAGAATCCTCCAATAAGTATCTTCCCATCCTGCTGAAGGGCTACAGAAGAAATATTCATATTTGCACCAGGTTCGGGATTGATTGTCTTGTCCAGACTGCCATCAGGATTGATTCGAGCGATGTGATCCTTTCTTGTGTCGTTGTAAGCAGTGAAATTTCCACCAATTAGAATCCTCCCGTCAGGCATAGGGACAATTATGTTAACCCCATTGTTTGTCCCAATACCTGGGTCAAAGGTGTTGTCCAAATTGCCGTCGGGTTGAAGACGTGTAATGTATTTCCTTTGTTCTTCGTTGGAGAAAGTAAAAGCTCCCCCCACTAGGATTTTCCCGTCAGACTGAAGCGCGATAGAATTAACAAAATCCCAATGGGGAATCATTATATTTAACTTCAAAACAGAAACAAAGGACTTGTCCAGAGTGCCGTCAGGCAAAAGACGTGCAATTAAATTCCTATTTACTCCATTAATGTTGGTGAAATTTCCCCCGATTAAAATCTTTCCATCCGATTGAAGCGCAATAGTACTGACCCATTCATTTGCCCAAGTACCAGGATAAACTGTGCCAGCATCAAAAGAGAGATCCAGACTGCCGTTTGCGTTCAACCGTGCAATCCGGTTTCTTTCAATACCATCAAGGGACGTAAACATTCCTCCAATCAGAATCTTACCATCGGGCTGAAGTGCAATGGCCCGAACGAAGGTGTTGTATGGTACAATACCAACATTGAAAGAGGCATCCAGACTGCCGTTTGTGTTAAGCATGGCGACTCGGTTTTTTTCTGTTCCATTGATGGAAGTAAAAACTCCCCCAATGAGAATCCGGCCATCGGACCGTAAAACAATCGAAGAAACGCTCCCGTTTACACCCGTTCCGGGATCAAAGGAAGTGTCCAAGCTGCCGTCAGGGTGAATACGGGCAATCCTGTTTCTTTCTGTGCCGTTATAGGAGGTGAAATCTCCCCCGATTAAGATTTTACCGTCTGGCTGAATTACCATGCTTCTAATTAATTGGTTTGCCCCCAAACCTGGATCGAATGAACTGTCTAAAACGCCGTCGGGATGGATGCATGCAATGAAATTCCGGGATGTTCCGTTGTACAAGGTGAAATTTCCTGCCAACAGGATTTTACCATCGGACAGATGTGCTATGGCATTAACTCCAGAGTTTGTTCCATAGCCCAGATTGAGCTGGCCAGAATTGAAACTCAGGTCATTGGTTCCATCCTGTGCCCAAGAGAATAAAGGAAACAGGAGATAAAAAAGAAGGAGCACTTGTCCTCGCATAAAGAAAATGTTGAAGTTGAATAAAGGCTTCTGACAATCCCTGTAATTTCCTTGGTCAATTTTATTGCTTATGAATTATAAATCTTTCTTTGAAAGAAGAATTGGACCTAGAATATGAATTAGCTTATTATGGAGTAATTCATCTATATAAATATATCAATTATTATATTTAGTCTAACATTCATTTTGTTGATTTATGATAGATTTATTTTTTCAACGGTATCCTTTTTTTAAACTAATGTTTAGCAATTTGACTCGTCAAAAACACGGCTTAGTTAAACTTTAATTTTTAGTGAAAACTATTCTTTATAAAAGGCGAATTTTATACCAATTAATCTGGAGTTTCATTCCCTTAGAAGACTAACCAATCAAGCTACATTTAATAAACTTGAAATCATTAGGCTCTCATGAAGTTAGCCATGATCTTCATTTGAGGGATTTTTTTTTGGATCATGATACCATGGGAATTGTGGCTTTCAAATAGAAATAATCCAAAAACTTTATTATTCAGACTTTATAATAGCAAAAAAATCCTCCTTCAATGCGAAAGAGGATTTTTGATTGATTAAGCTTATTGCAATTACAATTTGATCAATCGCTTGGTCTTTGACGTATTTCCGACTTGTAATTGAATATTGTACAAACCCGGAGCCAGGCCATCAAGTAGGAATGTCTCCATAAAACTCCCTGCTCTGAAAGTTTCATTCCTGATAAGAAGCTTACCTGCAGCATCGTATAGACTGATGGTAACAGTGGCTTCCTCAATCAAATTTACCAATATATTAGTTTCGCTAATTGCCGGGTTCGGAAATATGATAAAGTTTAAATTTTCAGTAGAAAGATTTTTCGGGTTCAGCACTGTCACTATCGCATTTGCTGAATTAGAATTGCCCACTGCATCAATGATGGTCAATGTCACCCTATTCACCCCTACATCTGAAATCGTAAAGGCGGACTTGGATAATTCATAAATCAATTCAGACTCAATTGAACAGTTATCAATGCTTCCATTATTGATATCTGAAACAGATAAAGTTGCATTCCCTGAATTATCCAGTTGAAGTGTGTGATTTTTTACCAAAACAGTTGGCGCTTGGTTATCAATCACACCCACTGTAAAGGTCTCCGAGTAGCTATTACCGGAATCATCGGTAGCAGTATAAGTTACAAGGGTGGTTCCAACGGGGAAAAATGAGCCATTTAACGGTCCTGCTGTCTGTGTAATCGAACTGCCGCCGCAACTGTCTGATGAAGTAGGCAATGTCCAACTTACCACCGCACCACAGAGTCCAGTATCATTATTTTTCAAAATATTATCCGGAAGTCCGATGATAGATGGCTTTTCCTCATTTGTAACTGTTATGGTAAAACTTCCTGAATTAGTATTTCCGGAAGCATCAGTAGCTGTGTAAGTAATTGTATTGGTCCCGATAGGAAACACTGATCCATTTGTCAGTCCCGATGTTTGGGCAATGGTGCTTCCCCCACAGTTGTCTGTAACAGTAGGCGCAGTCCAGTTTACCGTAACTCCACATAAGCCCAAGTCAGTTTTTGCTAGCATATCCGATGGAAGACCAACTATCTCAGGCTGTTCGTTATCGTTGACGGTAACCTTGAAACTCTCTGAATGCGCATTTCCGGAAGCATCTGTGGCCGTGTAAGTAACTGTAGTGCTTCCAACGGGAAATACTGATCCATTTGTCAGGCCCGACGTTTGGGTAAGCGTACTTTCCCCACAATTGTCTGTAACAGTAGGCGCAGTCCAGCTAACTAAAGCACTACAAAGTCCAGGATCATTGAATTTTTCAATATCTGATGGCAGACTAACTATTTTAGGACCTTCTTCATCAGTAACTGTCACCATTTGCGTTTTCACTTCTGCCTCATTTCCAGAAGCATCTTTGGCAGACCAAGTAATAATTGTAACACCGACGGGGAAAACGTCACTTAATTCAAGGCCATCGGATCTGGTCCCTGTTGCAACAGGATTATCGCAATTATCCAAAGCCAATGGAGCTATTGTGGTGAGGATTGCACCACAACTTCCTATATCTGAGGGTTGGGTGATAGGGCTTACTCCTCCTATAATTGGTTTTTCCTCATCAATTACGGATATATTTTGCTGTACCACATCTGCTTGGTTTCCTGCGCTATCCACGGCTGTCCAAGTTATTGTAGTAATCCCCAAGGGATAAGGTTCATTCAAAGACAGTCCATCACTTCTGAGCCCATTAGCTACAATTCTCGTATTGCAGTTGTCTGTTACAGAAGGGGCTGAAATGGATAAGACAGCTTCACAGGATCCGGCATCTGCTGCCTGTAGAATATCCTGTGTTGCTGCTATTATCGGCTTCTCGGTATCCGCAATCAGAATTTCCTGAGTCTGGGTGCTGCTGTTTCCCGCAGCATCTGTGTAGGTCCAAGTGATGATCGTACTGCCCTGAATCGTAATAGGGAAAATACCCTCATCGGTAGTCCCCTGAATTGTTCCGTCCACATTGTCCGTGGCAGTTGGAATAGTCAAGTCTTCAAAATTGACAATACACTGGGCCACAAAAACAGCGAGGGTTTCTTTATCCGGAACCGGGGCTTCTTCGTCTTTTTCTGGTTCGATTGAATTCAACAGACGATTGATCCGAACACGGCTGACATTGTCATAACTTGTGAAATCCCCACCGATAATGATTTTGCCGTCGGGTTGCAGGACTGCAGTTCTAACCGTGTTGTTTGATCCTGTACCTGGATTAAACGTGGAATCAATGCTACCGTCGGTGTTCAGCCGTGCAATATGGTTTAATGCGATGCCATTGTAGGAAGTAAAATCTCCTCCAACAAGGAGCTTACCATCGGGCTGTAGAGTGACAGTAAAAACACGTTGGTTTGGACCTGTACCATCGTTGAAGCTTGTATCTAGGCTACCGTCAGCATTTAGCCGAGCGATTCTTCTTGTAACAGTACCTAATGAAATAAAATTTCCCTTGATAATTATCTTACCACCGGGCTGAAGGATGGCAGTCATAATAGAGTTAATCATCCCTATTTCAGGGTTAAAATCGGTGTCAAGGGTGCCATCCACATTCAGCCGGACGATTGGCTTTACTGCAATACCGTTGTAAAAAGTAAATTGCCCCCC
This sequence comes from Rhodonellum psychrophilum GCM71 = DSM 17998, assembly GCF_000381545.1. Taxonomy (GTDB): domain Bacteria; phylum Bacteroidota; class Bacteroidia; order Cytophagales; family Cyclobacteriaceae; genus Rhodonellum; species Rhodonellum psychrophilum. The sequence continues at coordinate 130,847 of NZ_KB906679.1, read as the reverse complement.
AATAACGAGCTTCCCGTCGGGCTGAATGAAGGCAGTCAATATCGTGTTACTTGTTCCCGTGCCGGTATTATACTCAGAATCCAAGCTTCCATCTGAATTCAACCTGGCGATATAGTTGATTTTACTATCGTTGAAGAAAGTAAAACTTCCCACTATTATAAGTTTCCCGTCAGGCTGAAAGGCAACAGTCATGATCGAAGCATATGACCCGAGAACAGGATTAAACGAGGTATCTAGGCTGCCATCCGCATTTAGCCGGGCGATACCTTTTATTTCCGTGCCGTTGTAGGAAGTAAAAAGTCCAATAATAATAAGCTTTCCGTTTGGCTGAAGAAAAATTTTAGAAACACTGTTGTTTGGTCCCGTGCCGGAATTAAATCCAGTATCCAAGCTGCCGTCAACGTTCAGCCTAGCAATATGATTAATATTTGTACCGTTGTAGGAAGTAAAATGTCCTCCGATAATGATCTTTCCAGATGGCTGAATACTGGCAGCAAAAACCTGGGCGTTAGCTCCTGTGTTGGTATTAAACCCGGTATCTAGGCTGCCGTCCGTATTCAGCCTGGCGATACGGTTTATTGCCGTACCATTGTAGAAAGTAAAGGATCCCCCAATAATGATCGTACCATTTGACTGAACGCTGGCAGTGAAAATTCTGTCGTTTGCCCCTGTACCGAGACTGAATCCGGCATCAAGACTGCCGTCTGCATTCAGCCGGGCGATACGGTTTATTGCAATACCATTGTAGAATGTAAAATCTCCATTAATAATGATGTTCCCATCGGACTGAATGGAAGCAGTCCTAATCATGCCATTTGCCCCCATACCGGGATTAAACGAGGAGTCAAGGCTACCGTCCACATTCAGCCGGGCGATATGGTTTCTTGCAGTACCGTTATAGGAAGTGAAAATTCCCCCGATAATGAGTTTACCATCAGACTGAAGCGCAATGGTTGTTATAGTACTGTTGGCCCCCGTACCTGGATTGAAATTGGTGTCCAGGCTGCCGTCTGGGTTCAGCCGAGCGATATTATTCCTTACCGTGCCGTTAAAGGAAATAATAGCTCCCCCAATAATAATCTTCCCATCGGGCTGAATGTTTGTAGTAAAAACTCCACCGATTACCCCTGAACCGAGATTGAACCCGGCATCAAGGCTACCGTCCGCGTTCAAACGGGCAATACGATTTATTAGAGTACCGTTATAGGAATTAAAATTTCCCCCTATAATGATCTTTCCATCGGACTGAAGGCTAATAGTTCTAACATCATTGTTTGCCCCCATTCCGGGATTAAACCCAGTATCCAAACTACCGTCCACATTTAGCCGGGCAATATAGTTCCTTGCTGTACCGTTGAATGAAGTGAAAAGACCCCCGATAATGAGTTTACCATCGGGCTGAAGCGCAAGGGTTTGAATACTACTATTTGCCCCTGTACCGGGATTGAATTCGTTATCTAAGCTTCCGTCGGCATTTAGCCTAGCGATATTGCTCCTTGCCGTTCCGTTGTAGGAACCAAAAGCTCCTCCGATAATAAGCTTCCCATCAGGCTGAATGATGGTAGTAGAAACAGTTCCGCTTGGTCCATCTCCTCTAAGATTGATCTGATCAGCATTGAAGCTAGGGTCGTTGGATCCATCCTGGGCTGAGACAAAAAAAGAAAATAAGAAATAAAAAAGAAGGAGTAGTTTTCTTTTCATAGTGGAAAGGTTCAAGTTCCAGAAATAGTTTTAGTAGGTATCAAAGTAATCCGGAATTATTTGACTAACTATTGATCTTCGCTCAAAGTAAAACAATGTGGGCAATTAAATTGAATATTCCAGAAACGAGCAGACTATTTTAACCAAATCACTCTTATTTAGGGCTTTATTTCAATTTTTTGGGGGTATTTCATTTTAACCCGTTTTATGCAATACCAATTCAATTCTAGCCTAAAAACGCTTCATAATCAGTCGGCAGTTTATTGTTTTTGAATCACCATATTGGTAATATGCCTTATTCTTCCAATAGCCTGATTTTCTTGCAGTTTGAAACCCCGTCTGGAAATCTAATACCTATTTCGGGTTTAAATGAATTCCATTCGCGCGGGAATCAAAAATGCGGTAAGAAAGTTATTTATCATCTATCGAGAAGCGAGATGGGGATTGGATTTCCTGGTAGGTGTTGAGAACGTAAAAAAATCAGACTGCTTGGGGAAAAGGTGATAACCAGTAGGGTGATTCAAAAAATGTAAACAAAGACTGATTATTAAATAATTTCAGGACAGAAAAGACTTAGTAGTGCCTCACCCTGGTTAAAACCAAAAAAAAGCCAGTCTTCGCAGACTGGCTTTTTAAATTATTTTTTGGAAATCGCTATCGGCTTTTTCTTGTAAACCTCATCAAATCTATCCAAGTTCATCACTTTGTTCCAGGCGGCTATAAAATCCGTCACAAACTTATCTTTGGCATCTTCCTGTGCATATACCTCGGCCAAGGCTCTCAATTCGGAGTGTGAACCGAATACCAAATCCACACGACTGGCGGTATAGGTCAGGTCTCCTGATTTTCTGTCTCTGCCCTCGAAGATCTCCTTGGTCTCGTCACCCGCCTTCCATTCGGTACGCATGTCCAAGAGGTTGACGAAGAAATCATTCGTAAGCATGTCCTTCTTGTCGGTAAAGATACCTTCTTTGGAACCGTCATAGTTGGCATTCAGCGCGCGCATCCCTCCTACCAGTACGGTCATTTCGGGAGCGGTCAATGTCAACAACTGCGCTTTGTCCACCAACAATTCCTCGGTGGAAATTGTGTATTGGGTCTTCAGATAATTTCTGAATCCGTCTGCCATCGGCTCAAGCAAGGAAAAGGATTCGATGTCTGTTTGTGCCGCTGTAGCATCCATACGACCTGCGGTGAATGGGATTTCGATCTTGTGCCCGGCATTGGCTGCGGCCTTTTCTACGCCCGTATTTCCTGCCAAGACGATCAAGTCTGCCATCGATACCTTCTTCGCTCCTGATTTTGAATTGAAGTCATTCTGGATTTTCTCCAATGCCGTCAATACTTTGTTCAGTTGCGCAGGGTTGTTTACTTCCCAATCTTTTTGTGGAGCCAATCGGATTCTGGCACCATTGGCACCTCCTCTTCTGTCAGAAATCCTGTATGTAGAAGCCGAAGCCCAAGCAGTAGTCACCATTTCAGAAATGGATAATCCTGAATTCAACAGGGATTTTTTCAAATTGTCAATATCCCGTCCATTGATCAACGCATGGTTTACAGCTGGAATGGGATCTTGCCAGATCAAATCTTCCGTAGGTGCTTCTGGACCCAAATAGGTGGTTTTTGGTCCCATGTCGCGGTGTGTCAATTTAAACCAAGCCATGGCAAACGCTTTGTTGAAGGCATCTTGGTCTGCCAGGAATCTCCTGGAAATCTCCTCATACACGGGATCTACTTTCAAGGAAATATCCGTAGTCAACATGTACGGTGGCTGCTTTTTGTTTGCATCAAATGCATCAGGAATAATATTCCCGGCATCTTTGGCAACCCACTGGTGCGCACCTGCAGGGCTTTTCGTCAACTCCCAATCATACTTGAACAGGAATGTCAAATAATCGTGACTCCACTGTGCCGGCGTAGATGTCCAAGTCACTTCCAAACCGGAGGTGATGGCATCGGCGCCCTTGCCTGACTTGTAAGTGCTTTTCCATCCAAAACCTTGCTCCTCGATGGCTGCTGCTTCTGGCTCAGCACCTACATTTTCGGCTGGACCTGCTCCGTGGGTTTTGCCCAAAGTGTGTCCACCTGCGATCAGCGCAACTGTCTCTTCGTCATTCATGCCCATTCTTGCAAATGTTTCACGAATATCAGTTGCGGCAAGCAATGGATCTGGATTTCCATTTGGTCCTTCTGGGTTCACATAGATCAATCCCATCTGAACCGCTGCCAACGGATTTTCCAATTGACGGTCACCGGAATAACGCTTGTCGTCCAGCCATTTGGTTTCCTTACCCCAATATACATCCAACTCAGGCTCATAGACATCTTCTCTTCCTCCGGCAAATCCGTAGGTTTCAAAACCCATGGTTTCCAGAGATACATTTCCGGTCAGCACCATCAAATCCGCCCAGGAAATCTTGTTTCCGTACTTTTGCTTGATTGGCCAAAGCAACCTTCTTGCTTTATCCAAGTTGCCATTGTCCGGCCAGCTGTTCAAGGGGGCAAAACGCTGCTGCCCGGATCTTGATCCGCCGCGACCGTCAGCACTTCTGTATGTTCCGGCACTGTGCCAGGCCATCCTGATAAAAAGACCGCCATAGGTACCAAAATCCGCAGGCCACCAATCCTGCGAGTCTGTCAAGACTGCACGGATGTCTGTTTTCAACGCTTCATAGTCCAAGCTGTTGAATTCCTGGATGTAGTTAAAATCTTCCGCCATTGGGTTGGACTTGGAGGTGTTGTAGCGAAGCATCGTGAGGTTCAGCTGGTTTGGCCACCAATCTATATTGCTGCTCGCTCTCGCTGCACTGGGGCTTTTTTTGGTTGCCCCGGACCAACCGTCTACTGATTCTTTTTTGTAGTCGGTCTCTTGGCCAGATGCGATCAACACACTTGAAAGCAGCATCCCACACAGGAGTAATATTTTTTTCATGTTCATATTCGTTGTTTAAATGATGAATCGTACTAATCGAAATCAAAAGTAGGGTATTATGTTTATGGGTTTAAATCGAAATTTTCTATTTGCAATTGATAAAACAAATCAGAAAACACTAAATTATTTGGTGCTAGGGGTTTGCCCACTTCCCTTACCCTGGTTAAGTGGGGAAAAATTAGTTGAAAAATGAAGTGCTTGATTTGAGGGTTGAAGAATTTGAGTTGATCGAAGTTTTTACTTCCACAGACTTGAATCATTATCCTGTTTAAATAAGACAAAAATCTAGCTTATACATTTAACCTGTATTCGGCATTACCAATTCTTTAAAGGCCTGAAATTTCTTCATAAACTTCAGTTAGTTGCTTTTTTTGACTTCATCATTCCGGTACTGCGTCAAATTCTCAAAAAGTCTGATTTTCTTACAGTTTCAACCCCATTTGAAAACCTGAGCCATATCTCTGATTTAATCCTCAATTTAAAAATATTTTTATAATTTTTAATAGGAAAAGAATAAATAAAACAGGAACAATTGGTTAATGTATACAGAAATCAAAATTAGATGTTTGGAAGGAATCGGTAAAAAAGTCCAACAACAACCCCTTAAACCCGGGTCATCCATGACCAATGCTATTCCAAGCTGAAATTGTTTGACCATCAGTCATGGTTTCTAATCTTGCCTTCACCGAATCGGTACTGTTCCCTATTCTTTAAACAGTCCGATTTTCTTGCCGTTTCGATCCCATTTGGAAACGGAATGCAGATTTCCATCTCCCTTAATCAAGTTAGAAGCTTTACTTTTTCGGTGTCTTTCGGGCTTCACCCGAAATATGGATTAGGCTTTCTTAGGATATGGAAACCAAAAGAAATCAGACAACTGGGAGACCATTTCCTGATACCGATATGGTAAAGTCAATAAAAGTCAGCAACTGACTAATTACCAGATAAACACTGTATTGAATGGCATCCGAAATGCATAAAACGGGTTCAATCCCCGACAATAAAAAAAACCCAGATCTTTCGACTTGGGGCTTTTTTATTGTTGCTCGGTTTCATTTGAGCAAGTAAATGAATTGGATACAATTTTATTTGAAACCAATCTTCTTGATTCCTTCATGACTGATTTTGATGGCGTCCAAGGGAGCCAAACCATCAAAAGTCTGGTCTTGTTCCACAAGGTAATATTTCATCCCCGCAGTTTCTTTTTCCTTGAGAATCCTCTTGAAGTCAATATTCCCCTCACCTACTGGGGCGAACCTTCCTTGGTCATCCATGTCCTTGATGTGCCAGATCACGAAGCGTCCTGGATATTTTTTGAAGTAAGAAACCGGATCGGCGCCAGCTTTGGCCACCCAATACAGATCCAATTGGAAATTGACATGATCGGCATCCAATTTCTCAAGCAAATAAACGATGGGAATCACTCCGTTTTTGTTTTCCTCAAACTCAAAACCGTGGTTGTGGTACAAAAACTCCAAGCCTGCAGCTTTGCATTTAAGACCCATGGTGTTCAGGATGTCGGCAAGTGTTTCGATATCTTCGGACATGGAGAGACTTTTGGTTTCCGGATCGAATTTAAAAAGACCCATCGGAGGCACGGGAGCAACGAAATACTTGAATCCGGCAGCTTTTGCATCCGCAATGAGTACGTCAATATTGTCCAGCGTGGCGGCACCCATATGGGCACTCAAAGGGGTCAAGCCCAAATCCGAAAGTTCTTTTTTGAAGGCTTCGGGAGACATTCCATAAAATTTACCGTCACTATAATCGGCTGCCTCTATAAACTTGTAGCCAATATCCGCTACTTTTTTCAGGGTTCCTTTGGGATCAGTTCCCATTTCATTTCGGACGGTGTAAAGACTTACTCCGCCCAGACGATCCTGTGCATCGCTGGTACATCCTACGATAAGCAGGAGAATCATCGCCAGTACCTGTGTGTAAACAATCTTTTTCATTTTGGTTTTTTTAGGTTTTGTGAAGCGTAAAATTGAATTTAAGCCCAAGTTAAACCAGACTTGGGTATAAAAGAAATTTTTTTGTGGCCTGAATTCCACTAAATAATAAAGTGAAAAAATTCAATTTCAAGTACTATGGAAATAGTCGTTTTTACTTTTTGACCACAAGTATTTCATCAACTCATTGAGGGTGCTGGTTGACTATGCCAAATATCAATTGCCAAAGGAAGAAATTTTCCTGGTTGTCCCAGGCCAGCTTCTGGATTATACAATCCAACATCTAAAATTCTATAACATTGTTTTTTTGTCAGCCCTTCTGAATTTTGCTAAGGATTGGGAGAAATGACATTCCTCCAATCAAAAAAAGTGTGTTGGGGAGCTATATTTTGTGGTTGGAACAAAAGGAACTGTTTTTTAATTTAGAAATTATTTATATCTTGATTTAATTACATAAAAATTACAATAAATCATATTAAACTATAATTTACAATATAAATTTAATTAAAACTCAATTTATTAGTTTAATCATTTTGCGTTTTAATGTTGATTTTGCTCCAGCAGTTCGTTTGGTTAAAAATTTAATTTTTGAATCGTCTTGAAAACTTTTAAGGTCATTTTGGATAATTTAAGTGCCTCTGACATCAAGGCTTTTAGGAGCTTTTTGCTCTCAGGAAAGAAGGGTGGTGAAGGAAAGAAACTTATGCTATTTGATGAATGGTTGAATTTTAACCATGAAACTAAAAAAGAAAATGCAACAACATTTTTAGATGAAAACTATTCAAAACAAGCCTATTATCAATTGAGGAAGCGATTATGGGATGATTTGATTATGTTCTTTTTTTTACAAAACAAGGAAAACCATGGTGATGACAAACTAAAAGTAGAGATGGACTGTCATAAAAACCTGTGTTGTTTCACCATTTTTATCGATAAAAAGCTTTTGAAAGAGGCCCATTCTTTAATTTTAGAAATTATTGACAAAGCTATAAAACATCAACTTCCCCATATTTATATTGAGGCAATAGCACTTTATGCAAGATATTTTCCATTTTCTGAAAAAGTATCTGCATATAGAAATTCAGTAAGGAGTCAAATCAAACTCCTCCATGAAGAAATTGATTTTTATTGCTACTTGAATAGATATCAGAAAGAGTCTATAGAAAAATTTCATGTCAGTGATGAAGATTTTAGAGAAAAATTACTGAAAGACCAGAATTATTATGCCGATGGTGAAAACAGATGGCTTTTGGAGGAGTTTTTCACCATCAATAAATTGTTTCAAAAAAGAGACTATAAAGGAGCTTACCTAGCTTTGATGATTTTTTCAAATGGAATAGAAAATCATCAGGTGTATCGCGATAAAACACAGGTAAGGGGTTTGATTTATATAGAATTAATCAAATGCTGTTTATGCTTAGGCAATAATTTTGAAGGATCAACATGGATACAAAAGGCAGAAGCCGTCTTAGGCAACCATGAATATTGGAAGATTATCATTTGTGAATTGAAATTTCTTCTTGCATTTCGATCTTCGAATCTATCAACCCAATTTTCAATACTCCAGGAAGCGTCAAAAATTGAGATCATGTTAGAACATGAAAATTGCCATTTTAAATGGCAGGCCTATTCGATATTTTCAAGTTTTCAAAAAAAAGACTTCAAAGAAGTCATTAAGGCGATCAATGCCAAGTCCTTTACAATTCTAAAACATCAAAACTGGTTGATTTTGATGAGATTTTTAGAGCTTATCAGTATTTTGGAACTAAAAGACCTTGATTGGTTTCAATTTAAGCTTGAAACAATCTCAAAAAAAAACAAGATGCTAAGCACTCAATACAGGAGGATGCATCATTTGTTGAATATGTTGAAGGACTCCTTCATTCCCCCTATTGGAAAATCTGATGCATTGGAAATTTCCAAACGGGTTGAATTTATTGAGACCAATTTTCCATGGCATCCTTTGGGTATCGAAATCTTTGATATCAATAAAACCATTGGCTATCTTCTGCCATTAAACTTAATTTCTCGACCCTAAAAGGATAATTTTTTGCGCCTTTTCAAATAATGAAAAACTCTTTTGGTTATGGTCCAAAGGGTTTTTCAATGGCACATTGTTCTTGCCAAATAGGATGCATTCCTCTATTCCAAAATTATTGCATGGGTAATCAGCAATTGACAATATGCTCTTGGTCTGTGTTTTTTTAAGATTAAAAACTTCTGTAAATGTCATTTTTTGATAGAAAAAATAATATTAAACTATTGTTTTTCAGACCTATACGAAAGGTGGTGATCAATTCTCCTTCTTTACCAAGCCTATTTAAAATTCTTTTTTTAATCCGAAATAATTCCGTAATTAATAATGAGTTACATTTTGTGGAATCGTCATGAAAAATCACATCATTGTTTGGATGGCGCAAGGTAAAGCAGCAGTCGACCTGCCCTATTGGGGAGATATTATATCCAAGAAAATACCTGCTTCAGAATATTTTTTACCGGTATTTTCGGCTCTTTTTGAAAAATACAACTTACCTGTGTGGTATGCTTCCGAATACAAGTCTGTTGGAAGCAGTTGGTCGCCAGATGAAATTAAGAGTGGTCTACATTGTGTTTACAGGATTATTTTTCAGCAGGACAGGGAAATACCAAAGGGTTTGGTGGAAGAAATAAAACTTATTCCTTCGGTAAAAAAAGTAGAAGCTATTGGAATTGGAGTAACAGATATACCTCAAATTTCCGAGCCGATGGGTTTTAGGCGAAATCCTTCAGAAACGATATTTCTTAATGAAGCCCATGCCTTCAGCTCCGGGCATCCGGACATAACCATCGCGGTTTTAGATACCGGTGTTGATCACAATCACTCAGAATTATCCGAGGTCTTGCTCCCGGGTATGGACTTCGTGGATATTTTAGACGGAGCGGATAAGTTTATCGGTGATTACCTCCATCTAGACGATGAGCCTTTTGATGAGGTGGGCCATGGCACCCATGTATGTGGGATTCTGTGTGCCAAGGGAATAAAAATGAACAAGGGCGTAGTTCCCCGATGCAAGATCCTACCTGTAAGAGTATTGGGATCACTAAAAAAAGGCAATGCACTGGTTGGAGCTGGGCTTAAAGGAAACATCAACAATGGCATCAAATGGGCTGTTGATCAAGGAGTTGATGTCATCAACATGAGTTTGGGCATAAAAAATGAAGGTGGTGGATTGCCACATGAAGAGGTGATAAAATATGCATTGAGTAAAGGAGTGACGATAGTTGCCGCATCAGGAAACGATGGAAACAAGGACCTTTATTATCCGGGAGCCCTTCCAGGAGTCATTGCTGTTGGAGCAGTTGATGAAAAGGACCAAGTGGCCGGTTTTTCGACATACGGGCACCATGTTTCTTTTGTGGCTCCAGGGGCCAATATCATCAGTTCCTTCCCAGGCAACAAATATTCCTTATCATCGGGCACCTCCCAGGCATCCCCTTTTGTAGCTGGAGCAATAGCTTTGTTAAAGTCCTACGCATTTAATTTGGGGGTACAACTCAAGGACAATCAGGTGAAATATATCTTGAAGCATACTGCTGACCGACTCGACCATAGAATAAAGGATATCAAGAGCGGATATGGGCGAATAAATCTTTTGGATGCCATAAAACTCCTACAATTTAAACTCAGTATTTAAAAAACCTAATCGGAAATATCATGAGTAATGAAGAAAACAAACCAAAATTCCCCTTTGAAGGATCCATACTGGGATTGGGAAACGGGTCTCGGGCAGCAGTATTAGAACAGCCGACCATCCCTGATTTTCCCCTGTTGAACTTGGGGAAATTTCGCGCTCCCTCTGATTTTAAGATCCATGCCCCGAATGTGAAAATTGATCCGGCAATCATCAAACTGACTACTAAGGTAAATGATGTGCTGTCCAAAAAAAGTTTTAGCTACAATTCAAAAATTAAGGGATGGAAATTGAGTGAAATTTTAGCCTCCGAAGATGCAAATCTGAATACCAAAGCAAAACTAACTCGGGATGGCTTCAATGCGGTGATTGGGGATGTCAGCAGCAGAATTAACAGAAGCAGTACAGATCATTCCTTCCGCTTTTTACTCAGTCACGAATATCTGTATGTGTATGCCTTGAGCTATGTCATCTATAAAGAAAAAGTCAAGGATGCAGCGGGAATCAGTGAAAGGGTGATCATTACCTGTGAAAGAGAGATTAAGCCTTATTTTAACAGGTTGCTTGCACGGGAGGTCATCAAAGGAAAACACCTGAATCTTCAAGAGCAGCAAAGCAAAAAAATATTCGAGGAAGTAGCGAAATCCAATATTTCCTACTTGAATGGGGTGCCCATTAATGCCATTCAAAAAATCATCACAAAATACCTGAATTATGGAAATCTTCATTCCTTGGTTGATGAGTTTTTTGAATCAGGAGGTATTGACCCGTTGAGGGGAACGCCACAGATTCGGCAGCATATGGTCAAATACCTTGCGGAAATTGGTCTTAAAATAACGGATCAGGACATTGAAAAAATCAAGCAAAAAGGTCAGGGAGTTCAGGGTGGCTCCAATGATTCTGATGACTATCAAGAAGATGACCGGGAAGCAAGCGATTTTCAGGAGGATTCTACTGAATCATTTGGTGGATAAAGGTAAATAAAACTGAGGGAGGTTATCTGGAAAGCGAAAAGCGCACAAATTGAAAATCAGATACCTTATTGCCAGGGAATTGGGCCACAACAGTCAAGCCCTGTATTTATCAAAACACTTAAAATATTAGAACCAGTGTCATTCAAATCATTGCTATTGCTAATCATTAATTAAATAAACCCATGAAAGATGTTCTCGAACAGTATGATGAATTTCTGGCTTTGGCATACACAGATGCCCTTAAAAAGTCAATAAAGACAGATGATCCGGTAACCAATGTTTTTCAGAATGGAAGCCCCTATTCTTTTAACTATGTGGTTGATTATTTTGAGACGGCAGATGAACAAGGGGTTGATGTTGAAAACATCTTAGCGGCTGGGACCCTGTATTACATCAAGACCCTTGCCGATGATCTGGGTATTATGAGGGTGGCTGATGCGGTTTTAATGCGTTGGACTTCCGGTATGTTGGACATCCCCCAAGGGAATACCGCCAATAAATTGTACAGTTATTATAAAATGCGTGACGCTTATGCTTCGGCTGAAGAAAGGTCCATGTTCTATAAGATTGTACTCGATAGTGGAGACGGAGAGGTTCTGGATGAGATGGCCATAAATAGAGATTTTTCACCTTTATGGGATTCTTTGATGACAGAATCGGTCAAATATATTGACAAATATGAGTCCAAGGACAACAACTTTAATATCATATCCAAAGCTGGGATTTTTCAGGCGATCAAGGAACTTCAATATAATCTGACGACCTATTCCAGTGGAATGGTAAAGGCAATCCTACCGGAAATGTATACCCAATTCGAAAAAGCAGTTGCCATCATTGATGATGATAATGTAAAGGCCCAATTGGGTTGGGGATATAGAAGATCCATGTGGAATGTAATTGAAAGGATCTGTCAGGAAGAATTCCAATACAAGCCAAATGTCTCTGCGATGAGGACCGCTGCGGTAAGTGGTCATAAAATCTTTGCCACTATTGCCAGCTTTGATGAAGGCTTGATGTCTGAAAGTGCTTTTCAGGAATTTTTGAAAAATATTGAATCCTTCATCATCTCCCAAAGCCAATTAGGGGATTCTCCAAGCACGACTGAAAATAAGAAGGAGAAATTGAAGCCTAAAAAAGCTGAAATGGATGAATTTGGGGAAGATGATTGGGATTTCTAAATGGTTTGAAAACTAACTTTCTTAAAGTTAAAAACATAAAAAATGATGCGATCAACCAATTTTACTGATATGAAAGAAGCCGCCAAAGAGCGGACAAGGAACATTTTGGCAAGTTCTTCCACTTTCCCTCACATGCCTTATGTGGACCAAAAGAAAATTTACCAGGATGTCATGAATGAACAGATGGCAATAATGATGGGCAATGGAAACAATGAGCTTGCCTCTCAAATGAATAAAAATACCGTAAAAAAATCGAGTGATTTATTGAATGACAAACGCCATGAAAGAGGTTTTGAGGGAGGAGTAGACGCTTTTGAGGATTTAATTGATTCTGTTGATTTCCCAAAATTTGTAAGAGACCTGCTCAAAGCTGTTTTTGACGCGAACATTTCTGTGATGAAAGCCCAAACGGATGACTATATCCGGTTGATGAAGCAGGCTACAACAGGATTGTCCACCTTTATACAGCAAGTGGACAATACGACCACTTTTGCTTACCTCGCAGAAAACAACAGTGATGAGTTTGGAATTGTAATGGAGGATGATAAAGAAGGTGGAGAAAAGATGGAATTGACCAATGCCAAAGGAGAAAAAGTGGACATTGGAGACAATGAGGTAAAAGCCAAAATCATGGATGCCAAAATCAAAATGGCCCAAGAACACCGTGCAGCCTTGCGGGAAATGATTTTGATGGGAGTGACTCGATTGGTGGTAGAAAAGGGAGAGGTGGAAGCTGAAGTCAATTTTGAATTCAAGGGAACACGTGATTTAGACAAAGCTGATAAAGCCGCGGTAAAAACCAGCTCCTCCTCCGGAACATCGGGAGGCTTCAGTGGGGGCTTATTGGGTTCTATTTTTGGGGGGCCAAGATTCGGGAGTACTAGCAGTACAAGACAAACCCAATTCAGTGTCTCCACAACAAAAAGTAAATCAGAAGATGAATTAAAGGCAAAATTGAGAGGATTTGTTAAAATTCAGTTCAAAACAGATTATTTCAAACTGGATAATTTTGCCCAAATGTATGGTCCTGTTTCACAGGAAGAGAAAAATGCAGCAACCCAACAGAGGTGATGGAATTTCTGAAAGGTAGAACCCATGGCTTTAGCGATACTGAAACACATCAATAATGTAGGTGATAAATATATTTTCGAAGCGGATATTGGTACCAATGCATACTATCAATATAAGATTGGGAAATCAAAAAGAAATTTCAATGGGCTGGACTTCATAGATGACATTCAATACCAATCTGAATCAATTCTATCCCGGGTTCCTAACAGAAATGGGTTCAATACGAAATTCCCGATTGCGGTGCCAAAAAATGTGATGGATAGGAATTCAAGGTTTATTCAGCTTTTCAGCTTCAAAAACCCCAGCCAATTATCACCTGCCATTTCAGAGGTTGTCACCTTATCAGGTACGGTTTCAGGGGAAAATGATGATTTTAAATTACCTAAGATTATGACGTTATCAACTCAAAAACCAATGTTGAATCATGACATTATCGTTGAGCACGCTCCATTTCGGTTAAAAGAAGAGAAATTAGGTGAGGCCATGTTTTTCAATGTTCTTATCGGAGCCTTGCCTTCTTTGTTGGGGACTGCATTACCGGCAATTGGAAAGTTGATTCCTGGCTTGGTGAATGCCCTGCCTACCATTGGAAAAATAGTGGAAACTGCCGGACAAGTGTTGCCTGAAATCGGGAAAACAATCCCCCAGACCGAAAAACCTGGGCAGGGAGGCTTGCAACAGATCATGCAGCAGATTTCTCCTGAAGTTTTACAGGCAATTTTACAAGTTATTCAAAGCCAAACGCCAAAAACAGAAAATGGAAACGGATTGGCAGAAAACAAATCCATCTTCAGCCGTGATTTATCCATCAATCCCGCGCTGTTGCTGCAGCTTGCGCCTTTGCTGGAAAAAGTACTTTCTCCAGAAACCATTACAGCCATAGGAGACAGTCCAGTAAAGCTTTTTCAGGCAGTCTCTGACAGTGCCCTGAAGTTTCAAAAAATGGAACTTGATCATTTGGAAAAAATTAACCCGGGTGTAAATGATACCGGGTTGGATAAAATTGTTTCAGCAATGAGACATCCCAATGGTAGCAATGGTGCCAATAGCAAATATAGCCAGGCAAAAGTCGCTCCGGCCTTGTTGGCGGCCCTACCAGCCCTTATGCCATTGCTGCAGAATTTATTGTCTCCAGAAACGATTAAAGCTGTAGGAGAACAGCCTTTGAAACTTTTTAATGCCATCGCAGATGCAGGTCTTAAACACTCCAAGCAGGAACTGGATCATCTCGAAAGGATAAACCCAGGTGTGGATGATCCTGCTTTGGATCAAATAGTGAATTCAATGAGCTTTAAATCAGCTGTTTCGATTAAGGCAAAATTCGATGATTCCTTGTCCATAAAATTCCTTCATGCACATACTACTCCCATCTCCGGCAAAGCGAAAGTAGTGTATGACTCTAGGCAGAAAATCCATTTTCCTGTTCAATTGATGAATGAAGACCCGGAATCAAAACAAGAAGCAAATATTCCAAAAGGTATTTTTCAATTGATCATTCAGGATGGAAATACGATGGAAATATTGCTTGAAAAAAAGTACCGCGTCAAAAACATACCTCTAGGTCTCCCTATCCAAGATATTTTCCTAGAAGCGGATGAAATCTCCAAATTGCCACTACAAAAAGACCTGAAAGTAGAATTGACTTTCAATTGGAAAAGAGGAAATAAAACAGTGGGTACATTTAAAAACCACTATATCTACCTCTCAAACGGGTACCTCTTCCAGAGAGTCGGTGGCCGTATGCGGGATCATTTCATGCTAAATGATGTCAATCGATTCCGAAATTATTGGCATAAGATCTGGGAAGGAGGCCCATCCACGCACAAGAGATGGAATATTGACATGGAATGCAAATACTATTACCATATCAATGAGGAAAGTGAAAACATAAAGAAATTAGAGGTAAGGCGGAAAGTTATCCACGATTCAGCCCGGGATGAGTCGTCAGATTACAGACGCAAAATCAGCACAAAAATCATGTCCGGTATGGAAGTAAGTCTGGAAGCCTACAATGAGTTGATGAAGCATTTTCAAAAAGAACCATTGGATGACGAAAGATTGATGGCATTCCGAAGTGAAAATTATGTCTCCGAATCAGGGTTGGCGGCTAGAGTAAGTGTAGATTTTAAAGGACAAAAAGGAGAAACATCTTCTTTGTGGGTATATCCAGAAGGTAGTTTTCAATCTTATGTTATCAGTAAAATCATGGGAACCGATGCCGCAGGAATGGTAAATGAAATATTGGATGAGGAGGTTTATTTTCCAAAATTTTCTTCCGCACACTTTATAGGAACAAAATCACAATGACCCTATGGAACAGCAAAACATATTCCCGGAAACAATTCATATCGAAGGAAAAGAGCAACCTGAGATACAGCTGGAAGGCCGAAAAGTTCTTTTTGACAAAAAGGTAAGTCTTCTACCGGAAAAAATAAAAAGATCCTTTCCCGATAAAAGACAAACAACACATCATGAATAAATTATGGAAATCGATGAGGCAATGCTCGAAATGGGTGGTTTTGTAAGTCAGATGGTTGATTTGGATGGAATACTGTTTGATTTAGAAGAAAAGGTTCTTGTGCAGCTTGAAAAAGCGGATTTGGAAATACCCATTCAGCTTGAGATTTTGAATACAAATGATGAGGGCTTAAAAATAGGTTGTTCTCCTCCATTATATTATGTGGAAACCACTGTTTTGCCGGTCTTTCATCAATTAAAAGTCAACATTGAAATAACTGAAAATAAAGCAAGTCATGGCGACAGTCTCTAATGCAATGTGGAACTTGGAATCATTTATTGATTCATTGGTAGTGGAACTTGATAAGGCAAGGGAAACATTGGCCATTAAGGCAATCAATAAGCCTTTGACCTATACCGTAAAAGATGTTGGCTTGGACCTGCATCTTTTCCCCACATATAATGGTGATGAGGTAAAATTTATTACCGCGCAGCCTGGACAGAGCGGTGCTTCCCGATTGTCAATTCAATTGGGGTCTATTACGGATCAACAAATACGGCAGACCACGAGAGAACCTGTTTCAAAGGATGCCATAACTATCGATAAAATCGATGTGGACAATGAAACAAGGAAATCATTAAGAAAAATGGGGGTTACCTCAGTGAATGATCTGGAGAAACTTGAAAATAAAAATGTAGATATAGCCAATGTCAGCAACAACAAGATTTCCTATAAAAACCTTGCAGACATCATCAAAAAATCAAAAAGGCACAGCACTCCCCCGTCGGTGGGAAAAGTAAGTCTCAATATGTCAGGGGCAAAACCAATCATCATTGTGGATGGAAACAATCTCCATTTGGATGCTGGATTTGAACCGGTTGCGGTGGTTAACAACAAGCTGGTCCATGTGCTCACCTCAGACAACAGGAAACTCGAAATCGAGGTGGGTCCAGACACCTTGAAAAAAGGGAAAAACGAATTGGTGATGACCCTTGACCCCTTTGCTATTTTTAAAATCGACATAAATCAGCAAGACAATGAAAGAGAACAAAGGAAAACTTTTTGAACTCGCAGAAGAATTCAAAAAGTATAGGCCACAGGCAAAAAAGGAAAAAAAAACAATTCAGGTTAAGGGAACCCGTTTTGACGAAGGCCTGTCCATCAATCTTTCCTATAGCTTAGATTTATATCCACAATCCATCTATGATGGATACAGAAACGGAAATCCCGCTGTTCAGTTGAGCTTTGAGGACGGACTTCAAAGCGAGGCTTTTTATGTAGAATCCTTTGATCAAGAAAAAGAAGATACCCGTTATGCGGAGGTTTTGGGAACGGAAGAAGAGGAGGAAATATTAGAGAGAGTGGTTTCGACACAGCCTTCAAAAGAACCTCAAAATGGTGAAAAAAAGAATGAAAATCCTGGAAACAATACTGATCCCATGATGAAAGAGGATGTTGAAAACACCTCAAAAGACATCCAAAAAGACGAAGGAACTGAGGCACATGGAAAAGAAAGCCCTGAAAATGAGCACAATCCCTCTTCTTTCGAAGTGAGCAATGAAGAACTGGCCAATGACATCAAGGCCATTTTGCAAGGGGAAAAGATTTTTGATCCAACCCAAAAGAAAACGATAAGCAGGAAAGAGATTTCTCCCACTGAAATCCTCAGGCAAAAAGATACTGAAGGTACTTCCCAATTAAATAAATTCCCTGAAAAAATTGAGTCCACTTATGATCCTGAAAAAAATGAACATCAAATATTCGAGAAAATTGCCCAAAGCATGAGGTATGCCAATTCTTATGATCTTGGATCCATTGCCATGGAAACCAGATTTGATCTTTTGGAAAAAGACATTGAAGAGGAGGAAATCAAAAACATCCATGATAAGAAGAGAGAAAACACAACACAGGATGCGGAAATTGTTGAGGAGGAGCTTCCAACATCTGATAAAGGAATGTTCAATCCTGAAACTGCACTGGACACTTCCAATGGAGGACAATCAATCAAAGAAGATAAACTGCAACCTGCAGATTTGATTCTTTTTACCCCGACACAGAATCAACCAGATATTAGCAATAAACTTTGTTATGGAGGAGTGTATGATGGAAATGGGAAAATAATTTATGCAACAAATGATCATATCCCAATGGAGAGGGATTTATCAGAAATTTTGGGAGAAAGTGAGGTGGTTGCTGCACTGAGGGCCAAATCCATCACTGAAGAGAATGGAAAAAATGTAGTGGAAAAAGTTTTGGAAACCATGAATCAAGAAAAGGATAAAGGGGATCTAGTCCATTTATACTATCCACATGTTGGCATACATCCTTCGGTTTGTGAAAAGCTACCATCTGATCAATCCAATAAATGCCAGCTTTACAACGGAAAAATATACTTAGGCAACGACAATGAAACCTTCAGCTGTGCAAGGATGATTTTGAATGCTTTTGGAAACTTTGACCTTCATTTTCTTGCCCTGGTAAAAAATGAGAAGGATTCAACTCTTATTGATCCATTGGAAAAACCAAACAACCCTTTACAGTATTTAGGCCACTTAAAACAAAATTAAGATGAACAGGATAATCGCTCTAAGGAAAGAAATAAATGATTTCAGTGGCTGGAAAAGAAAGAAACGTCCGGCAGTGTCAAACGGATATTCACAAACCAAAGCTGCACCGGCCTTGTTTGGTATTGCCGGCCTGACTGCAGTTGAAGCGGCGGGTTTAGGTTTATCCGGGATTTCTCTGCTATCGCCAGCTGTTACAAAGTCCGGGAATCTAACCATTGTCTCCGACAATGCTGAACGTTTATTGACCGCTCAGGCAAAACAAAAACTACAGGGAAGGCCAAAAAGACCCTATACCTTTCCACTCATCTGGCTAAGTGGAGGAGCTTTGGCTTCAAGTGCTGCTGCCCTCATTGAAGTGTCCTGGGAAGGAAATGACTATGGCGAAATCGGAGGGGCTTATGTTCGCCGAAACCTAACCCATACCACCGCCTTTACCAAATCCTCACTAAACGTAAGCTTTAACAGATTGAATAAAATCCCACCGGATCAAATGAAAGATCCCAGGGAATGGCCGATTGTATTTGCCTATGATGGCACTTATGACCCTATGGGAAATGGCCAATTTGAATTTCAGGGGGAATTTGAAATCAATGCATTTGGAGGCTTGAAGTTTAACCGGCATCAAGTAAAAAGCGTTTCCTTTACGGATTTTTTAATTCCTGGAAAATCTGAGGACTATGTCAAGAAATACAGTGACAGAAACTATACTGTACCAGCATTGCCACCGGATCAAAAAAAATATCTGCTGGAACATCTTGGAAACCCCTAAAAGCAAAAATTATCGAGTTTTCTTATCACTCATGAAAATGGCCGAGCGGATCGATTCCAGATAAATAGGTTTTTTCTTTTGGCTGTCCATTAGTCTAAATTTTAAGGTTATGAAAGGGAATAGAATTTTGATGTTGCAAGAAAATCTGAAGGAGTTTAAGCGGCAGGAAAAACCGACCAGGGATAAATCGAATGTTTCAGAAAGTGCTTCCTTTCGTGAGATTGAAGAAGAAATAGGTAGAATCAGCAACCGTATCGTTGATGAGGATGTTTTTATCGTAGAAATACTTGATTTTTTTTTCAACAGAAATATAAGCGAAAACCAAATTTCAGATGAACTTCGGGAAATTGCAGCAGAATGTCTTTTTTATGCCATCAAAGAAATCAACACGAACCTTATCCCGTTTCCTCCTGATGAAAAACCTTCGGTCAGCTGGCTGACATCGGAAATTGTCCAGAATGGCTATCATGAACTTAGAAAGAAAAATGCTTTTTTGGGATTCAAGAGTCAGGTCGGTTTAAAATTCAAAGATGATTTTGAAACTGCTTTACTCAATAGTAAAATAAGTGCCGCACCAAAAACAATGGCACAAAGCATGTCCTCAGCCAAAACTGCCTTGGTGGTATTTATGGAAAACACGGGTGCTTTGCCTTTTCAATGGGAAAACAGTGTCGGGAAATTGGTTCAGGAAGGCCTTGAAAAAATAATTGACTATGTCTCAGAGGAATTTGTAAAATGGCTGAACAAATTCAAAGAGGCAAAAGGCAAAAAATACCAGGAAGTAATTATTCTGGAAGATGGCAAAGCTACCTATGAGAACCTTAAAGTTACTTTGATTGATTTGTCCCAAAAAGGTTACATCATAGATGTCTTTACGCTGGCCCATGGGAATGCCTCATCCTTCAGTGGGTATCAAGGCATAAGCATCAGTGATCGCGATCTCCAAAATATCAGGAACTCCTATGGCAGCCCCTTACCTTTGAGAGTGGTTTATATGATGAACTGTGTGGGTTCAGGATTGAATGATGATTGGCTTTATGTGGGGGCCAAAGCGGTGGCAGGATCCATCCGCAATAATTATATCCCAGAACCCATGATGTCAAAGTTTTGGCAAAATTGGCTTCGTGGGGATACTTTTGAAAGCGCAGTCAAAACCGCTTACAATGATTCGGTAAAATTGATCACCCATACCATCTCCAATATAAAAGTAATTTGGCCTATTCCAGGAGTAGTCATAAAAGCGGCACTTGAACCCCATATCAACCGATTACTTGTTGATAGTGAACCTAAAATAGAAGGAAATGCAAGCCTGAGAATTGATTCGGTTTCCTTGGTTTCAGGAAAATCCCTTTCCTTAACTGGCCGATATAGCAAGGCCAAATATGACACCGGTGAACATGTGCTTGCTGGTCTGGTTTCGGCATTTCCCGTGACTCCAACATACAATATTCCTATTAAGGGAGTGGATTTCACCTATGCGGAGTTAATTGCCATGGGAGATTTTTATGAGGATTATGATAAAATGGCCAAGGCAAGTGCAAGCGAACTGGTCAAATTGAAGGCCCTGATTGATAAAAGTAAGCGGTACTATGAAGGCAAACTAAAGGGTAGCCCCGTTGGTGCTAACCCGGAAGACAGTGATTGGCAACAAGCAACTTCCGGCCGCTATCTAAAGCTTGCCGAAGACAATTTTGCCCATTTTGCGCCTTCCAATAGCACTTACATTGCCAGTTTTTCAAGTGCCAAGCCCAATCATAAGTCTGAGTGGGAAAAATATCACGGCCAGGCAATCAGTATCATGAGAAAGGGCATGGATAGCAGTGCCATCAATGATGCATTGGTGGTAAACGGATTTGGCGATCATTTCCTTACTGATGCTTTTGCTGCAGGCCATCTTTTCAACAAAGATGAAATATCAAATTATTTTAAAATGTTGGTTTTGAATTCATCCGGTAAAATCAATAAGCAGGGTGAAGAAATGTTTGGGAAAATTGCCAGTAAATCCTTTCAGGGAAAATTGAAAGATGAATTTAGTAAGCATGAAACTGTAGACAGGTTAGGGGGTGTCTGGCGACCCAATATTAATTCTGCTGATCGGTTTACAAAGCTATTAATTGGGATTATGGAGCAAGAACCCGACATCATGGGCAAAACTATGGTGGTAAAGCTGATCCATGATGCATTAAACAACTATAGCGGGGGAATTTCTGTCACCAACAACATGGGCAATAAATGGCAGTTAAGAGGAGATGCAAAACTGGATGAAAAAAATCTGGAAGCCATGAGAAAGGCCGTGGTCCAATCCATCAATAATCTTTCTGATGCTTTAAATGACAGCAGTCCTGTGAGTATGTTTTTTAAAAAAGTATGGGATTATACCCCCCAGCCAACCGCTGCTTCTGTCACCATTATAAAAAACCTCATCAGGAACTACACCAATCCAGCGAGACAGGAAATAGTGGACGGTGCGGTTCAGTTGCTTCAAAAAAATTATCAGTCCTTGTTAGACGAACTCATTAAACGAAACATCCTTAAAAAAGCATGAGAATATTTTATGTAGGTCTGCAACTTCATATTACGCATTCATTCTCAGGCCTTTGTTTTTAACATGGCTGGGCGGCCATACCTTTCCCCTTAAGTCCCCTACCCCCGCAATGCCATTTCAAAATTCATTGATTCAACCCGAATTCTAAGACAACGGAAAAGTAACGTAAAGGATCTAACTTGAGGTAAGTTAGATGGAATATGCAATAGGTTTCCAAATGGGATTGAAACTGAAAGAAAATCAGCCTATTGGGAGAATATTTCCTGACTCCAATAGGGTGAAGTCAAAAATAGTCAACAAACAATTGATTGTCAGTAATTTACAATATTGAATTGAGTTCGTCATGCATAAAACGGGTTCAGTTGACTTATATTCAATATATTGATTGCTTTTGTTTTTGACATCACCACATCCGTATTACACCTTAATTCTTCAAATTGCCTGATTTTCTTCCGGTTTGTAAAGTCTTTTTTCATCGGATTTTAACCCGTTTTGCATCGGGTTGAAACCCGCAACAATTCCGATACCCAGCAAAAATTTCAAATTCCCCAAAACCAAAAAACCTCTTCTCCACCGAAGGAGAAAGAGGTTTTTACATTCACGGTCAAACAGTGGTTATTCCAAAATCCTGAAAGTCTTGCTCCCTGTATGTTTTTGTCCAAACATATCTGTGGCTTCCACCTCAATCAAATGCTCTCCAACCGACAAATTGGATGGGGCATTAATCCTCCAAAGATGGTGGTTCAATTGTGCATTGGAGGGCCGTTTTCCTTCCAAAAGCTCTTCGGTGGTATCCCACTTGAGCATATCCACCAAATAGGCTGGATCCGGGCTGATGGTGTGCGTCATTTTTCTCCATGGCCCATTGTCGATCCGAACCTTAACCTCGTCGTCTTGAGCGCCCATAAAGAAATTGACAAAAATCCCTGAAGTGGTCCTCTTGTCTTTTTCCAGTACCTTGGGCGCAAAGATTTCCATTTGATATTCCGGATTCTTTCCTGCTACCTGATAGCGTATTTTATACTGATTTCCATCAAAATCAAAATAAGCATATCCTTTCGGGGTTCCATCTCTCATGGTGGAGACGGGGATTCCCTCTTCGTTCAGATCACCTCGGTACCAATCCCCAGACGTGGTGCCCACATTGTAATGATGATGCGGTTTGGATTGCTTCCAACCAGCATCTTCCCCAAACATGACCTGTCTTTGATAATGGGTATGGGCCGAAAGGGAAAGCGTATTCGGATATGCTGCCAACAATTCGAAGAGTTCCAGGATGTCCTCGTCCCGGAAAGAATCACCTTCTTCAAACAATGGGATGTGCATGGCCAATACGATCAAGTGATCTTTTGGCACAAATTTCAGATCATTTTTGATAAATGCCATTTGGTCGGGCCTAAAACCTCCCCAATACCCCTCTCCATCCCTTGGATCAGGATATAGGATATTTTCCAGTACTATAAAATGCACCTTCCCTTGATTGAAGGAAAAAGTACTTGGTCCAAAATAGGTCTCAAACGTTTCATCACCCAAGGCATCGGTTTCCACATCAAAATTATGGTCATGATTGCCCATCACATTGTACCAAGGCAAATTGACTTTTGCCACCGCATCGATATAATGTGGAAAAAGGGATAGATCATCCCCGACCAAGTCTCCCAGAGAAAGCCCGAATTTCACGCCCTGAACTCCCTCCACTTCTTTGACGATGCCTTTGTCAAAAAAGCCTACTTCTTCCAAGTTATAGGGTTGGGGATCTCCGAAAACCAAGGCCGTAAATTTCTCCTCCTTTTCCGAAGGCACCAAGCCAAAATCCACCGATTTTGGAAGTGGACCGGTTGGTTTCGATCCAGGATATTTCAATTCCGGTGATCCTGCTGGTTTGTGGATATAATAGAATTGTGGAAGGTTTTGCGCATTGAGGGGCAAATCAAATGCTGCAGGTTTGATCACAAAAATGATCTGGTCCTCCCCTACGGGAATACTGTATTTCCCCGCCGCATCGGTCTGTACGACCAATTCCCCATTGGATACTGAAACCATGGAAATTCCTTTTTCCCGCCTGTCCTTTTTTTGATTTCCGTTGAGGTCTTCAAAGACATAACCTGTTGCCATCTGCTGGGCATAGCCGCCCATCGAAAAGCACAATAGACTGAATAAAATGACTTGTTTTTTCATTGTGTTTGTTTTAGTTATTTTTCCCACCAAACCTTGGTGTTGATGTCATCTGCACCCATTCTACCGACTGCTGTATTGTAGTTTTCACGGTTGTTGATCTGGACAGCCAATGGATACCGGAACCTTACCGGCAGCTTTTGATCATTGAGCATCCCTTCCGTTTTGGGCAATATTGGAAGTCCCGTTCTTCGGTGTTCGAACCATTGCTGATAATCGTTGAAGTAAAGTCCAATGTATTTTTGCAACATGATCCTGTCCAAAGTTCCATCATAGGCGGCCTTTGGATTTTCAAAATACCCGTCGGCCATTGTCACGCTCCATTGTTCCATGGCAGCTTTCACGGCGTTTTCAAAATGAATTTGGGGCGCTGAATCCAAGTGTCCTCTTTGGGCCAGTTCGGCTTTGATGAATTCAACCTCTGCATAGGTCAGGATCAAAGAAATCATCGGTGCCTGTACCAAGGCGACATTGTGGTTGCTGGGGATAAACCCAAATTGGCTATCCGGACCATCGTATCCGCTGGTCACTCCTTTATAGCCGATGGTGGTGATGCCGTCCAATTCCCTTGCCTGGGTAAAGAACTTGGCTCTTCTTGGATCATTCAACTCGTTCAATTTGTCAATGAAAAATTCTGATCCAGCCTTGAAAGTGGTGAAATCTATCGCCCTTCCCCAAGGAGAAAGGTTGGGCGTGACGCCCGTGATTTTTAATATGGCTGACTCCGCCGTGTTTTCGAAAACAGGATAGGCAACCGGATCTTTGATGATTTGTGCCATTTTTGCAAAACTGTTCATTTCAGGCCTGTTCGAAACCCTAAGAAGCAATCTTAAATGCAAGGAATTGCAGAATTTCCTCCATTTGTTCACATTGTTCTGAAACAGGATTTCTTCCCCAAAGACCATTGGCCGGGTCGTGGTAAATAGACTGTTGGCCAGCGTAAGGTCCTCGAACAACTTGCTGTATATTTCTTCCTGGGTGTTGAATTTGGGTCTTAAAATCCCCGCTTCCGCGGCACTTGCCTCCATCATTGGCACCTCGCCAAAGCTGTCTGTCAGTTGGCTGTAGACCCAAGCATTTAAGGTTAGGGCTATTGCTTCATAATTTGGATCCTGCGCTATGATCGCCGCCTCCCGCATTTCCTTGATATTGATCAGCCATCTGTAATAGGTATTCCAAGTGGAATTGCCGGCATTTTCGGTGATGTCATACCGATGCGCACCACCGGATGCATTTGGAAACGGCAAGGCCACCTGCATGACCTGAAAGGTGAATGCATCTGCCCTGGAGGTATTGAAACTTGAAATGCCATACAAAATGGGATTCAACAGCGTTCCTGGGCTGATCCGTTCTATTCTGTTGGGATCTGTATTGATTTCTTCAAAATCTTCTGTACAGGAAACCATTCCTGCCAAGAGGACAATAAGGATATATTGGTTCAATTTTTTCATGATTGTCTGGGGGATTAAAATTGAAGGGTAAGGTTGACACCGAAGGTTCTTGGCGTGGGAAGCTGTCCCATTTCAACACCTGGAAGCAAGCTGCCGCCATTCAAGGCCGCTGTTTCGGGATCGAAAATCGGGAACTTGGTCCACATGGCTAAATCTCTTCCGTAAAAGGCAATAGTCGCTCTGCTTACTGCCACTTTTTGCAAAAATCTGGCTGGTACCGAGTATTCAAATCTCATTTCCCTCAACTTCACGAACGAGGCATCAAAGGAGTTGGACTCGACATTTGCCCTTCGGTAATATTCGGTGTAGTAATTGGGAAGTAAAGCTTGGGTGGTGTTGGGAGAGAATGTTCCATCACCATTGTCCACTACCCCATCTCCAACAATAAATCCATCTTCTCTTCCTTTGAGGGTATGTTTGAGTTTTCCCTGTTCAGACATTTTGTGGTGGGTTTGGGAATAGATCATGCCTCCATATTGGCCATCCAGTAAAACAGTCATGCGCAGGTTTTTGTACACAAACTCATTCCGAAAACCACCTTTCCATTTTGCATAGGCATTGCCGATATATTGGATTTCTTGCGGTCTGGCGGGGAGTCCATTCTTCAAATACACAATCTCCCCTTCTGGAGAGCGGACAAATCCAAATCCATAAATGTCACCCGTTGTTCCTCCCACTTTGGCGATGACAGTGGCGTTTCCTCCCGATCCCAATATCTGCTCGGCATCCACCTCATCGGCCAATGCCAAAACTTCATTTTGGTTTTTGGCCCAGGTAATAAATGAGTTCCATTTAAAATTCCGTGTGGCAATCGGGGATCCGTTCAATACCACTTCCACCCCTCTGTTCATCACCTTGCCTGCATTCAGGATCGCCCGGGAAAAGCCGGTGGTGATGTCAATCGGTACTTCAAGAATCTGATTTTTGGTCACCGTCTGGTAGAAGTTGATGTCTGTCCCCAACCTTCTGTTGAAAAAAATCAGTTCCAGACCTGTTTCATAACTCGTGGTGATTTCCGGTTTGAAATCGATGTTGTGAAGCGTTGTCGGTACCGAAGCTGAACCCGGAAATTCACTTTGACCGTAATATTTGAACGTTCTATAAGGTTCTGTATCATTGCCAACCTGAGCTCCCGAAAGCCTCAGTTTGGCAAAGGAAACCGGAGTGGGCAACTTGAAAATATCCGTCAGGATAAAACTGGAGCTAATCGATGGATAGAAGAAGGAATTGTTCTGTACTGGAAGCGTACTGGACCAGTCATTTCTCCCGGAGACATCGACGAACACTTTTTCGTCAAAGGAGAATGTCGCCAAACCGTAAAGACTGTTGATCACCCTGTTGTTGTCTCTGGTGGAGATAAAAGGATTGTTGATTCCATTGGAAAGTTTGAATACCCCCGGGATCACCAATCCATCCACCTCTGCACTGATCAACCTGAAATTTCTCCGCATCTGATTCCCACCGATACTTCCGGTAAAGTTGATTTTCTCTCCAAGTTTTTCCTTGTAGGTCAACAAAAAATCCGTGTTGAGCTCGTAGTTGGTGATGTCCTGCTGCTTGTAATATCCCCTTTGGAAATTCGCGGTGCTGTAAGGCCTTCTTTGGTCTCTTTCTTCCTGACTCATGGCAAGTCCAGACCGCACCAAAAGGTCGATTTTATCAGAAAAGGAATAGGTTGCTGAAAAATTTCCCACGACCGAATTGTTGTTCACGCCATTGGTCATCTGATAAGCGATGAGGTAAGGATTGTCAATAAAGGAACTGAAAGGATGTACCTGATCCACATTTTCAAAACCTTCCCTCCAAATCGGCCGATACCATTCCAGATCCACGTTTGGATTTTGGAAAATCATGAAGTAGGCAATGGATTGGTTGTTGTATCCTGTGGCAGGAAGATTGTCACTTTTCTTGTTTGTGAAATTCACCTTCGCATTCAACCGCAGCCTGCTGTTGATTTCCTGAGAAACACTCAATGCAGCCACGAATCTTTCGAAACCCGTATTGGGCATGATCCATTCGTTTTTGGTATGGGTAATGGATGCGCGAACGGAACCTGTTTTGCTGCTGCCTTCCAGCGCGATGTTGTTCACGACATT
The DNA here is from genome assembly GCF_000381545.1 of Rhodonellum psychrophilum GCM71 = DSM 17998. Lineage (GTDB taxonomy): Bacteria > Bacteroidota > Bacteroidia > Cytophagales > Cyclobacteriaceae > Rhodonellum > Rhodonellum psychrophilum. Next base: position 103,307 of record NZ_KB906679.1, on the reverse strand, counting down.
GACTCCAGTCCTCCAAAAATCCTTCACGTTGTTGCGATACGGTCTCCAAGGCTGTCTTTCCAAAGATTGCCCTTCAATGGTCGGATCATATTGGAAATAAGATTGCCCATCGAATTTGGGTCCAAATGCACTACTGGTTCCTCCCGTACTGGAGCCATCTGCAGAGGCGCCATAGGAATAATACAGTTCGCCTTCTTTGTTTAAAGCCCTTCCAGTTCCCTGACCATATTCATACTGATAATCAGGCCATTTCAATACGTCATTGAAACTGATGTTTGAATTGAAACTGACCCCCAATCCTTTGTTTTTTCTCTTCCCACTTTTGGTCGTAATGATCAAGGCACCATTGGCGGCCCTGCTTCCGTACAACGCTGTGGCGCTTGCTCCTTTCAGCACCGTGACGCTCTCGATATCGTCTGGATTGATATCCGCTATTCCATTTCCAAAATCGATGGGAACGTCATTTCCCGAACCCGCTCCATAAGCATTTCCAACACCGGAAGAAGTCAAACCGCTGTTCATGGGTACGCCATCCAGCACAATCAGGGCACCGTTTCCGTTTGGATTCAAGGAATTGTCTCCGCGCAAACTGATCTGGGACGAATTCATCGGGCCTGAGCCTGCCGATAACACATTCAATCCCGCCACTTTACCAATCAAGGCGTCCGACCAGTTGTTCGATCGGGCATCCAGAAGCTCCTCGCTGGAAACTTTCTGGGTCGCATATCCCAAGGCTTTTTCTTCCCTTTTGATCCCGAGGGCTGTCACAATCACTTCCTGCAGCGAATTGTCATCCAATTTCAGGGAAACATCCATACGGGTTTGATTCCCTACAGTCAATTCCTCTTTTGCAAAACCCACGTAGGAAAATACCAAAACTTGCCCAAGGTCCAATTCAAGCGCGTAATTACCATCGATGTCGGTGATGGTACCCGTGTTGGTTCCTTTGATCACCACGTTGACTCCCGGGAGGCTTTCACCGGTTTCCCCATCCCTGACCTGTCCCGAAATCCTGATTTTTTCCATCCCCGTTGCTTTTCTCGGAATCTCCTTGGTGGAGACCGCCAGGGTATGGTTGATCTGTTTGAATTTTAAGGAAGTGTTTTTGGAAATCTCCGTCAGCATGCTTTCCAAATTTTGATATCTTTTGTCCAAGGCGACTGTCTGCTGCAGCTCCAAGTTGCTTTGGTAGGAGAACCGAAAACTTGTCTGCGCTTCAATTTCTTTGAAGAATTCGGAAACCTTTTGCTTGTTTTTGGAAACCCTAACAAAGGTTTCGTCCAGTTTTTGGGCATTTGGCTTTGCTGCCTCGGCTATGCCAACTGCCCAGCAGAGCAGGAATAAGAGGGTAAACAGTCTCTTTGCAATCCTCTTTATTGAGAAGATTAATTTTTTTTCCATAATTTCGGTGGTTCTGTTTTAATTTTTGAAGGAATTAGAAGTGGACAAATTGATGGGGCTGGTGGTACAGCCCCATCTTCGTTTAATTGCAGTTTTTGAATTGAATGTTTACTTTTTTGGCATCGATCTGGTACGTCATTGGAAGTGAATACTGAATGGCTTGGAGGAGATTTTCGAGACTCATGTTCAGATAAGTGCCTGAAATTCTGCAGGTATTGTTTGGTGATAGGTTGTGCTCTATTTGAATTCCATACCAAGCATCCAGTACCTTTACCAACTTGAATAAATCGCTGTTCTCGAAGACTATTTTGTCTTCGGCCCAACCAAAAACCAAATCCCGATTGGTGATTTGCTGAACTCTTCCGGCACCTATTGAATAGATCAGCTGCTGGTCTTTGTGAAGTTCAAATTTGGTTTGTGCATTGCTAACGCTGACTTTCCCGGTTTTTACGGAAACTTTAGTTTCTTCGAGACCAGCCGTTTTGATGGTGAAAGAAGTGCCCAACACTTCCGTGGTCAAACCATCGGTTTGGACCCTGAAGGGCAAATTCGGATTGGCCACCACTTCAAAAAATGCCTCTCCTTCCAGTTTCACGAACCTGTTGTTTGAAAAATTCCGATCAAATTCTATCGTGGTATTGTGAAACAATTGGATCCTGGAGCCATCAGGGAGTCTGATCTTCTTTACCATTCCGACCCCGTTCTCCACTTTTTGGAAAGCGATTTTATCGGAGAAATCCACTTTTGGTTTTTGGGTAAGTTCAGATAAAACAAACCCCAATCCGATGACCATCACAACAGAGGCCGCTATACCAAATATTCTTTTGATATTCCGATTCCCGGCATTTGGAGCGTTGGAAATCCGACCTCGCTGTATTTTGTTAAAAAGTTCTTTCCTGATAAGCGATTTTGTACGCCCCTTAAAATCCTGAATCAGAAGTTCGTCTTCTTCTTGATGATCATACCAATCGTTGACAGCATTGAATTCCTGTGGGGAAGCCTGACCTCTCAGGACTTTTTGAATGTGTTGTGCTATGGATTTTTCCTTTCTCATCTCTTGAGTCTTCCTCTATAGAGTGCTCAAAACACAAATTCACTACCTCTCAAAATCTTTATTGAATTGTTATCAATTTGATGGGTTTGTTAATGAATACTTAATCGGGAAAATCAGAGATTGATAAAAAGCAAAAACCCAGGGGCAAGATGTTTCATTTCCGCTCTGACATATGTCAGGGATTTGGAGAGGTGATTGTGAACAGTCTGTTGGGAAATCCCGAGTTTTTCAGCGATTTCATCTGAAGAAAACCCTTCCAATCTGCTCATTTGAAACACAAGCCTATTTCTAGGTGGCAATTTGGCAATCACCACCTCCAATTGATGGTAGAGGTCTTCAAACCCCAGCACATCAACATCCAAATAGGGAACATCGGCGCCTTCAATTTCACGCGCCCTTTTTTCCCTTGCCTTGTCCATATACTTGAGCACCCGATACTTGACCGCAGTGAGCAGATAGGCTTTGAGGGTAGATTGGATGGTGATTTCAGTTCTCCTTTGCCAGATATCGATAAAAACTTCCTGGAGCAGATCTTCCACCACCTCCTGTTCCCTGATTCTGCTGAAAGCCGATTTGTACATTATCTCCCAGTATTCATTGAAAATACGCTCAAACTGAAGATCGTTTTGAATCAACAACATGGATTTATTTGATAAAATGGGAATGGTTTAATTCCCTAAAAGTAAGGCTATACTCCTTTTGGGCTTTCGAAATGAAGTTATGTTATCATTAAAAAAAATCATCAATCATCTCCCCTAGGTCACTTACCCCTAATGTGAACATGAAAATGGCTATGCCTAAAATGATTTTTACCAAAAGCGGAATTGTAAAAGCGAATCTCTCCTTGAGCCAACCTGCGGCCGGAGGCAAATAGACCAAGGAGAGTAGCAGATACACCAAGCCTGGCACAGGGTGGACCAAAATCAGATTCAGGACACCTACTGTAAAAACAAGTATTCCAAATACCCAAACGAATATTGGTGTGTGTTTGCCCTGAATTTTCATGGGTTTCCAATTTAGGATCCCGCAAAAGGGGTTCCGAAGATCCCGACTGCGAGTTCTGCCCAAATGAGGAGGAGTCCCAACAGAATCACCCCAATGATGGCGATTCTGGTGTTCAGGTTTTTCACATTTCTGATGATAAATTCACTCAGCAGTCCTGTACCGAGGAGCAGCACGCCCATGACCACAAAGTCCAACAGCGTCCAGGCCACTTCCTCTGTAAACTGCATTGCGATCAATGGAAGGAGCAATAGAAATGCTACAGCGAGTACAATGCCGATCAATCTTTTGTTTTTCGTTTTCATCAATTTTCTGGTTTTAATATGCGTGTTAAGTATTGTTATTTATGGTCAATCGTCAAGCATTTCATATCATGGCCATCTTTTCGGACCATTCCCCTACTCCCATTGCTGACCGGGCAATGAAGATGAATAGGATATTTATCATCCGCCCCCCGGCTTCCAGCCCTTTGTATAGCCAATTGGTAAGCAGTGGCAGAATAGACGATCATCCGATTTTCATTTATTCCATACGCTTCAATACTTATAATATTACCATATAAAGTACTTTGAAATTCAAAGTTGAGTGTCAAAAAAATATCAACCCTCCTTTCTATTGTTCAAAATGAGCTGCTCCAGTGCATCCAAATGGTTTTTGAAAGCTTCACGACCTTGATCCGTTGCTTGATAGGTGGTATTTGGCTTCCTACCCACAAACTTTTTCTCCACTACCAGATAAGACGCTTCCTCCAAGGCCCGCAAGTGACTGGCCAAGTTGCCATCCGTCAGCTCCAGCGTTTCTTTGAGCGTACTGAAATCCACGCGCTCTTCCACCATCAGGACTGACATAATGCCCAGCCGCACCCTGCTTTCAAATGCCTTGTTGATATTTTCAAGATAATCTTTCACGGTCCTGCTAGCGTTCGTATTTGAAATACACCAGCGCACCATACACGATGTGTAGGACACCAAATCCAAGCGTCCAAGCCAACAATCCAAAGCCCAGATAAAAGCTTGCAAACAAGCCCAATAGTATTTCCAAAATCCCCAGATAGCGAATATCGCTGACGGTATACTTACTGGCATTCAACAAGGCGCAACCATAAAATAGCAGCATCACGGGAGCCACCAAATACGGCAATTCATGGTAAAACAGCGCTGCACAGAAAATCCCACCTGCAGCCAAGGGAATGGCCAAGTTGACCAACATGCGTTCGGACTTGCTGTCCCATACCTGATGGCTCTTTCTTTTGGCATTGCGTGCAGTGAAATATATCGCCGAACTGACCGCGAGCAAAAACACGCCTGCCGCTATCGAAAGGACAAATACGATGGACTCACTTGTCAACTCGCGCCCGAGTGTCTCGCGATACTGGATATCTTCTTCAAGGAAATGCCATCTTACAAGCGCTGCTCCCAAGAGTGCCGACAGCCCCGCTGCCACACCAGAAAGCCCACTCAATGAAATAAAGCGGGAAGAACGGTCCATGATATTCCGGATCTCGTGCAGGGTTGCTAATGGGTCGTGCTGCTTGTTCATATTGAAAGTACTTTGCGATTCAAAGTTAATAAAAAATTCAAATGATCAAACGATTGTTGGTTTTTAGAACTAAAAAAAGGATAAAACTTTGCATCTCGGTGCTTCACGTTCTCCTCTATTGATCAGCAAGCCATGCAATCGACCCTCCATTTTGAAGAATTCGAAATCGCAGGAGGTGGAATCCCGCATCCTCTTCATCCCAGAAAGGGTGAAAGCGCAGTCCCGACAAGTCAATATTAATTCTCTATTTTTCAATATATTACTGGAGGACATGATTTATTTAACCTAATTTTTGATGTGGATATCAAAATTGAAGTTTATTTTAGCACACCATTCAATGTTCCACCCATTTAAAATTTTTACGATTTGAAACTACTCGTCATCGATATCGGAGGTACCAACGTCAAGGTTAAGGCAAACAATGAGGATGAAAGAAGGAAAATTCCTTCCGGAGATTTCATGACCCCTGAAAAGATGGTCGCTGCCGTTTTGGAAAACACCCAAGATTGGGAGTTTGAAGCCATTTCGATTGGCTATCCGGGTGTAATCAAAAAAGGAAAAATCATGACCGAACCCAAAAACTTGGGCGAAGGTTGGACTTCTTTTGATTTTGATGCCGCTTTCGGAAAACCGGTGAGAATCATCAACGATGCCGCCATGCAGGCTTTGGGTTCATACGAGGAAGGCGTTTTGCTGTTTTTGGGCTTGGGAACAGGACTTGGATCCGCCATTGTATTTGATGGAACTGTCCTCCCGCTTGAATTGGCACACCTTCCCTACCGAAAAGGCACCTACGAAGATTACATTGGTTTACGGGGTTTGGAAAGGATGGAACAGGAAAAATGGCAGGAACATGTATTGTCCATCATCAAAAAATTCAGCGCTGCATTCCTGCCCGAGGATATCGTCATCGGTGGCGGAAATTCCAAATTGCTTACAAAAATCCCAAAAGGTTGCCGCTTAGGAAACAACAAATTGGCTTTTGAAGGTGGCTTTAGGTTGTGGGAAAACACCTTTCGCAAAAAAGAAGTCCAGTAAGGGTCAATGAATAGGGTTTCATGGAGCCCTATTCATGTATAAAAGATTGTCTTTTTTTCCTCCCCTCCTAAAAAAATTGATAACGGCAGTATTGGACCATTTCTCTTCCCGCCCTATTTTTTGCGGCTGATAGAGATTCCTGAAGAACTGCTCCTGTCCACTGTGGTTTCATATCCCGGATGATCCTTAACATACTCCATAAATGTGCGGATTCCACCGATATTGTTCAAGACATTGTGTGCCGTAAATCGTCCTCCTTTTTTGAGCTTTGGATCGGTATCCTTGAAATATTGGACATACCAATCCTTGTCTGCATCCGAAAAGACAAAATCGAAAGGCCCTTCAAGTTCTTTCACGATTTGATGGGCATCTCCTAATCTGAAGTCCACAAAATCAGAAAGTCCCAAAGCCTCCAGTTTTTTGATGGCTTCCTTTTGTCTCCTTTCATCCATTTCCAAAGTGATCAATTTCCCACCGGTTTTGCTGAGTGCCCAGGCAATCCAAATGGTCGAATGCCCCGTGGAAGTGCCGATCTCCAAGGCGGATTGGTAATTGTTGTCCATGATGAGCTTGTACAATACCTGCCCATCTTCATAGGGAATATTCAGGTCACGCCATTGCCATCTATTTTGCTCCAAGAATTCTTTTACACGGGCATCTCTGGATTCTTGGCCTTTCATATTTTGTGCATAGGCAATTGTTCCAATGCTGATTACGAATAAAAATATCAAAATGGCTTGAATGTTGAAAGTTGATTTCATCTCTGCGTTAGTTTTGGGTTGAAGTGGGCAACATGTTTCTGATTCCAGTGATTTTCCACCGTCCTTCGGTGAAGACAGCCAGGAAGGTACTCCACATTTTTCTGGTGGGGCCATCCGGATTTTCGATTTCATACCGGCAATCCAAAATGGCTGAAGCCTGATCCAGCAAGCGAATTTTATCAACGATCAAGTTTCGGCTGCCGGGATTGGCCGCGGAACTCCTCATCATCCCATCAATCGCCTGATCGATGCCTGTTCTCCATTCCCCAGAGGAAACCAACTGATCGATTTCAGGGGTCAAAATGGTCTTGAGCAATAAAGTATCCTTGTTGTCCCTGGCCTCGTTGTATTGCTCAATCAATGCATAGAGCTCCTTGCGGATATCTTCCTCCAGTATTCCTTGCTGCGCAAATAACGATTGAGTAGTCAAATTCAGCACTAGAATAACAAGAGCAAAATATTTCATAGTATATTGATTTTATGTAACTTATATTGATTTGAGTAGTATTTAATTTAAATATGAATTGGATTAAAAAACCATATTTCAATTTAAGGATTTTTGAAACAAAAACAGCCATTTGCCATTGGGAAGTCCTTCTACAAATCCAAGATTGGCCGGATCAATCCCATAATTGTTCAAACTTTATTTCTTAGCAGGCTTTTCTTGTTCAATTGGTTCTGAATATTTTCACGCAGCGGGCGCTAAGTGTTTCGCAGAGTAGGCAAAGATTTTTCGCTCTCTGGAAATTGATTTTCCTTGATGAAAATGGTTGAAATTTCATCTCTCAGCGGGCTTTTCGATGTTCTCCGCGGACTTTGCGTGAAAAAATAATTCTGAATATTTTCACGCAGAGGGCGCTAAGTATTTCGCAGAGTACGCAAAGATTTTTAGGGAGACCAGAAATGGATTCCGGAAAATGATAACTATTGATATTTTATCTCTTGGCGAACTTTGCGTGAAAATTGGTTTTGGAATATTTTCACGCAGAGGGCGCTAAGTATTTCGCAGAGTACGCAAAGATTTTTAGGAAGACCAGAAATGGATTCCGGTAAATGATAACTATTGGGATTTTATTTCTTGGCGGACTTTGCGAAGTTCTCTGCGGACTTTGCGTGAAAATTGGTTTTGAAATATTTTCACGCAGAGCGCGCTAAGTGTTTCGCAGAGTACGCAAAGATTTTTAGGAAGACCAGAAATAGATTCCGGTAAATGATAACTATTGATATTTTATCTCTTGGCGAACTTTGCGAAGTTCTCTGCGGACTTTGCGTGAAAATTGGTTTTGAAATATTTTCACGCAGAGCGCGCTAAGTATTTCGCAGAGTACGCAAAGATTTTTAGGGAGACTAGAAATGGATTCCGGCAAGTGATAACTATTGGGATTTTATCTCTTGGCGGACTTTGCGATGTTCTCCGCGGAATTTGCGTGAAAAAATAATTCTGGATATTTTCACGCAGAGCGCGCGAAGTGTTCCGCAGAGTACGCAAAGATTTTTAGGGAGACCAGAAATTGATTCCGGTAAATGATAACTATTGGGATTTTATCTCTTGGCGGACTTTGCGATGTTCTCCGCGGACTTTGCGCGAAAATTGGTTCTGAATATTTTCACGCAGCGCGCGCGAAGTATTTCGCAGAGTACGCAAAGATTTTTAGGGAGACCAGAAATGGATTCCGGCAAATGATAACTATTGGGATTTTATCTCTTGGCGGACTTTGCATGAAAAATTGGTTTTGGAATGAATACGTCTTCTTGCATGAAAGCGAAAATCCATAAATAATTTTTGAAATTTATCAACAAAGGAATTGGGATCTATTCTGAGGATTTTTCATGCTTTTTCTTCCATCCACTACATTGAATCCTTGTATTTCATAGCCAATTCGAGATAGCCCTTTCCTTTGAGTAGATGTAGCGATTTTGACTTGGTGTGGCTTGCCGATTGCGCATTGAGCAAATGTACTTTTGCCCTGACATTGGCCCGAAGACATTTGAAATAGTTAAAAATCTCCTTGTCAAGGGCTTCCGGAAAGCATGGAAAAACAGCATTATAAACCCTCAATAACTTCTTGGCCAATTCAGGTTTTCCAAAAAATTCCAGATCCATGTAAAGAAATGCGATTTCATACAAGATATCGATCTGTCGGTATTCATCCGAAAATTCGATGCAATCAAAAAGAATGGGTTTCTTGTACAGGAAAATATTGCCGCTGTGAAGATCACCGTGGACATCCCGCATATACCCCTTCTCTATCCTCTGGCGAAATCTCGCTTCGTTTTTGGTCAAAAAAGCATCGCTCCATGCCACCAATTCCGGTATCCATTCCTGGTATTTACCATCCAATTCCTTGGTGGCGATTGCTTGGATGGACATCAAATCGTTGAAAACCCCCTGAGCTGACCCAAGTTCAAATGGCCGCTTGACTTTCACAGAGGCATGGTGAAACAAGCCCAATTGCCCGGCCAAAATGGAGATTTCATCTTCGGTGACTTTGTTTTTAGACAAAAGGATATCCATTCGTTTTCCACTAACCAGTCTTTTCATGACCACGGCATAGTCGATCACTTCCCCGGCAAAGCCTCCAATTTCCCATTGGTCTCCATTTCGCCTGATGGGAAAAGCATTGAGGTAGATGGGGGAAAATCGGCGGTTGAGCTCCACTTCCTTTTCGCAATATTTTCTCCTCAAGGCAAGGGTCGAATAGTCCAAAAAGGAAAGTTTCAAAGGCTTCTTGATCTTGAAGGCATGCGTAGCGCTGAGAATCACCCAGGAAATATTGGTTTCTTCCAATGTTCCATTTATGGGTTTGTCCATAAAAAAACCCTTGGCCATCAATTCCCTAACCTCTTCCTGGTCCATCTTGTCTTTTTCTTTGCTTCATCAATTGACTTTTTCCAAAAAATGCTTTGCTTTTTCAAGATTCTCCTCCAAATTCTCATTCGTGGATTGGATCAATAAATGGGGCTCCGACAAAGGATCAAACTCTCCTTTTATCTGATAGTGAACCGCCAGATCGGCCTCGCTGTCTTCCCTGGGCATGGAAAGTCGCTGTCCAATCAGGGTATCTTCTGCCTCTACCAGAATGATGAAAACCTCGAAAGAAAGGGTTTTGGCCATGCAGATTGCCATATCCCGCATGAATTGAAGGTAAAAAGTACCATCCATGACCACATCTTCCCCCTTGATAAGCAGCTCCTTGGAAGTCTTGATCATTTCATTGTAAACGGAAATCCTGTTTTCGATCTTGTATTTTCCCAGCAAACCCATTTTTCTCCGAAGTTCGTCACTGCCCACATACACCGCCCCGAGCTGCTTGGCCAATCTCCTTGCAAAATAACTTTTCCCTGATCCGGGCAATCCCATCACAATAATCAACATAGCGGACACTCCTCCTGAGGTTTAGATTTAAAAAAGAGCCTTAAAAAAAACCAAAAAACAGACTCCAATCCCTTGTATTTTAAAAATAAAAGAATCGGTTTCCCGAATTGAATATAATTATATAAAGTTTAAATATAAAAAATAAGCATGTTTTTTAGCCGGAATTTTATAAAAAATATAAAAGCCAAATCCGATTACAGCACATCCCATAAAAAAAAAAGGGTGACCCAAAAAAGAGCCACCCTTCTCAAAAAAATCAAAGAGCACTAATATCCTGGGTTTTGAAGGACATTCTCAGCACCTACCATATCGATATACAATTGCGGAATCGGGAAATATTCATGTTTTCCTTTTTGGAACTTGGCGTTGGTCAAATGGGATCTGAGTGTTTTTTCCTTATCGAAATAAGCATTCATCACCTGATCCGCAATATCCCATCTGACCAAGTCAAAGAATCTATGCCCTTCCATGGCCAATTCCAGCCTTCTCTCCAATCTAACGGCTTGTCTTGCAACGGCGGCATCGGTCCAAGAAGCTGAATACACCTCAATTGCATAATTGGCAGCCGGTGCGTTTCCTCCAAGATTTTTGACCACTTGAGAGGATTTGGCCCTTTGCCTTACCAAATTCACGGTCTCCCTAGCACCTTCCAAATCACCCAATTCTACCTGTGCTTCTGCTTTCCATAGCAACAGATCGGCATACCTGATGATATAATAATTGAGTGAACTGATATACGGCCACACCTTTACCTGAAAATTGGACAGTGGTGAAACTATTCTCTTCTTTGGCGAAAATTGACCATAGGTCGCAAGATCCCTGGCCCAATTGGCTTGATACAATATATCAAGATCCAAATAGGGTATTCCCGGCCTTCCCACAGTATGATCCAATCGGGGGTCGACGAAATCGGAATTGCCATTTGAATCAAGCAAAGGCATTCCGCTTTCATTTGTCCGGAAACTGGCAATTAGATTTTGACTTGGCCGATGAAATCCATATTGGGGATAATGGGGACCTCCTGGTGCCGAAAGTCTGTCACCGATGGATCCATTGAAATGCCTTGGCTCTCCATCGTTGACAGAATGCTGGACAGCAAAGATGATCTCGCGGCTATTGTCATTCTCCGGTAAAAAAACATCTCTAAAATCGGCATGAAGTTTATACTTCCCCGAACTGATCACTTCATTGGAAGCAGTCAAGGCCAATTGCCATTTGGATTGGAAAACGTACGTTTTGGCGAGATAGGCCATCGCAGCCATTTTGGTTGGCCTTCCTGCATCGGATTGCTCCATTGGCAGTAGACTTGAAGCTGCATTGAAGTCCGCTTCAATTTTTCCCCACAAGGCTTCGTCCGTAAGACTTTTGTTTCCCACATAAAAATCCTGAATCTCCACCACCGATTCATCGATGAAAGGGACGTTTTTGTAGATTTTTTTCAATTCGAAATAATAATGCCCTCTCAGAAACTTGAGTTCTCCTTCCCTGATCGATTTCAAATCCGTATCAAATGTTTCTGAATCTTTCAAAAGATTCAATGCATAATTGGTTCTTTTGATCCCTTCATAGAGCGCCAACCATTTTCTTTGCACATCTGTGATCACCGGGGTGGTATTGAATATTTCCAGTTGGTGAATCTGGTTTTGGTCGCCGGTTCCTCCCCCACCTTTGTAGGCATCGTCAGAAACCACGTCCCCGAAACTCCAATTGGAAGCAGGAGAGTTGAATCCACTTGTGGCATTGTCAAACTGACCGTTTAGGCTGCTGTAGGCTGCGATGATGGCGCGTTCAATATTTTCGGGATTGGACATGTTGGAGGGAGATACCTCACCATAGGGCACTTCCTCCAAATAATCAGAAGAACAGGCCAGAGACGTACCCAATATTCCAATAAATACCAATAGCCGGCTGAAATTATAGCGTTGATTTTTCATTCTTTCTTAATTTAAAATTTGACATTGAAACCTACCATAAAAGTCCTGGATGGAGGATAAACACCCCTGTCAACTCCAATATCCAAGTTTCTACTGTTGGAAGAATAATTCTGAAGTCCGATTTCAGGTGTCATTCCTGAGTAGTTGGTGATGGTAAATAAGTTTGAAGCCTGTGCATACAACCTCAATTCCATGTTTTGAAAAGCGCTTGCAGGAAAACTATAGCCCAATTGAAGGTTGTTCAACTTCAAGAAAGATGCATTTTCAAGGTAATAGGAAGACGGTCGGATGTTTTCATTCGGATCATCCAGACTCAGTCTTGGAATTCCGGTTTGTGTATTCTGCGGAGACCAGGCATTTATGATGTCGCTGGACTTGTTGTAGGCAGATTGGTTGAAAAACAAGGTTTTGTACTTGGTCAGGTTGTAAATCTTGTGCCCCAGAGAGGCATTGAAGAACAATGCCATATCAAATCCTCTGTAATACAGGTTGGTATTGAATCCAATGATCGCTTTCGGATGTGGAGAGCCGATAGCTGTCCTGTCTTGGGCATTGATCAGGCCGTCGCCATTGATATCCTTGAACTTCAAATCACCTGGACGCGCATTAGGCTGGAGGCCATAGGATGCAATTTCTTCTTCGCTTTGAAAAATCCCGATCGCATCATATCCAAAGAAGGTGCCGATAGGCTGTCCTGCAAGCGTTCGCGAAACTTCCTGGCCAAAATTGACACTGTGTAAAGAAGAGGCGGGAATACCCAAATAATTCACTCCGGGATTCAGCTCCACCAACTTGTTTTTGTAGAAGGAATAATTCAAGCCTACATTGTAAAATACATTTCCGGCTTGGCCGCTGTATTTTGACCCAAGTTCAAATCCATGGTTTCTCATTTTACCACCATTGGTCCAAACGCCATCATTTGTTCCTCCATAAGTCGGCGGGATGGGCGCATAAATCAATAGGTTGTCCGTGGTTTTATTGAAATAATCGGCCGTGATCACCAATTTATTGTCAAACATTTCCAAATCGATTCCCACACCGCTTTGGGTGGTCAGTTCCCAATTCAGATTGGAATTGGCTACACGGGTCTCCACAAGGCCAATGGATACATTTTCCTGTGCACCATCGATGGCATAATTGGAATAGTTGATGTTGTTCTGAAAACTTGCCAATGTGGAATAAGTGGGCACCTGCTGGTTTCCGGTCCGGCCCCAACTCCCCCTTATTTTCAACTCATTTACCTTTGGTCCAAGATCAAGAAAATCTTCTTCGCTTAAGCGCCAGCCTGCTGAGAAAGCTGGAAACACATCCCATTTATTGTTTGCCAATCTTGAAGTACCGTCATACCGCAATGTGGCTGAAAACAGATATTTGTCTTTTAGGGCATAATTGGCCTTTCCAAAGAAGGAAAGTAAATTCCATTTGCTGGCGCTCCCTGAGTTTTGCTGGTTTTGTGTACCGTAACTTAAATATTGAAAATTGGGATCTTCATACAGAAAGCCTTCTCTGGAAGCGCTTTTTAGTTCTGCATAATTTTCAATCGATTCCTGGCCCAAAAGAAGATCCAAGGTACTGTTGCCGAATTTCTTATTATAATTCAGGGTGTTTGTCCAAGCCAATTGATAATAGAAAGAACTATTGTCGGACAGGCTGTTGACAACCCTTTGCGAAAGCAACTCATTGTAAATCGGCGCAAAAGACCGTTGATTGAAATTTTCAAAATCAAGCCCAAAATTGGACCTGAAATTCAGGTTGTCATTGATTTTCACATCCCCATAGACATTTCCCATCAACTTGATCCTGTTTTTGGTATTGTCTTTTTGTCTGAAAAGATTGCCCAGAGGATTGCTGATATCGTTGAGTGGATTGCCACCGAAGCTTCCATTGATATCCCTTACCGGAACAATGGATGGAAACTGAAACGCATCATAGACAATACTCCCTAAAGAACTATTGGTGGCCACATCATTGGTCTTGGTCAAAGAGGCCGTGAAATTTTGACCGATGTTCAGGAATTTTTTGAGGGTATATTCTGAGTTGTACCGAAGGGAGTACCGGTCAAAACCTGTGTGTTTGATGATACCATCCTGATTGAAATAACCAAGCGACAAGACATGGTTGGAATCTTCTCCGCCTTTTGCCACCGTCAGGTTGTAGGATTGCACGGGAGCCGTTCTGAATATTTCATTGACCCAATCCACATCAGCGGAAGGAATGGTTTGGTTGGCATTGAGCCATTGGGGAATCCTTGGGTTCAATGGATCTTTCCCATACACATCCGAAGCAGGAGTTCTTCCATCATTGATGCTGGCTTTCCACAATTGATCCCCATATTGCTGTGCCGAAAGCATTTTGGGAAGGTTAAATGCCTGTTGAAATCCAGTATAAGCATCTAGTGTAATCGTAGGTATGACCGACTTCCCTTTTTTGGTGGTGATGATCACCACACCATTAGCGGCTCTTGAACCATATATCGAAGAAGCCGCAGCATCTTTCAATACCTGAAGGGACTCAATATCCTGAGGATTGATGGAATTCAGTCCATTGGAAACCGGTGTTCCATCGATTACATAAAGTGGGTCATTGTTGTTCACTGTCCCAAAACCCCTGATTCTAATGGATACATTCCCACCTGGTCCATTGTCCGACAAGACCTGGACGCCAGGAGCCCTACCCACAAGCATCGATTCCACACTTGCCACGGGTAAGGATTTAATTTCGTCCATATTGACGATGGCCACAGCACCTGTCAGGTCCTTTTTGCGCTGGACATCATAACCCAAAATCACGAACTCGTCCAATAAGGCTCCCTCATCTTCCAAGTTGACCGTGAAAAAGGTTTGATTCCCAATTTGAAGGGTTTGGGCGGTATAGCCCAGATAAGAAACCACAATTTCCCTGCTTCCCTCTGGCACCAAGAGGGTGAAATTTCCGTCAAAGTCGGTGACCGAACCGATATTGGTCCCTTTCACAATCACGGTGGCTCCCACGATGGGCTCGTTTCTTTTTAAATCAATGACTTTTCCCTTGATTTCCTGTTGCACCAAGCTTGTCTTGTTCAGGATTTGGACATTTGCACTTTCTTTTGCCTCTGCCTGAATTTCTCTGGGATTTAGTATATTCCCTCCCCTCTTTTCGGTTTCTTCGAAACGCGTTTTGTCCTGGTTGGAGTCCTGCTCACTTGATTGATTTGCGAATACCCACTGGGAAAAAACCAGTTGCAGCGCCAGAATTCTGAAAGTGCTTTTTGCGTAAAACACCATTCGTTTGGGTAACTTTTTTTTCATGGTTCTCAAAATTGAAATTTTAGTGATGGTTTTTGGTTTTTAGATCAATTGCTCCTGGGTTTAACCCATGCGCATTCACTCCCACTCTCTTTTTTAAAGAGGGATTTGAAAGCGGATTCTCCGCTTTTGGCCAAAAAGAAATCAGCTATTTTGGGTTATTTGAAGGAAGAAATTGGCAAGCCTTCCTGGAAACAAAATCACTTTTTGGTTTTGTGAATGCTTAAATAATTCCTCAAAATTAGATGAAAATGGCGCTAGAGCGATGAAGCGAAAATTAAGTTTAAAAGACGTTTTGGATCCATTCTGCGGCCTTTGATCATATTTTCTTCATTTAAAAAAATTGGATTTCAGGATGGACTTTTTGCGCTACTTGGCGCCTCCACAGATAATACGCTGGTGGATACCCACATGGATATTTGACACCCATCTTTGTGCAATTCGTCAATATTACCATTGGCCTAAACCTTGGTGGTTTTCGACTTCATGCCACTCCGCAATTCACAAAACCTTCTTTATGCCAGAAGGTATTGGCGGGGCCAAAAATAAAGGTGCGGAGAATAATGATCATTTAGGACGCATTTTATGCGGAGATAATTTTTTCATGCGGAGAATAAACCTTATTTTCACCGCATAATACGCGGAGAAAAAAGATATGTATTTATACAACAACCAGAATTGGCCAATTTTTATATGGAATAGCGAGAAACTTCTATCCTTACTTTCCCATGTCAGAAACAGACAAGGCAGGTTAATAGGCAAAATGGGAGCCTTGGGATTTGAACTTCGCAATGAAGCCAATCTCGAGATTTTAACACAGGAGATTATAAAATCGACTGAAATAGAAGGTGAATTTCTAGACAGAGAACAAGTAAGATCATCCATTGCAAGACGATTGGGACTTGATATATCAGGATTGGTTTTTTCTCAACGTAATGTTGACGGAATTGTGGATTTGATGCTTGATGCAACCAAAAATTATGACCAAGATTTGAACAAGGATCGATTATTTTCTTGGCATACCTCCTTGTTCCCAATGGGACAAAGCGGGATGTATAAAATCATTTCAGGAAACTGGCGTGAGGATTCAACAGGACCGATGCAGGTAGTTTCGGGAGCGTTGGGAAAAGAAAAAGTGCATTACCAAGCTCTTCCAGCGGCTCAGATTGAAAATGAAATGCGAATTTTCTTAGATTGGTTTAATTGGGATCAAAATACTGATCTTGTCATGAAAGCTGCAATTGCACATTTGTGGTTTGTGACAATACATCCCTTTGAAGATGGAAACGGAAGAATCTCAAGAGCACTAAGTGAGATGTTACTGGCGCGTTCCGACGAACAATCATATAGATTTTATAGTATGTCAACTCAAATTCGAAAAGAACGAAATTCCTATTATGACATATTGGAAAAGACCCAAAAAAGCGGATTGGATATTACCAACTGGCTAGAATGGTTTTTGAATTGTTTAATACATGCGATAGAAAATTCTGAAAAGCTTCTTGAAAAAATAATTGACAAACACGCATTCTGGGTAACACATGCAAGGGTCAATATAAATGACAGACAAAGAAAAATTCTGAATATGCTGATGGAGGATTTCGAGGGAGTGCTCAACACTACAAAATGGGCTAAGATTGCAAAATGCTCCCAAGACACCGCTTTGCGTGATATTCAGGACTTGATTGAAAAAGGAATTTTGGTGAAAGGTTCACCAAGAGGCCGGAGTACCAATTACGAACTGAAAGCAAATGCAGAATAAAAATCACCGACCACATACAGCGTGAATCAAATTTCTGCCTTCTCCATTTAACCCGGTAGTTGGGGGAAAAATCGACATCTTAGGTCAATTTACATTTTTGAGAAGGAGACCCTCTCGCAGGACATTCCCTCATCAAAGCCAAATGGATTGAACCCGAAATATGCAATAGGTTTCCAAATGGGATTGAAACTGAAAGAAAATCAGACTATTGGGAGAATAATTCCTGACACCAAAAGGGTTTAGTCAAAAATAGTCAACATCGAATTGATTACCTGATCATCGGTAAATTAAAATATTAAATGGAGTTCGTAATGCATAAAACGGGTTGAATAAGAGCACAGAAAATTTGGAACGTACCAAAAAAATCATTTTCCTAATTGCTATTTCCAGCCTCCGCCTCCTTTTCCTTCGCTTTTAGTCTCTCCTGTCTTCTAAAATACCGACGGAAAAGAAAATTGGTTTTGAGCGCTTCCATGTTTTGGTTGAATTTGTCTGTCCCTTCTTCTATATTCAGCGCGGTGTTCAAAATCGATTCCCGCATCATGGAATCCCTCAGAATCAATCCGGTGGTCCCTTCCCCCTTTTCCATGGCAATCACCATCGTTTTCACTTCCTCCAGCAACAATTCAGCATGGGTACTCGCTTGCCCGATTTGTTCCAGAGAGGTGATCAGCTGATTGGACAAAATCGAATCCATAAAAAGGGTATTGACCAGACCGCTTCCCTGCTCGAGTCTTTCGACAAGATTCCTCCCAGCCAGCGTCATGGCATTGGCATTCGCTCCTGTTCGCCGGAATTCCCTGACGGAATTTCTCAAATCCTGGGTAAGGACTGTATCCGAAAGAAAAGCCCAAAAATTCTCATTGCCGTTCAATTTAGAAGTAATTTCAAAGAGATTCAAAGAAGTTTTTTCGACGATCATGCTGGTTGCATTCAGGCTCCTGAAGATGTCATCCGTATCGATCGGGGTTTGTGAGAAAATGACATCGCCTTCCTCAACGGGCTCGGCCACCTCTTTCTGGGGAAGGATGTGGATCAATTTATTGCCCATCAATCCATCGGTACCGATGGTGGTGATCGCATTTTTCTTGATAAAGGGCTTCATATTATTGTTGATGAGCATGCTGATGTAAATGGAGGTATCATTGGCCATGTCGATCGACTTCACCGTGCCCACATCCATGCCCATGAATCTTACATTGTTTCCCACCACCAATCCGTTGACGTTTTTGACTACGGCTCGGAGGTTGAAGGTGGAACCGAACAGGTTCTGGTTTTTTCCAATCATATACAGGCTGAAAAGCAGGAAAAGTGTTCCCGCAATCACGATCAAGCCTACTTTCGAGTTTTCTATCGTATTCTTTTTCATGGTCAGGCAAAAAACTCCCGGATTTTGGGATCGGTGGATTTTTTAAGATTATTGAAGGTATCATTGGCATAACACCTTCCTTCGATCAACATGATGACACGGTTGGAGGTAATGTTGATACAATTCATGTCATGCGAAATGATGATCGACGAAGCATTGTATTTCTTTTGCACTTCTATCATCAAATTGCTGATTTCCCGTGCGGTGACCGGATCCAGACCCGTGGTGGGTTCATCGTAGAGAATGATGGTTGGTTTCAGGATCAGGGTGCGCGCCAGGGCAATCCTTTTCCGCATTCCGCCGGACAACTCCGCCGGCATCATATCGATGGTATGGGCCAGTCCAACATCCTCCAAAGCCTCCAAAACCGCCATTTCGGATCCCCTTTCCCGTTCTTCCTTGCTCCAGTGCCTGCGCAACGGAAACTCCAGGTTTTCCCGGACGGTCATCGAATCATACAAGGCATTGCTCTGGAAAAGAAACCCGACCTTGGCCCGCAGGATATCGAGTTCCTCCTGATCCATGTCCTGAATCGATTGATCCAGGACGATGATCTTGCCCGTATCAGCCGGCATCAGGTTGATGATACATTTGATCAACACCGACTTACCCGAGCCCGATTTCCCAAGGATCACCAGGTTTTCGCCGGGCTCCAATTCCAAGGAGAAATTGCGGAGCACATGGTTGTCTCCAAAGGATTTGTTGACGTTTTCTACTTTCACGACTGGATCCATTATAGATTCGGTTTAAGTAAATCCCAAAAGATCCGTGATCTGAACGGCGATCAGGTCAATGACAAAGACCAGAAGCGAGGCCACCACCACGGCAGAAGTAGCAGATCTTCCCACCCCTTCCGTCCCTTTCTTGGAATTGTATCCTTTATAACAGCCGATAATGCCGATGGCAAAACCGAAAAAGAAAGTCTTGATCAGGGAAGGAATCAGGTCACCATAACTCAAGGCATCGAAAACTTGGGTCCAGTACAAATGCCAGCTTACATGGCCACGGATGTTGACGCCGAGATAGCCCCCATAGATCGCAATGGCGTTGGAGAGATTGGAGAGCAGGGGCAACATGACGGTTGTAGCCACCACACGGGTGACTATAAGGTATTTGAAGGGATTGGTACCCGAAACTTCCATGGCATCGATCTGTTCTGTGACCCGCATGGACCCCAGTTCAGCCCCCATGCCCGAGCCGATCTTGCCTGCGCAGATCAGGGCGGTGATGACCGGGGAGATTTCCCGCACCAGGGACACCGACACCATCGCCGGCAACATCGACTGCGCGCCAAATTCCACCAGTGTGGGCCGAGATTGGATCGTCAGGACCAGTCCCATGATAAATGCCGTCAGCCCGACCAAGGGCAGTGTCTTGTACCCCACCCAGAAACATTGGTGCAGGAATTCATCAAACTCCTGTTTGGGCTTGAAAAATTCCCTGAAAAATCGCCGGGTAAATTGATAGATTTCACCAACCTCAGTCAGAAATTCATTGTTCAGTCCTATGAAATATTTCATATCCTGTCTCTCTCTAATGATTTAAAAATAGTCCCTTCACAGCCGGAAAAGACTTCTCTCTCCGGATAATTATCGGCAAATACCAAAAGCCTTACCGCCCATCAAACTTCCAAATGGGCCATAAAAGAATCCCATCCATCAAAAAAGACCTTTCCCAATCAAAATCATCAGAACCGGGATTTGGCCAATTCCTAAAAACACACTTCATGTGGAATGCACAATTGAAAATAGATATAAATTCTCTAAAAAAAAACAGCATTAACTAATGACCAAAATATTCGGAGAAGGGTAATTTGACATTAGGGATGTCAGATTCGGGCAAAAGGGGGATTTGGAATCGCGTTATTCGACAATTAGAATGTCGAATGCAGAAAAATGGGGATTTGAATTCTTTTTTTGTGGAACCATGACCAGGATTGCAAATCCTGAAATATCTGTATTTCGAGATTTTTAAACGTAAACAGTAGGGATCATGGGTCGTAGAGAAAAATGGTTGGATGCTTGTTGCTATGGATTTTTTTTACTTTTCTTAAGGGAAAAAGCATTTTTCCGGTAAATCAAGTAAAGGGAAAACCTTATTTAACAGCCTTAATGACGACAAAACTCCCTTGACCGTAACCTTTGATAGGTTTTTCGATTTCATTTTCATCCGGTTTGGCCAAAGTCTGCCAGAAGTCAAAATCATGAAAACCGGATTGCTTCAGCAATTCCGTTATTACTTCGGTGGAATGAAAATGAGCCTCCTTATAAAATTTGCTTGAAGATTGTCCTGCTTGGTATTTTTTACCGAGTGCGCTGTTTTTGTCAATGATGGCGACGATGATTTCTCCCTTTGGTCTTAGAATGCGATGAACTTCCGAAAATGCTCTTGGGATGTCAGAAATAAAACAGACGGTCGTCACCATCAGGGCAAAGTCGAAGCTTTCATTTTCAATCGGAAGATTTTCGCTATATGCGGTGTAAATGTGTACACCTCGCTTTTTAGCCATCCTTGCCATATTCGCGGAAGGTTCTACCCCAAATTTAATGTGTAAAGTTTCCGCAAAACGGCCAGTACCCACACCGATTTCAATACCTGATTTATCTTTCGGAAGCGCTTGTTGAATGGCCAGAATTTCCGATTGGTAAATGCATGGATGCTCCTCAAACCAGCGATCGTATTCCAAGGTGTTTTGGTCAAATGTTGTTTCTTTTTTACCCATTGTTTCAGATTTTTAGAAATAAGCATATCGTATTGTCCTATCAAATGGAGCAAATCCACCTCTCCTATCCTGTTATTTCCTCGGAATTTATCTCTATTGATCAAAAAACGATTTGTGGCACAATTAAAGCTATCCTTAAAGTTCGACCAAATTATTTTAATATGCAGCGGTATTTAAAGTTGATTTTTAAGGGTATCAAGAGACTTAACCAGCAAAGAATCATTTATATGTTGGTGGCCGTTGGCTTCTTGGTGGTCTTGGTCCGGAATCAATCCGAAGCCAACAAAACCAACTCAGCTGCTGCCCAACAAATTTTTTTATATGACAATGCAATTGACACCAAAACTGATTCTCTGATAACTTACGCCTTGTCCATGAAAGGAATTCCCTACGCCTATGAAGGCAAATCGTTGAATGGATTTGACTGTTCGGGGTTTATTTACTTTGTTTTCAATAAGTTTGGGATCGAAATTCCCGCCGGTTCTGCCAACCAGTTTTTGGAAGGCACTCCGGTGGACGAAAGTAATCTCGCCAAGGGTGATCTGGTTTTTTTCAAAGGATATGAGAATGACAGTGACCGGGTCGGGCATGTCGGCATCGTGTTCTCAACAGAGGATGAAATCTTTTTTGTCCATAGCTCTTCAGGAGGCGGCGGCAGAGGCATTACCACCAACAGTCTGGAACACCCGCAATACAGGGCAAGATTTTTAGGAGCAAGAAGGGTGATTTCAACTCTTTAACCCAAAATATGCATCCGGTTTCCAAATGGGCTTGAAAATTCAATAAAATCAGACTATTGGGAGAAAAAGGGCTGGTGCCAAGATGGTGAAGTCAAAAAAACCAAACTCCTAACTGATTATTAGAGAATTACGGGTGGCAATGTACAATAAGGGTTAAAATTGGACTAAGGATTATAGGATTATTGGGTCTCTTGCTGTTCGACATTTGCAATTTCGGATTCAGATAAAAGGGGATTTGCATTCCTTCTTCGTGGGAATATGATTGGGGTTTCAAATCTTGGGATATTTAAAGTGATAAAAATAAAATCTCCAGAAATGAGTGACAATACTACCACACCTTTATGTTTTATTTATCTAAAAGTGCTAAATCATCATGTTTTTTAAGAAAAGACTTCATCGCATCTTTAACTGGAGGTTCAACAAGGAAATCTCAAAATCGCAGTCGAAGCATTCTCCAACGTTTCGCCAAATGTCCATTTCTTCGTTCATTTGGGCAAAACCAAATCCACAGTAATCCCCACCTTTGATGTTGACCATCTTTTGTTCTATTACGAAACGCACAAGCTCCCACAATTTCACCTTTATCTCCAGTAAATAAAAATCCATGGGCATCAATATCTTCCTTTCCATTATGACTCCATTGTACAAAGTTATTATGAAACTCTCTCTTAAAAGCAAGTGCTCGATTATACATTTCTTTGTGTTTCCAACACGATGAGATGAAGGAAACATGTTCTGCTTCAATTCTATCTTTCTGAAGTTCCAAAAGCATTATTGGAAGGGGATCAGGTTTCAACCAGGATAAACGTCTTTTGTGTTCTTTTCGATGTAAAAAACTTGACTCTGGATCTCCCTTTTGACATTCAAAACCACAATCATCACAAACTACTCGCCTTATTTGTGGACGTTTTCGATATTTTGGCGCACGAATTCTCAACATTAGAGTTTCTTGGTTTTCGTCATTTTTGTAAAGTGAAAGTATGAAACCATTGGATATTTTAAAAGCATCTATAGGCTCAGTAGACAACAAAGGTTTGTCAGAAAAGAGAATAATATCATCTGTTTTATAACGATATTTTGTGTACCAAAAGAATTCCAATTCGGCAGATGAAAAAATGGTTTTCGAACGTGCAACAAAGGTTGGCAAAAGTATCTCAACAAATCTTTGGGTATTTATTTGGAGACCCATTCGTTCTAACATATTAAGTAAGAGCACAAAATTTTCCGGCCTTATCGCTTCAAAACTTGAAACACCACTAGCAATTACCTTAGGGCGATAACTAACATATTCTAAAGAAATTTCAAAAATTTTCAGAAGTTCATCAAAATGAAATCGATAATCGTCAAATGGACTATCCATTAAATTGATTATCTCTTCAATTTATTGGATAGGAAAATCCAACCTTTTTTCATTTTTTTGATGAAAAGTTTTTCAGCCTGATGGAATCTTGGATTACTTGGCACTTGCTGTAGCGCTTCCCAAACATTTTGAATTGTTGCTGATTCGATCTTAATTTCCATTATATAAATAATTAATCGTAATTTAATTAATTTAAAAAAATTAATTAAATAAAAATAAAATATTATAATTAAGCACATCATGAGTCCTAATCATAAAAGAAAAGAATAACAATCTTTCAATTATAATCGCAGTAGATTTTCATCTGGAATGCTCTTCTGCAAATTCTTTATCAAAATCAAATTTCATAGACACACCATTTTTGTCTAATCTTATCACCAACCTATTGTCTTCAGGAAATCGATTAATCTTTTCATTTTTGACAAAATTAAATATTTCAATCATTTCCTCTTTACTAAATTCATAGTCTTGTATAATGTTATTTTTTAATAATCGGCATCTTAAAAATGGCTCATAATATTGACATAATATATCAATATTATTTCTAAGCAATTCTTCCTTATACTTTGCTTGTAAATCTTTTATAATTTTATCCATTAGAAAATATTATTATTAAATAATTCCGTAGTCCGCTTACCATCAATTTCATATGTAACATTAATAAAATCTGGTCTTTTTGAATTCGAATTATAAACTGGTTCAATTTTATAATTGACCTTATTTCCTTTTTTTATTGCATCTAACCATACCCTTTCCATTTCGAACCAGCCTCCTCCTGGACGATTAAGTTTTTTTGACATTGGGATATAGTTATACATCTCAGATCCACCCCCCAATCGATTTCCGATAAAATGGCCTCCATCATCTTTATAGTCAGGATAGCCAGCTTTAACTCTGGAAATTTGCCCGTTTTCAGTATGAGCAACCGCATCCTTATACTTCTTTGAAAGACCTTGTTGAACGTTATTTCTCAATGGTGTAGGTTCAAAAATCGGAGGCACAAAAGTACCTGAAACTTCTTTATATTGACCAATTTCATTTGTGACGTATTTATGCCCTCTGATTTTGTATGGAATATGAGGTATCATATATTTCTCGGCCAAAAATTCATTAAGTTCAAGGCCACCTTTTCCGGGTTTGGCTATTATAGCTGTTTCCGAAATTTCCGCAAGAACACTTCCATTTTTTTTACTTTTTAAAAGGATTCTTTCACCTGCTTCTGTAAAAAAATATTTTTCTTTAAGAGCAACTTCTCCTAACTCAGCCATTAAATCAGAAAAATATTTAACTATAAGGTGATTATTTCTTACCGGTGAATTACCCATGAGTTCAAGAACTTTTACCGCTAAGGTATTATTAATTATTACATCATTTAAAGCTGGATTATTTTCAATATTTTTAGCTAATCTTTTTAATACTTCATCGTCATTTTCTTTTAGTAATTTTTGGAAAACATCATCACCCAATGAATTTTTCAAAAAATTAGACTGAGTTGGAGAAACAATATTTTCTATTAATTTGACACTTTTTTTTAATCCTTCTCCACCCATTTCCCGAGCTGTATTTTTACAAGAAGCAAGAAAAATTACTACTACAATAGTTAAAATTGTTTTCATTTTTTTAAATTATTATTTACTTTTTCAAAAAAAACATTTGAATTTTCATTAAGATCAGGCAAAATATAAAACTGCTTTTCATCAAAAGAATATAAACTATTTATTAAATATTTCTCTAGGTTATTACTAAAACGAATACTTTGAACAAGAGGATAAATAATTAATACTACTAAGCATATAATCTTTATTTTACCTAATATCCCATTTACACTTGGTATAAATAAACCAATCAGACTACTCAATAGAGGGAATAGGAATAAAGGCCCAAGAACAAGATCAATTATTTCAGGAACTACTTCATGAACAACCATTTCCTGAATTTTTGAAACAGTTTGAATAACGATTTCAGAATTTAATTCAATAGAACTTAGTGATTTAAGTTGAATTTCTAATCCATTTTGATTGCTTTGAATGCCAGTTGCGTTTTCAATAATTTCAAGTCTCTGTTTATTTATTGTTTCAGTGTAATTATTAATTTCATTTTGAACATAAGTTTGAAATGCAGTAGTTCTAAAATATTTTTCAATTCTAGATTTCCACCTTGACTCTTTTTTAATACTGCTTTCAAAAAAATAGATAGTTTCTCCCCAAATTCCAAAAAAACCAGTTTCTTCATCGATAAATTTTTTACTCTGATCTATAAAATATTTTTTAACTTTTATATTTAATTCTTCTTGAAATTTCTCATGTTCCTCAAATTCATATTCTTTCAACTTTACACTTAAAATATTATTTTGCTGATCAGATCTTAAAATCTGACCATTAATGTTATTGCTTAAAAAAAACAAGTAAATAAATTGTAGTAAAATAAAAGATATTTTCATTTCAAATCAATGTTTCAAATACTGTATTAATTTCTGGCGAATAAAGAATTTCTGGCTGTACATAAGGAAAAATCCATAAAACAATGATTGCAAATAAATAACTTATTGAAAACATAATTAAATTAAATAAATTTATATAGCCAATAAATATTACAAATTCTCCAGGGTCACCTCCGGAGAACCCTACAATAGCTCCCACAACAATACCAAAAATAAGAAGATACCCGGCCCACCAGACATATTTATCTAGATAAGATCTAAATTTTATTATCCAATAATCATGAAGAGGATCATTCTCTATAAATGAATTATCATCTAATATCTTTACAGCAACCAGAAATTGCTTAAATTCTTCTAACGCATTATTGGTCAAATACGATTTTCTCTCTAGGACTCTATTTAAGGTGGGTACTGAACAATTGAAAATCCTGGCAATTTGTTCAATATCAGTATCATTCTCAATTAAAAGCTCTTGGATAACTTCTTGCCCAGTCATAACCTCAATTCTACCTTTTATCAAGTCGCTTCTCTCCACATCCTTATTCGAACATGCGTTAAACAAAAACAGAATAATAGCTATTCCAAAATATTTTTTCATGTTAATTTTAATGTTTTTAGTTATTATAATTTATCCAAAAATTGGCACAAATTAAGGTTGATTCCATAAATTGGGAGACTGCAAAAGCTAATATTTTATTAGCACTAGAAGTTACTGCTACAGATGCAAGCTATGAAAGTGATTGTATTTCTCAATTTGATCTACTTGAATATGATTGTATATATTTGGTTTAGCCCAAATAACATATTCTGTTTCTCTCATGCTGAAAGATCCACATTACTTTTTATAACAT
Organism: Rhodonellum psychrophilum GCM71 = DSM 17998; assembly: GCF_000381545.1. Classification (GTDB taxonomy): domain Bacteria; phylum Bacteroidota; class Bacteroidia; order Cytophagales; family Cyclobacteriaceae; genus Rhodonellum; species Rhodonellum psychrophilum. The sequence continues at coordinate 76,674 of NZ_KB906679.1, read as the reverse complement.
CTTTAATGATTTAACTGTTTTTTCAAATCAATTTAAAATCCTTTTCCCATCACTCTCTCCATCCCCCTATCCGCCTTCTCCAACACTTTCTTCACCAATTCCAGATCAATCCCATAATCCGACACCACAGAAGGCTGGCGTATCCAATCCTCCATCCTTTTCTTTCCTTTGGAAATATTGATGCTGCGCAAAGTAACTCCCACGTTTTCGGGGCAGTTGACGACTTTGGCGATTTGATCGTTGGTCAGGCGGTCGCGGTATTTCATGAAGATTTCCTCGGAGGAGCGGATATGTTCGTAATCGTAGGGATCGCCGCCAAAGAGGACTTTTCCGGTATATGAATCCTGAAAAATTGCTCTTCCTCCGCCCCTATTGGTTGCTTCCTGGTGCATTTTGGACTTGACCTTGGCGAATTCCCTATCGATTTCTGTTCTCCAATATGGCCGATTCGGATCTGGATGACTCATTTGATTTTCTGATTTTGTGATGTGACCCAACCCAGGATTAAATTCCTAAAGTTTTAATTTTGACAAATAACATTCTATTATTCTCTCCCTCCAATTCATTGTCACCAGCTGTCATTGTTTGATTTGTCCGGGTTCTATTTTATCTCCACCACTTCCAAAATCGCGCTGTTTACCGCATTGGCCTTCCTCAGATCTACGGCCCAGATGCGCTGGAAAGCATCGACGATGGCTTCACCGTTTTTGTAGTGAAGGGGGTAATGTGCTGCGCTGATCATGACGACTTGAACGCTCATACCTTTTTCGAGGCGGATGCCGTTGCGGAACATCGGGTTTTTGACGGTGATTTTGAATAGAGCCATGCGTTGGGTGTCTTGCTTGGTTTTAAATGTATAGGTTTGGATCTTGGCTTTTTCATCAAATGTATAAGTGTGCCTGTTTTACCTATAAGTGTGTATCAACATCCTTAAAAGTGTAATTTCTGAGGGTTGAAGGTTTGCTGGTCGAAATTTGCAATTTCAGAGAAACCTGCTATTCGACATTTGCAATGTCAAATCCAGATAAATGGGATTTGCAATCCCAAGTGCAAGACCATGACCAGGATTGCAAATCCCTAGGTATCTGCAGTTCGAGATTATAAATCCCGAACAGCTCAGAATTACAAATCCTGAAACATCTGCTGTTCGAGATCTTAATTCTCAGACAACGGTTTGCATAGTTTCGGAGAAAAATGTAAATTCCTTGGTCATAAAATTTCAACCCACTTTTTTTATGGGACATTCCTATACCGTCAAAGATCAGACTGCCATTCATTTTGTAACCTTTACTGTCCACCAATGGGTGGATGTTTTTACGCGGCAACAGTATGTGGATATCCTGCTGGATAGCATCCGACATTGTCAGGAGCACAAAGGTTTACAAGTATATGCATGGGTGGTGATGAGCAACCACTGCCATTTGATCATCAGCAGCATCAAAGTTCCCTTATCGGACATCATCCGTGACCTAAAAAAATTCACAGCCAAAAAAATCATGGTGGCCATCCAGGAAAACGAAAAGGAAAGCAGAAAAAGTTGGTTGTTGTGGCTGCTGACTAAGGAAGGGCAATTCTGGTTTTGGGAATCTGGTTACCACGGCGTGGAAATCAACACCAAAAAATTCCTTGACTCTAAGATCCAATATATCCATTCCAATCCCGTAAGGGCGGGAATCGTGGAAAAGGAGGAAGAATACCTAAACGGAAGTTGCGGTGAATTTTATGGAATCAGAAGGAGTTCGCTAGTACTCGCGGAGGTTTAAATGTGCTATTCGACATTTACAATGTCGAATTAAGATATAAGGGATTTGCAATCCCCTTTGCCGAAAACGAGACCAGGATTGCAAATCCTGAACTATCTGCAGTTCGAGTTTATAAATCTCAAACAGCACCATCCGCTATTCGACATTTGCAATGTCGAATTAAGATATAAGGGATTTGCAATCCCATTTGTCGAAAACGAGACCAGGATTGCAAATCCTGAACTATCTGCAGTTCGAGATTATAAATCTCTAACAGCGGCTCAAACAGCTTCCGCACAGCGACAAAAAAATGGTGAGTCCATCCCAGTACCCTACTGCATGGACCCACCTTGTTTATAAAAAGTTGGAAAAAGTTTTACGCTCATTTGCAAAACAAATATGGGGCATTGCCCGCTTCCAAATGGAAGAAATAAATAACTGTAGCTTTTTTGGCAATAACTGCTGCGATCGGGAGGCTATCAGTGAATGGGAATGGTGATTTCCACAGTGGTTCCGTTTGGAGAATACTGTATCGATAAGGGTTCGGCTACAACACCTTCCAGTAAACGGAGTCTTTCCAAGACCAGTTTTACTCCCTTTGATTCGTGGATTTTGAATTTTTCCCGGGCCTGCAGTCCCATGCCATTGTCCCGGATGGTACAAAAAAGCTGATTTTCGGACATAAGCCCGAAGTTTATCCGGATACTGGGGTTTTGGTGGCTTTCGGTGAAGGCATGCACGAAAGCATTCTCCACAAAGGGTTGGAGCAGCATGGGCGGAACATTGATCTTATTGGGGTCGAGCTCGGGATCCAGCTCGATCTGGAGCTTCACCCTGTTTTCCGTTCTGGAATTTTCGATGGTGAAATAGGCTTTCAAATAGCTGGTTTCCTCCTCCAATGTGATCAGCAGTTTGGAGCTGTTGTCCAAGGTACTGCGTACCAAACGGGAAAATTTATTGACATAGTCCAATGCCTTTTCCGTTTCGTTTTTCAGGATAAAATACTGGATGGAACTGATGGCGTTGAAAATAAAATGGGGATTCATCTGACTCAGAAGGGCTTCAAGTTTTGTTTCGACAAGCCTTTTTGAGCTGCTGGCAATGTTCCTTTCCTGTGTCCTCATGTTTCTCATCCGGCGGTTATAGACTTTCATCCCAATCAAAATCAATAGGACAAGGCTGGGAAGAAGAAACCACACCTCAAAATAAAAGGGTTGTTTTACTCTGATCGTCAGCAGCGTGAAAATATTGCTGACGCCGGTATGACTGTCCTGAACTTCCACTTCGACGGGATACACTCCGGGGGGAAGATAGGGAAGGGACAGCTTGTTTTCCTTGCTGAATGGACTCCAGGCAGCATCGGATTTGAGCCGGTAGCGGTAACTCAGCTTTCCCGGGAATTGGTGCCCGCTGGGTTGGAAGCTTATGTAAACCGTATTGCGGTCGTGAGGGACCACAATTTCTTTTTGTTGTAGGACAAACCACGAAAAGGATTCTGCAGGTACTGGATCATAGTTGATGGACAATTCATCCACCAGCAGTTTAAGAGGAGGGGATACCGGAAGCAACAGTCCGGGTAAATGTACTTTGTAATATCCTTCGCTTGTTCCCAGCCAGAGCACCTCCCCGATCACCTTGGCGGTTTGAAAGAGCTTGGAGGTAAATCCCTGTTCCTCGTCGAAGAACCTGGTTTTCCCATCCCGATAGACGGTCAAGCCCTTCTCCGTGCCGATCAAAATATTTCCCTGATAGGATTCCAGAAACTGGATGGAATTTCCCTCAATGTCGTTTTTACCGATGGTTTCTTTGATGGTGAATCCATTTTTATCATCCGCAACAAATACATCCCCGAATTCTGAGGCGATGACAAGGCTGTTGTCTTCCATCAGATGAAGGACCTTGAGTTTTTCTTCGGACCACTTTTTCGCCCTCAGGTAACTTGTAAACGTCCCTTTTTCCCAGGTATAAAGCCCATGGAAAACTGAGGAAAAGTAGGTTTTATCTCCGCTATGGACGATTTGGGACAATTGATGGGGGATATGGGGGAGTGTATCGGAAAAATATTGGTATTCCATTTTGGCCGGACTTTCGTAAATCCTGAGTCCTCGATAGGGATTGGATTCGATGAATCTGCCATCCGGCGTAAAGCCCATCACAAAGGTATGCACGGGAATATAAGTCAAAAACTTCCCTGCTGCATTCAGCTCAAAAATACCGATGTTGCTGCTGACATAGAGCGAAGAATCCGTATGGATCAGTCCATAAAATTCCACATCAGCGGCATCTAGGTTGAAGTTCATCTCAAAAAAACCGTCTACATTTTTCGGGAGATTTTTGTGATTTTTCTGCAGATAATCCAGTTCAATCCGTTTGAATGCCTTTAAATCCACCTGATGGGTGGCTTGGTCCTCTTTGTCCAAGAGGGTAAGGCCAAGCGTATGCAGGACGGCAGTCTTACCGGAAATCGCTGCAAATCCCAAGACGGATTTTTCATCGAATTGCACATAAGCAATGGAGGGATTAAGGCTGATGGCAAAAAGTCCTTTGTCATTTGATCCCGCATAGAGCATATTGGTTTGGGGATTATATGCTGTAGCCAAAATCACTTTAGAGCTCACGCCAAAGGTTTTGCCCATATCCACCATCTTGTTTCCCGTGATTTTAAACAAGCCTCCATCTTTGTTGAAAATTCCCCAAGCGCCAGCGTACAGATTATCTTGATTATCCCTGGCATAATCCCAAACCACGGATACGCCAAATCCGTCCTCCATTGGTTTACTGGAAGTGAGATCGGCAGGAGCAAAACGCTGGATGGCGCCGATATTGCTCAATAAGAGGCTGTCACTGTCCCAGCCCAAGGCGTATATCTTATCGTGGTCCCTGACTTTTTTGATGGTGAATTCGGCTTTTCCGGATGGCGATATGCTATAAATACCATAGCCAAAGGTGGTGTAATGCAACAGGTTGTTGTGGACAAAAAACCCGGAAGTATAGGACCTTCTTCCGGAGAAAACGCTTTTCTCCAAGCTGATGATTTCGAGTGAATGCACATCGATGGCCGCGATTCCGTCTTCAGTCCCCACCCAAATTCTGTCTTCAAAATAGAAGAGTTTTCTGATCTTGTCATTGATCAATCCGGATTTGCTGGTGAAAGTATGGAAAAAACGACCATCATACATGGAAACGCCACCTCCATAGCTCCCAAACCACATCCGCCCCATAGGGTCTTCGGCAATCACCCAGCAGCTGTTGAAAGCCATTCCATCGGAGGTATCAAAATTTTGGAAAGTATTGTTTTCCATTTTGGAAATCCCGTTTTCGGTCCCGATCCAGAGCAATCCCCTGGAATCGATAAAAAGGGAACGGATGGCATTGTTTGGCAATCCATCCAGGGTGGTGTAATTTCTGTTGGGAAACTGTTGGGCTTGGTTTTGCACAACAACACAAAAGACCAATACGAGGCAGGCAATAAAAAATCTAGTATGCAAAATACTTTTTCAAATCTTTCATCTTTCGACTGGAACCGGAAAGCTGTATTCCACCCTTTAATAGAACAAAATCTTCTTTTTTGTCAATCCGCAGGATCTGCTTCACATTGACCAGCAGTTTATGATGCATGCGGATAAATTGTCCGATTGGAAGTTTTTCCTGAATCACCTTCAGGTTTTTGCTGACCAGGATTTGAGAGCCGTCCGCTTTGTGGATAGTGGTATAACTCATGCTGGCTTCGCAATAGAGGATTTCATCAAAATGAACAAATTCGATCCCGGATAAGGTATTATAGGCCTGGATTCCCAGGTTTTCCATGTTCTCGGACATTCGGTCCAACTTCACAATCAGGGAGCCCTGATCCTGTTTTTCAAAAAAGCGGTTCATCAGGTTTTGAAGCTCACTGATATCGATCGGTTTGAGCAGATACCCGAAAACCTTACCTGCCGAATTCCAAGCCTGGAGGGCATATTCTTTATGGGCAGTGGTGAAAATGATATCAAAATCAATTTTTTTCACTTCCTCAAAAATGGCAAAACCATTTTTTTTTGGCATTTGCACGTCGAGAAACAGGATGTCCGGGCGCTCCATTTGGATGGACTTTACGCCTTCATCGATGCTGCTGCACTTGGCCAAAACCTTGAACTGGCGTGGGAAATATCGGTCCAAAAACAATTCCAGAGTCTCTTGGGCCTTTTTCTCATCGTCTATAATAATTACCTTGATCATGGTTTAACCTTTAAAAGAATTTTTCTGCCCCCATTAAAAACGATGTTAAAGTATGCACTTTATTATCCATAATCAAATCGATCTTGGCAAGCATCCCTAAGAAACATATCCATCCGACTCAATCCATATTGTTTGCCCCGCCCGCGATGCAAAAGATTATAGGTGGAAAAATTAGGCATCTGAGTGTGTTTTAGGCAATACCAGGCTTGGGTTCCGTGGATATAGTCGCAAGGCGGTCTTTAAGAGTGGTCTGCTCGACTGCTTTTCTTTATTCCTCAGAGATTTTCCCTTCGGGTAAATTGCTGCCTTTTGAACAGCATTTATGGAATTCAGCAATACAATAGTGTTTAGACCAATGCGCATCACTTTAACCCGTCTTCTCCATTCCCTACTCAAGACCAAAATCACCAAATAATCAGCCTTTGCATTCTGCTTTTCACAGCACCATATCGGACCTATATGCTATATAAATAGCCTGATTTTTTTGCTGTTTCAAACGGCTAGGGAGTATAATGACTATTTTGAGTTTAAAAACATGGGAGGGAGCAAAAAAAATCCCTTTTTTTGAAAAAAGGGATTCATTGTAGTAAGTACAATCCTGTTGTCTGAAAAATGTTGTTTTTTTGTCTTCTGCGGCTTCTCAAAAAAATCCGACTACAAGAAAAAGTGCTTGTAGTCGGAGATCATTTTTTTGATTTAATTGGCTGGACTAAAGGGCAAGGAGGACTTGTGAACAATAATTCTAAGTTTACCTTCATTGTCTTTTTTAAAGACCCAAGTTTTATCTACCATTATTTCATTTCCATTTTTGTCAGTCACCCATACATTCCCCATGGTAATGGCTACAGAACCATAAATTTGGATGCCTTCGTTGTTTTCTCCAGCATTGTCATATCGTGCCTTTACCCAAGGGGCCATTGCAAATCCTTTATCGTTTGGATATTCGAGATCACCTCCAATGAAGTAGGCCAAAGCACCTTTTTTATCGTTTCTGAAGGTTTGGTCCCCAAAGGCCAAAGTTGGCTTAAAAAAGACCTTGCCATTATCATAATTGTAAGCATCTGTAAGTACCTGTTCTGCAAAAGATCTATAATCGCCACCTTCTTCTTTTAGTTTTCCGATTTTAACCAACGCATCGCACCAAGCTTTTTGTGCAGCATTCACTTCATCGTAGGTGATGATGTCTTGGGCTCCCTCCTCAACATAGACTAAGCCAAGTTCGTCAATGACTTCTTGCACTTTTTCATTGGTTTGTGACACCATTTTCTGAGCCTCTTCTTTGGCTTTGTCTGTTACCTGTGTACAGGAACTTGCCAGCAATCCGGTAATAACGGTTGCAAATACTAAATTTTTCATATTCATATTGTACTTCATTTTAATGTGCCTACTTCTTAATACGGTGTTCAGCTTGTCCTTTTTTTATTACTTTAACAATAGATTTATAATGCCCAATCACTTTAAAATCAGTTATAAATAATCATAAATAGTAAATATAGATTTTATATTTTTTTACGAAAATAAGTGAATGACTAAATTTTATTTGGTAAAATGTAAATACAATATATTTTTATTTTAGTTCCCATATATACATAAATTGTATTTTTAATGAAAATTGATTTATCCCATCATTTCGTAATTTTAATAAAAGATATTTTATTTCAATTCATTACGTGAATTGAAAAACTTTGGTTTCTTTTTTTAGCAAAATAATTTAAATAATTTAAATATATATAATCATTATAAATATTTTTAATGATTATAAAATAACAAAAAAATAATAACTAAGTTTTAAATAAAATTTTTTATCAGTCATAAATTAATGTCCAGATTTCCAAGATTATATTCCAAAATGGCAATGATATTAAAGATTGTTTCTTCATGAAAAATATTTATAAAATTAAAAAATAAATGATGTTCGGTAAATTATGGGAATCACCAAGGCGCTGCGGAATTGATTAAAGCGAAGTGTTGAAGGCTATGTGATCATGTTTACACTTTATTGCTGTCAGTTTCTTTTGTGGTATCATCGCGGAAGTCGGAGAGGGAGAAAATAAACGCAAGAAAATGTTCCTTGTTTCTGGAGGAAATGGCCAGGGGATAGCTTCCGTACCGGTTTGAGAATTGAGCTACCAATAAATGACCAGTTTCAAAAAATGTCCTTCCCTGAAGAAAAGCCTACGCAATCGGCATCTCTTTCTGAGGGAATTTTTGTCAATAAATGGTCTAGAAACGGAAGAATTGGATCAGATTCAAATTGTGTTGGCCACGGGTAATAATCGGGCCGGGCAATTGGTTTTGCCTGGATCTTGGTTACTTTTCACTGTCAATTTCACGGAAAATGTTTTTGTTCCCGAACCTACAGCCGAAGCAAAAACATGACTGGGATCCCTTTCTGTTGATTTTGGGCTATTGTCACCAAAATCCAATTCAAATGTCAAATCGATTCCCGTGGATGTATTAGTGAATTTAATGGGGCTGTCCGCACAATTGATATCGGGTGAAAATGTAAACTCTGCTTTGGGATCATCCTCCAAAAGGAGGGTTGCAAAAGGACTTTTAAGCCTTTCTACAATAAATCTTCCTGCTATCGAATCCAAAGAAATCAGCAATAGAACGGACAAAACAATAATTTATGCTATTAATTTTTTAAAAACACGCATTGACGGTATAAAAATTTTGAATATAAATATGGGGCAACATATAAATATTTTGAACTAATATTATATCAAGGTGAAATAATTAGTTTGAAATTATTTTGGAATTTTCTTCTCATTAAACAAATGCAAATTTGACAGAACCAAATTGGATTTTCGACAATGAATCCCTATAAATTCACGAGTAGCAAATGCTGTCTTTTTGGCCCATTGTAGACCCTCAAAAAATAATTCTCCCAATCCATATTGAACACTCAAAAAAGGGTTTACATTTGGCAGCTTATTGCCTCAAATGGACATCTACGCTTGCTTCCTTTCAGTTCCGACACCGTGAAAAAAGCCTTCCTATTTATCTCCCTCCTATGGTTGATTGGTGTTTTTTTGGTCCCCATACCGGATGTCAGCAATTGCCAAGTTCAGTCTAGCCCGACAGCTTCTGAACTGTCTGCTGTGGAATGGGCTGACCAGCATTCTCCATTGGTTTTTCAGGGTCATAGCCAGTTTAATTTTGCCGGAAAACAACAATTCCACCCTACTGCATTTGAGCTCTTTGGTCCAAAGCCCAATCATTTGATTCAGTTCTCCTCCGCTTCTACCCTCGTGGTCGATTGGGAAAATTTCTCCACGGATCAGAGGTTGAATACCCTCTTCCCCTTCCATTTTTTCTTCTGAACCCCTTGAATTGAATCCTGTTCAGGTTTTCAATCCGCATTTCTCCCTCAGCATCTCGCCCAAAATCCCCGATATTATTCCAATGCAATTGGATGAAGGTTTCTTTGGTACATGCATTTCAAAAAATCCTACTTCGCTTGCTATAAAAACACGGTACCTAATCAAGCACTGAAACTCAATGAAGGACAATACAATAGTCAAAGAAGCCTGGGGTTCCAGGTTGGGGTTGATCCTGGCAATGGCAGGAAATGCAGTCGGGCTGGGGAATTTTCTCCGCTTCCCTGTTCAAGCCGTCCAAAATGGCGGCGGAGCCTTTATCATTCCCTACCTGATCTGTTTTTTGGTCATGGGCATTCCACTGCTCCTGATCGAATGGTCCACGGGCAGGTACGGCGGAAAATCCAATAACCACAGTACACCCTACATCATGGACAGCATGGGGAAAGGTAAAATCTGGAAGTATGTGGGTGTTTTCGGGATATTTACCAATGTGGCCGTGGTGGCGTACTACACCTATATCGAATCCTGGACCCTGTCCTATGTGCTGCATTCGATCTTGGGCACTTTCGAGGGAATGTCCCAATCTGAAGTGGCTCGGTTTTTTGAGGATTACATCGATATCGGCAAATCCACCCTTGGCATTCCCTACGAGGCAGTGGTCTTTTATGTATTGGTCCTGGCCCTGAATGTATTTATCCTTTCCAAAGGCTTGGGTGGGATAGAAAAGGTGGCGAAAATCGGCATGCCCCTGTTGATCCTATTTGGGGTGCTCTTGTCCATCAAGGGATTGAGCCTGGGAGAATCCGGTCAATCCGAGCAATTTCCGGATGCCAGTGCCTGGGACGGACTGAATTTCCTTTGGACTCCCCAGTTCGATTCCCTCACCAATCCCAAGGTCTGGTTGGCCGCTGCGGGACAGATTTTCTTTACCCTATCCGTGGGAATGGGCACGATCCAATGCTACGCCGCCTATATCAAACCCAAGGAAGATATCGCACTGAATGCCGTTTCGGCGGGTTTTATGAATGAATTTGTGGAAGTCGTATTGGGAAGCTCCATAGTAATCCCGATCGCGGCGGGCTATTTGGGACTGGATTGGGTGATGGAAAATGCAGGTTTCGGGATGGCCTTCCAGACCATGCCATTTCTCTTCCAGCAATGGGGCGAGATCGCAGCGGCCTTTGCGGGGGTATTTTGGTTTGGCTTGTTGTTTTTTGCGGGTATCACCTCCTCACTCGCGATGGGCACGCCTTGGATGGGATTTATGAAAGACGAATTTGGTTGGAACAAGAACCAGGGCGCTTGGTCCTTTGGCGCCTTGGCTTTGGTTATGGGACTTCCGACGGTGTTGTTTTACCAATATGGTGTTTTTGATGAATACGATTACTGGGCAGGAACGGTGAGTTTGGTCGTTTTTGCACTTCTGGAATCGATCCTGTTTTCCTGGGTTTTTGGGATCAACAAAGGTTGGCGGGAAATCAATGAAGGCTCGGATATCTACATTCCGAATTTCTACAAATTCATCATCAAATATGTCACGCCCTTGTTGCTCCTGCTGGTTTTTGTGAGCGCTTTGATCACACCGGAAAACAATGACTGGGCGCTGAGCCTTCAGGGACTGGGCGAAGGTCAGGCATGGCAGTTGGACAACAGTTCGATCATCCGCCAAATCTCCCATTTTGGGTTGAAGGAACAGCTGGCGCTCGACTTACCCGGCTCCTTGAAACTCGAAATCGAGAATAAGATCTTCTATTCCAATCTGGCAAGAACACTGTTGGTGGGGCTGTTTTTGTTTATTTCATTACTTGTATACCTGTCACAAAAGAAACGTCAAAAAGAAGGGAGAACCACATCATGATGAACACACAAGCATTGGTATTGATGATCCTGACCCAAGGTCTGGTCATCTGCACCACGGGATTCTTGCTTTATAAGGTGGTCTTTGGTATTAATGGAAAAGCACATTTGGAAAAGAAGGCAAGATTGGAGGAGGAAAAGGAGGAGATGGAGTAGCTTTTTCGGTTGATAAATTTATTGTATTGAAGAAGCCTGCCCCTGATTTGGGGGCGGGCTTTTTTGTTTGAATAGGATGGATCTGGGATGATTTTTCCACCGCTTATTTTATTTTTTAATTGATAGATGTGGGTTGAAATGCAGAGTCTATTGAGTTGAGTAGTACCGATAACTGAGAAAATTGATGCATCATGGCCAATACCTACACTCAAATTCATGTTCAGATGATTTTTGCAGTACAAAATAGAGACGGGGTCATAAGAAAATCATGGAAGGAAAAATTGTATAAATATATGATAGGAAGTATCCGAAATCATGATCATAAAGTATTGGCAATAAACGGAATACCTGATCATGTCCATATATGAATTGGCATGAGACCTACCCAATCAGTTTCCGATTTGATGCAGGACATAAAAGGAGACAGTTCAAATGGATTAGCCAAAAAGGTTTTGTCACGGGGAAGTTTTCGTGGCAAGCAGGTTACGGAGCATTTTCATACAGCAAGTCGCATGTGGATCGGGTAATTGATTACATCAAAAATCAGGAAAAACATCATGGAAAAAAGAGTTTCATGGATGAGTATCGCGATTTTTTAGAAAAGTTTGAAGTGAATTTTGACGAGCGATACATTTTTAAAGAAATTGCGTATGAGAAGGAAGAGTGATTTTGATGCAAAAAAATCCTAATCCTCTCTGCCGTTAGCCATTCAATTTCGGTAGAAACCACAAATGAAGGAAAGATCCCAGCCCATATGGCACAGGGTTTGGAAATGAAGCCAGAAGCCGGATTTATTGCCCGGCAGACCCTTTTGGTTCTTATTTAAATTGAAATATTGGTTCCAATTGATGTGACTCAAAATGGCAAATAAGCCCAACAATCCTTTGCAAAAAATTAAGAGCGAAAGTTTTAAAAAAATTGGTCTTTGCTTTAGGGTCAAGATTACTTACCGATAACCAGATGATTCCAGATGAAAAATTTTTAGATTGGCATAGCCAATTGGCTAGGGATCCAAGCCAAAAAACTGGCAGAATATCAGAAAATAGTTAACAAATTTAACTAAGATTACATCCGACAAATTGGACAAGAAGTATGGAAAGTTCAGAACATATAGAAGACAAAGAAATAGAAGACATAAAAAAGGATGAGAAGGTACAAAGAGCCCTGATCGAAAACTCAATTGTTGTCCAAAAAGACAGCGTTGATGCTTTAGAGAAAGAAGCTCCATTGGTGGGAATCACCGCCATCATCTTTTTAGTCTGTGGTGCGCTTTATTATCTTTTGGGCTGGAAAAGTTTGCCCATTTCCAGCATGTATATTCCGCTGGCACAAAAAATTGTCCTTGCCATCATGTTGATCTCTTTGGTGTTGATGGCAACAAGGCTTTTGAAAAAAGTATTTGACCGCAAAATTGAAAATAAAACCACTGTATTTAATTTCAACCGGATTGCAGACTTGTTTGCCGGTCTGCTGATCCTCGTGATTGTCCTCTCGCTGCTCTTTGCGAACTGGTATGCCGCCATGGTTTCATTTGGGATTGTCTCCCTAATCCTTGGCTTTGCCTTACAAAACCTGATTACCAGTTTTTTTGGATGGATTTACATTCTTACCCGTAAGCCTTACGAAGTCGGTGACCGCATACGGATTGGCAGTGTCTTCGGCGACATCATCAATGTTGGCTACCTTGATACCACCCTTTGGGAATTTAACGGCGATTATTTATCAGGCGACCATCCCAGCGGACGCATCATAAGATTTGCCAACTCAAAAGTATTCAGTGAATATGTATACAATTACTCATGGCCTTTATTTCCTTTCATTTGGAATGAACTTAGTTTTTTTATATCCTATGAAAGTGATTTTAAATTTACCACCGATACCGTGAAAAGTGTTGTCGAAAAAGAAATCGGTGAAGCCATGGTAAGACGGGTAAAGCGTTTTAAGAAAATATTGGCCGACACCCCGGTGGATGAACTGGACGTAAATGAATATCCTTCTGTTATTTTATCAGCAAATCCCAACACATGGATACAAGTGACTGTGCGCTACTTGGTGGAACCAAAAAATTCAGGCAGGGTCAAGAATAAACTATTTGAAGCGGTGATGGCCGAACTGAAGAAAAATCCGAAAAGGGTGTTCTTCCCAAATTCAAAAATCAAAGGCGATGAACCTACGGATATACCACAAAAAATGGGGTAAAACTTGGCTGGTACTTCGCTAATTGTCAATGTAATCCGAGTGATGAAAAAAAAAAGGAAGGTCCGGGACCCATTATTTTTCATAGAAATAAAATTCTGTTTTAAGATTTATGGACACTCAAATTCCTCCTTCAATCAACTGGTATTGGAAGTAGCTGAAGCCAAAACAAAGGGAGGAATTCCGGAGGCTTGTCATGAATTTAAATACAGCCAGAAGCTGATGGCAGTGCAATGGGCTCCTTTTTCCCTCATTTTCCGGGCATTCCCTTATATTTGCAACATGGACGGAAAAAACAGAAAAGACATCAACATTGGACAGGAAGTGGAAATTGTAAAAAAAGAACATCAGCGAACGGGGGAACTTACACAGGGTCAGATAAAGCGGATCCTCACCAAGGTAAGTTTCCATCCACATGGCATTAAAGTCCAACTGGAAAGTGGGGAAGTTGGCCGGGTGAAAAACATTTTAGAAGAACCTTCCTAAGAACAAAAAAGGGGATTGGGATTTTTCGGGATTTCAGAGCCTCTTTGGCTCCTTTTGATATCAAAAAAATATAGGAGAGGACAAAAAACAGGCGGAACAACAAAAATTTAAGAGGTCGTCCCAAACCAATCTGAATATCTTTCCTGAAGAAGGATCGCTTGGTCTTCGCTGATCGGTTTTTCCCAAAAATCAATTACAATAGGATAATTTTTACACTTTTCCCTGTCGATCCTGCTCAGAGAAGAAGTCACCATCACGACTTTGATATCTGCCTTCTTAATTTTCAAATTCAATTCATTTAAAAATTCCCAGCCATTCATTTTAGGCATATTGATGTCCAGAAAAATCAGAAGCTTTAAATCGGTCCGGTCATTTAAAAGAATGGCGTCCAATGCTTTTTTTGCATCGGTGTAGCTTTCAGGATGGTCTGTCAGTTTGGTTTCCTGTATGATGATCTCATGGAGGAACACCACTCCCGGATCATCGTCTATGATGTACACTATCGGTTTTGTCGGCATCAGTCCTCTCCCAGATTTTCTGATTTCCTATGCGTTTCCCTCACAATGGCATCAAGCTGCTGCAGTGCCGTGAGCATTTCCTTCTCCAGTTCCTCCCGGCTTTTTCCAATTTGGGCATACTTGGGATAATTGATCAACAGCTGATTGATACCCATCGCTTTGGTGAGAGGAGCCCTGACCAAGTGCGATTGATTCCAAGTAATTTCTTTGAGTGTGGTGTTTTGAGTTTCTATTTCCCGGACAGCTTGTTTCAGCTGATGATTCGTATCCCTGAGCTCCAATGTCCTTTGATTTACCTGTGTTTCTAAATCAATCTTCATTTTTATATTTAAGTAATATTTAACTATAAAGTAGGTCAATAAACAGAGAAATACAAGAGAAAGAATTTTAAAACTTTTAGTTTCAAAAAAGAAGGCTTCTACTTCAATCGGTATGGATTGGATAGATTCAATTTTTCCATATTTCAGAACTTGGATTTCGAGAAGATAGTTGCCTGGTTTAAGCCCGTTAAAGAAGAATTGCCTTTGGTTCTTTACAGGTAACCAAGCATTGTTTTCCCCACCTATTCGGTAGAAGAGCGTATACTGGTGTGGATTTTGGAAATCAATGCAGTTGAAGGAAACCTGAAACATATTTTCCCCTGCAGGTATCAATATTTTCTTGTCTATAGGGATTTTTTTTTCTCCATATACCAATTCATCCCATTGAAAGTTTATGGGTTGCTTTTCCAATATAATCTCCGAAGGATCAATGATCCCAACACCTTCAACGGTCGGAATCCAGATTTTTCCGGTAGCGTCTTTAAGGGCTGAAGGGGAAATTAATCCGTTGGTCTCGGCATTCGGCATTCCTTGGCTTTGATCGTACAAGATGGATGATATGAAAAAATCTTCGTCCTGACTTTCTTTGAATCTTTTGAGTTCTTGAGGAGAGATATACTGGACACCAAAGTTATTGCTAATCCACATTCCGTTCCTTTCATCTCTGGTCATGCTGAAAACACTTTGTGATTTCAAACCCTGTGATTTTTTAATCCTTTTAAATTCTCCTTTCGAGTAAAGGACAATTCCCCCATGGCTACCGAACCAAAGGTCCCCATCTTGATCTTCAACCATGCAATAAATGACGTTTTCTCCCGGAGCCAATGGAAGTATCAGGTTTTCTGCAAATTTCCCATCCACCAACCGGAAAACACCCTGTCCAATGGAGCCGATCAAAATATCCTTGTTTTTCAATTCCATAATTCCGATGAAATTGGTATTGGAAAACTTCGCAGGGAGTTCAACTTTTTGAAGCTGCTGCTTTTGATCCAAATAATGCAGCCCACCATATCGGGTAAGTATCCATACCCGAGCCTCAGAATCCCCTAAGATCGCATTGACATAATTGCTTGCCAATCCATCATCCTGCGTGATTTGATTGATCACCTTTTCTGAAACAACATCAATTACCGATATACCTGAAGTTGACCCTACATACAATTGGTTTTTGTTCGCTCCTATGGTGTTGACACCGTTTTGTATCAATCCATCTGAGGTGGATATGGAGGTGATTTTTCTGTTTTTTATTCGGTAAACCCCTTCTGATTTGGTGCCTACCCAAATGCTTTGTTCATCAGAAGAGAAAATTGCCTTGATGTTTTTTTGCTGAAGTTCCGGATGGTTAGGCTGTTTTACTTTGGCAGGCTTGATTACAACCAAGCCTTTTCCATGCGTCCCTAGATAAAGGATATCCTTTTCGTGAATCAGTTTTCGGACTGGGTAATTATTGATTTCTGGATAATAAAAGCGGTTGACTTTACCGTTTTCTATCATGATAAGTCCTTTTTCAGTAGAGCTTGCCCAAATCCGATTGGAAGAATCAGTGGTCAGACTGCTTAAATTCAAGTCTCTGAGCTCGGTGATCGCATTTTCGAGCTGAAGATTGAAATCCTTCCCCAACCGATAAATCCCATTTTCAGGGTTCGCGATAAAAACATTTTCAGGCGTTCCGAATATCCTGTTTCCGATAAAATCCTCCGATGAGATCAATCGAACGGTTTCGGTCACGTAATTGATGATATATAATCCTTTGGTCGTGCCCGCAATCATCTGGGAATTCCCCAAATGAAAAAGGCTTAACATTTCTAAGGGACCCTCTGGTTTCCAATAATCCAATTCTTCAAAAACCCCATCCTTCCACAAGTGAATTTGCCCCTCCCTGTTGCTGATCCAAATATTCCCCCTTTCATCTTCCGAAATGCCTCTGATCCAGGAATTTTCGGTAATGTGGGCACAATCCACCACCTTCTGGATGTTCTTTTCCAAAAGAGCAATGCTCCGGTCTCCCGAGGCCCAGATTCCACTTTTGGTTTTGAAGAAGGTGTAATAGGTCTGTTCAAGCATTTGAGGATTATTTTCCTGGTCAAACACCTTTGCAGAAGAACCGTCCAATCTTGTCAAACCTTCTTCTGTGGCCAGCCACAAAAAACCGGTATTGTCTTTCCCCATGGCATAGACTGCATTCTGCGGAAGACCGTTGGAGTTATCCCAGGTTTCCACTACATAATTTTTTTCTTGCAAAAAGGTTTCCAGGAGACTGCTGTCCATGGGATATAATCCCTGAATATCGTTGGCCAATAAGGTGGCTACAGGAAAAAAAACCAGCAACCACAACAGGCTAACATTGAATCTGGTCAAAACCTGTGTATTACGGGTGTTCAATTTAGGCGTAGCTTTAGAAATGAAGATGGGTGATCTTTCACAAGCCTATTGAGTTTTCCCTGATTCAATTTTCGAAAACTAAAATAGGCTTGATTCAATCTGAAAAGTAATGATTTTTCAGATGTTTTTTTAGGGGAATGAAAATAAAGATTTCGGAAAAAATTTTCAGAATATTATATTGAATTTGAATTCCCTCCACTGATTATCCTTGGCAAAATGTCGCCATAGCCAAAAATGAAGGAAATCAAAACTTCTTACCCTAGCAATGGAAAAAATTCCAGAGGGCGCATGGAATGAACAGATAAAATAGCCGGTATACCGCAAATCGATTTGTGATCCCTAAATCCTATCCGATTCTCCAGCAGCATATTGGCGGTAGCTTTTTTGGCTTAGGAACGATTCCAAAAATTTGGCTGTTTTTCCAACAAGCCCATCAAAAAAACAAAAGTTTTGACAATAAATATCCCCTATTCTGTATTGGAATTGGCCATCCTCCGAGAAAGTGAAGATGCCAAAGATGCTTACGACCGAAGTCTTGACCTTGCCCGACATGCCGAAAAATGGGGATATACCCGATTTTGGCTGGCCGAACACCACAATATGGCAAGCGTGGGAAGTTCCTCCCCTGCCCTCTTGATCGGTTACCTCGCCAATGGAACCTCCAAAATCCGATTGGGATCGGGAGGCATCATGCTGCCCAACCACAGTCCACTGATGGTGGCTGAGCAATTTGGCACCTTGGAGACACTTTTCCCGGGACGAATCGACCTGGGTTTGGGACGCGCTCCGGGGACCGATCAGACCACTGCCCGAGCACTGAGAAGAGGCCGAGTGGAAACCGTGCAGGACTTCCCCCAGGATCTGGACCAACTCCAATTGTATTTTTCAGACGACAATATGGATTCCAAAGTTCGCGCTTTTCCTGCTGAGGGCTTGGACGTCCCGATTTATCTGCTGGGATCAAGCATGAGCAGCGCAATCTTGGCTGCTGAAAAGGGATTGCCTTACGCTTTTGCCAGTCATTTTGCACCGACCTATTTCTTGCAAGCCATCAGACATTACAAGGCTAATTTTAAGCCTTCCAAATATCTGGCAAAACCTTACGTGATTTCCTGTATCAATGTCATCGCCGGCGATACCGATGAGAAAGCCAACAGCATGGCCACCTCCTTTTACCAGATGGCTTTGGGCATCATCCGCGGAAAATCCTACCCGCTCAAAAAACCTGTAAAAAGCATGGACAACATTTGGAGCCGTGACGAAGCTGCCGCAATCCAAAATATGATGGCCTGTACCTTTGTGGGAAGCAAAGCGACCGTCAAAACAGACCTCGAAAGATTCATCAAGCAAACCGAAGTCGATGAAATCATGGTCAGCACCAATATTTATGACAGCGCCGATCGATTGAGATCCTACGAATTGGTTGGGGAAATCATGCAGGAAGGAAAATAATTCCTTTTGCTTAAAAGAAGAGGCAATCTATAACCGCAAAACCCGCCAAATCGAATCAATGGTTTTATTCAAAACCACATCCATGGAAACCGTAGAAGCTATTTGAAAATGCACTTTCCTGAAAATTAAAAAATAAGGAGTGTGTTTCAATTTTTTCGCGGGATCATGACTCAGGGCAAGCATATTTTGAATAACTTGAGGACATGCTTGACTCCAGAATTCCAGATGGCCCACTTGAAGATAAGTGGCAAAAATATAAGGCCCATGCCCAGTTGATCAACCCAGCAAACCGCAGAAATTACAAGATTATTGTGGTGGGTACAGGCTTGGCCGGTGCTTCGTCTGCGGCAAGTCTGGCGGAACTGGGTTTTCAGGTAGAAGTATTTACCTTTCATGATTCTGCCAGAAGGGCGCATTCCGTGGCAGCCCAAGGCGGTGTAAATGCAGCCAAAGATTACAAAAACGATGGCGACAGCGTGTGGCGCATGTTTTATGACACGCTCAAAGGCGGCGATTTCAGGGCACGGGAAGCCAATGTGTACCGCTTGGCAGAATGCAGCATGGCATTGATCGATCAGGCAGTTGCACAAGGCGTCCCTTTTGCGCGGGAATACAGTGGCTATCTGAGCAACCGATCTTTTGGTGGCGTTCAGGTAAGCCGAACGTTTTACGCACGGGGTCAAACGGGGCAGCAACTTTTGCTCGGTGCTTATCAGGCATTGATGCGCCAAAATGCGGGCAGCAACCTCACCCTCCACACACGCCACGAAATGCTGGATGTCATTACCCTCAACGGGGAAGCAAAAGGAGTGACCATTCGCAATCTGGACACGGGAGAACTGACCTCCCATCATTGCGATGCGCTCCTATTGGCAACAGGTGGATATGGGAAAATTTATTATTTGAGCACGCTTGCCATGAATTGCAATGCCACGGCCATTTGGCGCGCGCACCGCAAAGGTGCCTTTATGGCGGCACCAAGCTGGACCCAGTTTCATCCCACATCCCTACCCCAACTCGGAGATTACCAAAGCAAACTTACCTTGATGAGTGAATCGTTGCGGAATGACGGCAGGATTTGGGTGCCAAAATTGGTGAATGAAAAACGTGCGCCTAAGGATATTCCAGAAGCCGAGCGCGATTATTATCTGGAGCGGCGATATCCCTCTTTTGGGAATTTGGCACCGCGCGACATCTCCTCCCGTGCCGCCAAGGAACGGATTGATGCAGGTCATGGCGTGGGCCCCATGAAAAATGCCGTGTACCTCGATTTCAAAGATGCCCTCAATCGCGATGGACAACCAGCCATTGCACAACGCTATGGCAATCTCTTTGACATGTATCAAAAAATCACCGGAATGAACGCATACAAAGAACCCATGATGATCGCTCCGGCAGCGCATTTTAGCATGGGGGGTCTTTGGGTGGATTACCGATTAATGAGCAATTTGCCCGGACTTTTTGTGTTGGGTGAAGCCAATTTTTCCGATCATGGCGCCAATCGATTGGGCGCAAACAGTTTATTGCAATCCTGTGTGGATGGTTATTTTATCGCCCCCAGTACCGTGATGGATTACTTGGCAGAAGTAGGCTCCGCAAAATCCAAAAAAGATGCCACATGGGAAGCCGCCGCAGCCCTTTCCAAAGCCGAAGTGAGCAAACGACTTGAACATCTACTGAAAATCAAAGGAAACACCACTGCTGAAGAGTTCCACAAAGAACTTGGACAAATACTCTATGTAAAATGTGGCCTTTCCCGCAACCAAACCGACATGGAAGCAGCCCGGGAAGCCTTACTTGCACTCCAAAAACGTTTTCAGAAAGAATTGCTTATTCCTGGAAACGCATCAGAAATCAACTTTGAATTGGAAAAAGCGGTTCGCGTAGAAGACTATCTGGAAATGGCGATCCTTATCGTTGAAGATGCTCTGCAGCGAAAAGAATCCTGTGGCGCGCATTTTAGACAAGAATACCAGACAGAAGACGGAGAAGCCTTGCGCAATGACGAGGATTTCAAATATGTAAGCGCTTGGGAATACAAGGGCGACAACCAATATGCATTGCACAAAGAGCATTTGAATTTTGAATTCGTGGAGTTAAAAAGCCGCAGTTACAAGTAAGTGCTATAAAACAACGAAACCATGAAACTTGAACTACATATTTGGCGACAAGCTGGACCAAACATAAAAGGTTATTTTGAAGGACACACACTGGACGATTTGGATGAACACATGTCCGTGCCGGAAATGCTCGATCATCTCAATACCAAGATCATCAAATCCGGAGGCAATCCAGTTGCCTTTGAAAGCGATTGCCGGGAAGGGATTTGTGGCCAATGCGGCTTTGTCATCAATGGTGACGTTCACAGTCCCAACAAGGGGACGACTACCTGCCAGACCCATTTACGCAGTTTCCAAGATGGGCAAACCTTATATTTAGAGCCTTTTCGTGCAGGAGCTTTTCCGATCAAAAAAGACCTTGTGATCGACCGTTCGGCATTTGACAGAATCATTCAGGCAGGCGGTTATATTGGTGTCAATACAGGCCAAGCGGCTGAGGCCAATACGCTCTTGATCAATCATGAACTTGCCGAGAAAGCATTTGATGCCGCGGCCTGCATCGGTTGTGGTGCTTGTGTGGCCACTTGCAAAAATGCCAGCGCGATGTTGTTTACCTCCGCCAAAGTGAATCATTTGTCCATGCTTCCCCAAGGCAAACCAGAAGCCTCCAATCGTGTCAAAAACATGGTTGCTCAAATGGATATGGAAGGCTTTGGTTCCTGCTCTGCCACCGGTGCCTGTGAAGTGGTCTGCCCTCAAGGAATCACAATGACCAATATAGCCGAAATGAATAGTCGGTGGTTGTGGCAAAATCTAAAGTGAGGTCAGGTGAGCTAAAGCAATTTCACAAGGATCAGACAATTCCTCCAGCATGTACTTTCTGCTTTGGCGAAAAACCTTTGGGATTCAATCCTATTCTTTGGCCAAAGAAAACCGACTAAGCGTTGTGACTTGTCCTCGGGTTTCGCCCGGAGCTATTGAAAAGTTGAAGCCTTTTGGCTTCCTACCATATTTCAAACTCAATTGGATATGTGTGGGAGGAAATGATAATAAAACAGCCAGCTTCCTAAGGAGAAATATACGACATTGGGGGGATTTGAATAAAAGAGGAAATACTTTTTTCCCAACCTTCATGATTTTAATAACGTACATAATTCAGTACGTTTTTTTGTACATTTATGAAATAAAAAATGACGTTATGAAATCTGTGACCATCACAAACCTTCGCAAAGACATGAAAGAATATTTTGATTACGTATCAAAATCTCTTGATGTTATCATTGTTCCAAGAAATAAAGACAATGATGCAGTTGTTATCATGTCGATCCAAGAGTACAATTCTTTGAAAGAAACTGAATATCTCTTATCAACAAAAGCCAATACCGATAGATTACAAGCATCGATCAATCAAATCAGCGAAAATAAAACTGTTCCTTTTAATTTCGAATGAAATGAATATTGAATTCACCGTTTTGGCTTGGGAAGATTTTACTTATTGGATAGAAACTGACGAAGCCATTGTTTTAAAAATCAAAGAACTCATCAAAGCCATTCGTCAGGATCCCTTTAAAGGAATTGGAAAACCTGAACCTTTAAAATTCGGATTAAGGGGTTTTTGGTCAAGAAGAATAAATGGGGAACACAGACTGGTCTATCAAATGTCTGGAACAAGAGGCCATGATCTAAGATGTACAATTGTACAATGCAGATTTCACTATGGTGACAAATAAAACTCAGATAAACTTTTAGCCAACAAAAAAACACTAGTTGCTCAAATGGATATGGAAGGCTTTGGTTCCTGCTCTGCCACCGGTGCCTGTGAAGTGGTCTGCCCTCAAGGAATCACAATGACCAATATAGCCGAAATGAATGGTCGGTGGTTGTGGCAAAATCTAAAGTGAGGTCAGTTGAGCTAAAGCAATTTCACAAGGATCAGACAATTCCTCCAGTATGTACTTTCTGGTTTGGCGGAAAACCTTTGGGATTCAATCCTATTCTTTGGCCAAAGAAAACCGACTAAGCGTTGTGACTTGTCCTCGGGTTTCGCCCGGGGCTATTGAAAAGTTGAAGCCTTTTGGCTTCCTACCATATTTCAAACTCAATAGAAAATATGATTGAGAGAACGAAAATTAAGCACCCATGCTTCCTCATGAAGTATGGGCGGCCTAGATTTATTCGATTTTTGGAAAGCATCGGAGCATGTTTGCTTGTTTTTTAGACAGCGAAGATTTAAGTCGTGCTGCTGGCACTTTGACCATCCAAAAAAATTCTGCCTTTCCCCAAATGAATTGTGGGATTAAGATTTGAACCAAGCCTATGGCTTTTGTAAGCGTAGATGTCGTGTTTTAAATCGCGTAGCGATGAGAGAAATCTTAACCGAGGATTTTAATCCTCGGTTATAAGGATTACATTTTTTTTAGAATCCCATAGGGATGGGACACATATTTCTCCACAGCAATTCAACAATCTGGACGGGATAAAACCATTCTCAAAGTTGTCAGAAACTATTTTGGGAGACTTATAGATAAAGGGAGACACATTTCCCGACTGACCCTATTTTTAAACATACCAAAAGACCGAGCCTAATATTTTAAAATTTAAAATTCAAGTTGATGATTGGGTTTGACAACAGGGAATAATTGCTGAACAAGGTTGCTCCTGCTTGAAGTTTTTGGTTTACGATGTAATTTTCAGGACGGAAAGTCAAATCGTAATTGATCCCTTTAACAGCGCTTGATCTTGACAAATTGAGGTTCAAGTTCTCGTTTCTGTACTTCGCAAAAAGATATTCTTGCGTAACAAGTGCAAAACCTGAAGCGAGACCCAAAATAACAGCCGGGGAGTCGCTTTGTACTATTGCCGCAATTCCGAGTCCAAGTAAAGCTGCACCGCCTGAGGCATAATTTATGGTGCTCCCCTGTCTGCCCGTTAGATTTACACCTTGAGCATTTCTTTGGCCGATGATTGTACCCAGGACTCCGAAGCCTGCAGGAATAAGAATAAGTCCTTCTCCACCATCACCATTGATCGCTATTTGACTGGAAATTGCAAACCCGATACCCACACCAACACTGCTCATATTGGTTGCGTAGCGCGCATCACCTCTGGTATATTCATACTTTTTGGAGGCCATATTTCCCAATGCCAGCCCTACTGTACTCCCAACTAAAGCTCCTATTCCAAAAGGACGTCCAGTTTCTCCTTGAGCAGCTGCCACAACAGAAAGACCTCCAAAAGCTCCTAAAATCCCATGATGCCTCATGATTTCAATATGACCATCCGAATATTTTCTGTTTTTCTGCATTTGGAAAGCAACCTCTCCAAAAGCGATACTTCCTACGGAAGACATGATGAAAGCAGCCCTGCCTTCATCACTGCTATTCCCCACAGCGATCAAGCCGAGAGAACCTCCATAAATTAAACCAAGAAATTTACCAGCATTGGCAGCTCTGACAACCGACCGATCTATATTATCGTATTTTTTTGGGTTTAAAATTGGACCAAGTGCCCAAAGCCCGCCAGTCACTAGCGGAATACCAATAGCCCCTGCATTGTCTATTTCAAAAGCCGATACCAAACTGGCACCATAATAAATACCATAGCCAATATTAACGGCCCTATCTATTCCTCTCCATTCAAATTCTTCAGGTTGAATGATGGTTTTTTGGGGAGCTGTAATTTCCCTGTCCCATTCCACCCGCATTTTTTCGTATTTCGCTCTTTCCTCAGGAGACATTTTCTCATAATAGGAGGCCAAGAAAACTTCAAAATCATTTAAATAACCTATTTCGTCATCGGAAATCGGCTCTCCGAGAACCTGTTTTAGTTTGATTTGTTTGTAAGTAGGCTTATTGGATTCTTCCCAAAAACCTCGGGCTGTATAAACACTTTGCGCAGACAACTCCAAACTTAACCCCATCAAGATCAAAACGATGAATAAGGAAAACTTGATTTTTAAACATCCATTCATATTCGGATTTCGCTAATTGGTTAGGTGATAGGGTAAACTCAAATAAAATTGTTGCTGAAAAATCTCAAATGAAGAAGAATTAATTTCAACAAAACAATTGCTAACTTAATAGTTTTTAGTCAAATATGGTAATAATTCACAGAAAAAAATGTATTAATACCGTGTTATGGATTGCCTATTTCATTCCAGACTGTAATTTTGAAAAAATATCAATCAGATATTTACAATCATTGACTTCACCCTATCGGTTAAAAGCACAATTCTCTAAAAGACTGATTTTCATACAATTTCATCCCTTATCAAAAAATATGAGCATAAAACGGATTTAAAGGAATTGGAAAACCTAAATCTACATATTGCTGATTAAAAGGTTTTTGGTCATGAAAAATTATTGGAGAAGACAGGCTTCTCTCCCAAATATCTGGAACAAAAGGCCTTGAACAAAAATGTTCAATTGTACTGTGTAGATTTCACTCTGGTAACAAATTAAACCCGTTTTATGCATTACAAACTCAATTTAATACTTTAATTTACTGATAATCAATTAGGTGTAGACTATTTTTTACTTCGCCCAATTGGTATCAGGAATTATTCTCCCAATGGTCTGATTTTCTTTCCGTTTCAATCCTATTTGGAAACCATTGCATATTTCGGGTCAAAGCTCAGGCCAACATTTAACCAACAAGAAAACCCAAAAGACATCGAAAGTAAAAAAAGGCAGAAATCAATCTGCCTTGTACACAATCTTTCCACCCACTACCGTCATCATCACCTTGGTGTTGAGAATTTCGTTTTCCGGAACTTCCATCAGATTCTGGTTAAAAACCGTGAAATCTGCTGCTTTTCCCACTTTGATGGAACCCTTGAAATCTTCCTCAAACTCGGCATAAGCACCACTCAAGGTATAGGATTTCAATGCTTGGTCCCTGGTCAATTTCTGATCGGGTTCGTAGCCTCCTTCGGGTGTCATTTTTAGGGTTTTTCGGGCTACAGATGCATAAAAAGAAGGAATGGCATCCAGCGGTTCCACCGGGGCGTCTGTCCCGTTGGAGATCACGGCACCCGAACCGAGGAGTTTCTGCCAAACATAGGCACCATCCTTGATCCTTTTGGCGCCCAAACGACCGATGGCCCAAGGCCTGTCCGAACTCATGTGTATGGCTTGAATCGCTGCGATCACGCCCAATTCACCAAATCTGCTGATGTCATCCGGATGTAAATGCTGGGCATGTTCGACGCGGAATCGGTGGTCTTTTGCCTCTGGAAATTTGGCAAAAGCAGCTTCGTATCTGTCCAACACTTCTCTATTGGTTCTGTCCCCTATCGCATGGGAATTCACCTGAAAACCAAGCTCCAATCCTTTCTCAGAAATTTGTGAGACCAAGTCGATCGGCATGGTTTCATGTCCCCTTTGACCCGGCTTGTCGGCATAATCTTCCAATAGCCATGCTCCCCAGGGACCGAGTGCTCCATCCATGTTGAGCTTGATTGAGCGAACAGTCACCATGTGTTCCGGGTCTATTTTAGGGCCCTTCTTGTACCAGGCTTCCACCAGTTCGGGAATACGGCTGGAAAGCATCACATACATCCTGGAAGTCAACCTGCCTTCTGGTTGAAATTTTTCCAAAAGATCAATCAAATCCTGATTGCCACCTGCATCATGAAAAGAGGTGATCCCTTTTTCCGCAAGTTCCTGTAATGCCAATACCAAGGCTTTTTCGGCTCTTTCCGGGGTGTCTTTTGGAATCAATTTGCTGACCAAGCCTGAGGCTCTTTCCACCAATACACCGGTTGGGTTGCCGATTTCGTCGCGGATGACTTCACCCCCTTCCACTTCCTGCTTGGGCTTTTCACTACCCAAAGAGGTGATGCCTGCCATTTCCATGGCTTTTTTATTGACAAAAGAAGCATGACCGGAAGCATGCGCCAGGTACACGGGATTTTCGGGCGTGACCGCACTCAATTGATCATGGGTTTGAAAGCCATTGACTGACTGAGCAGGCATTTCGATCCACTTGTCCTGATGCCATCCCCGACCCGTGATCCATTCTCCCGGCTCGGCTTTGCTCGCTGCCTCGGCAACTTTCGCGACCAGTTCATCATAGGTTTTGACGTACATCAGGTCAATGTCCAATTTGTTGTATCCTATCCCCATCAGGTGCGCATGGGACTCGATCAAGCCGGGTGTCATGGTCATCCCTTGAAGATCGATGGTCTCAGTGTTCTTTCCGACAAAGGCTTGAATTTCTGCTGTGGTTCCAACCGCGATGATGATTCCGTCCTTGATGGCGACGGCTTCTGCGGTGGGTTGCTCCTCTTCTACGGTGTAGACGATTCCATTTAGAAATACCTGATCCGCAGTTTCTTTATTCTTTCCACAAGAAAAAAGAATCAGCATGGCTAAACTTAACAGTATTGTATTTTTCATAAGGGTCCTATTCTCCACTAAATTTAAGGGTTTTTGAACTGCTGCTCCAAACCATCCCTGTAAAGTCTTTGTATTGATAAATAATCTTTTGGTTCATAATTGGCAATTATATGTTTTAGAACAAAAAAGTTGATGTTCGGATAAATTTCGTGCAAACTAATTTTGGTGAGAACTTTAACCCGAATTCCAAGACAGCGGAAAAGTAGCGTAAAGAAGCTAACTTGAGGTAAGTTAGATGGAAATATGCATTCCGTTTCCAAATGAGATCGAAACTAAAGGAAAATCAGACTATTTGGAGAATAGGGTTAAGTACCAAAATAGTGAAGGTACATATAGCAAACAACTTACTGATTACTAGACAATTTCGGGTTGAAAGAGAAATGGAAATGCATAACAGAGGTTTACCAATTTCACCCAAAACAAAGCCCAAAAACCAAATCCTGAGTTTTGTTCAAATCAAACCCTCGGTTCCAGCCAGACCAACCCAAAGGCAACCATAATCAAAACCAACCAAACCCAATCCCCGATTTTTCTGGCTTCCATCACCGTAGCAACGGCGGGAGTTGAGGATTTCGATGCTTTCAAAAAGGCCGACATGGCTTTGATCGGTTCCAGGCCTGCCCATTCTTCCAGCCCGTAACTGTATGTGTCCAAGGAGTCATTCAATGAAATCCATCCACTTTCCGCAGGCTGCCAAAGCCCGGATGCGCTCAAGGGATTGATTAGGGATGGTTGGAGGAATACGGTATCCTGACCGAGCACAGCAAATTCATCTGGCCCATTTTTTTGATTTAGGGAAATCCTATTCAGCGTATGTGAGAAAGCAGGTTGGGGGATGTTCCAATTGGTTTCTTCGTCCACCGCCATCGCACCCAAAATCTGATCCCAAACCTTGTTGTAGCCAATGCTGTCTCCCTGCAACAGAAGTGGAAATGTGCCTTCCAGCAAGCTGATGCCTATTTTGGAATTTCCGGTAGGTTGAAAAGCAAATGCACCTTCCAACAAGTCATTTTGACCCATTTTGGAGACAAAGCGATCGGGAAAAGCAGACAAACCATTTTGAATTTCCCTTTGCTCGCCAGTACCTATTGACTCTAATTCAAAATCTGTCTTCAAAAGTTTATTGATCATCGGGATTTCCCTGAAAGGAGCCGAAAGATTCATAATCAACAGAGAGGCTCCCTGTTCCAAAGCGACTTTAATTGTCCTGTTGTTCAGCTGGGAAACTTCGGTAATCACCAGCTGCGTGCTGTCTTGCCAACCAGTAGCGGTGACGACGTCCAAGCTTTGGGAAACCTGCGTGGTGGAACTGACCTTCTCCCCTTTCTCGGCCAAATACTGTGTCAAAAACCGGATTTCCGGATTGGGAAAGCCAAATTGGAAGACAATATTTTTGGGAGTCGCCTCTTGGACAAAAAAGTGAATCGCCCCCAATCGTTCTCCACCAAGCAGCAATTCCACCTCATTTTTGCCGGGGATCTTGCCCGTGAATTCCAACCGGAAAGTAGTTTGGGACGGTCCCAATTCTTGTGCATTTATCGTTTCGCCATTCAATTGAAGTTCGATCTTCGCAGCGTCACTTTGAAAAAAACTCCCGGAAACCTGTTGGATTTCACCCTGTCGAATCATTCCTTTCCACTCAAGGAAAGACAATTGGCCCTTGGGAATGTCTGGGATCCAATGGATGGTTTTTCCTTTCAGGGATTGGAGGAAAGGCATTCCATAATCCTGACCCAAAAGATAGACAGGATTTCCCTCCTGATTGTAGTCTTGCTTCGCAAGGATCTTATCAACCTTCAAACTGTCCTTCAGGAAATCGCGCTTTTCCTTTGGGATTTTGTTGGAATAAATAAGAACAGGTGCCGAGGATTGTGAAGTTTGCCAGTTGGGTTGTAACAAGAAGGCAATCAAAACTAGGGTCAGCCAACTGCTGAGCAGTGATTTTATGGCTTTCCGCTTTCCAGAAGCACGGGATTTCCAGAACCAAAACAGCTGCAAACCCCAAAGGACCACAAGGACAGAAACGAACAACATTGTCCAGGAAAAAGGAAAATATGGTGTAAAATCAATCATTTAAGGTTTTTCCAAAAGGCTTTCTGTAAATCTTTATGTGCAATGGAGGAAGCATCCAATTGCTTGCCATTGGCGATCAAGGGGTAAAGTTTGTTGTGGAGCGCATTTCTGCCTTTTGCATCGAGTTCTCCAGAACTCAGTTGCTGCAAGAGCAGCAAAACCGACCAATCTTCCATTCCCGAATACTGCATTCTTTCCGTCCACAGCCTGCCAAATGCCTGAATCGTTTCCTTGTCCTGTGCAGAAATGATTTCTTGTTGGATCATACCCAAAATGGCTCCAGACAAAGCCGAAAGCTCATTTTGAACAACAGTCAACTCCCGTTTAATGTCCTTGTCCAATCCTTTCATTTCGCCTTTAAGCCGCTTTTCTTCCTCTTTGATGGGAGGCGGATCGAAGCCGGTTCGCTTCACATAGACCCGGGATTTTTGCTGGACGGTTTTCAAATAATCCAAGGCTTTGTACTGAAAGGGAAGTGCTTTTTCGGGTTCAAACAATCTCAAATGCAACTCGGATTGCCACATTTGTTCCAATGCCATTTTCAGCAGACTGCGGGTGGATGCCTCATACAGCGTATTCATTTCCTCGGAATCATGGTTGTGCAAATACTCCTCGAGCAATGCGGCCAAGTCGCCACCTTCTTCATCGCCGTGGTGATGATGGTGTTCCTCCTCGATATTGAGATCCAGTAGGATTTGATTGTCCACCTGCGGTCTTTCTCCTGTAGGATTGATGCCAAAAAACCGCTTGGTCTTTTCTTCTTGCACCTCTGTGTCCTCCCCCTCATGGTCATGGTTGTGCATAAAACTCTGCAGTATATTCTCGGCATTGTCCTGACGCATTCCTCCACCGCCTGCTGTGCTTTCGAATTCCTCCCCCAAATACTGCCCATAGCGCATCCGAAGTAGTTTTTGCTCAAATCCGATTTCATTGGACGTGCTGTTGAATTCCTTTTCGGCAATCGTTTTTTTCGCCTTCAGCAATTTCTCCGTATCGATGATGATCTGTCGCTGGCTCCGGAAATATTCGGGCAGCACATGGATCGCCATGCCAGGCAATTGGGATTCTTCCAGTCCTGAGGTATCGACGTAATGGATAAAATAGGTGTCTGATCGTGAAAAATTCGGCTCCGGTTTTTGATTGTCCAAGGCCGCCCAATAATAATAGAGCTCATCACCAGGTTTCAGTCCCAATAGATTCAGGTCCAGCTTCTGGGTTAATTCCGCACTCGCAAAATCACTTTTCCCTATCGGGATTTTGGTTTCTCTGAATTTTACATTCTCCCCGGATCCGCTGGCGAGTGTTGCCACGAGATAGACCTCTGTCACCTTGAAATCATCGGAAACCTTAGCAGCAATGTTCAATTGCTTGGCATCGTTTTGAAAATGGTAGCGGTACAATTCCTTCTCCCCAGGGAAAATCAAGGGTGGTTTGTCCGTCACGGCCTCAAGGGAATGGTAGGCACTCTCGAATGCCAAGACCTCATTTTGGTAGGCCCTGATGGCATAAATTCCAGAGCCGGTCAATTTGTCCTTCAAGAAATACCCCCCACTTTTCTCCGCAAATTCCAGTTCTGCTCCCTCCACATTGACAAGGGCAACCTTCAAAGCATCGTCTCCCTCAAAAGTCACTTTCCATTCCACTACAGCCCCTTTCAAGGCCTTGATGTTCAAATCCGTTTGCCTGCGGGTAGCTTGGCCTGTATAGGACGGTGGTGAAATGACCACCTCAAACGCGTTCATCTGCAAAGGTTTTGATTCGGAATCAATCAGAATCGTGTTCTCTTCAAAGCCCATTTTCACAGGATTTTGGGACAATGAACGCCAATCCAAAGTCCCCAGTTGATTCGCGATCAAACCCATCAGGAAAAAAAGCACAAAAGGCCAAAGCTTTCGCTGAAAAACCCAGGGATTCTGCCGTTGGCCGAAGCTTTCATTGATCCGGTCCCATTGCAGCATTTCCACCATGTTTTTCTGCTTCACATCGGCGAGCTCAAGGCTGAATTCTAGCATGGGAAATTCCTGATGTAGGATCTCAATGGCTTCTTTTTTCTTGTCCCTAAAAACACCAAAAAATACGATGCCCCCAATAAGGCCCGTTCCGCCCAATGAGACAAGCAACCAAAACGGAAGTCCGAAGACTGAAAGCAACAGCCCCATTCCCAAACCGATACATAGGGCTTTCAAGAAGCCATTGGTATGGAGTTGGAGCCCAAGCGATGCGATATGTTTTTCCAATCTGCTCATATCCCCTTTGTCTGTGAAAGGTATCTTTCGGTCATTAAAATCAATAAAAACAAAACCATCAACACCGCAGCAACATTTGCTTTTTTGTTTTGGTTTGGGCTTTCCTGAACCAGAAACCTGGCGGCGATTTGGGATGCACTCAGCGGAACAGCCATTTTCTCAAATCCGATCTTTTCCAACAAGCCTTCCAAAATGGCTTCCGGCAGGATGCCTTTTGCCAAGTCATTTGGGTTTCCGGTCCCAAATCCAACCGGTAAAACAATTACACTTGGTTCGATAGAAAATGAATTGGGATCCAAGGAAAGATAAATTTTATCCGGAGTAATCTCCTTCGGCAGGCCTTTTTCAAAAACCAAAGTAGCATCGGACAATGTGTTTTCCAAAGGAAATTCGATTCCATAAATTTCTGTGATGGCCAGCAAAGCGGCGACAATAAATTGCTCTTCTGTATCGGTATAATCCGAAAAATAGGTTGGGAAACTCTTTGGCCCCAAGCTGGATTTTTTGCTGTTTTGAGGGAATTCTGACTGAGAAATCAATAACCCTTTATCATTGATTGTCAATATTTTGTTTGCCTCTATTTGAATATATTGTTTAGATAAATTCCTTCCCTCAAAACCCTCCAGAAAAAGGATGGGTTTTACCGGACTGATGAAGAATCCATCTTTCAGAAAACTTGTCGATTTGTTCAGATAAACCCTCAATTCATTTCCCTCCACCACAAATGCATCAAGCGCTTTCTGCAAATCGGAATTGTCTTGGTCCAGAAAATCAGCAGACGATTCAAGTGAAAGCAAAGGCGTCAGTTCAGGGTCGAACCAATGGATCTCCTCCCCTTTTTCCAATGCTTGCTGAAGCTCAAACCTAAATGCAGCTGTCAGTTCCTGATGGGGTTGTACCAAGTGGACAACTTTAGATATTTCCTCTTTTTCGAATGCGGGAACAAAAAGATGGGCAAACAACAAAACGAGCAGCAGAAACAAAAACAGCCTCAAGAGCAAGACGAGCCATTGGTCTATCCTGAGTCCCTTTACAGGTTGGTTCTCCTTTTCGGAAAGCCAATGTGTGGCGGCCCACAAAATGGGTTTCCCCTGTCTTCCATTCCAAAGATGGATCAGGATAGGAATGCCCAGACCGAGCAATCCCCAAAGAAAAACAGGTTGGAGCAATTCCATCAGTGCAATTGGTTTTTCAGTAAATACTTGCTGATTACTTCCGCGATACTTTCGTGGAAAGTCGTTCTCAAAAGATGGACTTGTGGCACATGAAAAGCTTGATCAAGTTCCTGCAAATATTTTTCGATGGCTGCATTGTACGTTTTCTGGACGGATTTCCCATCCATTTTGATGATATGATCCGTTTCCAGGTCTTTGAACATGTAATTCCCCTTCAGGTCAAAATGCATTTCCTGTTCTCCCAACACCTGAAAGAGGACAATCTCCTTTTTGGGATGCCGCATGGAGGCAACGATATCCACCCATTCATTCTCCTTCTGCAAAAAATCAGAAACCATGATGATCAATTCTCTTTGGTTGCTTTTCAAAACAGGAAAGTCCTGTTTCTGTATCGGCCAACTTCCAGAGGCCTTATCGGCATCCAGATGATAGAGGATTTTCTGAAAGCTCTTGGGTGAAGGCGCTACTTTTTGGATAACAGCACCGTTTTGCAAGGTGAAGAATGTCATGGGATCTCCTTGCTGATGGGCCAAATAGGCAAGTGAGGCCAGCAGATTTTTGGCAAAATCCAACCGCCGAATCCCCTTTTCCTCATAGTTCATCGAACCGGAAAGATCAAGGATAAAGCGAATGTGAAGGTTGCTTTCCACGGGGGATTCCTTGACCATATATTTATCCGATCTGGCAAACAATTTCCAATCGATCCTTTTGGTATCGTCACCGGGTTCGTAATGTCGATATTGTTCGAACTCACTTCCCGCACCAATTCTTTTACCCAAATGAACACCGTTTTTCAACTGCCTGCTGATGATTTTGGCAGCCAATTTAAGGTTGTTCAATTTGATGATTTCCAAAGGATTGGCCTGCATCAGTTCATGTTATTTTAGAAGTTGGGAAATGATCGTGTCTGGCTGAACATTTTCGGCCTCTGCCCTGAAATGCAGAGAAAGGCGATGTCTCAAAACCGGGAATGCCAAGGTCTTGATATCCTCCGGAATGACCGCAAACCTGCCATGGATCAATGCCCTTGCCTTCGAGCAAAGGATCAAAGCCTGACCAGCGCGTGTTCCCGCTCCCCATTCCACATAGTCCTTTACCGCCTGAACTGTCGTCGTGGCGGGCCTTGAGGATCGGATCAGTTTGTTGATATACACGAGCAATTCCGAATCAATATGTACCTGACGGGTCAAGTCCTGAAGCTGTTTGATCTCCTGTCCTGACAACACTTTCTTATGGTCGGGTCGATACGTCCCCGTGGTTTTTTCCAAGACTTCCAATTCCTCTTTTTCAGAAGGATATCCAAGTTGGATGTACAGCATGAATCTGTCCAACTGTGCCTCGGGAAGTGGGTAGGTTCCTGCCTGTTCGATTGGGTTTTGGGTGGCGATGATCAGGAATGGATCAGGCAAGGCATGGTTCTGACCCGCGTAGGTGACCCGTTTTTCCTGCATTGCTTCCAGTAGCGCTGCCTGGGTTTTGGGTGGAGTCCTGTTGATTTCATCCGCCAGAACCATGTTGGCGAAAATCGGCCCTTGGTTGAACTGAAAGAATTTCTTTCCGGTCTCGTGGTCTTCTTCCAGGATTTCTGTTCCTAGGATATCTCCGGGCATCAAATCCGGAGTAAACTGAATCCTTTTGAACTGCAATTCCATGACTTCTGAAATGGTTTTCACCATCAATGTCTTGGCCAATCCTGGTACGCCTTCAAGCAGGCAATGCCCTCCGGCCAAAAGTGCAATGAGAATTTCTTCCACCACCCCT
Organism: Rhodonellum psychrophilum GCM71 = DSM 17998; assembly: GCF_000381545.1. GTDB lineage: Bacteria > Bacteroidota > Bacteroidia > Cytophagales > Cyclobacteriaceae > Rhodonellum > Rhodonellum psychrophilum. The sequence continues at coordinate 42,308 of NZ_KB906679.1, read as the reverse complement.
TCCTGTCCGACGATCACCTTGGCTATCTCCTTTTTCAAAAAGGGTAATTTACCGACCAGTTCCTTGAACTTGGTCAAATCGTTATTTTCCAATTGCTATCAAGTTAATGCATATACAATAATGTTGACTCCGAACTTGGTGTTGTCCTCTTTGAGAAAACGTTTGTTCCTGAAGTCATAATCCCATTCACAGCCATAGTCCTTGTTGCTGTAAAGCACCGCTATCCTTCCTTTCACCACGATGGCTTTGAGATAATCATGGACAAGGTCATCGCCCCAGCCATTCAACTCAAACGAAGTGGTCGGCGGACCCTCTTCAAACTTGAAAAAGCAATTGTAAATGGGATGGTCATTTGGGATTTTCTGAAGTGCTTCACTTCCGAAGGTTTTGGCCATTTCCGCTTCAAAGGATTTGGCAAACAATCCATCGATGTCATGGTTGCAGTCGTCGGCAAAGACAAAACCGCCATTTTGGACATAGGTTTTGAAATTTCTTCTTTCCTGTTCGGAAAACTCCACCAGCTTATGTCCACTGAGGTAGCAAAATGGACTTTTAAAGATTTCATTGCTGCTCAGATCTACGATTTTTTCCTTTTCATCGATGGGAATGGTCGTGTATTCCACCAGGGAATTGAGCAGGTTCACAGGCATTCGCTGGTCGGTGTCCCAGTTGCCTGAATTGTATTTGATTCTGGTGAAAATGAATTTCTGCATGGAGAAATTAAATTAACCCCGACCAGATTTGCGGTCGGGGTTTTTATTCCTAAGCTTATACGGCGTCGGACAAACTGGTAAACGTAAAATCCCTGATTTTCATTGCAGGAATCATGCTTCCGCTGACACGCTCCGCCTTGCCCAATGCTTCGATGTTGTTGAGCATGATGATCGGGCTTTCGTTGAACCTGAAGTTTTTGACCGGGAATTTGATTTGTCCGTTTTCGATATAAAAAGTACCGTCCCTGGTCAATCCCGTGTACAGCAAGGTTTGTGGATCCACAGCCCTGATGTACCAAAATCTCGTCACCAAAACACCTCTTTCCGTGCTCTTGATCATGTCGGCAAGCGATTGATCGCCACCTTCGATGATGATGCCTGATGGGGAAGCGATGGGCTCCACGCCTTTCAATTCCGCCCAATACCGGGAATAGTACATGTTTTTGACCACACCGTTTTCAATCCACTTCGTTTTTTCCCTTGGAAGCCCTTCATTGGTCCAAGGCGAGGATGGTATGTCTGGATGGGTCGGATCTGAGTAGATGTTGACGCGCTCGTCAAAGAGTTTTTCGCCCAAACGGGTTCCACCACCTTTTTTGCTCAGAAAACTCCTTCCTTCGTCCGCACTCCTGGCATCCATGCTCCTACTGATCAACCGCAGCAGATCACTGGCAGCTGTTGGCTCGAGGATCACCGTGTATTTACCCGGTTCAATGGCTTGCGCACTGGTGGAAGCCATGGCTTTTTGCATGGCGATGTTGGTTACGTTTTTGGTGTCCAAAAGCGCGGCATCGTTGAAATCCCGGATGGCATAGCCAGAACCGGTTCCATCGGCAGTTCTTACGGTCACGGAAAAGTCCACTGAAGTCCTTTTGTTGTATCCAAACATCCCCTTGCTGTTACCCATGGCGCTGAAACCCGAGTAATCCTCAAGGTAACCTGCTGCAGTGAGGTCTTTCTCTTTGCTTGGTTGGATGCTGTCTATGGCCGCTTTTGCCCTGTATTCCGGATTGATTTTATCCGTTGCTTCTGCAAATGTTCTGGATTCCGCATATTTCTGGGGACCCAACATGGGCATGTACTCGGGATTTTCCGGAGCCAGCTGGGCAATTTCCTCAGACCTGGAGACCGCTCTTTTCAGAGACTCATCGTCCAGTTCGTTGATGGTGGCGGAACCTGATTTCTTCCCATAAACAGAAGTGATGTTCAAGTTGATTTCATTGGATTCGCCGCTGGTGTTTACCGTATTTCGGGCATAACGGATGTTTCCGGTTTTTCCGCCGGAAATATTGACTTCTGTTTCGTCTGCCTTGGCATACGAAAGTACTTTATCTATGATTTGCTTCGCTTGTTCTTGCGTTAAAATAGCCATGATTTTACATTTAATGGTTAAATCCTTCTTCCCGTATTGATCACATTGACACCGTTGAATCTGGTGGTGGAACTTCCATGGGAAACCGCCGAAACCTGTGAAGGTTGGCCTTTTCCGTCGAAGAAGGTTCCAAAGAGTCTGTAATCATCCTGGTCACAAATCTGTGCGCAAGAGTTCCAAAATTCCTGGGTATTGGACTGGTAGGCGACATCTTCCAACATGCCTACGATTTCACCATTTTTGATTTCATAAAACAACTGGCCTCCAAACTGGAAATTGTACCGCTGTTGATCGATGGAATACGAACCTCTTCCCACGATATAAATCCCCTTTTCCACACCTTTGATCATGTCCTGAACGCTCAACTTGTCCTTTCCGGGCCTGAGCGATACGTTTGGCATGCGTTGGAATTGTACGGAATTCCAATTGTCTGCATAGCAGCAACCGTGCGATTCGCTTTCGTCAATGATCTTGGCCTGATCCCTGATCGCTTGGTAATTCACCAAGACGCCATTTTTGATCAAATCCCATTCCTTGCATTTTACGCCTTCGTCATCGTAACCTGTCAGACCCAAAGAGAAGGGCTGCACTTTGTCCGCGACAATATTGACCAAATCGGATCCGTATTTGAAATCCTTGGTTTTCCATTTGTCCAATGTGGCAAAGCTGGTTCCCGCGTAGTTGGCTTCGTAGCCGAGTACCCGATCGAGTTCCAATGGATGTCCCACCGATTCGTGGATGGTCAGGCCCAAATGGTCTGGATCCAAGACGAGATCATATTTTCCGGGAGCAACAGATTTGGCGGTCAGTTTTTCGTTTGCATGCTTGGATGCAGCGATGGCATCTTCCACCATATCATAGGAATTTCTATAACTGATCAATCCGGCTGGCCCTGCCATTTTTTCGGAAGCCAAACCGTCCAGGTACTCGTAGCCCATTCCCATTGGAGCACTTAAGGATTGGCGGGTTCTGAATTTTCCCTCGGCTTTGTCAATGGCTGTCACCGTGAAGGTTGGCCAGATCCTGTGGATATCCTGATCGATGTAGGAACCGTCGGTGGAAGCGAAATATTTTTGCTCATTGACCATAAACAAATTGGAAGTGACGAAAGCCGCTCCGTTGTCCATGGCTGAATTGTTGACTTTAAGCAACAAATCTATTTTGTCCTTTACAGGAATTTCGAATGCATTTTTGGTGATGGGCGTGGCCCAGGAAACTTCCCCAAATCCCTTCACAGGTGCGAGGATTACCGGCTCAATCTGAAGTTTTGCATTGGCCTTGGCAATCGCAACGGCAGTTTCAGCACAGGCTTTGATCCCGTCAGGCGTAACATCGGATGTGGCCGAAAAGCCCCAAGTTCCGTCTGCAATGACGCGAATACCCACGCCAAAGGACTCAGCATTGCTGATATTCTGCACATTTTTTTCCCTTGTAAACAAGAACTGCTGCAAATACCTGCCGATCCGAACGTCTGTATAGGTTGCCCCTTTCGACTTCGCGGCATTCAAGGCGATATCCGCCAATACTTTTTTGGCGGCATTGGCCAACCCTGGTTGAAGCAGCTGCTCTGCCGAAACCGTGTTTCCCATCATCATCAAACCCGGAGTCATCATGGCTCCAAAGCCCAAACTGGATAGCTGGATAAAATCTCTTCTTTTCAATTGACCTCCTTTTTAAAGTAACCTTGTTCAAATAAATTGCTGTAATTTTTACTAGTTGACGCTTAAAATTATGTTATCCATCCGTCTAAAGCAAAGAAGATGTCTTCCATCTGTTTTTAATTTTACTGGTTGAAAGAATCTACTTTTATATGGTAAAGTGGGCTTTTGAATGGAATAAGGATACTCATGGCTTACCGGCATCAACAAGGCCTGCCGACGAAAGCCCAAACTCAAGTCCCTGGATGTATCCTTCGCTGTACTGTATCTTGAAAGATGAGGGAATCAATAGCTGAAAATTAAGATTTCTTGTCTTTGCCAAAATGATAATCATAGTCTTCCTTCTTCGGGTTGCTCTTTTCTAAGGTTGCAAAAATTGTTCAGCTAAACCTAAAGAAGAATTTTCCAGCCTCAAGAATGGGAAGGCATTGATCCTCTCCGATTTTTGTTTTTCCCTTAATTCTCAACACGGATTGAAATAATGATTAATTGGATTTTAATCCATTCGGCTTTATTCAAAGAAGGTAACATCGGATTTTATCAATGCAATATTGTTTCCGGAAAATATTGAATGGCTTTTTGAAATGGATGTAATTCCCATCAAAAAGAATTAAATTTAAGCAGCACAATTTTGAATAGGGAAATCCCTGTCTCGATATTTTCAACTTATCTAAACCGACAAAACCATGCTAACAGCCAACATCTATCTCAACTTTCTGGGCAACTGTGAAGAGGCATTCAATTTTTACCAATCCGTGTTGGGCGGGGAATTAGAAGACCTCACCCGATTCAGCGAAATGCCTCCACAAGAAGGAATGCCTCCATTATCGGAAGAAATGGCCAATCAAATCATGCATGTTTCATTGCCCATCAGCAAAGAAACTTTCCTGATGGGAAGTGATACCGGTGGGGAATGGGCCCCAAAATTCATTCAAGGAAATAATTTTTCGATATCACTCAAGACGAATGACAAATCCGAAGCGGACCGTCTGTTCCACGGACTATCCGTTGGGGGACAAATAACCATGCCCATGGGCGATACTTTCTGGGATGCTTACTTTGGCATGTTCACTGACAAATTTGGCATCAACTGGATGATCAGTGCCGAATAATGCTTTCAATGTTTCGAAATTATTGAACCCGAAACATGCACTCCGCTTCCCATTTGACTGATGTTTAAGTAAATTCTGACCCGAGTAAAAATGTTAATGCATAGCACAGGTCAAATAAAATTGCTTTGAGTTATAGATAAAAAAATTGAAGCTGTACTCCAAAAATTGTCATCAAAAGGGAATGGTTCCAGACCAAAAATCTCGGAACCCTTCCTTATTTTGAGTGTGTTTTTGAAGAAGTTTTTTTTACAAGGGAATAACTTACTCCTTTGCCCCCATCGTTCGGTCAAAATACCGCAACCGATAAGCGTTCATGGCATTCTCACCCAGCATTTTGGTCATTTTGTAATTGGCGATCGCTCCCACTCCAGCACCGATGATGGGAATTAACTGTGCCAACTTGGCCAGATCCATATAATCGCGGTATTCCAGCTGGAAAGTCCTCCAGTCAAAATCGTCCATGTTTTCGGGGAGGGTTTTGCTGAATGCTTCCCATTTTTCCAAAATACCGACGGCCTCAATTCTGGTGTCTTGGCTGGAAAAGGTGACTTTGAAGATATAGAGGATAAAAAACCTTTCCTTAAGATCCTTGACATTGTAGCCATAAGCAGATGCCATTTCGAAGAGCATCTTCATCTTGATGGCCAAGAAAGCTGGCAAATCCGCAAAACCCATCAAGATGCCACCGGCTCCGGTGATGGCGCCTTCGGCAGAAGCCGTCTTCGTATAGATGGATATCATTTTCTTCACTTTGATTTCCGCGGCCCAAAGTTCCATTTCGGCTTGTGGCGTCGAGGTGATGAACTTATTGCCAACCAATACGCCTTTCACCATTTTTTCGATGGCATAGGTAATGGCCTGATGTACTTTTTCGGGAATGAGGTTATTGATCTTGTTTTGGATTCCCTTGGCTGCCCGATTCAGGAGTGAGGCCTTCTTTTTGTTTTTATACAACCATTCGTTCAACTCCCTCAAGGCGATTTCCTCGTACCAAAGTTGTTTTTTTTCGATCTTCGTGACCATAATAGATGTCGGGAAAGGTTGAAATGGATATAATTGACGTTTAAAACCCGGTAAATTCCTCCTTTGGGTTTTGACAGATGCCTGTTTGAAATTTCATTTGGGAAGATTTGACATCAAGAACAAATCCGTTTTTCATGTTTCATCTCGGACAAAACCTGGAATCCACAGAGGGTCGAACGGGAATTCTTGTCATGGGTTTTGGTTCTGATTTTTTGAATACCTTATTCCAGGTCAAAAAATCATGCCCTCCATTATTCCAATCGCCTTCTGTTGGCTTTCTTTTCCCCATGCGCTTTTTTCTCATTCAGCCGTTTTTGGACTGCCCCCTTACCCGGCTTGGTTTTCAATCGGATTTTTTTGGGTTTGAATGCTTTCGAAAGCAACTCATAGAATTTTTGGATGGCAAGCTCCTTGTTTTGGAGTTGGGATCTTGTTTCCTGGGCGTCGATGATCAAGACACCTTCCGTGGTCACTTTGGATGCGTATTTTGTCAGCAGGACTTGCCTTTCCCTATCCACCAAAAATTCGGAGTTATGGATGTCAAAACGAAGGCTAACCTTTGTATTCACTTTATTGACGTTTTGCCCACCCGGGCCACTGCTGCGGGTGGCCTTGAATTCCAATTCGGGATCAAATACCCGCTCTGCTATTTTTTTTAAGATGTGCATGCCTCAATATACTCAAAACGGGGCTTTTTGTTGGGAAAAATTTGGAACTTATGCCCTTACTTTAGGACAATAAGGCAGGTTTTTTGGGAACTCCAGGGATTGGCCCCTTGTAAAAATATTGTGAGGTGTGTAAAAAACTCCCGGCATTTTTGAATATTCCTTTGTGGATCAGGATGTATCCTATATTTTTAAATCATATATCCCATTCACTCGCAATGATTGAATTATATTCACGCATATTTTCATTGATCTTTCCCCAATTGGACAATCCAAAGAAATGCCCAATTCCATGTATCAAAAACATGAACTGGCCTAATTATTGACCAAATTTTGAGTCTTGACATCAATTCCGCTCACAAAGTGATTTTTCAATCCATTCCATTCACCACTCGATATGTATAAAATTCTAGCCCTTACCTTTCTCCTCTTTGGTTTTTCGGAAGCCCTCCATGCCCAACAATCTAGAGATCACGTTTCATTAGGCGTCGGTCCATCAATGGTTTATGGTGAAAACACAGGTGACTTTAGCTCCTTCAAATTCAAGATGCTTCCAGCAATGGCATTTTCCTACAACAAACAACTCTCACACAGATTTGACCTGAAAAGCACTATTGGTGCGCAATGGATGAACAGTGGAGGGTACGAAAACATCTCTGACCAAACTGTGATCGAGTGGGGAAACAACGGGCAGGCCTTTGATTTTAAGGGCATCGGATTTTTTGCAGATGTCATGCCCGTCTATAATTTTAACCCAGAAGTGCGCAACAGAGTGCCAGATGTGGTTAGTTTTTATGCAGGCTTGGGAGTTGGTGTCATGCATGTGGTGCGCGAGCAGAAAGTGACTAATTTTACACCAATGAGCGGAAATGTCATCGAGATTTCCGATAAATCAACTACGGCTGCCTATATCCCCTTTAGGTTTGGCGTTAGCTCCAACTTGGATTTTGATTGGGATTATGCCCTGGAATTCACGGCAATTACCATGACCAACTCGGAAATTGATGGCAACAACATGAAAAACAAATTGGTGAATCCCGATATTTTGATGCAGGTCCAAATCATTGTCAAGAGATATATCGGCTGGTAAATAGAATAAATTAGGGTTGTTCCAATCCGTAAATATTTACAAATCCTGACTATTTCCCCTCCCATTTTTTAATCTCCCAAAAGAAAATTATCCTGGTTTTGAGTTTTTATTCTTTTGATAATTCACAGGGATAGCGGGTTTATTCATTTTTTTCAGGATCAAATTTGGCGATCAAACAACCATAGATTGTTTTGTCCGGAACAACAGGATATACTTTTTTTTGCCTGAATGGCGATCCTTTAAACTCAATCTTAAAATGCCCTATTTTTAAATGTAAAAAACACGCTTCCATCATAAATCTGCACAAACCCTCATCAGGAAAGAATATATTGCATTTAGGTTTTTACACCGAACATATTAAAATAACCAAGATCATCGTACTGCATTGCTATTGGTTTTATCTCATTTACCCAGAACATTAATTCTCATCCTTTCATGAATTTCATTCCCTCCATTAGAAAGAAAGTAATCCTAGGAATCCTTACGCTTTCACTGTGCACTTCTTTCACTTCATTAGGTCAGCAAATCCCCCGCAAAGGAAAGATCCAGGGAAAGGTAATGGATGCGGTTTCCTCCACTCCTCTTTCTTTCGCAACCGTGGGAATTTATTCTGATCAGGATGTTTTGACAGAAGGGAATATCACCGATGACGAAGGGGTTTTTCTCCTGGAAATCCCATTTGGTAGCTATTATGCGCTTATCGAGTTTATGGGCTATGATGCTTTGAAAACCGCAACTTTTGAAGTCTCCAAAGACAACCTATCCATTGACCTTAAGGAAATCAGGCTCAAGCCAACCATTGGTGATCTAGACGAAGTTGTAGTCCAAGGTGAAAAAACCCTGATGGAGCTTTCCCTTGACAAACGGATTTTCAACGTGGGTAGAGACCTTGCAAATGCCGGTGGAACGGCTTCCGACATCTTGATGAACCTGCCCTCGGTTTCGGTGGATCCCGAAGGAAACGTGCGGCTCAGGGGCTCCGGAAATGTCAGGATTTTGATCGATGGAAAACCCTCCGGTTTGGTCAGTTTCAAGGGGAGCAGCGGCCTGCAACAATTACCTGCCAGCATGGTGGAGCGGGTGGAAGTCGTCACCAATCCATCCGCAAGGTATGAGGCCGAGGGCATGGCCGGGGTAATCAACATCGTCCTGAAAAAAGAAAACAACCAGGGTTTCAACGGTTCCTTTGAGGTCATTGCCGGAAATCCTACCAATTTGGGTTTGGCTGCCAACCTGAACTACCGGCACAAAAAAATCAACTGGTTTATCAATTATGGAATCGCCCATCGCAGGGTGCCAAGAGTCGGCAACCTCTACCAGGAAGTCTTTGGGGGGGATACTATTTTCATTTCAGACCAAAACACCAGCGGAACTGTAAAAAGTATGAACAACAATATCCGAGGCGGCTTGGATTACTATTTCAATGAAAACAGTATTCTGACAGCTTCTTATCTTCTCCGAAGAAGCGATGCAAGAAGGATTACGGATATCCGCTATGACGACTATTACAACTCCAAAAGCGAATTGCAAAGCTATTCCCAAAGAAGACAGGTAGAGGATGAAAAAGAACCCAATTCCGAATACATCCTGAGTTACAAAAGGTCCTTTGCCCAAAAAGGACATGAGCTCATCGCTTCATTTACGCATTTGGACTACTGGGAAAGTTCGGACCAGGTATTCACCCAATTCACCTTCAAACCCGATGGAACGCCAATACCTTCTCAATCGGAAGTCCAAACCTCGCTCAACGATGAGTTCGAAAAACAATATCTGCTACAGGTAGACTATACCAAGCCGATAGGCAGCGAAGGAAAATTCGAGACGGGTCTGCGGACAAGTTTCAGGAATATGGAGAATGATTTTGTCGTCAAAGAACAAAATGAGGCAGGTGAATTCATTGCCCTTCCGGGTTTGGATAATATTTTCCTATACCAGGAAAACATCCATGCTGCTTATGGGATTTTGGGTAACAAAACGAAAAAACTGAGTTATCAGGGAGGTGTCAGAGCCGAATGGACAGACGTAAAAACCACCTTGGTCAAAACCGATGTGGTCAACCCCAGGAATTACCTCAACCTCTTCCCAAGTGCACATTTGACCTATAATCTATCGACAGAAAACGCATTTCAATTGAGCTACAGCCGCAGGGTGAGAAGACCGTTTTACAATGATTTGAGCCCCTACGTCACCTTTTCGGATTCCAGAAATTTCTTCAGCGGCAATCCGGACTTGGAACCTGAATTTACCAATGCCTATGAATTGGGCCACATCAAATATTTCGAAAAGGGATCGCTGTTTTCGACGGTGTATTACAGAAGTACACTTGATAAAATCGACCGCATCAGGACCGTGGACGAAAGAGGCAATTCGGTGACGGTCACAGAAAATCTCTTGTCGGAAAAATCCTTCGGGGTGGAATTTTCGAGCGACTACTCCCCTTTTGACTGGTGGAAATTGGATGTGAATTTCAATCTCTTCTATGCGGACATCGACGGCAGCAATATATTGGATTCCTACCAAGCGACCACATATTCTTGGTTTGCCAGACAGAGCTCCCGTTTCAATCTCTCGAATGGGCTCGATCTTCAGCTCAGGTCCAATTATGAAGCCAAGCAGAAAACTGCCCAAGGCACCCGAAAATCCATTTATTTCTTTGATATTTCTGCGAGCAAAGATGTCTTCAAGGGTCGTGGAACCATGATCTTGAACGTGATGGATGTCTTCAACACCCGGAGAAATCGCTACACAATTGAAGGGGAAGATTTCATCACCATCGGAGATTTCCAAAATGTCCGAAGACAAATCAACCTCACGCTGAACTACCGCATCAAGCAAACCAAGACAGCCAAGAAATCCGATATTTTGGGGAATTGAGAAATGGATTTTAGGCAAAGGATCGGTAAATGTTGGAATTAATCCAACTTTAAATTCCTGATATGAATTACCCTTCCAGCCTGAAGTTTCTAAATAATCAGAGAGTTGTTTTGCTTTTTTTAACTTGAGAATGGTACTCCGATTTGTGCTTCAAACACTCTGATTTTCTGGCAGTTTCAAACCCACTTGAAAGCCCATAGCATAGAAAGGGGTAAATGGTGAACAAGGCAATCAAGAATATTTTTTGATCGATGAGAGTCTCTGGTTCCCGGTTTCAATCGCACTGTTTCAGTAAAATTGAATTTTAAAATCGCAATTCGCGGATCAAATTAAGGCTAACCCTTGCATATCAATTGATTACAAACTATTTTCACCTATCTCCAAATCTCGAAAATTTCGATGTTTTGGATTGCTCCACCATTCAGGTTTAAGTTTTGGAATCCCCATGAAGCAACACGCTGGTAAAATACTCGGAAATAAAGGCAAATCAGGCCCCAATCAAAGGTCAATCAAAAATGGTAATCAAGCATCTCCATTGTATTTTTTGGATAAACGTCTTGAAACAAGTCTTCAGAAGAATTTGACGAAAGCTGCCAATAGTAGTCCTCATGCCAGCCAAAGCACTCAATTACAAGCAATGGCAAACAATTATGCCCTTAAACAGCAAGGATTTGTCCAGAAAAAAGAAAAACACCGAAGTTCGGCAAGCCCTACCAAAACGGAATCAATCAACCAAGTCCAGTCCTTAAACCCAAGTCAAGGGACAATACAGCGGGTAACCAATGAAGAAGTAGAGAGCGTAATCGGCACAGCGGACAATGGCTCCAAGACTAAAATCGTCGATGACCTGGCGAAGAAATCTGGTGGAGAAGAAATCAACATTGAAAATTCTCCATCAGGAGCACCTTGGGAAGACCGGAAAAAAGAAGTGAAGGAGGCTGCAACCGACTTAAGTTATTCCAATGAAGCGGCCGACCGCCTTGTCAGAAAAGATCCCTACAGATTGGATGAATTTGAACAGCATTCAAGAGTTCATAAAAAAGATTTTTCTGTCACGACTTTTGAGAATTTCGCGACTGACATATTCATCCCTCAAGTTCACCAACTCTATTTCCACAACATCTTCAAAAATGGAAATTGGGAGATGCATGACAATTTCAGAAATCCATATATGGCAAATTTCTTTGCCAATGAAGCCATCCAAAAGCAGAAAGAAATTTTGGGAAATGCAACAGGGGCAGAAAATATCGGATTGAAAACCTTGAAGCGAATGAATGTGGTATCGGATTCCGGAAAAAAATGGAAAAGGGATCATTCCATAAAAAACGGTGTTTTAGATCAGTCTGATTTCGAAGCGTTTATGAGAACAGAAAATGGAAAAAACAGCTTACGAGTCGCACAAGACATGGGAATGGAATGTACTGGAGGAGAGGTTTTCAACGCAATTGACGGGAATGATGGTGGCTTTGAAATTAAATTGACTTGCGAAGCCATCAAAAATAACCTGTAGAATAAGACCACCAATCGGCTCTTTACTTCCTTTGACAACAGGCTCCCTGAAAAAATTCTGGAGTTGTTCTGTTATTGAAATGAAACCGAGGTTTGGGCAAAACTCATTTTTTCACACCTATTACTGTTTAAAAATCAATTTTAGCTGCTAAACCCCTTCATTTTCCCTTTTGATGCGATGCTCTTCGATATGGTGTTTCAAGAGTTGCTTGAGGCTTTCGAGATAATCCTGATAAGCAGCAAGATCGACCTTAGGGTCAATTTCGGAAGGGATCGTGATTGGGTTTTCATCCAGAAAAGTGTACAATTCGGGATAGTTGTTTTCGATATTGACAGTGAGCTGTGTGATTTCATTCATGATCTGATTTAAGTCATTCATATTGATGGAGATTTTAAAGATTTGGACACAAAAGGGGCATAATCACGAAGAGATGGATAAAGAACAAGAATACAAATAGAAAACCCATGAGGAGCGGAAAAAAAACCATTTTGCTCTTCTTTAAAGTACTGAGCGAATGCGCCAAAAACCCATGGAAACCGGTAACAAACATAAAAAAAGGCAGCATGGCAAAATAGTATAAAAATTCCGGATCGAAATTTTGGACGGATATTCCGTAAAAATAAATCCCCATCGCCACAGACAGGACCATCAAAGCCAAATACAATCTTCTAGCCACCATGATTTTAATTGTTAAGGATGAAAATTTGGCTTTGCCTACGGAAGTCCACGCAAATAATGCTCATTGAAACTCAAAAGGGGCATGGTTGTGTGAAAATCCATGCGCTTGACAAGATCCTTGTGAAAAATCTTATCCAGGAAACTCTCCCGTCTTTTTTCAAGCATCACGAGCATATCCAACCGGTTGTCGTTGAGATAGGAATTAATGCCATCGTAGATATTATCGGCCAAAATTTGATGAAAATGGATTTTTTTAGCGGGGAGATTTTCCTTGACCAAGTTCTCAAACCATTCTTTCTTTTCATGTCCGCTATCGATTAAATAGGTGTTCACATGGGTGATGCTGATTTCCGGATCATAAGGTGCCAGGATTTCTATCAACTTTCGAATGGCCTCCACATCCATTTCATGGAAGTCTGTCAGGTACAGTACATTTTTTACCTCCCTGAAAATGGCAACTTCAGGCACCGCCAAGACGGGTGCTGGCGATCTTGGGATCAGGGATTTGGCAGTTCCACCCACTATAATCTCCTTGGCCATGCTCCCCCCTCTGGTCCCTATCACGATCAATTGAGGCTCCTGTTCCAGAGCAAATGAAACAATGCCTTTTACATGAGAAAGGTTTTCACGTGCATGGTAACTCACTTCCAGCCCCACACTGTCATCCTTCGCATATTCTTGAAAATAGGCCTTCAACTTGCTCAAGGAATCCTTGAGTGCCTCCCTTTCCATTTCGATAGGATCATCAGTATAGGGATAATTCCAGGAAGTGGGCACATCGAAAATATGAAGCATTACCAGAGACGCATGGTGTTTCTGCGCCATTTTTATCGCAAAAACCAAGGCCGCCGCCGCATTCTCAGAAAAATCGGTCGCAAAAAGGATTTTTTTCATCATGGTCGTCCTTTTGATTTAGAAATGAAGTTAGTCAAAAGCCGATGATTTGACAATGATATAAATCACATTTTATATCATTATTATACTCTATATCAATATTAAATTGTTATTTCGCATATTTTTTAAATTTAAATACAATAAATTAGTGTAGAAATGAGCAATTTTCCTCTGCTTTTGAATTCAAAAAGTATTTACAACTTTTGCTTTGCGCCGGATTTACTTATGCATGAATCCCAAAAAAACGGCTTTTATTTTTTAAAACCTTAACTCTACCATCACCCTTAAATAACAAGAAACCAAAGTTTTTCCTTCAGAAAAAAAACGCTGACAATTCCCGAATTTCTTTGTGAAAAGAGCAAAACAAGAACCCTAAAAACAAAAATCCCTTTTCCCACTTAAAATATTCTTTAAAAATTATATTTTTAAATATATTAATTAAATTTTTGTTTATTTAAATCGTTTAGATGTAAATATTAATTATTTTTAATATACTGTAGTACATGTTTTGTTTTTGAAATAAACACTTTTCGACATGACCAACCTGCATTTCATTTTTGGTGGGCTTGTTTACGGATTCTTTGTAGTCTAAAATACACATACAGGATATGGAGTTGAATTCAGCAAAAAAGAACCATTCTCTGAATTATGGAAAAGTCATTTCCGTAAGGGGTAGCGTGGTGGATATTTGGTTTGAAAACAATTTGCCTTCCATTTTTAACTTGCTGCACACGGGAAAAGACGGCGAGATTGCCATAGAGGTCATGGCACAAATAGATGCCAATCGGATTCGGGGCATTGCTCTGACGGCCACCCAAGGACTCGCGCGTGGGATGGTGGTGGAATCTTCCGGAAAGCAAATGGAAGTCCCCGTTGGTAAAAATATACTGGGGAGGATGTTTGATGTTTTTGGAAATACCATTGACCACAAAGAAGAGTTGAAGGAAGTCGTATGGCGCAGCATCCATCAGGCACATATTCCTTTGACAAGTAGATCCACTAAATCCGAGGTTTTTTTGACGGGTATCAAGGCCATCGATGTGCTCATCCCATTAGAGCGTGGCGGAAAGGCGGGCTTGTTTGGCGGTGCCGGAGTGGGCAAAACGGTTTTGCTGACGGAGATGATCCACAACATGGTCGGGCACGGCAAGGGCGTCAGCATGTTTTGTGGCATCGGCGAGCGCTGCCGTGAAGGCCATGAACTCTATCATGAAATGAAAGCCGCCGGTGTTCTGGACAATATGGTCATGATGTTTGGCCAGATGAATGAACCTCCGGGTGCTCGTTTTAGGGTTGGACACGCAGCGCTTACGATGGCCGAATACTTCAGGGATGATGAATTCAAGGATGTTTTGTTGCTCATCGACAACATCTTCCGCTTTATCCAGGCGGGTATGGAAGTCTCTGGATTACTGGGTCAGATGCCTTCCAGATTGGGCTATCAACCCACCATGGGCACCGAGTTGTCCAAATTGGAGGAGCGGATCGCCAACACGGCTACGGGTGCCATCACTTCCATACAGGCCGTGTATGTTCCTGCAGATGACCTTACCGATCCGGCAGCGGTACACACCTTTGCGCACCTGTCGGCGGCTATCGTGCTTTCCCGAAAAAAAGCCAGTGAAGGCCTTTATCCGGCCATCGATTTGTTGCAATCCAATTCCAAAATGACCACTCCCGGAATCGTCGGAAAGGAACACTATGACCTTTCGCGAAAGGTCAAGCAAACGCTGGCGCAATATGAAGACCTCAAGGACATCATCGCCATGCTGGGACTCGAACAACTCTCCACACAAGACCGGAACCTGGTCAACCGCGCCAGGAGATTGGAGCGATTTCTAACGCAACCTTTCTTCACCACCGAGCAATTCAGTGGCATCAGCGGAAAATACGTCAGCTTGGAGGATAGTCTTTCGGGTTGCGCAAGAATCCTTGCAGATGAATTCAAGGAAATGCCCGAAAGCGCATTTTATATGGTTGGCAACATCGAGGAAGCATTGGAAAAGGCCAAGTCCATGGCCAATAATGAAAACCTTCACGATTCCAAAATCGCAAAAAACCCGGTACCCGTAAAATAAAAAATCCGCCATGGAAAATCAGTCGATGACACTTAAAATTCTCCTTCCCTTTATGGTTTTCGCAGAGATCGAAAATGTAATCAGGATAGTCGTGGAAACCAGCTCTGGGGCTTTTGGTTTGCTTCCGCAGAGATTGGACGGTGTGGCGGCATTGGTCCCGGGGATTTTGATTTTTGAAACGGCTTCGGAGGAGGTCCAATATCTGGCCATAGATGAGGGAATCCTGATCAAATCGGGACGGGAAGTCTTGGTGGCTGTCCGCAATGCGATTGGCGGAGCCAACTTAGGAAAACTCCGGGAATCGGTTGAAAAGGAATTTATGGAATTGGACGAAACCGAAAGAAAAGTCCGATCTGTGATGGCGAAATTGGAAAGTGGGTTTATTTATCAACTGGAAAAATTCAGCAAACGATAAGAAAATGGAACCTCCCGGACAACGAAAAAAGGAAGATGAATTTTTCAGTCAACAGGTCGGGGCCAAAGAGCTTCGGAAACTGAAAACCCTCCGAGAAAAAAAAAGAAGCATTTGGTTTGGCTTGGGGATGTTTGGCATGGTCGGTTGGTCGGTGACGGTACCTACCTTATTGGGAACGATCTTGGGCATCTGGCTGGACAAGCACTATCCCCAATCGTTTTCTTGGACCTTGACCTTTTTGATCATTGGACTATTTGCAGGTTGCATGATCGCTTGGTTCTGGGTCGCCAATGAAAACCGGGAAATGAACCCGAATGAAGCACAGCAAAAGTTGGACTTTAAAAAAGAAAAAGACAATGGATGAGATCATAAATTTTGCATGGGGATTTATCGGCGGTTGGGTTTTGGGCATCTTCTTTTTTGGGGGCCTTTGGTGGACAGTCAACAAGGCAATTGCTGCAAAAAAACCGGGGTTTTGGTTTATAGGCAGTTTTTTGGTCCGAACCAGCATCACGGTGTTTGGTTTTTATTATCTCTCCCAAGGGAGTTGGCAAACCGTCCTTTTCGGCATTTTGGGTTTTCTGATTGCCCGGCACCTCATCCTTCACTCCACCAAACCAAGTGAGGAAAAGCAAATTCAACTGAAAAAAAAACCATCCAAACATGAAGCTCAGTCCTGACGAAACGGTTTTTTGGGAATATGGATATATCCATATTAACCTCACCATGGTGACCACCTGGGCACTGATGGCGATGATGGTCATTTCTTCCGGATGGATCACCAGAAACCTAAAATCGGACATCCGGATTTCCCGCTGGCAATTGATCCTTGAGATCATCGTCATCATGATCAACAATCAGATCAAGGAAATCGGCCTGGAAAAACCGGAGAGATACATCGCCTTTATCGGGACCTTGTTCCTTTTCATTGGGTTGGCAAATATCTGTATGATTTTTCCTTTTTACCAAGCACCCACAGGTTCTCTGTCCACTACTGCCGGTTTGGCAATCTGTGTATTCCTGTCGGTTCCGTATTATGGAATTCGGAAAAACGGTCTTCTGGCCTATTTACAAAGCTACTTGAAACCCACCTTCATCATGCTGCCCTTCAACCTGATCTCTGAGGTTTCACGGACGCTCGCGCTGGCGGTGAGGTTGTTTGGGAATATCATGAGTGGTGGCATGATCGTCGCCATTCTTTTGACCATTGCCCCTTTCATTTTCCCTGTGGTGATGAGTATGCTGGGCTTATTGACGGGAATTGTGCAAGCCTATATTTTCAGCGTTTTGGCAACGGTTTACATTGCCGCAGCCATCAGAATCAAAGCCATTGCCTAAACTCAATAATCAACTAAACAGAATTAAAATGGATAGTCTTACACTTATCGGAGTAGCCTCCATCGTTACAGCTGGATTGACCACCGCCATCGGAACCGCCTTTCCTGCCCTTGGCGAAGGCCGCTCGGTTTCCCAGGCATTGACCGCCATTGCGCAGCAACCCGATGCGGCACCCACCATCACAAGAACATTGTTCGTGGGTTTGGCCATGATCGAATCTACGGCAATCTATTGCTTTGTGCTTTCGTTGATCTTGGTGTTTGCCAACCCATTTTGGAATCATTTTCTTTAAGGACGAAATCACTTCAAGATGCAAATCGATTGGTTTACTGTTGTCGCCCAGATACTCAATTTCCTCATTTTGGTGGGATTGCTCAGGCGATTTCTCTACCAACCCATTCTCAATGCCATCGATGCCCGAGAAAAAAAAATAGCCTCCCAACTTGAAGAGGCTGCCTCCAAGAAAGAGGAGGCCGAAAAGGAAAAGGAATTGTTTCTCCACAAAAACGAGGATTTTGACAGGGCCAAAATGGAATTGATGAAGAAAGCACATGACGACTCCGAACAGAAGCGGCTGCAGCTCCTGGAGGAAGCCAGAAACGAAGCCTCCACGATGCGTACCCAGTTAGTGAAGACCACAATGGAAGCACATCATTCCCTTAAGCAAGAAATCCAAGAGAAAGTCCATCGGGAAGTTTTCGCCATCACACAGAAAATGCTGTCAGACCTTGCTTCGATGGATTTGGAAGATCAGACCATTAAGGTCTTCCTAGGCCGGTTGAAAACCCTAAATGAAGCCGAAAAAAGACAATTTCTGGAAGCTTTCCAATCCAGTTCGACCCCCATTTTGGTTCGGAGCGCATTTGATTTGCCCGAAAAAAAGCGGGAAGAAATTGAGCAAACGGTCTCTCAGGTTATCGGTGTACAAGCCCATTTCCTTTTCAAGACCGTCCCCGAATTGGTCAGCGGCATTGAGCTGACTACCAAGGGGTACAAATTGGCTTGGAGTATTGCCGAATATCTCCATGCGCTGGAAAAAAACATTGCCGAAACGGCAATTGAAAAATCGAAAACAGTCTTTGATAAAACCTGATATGCCCCCGACCGAATCAAAAGAGTCTATCACCGATGCCTTTGACAAATTAAAGAAAGGCAGAGAAAGCTTCGTCCCTTCTTTTTCTCCTCGGGAAGTAGGTTATGTGATGAGTGTTTCGGCAGGTATAGTAAGGGTTTCAGGACTTCAGGCAGCTGGTTATAAGGAATTGCTAAAGTTCCCCAAGGACCTTTTTGGCATTGCCTACAACCTGGACGAAACTGAAATCGGGGTGATACTACTCGGGGAAGACTCCCTGTTGAATGTCGGAGATGAGGTAGAACGAACCGGTCGGGTGTTGGACATTCCTGTTGGGGAAGCACTGATAGGCAGGGTCGTCGATCCCTTGGGAAAGCCTTTGGACGATAAAGGGCACATTGGATTTAGCAAAAGGCTCCCCATCCAAAGACCCGCACCAGCCATCATGGATCGCGCCGAGGTCACCGTCCCCTTGCAGACCGGGCTGAAAATCGTGGATGCGATGATCCCAATTGGCCGCGGACAAAGGGAGTTGATTTTGGGCGACCGTCAAACGGGTAAGACCGCCATCGCGATAGACACCATCCTCAACCAGCATGACAAAAATGTGATCTGTGTGTATTGCGCCATTTCGCAACGCTCCTCTTCGGTGGCCAAAGTAATCGCACAACTGCATGAGAAGGGCGCAATGCACTACACCCTTGTCGTGGTGGCTGAGGGAAATTCTTCGCCGGGTCTAAAATACATTGCCCCATATGCGGCCACGAGCATTGCCGAATATTTTATGGAACGTGGTCAGGATGTGCTCATCGTGTATGACGACCTCACCCACCATGCACGGGCTTATCGTGAACTTTCCCTTCTGCTCAGAAGACCGCCCGGTCGTGAGGCTTTTCCTGGGGATATTTTTTATATCCATTCCAAATTACTGGAAAGAGCCACCCATTTGAGCGAAGAACTCGGAGGCGGATCGCTGACGGCTTTGCCGATCATCGAAACCGAGGCCCAAAACATCTCGGATTATATTCCCACCAATCTCATCTCCATCAATGATGGACAACTTTTTCTCTCTCCCAAGCTATTCGAAATGGGCGTTTTGCCTGCGATAGATATCGGGAAATCTGTTTCTCGGGTGGGTGGAAAGGCCCAATTGCCAGTTTTTCGGTCGATTACGGGGACACTGAAACTCGCCTATTCCCAGTTTGAGGAACTGGAAAGTTTTGCCCGATTTGGTACCCGGCTGGATGATGATACCCGAAAAAAAATCATCCATGGACAACGCATCCGAGAAGGACTCAAACAGGCAGAATTCCATCCCATGTCTGTTCCTGAACAAATTCTTATCCTGTTGGCTTTGACAAGCGGATTATTTGATTCCATTCCGCTTCAAAGAATGTTGGAATCTGAGCAGGCCTTGTTGATGAGCGCCAAAGAACTCCCGAGAGCGCTTGTGGGTCGATTGTACTCCGATAAAAAACTGAACGAAGCAGACCGCCAATCCATCTTGGAGATTGCTGCAGAAGTACTCTCTTCCTTCAAAGAAGAATTCGAACCCAAAAAAGACATTCGATAATGGATACATTGGTGAGCTTGAGCCGAAAACTGGAAAGTGCAGAAGACCTCAAGTCGGTCGTGAGAACCATGAAGACAATGGCCGCTTCCAATATCGTCCAATATGAAATGTCTGTAAAATCCTTGGGAGATTATCATAGGGCGATAAACATGGGGATTTTCGCCTATTTTATGGAGCAAAAAAATACTATCGCGAACGAATTCCCCGGAACTAAAAAAAATCACCAAAAATCAATCTGTGCGATTGTTTTTGGCTCAGATCAAGGGTTGGTTGGCGGTTTCAATGATACGCTTGCCGATTTTGTGGCAAAAACCCTCAAGGATTTCCCAGGTGAAAAAGAAATCTGGGCGGTGGGTGAACGCATCCAGTTCCGCTTGATCGATGGTGGATTCAGGACTACACGGCTTTTTCGTGTGCCCAACTCGGTGGTAGCGATAACGCCCTTGGTCAGGGAAATCTTATTGGAAAGTCAAGAAAACAAGGATATGGATGCCTCCAAGGAATATCAAATCTTTCATAACCAGCCCAAACCAGTGATTGGATACCAGCCCATTGTGCAAAAATTATTGCCTTTGGATGAAAAGTGGAAAACCCTTCTGGGTGAAATTGACTGGGATTCAAAGAACATCCCTGAGGTGATGGGCGAAAAAGAACCCACCTTAAAAGCCCTTATCCGAGAATTTCTTTTTGTTTCCTTGTTCAAAGCCTGCGCTGAATCTCTGGCGAGCGAAAATGCAAGCCGTTTGGCTGCGATGCAGCGAGCAGAAAAAAACATCGAAGAGATGTTGGTTGACCTCCATCAAAAATTCCATCAGATGCGGCAGCGCAATATAGACGAAGAACTGTTTGACTTGATGTCGGGATTTGAAGCTTTGAAGAAGGACCCAAGGAATAAGCAAAAAGACTCCTTAGCCGATTAGTCTATTGAGTGTCACGCTCCCATTTTCCACTTCTTCTGCCAGTACCGAAATGCTTTTATTGGAAAGAATCGTTTTCAAATTGTCTCGGATCACCTTGAATTCATGGTGCATGGGACAGGGATTGATTTCAGAACATTTATTCAATCCCAAACCACAGCCGATAAAAAGATTATCCCCGTCAATGGCTTTGACGATATCGATCAGTGCAATCCCTTTTTGATCTTCATCAATATAAAACCCTCCATTTGGACCTTTTGCCGAACTTATGATTTTGTTTTTTGCAAGCATCTGCAATATTTTTCCAGTAAAAAATTCAGGGGCATCTATTGCCTGACAGATTTCCTTCACCCCTACTCTTTCAGAATTTCTACTTTTGGAACAAACGTAAATCACCGCGCGAATGCCGTATTGACAAGTCTTTGAAAACATCTTTTTTTTGGTTCTTGATTAATCTGCCAAAGGCCATTTCTTTGAAGGTGATATTAATCCTTATTTCCGGAAATTAAAAGAAACCTCCAACAAGATCAAAATCCATTGCCTCAAGTCAGTGAACAAAAAAGTCGGTTCCAAGATTCAAGTTGAGTAATATTTGTTGCCCCTTGAAACTCGGCTCTTGGCCGTTCGCCTAATTTTCAGGATTATCGATTCCCCAATCCATCCGATTTTCTTATATTCTTTGGGCATCTCTACCCAGAAAACGGTTCATTTTTTCACAGAAGGAAGACCATTTAGCCAAAAAAATCAGGACAGTTGGACCTTATCCCAATGCACCCCTGCTATGCAGCACCAATTCTACGCCTTCTGAAATCGCCTAATCCTCTTCCTTTCTTTACAATTTTTAAATTGACCAAATCGGTCAATTCCGTGGCTCTTCGAATATCCTGATTTTCTTGGGGCTTCAACCCCATTGGGAAAGCCAATGCATATTTCGGGGTCAACATTTTCCAAGAAAAACGATGGCATCTTTCCCACCTCGAGGATTTCAGGTCGATCTCCCGATCTGTGCTTGCTGGTTCACAAACGAACGCAAATCTTCCCTTCCCTGAAATGCAGATTGGATGGTTTTTTGAAATGCTGTTCTTTTTGAAAATCAGCAATCCAAAAACTATCCAATCTCCAGAACCTCCTATTTGGAAGTCGATTGAAATCCGGCTTCGAATTCCAAAGCTTTCGGAAACAAGATGTTGTTTTCCAGGTGAAAATGTTTGTGAAGGTCTTTTTCGAAATCGGCTAATAAAGTATAAGCGACATTGAAACTATTGGAGGCATCTTCTGGCGCCATAAAGTTGTTGGACAAGGCTTTTATTTTTCGAAAGATTTTTGCCTCCTGAGCATGGTCTTGGAGTATCTTCCGAATCGATGCCTCAGCGATACCTAAATGCTGTTCACCGATTTTCTTTTTCCCATCACTGGATTTGATCATTTTTCGGATATAGGGAAACAAAACAGCTTCCTCCTCTTTCATACTGACCAACAATTCCTCGGCAGAGGTTTTGAAAAGTTCGTGGATTGTCTGGATCTCGGGATAAAGTTCCGCCTCGGTTTTCGAAAGTTTCTTGAAGAATTTGAGCAGTAAGGGAATCCTTTCCCGGGTATAGCGGTGATGCTTTTTTTCGATATAATCGGCCAAAAGATCAATCGGCCAGGAATTGTAATCGAAAGGCTCATGGTTTTCCGTTTTTAGGACGCCATACAAGAGCGAAATCAATAGTTCCGGATCGTTTTGTTTGGACGCACACGCTTCCGGAATTGTTCTCTGCCCGTCACAGCAGAAGTCAATCCCAAAGGATTTAAAAATGGTGGCAGCCCTGTAATCGTTGGCAACGATCTCGCCGATGGTAAGTTGCATGAAATCAACCATAATACATTTGTTTTAGTTATAAAAATGATTTTGACTTTTATTAAATGCATATAAAACGGAAAATCAAAGCCCCTTTTTATGCATCCACAGCACTTAGTTTTTCAATTTCATTTTGAAAGCCAAGGATTTCCAATTTCATCCGGTTCAGCATGTCCTCCGCATCAGGTCTGATCGATGAGATCAGCGTTTGGTAGTACACTATTCCCGAAAGAAGATTGTTCCGAAATCGATCCAGATAGGCCTCATGTTTTTTGGGCTTTTCGGGGAGGAATTTTTCCATCTCTGTTTTCAGGTAACTCACATAAAGCTCCAGTTCTTTGACAAACATATGGGGACGGGCGGCATCCACCATGACAGAAGCCTTGCCATAGATATGGTCCACCATTTCTTTCAAGCTGAAAACAGCAGAATAATATGCCAAGTTTGGTCCTGGGCAAATGGTCACTGCCCTTAAGTTTCGGGCCGGGTTTACTTGGTTCACAAGAAGTGCCGGAGCCCCCAAACCTTCACAAAGACAATCTTTCTCCATCACTTTTTCAGCAGCTTTGGCATAACTTTCTCCGCTTCCCAACTCGGCCGACAACTGTTTCAGCTTTAAATGCTGGTATTGTCTGGAGGCAGAGCAAATCGGAATTTCTGTAAACTCGGTATTCAGCGACAGAAATTTCTTGTAACATGGGCTTCCCGGCCTGTTTTTGTCGATCCTTTCTTTCCGCTGGATTTCGGAGCTGGTCGTACGGAGATTGTTGAAAGGAACGCCCAAAGGAGAGGCGTCGCTCAGGTAGTAGTCAGATTTTTTGGCATGTATCAACTTTTGGAGCGTTTCTTCATCCACATTCGTGGCTTCCGGCACCAATAGAAATGGACTTCCCCAACCTGTTCCGTCCAAGGCATAATGGTTCATCAAAAACTGGTTTTCATTTGCATTGCCGATCCCGCCCTGGACGGTTACTTTCACCTTCATTTCCTTTGGAAACTGAAATTTCCCTTTGCCCACAAGTGCATTTTGGCAGGAATCCCAAAGCTGTTCATTCAGGGATTCGCGATTGGATTTGAACTCTTCCAAGATGGGTCCGAGAAGGATTCCCTCGGTGGCAAAGGCATGTCCACCACAGTTCAATCCTGACTCTATTCGAAATTCAGATACCCATAGGCCTTTCTTGGCCAAATATTTCCCTTGGATTAGTGCAGAGCGATAATCACTCACTTTGAGCACGATGCGCTTTTTGAGAAATCCATTTTCATCGGGAAAAAAATCCTCAAACTGCTCCATGTAAGCAAAAAGCCTGGGATTCAGACCCGCCGAGAAAACCATCGCCCCATTCAATTCACTCAAGGCAAAAGCCCTCAGCGCCGACATGGCATCCGCAAATTCGGGTGGCAAAGCAATTCCTTCCTGATCATAATTGGTTTTGTCCAATTTGGTCATGATGTTTACATCAATGCTGCCGGGAACGATGCTCTCCCTTAAAAGTGACTGCAGCCTCATTTTCTCCTCGCCATCAGCGGACAACATTTGGGTATATGAAACTTTGTCGGGATGGGATGCCGGAAGGAGTTCAAAATAACGATTAAGGTCTCCCCCATCCTCAAAGGAAGCGGCTTTCATGTTGCCAATTTGGAGGTTAACGATGGTATGGAGCATGTTCAGGTAAGCGGTGATCCTTCTGGCCCGATAATCCTGTTCCGTGTCCCGAATGACTTTGTATGGAAGGTCAAATTTACGGCTATGAACAAGCCGCATCTGTTCGATCAGTCCGTCCTCCATAATCGACAGCACGGAAGAAATCCCGTATTTTGCAACTTTAAGTGGGGTATCAATGGTATATCCCAAACCCATTACGGGTATATGGAAGCTGTGGGGAGCATTTTGAAGCAACATATTCAGATTTTTGTTTTCATTCCAAAAAAGGATCGTCGGGAGAACCAACGCCAATGCACAAAAATATCACCCCCTTTCTGCTCTTGCTAATTTCCCGCTCCTTAATTTAAGACAAAAAGGTATGATTTAAATCATATTTTGAGATGACCAAAATCTTTGCCCATAAGCCGCCACTGCCATGTGGCATCGGAAATGAGAAATTTCCTCTCAAGTTAGAAGTTTTCAATTGTGGGTACCTGAATAATCTTGAAGCATTGGGAATTTCTTTAATTTTTTGGGTAAATTGAGTACAATACTTTTGCGCCTATTGCTTTTATAAACAGCTGTTTATAAATTAAATGAACCTATTTCCCTTCCACCATGAAAAAGCCATCGCTATTGGGTTTGATTTTTTTACTTTCTCTTTCGTCCCAAAATATCCAAGCCCAATTCAAAATCGATGGGCAGATTATCCAGCGTGCCGAATTCAGAAACGGGTTCGGAAGACTCATTCCGGACGACCAAGATCCATTTTCATTCATCGCCCATCGTGCAAGATTGCAGGCCACTTATGAGATGGAAAAATTCACCTTTTATATGAGTGTCCAGGATGTTCGGGTTTGGGGAAGCACTGCGCAACTCAAGTCAACGGATTCTTTTTTGTCCGTTCATGAAGCTTGGGCATTGGCGGGTATCTCGGACAATTGGAAAATCAAACTCGGCCGCCAGGAGCTTAATTATGATAATTTTAGGTTTTTGGGGAACCAAGACTGGGAATTACAGGGAAGGGCGCACGATTTGGTGCTGCTGATGCACGAAAAAGAAGACATGAAATTGCATTTTGGCGGGGCTTACAACCAAAGCAAAGCCGCACTGTTCGAAAGTCCCTTTGACACGCCCAACCAATACAAACTCGCCCAGATGGTCCGGTATGAAAACAAATGGGGTAAATTTCGATTTTCCACCCTGTTTTGGAATGACGGAAGGGAATTCAATCGGTTCAACAGCGACGGTGTATTGATCCAAAAAGGAAATTATTACCGGCAAACGTTGGGTATCCCGACCCTACAATACAATTCCGGAAATTCCCAGTTTTCGGCCTATCACTACCAGCAATTTGGAAAGGACCCTGTGGGAAAAAAAGTCAATGCCCATAATTTCAGTCTTGCCTTCAACCAGACCTTTCCAATTGACAGCGAAAAGAGAAAGTCATGGACCCTATCCGCAGGATATGAACAACTCAGTGGGACTGCCAGTAATGAGTTTCAAGAGAACCGTTCTTTCAACCCTTTGTATGGCACCAATCACCTTTTCAATGGCTACATGGATCTTTTCTACAGAGAAGAAACGCTGGATGAAAGTGTGGGATTGCGGGACATTTTCCTTCGCTCCAGGCTCGCTTTCAGCGATAAATTTTTTCTACAAGGGGACCTTCATGCCTTTTTTGCCCACAATAAAGTCCTGCGGATTGATGTGTCCGGAGACTTGCAAAGAATGGACGATTTCCTTGGTACCCAACTGGATTTTTCACTGGGGTATGTCGTGAATGATGTTTTTTCTATCCAAAGCGGATACAGCCAGTTTTTCAAAACGGATACCTTTTCCTTTGTCCAAAGCGCCCCAAATCCAAAAAACAACCAGAACTGGGCCTACCTGATGCTGATTTTTAGACCAAGCCTTAAGGACAAATTCATCGGGATTCAGTTGTAAGGTTTCGCGGCAATTTAGGATCACCTGTTTGCGGCAGCAGCCGCTGTCTTGCTGTGATCAGGATCGTGCCTCCACCAGGGTTATTGTTTCGCGCAAAAGTATTCTCCTGACAATGGCATTTTGAGCCGGGGATTGCATTCTGCTTTCCCCAAAATGAATCGTGGGGTAAAAAGTACGGAGAAGCCTATGGCTTTCAATCCGAAATGTGCATTCGATTTCCCCATGGGCTTGAAAAGGCAAGAAAATCAGAATATCCAAAGAATAAGACAAATCATCGATGCGGTGAAGTCAAGAATTGCAAACAACTGAAGATTATTGGGCGATTTCAGGTCAAATTGAATTGTTCATGCATAAAACGGGTTAGGTTCAAAATTGATCGATTTCGCAAATTTCTTTCCCCATTTAAAAAATTAATTGCCCCATCACTTGAGAATGCAATATATTAGTTGTCTGAAAACCCTCTTATGATTTTACTAGACTACCCCTTTGTATCGGATTTTTTGATTGAAACCATTGTTGAAAACAATTTTGAAGTCATTGCCACTCCTGAAGCCAAGAAACTGACGGAAGGAAAGCCTATTCGTTGGATTTCAGAGCAGGATGCGGCTTCGAAACTTCGGAACAATGAAAATGAATTGGTCTATACCAATTCGGAAAATTCAATCAGTTGGATCCAGAAAAATGCCCAAGGGACAAAATTCCCCAAGCACATCGACCTTTTCAAAAACAAAGTGAAATTTCGGGAACTGGTCAAGGATGCATTCCCGGATTACTTCTATATGGGTGTTCCTTTTGAGGGGCTGAAATCACTCGATGTTTCCGGATTCAAATTCCCCTTGATCATCAAGCCCGCCGTCGGTTTTTTCAGCATCGCGGTCTATAAAGTGGATGGCTTGGAGGAATGGGAAGAAACCTTGGCCAAGATCGAAAAAGACATTTCCAGAACCCAATCTCTTTACCCCAAAGAAGTGCTGGGCAATACGGACTTTATCATTGAAGAATACATAAAAGGAGAGGAATATGCCTTTGACTGTTATTTTGATGAAAATGGAAGTCCGGTGATACTCAACATTCTGCACCATGTCTTTATTTCGGAAAAGGATGTCAGCGACCGTGTATACTCCAGCTCGCAAGAGATCATCGAATCGCTTTATCAACCCCTCATGGACTTCCTTCAGGACATTGGTAAAAGGGTGGATTTGAGGAATTTTCCGCTGCACATTGAAATCAGGGTGGATTCCGAGGGGAAAATCATCCCCATAGAAGTCAACCCGATGCGGTTTGGAGGCTGGTGCACGACAGCGGATTTGACCTGGTTTGGGTATGGGATCAATTCCTACGCCTATTTTCTCAACAACCAAAAACCAGACTGGGAAGCCATTTTCAAAACCAGAAAGGACAAAATCTACAGCTTGGTTTTGCTGGACAATCCTCTCGGTTACAAGCCTGAGGAAGTAGAAGCTTTCGATTTCGAAAAACTGCTCCGGGATTTTGAAAACCCACTCCATGTGCGAAAAATCAAATTCGACAAATTCGGGGTCTTTGGATTCTTGTTTACCGAGACCAGCAAAGGCAATGAACAGGAATTGGAAAAGATCCTCCATTCGGATTTGAAAGCCTATGTCAAAATCAGAGAAACAGCAGATTGAACTCGATATGGGCATCAGGTTTCCTTATGGGGATGAAACTGTAAGAAAAAAAGACTGGAAGAGCAGGAATAAGGCAGAATAAGAATTGAATCCGTTTTATGCATTGCGAACTCAATTCAATAGTATAATTAACTGTTATTCAATTAGGTGTTGATTGATTTTGACTTCACCCTATTGGCATCAGGAATTGGTCTCCCAATAGTCTGATTTTCCTGCAGTTTCGATCTCATTTGGAAACGGAATGCATGTTTCGGGTTGAATGGTGTTTTGTTAGAAAATCAGCCCGTCTTCGGGAAACAGGAGATTTGGGAAGCATGGCAAATGCCACATAAGGAAAGAAAACTCCCTAAATAGGGTATTTTTCCTCCATTGCTGTTTCTTAGGTAATTTTTATCACATTATCAGAAAATTATAATCCCTTATTTTGCAGTGTAAATAAAATGAATTTAAACCCAACTGTCCCCCGATGGTGAAAGCATGGGACTGAAAATTCACAAATCAGGTTAAACAAACAAATAAGGAAAAATATGTTCTTCGAACTCGTTTATGACAAAAGCCTTGCGCAGGCAAGTTATGTAATCGGATGTCAAGCAAGTGGAATTGCCGCAGTCATCGACCCAAAAAGAGATGTGGATACCTATCTGCAGATCGCCAAAGCCAACAATTTTAAAATCACCCACATTTTGGAAACCCATATCCACGCAGACTTCCTGAGTGGATCCAGGGAATTGGCAGCCCTCACGGGTGCAGAAATGTACCTTTCGGATGAAGGCGACGAAAATTGGAAATATGAGTTTCCGCACAACAAAATCAAGCATGGTGACATCATCAAGTTGGGAAACATCACCTTTGAGGTATTGCATACCCCTGGTCATACACCAGAATCCGTCAGTTTCCTATTGACAGACAAACCCGCTACCACTGAGCCAGCGATGCTGTTTACAGGAGATTTCGTGTTTGTGGGAGATGTCGGAAGACCGGATCTTTTGGAGCAAGCCGCTGGCTTGGTCGGAACACAGGATATCGGAGCCGCACAAATGTATGACTCCCTCCAATCCTTCGTTCAGTTGCAGGATTATATTCAGGTATGGCCTGGGCATGGCGCCGGTTCGGCCTGTGGCAAGGCTCTTGGAGCCGTACCCATGACGACCGTAGGTTACGAAAAAATCAGAAACTGGGCCTTGCAGATGCTGGATGACAAAACTGCATTCAGCAAAGAACTCCTGGCAGACCAACCAGAACCACCCAAATACTTCGCCATGATGAAGAAGTTGAACAAGGTGGACAGAAAGTTGCTGACAGAAGTTCCAAAAATCAAAAACCTTTCAAAAGCTGAATTTGAAGACGCCAAAAAGAAGGCTTTGAAAATCATCGACACCAGAACGGCCGAAGACTACAGAAACGGATTCTTGAAGGGAACTTTGAGCATCACCAACAACAATTCATTCTCAACATGGATGGGTTGGTACCTGAACTATGAGGAATTCTTCGTCTTGATCGCAGAAGAAAACCAAATCGACGACCTCACCCGGAAATTGATGAGAATCGGTCTGGACAATATCCATGGCTTTATCACTCCTGCCCAATTGGTGGAATTTGAAGGAGCATTGGAGTCTTACACGCCCATTGACAAGGAAGATGTAAAGGCCAAATTGGAAAAAGGGAATGTACAGGTGATCGACGTCAGAGGTGTATCCGAATTCAAAAAAGGACATATCGAAGGAGCAGACAATCTTTTCCTAGGCAAGCTTTATCAAAATCTGGATAAAGTGTCGAAAGACAAACCCGTCATCATTCACTGTCAAGGTGGTGCCCGTGCAGCAATCGCATATTCCGTCTTGAAGGCAAATGGCTTCGACAATATCGAAAACTATGCAGGCGGATGGAATGATTGGACTGCCTAATTGAACACTGTAAAATCCATAAATAGAATCGGGTTGCTGAAAAGCAGCCCGATTTTTTTTTATTCAAATTTTCCTCGAAATACGCATTGGATTTCTAAATGGGGATTGAAACCGTAGGGAAATCAATCTGTTTGGAGAATTGTGAATAGCACCGATAGGATGAAGTCGAAAGCATCAAATAGGTGACGGATTTTTAGGCAATTATAGGCTGGGATGGAATTGGGTACGCAAAGTTCGGGGTTTAGAAAATCGGTACTCCACTCCCATTGGCGCGCTGATTTTAGATAAGTGAAAAGTGCGGTGATGGGTTGGATATTTAAGGATTAGTTTTACTTTTAATGAATTGAAAAATATCAACAAGTATTGATGATAATGCATTAAAGCTCATTGATAAAACAGACCACACACCATTAAAAATGAAATACGGAAAAACAATAAAAATTTTCTTAATCGACGGAGATCCAAATGGACGCATGAGTATTGAACTTTCAAATTGGTCAGGTAAAGCATATAAAATACCGCGGGTGAAAATAAAAGACTGCACAGATAGATCTGATTTAACTAGTCCAGGAATTTATCTGCTATTTGGAAAAGATGATGAGGAAAAAGATCAAGTTTACATAGGAGAAGCAGAGTCAATTTTAAAAAGACTTAATCAACAACTGACACAAAAAGATTTTTGGAATGAAGCCGTTGTTTTTATAAGTAAGGATGATAACCTTAATAAAGCCCACATTAAATACTTGGAAAATAGACTACATGATATTGCTAAAACAGCAAAGAGATACAAAGTAGACAATTTTGTTATTCCAACCCAATCTTCAATTTCAGAATCAGACCGAGCAGAAATGGAAGAATTTATTGAATATGTAAAAATGCTAGTGAATACTTTAGGACATAAAACATTTGAGGAAAAACGGGAAATCAAAACAAAACAGAAACAAGCCATTTTTACAATTAAGGCAGCCCGCGGAGCAGACGGACAAGGAGAACCAACATCTGATGGATTTGTTGTTTTTAAAGGATCAAAATCCGCCGCCACAACAGTTAATTCAATGAATCCTAACTACCTCATTACTAGACAAAAATTAATTGACGAAGGAGTCCTTATAAACAAAGGAGATTTTTTTGAATTCTCGGAAGATTATATTTTTGGCAGTCCCTCCTCAGCAGCTGTGATGATTATGGGTCGAAGTGCAAACGGCCTGACTGAATGGAAACAAAAAGATGGGACAACACTAAAAGATTACGAAACAAACGAAAAAGGAACGAAGGTATAAGAAAGCTATAAACGCTAGTCTCAACAATTATGAACCGAGCACTTAACATCAAAAACTGGTCTGACGGAGGAAATAATTATATTTTAAAAGCCAGTTCTGACAACAAATGGAGCGGCTTTCAAGAAAGTGTAATTTTAAAACTGACGACTACATTTGGAGAAAAATTCAATATTGTTATTTGGACTGACCAGCAAGATGAAAATGATTATTACTGCATACCTTTTAAAGTATTAAAGCACCTTTTCGTTGAAAAAAATAAGACAACAGGAAAATACCCAAATAGATGGACGGCCGTAATTCTAAACCACCAATTTTTGATGCGTAGCAATTCTGAACTTTCAGTAGATATTTCTTCTTATCATTCAATGCCATTAGTTCAACATGCCTCTTTTGATATCGAAGACGATTTTTTTATAGAAAATGCCAAAGCAGAAATAAATATCAGACTTGGACAGTCAAAATTTAGAAAAGGCGTTTTAAAAAACTTTGGTAACAAGTGCGCTTTAACTGAAATTTCTGAGCAAACCCTATTGACAGCAAGTCATATTATCCCATGGTCACACAACAAGAACTATAGAGGTGACATTTCAAACGGAATTTGCCTTTACATTGAAATTGATGTGCTTTTTGATAAGGGATTTATATCTTTTACAGACGACTTGAAAGTTATTGTTGCATCGGACAAATCAATATTTTCTAAACAACTAAAATCCAAACTGGAATTACTAAAAGGTAAACAACTTCTACCTACAAAAAAGAAAGATTTGAACAAAGAATATCTAAAGTATCACAGGACTTACATCTTTAAAAAATGATTATTATTGCTGCTAAAATCCATTTGAAAAAAGCGGATTCGGTGCTTAGTTAAAGCTTTGTGCCTCTTATCATGTTCTTTGCCTTTAGATGTTTTAGGTTTTGTAAATCATCTTATTTCTTAGTAGATAAAACCCAATCCTGTATTTAAAACAATAAAAACTTGAAGATTGTAACTTGGAATTTTGGGTTGATTTAAAGAAGGTTGATTTTAGCGAAAAAGGAAGTGTTCGGAAATTGGATTTATCGGATCATAAAACTTATTCAGGTGAAACTTCCAGCAAATTCAAACAAGCCAAACCTTTTGCATTTATAGAACTATGAATCATGGACTCAAAAAAATATTGAAGCAACCGTTCTCTACATTGCTGTAGCCCTTATTAGAAAGCATCTTTCAATTTGGCTTACCACCCTTCCCAAATCACCAGACAACCAAGCGGCTCTTGCTATCAGAAGGACTTGGGGCCTTAGCAGCTTGTACCCGAAATTTGCATTGGTTTTCTAAATGGCCTTATTCCTCAAATTAAAAATCAAAAACAGAAAACACTTTGCTGATTGTGTAGCCATTTCGGGCTGAAATAGAATCGGCAATGCCAAACACAGGTTGAATCTGACCGAAGACTATTTTCCTACTCTTTAAAAACTGAATATCACTTTTATAAACAGGCATTTTTCTTCATTTTTAGCACATGGATATCAAAGAAGCCCCGCATCAGAAAATATCAGACGACAGGAATTTTATTGTGGATTGCTATACAGAAATGTTGGCCCGCATCAACGAAGTTGAGGTCATCTCTCTCATCATGAATACCTCACAACAGATCCATGGAGATGAAAAGAAAATTTCCAGTGAAAAGACAATACAATCCCTGAGCATTTATTTCCAATTGTTGACTTTGGTAGAGGAAAATGCAGCTACACAATCCCGGAGGAAAATGGAAGACTTGGAAAACGTCACTCCAATCAGAGGTTCCTGGGCAGAAGCATTGAAAATCTGGAAAGATGCCTCAGTAAATGAGGATGAAATACGCAAAGCCATTTCCGAAACTACAGTAAACCCAACACTTACGGCACATCCTACGGAGGCAAAAAGAGTGACCGTTATCGAGATTCACCGGGAGCTGTACTTGCTTCTGGTCCGAAGAGAAAATACGGCATTGAGCAATCGGGAACAAAATGTCATCAAAGAAAAGATTATTTATTTATTGGAAAGGTGGTGGAGAACGGGAGAAATCTATTTGGAAAAACCAGACATCAAAGACGAGAGAGCCAATGTCTTGCATTACTTGAATAGCGTTTTTCCTTTGGTATTGGAGAAAAGTGATCAACAATTAAAAAGTTCATGGTTAGCATTGGGTTTTGACCCTGACAAAATGAAAGATCCGGATGCGTTTCCCAAAATCAATTTCGGTAGTTGGGTTGGTGGTGATCGAGATGGTCACCCACTGGTAACCCCTACGGTGACACAGGAAACTTTGGTCCTTCACAGAAACAAAGCACTCCTGCTGGTGAAAGAAGAGTTGTTGCATTTAGCAAAAAAGCTTTCCATATCGGGAATTACCAATCCCGTCCCCCTTTTGCTGACAGCAAGTATAGAAAAGAAAATAAGTGCATTGGGAGAGCCTGGCATAAAAGCAGTTCAAAGAAATGCCCACGAACCTTGGAGACAATTTGTAAATCTAATTGTACTCCAAACAGAAAATACCATTTCCGGAAAATTTGCTGATTCAGGTGTCTATTATAGATCAAGTAGATTTTTGGAAGAGGATTTGAAAATTTTAAGAAAAACCTTGTTGGAAACCGGTCTCAATGGCATTGCTGAAGATCTGCTTTTTCCGGTTGAAAGGACTGTAAAATGCTTCGGGTTTCATTTGGCAAAATTGGATATCAGGCAGAACAGTGATTTTCATGACAAAGCCTTTTCTCAGATTTTGAGGACCATCGGCGAAAAAGAGAGTGATTTTGAAAATTGGGACGAGCATAAACGGGTTGACTTTCTAAATCACCTATTGGAGCGCAATTCGCCGATTACCGATGTTACCGTTGCCTATGGAGCGGAAGCCGACAATGTTCTGGACTGTTACAGAGTGGTCCGTCAGCATGTAAATCAATATGGCTCAGACGGAATAGGCTCCTTCATCATCAGCATGACCAGAAATCTCAGCGATTTATTGCTGGTCTATCTGCTGATGAGAGAAGCACAGTTGTTGAATTCCAACATTATGGTTGTGCCCTTATTCGAAACCATCACAGACCTGCACAATGGCCCCGAAATTTTGGAGAAATTCCTGCAGCACCCAATTACCAAAGAAAGGGCCGAAAAATTATCTCATAAGCAAGAAGTCATGTTGGGTTACAGTGACAGCAACAAAGATGGAGGAACGATTGCCAGTAAATGGAATTTATATAAAGCCGAAAAATTACTTTTCGAGGTTGGGACAAAAAACAAAACGGAAATCTACTTCTTCCACGGCACAGGAGGCACTATCAGCAGAGGTGGGGGCAAATACCATCGGTTTTTAGAAAGTATGCCCGAAAACACAGTCAGTGGAACCATCAAGCTTACGGTGCAGGGAGAGTCCGTAGCGCAACTCTTTGGCAACCCAATGACAGGCACATACAACCTCAACGCACTTTCATCGGGGGTAGCAAGGCATATCATCAAAAACAGGGTTGATCCGAAAGAAATTGCCCTTCCCCTGCAAACGATGGAGTACCTGGCTCAAAAATCATACGTGCATTACAGAAAACTTATCGAAACACAAGGCTTTATAAATTTTTACAGCAAAGTGACCTGTATTGATGTTTTGGAAAGAAGTAAAATCGGCTCAAGACCGGCAAGAAGAACCGGTTCCAGAACTTTAAACGACCTAAGGGCCATTCCATGGGTGTTTAGCTGGAATCTTTCCCGAACCACAATCACTGGATGGTATGGACTTGGGGAGGCACTAAAGGCATTAAAAACGGAAAAGCCGGAAGAATATGCGCTATTGAAAAAATCCATTAACCATTGGGGATTCTTCAAGTTTTTAATGATACAAACGGAGACCAACCTCATTCTTTCAAATCTGAATATCATGAAGCAATATGCCGGATTGGATGAAGAAGTGGAAGAAAGAGAAGTGTTTATGGACAAAATTCTCACGGACTACCAAAATGGTTTTCAAATGATAGAAGCGCTTTTTGAAGAGCCTGCTTCTGTCAGAAGAAATAGACAATATGACAATCTAAAATGGCGGAATGATAAACTGGAGTTACTCCACCATTTACACATTCACTATTTAAGCGCATGGCGGAATATTAAAGAGGAAAACAGTGTAGAAAAAGAGGAGATATTAACCAAGTTGCTTGGACTGATAAATGCTTTGTCCAGTGGATTGAAAAGCACTGGTTGAGTACCCTTGACTTATCCATACACCAAGAGAGGATACGCATGTATTGGAAAATATAAGTGCATCTCTCGGAAGAAGTCATCTATGAAATGGCTGTTGAAGTTTGAAAAAAAAACATTTCACCAATATGGTGAGGCAATAACTGTAAATAACTGACTGATTTATAATCAATTTCAGGCTGGAATTGATTTGGTGCTGCATCACATCACTTTGGACACAAGCATAGAAGATGGCTCGACATGAAATTACCGGAAGAACAAATAAAAGAAATAGCCGAAAATCTTGACCTGGGAATGCGTTGTTTTTACCACCTGAAAACGGGTGAAATTGAAGCAACTCCGGATTTTCTTGAAGGTGAATGGATTGGACAGGATACCGAGCCCTGGCAAGAGACTCTGGACAAATTAGATGGAAATTGGGGGGACTATTTCGAATTTGAAAAAATGACAGCGCATGAGCGCTTCGGGATGATGACCGATTTCTCCGAGACAGTTGAGGATCCGAATTTACAGGACAGGCTCTTTAAAGCATTGAATAAATCCAAACCATTTCGGAACTTCAAATCGGAAATCGACAACTCAGGGGAATACAGACAAAAATGGTTTGCTTACAAGAACCAGAGACTGATTGAATTTGTCAAATACCAGATTGAACAGCACAACCGAGGATTTCCGGATGAATAACAGGGATATAAACGAATTAAAAGAAACTAATGGCGGTGTGCAAAATGCTTTTCCAACAATAGCGGGGCAGAATAGCAGTTTTATGTTCGCTGCTCCGCATGGGCTTCTGCAGCGGTGGAGAGGTTAGCGGTCCGCAAGTCCGACCGAAGGCCAAGCACCAAAACATTGGTCAGGCAAAACGACAGCAAAAAACTTATCCTTAAGAAACGATACAAAATATTTTCAGGCGAATTTTAAACAACTCAAACAACCTGAATTGCATAAAAACAAACCGATATGTCAAATCAAAATTTCAAAATTGAACCTTACACCGATAATGACAAAGCACAAATTATCGAGGTTTGGGAAAAATCGGTGTTGGCGACCCACGACTTCCTCGACCCGATAGACTTTATAGAAATCAAAGCGCTCGTACAGACAATTGACTTTAACGATTTTGAAATGTATTGCCTCAAGCAAAACAGCGAAGTTGTAGGGTTTATTGGAGTTGCTGAAAAGAAAATAGAAATGTTGTTTTTTTCGCCAGAATACATCGGCAAAGGTCTGGGAAGAAAACTAACTGAATTTGCTTTTTCAGAACTAAAAGCCGACAAAGTTGACGTAAATGAGCAAAACGGAAATGCAATTAAATTTTACCAAAAACTCGGTTTTATAACTTACGAACGAACAACCAAAGACGACCAGGGAAAAGATTATCCTTTGTTGAGGATGAAAATAGCAGCAGAGTAAAACCCCAAACCACTAAAATCGGTTTGCCAATAGGGTGACTGAAATGCTTCCATGCATCATTTTTGTAAGATTCATCAATAGCAATTTCATTGAGCCTTTGTGCTGAAAATCCGCCACATCATAAGTCTGAAAACTGTTTTCTGGAATGCTAATCCACCGTACAAAATATGAACAAGCAGGAAAAATGATCAACATATTCGCACATTGGACCACAATTGTTTTCGGGCTATTCTTTATTGGCGTTGGATTTTTGATGCTCATTGAGCCAAAAAAAGCGAATGAAATCTTACGAAAAGCAGGAAGCACAAATTTCATCAACTATGCAGAAATAACCTTTAGGATAATTCCGGCCCTTGGGCTTATTCTTTCAGCAGACAATTCAAAATACCCAGACATTTTTAAGATCTTTGGTTGGTTTATGTTGTGTACTTCTTTGGTTTTGTATTTTGTACCACGACAACTTCACCACAAATTTTCATTGAAAGCGGCAGACATTTTGAAGCCTCTCTACTTTCAATTGATATCGCCATTTGCCTTTATAATTGGGACATTGCTTATTTATAGCATCATTTAGAATTTGACAGCGAAAAAGTTGGTGGACTGACTTGACAAGGACTCAAAAAATAACAACTCAAAATAAGTGATCTTAATTTACATACCACGGGTTTAACCATTCCAAAATCAGAATTGATGAAAAGAACATTGTTGCTATTTCTATGCATCACAGGCATGCATGCTGCTCAAGCCCAGTTTTCTGAACACCATGCCATCTATGGGACAAGCGAACTGAATCTAGGGAATTACTCTGGTATTGATTTTGGCCTAAATTATGTCTTTGAAGAAACCTATTCTTTCAAAATCGGGTATTCCCGAAATTTTAGACAACCCAAAACCCAACCCAGGGATTATTCTTCCGGTCTGGTGGGCGTTTGGTTGTATGGGACGACAAATCCCTATGACCAAATAAGAAACTTCCAAATAACCGTTGGAAAGATTGTTCAATTGAATGAAAGTGGCACCATCAGGGCCAATCTTTCTATGGGAATGGGCTTTACCACCATCAAAGAACCAGAGAATTGGGTTAAAACCCAAAACAATTTTATTACCGAAAACTACACCTGGGAATATGACAAATACAACACCGTGAGCCTCATCATCAATCCAAAAATCGAATTTCCTTTTTCTAGATTTTACGGCCTGACTGTTTCACCAATGGTCCAAATCAGCCGGGAAAGGACATACTTTGGATTGGGTTTTGGACAAATGATTGGCTTGTTAAGAAAGAAACGGGAATTCTAACCTAAGCTCTCCTCCACTGTTTGATCCTAGAAGTTGTCGAAAACTATCTCTTTCTAATATTTTGAAATTTGGGACACTACCCTTCCAGGCCTATGTCACGCAAACCACAAGCTTCATTCCCATTTTCGCCTGGATGAACTGTGAAATTTGGCTGCTCCGCAGTCGAAAAAGCATTGCAAATCAAACCGAACAGCGTTCCGAAAGGTGCTCCTGAAGGGATTAAACATCTCTTTACCCATCATGGATAGGAAAAGGCATCCAGCTCCCACAAGCCCGAATAGAGTCGAGTGAGTAGTTTGGCAATACAAATCCTACGATAAAATACGCATGCTGGACAACACTGGCTTTAAAAAAGACAGTCTAGCCAAACATCCACCCACGCCAAATATTGGGGATTCGATTTATTGTTCGTAACTTTGCGAACAATAAATCTTGAAACGGATGCCAAGTACTATCAACACAGATTATTTCACTGAAGAACAAGAGCAAACAGCAAGGTTTGCCAAAGCGCTTGGCCATCCTGTTCGAATAGCCATTTTGGAATTACTCAATTCACAATCGTGCTGCTATCACGGTGATATGGCAAATGAGCTTCCCATTGCAAAGTCTACCCTATCGCAACACCTGAAAGAACTCAAGGAGGCAGGTCTGATAAAAGGTGACATCACCCCACCCACCACGAAATATTGCATCAACCGGGAGAATTTCAATCTCGCGAAAAGCTTGCTGAACAAAGTATTGAAATAATTTTTTGGAGATATTGTTCGTAATATTACGAACTTCAAGCAATTGTTCGTAAATTCACGAACTGAATCACAAACACAAGAAGAATATGCTACAAATAAAAGTATTGGGTCCCGGTTGTCCAAAGTGCAAAACCACTTACAACAATGTCCTTGAAGCGCTGAAACAAACCAACGTTGAAGCCAATGTGGAAAAAGTGGAAGACATTGAGGAAATGATGAAATACAATATTCTCACGACTCCTGTCCTGATGATGAACGACCAAATAAAAGTCAAAGGCAGAATTGCTCAGGTAAGTGAAATCATTGAACTCTTAAAAAAGTAATACAATGGAAAACCAATCTTTGGTCAAAGAAATCTGTCCTACCACCACACAAGAATGGATAAAAAACGGTGCCTTGTTGGTGGACATCCGTGAAAAAGACGAAGTGGAGCAACTTGCCTATGATGTTCCCCTCCTCATCAACATTCCGTTGAGCGAATTCGAAGACCGATATACCGAAATCCCAAAAGACAAAGAGGTGGTCATGGTCTGTAAAAGTGGTGCGAGAAGTTTGAGAGCAGCTGGATTTTTGGTCAATCACGGATACAAACACGTAGTCAATATGCAGCATGGAATTACCCGGTGGGTCCAAAAAGGATTTCCTACCAAAGGAGATGTATCTACCGAAACAGGAAATGACTCGTGTTGCGCATCTTCGGCTTGTTGCTAAAAACTAGACCATGTTTGATTGGATCCAACATTTTGCCGATTGGCTGATTTATAGTGTATTTGGAATCGGAGCAGAAACCCATCTGGGAACCGCCCTGAATTTCTTTGTGTACGATACATTGAAAATCCTCCTTCTTCTGTTCTTGATTGTTTTCCTAATGGGGGTCGTCAATGCCTACTTCCCAATTGAAAAACTGAAAGACTTTCTAAACAGAAAAAAACTCTATGGATTGGAATATTTTTTTGCTTCCATTTTCGGGGCCATTACCCCATTTTGTTCTTGTTCATCAGTCCCCCTTTTTATCGGTTTTGTACAGGGGGGCATTCCATTGGGGGTGACTTTTGCTTTTCTTATCACCTCCCCCTTGGTAAATGAAGTTGCCATCGCCATGTTTATCGGGATGTTTGGCATTAAAGCAACCCTTATTTATGCGACATCAGGGATTTTACTGGGGACTTTGGGCGGCTGGTTGCTGGGGAAATTCAATCTTGAGCCCATGCTTTCTGACTGGGTAAAGAAAATTTTGGAAAACAAAATGCAACAAAGCGACTACGAGGAAGAAAAGCTGACTTTTCGCCAACGTTTGCCGGAAATCACCCGAAGTGCCTGGGACATTGTAAAGGGTGTTGTCCTGTATGTCATCATCGGTATTGCCATCGGTGCGGCCATGCATGGATATGTACCCGAAAATTTCTTTGGTCAATATTTGGGAGGTGGCCAATGGTGGACGGTACCCATCGCTGTTATTTTAGCAGTACCAATGTATGCCAATGCGGCAGGGATCGTCCCAGTCATTCAGGTGTTTGTAGCAAAGGGAGTTCCATTAGGCACAGCCATCGCGTTTATGATGGCGACAGTAGGTTTGTCCATTCCTGAGGCTACTTTGCTCAAGAAAGTAATGTCGATAAAATTAATAGCCATCTATTTTGGAGTGGTTACCTTATTTATAATTCTTTCAGGATTTTTATTTAACCTTTTATTATGAAAACGAAAACAGAAATATTGATTGAACTTTGGGTGGAAGCCAGAACACGGTTTTCCAATCAGTTAGAAAACATCACCCAAAGTGATTTGACAAAGACTCTTGGCGACTCGCCCAATTCGGTTGGCTTTCTCCTGCGCCATATTGGTGATGTGGAATTGCTTTTTGCCAAAAATGTTTTTGGGGAGAGCACTGTAAAAGTGATGGCCAAAACTGTGATCGATAAACGAGATACGGGAGAATGGACCGATTTGGAAGCTTTGAAAAGCTACGTTTCTGATTCATTTGAGCAACTCAAATCCATTGTTGAAAAACAGACGGATGAAGATTGGGAAACGAACATCGTCACCAAGGAATTTGGCACCAAAACCAAAGCGGAAGCCTTCGGAAGAATTATTTCGCACACCACTTACCACGCTGGACAATTGGCAATCATCAATAAATACGGCTTATGAAATTCACAATGACATTGGCAATACTACTCCTGTTTTCCCAACTCGAAGCCCAAGTCCTTCACGTGGGTTCGATGGATGAGATGGGTAAAAATGGCTTTCAACCTACTGTTTCAATCGACAGTCTGTTGCAAGACAAAAATACGCTATACGGAATGGGTCCTTACGGATTCATGCAGGGAGAAATTACCATTGTAAAAGGACAGCCCTTCGTTGCCTATGCAGATGAAAACGGTCAACTTATCGTGCGCAAAGATCCCAAGGCCAAAGCTCCATTTTTTGTTTATGCCTATGTCAGGGATTGGAAAGAATTTGAAATCAATGCAGAAATCATTGATCAAAAAAGTTTGGAAATGGCCATCCGTGAATTGGCCCAAAAGCAGGGATTTGATACTTCCACCCCTTTCCCTTTCCGAATAGTGACCGAAATGGAGGAACTGGCAATTCATGTGGTAGCACCGCGCTCATCCAACATACCGGGCTTCAAGGAAGGTGTAAACAGTGTGAAATATGTTTTCAACAAGATATCCGGAGAGATCTTGGGGTTTTATTCAGAACAAAGTCAAGGCATTTACACGGCTAAAGACAGCAATATACATCTCCATTTTATCAGTTCGGACCAATCCAAAATGGGGCATGTCAACCACATCAGGATTTCTGAAAAACAAAAAACAAAAGTCCTGCTTCCTTTTTCTCCCATGCAGGGTGACAAGTTGTCTTTTAATACGATCGATACTGACTTTTCCAAAGGAAGATTAACAAATGAACAAAACATCACCATCAGTGATTTGGAGAAATTTCACGGTCATTTATGTGATGGTTTGGTCGTCGGTGCATTGGCGATGCAACAAGCCATGACCGTCTTATATCCCAATCAACCCATTGACAGAACCAACTTAAGAATCGTAAGCAAACCCTCGCCCTGCCTGTATTCTAAGGTTAAAGCAAGTAAAATAGTACAATTTTTAAATTTTATGCAGCATACTTCAAGGTGTCCACATATGGGGTTTCCCTGTTTACAACGGCAAATATTCTTGAGATTAGTTTATTTCTTACAATATTGAGTGTGCTCATTTTGTTTTTCCCTTCTGACAGCCGTTTTTCATAATAGATTTTCATTTCTGGGTTATACTGTATGCTGGTTCCTGCACAAAGGGTCAACAATGTCTTTATCC
Organism: Rhodonellum psychrophilum GCM71 = DSM 17998; assembly: GCF_000381545.1. GTDB lineage: Bacteria > Bacteroidota > Bacteroidia > Cytophagales > Cyclobacteriaceae > Rhodonellum > Rhodonellum psychrophilum. Next base: position 76 of record NZ_KB906679.1, on the reverse strand, counting down.
TTCGGTTGGCAAGTTTACTTGTCATTGTTTTACCTCTATAGATACCAGATTCATTAGGGAAAGGGGCCGTTCCTGC
>NZ_KB906678.1 GCF_000381545.1 Rhodonellum psychrophilum GCM71 = DSM 17998 | reverse complement strand
GAGGGTCGGGGGTTCGAATCCCTCAACTCCCACAATTATTTGATTCAGAAGATTCTACTTCAAACGGAAGGGTTGTGTTCCCGGATCTTTAAACTATCAAAACATGCCTCTAACGAGGCTTTTTTCATTTTATGGCCTACCATTTTTACATATTGAGTTCCAGAATCCTTCAAAAATATTATTTAGGCCATACCGGTGAAGTTTTGGAGGAAAGATTGAGGAAGCATAATTCCAATCACAAAGGATTTACCGGCCGGTCAAATGATTGGGAGGTGATTTATTTTGAACCTTTCGGGACAAAAAGTTTGGCATATAGACGAGAATTGGAAGTCAAATCCTGGAAATCAAAAGCAAGGGTTGAGGCGCTGATCAAAGGCCATTTGCCTGATTCCAAATTATGAAATGATATTTGTTTCAGAACATTCCGTTTCAAACGGAAGGGTCGGGGGTTCGAATCTTTAAATTACCAAAACATGTCTTTAACGAGGCTTTTTTTGTTAAGGACGAAATATCATTTTTCAGTAATCCAAAAATTTGCAAACATATTCTGGCCTGACCAATTTTATAAGATTTGTTTTTACAAAAGAAAAGCGCAAACCACAGGTTCACGCTTCCCAATCATTTTATGAGTGTTTAACGATCAATAGAGATTCACTAAGAATCCAGCCTTAAACCATCTTCCCGGCATCTGAACAAAGCCAGCCTCTACATAATCGGTATTGGTGATGTTTGAAACTTCGGCGAAGAATCCCACGGTTTTCATTCTGTTGTAGTCTGCCCGCGCATCAAGAAGGAAATAGGGGTCAAGGGACATTCTTTCTATATACCTCGACTTCACATTGAGTTCCAATTTTTTCAAGAACTCCATTTGGATTCCCCCAATGACTTGGTGGCGTAATGAATTCAGCGCATATCTAGATTCCAAACCCTCTGCTTGATCTAGGTTGGCGTTGATATAATTATAACTTAGGGAAACATCCTTGATTCTTGCCATTTTGGGGCCTGAATTTAGGCTGTATTGGATGGCGGCTTCAATTCCCTGGAAATTAACCTGACTGATGTTTCTAGGAGTCCATTTATTTGGGTTAGGAGAAATGTCGCTCGGTTCACGGTTCCAATCGATCAGGTTGTTGGTGTGGCGGATAAAATAGACTGCTTCAAACCTGATATTTCTTTTGGATAATTTCCATCCCAGTTCAAAATTTTGGGCTTCTTCTGGCAAAAGGTTGGGATTGCTTTCGTTGCTTGGATCTTGATAATAAAGTTCTGTAAAGGAAGGAATCCTAAAGCTTGCACCATAGTTGGCATACAATCTTGAATTTTCATTCATTTGGTAGCCGATCTCCGCTCCGGGAAAATGCTTCCAACCATATTCATTATAATAATTGGAATAAATGCCGGCCCTGAAATCTACTTTTTCAGAAAACTCAATCCTATGCTCGGCAAATACCCCCAGAAATTCGCGATCTCTTATTCCGAGATTACTGCTTTCTATCTTTTCTTGGCGCACTTCCAATCCCAAACCACTCACACCATATTTGCTTTTATAGCTTCCATTTGCTTCCAATGCGAAAACATCGGAGGTGTGGAGATTGGTGAAAAATTCTGGCTCGTTTCTTCTCAATCTGAATTCATCGTTTGTTCTTCTCCAATATCCCCTCGTCTCAAGTTTAAAATCTTGGTAACTATAGGTATGGCTGAGTGCGGACAAAAGGGTTTGGATGCTTTCCCACTGATCAGGGAAAGAATTGGTGTAAAAACCATTGGCACCAAAGGATCGGTCTGAATAACCAATCATCGCCTTCAGTTCGTTCTTTTCATTCAATTCAACGCCACCTTCATAAAAGAGGTTGGTTACTTTGAAATCAGAATTATACCAATGTCCGTCTGCAGCATCGTGAGAGATGGAAAGCGTCTGTTTGTATTTCCCGACGGGTAAGGAGGAGACAATACTGCCACCTCTCATCCCAAAGTCACCACCAAATCCCTGAATGCTCAAACTTTTCTTTTCGGGAAGATTGGTGATCACATTGATGGCGCCAGAATAGGCATTTTGTCCATAAATACGGGAGGCAGGTCCTTTTAAAACTTCCACTCTTTGTATGGCCTGCAATGGGATGGGGACATTCATCAAATGGTGTCCAGTCTGGGGGTCGGTGAGTTTGATGCCATTGATAAGCATTAAGGTTTGTTCAAAGCTGCCTCCCCGGATCCCGATGTCCCCTTGTACGCCGCTTATTCCTCTTTGCCTGACGTCTATCCCCGGAGTGAAGGAGAGCACTTCCTGTAAACTTCTGGCTGGAGTGGTCTCAAGATCTTTTCTGTTGATAACATTGATGTTTCTAGATACTTTGCTGAAGGGAATTTCAATCCTGTTTTCTCGGATGATTACCTCTTTAAGATCAATGGCTGTTGTATCATTTTGAGCATTGACTGAAAGGGCAGACAATACCAAACTGGAAAGGAGTAAACTTTTTCTCATTGAATAGGTAGGTGAATTTTGGACAAATAAATGCTGTTTTGCCTCTAAAAACAAATCAAGCGGAATTCTTTTCATGGGCATATATACTTTCCTTTCTTTGAACATTTAGATTTTTTGTTCCGTATTGAATCTGTATTTTAGCCTTATTATTCATTATTATTTTAAAAAATATGAGACAATTGAGATTTAAAATTTTGTTGTTTTTTTCAACTATTTTGATTTGCTTTTCCATTCAAGGCCAGCAGGTCAAGGACTATAAGGATGGAGCGTTTACTGAATTGGGATACAGACAAGGTTCTGCATACCGTACCGCCTCAGGGAAACCTGGGCCTTTTTATTGGCAAAACAGAGCGGATTATGCCATTGAGGTGACTCTGGATGAGGAAAATAACAAGGTGAAGGGGAGTGTTTCCATCACTTACAAAAACAATAGTCCTGAGGCACTGGATTTCGTCTGGTTGTATTTGGAGCAAAACAGGTTTACCGACAGCTCCAGAGGAACGCTGACTTCTCCGATCCAAGGAAATCGATATGACGGGGATACCGATGGAGGTTATACCATCAATAATGTCAAAGCTCAATTGTCGGGAAGAAACAAATCTGTTTCAAATGAATATCTGATAGACGATACCAGAATGCAAGTGTTTTTTGCAGAGCCGATTCCTGCCAATGGTGGTCAGGCGACTGTTTCCATGGATTTTGAGTATAAAATCCCACAAAAAGGGATGGACAGAATGGGCAGGCTTAAAGTGAAAGATGGAACCATCTATGCCATGGCACAATGGTATCCAAGATTGGCTGTTTTTGATGACGTCAGTGGTTGGAATACGGAGCCCTATCTTGGCGCAGGAGAGTTTTATTTGGGTTATGGAGATTTTGATTATAAAATAACCGTTCCTTTCGACCACATTGTCGTTGGTTCTGGGGAATTGATCAATCCAAGCCAGGTGCTTACCAAAATCCAACAGGATAGTCTGAAAAAAGCTTCCCAAAGTGATGAGCGGGTATATATCATCAGTCCTGATCAGGTAAATAAACCTGCCACAACAAGACCAAAACAAGAAGGTACAATGACTTGGCACTTTAAGGTTCAAAATGCCCGTGATGTGGCTTTTGCTTCTTCCAAGTCATTCATCTGGGATGCGGCACGCATTAACCTGCCAAGCGGAAAAAAAGCGATGGCGCAATCCGTCTATCCCATCGAATCTGATGGGGAAGGTGCTTGGGGTAGATCCACCGAATACAGCAAGGCATCCATAGAGCATTACTCCGAAATGTGGTATGAATACCCCTATCCATTGGCGGTCAACGTGGCAGCCGAAATCAACGGGATGGAATATCCTGGGGTGAATTTTTGCAGTTGGAAATCCACGGGAGAAGCACTCTGGGGAGTGACAGACCATGAATTTGGCCACAATTGGTTCCCGATGATCGTAGGAAGCAATGAGCGAAGACATGCATGGATGGACGAAGGTTTCAATACGTTCATCAATTATTACAGCAACAAAGCCTTCAATAATGAAGAATACAGCAACGACCTCATCCAAACGCGGAATTATATTGGCTGGCTGACAAATGAGGAACGAGAACCACTCGTCACTGCCCCGGATAGAGCACAGACAAATAATCTAGGAATGATTGCCTACATGAAGCCTGCCTTGGGCTTGGTGATGTTGCGGGAGTATGTTTTGGGAGAGGAGCGCTTTGACAGGGCTTTCCGCTCATACATCAAAACGTGGGCTTACAAACATCCCCAGCCCAACGATTTCTTCAATCACATGGAAAGTGTGGCCGGAGAAAACTTGAACTGGTTTTGGAAAGGTTGGTTTTATAGCAATGCGAATATCGATTTGGCCATAGATGGTGTATATCCATATGGCGCCAATTACGTGGTGGCACTTTCAAGCCGAGGGGAAATGCCTATGCCCGTACTTTTGGAAATCACCTATGAAGATGGAGAGAAAGAGCGAAAAATGCTGCCTGTAGAGATTTGGTTCAAGGGAAACAAATGGAACCATTTACTCAAAGTGGATAAAAAAGTAGTTGCTGTGGAAATCGATCCTGATAAAATCATCACGGATATCAATGTGGCCAATGACAGGTGGCCAATGAAAATATACCAACAATAAAAACAAACAGCTGACCGAAACCGGTCAGCTGTTTGTTTTTAATAGTCATCGTTGATTTCGATCCAGTAACCATCCGGATCAGTGAAATAAATTTGTTTGATCCCGTCGGGGCGAATGTTTACCTGGTTTTTATTGCCTGGCCAATCCTCAAATTCAATTTTTTGCACAGCCAAATTGGCAATAAAAGCATCCATGTCTTGCACACTAAAACAAAGGTGATTGATTTTGTTGATAGTAATCGGTTCCCACGGCGCTTCTATGATATGCAGGGCAACATTGTTTCCAATGTCATACCAGGCATGGAGGCCGTCCTTAAAAGGCTCATCGATCTCCTCGAATTGTAGAACGTTACTATAAAAATCAGCGCTTTTTTTCAGGTCGCTGACGTAAACAGCGATATGCGTGATTTTTCCTTGGGCAAATACAGGGTTACTCATGACACATAATCCAATGAACAGGGAAAGGTTTATCAATAGCTTTTTCATGGCTTTTAGGTTTAGAAACCCAAGTTATGTTTTTTGACTTCGCCAAAAAAGGAAAGCCGGATGGAATCTAAAAAAGGACAAGCATCCGTGTTGACCTTTTCATTTGATACCAAATAAAAAGTCGGTTCCAATTGTTTTTGAAACCGACTTTTTGGTACTAGGATACATTCGTTTATTTTAATCCGCTTTTTCAGGAGAGAAAGCTAATTTTTCTGCTTCATCAAAGAGCATTATTGCACGTAGGTAAACCTCATTGATGTCATTTATCACTTTGTAGAAAGCATTTTCGCCATAAATACTTTGACCCATTTGTGCTTTGATGACAGTTTTTAGGTATGCTTTGGATTTATTGAAATCTTTCTCCTCGAATTTGACTTTTTTACTCTCACCCAATTTGATCAATGATTGCAACATCTCCTCAGAAACCTGGTATTTTTTGTAATACTCCTCAAAGGACATTCCATCAAATTTTTTCTTGTTTGTATCAAGATAATCCAAGATAAACTCTCTTCCTGCATTGGAATTGAAGAGTCTATTGACATAGCTGCTGCTCATGGTCGTGTCAAGAGGTACAAAATAATCCGGCATAATACCTCCGCCACCATAGACAATTCTTCCTGCGGGAGTTTCGTATTTCAAGCTATCATTGAATTTGATGCTATCGGCACTGAAGAATTCTCCATGTTCATATCTGTTGGCAAAATCCATTTCGTATTTTTGATCTTTTCCATAAGGCTTCTGGATAGATCGACCAGTAGGGGTGTAATACCGGGCAATGGTCAATCTCAATTCTGCTCCATCTGACAAATCGATGGGAGACTGTACCAAACCCTTTCCGAATGACCTTCTTCCGACGATCAATCCACGGTCATTGTCTTGGATGGCACCGGCGACGATTTCGGAGGCAGATGCACTTCCCTCATTGATTAATACAATCACCGCACCGTCCTCGAAATTCCCTTTTTTCACGGCATAGGCTTTTTGGTTGTATCGGTTTAATTTCCCCTGCTGGGAAACGATCAAAGCATTGTTGGAGAGCATTTCGTCAGCCATACTGATTGCCGCTCCCATATATCCTCCTGGATTGCCTTGAAGATCGAGCACCAGCTTTTTCATGCCCTGCTCCTTCAACTCAACAACTGCCTTTTTAAACTCTTCATAAGTCGTCGCTGCGAAACGGGTTACTTTAATATAGCCGATTTCATCATTGACCATGTAAGAGGCATTGACGCTGTATTGTGGTATTTTGTCCCTGATAATGTCGAACCGGATCAGATCCTTTTGTGATTTTCTCTTGATGTCCACGGCGACTTTGCTGCCATTTGGACCTCTAAGCAATTTAAAAACGTCATTATTGGTGATGCCTGTGCCTGCGACGGTCTTTCCATCCACTACAATGATTTGATCACCAGATTGGATGCCAAGCTTTTCAGAGGGTCCACCAGTGAGCGGGGAAACCACATAAATAGTGTCTCTGATGATTCCAAATTCCACACCAATTCCGTCAAAGGCGCCCTCCAACTCGGATCTTGCCGCTACTGCATCTCTTGCTGGGATGTAGCTGGAATGCGGATCAAGCTTCTCAAGCATTTTGCTTATGCCAAACTCCACAAGTTCGTTGGTGTTCACGCTGTCTACGTAATCCCGATTGATGTAAGTAATGATTTCCTGAACTTTATAGATGGCTGCTTTGAGATCATTCCGATCCGTTTTTGGCTCCGCAAATGTAGCCCCTATCCAAATGCCGGCAGAAATAGCCAAGGCAAGAATGATGGGAAGTCTTATTTGCGATTTTGTGTTTTTGATTTCGCTCACGTTATCCTGTTTTATTGAATGGGGTTTTCTTTTTTATTAGGGCAATTTCAAGATGTTGAATTTAACTCTAAACAACATTTAAAACCATTTCGTTTTTATTAACGCAACAAATTCAATTTAGGTAGTGAATTTCGCCCAAATTAGCCCAAAAAACTTTACTTTTGTATTTATGATGGATTCCAAAGATATTCATAAAAGCCCGATCAAAGACCTGATTTCAGAAAATTATGTCTTTGCATCGGTTTTGCATTACTTTGGAATCAGTTTTTTCCTTTACGAAGAAAATTCCCTCCAAGAGGTTTGTCAGAAATTCAAGGTAAATGCGAATCAATTGGTTTCGGAGCTGGAATCCATTGCCAACAGAAAGGAACCCACTTCTGAAGAATTGTATTTACACCCCATAGAAGTCTTGGTGGCCTACCTCAAAAAAAAGCACTACTATTTTTTAAGACAGGAACTGCCTTTTTTGTCCAGTATGGTTTCAGGAATCAAACAGGAAAACGAATTTGAAGCAATTCTGGCGGATTTAAGAATGATGTTCCCCCTTTTTGTGGAGGATTTTATCCATCATGTCCACGAAGAAGAAAACAGGCTATTCAAGCGCATTCAATTGTTGCACGAAATAGAAAGGGATGAATATAGATTGACGGATGCCATCATGATTTTGGAGGGAAGTCCTACGGCCCGCCTTGCCGAGGCGCACGAAGCCCATGACGATGAAATGGAAGGTATCAGGAAGTTGACAAAGGACTATTTCTTGCCTTTGGATGCTCCGATCAGCATGAAGGTTTTGTACCACGAGCTTCAGAATTTTGAGAGGGAACTGATTATCCACGCCCAAATCGAAGATCAGCTTTTGTTTCCAAAGGCGGTCGAGTTGGAGAGGGAAGTGTTGAGAAAAATCAAAAAGAAAATTAACAGCAATTGATGGGGAGGGTGATAGCAATAGATTTGGGAACCAAACGGACCGGAATTGCGGTTACCGATGCGCTAAAGATTTTGGCCAATCCTCTGGAAACAGTAGAGACCCCAAAATTAATGGACTTCTTGGCGGATTATTTCAAAAAAGAAGATGTGGAAACCATCGTTTTGGGATATCCGAAATCACTTGACGGCTCCGACAATGAAATGACTCCCAGAGTCATTAGCCTAAAGGACCGTTTGTCCAAGATGTTTCCAGACAAAAAACTGGTACTGGAAGACGAAAGATTTACCTCCAAAATGGCCATGCAAAGCATGATCACGATGGGGAGCAAGAAAAAAGACAGAAAAGAAAAAGCCGGCAACCTGGATAAAATCAGTGCTGCCATTATATTACAATCCTATTTGGAACAATTATGATTTATCCGATAGTCGCATACGGAAACCCAATATTGAAAAAAGAAGCCGAAGAAATTCGGGAAGGGGATGATCTATCCACCATCATCAAAGACATGTACGCCACGATGGATCATGCCAGTGGTGTAGGTCTTGCTGCCCCACAAATCAACCAAGGAATTAGGCTCTTTGTCATTGACAGCAGTCTGATGCTGGACGAAGAAGATGCCGAAGTAGGCGTGAGGAGAGCTTTTATCAATCCGATTATTCTCGATGAATATGGAGATCATTTTGGTTTTGAGGAAGGCTGCCTGAGTATTCCTGAAATAAGAGCTGAAATTATCAGGCCTGAAAAATTAACCATAGAGTATTTTGACGAAAATTGGACCCTTCGCGAAGAAGAGTTTACGGGTATGACTGCTAGGGTAATCCAGCATGAATATGACCATCTTGAAGGGATACTTTTTATCGATTATTTGAAAGGCCTGAAAAAAAGAATGGTGCAGAGCAAATTGATTGACATCAGTAAAGGAAGGATTTCCACGGATTACAGGATGCTCTATCCTTTGAGATAATAGTTTTGCCAATGGGAATCTCCCATTGGTTTTTTTTTGAACTTCTGAATTTTATGGAAAAACCTAACATCGGACTTTTGAAGATTGCAATGGTCCAAACCGATCTTTTTTGGAAGGGAGTAACGGCCAACTTGGCGATGCTGGAGGAGAAAATCTGGACCATAGACCAACAAGTGGATTTGATTGTTCTCCCGGAAATGTTTTCCACGGGATTTACGATGGATGCAGCCGAAATGGCAGAACCCATGAATTTCACTACCTGCAAATGGATGAAACAAATGGCGGCCCAAACCAATGCTGTTTTGACCGGAAGCATCATCATCAAGGAAAACTCGAATTATTACAACCGCTTGCTATGGGTTACGCCTGAAGGCCATGTCTCCTGGTACGACAAGCGGCACCTTTTTAGGATGGCTGAGGAAGATCAAAGTTTTTCAATGGGTTTGGGCCGAATCACGTTCGATCTGAAAGGATGGAAAGTATTCCCGCAAATCTGTTACGACCTTAGGTTTCCGGTTTGGACAAGAAACAGAATGGAAAATGGGTCTTTTGAATATGATCTTGTACTTTTTGTGGCCAATTGGCCAAGTCCACGTATCAATGCCTGGGACATTCTACTCAAGGCAAGAGCAGTGGAAAACCTGAGTTATGCCATTGGTGTCAATCGGGTGGGGCAGGATGGAAACGGAATTCCTTATTCAGGGCATTCTGGTGCCTATGATTTCAAGGGGGCACAAATCGCCTTCTCCGAAATAAAAGAAGAGATTCTCATAGTGGAACTGGACCATCAAGAACTGGAGCATTACAGGGAAAAATTCCCGGCATGGAAGGATGCCGACGATTTTGATATCCGTTCATAAAACAAGGGGCTTACACAAGGAGCCGATTCTTTGAAACTGCGATATTTTCCGTATTTTAGCCCAAATTTGTGGCTTTCACCCTTTGCGAATTGCTTCAATGAGAAATCATCCTTTTTCAAAATGTTAAAATTGCTTGGGAGTCCTTCACCTATCAGGAGTGGGCTCAAATAATCAAAAAGAAAAACCATTTAACCATACAAATCAGAAAAAATGACTGCTAAAAAAGCTAAAATTCTTTATACCCTTACTGATGAAGCACCGGCCTTGGCCACCTATTCTTTTTTGCCCATTGTAAAAGCATTCACGGAGTCTGCGGGAGTAGTCGTGGAGACTCGGGATATTTCCCTTTCGGCGAGGATTCTTGCCCAATTTCCCGAATATCTAAAGCCCGAACAGCGTGTCAACGACGATCTTGCAGAACTTGGAGAAATTGCCAAAACTCCGGAAGCCAACATCGTCAAATTGCCTAATATCAGCGCTTCAGTCCCTCAGTTAAAGGAAGCGATCTTGGAATTGCAGCAGCAAGGCTATGCATTGCCGAATTATCCGGAATCCCCCAAGACAGAGGCGGAAAAAGCCATTCAATCCAAATATGACAAAGTAAAGGGAAGTGCAGTAAATCCCGTTCTCAGGGAAGGCAATTCCGATAGAAGAGCACCGCTTGCTGTCAAGCAATATGCCAAAAACAATCCCCATAGCATGGGGAAATGGAGTGCAGATTCCAAAACCCGTGTTGCCAGCATGACCAAAGGTGATTTTTACGGAAGTGAAAAATCATTGACTTTGGAAAAATCCGTTGCTGTGAGCATTGAATTTGTCAATACTGCCGGAGAAAACATAAAACTCAAAAGCAATCTTGCCTTAAAAGAAGGTGAAATCATTGACGCATCTGTGTTGAGCATAAAAGAACTCAATGCGTTTTTTAAAGCCCAAAAAGAAGCTGCAAAAAAAGATGGGGTATTGTTTTCCTTACACCTGAAAGCCACGATGATGAAGGTTTCGGATCCGGTGATTTTTGGACATGCGGTGAAGGTCTTCTTTGCGCCTGTATTTCAAAAACATGAAAATGAATTGAAAGAAATCGGCGTTGACGTCAATAATGGATTTGCGGACTTGGTTTCCAACCTTGGGAAGCTTCCTTTGAACAAGAAACAAGAAATAGAAGCAGATATTCAGAACTGCTTGGAAGAAGGTCCTGGATTGGCCATGGTCAACTCTGACAGGGGAATAACCAACCTCCATGTCCCGAGTGATGTCATCGTCGATGCGTCCATGCCTGCCATGATCAGAACTTCGGGTAAGATGTGGAACAAAGACAACAAACTTCAAGACACCATCGCCGTCATTCCAGACAGAGCCTATGCTGGAGTCTACCAAGAAACCATTGATTTTTGCAAAAAGCATGGAGCATTTGATCCAGCGACGATGGGAAGTGTCCCCAATGTGGGACTGATGGCCCAGAAAGCCGAAGAATATGGTTCTCATGACAAAACCTTCGTGATGTCCCAAGATGGAACGGTCAGGGTAGTCAGTGAATCGGGAAATGTTTTGATCGAGCATGAAGTAGCCTCCGGAGATATTTGGAGAATGTGCCAGACCAAGGATGCACCAGTCCAGGATTGGGTGAAATTGGCTGTCAATAGGGCCAAAGCCACAGGATTGCCAACACTGTTTTGGTTGGATAATAAAAGGGCACATGATATCGAATTGACCAAAAAAGTAAAGAGATACCTTGCCCAACACGACACCACTGGTTTGGATATCCAGATTTTGACCCCAGTGGAAGCGACAAGGGTTTCCTTGGAACGCATCATTGAAGGGAAGGACACGATTTCTGTTACCGGAAATGTCCTTCGGGATTATCTGACCGACTTGTTCCCGATTTTAGAGTTGGGTACAAGTGCAAAAATGCTCTCGATCGTGCCATTGATGGACGGTGGAGGTCTTTTTGAGACTGGTGCGGGTGGGTCTGCCCCAAAACACGTAGAACAGTTTTTGGAGGAAAACCACCTTCGATGGGATTCACTGGGAGAGTTTTTGGCACTTGCGGTCTCGCTTGAGCACCTCTCCAACACTTTTGGCAATCAGAAGGCAAAAGTACTCGCTGAAACCCTCGACCAAGCAACTGGGAAATTCCTGGAAAAAGATAAATCTCCATCAAGAAAGGTGAAAGAGCTGGACAATAGGGGAAGTCATTTTTATCTTGCACTTTATTGGGCGGAAGCCTTGGCAGCTCAAGAAAAGGATGCGGATTTGAAAAATAAGTTCTCCAATTTCGCTCAAGAACTTGCCAAAAACGAAACGAAGATTGTCGGGGAGCTCAACGATGCACAGGGTTTTAAAATGGATATCGGGGGGTATTACAAGCCCAATGCCGAAAAAACTGCCCAAGCATTGCGTCCCAGCAAAACTTTCAATTCCATTTTGGAAAGCATCAAAAATTAAAATAGCAAAGGTTCAAATATAAAATCATTGATTAAGAAAAAGGAGGCGGCATATTTGCAGCCTCCTTTTTTATTCCCCCTAACCTCTGGTGTTTTGGCAAAGGCGGAAATCCAGCTTCTGATTTTGCATCTTCATGTTTCAATGAGCCCCGTAAGTGCCGTTAGTTTGAAAGGTCGGCGCAGGGCAAATTGATTTTTATCAAAAAATTAAGTATTCACTTGAAAATCAATATTTTGTTTTAAAAAAATTGATTACGAAATCGATTGTAATGTTATGTTTTACTAAATCGGTCATTTTCAATTCTTTGATAATTTTGGAGACCGGGATATTATTGGTAAATTTATAAGATTATAAAAGCCATTTTATTTTAGAGCGGAAAAAAAATTACATTTTGATGCAATCAATTTTGTGGTCAAACCTATACAATAATAAATACAATAACTATGAGCAAAATTAAAGTAGGAATCAACGGATTTGGACGAATCGGCAGATTGGTTTTCAGAGTAGCGCAACAAAGAGATGACATTCAGGTAGTCGCTATCAATGACCTGATCGATGTGGATTATATGGCTTATATGCTAAAATATGATTCTACCCATGGAAAATTCGACGGTTCTGTTGAAGTTAAGGATGGTAAATTGATCGTCAATGGCAATGAAATCAGAGTTACCGCTGAAAAAAGCCCAGCAAACCTTAAGTGGGGTGAAGTTGGAGCGGATTATGTTGTTGAATCCACTGGTATTTTCCTTACCAAAGAAACTGCACAAGGTCACCTTGATGCAGGAGCCAAAAAAGTAATCATGTCTGCGCCATCTAAGGATGATACGCCCATGTTCGTCATGGGTGTAAACGAATCCAAATATACCACGGACATGAATTTCGTTTCCAATGCCTCTTGTACTACCAATTGCTTGGCGCCTTTGGCCAAGGTATTGAATGACAACTGGGGAATCGAAGAAGGTCTTATGACCACAGTACATGCTACTACAGCTACCCAAAAAACTGTTGATGGTCCTTCGGCCAAAGACTGGAGAGGTGGTAGAGGTGCAAGCCAAAACATCATCCCTTCCTCAACAGGAGCGGCCAAAGCCGTTGGGAAAGTAATTCCTGAGCTGAATGGTAAACTTACAGGAATGGCATTTAGGGTTCCAACTCCAAACGTTTCAGTGGTGGATTTGACCGTAAGGTTGAAAAATCCTGCGACCTATGAAGAAATCTGTGCTAAGATGAAAGAAGCTTCTGAGACGACCCTAAAAGGAATTCTTGGATATACTGAAGATCAAGTTGTTTCCACAGATTTCTTGGGAGACTCTAGAACTTCTATATTTGATGCAGGCGCGGGCATCCAATTGAGCAATACTTTCGTGAAAGTAGTTTCTTGGTATGACAACGAGTGGGGTTATTCACACAAAGTTGTTGACTTATTGGCTTACATCGCCAAAAAATAATCAAAAGGGCAATGCCCTGATTTGATTTACATCCCACAAAAGCAAAATACCAGGATTTCGTCAATTTTGACAAGGACTGATTTTTGGCTTTGTGGGATTTTATTTTTTTTATTCAAAGGGTTTTTAGCTTTTGGCTCGTTTTTTTCTTAATATAAGCTGTCATCCAAACTCATTACCCATGCATTCTCTCTTCCTTTGGCTTATCCTATCAGGAATGCCTATCGAACATCAATATCCTTCTGGAATTGATCAAGAAATTCTTGAAAGCGCTGCCGATTCAAGCTATTTACAGAACAAGGTTATCCCTGAAGAAATAAAAAAACCCGTAATGCAGGCATTGTCCTATTTTCCGGAGTTAGCGGAAGTGGACATAACCTTTGCGTTTAAAGATAAAATCAGCGGATCCATCATGCAGGCACAACCCAGGATGTTTTCTTTGATCGTGGATACCAAAGAGAACAGAAAGTATAAAATCAATATCACGAGGTATTTGGATTTTGAGGATAAAAGTATTCCCATAGAGGAAGTGCCTTATGATGCCCTAGTGGGTTGGATTGGTCATGAATTGGGGCATATCATGGATTATTTGGACAGAAGCACCACCGGGATGATGCGTTTTGGGGTCAAATACATGTTGTCTGACAAAAAAGTGATTGAAGCGGAATTGACCGCAGATGGATATGCGATCGGTTGCGGTATGGGACATCAGATTGTCGCCAATAAAAATTTCATCCTCAACAATGATAACTTCGAAGAGGCTTATAAAGACAAAATCAGGAATCTGTACATGTCGCCAAGTCAAATTTTAAGTATCCAAGAAGCTTTGGGTAAATAATTCAGCTTGCGATTTTGTGAAAAAGGGCATCAAAGTTTTTCTGCTCAAATTCTCAGCACTTATTTTTCGGGAAATATCGTAAGCGATTCTGAAAGCATAGGGAACGTCATGCGGTTGGATTGTTCGAATGCAAGAGAACGGTCAGCCAGTTAATCCTTTTTTTGGCTACGGCATCATCCAACTGGCTGAAACCAAAGAATTGTCCTGATAGCTTAAAATAGCCCTCTTGTGAAAAGCCCGATTCAGTTCTAAAAAGTCAATCGATAGAATTTTTAACCTGATGACAACAAAATGTTTTTTGGAGTTTTCTTCGACATAGTTTGCGGATTTTTGGATATCAATTTTTCCTTTTGTTCCCGGATCTGTGTCTAATCCATATAAATTCTTTCCATGGGCAGATAGGGTGTCCAAAACCTGAAATGAAACAGGATTTTGATGGTCTATCATGGCTGCTGCCCGCATCCTCACCTGACGTTGATTTTTAGGGTCGTAGAAGAGGAGAGAGGCATTTGGGTTGGAAATCAATTGCCGGTACTTTTCAGACCTGCTGTCGGTGTGGATTTCAATGGTTTTTGACGCATGATAGGCACGTCTCAGCACTACAATTCTGGATTCTGGAAAACTATCCATTCCTGTGGTGCTCAGGCAAACAGTCCTCAAAGGGTCTTGTGGATCAGAAACTGCCGCGTGTAGCGCGTCCCAAATTTCATTTTCAAGCGAAATCAAAGATTTTTCAATCATTTTAATTCAAGGGGTTTTCCTGGTTGACCAAAGGGGTATAAGCCCTTTGGTTCTTGGAGCTATTTGGTTTCCGCATATCCTTTTGAGGGATGACAGCTATATTGATCCGATTTACAATCGCGTGATGTTTTCCTTTTTCACGTAGCCGATTTTATCTCCCCATTTGATTTCATACCAAATGTCCTTGGAGGACTTGATGATCACTCTATGGCCGGGATCTACATTCACAATCAAATTGCCACCTGCGGTCGGCCTGTCCATTATCAGGGTGGGGCTTCCCGTCACAATTCCCCTTGGTTTTCCCACGAGAAAATTGTTGGACACAAAAACCAGGATCAAAAGGACAGCTGTTGGAAGGTAATATTTAGGTTTATTGGCTTTGCTTTTGAAAATTACCAAAAGTATCAGGGAGATAATCAGCAACAGAGCCAAAGCCGCAGTGATTTCTTCTCGTAGGTCTGTCAGGAATTTAAAAAAGCGATCCCTATCACTGAGATCATAGCCAACCAGATTGGTTTGTTGTGTCAATGATTTGATTTTGGTGATGACTCTTGGGTTGGGATTGACATCATAATATTTGGTCAAAAAGAAACTTGCTTTTGCAAAATCGCCCTTCCCTTCTGAGATAAAAGCCATCTTCAGTAGCATCGCAGAAGAGAAAGATTCGTCTTTTTCAAGGATCTCCTCGTAACCAATCATCGCTTCTTGGTAATTCTTGCTGCTAAACAAAGAATCCGCGTTTTGAAGCTTGGATATATTGGCTTGACAATTAAAGCTTTGTGAAAAAGCGAATAAAAATATTGTAAATTTTGTAAGAAAGATTCGATTTAGGTTTGGCATTTTGAAAATGTAGGCTTAAATTTGCAGTCCAATAACGACAAAGATTAGAAAAAAAACAAGCCTTGTCAAGAAAGAGTATTGGATTGAAAAGTCACCTGAATTAATTTGGAAGGCCTTTTAAGAATGTTAAACTTGAAAATCGAAAGGGTTTTCGCATCGAAATTTCTACTTGATTCCGTAGCTCAGCTGGTAGAGCAATACACTTTTAATGTATGGGTCCTGGGTTCGAATCCCAGCGGGATCACTACAAACTCATAAGGAGTTTGCTCAAAGTATTGGAAAGTAATTGCTCGGGGTGTAGCGTAGCCCGGTATCGCGCCTCGTTTGGGACGAGGAGGTCGTAGGTTCGAATCCTGCCACCCCGACAAAACAATGGCATGGTCCTGTAGCTCAATTGGATAGAGCAACTGCCTTCTAAGCAGTAGGTTTCAGGTTCGATCCCTGACAGGATCACAATTCTTGATCCCCAAATCAAAGAATTTGTATTCCAAACTCTTGTTGAAATACCAAGCACAAATCTATTATAACGATTTGTTTCCAGTTGTCCAATTCAATTGTGAACAATGTTGTAGAATTACAGTTTTTGTTTGGGACGCCAAAAACAATTTTGCCCTAGGCATGTTGTGAGAAGCCAAAGAGTGATTGAAAATCAAAAGGATTTTCAAGTAAATTAATAACTATGATTCCGTAGCTCAGCTGGTAGAGCAATACACTTTTAATGTATGGGTCCTGGGTTCGAATCCCAGCGGGATCACACAAATGAAACGGATGGTTTCAATCACCTATTTCTCCAGATTTTAAAAATCTGGTAATTCATTCAAGTTCAAAAACAAAAAAGCCTTTGATTCGTCAAAGGCTTTTTTGTTTTGCTTTTTTTATTGATTTCATTCCCTCATTTACATTTTTAAATTTGTAATTCTTGATTACTTTCACTTTATTCAATTTTTGAATTTCGGAATAAAATACGAGTGACTGAACGCTAACAAATCCAACAATAAAAGATGAGTTCCCCAAAATCCGTTAACAACAAACTTAAATTCGCCATAGCGCTCACTTTTATTCTAATGCTGATTTTCGGAAAAAATTTTCTGGAGCGCAGGTATTTCAATGAACTTGGAGAAGCTTTTGTGTCCGTCTATGAGGACAGGTTGGTGGTAGAGAGCTATATTTTTTCCATTTCGGAAAATCTTTTTAGGATCAAATTGCTTGTAAATCATTGCCAACAGGAAAGTGATTACAGCAACGTCCTTGCCGAGATTGTGGCATACGAAGAAAACATTCTTAAAACTGTCGATACATTTGAAAAAACAAACCTCACTAAACCTGAGGATGAGTTTTTGACTAGTTTTAGAAGTATTATTGAAAATAACCTAAGAATATCTGATTATAATTTTTTGTATTCAGAAGAGACAGGAATCAACCAGAAAAAAGTGGAGGAATACAATTCCGCTATTGAAAGAGCAATTCTTGACTTGGAAAAGCTATCCCAAATCCAAATTGAAGAAGGAAGGAAATTGGCGATGAATTCATCCAAAGTTGTAAATAAATCGAGGATATGGGCTCAATTTGAAGTGGCTGCTTTGGTTATTCTTTTGATCTTGATCTACCTTCTCATCTATACCACCCGTAAAATCAAGTCCGCCATAGAGGATGAGGAAGAGGAATATTAAGATTTTTAAGGAAGCTGTGAGAAGGTCGCCATTTCGGCCCTAGATATAATAGTCCAGTTGGAATCACCAATGTGTCTCAAAAAGCTTGAGTTTTCCCGACTTCAAGCCCGGGAATGACTGAGAATCCTTAATCAGGAAGAAAAGCTTAGAGTCAGATTTCTAATTTAAAATCCCGCTGACCAAAGTGGCCTTTTGTTCCTTTCCATATGCATGGAGAATAGGGGTTTTTGGACCAAGTATGTCAGCGGGATCTTTGTATCTAAAGAATTCTAGAAAACGAGCGCTTTCATATAATTTGCATTTTTTTCAGCAGCTTCCATTGGATTTGTTCCCTCAAATCGTTCTTGTTCCACGATGAAATATTTCATTCCATTGTCCATGCCTTTTCTCAGGATGTTTGAAAAATCCAAGGTTCCAGTGCCGATGAGCGTGGATCCGTTTGGTGCTGTTAGATCAATACTTCCGTCTTTGTCCTTTACATGTCCCAGAGTAAACCGGTTTGGGTATTTTTGTAAGTACTGGATGGGGTCATAGCCGGCAGTCTTAACCCAATAAATATCCATTTCAAAATCCACCAATTCAGGGTCTGTGTTTTCCAGTAAATAATCCTGAGGAACCTGCCCTTCAAGATCCATAAAGGTGTAGCCATGATTATGGTAAGCGAATCTCAACCCATTGTCCTTGCAGACTTGGCCTATTCTGTTAAAGTCATCCGCGAATTTCTTGAAATCATCCATCTTTTTCTGCGGACCGATGTAGGGACAGATGAGGTACTTCATGCCGATGGCACCAGCTTCTGCGGCTTGTTTTTCCAGGTTTTCAAAGGTGTTCGCATGAGAAGCTATAAAATCCAAGCCAAGGGAATCGGTCATGCTCTTGAACTCGGTGTTTTTCATGCCCCAAAAGATTCCTTTTCCCCCATCGAATCCTTCGATCTGTTTGTATCCATATCCTGCGATGGATTTGATGGTTTCCACGGCATTCTCCGCCATGTTCTCTTTGACCGAATAGAGTTGAAGGCCGAATGCTGACAAGGTCCCCTTTGCCGCACCAATCGCCGGTGTTACTGCGGTGCCCTCATTTTCTTTTTTGGGGGTGCAAAATTGGAAAGGAAGGAAAGCTCCCACACCCAGGGCAGTGCTCAATTGAATGAATTTTCTTCTGTTTTTCATGTTGGGTTAAATTAAAAGAGACTGCTGGAAAAGCAGTCTCTTGATTTTTAAGTTAGCATTAGAGGGCATATGCGCGGTCACCTTTTTTGTAGTCGGCACATCCATCAAACCTGCCAGGCGCTTCCACGTAGCGAAGTTGTTGGGTGGCGCCAATTTCAGAGGTGAAATAACCCAAGATCGTCAGGTCTTTCAACATCCCAATCACTTTTGGCTCATTGTCCTCACTGGTCATCGCTTTTTGGTTAAGCTCATTCAGGTATGCAGTTCTTTCTTCCTGAGTGGCTTCCATGAATTTACTCCCGTTTACTTTTTTGAAGTCGGTTTTGATCATGTTCAATCCAGAGACGAAGGATTCCTGTTGTTCACCGCTGTAGGTTTCTTTTACCATCATCACCATGAATTGACCGATACCAACAGCTTTGGCTCCTGGAGTATCTGTTGCGGGAATGATGGCTTCTCCGACCTCATCCAGGAACGATATGTCCTCTGGGGAGAATTCAAGGCCTACGATTTGATTCTCAGGGGAGCAGCCTGTCAAAAGGACATTTGCACCGACCATCGTTCCGCCCATCATCAAGACAAAGCTTTTCAATGCATCTCTTCTATTCATTGCCATAATAAATTCCTTTTAAGATTATAAATTGCCTTTTTTCATTTCTTCCACAGCAAAGCTTACTGCCCTTGCTGTCAAAGCCATATAAGTCAATGACGGATTCTGTGCTGCCGCAGAAGTCATTGCGGCACCATCTGTCACGAACACGTTCTTGGCGTCCCAAACCTGGTTGTTGCCATTCAACACAGAAGTTTTTGGATCCCTACCCATTCTGGCGGTTCCCATTTCATGGATTCCTTGACCAAAAGTGTAGCCGGCATCAAAGCCCTTCACATTTTTCATTCCAGCAGCTTCCAGCATTTCCACTGCATCGTTCATCATGTCCACACGCATTTTCTTTTCGTTGTCCTTGATTTCCGCATCCATTTCCAAGATGGATAAACCCCATTTGTCCTTTTCTGTAGCACTGAGTTTGATGGTGTTTTCATGGTAAGGTAGGATCTCACCAAATGCAGTTATGCCCATGCTCCAAGGTCCTGGCTCGCTGAGCGCCTCTTTCATAGGGGCTCCAAAGTTGATTTCTGCAACGTTTCTGCTCCATCCGCTTCTGCTGGCGCCACCTTGATAACCAAAACCTCTGATGTAGTCTCGGGGCTGCTCGCCTTCCACATTTCGGAATCTTGGAATGTAGATCCCGTTTGGCCTTCTGCCAAAAAGATATTTATCCTCATAACCTTCCATGGTTCCGTTGGCTCCCAATCTGAAATGGTGATCCATTACATTGTGGCCCAATTCTCCGGAACTACTTCCCAAACCTTCTGGCCAGATGTCTGTGGCAGTCCGCATGAGGATGGCAGTGGAGTTAAAAGCGGAAGCGCAAAGGAATACGATTTTTGCATCGTACTCTACGGTCTGGTTGGTTTCTGAATCCAAAACCTCAACTCCCGTAGCTTTTTTGCTGTCTTTGTCATAGATCAATCTGGTGACAATGGACATTGGTCTTAAAGTCAGATTGCCCGTTTTCATCGCTGCAGGAAGCGTAGAGGATTGGGTGCTGAAATATCCCCCAAATGGGCAGCCTAACCAGCATTTGTTTCTGTATTGACATTGAACCCTTCCTTCCAGGGGTTGGGTCAAATTGGCAACCCTACCGATGGTCATCAGTCTGGCACCTTTGTAATAGTTTTTGATTCTTTCGGCTACATCCTTTTCTACACAGTTCAAGTCCATTGGCGGTTGGAATTCTCCGTCTGGAAGAAGGGCTAGGCCATCCTTGTTTCCGGAAATACCTGCAAATTTCTCCACGTAACTGTACCAGGGAGCCAAATCCTTATATCTCACAGGCCAATCTACGGCAATTCCCTCCTTCAAATTGGCATTGAAGTCAATGTCTGACAAGCGATAGCTTTGGCGTCCCCAAAGCAGGGATCTTCCACCGACTTGGTATCCTCTAAACCAAGTGAATGGCTTTTTTTCAATGTAGGGGGAGTCTGATTCGTGTGCCCACCAGTCCAGATTCAGTTCATTCAAAACATAATCCCTTTTCAGATTGGGATGATTTTCTATCATTTCCACTGTCCTTCTGCCTCTGTGGGGGATTTCCCAAGGGGGAGTGGTGGCTGTCTTGTAATCTTTGACATGCTCCACGTTTGGTCCTCTTTCCAACAATAAGACCTTGAGTCCTTTTTCCGTCAATTCTTTTGCCGCCCAACCTCCACTGATTCCGGAACCGACAACGATTGCATCATACGATTGATTTGCCATAATTATATGTTTGTCTACTTCAAATTAATTTTTATGTTGTTTTAAGAAGGATTTCATTTCTCCATGAAGTCCCATTTGCTGTTTCTGTTGGGAAAGGGTAGGTAAATTATTTCCTTTTTCTCCAAAATCCAAATAGATTTGGATGGAATGACTTAGAGGTGAAAGAAACTTTGGATTTCCTTTTGTCATAGTCAAAGAGGTTTGATTTTTTTGGGATCTTTTTTCAATCCATTCAATCATCCCACGCCTTTTTCTTTAAATGGAGGAACGATCTTGTTTTCCCGGAATAGAAAGAAGAAAAACAGAACGGCCAATACTGCAATGCCAGAAGGAATCATCCAAATCGATTTCCAATCATGAAGTCCATCAACGCCCAGGTATAAGTCAGAAACCTCTCCGGCAATGGCAAAACCAATCAGCATACCCACTCCGTATGTAGCAAGTGTGATCAGCCCTTGGGCCGATGACCTGAATTGAACTCCTGCTTTTGAGTTGGTGTAAATTTGTCCTGCCACAAAGAAAAAATCGTAGCAAAGGCCATGAAGGGCAATCCCGATGATGAGTAAGAACAAGCCTCCTTCTGCATCTCCGATGGCAAACAATGCATAGCGGATTACCCAAGCAATCATGCCTGCCAACAGTGTCTTTTTAAAGCCAAAGCGGCTAAAAAACAAGGGAAGCAGAAGAAGGAACAAAGCCTCTGATATTTGACCGATTGTCATCTTGCCTGTTGGATCGGAAACACCAATCTCGGCAAGGAAAGGATTTGCATTTTGGTAATAGAATGCCAGAGGAATACAGATCAGTATGGATGACACAAAGAATACAGCAAAATTCCTGTCTTTCAGCATTTTTAAGGCATCCAGTCCCAAAAGGGTGGAAAGAGAAACTTTCTCCCCTTTTTTTGCTTTTGGAGGGGTGTTTGGCAGGGAAAAGCTAAACAAGCCCAGCACCAAAGACGCTATGGAAGCCATCAAAAAGGTGTTTTTGAGCATTCCAGAGGCCATGTTGTCAGCACTGTCCCAATAAAAAAGGTAGCTTATCGCCAAACCGGCGGTGATCCAACCAATCGTTCCCCAAACCCGGATTGGAGAAAATTCCTTTTCCGGATCCTTCATCTGGTTGAAAGAGACAGAATTGACCAATGCCAAAGTGGGCATGTACAAAACCAT
This sequence comes from Rhodonellum psychrophilum GCM71 = DSM 17998, assembly GCF_000381545.1. Taxonomy (GTDB): domain Bacteria; phylum Bacteroidota; class Bacteroidia; order Cytophagales; family Cyclobacteriaceae; genus Rhodonellum; species Rhodonellum psychrophilum. The sequence goes on along the minus strand of NZ_KB906678.1, from coordinate 223,400 downwards.
GTAAGTGAACACAAGGGGATAGAAGCTGCCAAAATCAGTGGATTGGTACATCAGATACATGAGTACTGCACCGGATAAATGGAGCAAGCCGAGTATTTTTTCCGCATTGAAATAGCGGTCTGCAATCAAACCTATAATAAAAGGAGCGATGATGGCACCAAAGGATTGGGTCGAGAATGCAGCTCCTGTTTGTGATCCAGTGGCTTGTAAATTGGTTCCTAAAAAAGTCCCTAAAGTAACGAACCAAGCCCCCCAGATAAAAAATTCAAGAAACATCATTAGGGAAAGACGGAATTTGATTCCAAAATTCATTCAAGCAGTTGGTTATAGGGTTAAAATAGGTTTTGAGGTAATCAGAAAGCCAAACTAATTGATTTTAAATTCAATATTAAAGGTTTTTCTATTAAATTTATTTTTTGCAAAATCGCCTGCCAAAACATGCCAAAATATCGCTAGGGTCTTTACCGCTCATAACTGAATACCGCAGTAGGTAAAGTAATCTATTTCGTTTTACAGGGAAATCAAACGATAAATTATCTTTCAGGAAATTTAAGGCGAAATAATAGACTTTTAAACCATTATACCGACAATAAAAATGACAATACACAAAAAACTCAAAATGGGAATGGTGGGAGGAGGTCCGGGATCTTTTATAGGAGCCATCCACAGGAGTGCTTCCCAGATGGATGGGCTTATTGAGCTGTGTGCTGGAGCTTTTAGCAGTTCACCCGAAAAATCCCGACAAAGCGGAGAGGAATTGATGCTGGACCCTTCCAGGGTTTATTCTTCTTACGATGAAATGTTCGAAAAGGAACTGGCTCTTCCTGAATCCGAACGGATAGATATCGTGAGTATCGTGACACCTAACAATGTCCATTTTGATCCCACCAAGAAAGCGTTGGAAAAAGGCTTTCATGTTGTACTGGACAAACCCATGACACTGAATTATGAGGAGGCAATGGAGTTGCATCAAATCATCAAATCCAGTGATAAGCTTTTTTGCCTTACACACACGTATACAGGGTATCCGATGATCAAGCAGGCCAAGCAAATGGTGGCCGATGGAGCGATTGGTGAAATCAGAAAAGTGTACGTAGAGTACCCCCAGGGTTGGTTGTGGAAACTCCTGGAACACGAAGACAACAAACAGGCGGAATGGAGAACTGATCCTTTGAGGAATGGCAAAGCCGGATGCTTTGGAGATATCGGGACCCATGCTTTCAATTTGGCAGAGTACGTGTCCGGGTTGAAAGTGGCCAAAATCTGTGCAGACCTTTCCATTAAGATTCCAGGGAGAATGATCGATGATGACGGAGCCATCCTAATGCGTTTTGAAAATGATGCGTCGGGGATTTTGACCGCTTCACAAGTAGACACGGGGGTGGAGAACAATCTTAAAATTAGGATTTATGGCGACAAAGGGGGCTTGGAATGGCAACAGGAGGATTGTAACTCCCTGATCGCAAGATGGCCGAATCAGCCCAGCCAGATTTTTAGGGCGGGAACAGGCTATCTCACGGCTCTTGCGAATGAAAACATCAGGACTCCAGCTGGACATCCGGAAGGATACATGGAAGCATTTGCCAATATTTACAGGAATTTTGCAAGATGCATTTATGCATTGGAAAAAGGGGAGGAGCCAAAACCAGAATGGAAGGATTTTCCTGGAGCAGAGGATGGAATCAGAGGGATGGCATTCATTGACCATGTCTTGGCATCAAATGTGTCGGAAATGAAATGGACACCCTTGGTGGTGAAATACTGAGACCGAAATTCTATTGAATCCGGGAGGCTCTCAATCAAATAAACATGAAAAAGAAATTCAAATAATAAACCAAATCAACCTATGAAAACCATTAAAGGACCAGCGATATTTTTGGCCCAGTTTGCAGATGACAAAGCACCTTTCAACAGCCTAAAAAGTATTTGCGAGTGGATGGCAGAAATCGGCTATTACGGCGTACAAATCCCCTCTTGGGATGGACGCCTGATCGATCTTCAAAAAGCGGCCGAGAGTCAAACTTATGCAGATGAAATCAAGGGGATAGTAAACGAAGCGGGACTGGAAATCACAGAGCTTTCCACTCACTTACAAGGCCAATTGGTAGCGGTTCATCCTGCTTACAATGAACTGTTTGATGGATTTGCGCCTGCATCACTCAAAGGAGATATCAAAGGCAAGTCCGAATGGGCCACCCAACAACTGAAGTATGCCGCAAAAGCCTCTTCCAACCTAGGATTGACTGCCCACGCGACGTTCAGTGGCGCTTTGATGTGGCAGACGGTCTATCCATGGCCTCAGCGACCTGCTGGATTGGTGGAGACTGGATTTAAAGAATTGGCCAGAAGATGGTTGCCCATTTTGGATACTTTTGAGGACAATGGAGTTGATTTATGTTACGAACTTCATCCAGGAGAAGATTTGCACGATGGCATTACCTTTGAAATGTTTCTGGAGAAAGTCAACAACCATAAAAGAGCGAATATTCTATATGATCCAAGCCATTTCATCCTTCAGTGCCTTGACTATCTCCAATTCATTGACTTATACCATGAAAGGATAAAAATGTTCCATGTAAAAGATGCGGAATTCAACCCCACAGGCAAACAAGGTGTTTACGGAGGCTATCAAAATTGGATAGACCGAGCCGGAAGATTCCGATCCTTAGGTGATGGTCAAGTTGATTTTAGTGGTATCTTTAGCAAACTTTCTCAGTACGATTATGACGGTTGGGCAGTGCTGGAGTGGGAATGTGCGATCAAGCATCCAGAACAGGGAGCAATAGAAGGTGCCCAGTTTATTTCCGACCATATCATCAGGGTAACGGAAAAAGCATTTGACGATTTCGCTTCCGCAGGATCAGATGAGGCTTTCAACAAAAAAATATTAGGAATTTAAACCATCAAACATAAACGAACAACACAAATGAAATTATTAAAAACCTTATCCATCGGCGTAATCGCTTTGTCTGCTTTGACCTATTCCTGCGGTGGCGGTACGGAAAAAACTTCCGAAACCACTGTCTCTACCCCAGCAGCGGCCCCAGCCAAAGTTAGTTTGGAAGACAAACACAAGGATAATCCCATTTATATCAAGGGATTGGCCAAACTTAAAGAATCAGATTGTCTAAGCTGTCACATGGTGGAGCGAAAAATCGTTGGGCCATCTTATGCTGAAGTTGCAGCAAAATATGAGAATACAGAAGAGAATGTGAAAATGTTGGCTGGAACTGTGATCAATGGGAATGTTGGCAACTGGGGTGAAGTGCCTATGCCTGCCCATCCGGCCTTAAGTCAAGAAGATGCGGAAGACATGATCCGTTATGTTTTATTGTTGAAATAAACCAAAATGTACAAACCTTTATATACAATCCTAACCGCATCGGTACTTGCATTTTCTTGCGGAGGCAATCAACAGGAAATCGTGGTCGATGACTCTGAATTTGAAGTTGTGGAAAGTGAATGGATCAGTTTGTTTGATGGTTCGACATTAAACGGTTGGGCCAAATATGGTGGAGGGGAAGTAGGAAAAGCTTGGAAAGTCCAAGATGGATCCATTTACCTCGATGCTACCAACAAAGCGGATTGGCAAACCGGAGACGGTGGAGATATTGTAACGACGGAAGAATTTGACAATTTTCACCTGAAATATGAGTGGAGAATAGCGCCAAATGGAAACAGTGGTTTGATCTTTTTTGTCCATGAAGCCCCTGAGTTCAGTTATCCTTGGCAGACCGGTTTGGAGATGCAAGTCTTGGACAATGATGGTCATCCTGACGCCAAAATCCCTACCCACCGTGCGGGAGATCTTTATGATCTGATCGAATCCAGTGAAGAGACGGTAAAACCTGTTGGTGAATGGAACTTGGCTGAAATCATTGCAGATAATGGAGAATTAGAACTGTATCTAAACGGAGTGATGGTTGTTTCCACCACGATGTGGACTCCGGAATGGGAGGCATTGGTAGCCAAAAGCAAGTTTAAGGACATGCCTGGATTCAGTAAATTCAAAAAGGGTAAAATTTCTTTGCAAGATCATGGTGACGAAGTTTGGTTCAGAAACATAGAAATCAAAAAACTTTAAAAGTACAATAAAGTGAATAGGAGGTAAGTCAGGTTTTGTAAAAAAACCTTTCAATACCGACCAAACCAAAAAAAACACCAAAAGCCATCGGTTTTTGGTGTTTTTTTGGTTTGGGGTGTTGCTCAAACCGAGAAATGAACGTTAATCATAGCGGTTTTTAAAATTCACATCATTTTTATATCCTGAGATTCAGGTTTTGCCAAATGTCACCAATGGAAAAAAAACAGTCGTTTTGTCGTGTTTTTTTATTTCTATTAAGTTTGAAAAATGCAAATAAATATTGTAATTAGAATTGAAAATTGAGATGATCCTTCAATCCATGCGATGATTTAGGACAAAGTTATTGCAGACTTGTTTTCTGTTTGATAAGGAATGTTTTTACCTGACATAATGGATATTGGTTTTTTGAAGGGTCTTTTTGATTTGATTTTTGTGTTCGGATTTATTTAAACTAAAAACTATGCGAAAAATCTACAAATTTCCATTGATTCTGGCGTTGCTGATGATCGTTTCCGGAGTCTCCATGGCGCAGTACACCGTGACCGGTGTGGTGAAAGATGATCGGCGGGGAGAGCCCCTGCTTGGTGCCAACATCCTTGTGAGAAACACGACCAGGGGAACCATTACTGATTTAGAGGGCAGATTTACCATCAGCTTCGACAACAATCAGTCTGCAGTATTGGTGATTTCCTCTTTGGGCTTCCTTAGCCAGACTTTTGCGGTAAGTCCAAGCAATAACAATCTTCAGGTGAGTCTAATCGAAGATGCGACCAGCCTGGAAGAGGTAGTGATCACCGGTTTGGCCTCCTCTGTGAAAAGGTCCAACTTGGCAAACGCCGTTTCTTCCGTGTCCTCAAAAGACCTGATGGGAACGACAACTGTTCAGACCACCGATGGAGCACTGTACGGAAAAGTGGCCGGTGCTACGATCCGGTCAAATGGAGGTGCACCCGGAGGAGGAATTTCCATCCAATTGAGAGGAATTTCCAGCTTGTCGGGGGCATCGCAGCCACTGATCATTCTAGATGGGGTTTATATCAACAACTCTTTTCAAAGAAGTGGAAGAGCAACGGTTTCCGGAGCGGGTGGGGCAAATCAAGATGATGGTGCCAACAGGCTTGCCGATTTGAATCCATCGGATATTGAATCCATAGAGGTATTGAAAGGACCCTCGGCAGCAGCGATTTATGGGACCCGGGCCAATGCAGGGGTAATCATCATTACCACCAAAAGAGGCGCCGAAGGGAAAACAAAAGTCTCCTTCTCCCAGGATATTGGATTTGCACAACCCCTTAGACTATTGGGAGTAGATGACTGGAGTGAGGAGAAAATAAATTTCTTTTTTCCGGAAGCCAGAAGACCTGTGGAATTGGAAAGATTCAGACAAGGGACAAAGATTGATTATGAGGATTATTTCTACAACAACACAGCGCTGCTTTCCAATTCAAGGATTACGATCTCTGGAGGTACTGATAAAACCAAATTCTTTGTTTCCGGAAATATCAATACAGAGGATGGAACGGTGAGAAAAACAGGCTTTGACCGCTACTCCATCAGAACCAACATTGACCATAAAATCTCGGACAAGATCAAATTGGGGGTTTCCTCCAATTATATCAAATCCAATACAGATAGGGGATTCACGGGTAATCAAAACAATTCGGGAGCAAGTATCGGTTACAGCATCGCCTACGTCCCCAATTATTTTGACTTGAGACCCGATGCAAATGGGATATATCCAGTCAATCCCTATTTTTCGGAAAACCCCATTGCGGTCACCGACAATGCCGTCAACAATTCAGAAGTCAACAGATTTATCCAAGCTTTCAACTTGGATATCGATTTGTTGAAAACCAATACCAGTTTTTTGAAGGCATCATTTGCCGGAGGATTGGATTTTCTGCAGAATTCCACCTTGGTGTATTTACCGGAATTTCTCCAATTCCAAAGGGGGCAGGCCAATCCAGGAGATGCTTTTTGGGGAAAGCAGGAAAGTTTCAACACGAATTTTCAGGCAGCTTTGGTTTACAATTGGAATCTGGGAAAAGTGAACATGAACTCTCAGGCAGGCCTGGTTAGATTGGATTTCAAAAACAGCTCTCTTTTCACTAGAGGGCGTGGGCTTACCCCGGGTCAAAGAAATTTGCAGCAGGCCACAGTTCAGGAAATCAACGAACAGTTCAACAGCGAAATACAAGAAGCAGGCGTCTTTTTGCAACAGGAAGCCAATTTTGATGATAAAATCATAGGTACCGTTGGGATCCGTTGGGATAAATCTACCTTAAATGGCAATCCAAATGAGTTTTATGCTTTTCCAAGGGCATCATTGGCTGTAAACATCGCCAATTTTGATTTTTGGAATTCGACAGTGGTCAATCAGCTGAAGCCAAGGATTGCCTATGGTGAGACAGCGGGTCCGGTTGCTTTTGGAAGCACTTTTACGCCACTTGGAGGAGCCAATATTGGAGGATTGCTGGGTTCTGTTGTTTCCACGCAAATAGGGAATACCCAAATAAGACCAGAAACAGCCAAAGAACTTGAATTTGGAGTGGATGTAGGGTTTTTCAGGAACAGGGTTTCCTTAGAAGCTACCTATTACATCAAGACCACCCAAAACAATATCCAAAGCCTTAACCTTGCCCCTTCCACCGGAGTGAACACAACGCCCAGCAATGAAGCGGAACTGGAGAATAAGGGTTTTGAATTTGGCCTTTCAGGAAATGTGATCGACAAGTCCAACTTTAGGTGGTTTTCCAGGGTTTTGTACTGGCAAAACAGAGTAAATTTGACAAGGTTGGGGATTCCGACTTACATTGCCGGTGCATTCGGATCGGGATTGGGTACTTTTTTATATGCACAGGGATATGCGCCGACCACTATCGTTGGTTCTCCAGCTGACCCCAGCAATCCAGGAGGTTTTACCTTCTGGGGCAATGCCCAGCCTAAATTCAACCTCTCCTTTTACAATACCGTCAGCATCGCCAGAAATCTGGAACTCTCCTTCCTTTTGGATTGGAGGCAAGGCGGTGACAATATTAACTTGACTTCTTTTCTGACCGATGGAGGTGGTACGACCAATGGATGGTTCGATGACGATGATGGAGACGGGATTCCAAATGGCAGACAAAGGCCTCCGGCTCCATTCAACAATGCTGGTCGCTGGGTACAAGATGCCTCATTTATGAAAGTACGGGAAATAGGACTTTACTATACTATCCCAAAAACAGCCATTACCAATACATTTGGTAGCTCAGTTGAGAACATCAAAATAGGTGCATCAGCGAACAATGTTTTTCTGTTTACCAAGTATAAGGGATATGACCCAGAGACCTCCACTTTTGGTGCACAGTCCGTGGCAAACAACGTAGATATCGCACCCTACCCAACCCCTAGAAGAATCTTTTTTCATCTAACGGTTGATTTTTAATCACTTAAACCTGATAAGTCATGAAAAGAATAAATATAAATATAGCAATAGCGATACTGTTGGCTTCCGTCGTTTTGTCCTGTAACCCCTTGGATCTGGACCAAATCGATGACCCCAACAATCCTTCAGTATCCAGTGTGACTAACAATGCCTCCAAAGAGCAAATCCAGTTTTTGCTTACAGGATTGGAATCGAGGCACAGAGGATATGTGACCAATATTTCACAAGCTTGGAATACCTTTGGTCGAGAAACCTGGTATTTGAATGCCTCTGATCCTCGGTTTCAAACGGATTGGCTTGGACAAGCAGGAAGGGTGCCGGACAGATCCTATTTTGGTTTTGGGAATACGGGAGGTGGCTCTTGGGCAGCCCCGTACCAAGCCATCAAACAAGCGGATGTTTTGGTGACTTCCGCCGAAAATGCCAGTGTCCTCACAGATGCTGAACGACGGGCAGTATCCGGTTTTGCCAAAATGATCCAAGGTTTCCAATTTATGATACCTGCCAATTTTGTTTATCAAAATGGGATCAGGATAGATGTCAAGGACCCACTTAATCCCGGCCCATTTGTTGGTTATGAAGCAGCAATGGATCACGTGAAGAGTTTGTTGGACCAGGCAGATCAGGAGCTATCCAGCGCAGGGACTGGTAATTTCCCCTTTAGATTGACGCCAGGATTCAGTGGCTTTAACACAGTGGAGGGAATTAGGCAAGTCAACAAGGCAATCACCGCCCGCGCAAATGCTTATAGGGCAGATTGGCAGGGGGTTTTGACTGCCCTTGACGGGTCATTTATAAACTTGACTGGGAATTTAAACGCTGGACCGTCACATCCTTATAACGGGCCGCCAGATGCTTTCAATCCGCTTTTCTATGTCCCAAATGCAGCCATCAATACCATTGTTGTAGTGCATCCGTCCGTCCTGGATGATGCAACCCCGGGTGATTTGCGGGTTGCCAGGAAGTTCTTGCAGAGAACCACTGCGGTCACCATCACCACGGATGCCACACCTTTGGTGGGTACCCATCAGGACGCAAGGTGGGCCAGTAATACAACTCCGATACCCTTTATCAAAAACGAAGAGTTGATTTTGCTGAAAGCCGAAGCCCATGCGAATCTGAACCAAACCGCCCAGGCAGTGGAAGCAATCAATATTATCCGTAGTGCAGCTGGAATAGGGGTTTATTCGGGAAGTACTGCCCAGGCAGCACTGATAGATGAAATCCTGTACCAAAGAAGGTATTCCCTTTGGGCAGAACCTTGGGGCCATCGATGGATAGATGCTAGGCGGTATAACAAACTCAATGAAATCCCAACTTCTTATGATCAAGGCACCATATTCACCCAGTTTCCACATCCACAGGCGGAATTGAGTTGGGATCAATACGTTGGGAATTGATTTTAAATTGAAAGATTAGTCGCGATTGATTTTTTTACCGAGGCTTTCGAATGGGATTTCCCATTCGAAAGCCTCGGTTTTTTTTGCCTATTCGTGGGTCAAAATCATGGCCTCCAGTCTTGAATAGCATTTTTCTGACAAATGCTCCACTGGGTTTTCAGCCTTCAAAGAGGAAGGCAGGATAGGGGCGGAAAAGTAAATTTCGATCACTCCTGGGCGGAGCAATAAAGATCCTTTGGGCAGCAATTTGTCTGCCCCGATCACAGCCATTGGAAGGATGGGTGTTTGGGTGTCGATGGCCAAGCGGAAAGCACCTTTCTGAAAAGGCAGCAAGGTCTTATCGGTGTCATTTCGGGTTCCTTCCGGTGCCACGATGATGGAAATTCCTTGCTGAAGTATTTCCTGCATCTTTGTCAAAGATGCCTTTCTCGATTGGCTGTCTTTGCGGTCCACCCACACAGCGACCCTTGAGATGATCAGTCCAAAAATCGGAATCTTGGAGAGCTCTTTTTTTCCCAGTCCCCGAAGCTCCTGTTTGATGGCCATCGGGATGAGGGGCGCATCCAAAAATGAGCGGTGATTGAAGATGTAGATATAGGCTTGATTGAGATCAATGTGCGCTGTCCCAAAAGTGCGGAATCGAATGCCAATCAAAAATGACCAGAGGATGGCCCAAACCCTTAAGAAAAAAAAGGAGATTTTTCCTCCTCTGGGACTGATCAAAAGTGGAAGGACAATGAACAATCCGAAAACCAACATCAGCAATATAAACAGCAGGACGGCGTACAAAGTGTAAATGGACCTGATTATTTTCATTTTTGAATCTCTTTTGTTATTTTTGAGTAATTTAAATCAATTTACTCACTCTTTGCTTGCAAACAACCCCTGAAAGCGATTTCAGGGGTTTCGTTTTTTGAGGAGGTTGGGGTGGGAATGAGAATTTTTATATAGGTTTCCCTTTAAGATTCGTTTCAAGAGATAAAATAAAATGAACTGCAAATTAAAAATATTATATCTGATTAGGTAAAGCTAATAATCCTAAAATCTAAAAACATCTTTCTTTTTTTTAAAAATGTTGCGAATATTTTGCAGTTCGTTTTTTTTTATTTTTAGTGAACTAATTTATTTTTAACAATTAATAATTAATCTTATGAAAAAGTTCATTTTATCCACCACCTTAGGTTTTGCAATGGTGGTAATGTTGTTTTCTTCAGGGAATGTGCAAAGTCAAGCAGCTTTGCCTGAAGAAGGCTATGAACCAAAACTTGAACCGTGTAGCTATCCTGTAGTTGCTGTTACACTTTGGGTGGTAAAATGCAGGCCAATGGAATATGCATCATGTACAGTTTCTTCTCAAATTTCATGTGGGGAAGGTTTATTTTCTCAAAAATTGTAATATGAAAACAAATTTCTTTTGCATTATATTGTTCGTTTTTCTTAGTTGTACAAAAGAATTCGATAAAGAAAAAATTTCAATTAATTTGAACGATACCAAAGAGTTAAAGTATTCGGATATTTTTGAAAGTTTTGAGTATATTTTTCTCCAAATACCTGATAGTGTACCGCTTATAAATCCATCCAAATTAACAGCAAATGAATTTGGGGTTTTTGTTCAGGATAGAGAACTAAATAATCTATTAATATTTAATAGTTCGGGAAAATTTGAAAAGATAATTAAATCTTCCGGGCCTGGACCAGGTGAATTCTTAAATCTGGAAGATTTCCAAATACTCCAAGGTGAAATTTTAATATTGGACAATAATTTAAAGAAATTAATAAAGTTTGATTTGTTGGGAGCATTCAAAGAGGAAAATAAAATTGAATTTCACCCTTACAACATTCATCAATCAAGCAATCAACTTTTAATGTATTTTGCGAATAGACCTGAGTACGAGAACTTTTCTATTGTAGGAAAAAATAGAAATGATCTTTTAGGGATGAAAAAAGTACAAGAAGAGTTCATAGGGATTAATTATTCTTCAACTTCTGGTTTCATAAAAGATGATCTAAGTAAAAAGATTTTTTTGAAGCTTGACACATCTTACGAAGTTGTTGTATTTGATGAAACTGGGAATATCGAAAATGAGATTGAATTCGATTTTGGACGGTATAATTTTCCAAATCAAAAGAGAATGGAATTTGGACTTTCTCCTGAAAGATATACCTACCTTAGGGAGAACAATATGGTAGAAAATTTATTTTCATTTCTTCCTCTTAAGAATAATTTCTTGGCAACAATTGTTCAAATAGGATTAAAAACCAAATACATTCTTTTAGATGAAGACTTAAAAAGATATACCGTTATTTCAAAATTCATAAATGATTTTGATCATTTTGAAGGAGATTTTTCGCCAATTTCCCAATTCAATGGGAATATTATTTTATTCAAAGATTCAAGAAGTTTTCAAAAAGAGTATCTCAAAAGTTTTGGGGGAAAATCAATCAGTTCCAATATTTTTAATAAACCGGATGGAATTCATCAGTTTTATAAAATAAATGAACATGATTTTCAAAATGATAACTTTGTTGTAATTAAAGCTATTGTGAGAGAATGAACTGTTTTTTGATTTGCAAATAGCTGAATAAACTTATCACCCGTTATTCTCCTTTTCCAAAAATTCCCTACCTTTGCAATCCATTCGATTGAATGGGGTCTCTTTGGCTGACAGTCAGGGACTTTGTTATTTACTAAAAACCTCAACCCGATGATCCTAGGGTGGTTGAAAATCAGGATTGACTTACAATATGTCGAATAAAGAAGAATTTAACTGGGACAATTTTGCCACCAAAGGTTTTGGCGAAGGTTACTCCAAGGAAAAAAGAGCCGAAATGGAGGCCCTTTACACTGGAACCCTGAACGAAATCACAGAAAAGGAAGTCATCAAAGGTACCGTAGTAGGCATCAATGATAAGGACGTGATCATCAATATCGGTTTCAAATCCGATGGATTGGTGCCCGTAAGTGAATTCCGCGATCTTCCAGATCTGAAAATCGGAGATGTAGTGGATTTGTTCATCGAAGAACAAGAAAACTCTCTTGGCCAATTGGTCCTTTCCAGAAAGAAAGCCAGAATGGTTCGTGCATGGCAAGACATCGAAGATGCGCTTGAAAACGACAAGGTGATCGAAGGATTGGTGAAGAGAAGGACAAAAGGTGGATTGATCGTGGATATCTACGGTGTTGAAGCTTTCTTGCCAGGTTCTCAAATCGATGTGAAACCTATCAGGGATTTTGATATCTATGTAGGTAAGAAAATGGAAGTAAAAGTGGTTAAAATCAACCACGCTAACGATAACGTTGTCGTTTCTCATAAAATCCTCATCGAGAAGGATTTGGAGAAACAAAAAGCAGAAATCCTCAACAACCTAGAGAAAGGTCAGATTTTGGAAGGTGTGATCAAAAACATGACCAATTTCGGTGTATTCATCGACTTGGGTGGTGTAGATGGTCTACTTCACATTACAGATATCTCTTGGGGACGTATCAATCATCCGGAAGAAGTGCTTAACCTGGACGACAAAGTTCAGATCGTTGTGCTTGACTTTGATGATGACAAGAAAAGAATTTCTTTGGGCATGAAGCAATTGACTCCACATCCATGGGATTCTCTTTCTGCTAACCTTGAAATCGGTTCTAGAGTCAAAGGTAGGATTGTAAACGTAGCAGATTACGGTGCATTCCTTGAATTGGCTCCAGGTGTTGAAGGTTTGATCCACGTTTCTGAAATGAGCTGGTCTCAGCATTTGAGAAATCCAGCGGATTTCGTAAAAGTAAACGACGAGATCGAAGCAGTTGTCTTGACTTTGGACAAAGACGAAAGAAAAATGTCTTTGGGTATCAAACAATTGACTGAAGATCCTTGGACTAAAGGTGATATGGCTACTAAATACGCCGTAGGTACCAAGCACAAGGGAGTGGTAAGAAACTTGACCAACTTTGGTTTGTTCCTTGAATTGGAAGAAGGAATTGACGGATTGGTTCACGTATCTGATCTTTCTTGGACCAAGAAAATCAAACATCCATCTGAGTTTGTAAAAGTCGGTGATGAATTGAGTGTTGCGGTATTGGAACTTGACGTTGACAACAGAAGGTTGGCATTGGGTCACAAGCAATTGGAAGAAAATCCTTGGGATACTTTCGAAACCGTATTCCCAATCGGTTCTGACCACAAGTGTACCGTTGTTTCCAAAAATGACAAAGGTGCGGTTCTTGAATTGCCATACGGCTTGGAAGGATTCGCAACGATCAAAAACCTTGAAAAAGAAGACGGTTCTTCTGTAGAAGTTGGTGAATCATTGGATTTCAAAGTATCCGAATTCTCCAAAGAAGACAAGAGAATAGTACTTTCCCATACTGCTACTTTCAGAGAGGAAGCAAAAGCTCCAAAGAAAGCCAAGAAGAAAGAAGATGCTCCTTCATCCGCTGCTCCAGCTGAAAAATCCACCCTTGGTGATTTGGATGCTTTGGCAGAATTGAAAGAGAAAATGGAAGGCGGAAAGAAATAAGACACCAGGCGCGAGATGCGTGAGTATCTTATGTCGAAGTGGAAATTTCAAATTTCTTATCCAATACAAAAAGTGGCTGTCGCGAGATGGCCACTTTTTTTATGCCTTGCTTCATCCTATGCTTTGATAGGAGCAGCGAAAGAGTCTATAAATGGGCAAATTTTTTTAAAAAAATGAACTAATAACTCATTATTTAGAGCCAAAAGTTTTTTATATTGGACAATGAAACATCTTCAACTGTGCCTATTCGCAACCCTATTTTTTTATTCCTGTGCGGATCCCAAAGAAAAGGGACAGGAAATTCCAACCGCTTATTCCTTTCAGATTGTAGATTCATTGGATTTGAAGATTTTGGGAAATCCCATGATCACCGATGTCAGTCCAAAGGCAGATCGATTTGCTTTCCATGATTTTGCCAACAAAGAATTTATCATCACCGATAATTCAGGTAGTATTGTCAGCCGATTTTCGAAAAAAGAGGATACACCTGATTCTTATGGGTTTCTTATGGAATTTCCAGGTTTCGTCAATGAAAATCAACTCGCTCTAGTCGGAATGAAGGGGGTTTTTATCTATGATTTGGAAGGCAATATGGTTAAAAGGCTAGCGCATCCTGAGTCTATGGGAGGAGCGGGTTTTATGAGTTTTTCTGGTAAGGGAATTGAAATTGTGTCACTTAATGGAAAGCAGTATTTGCTTAGTAAATCGGTCCGAACACGGGATTCTTTCGCGGGAGAACAAAGATTTTATGACAACTTCAAGGCTCTGGAACTTATCGATATTGAGGAAGAAAAATTCATTGAGATTGTACCCTTTGAGCAGGGAAGCCATTTTTTGGATGGGGGTGGTTATTTTGAAAGTGATTATGCGCCGGCACTAGAGGCTACAGACGAGAAACTTTACATCGCTTTGGGTGCGGAGCAGCGACTGAATGTCTATGACCTAAGTTCTGAAGGAGTTAAGTTGGATACCATTGTCCAACTGAGTATACCTGGTTTTGAGAAATTACCGGTAACTCCAAGAGCAGAATTTTCCAAAGGTTCAATTACGATTAAAGGCAATACTCCAGCCATCAGAAATATTCATATCGTAGATGGAAAGCTACTGATTCATTACTATGGAGGTGTTCCGGAGGAAAAAATGAAAGAATTAGAAGCCCTTTGGATCTCCGGAGATAAAGAAGAATCGGAGAAACTTTACAATCAAGTGGAAAATGAAGTAAAACAGGGTATTTTGATTTTAGATCAAAACACCCTAAATATCATTGGAAATCTTGATTTTCCTGACAAAGTGAATAAGAGTGGTTTTGCTTCAGCAGGAGGGTTTCTATGGATGGAAAAAGCTCCAAATGATGAAGTGGAAGAGGATTTTTTAAGAATTTACAAAGTAAAATTAGTTGAGAAATGATCAGATTTAAAATAATAATACTCGTGATTGGAGCATTGATTTTTGGGTGTTCAGAGCGAAACAAAGATTCCCAAGATATAGCAGATTCAAACGAATGGGAACTTGTGATTTTGGATTCAATTCAAGTGGGTTTTTTAGCTGATATAAGAGAGGGTACATTTTCTAATGGAATAGGTCTAATTAAAGATATTTCAAGTAGCACATTGATTAAGTTTGATTCTTTGGGTAATATCTTGGTGAAGAAGGAATTTCCAAAAGAAGGCCCAGGGTCAGTAACGATGTTAGAGACTTTACTGGAACATAACGGGGGATTCTTTGGAACGACTTCATTTAAAAACATTTATCATTTCGATGCCGATCTTAATTTAAAAGAAAGCTTGGAAATGCCTTTTTTGGGTGAAGCGAGAGGCGGAGCCTACAACAGAAGGAATATAGCAGTTTGGGATGAGAAAATTCTTCTTTGGTATCCCGGCCGTAATGGGATCAGTCCTTATTTAGATTATTTTTATCGAGATTACACGCTTTTGGAATTATATGATCTTAAGACAAAATCATCAATACCAGTTGTTAGAACACCTCCATCTTCTAAATTTAGTGGTGATGACTTTTTTGGTCGACCTTATATAAATTTTACCATAGAAAACGACAGCTTGTACCTTACCTTTTCAAATGAGCCCATTTTGCATATTTATGCCTTAGGAGATAGTGTTTTATGGGAAAGGAGTATTGATATCAATCCTATCGATTTTAAATTATTGCCTGGACAAAAAACTCCTGTGACGTACGAAGAATCAATGAAAATGAATGAAGCCCAGATTCACGGCATTTATTCAGATTCGAACAATATCATTGTCACCTATTATGGCGGAATAGATGAGGATACTTTTGTGAATAACAACTTAAAGGAAAGAGAAAATTTTTTCAGATATCCAGAATTCCGCAAGAATTATCTCAAAATTTACAGGGTTGGAAAAGGTTGGTCAAACGAGGTGATTCTTCCTTCAAAGATTAAATTAATACTCAATATCGAGTCTGTGGATAAATCATTCTATGCCCTCAGAGATGATGATTACCTCGGGGAAGAGCAGGATTACATTACCTTTTACAAACTTCAATTGGTTAAAAAATGAAAATCCATGCAGTTGATGCTTTTTAGTTTATTCAGATTGAAGTTTCGCGTTTTGGAAATGTTTAGCGTTGTCGCATTTCATGTTCATTTTTCGTACAGGTAGAAAGATGATAAATTCCATCAAAATGACTAAAAAACTTCTATTTTTTGCAGGGCTGTTGCTGATCAGTTTTGGAGCTTTTGCTCAAAATGAGAATGAGATTAAAGTGTATGCCGGCACTTCAAAGGCTTTTATACAAAGACAAATCCCGTGGTTTGGAGAAGGGAGTATTGAAGCCAGTAATTTCCGGGAATTGGGAATAGGGTATTCAAGAACTCTTTTAGGAAATCTTGGTGTAAGTTCTGGATTTAATTTCTCTCGGTCAGATATATTGCTCAAGCCTGCCCCTGGAGTGGAAATTCCTACAAGAGATGAAAAATTTGAAATGCTTTCAATCCCCTTGATTTTTGAATATACTTTTTTTAAATATGGATTTCTGGCTGCTGGACCATTGTTGGATTTTCAACTGACAGAAAACAACTTTTCGGACCAAAGTGGAATTGGATATCTGTTGGGTCTGGGAGGGAAATATGAAACAGGGAATCTATCATTTTCCCTTTTCCCAAATCTTAAAAGACATTCGGCCATTCCTTTTAACGGAACAGAGAACTCTAAATATATCCTGACAGAACTGGGTATACAGCTTGGTGTTGGGGTTAAATTTTAAACCATGAAAATGCGATACTTTCCTCTACTGCTAATCTTTGCATTATTAAGTTGTGAAAAGCAATACGAAGATGCCATTCCTGAAGGCGCAATTCTTGGATTCCCCAATTTGGTCGCAAACCTCAATGAGGAAGGAAGGGTTATGTTAATTTGGGATATTTCAAGATTTTGTGCGGGCTGGTCCTGCGATCCAATTGTGGAGGGAAGCAGCTATGAGGTTTTTGTGAAATTACCTGATGAAAGTAATTTTGTCAGAATAGAGCGACTAGGGGAAGAGGAAAATGAATATATGGTTCCCAATACTGAGTATGGTAAGGCTTACGAATTTTATGTGACCTCACGTCGGGCTGGACAAATAGCGACCTCAAATACAGTGATGATAGTTCCCAATCCTTTTCCTGAGTTTGAAACTGTAATGGAATTGGAGAGTTGGAATGCTATGTATTTTCCAAAAGTCAATATTCAAGGGGATAAGGTGGCTTATATTTCAGACTACCGATGGACTCAATCAGGTCAAGAATATGGTGTTTCAAGTCTTTTTCTAAAAGATTTAATAACCGGAGATACTGAGATGATTCGAAAGCGCTGTTATCATCCACAATGGTCAAGGGATGGAAGCCAATTAATATATGGAACTACTGAAGGGATAAGCCAAATAACCCAAGGATATACTCCAATTCATCTTGAAATGTATGATTTGGAGAGCAAGGAAATTAGCTTGTTGAAAGGAGGTATGCATCATAATTATTTCCCAACCTTTGCTAAAGACAATGAATCAATTTTGTTTTTGTCAGATTCCTTGGAGAGAGGAGAATTTGGATTGTGGAGGCTAAACAAAAATGGGAATTCTGAAGTGCTCTTACCACAAATTAAACAAGGTGGCCAAATATCTACTTTGGCATATTTTACCAGTATGGATGCATCCTCTCAAACTGGCTTGGTGTCAATAGATATTCTTAAGGAGGTTGGGAATAGGTTTATTTACAACATATATGGTTTTGATTTGAATTTTGGTGCGCAAATGCGTGACCTTGTGATTTCTCCTTGGAACGATATTTCTCCATTGTTCTCACCTTCTGGAGAAAACTTGTTGGCGTTTGTTTCTGATAGATCAGGGAGACGGCAAGTTTGGGTTTTGGATATTTCTAGCGGTAAACTCAAGCAGGTTTCTTTCCTTAAGGATGATTTGTATATTTCTTCTAATGGAAGTATTAGTTGGGTGGATCAAGGGCGAAGTCTTGCGTTTCCCGTTTCCAGTCCAACAGGAGATCAAAAACTAATTAAAATTCCAAATTGAATATTTGAGTAGGGGGAGGGCTTTTGAAAAAAATAGCATGGAATTCAGAATTCAAAACATGAAAAAATCGCTAGCAATTCTTATAATTACAGTTTTCGTTTTTGGCTGTATTGATGATGATGTAAAGATAGATTTGGATGTAAATCAGGAATTGGCCTTTGATGGAACCTTTCGAACGAGAGGATCTGATGAGAATCTTTCAGAGAAAGTAACCTTGAAAATATCCAATGGATTTTATGAATGCACCACAAGTTTACCCGCTGGGTATGGTGCCGGAAAGCTAGGGGTTTCCGGAAAATCAATATATTTTATAGATACTTTATTTTTTCCAATACCAGCCATATTTGGTCCTTCTTATGTTTTGAGTGGAGAACATCACTATGAGTATAATGGCAAAGAATTGAAAATTTTGCGCAACAAAAACGTTGGAGCTATTGAGTATAATTTAAGTTTAAAGGAGTGAGAAATTGATTTTTATTACACTTCTCTAATTCATACAAAATAATCCTTCAAAGGCAATTCATATACCCTTTTATCTAGAAGTGAAGACAACGCATTGACAATCGCTGCTGCGACAGGACCTTGGGCAGCCTCGCCGGCGCCAAGTGGTTTTTCTTTCGGCCGGTCAATGATATGCACTTCCACTTCAGGGACATCATTTGTCCGCATGATGGGGTAGGAGTTCCAGTCTTTGCTCGTGATTCCATTTGCATCGTATTGCACCGCTTCCATGATCGTCCAACTTGCAGATTGGATCATACCTCCTTCCGTTTGGTTTTTTAAACCATCAGGATTGATGCACTGACCGGAATCGATGACTCCTGTGAGTTTGTGCAACCTGAATTTGCCTCCTGTCGGACTTTTATGGATTTCCGCAACTACAGCAAAATAAGACGCTGAGTTTTTGTATTGGGCAAATGCTAAGCCATAGCCTACACGTCCACTTTGATCTCGATTTTCCCAATTACATTTACTTTTCAGCGTTTTGATAACTTCAATGGCTCTTGGATTATCGAGGTTTTTGATTCTAAACTCGAAAGGATCGATAGCTGCGAGATTGGCCAATTCATCCATGAATGACTCCAAAGCAAAAATATTCCCATAAGCCCCCAATCCACGGAGCGCAGAAGTTCTGAGTGGACCCTTGTAATTGTGGAGGACAATATTTTTGGATGGAAT
This sequence comes from Rhodonellum psychrophilum GCM71 = DSM 17998, assembly GCF_000381545.1. Lineage (GTDB taxonomy): Bacteria > Bacteroidota > Bacteroidia > Cytophagales > Cyclobacteriaceae > Rhodonellum > Rhodonellum psychrophilum. The sequence continues at coordinate 204,265 of NZ_KB906678.1, read as the reverse complement.
GTTGTAGAGGGGAGATGAATTCCGATAACTTCCGCCCGAAAATCCTCCTGGCTGAAATTCAAATGGTTTTTCCAGATGCCTTGCGGCAATAAAATGTCCTGCTTTTCCTCCAGGCCTTGTGCTATGGGTGTCAGACCAGATTCCACAATCCCATCCCGTGATTTTTCCCGATGCATCCAAGCCTGCTTTGAGCTTTAGGAGCATTGCAGATCCATAAGGTTCCCAAGCATGTTCATCCTCTCGCATCCATTGAACGCGGACCGGCTTTCCCGGAAATGATCTGGCAATGAATGCAGCATCTGCCGAAACGTCGTCGGCACCATTGTGCCCGTAACAGCCAGATCCGGGAAGGCCGATACAGCGAATGTCTTTGGTGTCAATTCCCAAAAAATCCGAGAGGGTGGATCTAAGGGGATACACTCCCTGTGTGGGTGTCCACACGGTCAATTTTCCGTCTTTCCACTCGGCCACCGCACAGGATGGTCCAGCGGAAGCATGCATTTGATAGGGTCTTAGATAGGTAGCTTCAAGGATTTGTGGGGAATTGCCGATGATGGTATTGATATGTTTCGCTTCTTCCACTTGCTGCGGTGGGAGGGATTTTTTTTTCATTTCGGAGAAAAGATCCGCCTGTTGGGGAGAAAGTGGTTCCGTTTGCCATTTTGCGGCTGATTTCAAGAATTCCAATGCCTTGATTGCCTGGTATTCTCTTTTTGCAATTACCGCTATAAATCTGCCATCTACCACCAGTTTCAATACTCCGGGTAGGGCAAGGACACTTTCTTTGTCCAGATCAATTAAAATAGATCCGTAACTGGGTGGTCTCAAAACGCGAGCATGCACCATTTCGGGCAAACGGAGATCATGGACAAAAAATGCCTCTCCCTGTGCCATTTTTCTAATGTCTTCTCTAAGGATACCCTTGCCCACCAATGTATGATCTTTTGGGTTTTTGAGCGGGGCATTTCCTGTGACTTTTCCTTCCAGGAATTTTCCATCCAGTAATTCCCAATAGGAGATTTTGTGTTTTCCATTCTTCGATTGGATCAGCCCGTTTTTTACGGAAAGGTTTTCAGGAGATTCATCCCATTTTTCACTGGCCATATTGACCATGAAAAACTTTGCCTCCGCGGCAGCTTTTCTGATTGATGCCCCACTTCTTTCAATCGTCCCGCTTCCTGCTGTGTATCCTTCATCAGCCGTTTGCCCGGTATCTCCATTGATAATGGTGACGATGTCCATATTGACGTCCAGCTCCTCTGCAGCCATCTGCATCAGTGCAGTTCGGATCCCTTGACCCAGCTCCATTTTCCCGGTCAATACCGTCACCTTTCCCTCAGCATCCAACCGGATCCAAGAATCAATGATGTCAGACCCCATACTTGACCTGACTTGACTTCCAGAGGAAATTCCACCATCAAGGATTTCAGATTTTGATTGACAAAAGGTGAGTGGCAGCAAATTGAAACCGATCAATAATTGTCCGGTATTTTTGAGAAATGATCTCCTGCTGGAATTTGGGGAGTTTGGGGAAGTCATGGATTAGGCGTTTTGGGATTTTTCGGAAGCCAGTTGAACAGCTTTGATAAATCTGGAATGGGTGCCACAGCGGCAAAGTACGCGGTTGAGCGCTTCCTTGATCTCCGATATGGAAGGACTTGGGTTTTCTTCCAAAAGGGAAACTGCCGAAATAAGCATTCCATTGAGGCAATATCCGCACTGGGCAGCCTGAACTTCAAAAAATGCCTCCTGAAGTGGATGGGGATTCCCGTTTTTGGCCAATCCCTCAATGGTTTTGATTTTGGCTTCGTGTAGATTTCCGCATGTCAGCAGACAAGAAGGTTGAGCCCTTCCGTCCACGAGCACCATGCAGGCTCCACACTGTCCCATTCCACATCCATATTTTGGGCCATAAAGGTTGGCGTCTTCTCTAAGGATATAAAGAAGTGGTTCTTCCAAATCGACTTCGAATTCTCGTTTTTTATCGTTTATCAGCAGTTTTATTTTTTCAATCATAGCCAATGGAGTGGGGGAGTTCAATATTCAATCAAAAAAATAAGATACCCATTCAGGCCCAAAAAACCAATCAAACTTATCTTAACGGTTTTGGTTGGATGCTAAATAAGGAGGAGGTCAATTGAGATGTTTTATTCTCAAAGCCTATTATTAAAACGGATATGGGCAAACATAAAAATCCGAAAAATAGATTTTCGCAATGAACAATTAAAAATTTATACCGAACGACTAAAAAAAAATACCATCTCTTTTAGGGAGATGGTATTTATGTAAAGAGAGGTCGAGAGCGGATTCGAACCGCTGTAGAAGGTTTTGCAGACCTCTGCCTAGCCACTCGGCCACTCGACCATTAGTTAACGGAACGCAAATGTAGGGATTATCTAAACTTTACCAAAACCAAAGTTTTAATTTTTTTGATTTTTATTCTTCGAAGTTGGTCTTGTTTGAGATGAAACGAATTGTGCAACATGACTATTCATTTCTTTTTTGGCTGTTTATTATGCCTTTAATCGGAGAAAAATATTGTCTTCAGAAAACAACTGAGGTTGGGAGCGGATTCGAACCACTCTGAAAGATTTTGCGAAACTTTGCCTATCATTCGGCCACTCGACCTTTATTAAATGTATACTTAAATTAAAATAAATTTGGAACGGTTTCAAAAGCGCAAAACGAGATTTCTTGAAATGTTAAAAAAATGGACGTTTTTTTTAACTTAGAGGAATTAATAGGGGCAAGTTTTGAGTGCAAATTTTATTTAGGTTTGATTAATGTCTATAAAGTTTTATTTATAAAGATTCTAAATTAATTATGATTCATTTTAAATGTATTTAAATTCCTGTATTATAGAGTCTTACAATAAAATGCGGTCTGTTTACTGATCTCTGTCCTATATTTTAGTCAAGTTTGAAATATAGAATTGGGGTAGTACATTTGCAGTGTTTATTAAAAACCTCGAAGTAAAACTGTTTAATAAGTAATAAATATATGTCGATCAAACGCTCATTATTAAGTGTTCCCCTGAGAATAAGCACATTGGCTATGGTGTTTTTCCTAATGTTGGGATCACAAGCCTTTGCAGCCAATCCAGATGTTTCTGATAGCGATGAAGCAGTTGCGGCCGGAAAGACCATTTTCAATGCCAATTGTAAATCATGTCACAAGCTGGATCAAAAATATACAGGACCTGCCTTGAGGGGAGTTTCTGACCGAAGATCCATTGATTGGGCAAAAAGCTTTATTAAGAATTCTCAGGCCCTCATCGCCACCGGAGATGCCCAAGCGAACGCGCTTTACAAGGAATACAACAATTTGGCCATGCCTGCCCATGAGTTTTTGTCTGATGATGATGTCATGAATCTGCTTTCTTACATAGAATACGGAGACAAGGCAGAGGCGGTTGTCGAAGGTGCTGCTGGTGAAGGTGCTCAAGTAGGTGGTGGATCGGGTGTTCCAAGTGAATATCTGACAATTATCGTTGCTGTTTTGGTGGTGGTATTGTTGCTGATTCTGATCGTGTTGGGATTGATTATTTCGGTTCTGACCAAATACCTCAACAATCAAAAACTTGATGAGGAAGACGATGAATTCATCAATCAAAAATTCGATGTCAAAAAACTGTTCAAAAGTGATGCTTTTCTAATCATCGTAACGGCCTTGGTCATTGCGTTGGTTGCCAAAACGGCGATTGATGGTTTGTATTCAGTAGGTATTCAGCAAGGTTACCAGCCAAGTCAGCCAATCGCTTTTTCCCATGAGCTTCATGCCGGACAGTATGAAATAGAATGTCAATATTGCCATACAGGCGTTGAAATTGGGAAATCAGCAAATATTCCTTCTGCAAACATTTGTATGAATTGCCACACACATATCCAAAATGTGGGTGGAAAAGAAGGGATCTCTACTGAAATTGCTAAGATATATGCGGCAGTTGACAACAATCAACCCATAGAGTGGGTGAGGGTGCACAATCTTCCCGACCTTGCTTATTTCAATCACTCCCAACACGTGGCTGTAGGGGGTATCGAATGCCAAACCTGTCATGGACCGATACAGGAAATGGAAGTGGTGTATCAACACAGCACCCTGACCATGGGATGGTGTATTGACTGTCACAGACAGACTGAAATAGCCGCACAAGGAAATGAATACTATGACAAATTGATGCAGCTGCATGCTGGATCCAAGGATGCTTTGAAAGTGAAGGATATTGGTGGATTGGAGTGCGCAAAGTGTCATTATTAATTATAAATCAATTAAGAAACTACTTTTCTTGAATATAAAATGAAGGAAAATAAAAAGACATACTGGAAAGGATTGGAGCAATTGACAAACGATCCCGAGTTTGTGAAGCATGCCGATAAAGAATTCCCTGGTTACTTACCAACCAACAATTCTGAAGAAACCGGATCTACCAGAAGGGATTTCCTTAAATTGATGGGATTTAGTCTTGCAGCAGCCTCTTTGGCCTCCTGCGAAGCTCCTATCAGGAAAGCGATCCCATATGTGAACAAGCCGGTGGACATCAATCCATCCATTCCTAATTTCTACGCATCTACATTTTCCTCAGGAGGTGATTATGCTTCCATTGTGGTGAAAACAAGAGAAGGAAGGCCTATCAAAATTGATGGAAATAAGCTCTCGCCCATCAATCAAGGTGGTGTAAATGCGATCGTAGAATCCTCAGTACTTACTTTATACGATAAAGAGCGTCTTTCCGGACCTCATATCAATGGAGAAAAAACCGATTGGACAACATTGGATGCCCAGTTGAAAGCTAAACTTGCCGGTGCTGGTGTAGTCAAAATAGTAACCAATACAGTTCTTTCCCCTTCCACTGAAAAGTCCCTGAAACTATTTTCAGACGCTTTTGGTGGGGCCGAGGTAATTGCCTATGATCCGCTTTCTAGCTATGGCATCACCAAAGCAGCGGAAATAGTTTATGGTACTGCCATTTTGCCTACTTACAATTTTGAGAAAGCAAGTGTTATCGTGAATTTTGGAGCGGACTTTTTGGGAACATGGATTTCTCCAATCGAATTCGCCAAACAATACAGTAAAGGCAGGAAAATAACCAAGGAGAAGCCTGTAATGTCCAGGCATTTTCAGTTTGAGTCCAACCTTTCTTTGACTGGTGCAAATGCTGATTATAGAACTGCTATCAAACCATCCCAAAGTGGATTGGCTATTATGGCTTTATACAATGCAATTGCAAAATCTGCAGGAGCCACCACTTATGCTGCTGCTCCAGTAGCGATCGATCATTTGGAAAAAGCTGCTCAGGAACTTTGGGCCAATAGAGGCAAATCAATCGTGATCTCTGGATCAAATGATCCAAACGTGCAGGTAGTAGTCAACGGAATCAATGATCTTCTCGGAAACAACGGAGTAACCGTTGATTTTTCAAGACCTTCGAATTTTAGAAAAGGCGATGATGCCAAAATGAACCAATTGCTTTTGGATCTTAATGCAGGAAGAGTTGGCGGGATTGTTTTCTACAACTGTAATCCAGTATATGACTTTGCCAATGGAGCCGTCCTTGCAGATGGTATTGCCAAAGCAAAAGTTTCAGTATCTACGAGTGAAACCTTGAACGAAACTGCATCCTTGGTGCAGTATTTGGCACCAGATCATCATTATTTGGAGTCTTGGAATGATTTCAATCCTAGAAAAGGTGAATATAGCTTGGCCCAGCCAACTATTTCCCCACTTTTCGATACCAGACAAGCCCAAGATTCTTTCCTCGCCTGGGCTGGGGCAGCAACGAATTATTATGATTTCTTACAGGCAAACTGGAGAACATCCTTCTTCGAAACACAATCCGAAGTTTCCGATTTCCAGCAGTTTTGGGATGGATCATTGCACAATGGGGTCCTCACTATTGAGACTGAATCTGCACCTATTGCAGGTGTAGCAGACATCTCCTCAGCGGCTTCGGCTGTTGCGGCCGCTTACAAAGGCGATAATGCAGGAACTGAATTGGCGATGTATGCCAAAGTAGGGATTGGAAATGGCGTATTCGCCAACAATCCTTGGCTTCAGGAAATGTCAGATCCAATATCAAAGGCTACTTGGGACAACTACCTGACCGTTTCTCAGAAATGGGCGGTTGAAAACGGACTTAAAATGTCCGAAGGAGCTACCAAAACTGCAAATATTGTCATTGGAGGAAAAACATTGACAGTTCCGGTATTGGTTCAGCCAGGCCAAGCAAACGGCACAGTAGGATTGGCATTGGGTTATGGTCGTACCAAAGGTGGACGTGTAGCCAATGGAATTGGAGTCAATGCATATGAATTGTTAGATGCTTCCAAAGGCTTCGTGAATTTTGACATTACCGAAGGGGTCAGCATTGAGTTGACTTCAGGTTCTTATAAAATAGCACAGACCCAAACGCACCAAACCTATATGGACAGGTCGTTTGTTGTTCAGGAATCAACACTTGGGGAATACAAGGAAGATGCCTTCGCAGGCAGATACCAACCAAAAGTGTACAAAGATGGTGAATTTGTGAAGCCATCTAAAATTTCCCTTTGGAAAGGACACCAATACAGCCAGCACCACTGGGGACTAGCCATTGACATGAATTCTTGTATCGGCTGTGGCGCATGTACAGTCGCTTGTCAGGTGGAAAACAACGTCGCAGTGGTAGGCAAGCAAGAAGTCTTGAACCGACGAGAAATGGCATGGATCAGGATCGACAGATACTATAGCTCCGATGCCGAAGCTGGTGACAACAAAGCATTGGAAATCGCCGCAGAAAATCCTGAGGTTGTTTTCCAGCCCATGATGTGTCAGCATTGTAACAATGCACCTTGTGAGACGGTTTGCCCAGTTTCTGCGACAACCCACTCTTCCGAAGGTCTCAATCAAATGACCTACAACAGGTGTATCGGTACAAGGTATTGTGCAAACAACTGTCCGTATAAAGTGAGGAGATTCAACTGGTTTAAATACCACGACAATAAAGATTTTGCAACCGTAAACGTTGCCCAAAACAATGATTTGGGTAAAATGGTATTGAATCCAGATGTGACCGTAAGGGCAAGAGGTGTGATGGAAAAATGTACAATGTGTGTGCAAAGAATCCAATCAGGTAAACTGACAGCCAAACGTGAAAGCAGAAAAATCGTGGATGGTGAGATCAATGTGGCTTGTGCTGTAGCTTGTCCAACGGATGCACTCGTATTCGGTGACATGAACGACATGGAAAGTAAAGTCTCTCAGATGCTGAAAATTCAGGAAGATTCAATTTCTGCCATAAAGGAGGTCAATGAAGAAAGGGCTTTCCACGTTTTGGAAGAAATCAATGTGAGCCCTAACGTTTGGTATTTTACCAAGATCAGAAATAAGGACAAAAAAGAAGCGTAAATAACAATTTTATAAGATATGCAGGTTACTTCATCCATACGCGAGCCCCTAATTACGGGCGGTAAAACCTTAAAAGACGTTACTCATGATGTTTCGAGACAGGTGGAAGGGAAGCCCAGTTTAGGCTGGATTCTTGGACTTTTGTTTTCGGTGGGTATATTGTTGTTAGGAAGCATTGCGCTTGTTGCCACCCTTTGGGAAGGTATAGGCATGTGGGGACTCAATAAAACCGTAGGTTGGGCTTGGGATATCACCAACTTCGTTTGGTGGGTAGGTATCGGTCACGCCGGAACCCTGATCTCAGCAGTTTTATTGTTGTTCAGACAAAAATGGAGAATGGCCATCAATAGGGCAGCGGAAGCAATGACAATTTTTGCTGTTATTTGTGCCGCCATGTTCCCGGTCATTCACATGGGAAGACCTTGGTTGGGTGCTTATTGGGCACTTCCTCTTCCAAATACTTTCGGTTCACTTTGGGTGAATTTCAATTCACCGCTCCTCTGGGACGTTTTTGCGATCTCTACCTACTTTTCCGTTTCATTGGTTTTCTGGTATATTGGTCTAATTCCTGACTTTGCAACCATCAGAGACAGAGCAAGTGGTTTGAGAAGAACCATTTATGGAGCCTTGGCTTTTGGATGGGATGGAGCTGCCAAAACTTGGTCAAGGTACGAATCTGTGGCTTTGATTCTTGCGGGTCTTGCAACACCATTGGTGCTTTCTGTTCACACGATTGTATCCTTTGATTTTGCAACTTCCGTGATACCTGGATGGCATACGACGATCTTCCCCCCATATTTCGTGGCGGGAGCGATTTTCTCTGGCTTTGCGATGGTGTTGACACTGATGATTGTCACCAGAAAGATGTTCCATTTGGAAGACTACATTACCATCGGGCATATTGAATTGATGAATATTGTCATCATCATCACGGGTTCAATCGTGGGTGTTGCATACATTACTGAGTTTTTCATAGCCTGGTATTCAGGAGTAGCAGCAGAGCAATACGCTTTCATCAACCGAGCAACTGGTCCTTATTGGTGGGCTTATTGGTCCATGATGACTTGTAATGTGATTTCCCCTCAGCTTTTCTGGTTCAAAAAAATCAGAACTTCTATTGTCGCTACTTTCATTTTGTCTTTGGTAGTAAATATCGGGATGTGGTTTGAGCGTTTCGTGATTATTGTAACCTCCTTACATAGGGATTACCTGCCTTCTTCATGGGCAATGTTTTATCCAACTTGGGCGGATGTGGGAATCTACCTCTTTACTTTTGGATTGTTTTTTACCTTGTTCTTGCTGTTTGCCAAGTTCTTCCCGGTAATCAACATGGCAGAGGTTAAATCTATCGTGAAGTCTTCATCACAAAAAGCTAATAAATAATGGAAAGAGATAAGAATTTTGTCCTCGGTGTTTATGATGATGAGGATGTGTTGTTGGATGCTGTTACCAGAGTGAGAGAAAGTGGCGTTAAAATCCACGAAGTTTATTCGCCATTCCCAGTTCACGGTTTGGATGATGTACTTGGCTACAAGAGAAGTAGATTGCCGATAGCTGCCTTTTTCTTTGGGTTATTGGGGACTACTTTGGCCTTGGTGATGCAATTTTATATGATGAAAATTGACTGGCCGATGATTATCGGAGGTAAGGATTATGCTGCAATACCGGATTTTGTTCCTGTGACTTTCGAATTGACGGTCTTATTGGCAGCATTCGGTATGGTTGGCGTATTTATGATCAGTAGTAATTTAAAGCCTTGGGGTCAAGCGAGAATCTTTGATTTGAGAATCACAGATGACAAGCATGTGATGGCCATCGATATTGCCAACAATGCTGGCTTTGGAGAAGAGGCGATTGGAGATGTCCTGAAAGCTACAGGAGCTACTGAAGTGAATAAAAAAAGTTTTGAATAGGTAATATTGAAAATATGAAATTTACACATTCTATAAATTTAGTTGCTTCTTTTGGTTTGGCCTTTGGTCTTTCCTCTTGTGGGGCATCGGGCGAAAAGCCAGGCTATGAATTTGCGCCTCAAATGTATCATTCAATCGCTTACGAGCCACTTTCCCAAATCCGAAATGAAGAAGAAGGAGGTTGGTTGAGTACGAGAGAAGATGAAAAAGGCGAGTTTTACAACAGTAATCCAAACAATCCTCATGGAATGACGATGAGAGAGCCTGTTGCCAATACAGTCCCAAGAAGCAATAATGGAACACTCCCTTACCGTTTAAAGGCATTTGAATTGGAAAAAGCGGCCTTGATTGAAAATCCTGTGGAATTCAATGATCAGGTTTTGGCTGAAGGGCAGCAACTGTATATTCAATATTGTTCCACTTGCCATGGTTTAGGTGGAGAGGGTGATGGCAAAGCCGGTGAGGTGATTGGAGGAGTGGCAAATCTAAAAGGTGGTGCTTACATCAATCTTCCAGAAGGCCATATATTCCACGTAATCACGGCAGGAAAAGGAAGAATGCTTCCTCATGGATCCCAGATTTCCCAAGAAAGAAGATGGAAAATCGTTCACTATGTTAAACAAGAAATCCAGAAGCAATAATCATGGCGCACGTTACAAACTATAACTTAAATCAAAAATTCGATTTCACATCGGCTTTTAAGAAATCCATACTCACCGTCATGGTGATTGGAGCGGTATTGCTTGCCATTGGCGTTGTTTTGGCAATTTTTGGAGGTGGACACGATTCTGCCGAAGAGGGAGCAGGCCATGCCTTTCATTGGTATCAAAGGTTATATGCCAACCTTTGGATCAATAATGTTTATTTTACTGGTATCGCCATCATCGGTGTTTTCTTCTTTGCGCTTCAGTATGCCGCGCAGGCAGGATGGTCTACCGGTTTTTTGAGGGTTCCACTTTCTTTTGGATATTGGCTTCCCTATGCTGGTGTCTTGATGATCGTGACTTTCTTCATTGCCAATCATGATTTGTTTCATTGGACACATAGTTATCTATTCGATAAAAATGATGCTCAATATGATAAAATAATCGATGGAAAAGGCAGCTTCTTTTATTGGCCAATGGACAAGGGAACTTTCCCTGTTTTTTACATTGTAAGGATGTTCTTGTTCTTTGGATTCTGGATCTTTTTCTTCAATAAATTGAAAAATCTATCCTACGCAGAAGATCTGAATGGTGGAAACGATTATTGGTACAACATCAGAAAATGGTCTGCATTTTTCATCATTTTCTTCGCTGTTTCTTCTTCGGTTTCTGCTTGGGATTGGGTAATGTCAATTGATACACATTGGTTTTCCACCATGTTTGGTTGGTATGTATTCTCTTCTTGGTTTGTTTCTGGTCTTGCTGCGATTACCTTGATTACCATTTTCCTGAAAGAAAAGGGATATCTGCCGATGGTCAATGAAAACCATATACATGACCTTGGCAAATTTATATTCGGATTTTCGATCTTCTGGGCTTACATCTGGTTTTCCCAGTTCTTGTTGATCTATTATGCCAACATTCCCGAAGAGTCTGTTTACTTTATTGAGAGACTGTCCAGCGATGTATATGGACCGTTCATTTTTGTAAACCTAGGGTTAAACTTTGTTCTTCCTTTCCTTGTTTTAATGACAAGAGATTCAAAGAGACACGGGATATTTCTGAAACTGATTTGTTCTCTTATTCTATTTGGTCATTGGATGGATTTCTTCTTAATGGTACAACCGGGAACTTTGGGACACAATGGAGGGATTGGATTTATTGAAATTGGAATGCTGTTGGTATATGTTTCAGGTGCTGCTTATGTAGTGTTTGGAGGATTAGCCAAAGCCAATCTGGTTCCAAAAAATCACCCCATGTTGGAGGAAAGTTATCATCATCACATTTAATATTTATCTGATAAAACGATCATTATGTACGGTTTTCTCATCGCAATAGGCATTCTTTTATTACTCTCCATTGTTTGGATGGTATATAGAATCCAAACCCTGGTCACGGTAGTGAAGGGCTCGGATAAAAAAATCGCATCTGGCAGCAATAAAGTTAACGCTTTCTTATTTGTTGCCTTTATGGTGGTATTTGGAGCGTTAATGACTTGGTATTCAATCAAGGAGTTTGACAATTATCAGCTTCCAATTGGTTCTGAACATGGTGTTATCACAGACAGATTGTTTTGGATTACCATGGCAGTCACTGGTGTAGTTTTCATTATTACACACATTCTTTTGTTCTGGTTTCCTTACAAATACCAATACGATGAAAAAAGAAAAGCTGCCTTTTTCCCCCATAACAATAGACTTGAGGTAATATGGACAGTAGTTCCTGCAGTAGTTTTGGCATTGTTGGTCATCAGTGGATGGAAAGCATGGTCTGATATCACTGGCCCAGCGCCAGAAAATGCACACGTTGTTGAAATCATGGGTTATCAGTTTGCTTGGGAGGTTAGATACCCTGGTATGGATAATGTTTTGGGTGAATATGATTATAGGCTGATCAATGCCACTAACGTTTCGGGTGTGGATTTCTCCGATAAAAATTCATTTGATGATTTCAATACGCCGATTGTGGTTATCCCAAAAGGGGAGCCTGTTATTTTCAAAATCAGGGCGCGTGATGTGCTGCATTCTGTTTTTGCCCCTCACATGAGGCTGAAAATGGATGCGGTTCCAGGTATGCCAACCAGATTCTGGTTTACAGCTACCAAAACAACTGAGGAGATGCGTGCAGAACTCAATGATCCAGAATTTGAATATGAGATCGCTTGTACTGAAGTTTGTGGAAGAGGTCATTTTTCTATGAGAAAAGTTATCACGGTGGTAGAGCCGGCAGAATATAAAAAGTGGTTGGCTGAACAGAAGCCTTATATTGTCAACAACCCTTCTTTGGTCGCCGATTTACCTACAGAATTAAAAGAATTGGCTGAAATATCGATCAGCGAAAACAAATAAATAAATTATTAAAATTATGGCAACAGCTCAATCCGCTTTACACAGTGCTACCGCCCATGATGATCATGAGCACCATGATAATTTCATAACGAAATACATCTTTAGTACTGATCATAAAATGATTGGTAAGCAGTTTTTGGTCACCGGTATTTTCTGGGCTTTGATTGGAGGTTTCTTATCTGTTCTTTTCAGGCTTCAGCTAGGGTTTCCAGAGATGGACATGTCCTTCTTAAAACCAATTTTAGGAGGTTGGATAGATGATACCGGAGCATTGAATCCGGAATTCTATCTTGCTTTGGTGACAATGCACGGGACGATCATGGTCTTCTTTGTATTGACAGCTGGCTTGAGTGGGACATTCTCCAATTTCCTTATTCCTCTTCAGATTGGAGCAAGAGATATGGCCTCGGGATTCATGAATATGTTATCCTATTGGTTCTTCTTCATTTCCGGAGTTATCATGTTTATTTCTCTTTTTCTGGAAACAGGTCCAGCAGCAGGTGGATGGGTGGTTTATCCACCTTTGTCCGCACTTGAGCAAGCAATACCTGGTTCAGGAATGGGAATGACACTTTGGTTGATTGCAATGACTTTCTTTATTGCTTCCTCTCTATTGGGTGGTATCAATTACATTACGACTGTGATCAACTTGAGAACAAAGGGAATGTCTTTTTCAAAGCTTCCTTTAACGATATGGTCATTTTTCTTGACTGCAGTGATTGGTTTATTGTCTTTCCCTGTTTTGTTTGCCGCCGCTTTACTGTTGGTGTTTGACAGAAGTTTTGGTACAAGTTTCTACTTATCTGACATCTACATCGGTGGAGAAGCCCTTTCAAACACGGGTGGTAGTGCTGTGCTTTATCAGCATTTATTCTGGTTCTTAGGCCATCCTGAGGTATACATCGTTTTGTTGCCTGCTTTGGGTATCACTTCAGAAGTAATTGCAACCAATTCAAGGAAGCCGATTTTTGGTTACAAAGCCATGATTATTTCCATGTTGGGGATTACTATACTGTCTTTCGTTGTTTGGGCGCATCATATGTTCGTGTCAGGATTAAATCCTTTCTTGGGCTCGATTTTTATGTTCTTGACCTTGATTATTGCGATTCCATCAGCGGTGAAAGTATTCAACTATTTGACTACACTTTGGAGGGGTAACTTGATTTTCACTCCTGCCATGTTGTTCTCAATTGGTCTTGTTTCTTTCTTTATCTCTGGTGGCTTGACGGGTATTTTCTTGGGAAATTCTGCCATTGATATTCAATTGCACGATACTTATTTCGTAGTTGCACATTTTCACTTGGTGATGGGCTCGGCCTCCTTCTTTGGATTGATGGCGGGTGTGTATCATTGGTTCCCGAAAATGTTTGGTAGGATGATGGATGCGAAATTGGGTTATATCCACTTTTGGTTGACTTTCATCGGTGTTTATTTAGTCTTCTTCCCAATGCACTACATTGGTATAGCTGGTTTTCCAAGAAGATATTACACTTGGACCAACTTTGAATTCTCTAGTATGTACACTGACTTGAACATGTTCATTTCCATTGCTGCTATTCTTACCTTTGTCGCTCAATTTATCTTCTTGTTCAACTTCTTCTACAGCATGTACAGAGGAAGAAAAGCTTCCCTTAATCCATGGAGATCCAATACTTTGGAGTGGACTACTCCTTTGCATCCAGGGCATGGTAACTGGCCAGGTGAAATCCCTTCTGTTTACAGATGGCCTTATGATTATTCCAAACCTGGAGCGAAAGAAGACTTTATCATGCAAACTGTTCCATTGTCTGCCACGCCTGAATCCAATCTTCCTCATGAGCAGGAATTGGTGAAGCTTGAAAAAGAAATCATTTCGGAAGAAGAGGAGGTTTTGATAGCGAATGAATCAAGAGAATCTTAAAATCATAAACAGCTTTCGCAGGATCAGTTTGATCACTGTGATTGCTGTTTATTTTCTTATTCTGGTCGGTGGAGTTGTACGCAGTACGGGCTCAGGAATGGGTTGTCCCGATTGGCCAAAATGCTTTGGGAGTTGGGTGCCACCTACAAGTGTTGACCAACTTCCATTAAATTACCAAGAGATCTATTTAGCCAAAAGAGCAGAAAAAAACGAGAATTTCGTTTCAATGCTCCAGAATCTTGGCTTCTCCCAAAAAGCGACTGAAATACAACAAGATAAATCCATCCTGGTAGAAGAGGAATTCAATCCCGTCAAAACTTGGATAGAATACTTGAATAGACTGTTGGGTGCTGTCATAGGACTATTTGTTTTGCTTACACTTTACAGATCCATCAGACTTTGGAATCTTGACAAAGTCATTCCCATATTAGCTGGTTTCAATTTGTTGTTGGTCCTGTTCCAAGCATGGATTGGATCCATTGTTGTCTCCACGAATTTACTGACTTGGATGATCACCCTTCACATGGTGTTGGCACTGGTGATAGTTTGTTTGTTGCTTTACATCCATTATAGGTCCCATAGATTGGCTTACGCTGTTAGGTTCAGTACTGAAAAACCAAACAGGTTATTTCTTGTTTTGGGTTTGGGATTTGTGCTCACCATTATTCAAATCGTTCTGGGTACGCAAGTGAGAGAGGAATTGGACATGGTTGCCTTTACGTTCGGGAATATGCTAAGAGGAGAATGGATTGATCATTTGGGGCTTACCTTTGCTATTCACAGATCATATTCCATATTGCTATTGGCCATCCATTTGTTGTTTATTTATAAGATTTATAAGTATTCACTTAGGCACGCAAGTGTTTTCAAATGGTCTCAAATTTTGGTTATTGTGATCTTGTTTGAAATTATATCAGGAGTAGGGATGGCTTATTTTGGGATTCCGGCTTTTCTTCAACCGATTCATTTACTTCTTGGATCTGTAGTCATAGGTATCCAATTCGTAATTTTGCTTCAATTGAACGATCAAAAAAAAATCACCACTGAAAATTCTGGTTCATGAGAACTGTAGATACAATTGACTATTCCTTCATGTTTGCATTGTCTGTTAGGGCGAAGGCTTATTATGAATTGATTAAATTTAGGCTTTCCGCCTTGGTTACTTTCTCCGCGGTTTTTGGGTTTATATTGGGAGACTCCGGAGCGATGTTTTCTTGGGGAAAGTTTTTTGCGCTGATGGTTGGTGGTTTTTTGATCAGTGGTGCTTCTGGCGCGGCCAACGAAATATGGGAGCGGGATTATGACAAGCTGATGAAGCGGACTCAAAACAGACCCCTTCCATTGAATATCATTTCTTTGACGGAAGCCTATTGGTTTACGTCCATAATAGCCGTTATAGGGATAAGCATACTCTGGATTTTCACGAATCCCTTGACCACTGGATTGGGGATTTTGAGTATGATATTGTATGTTTTCGTCTACACACCCTTGAAGCGTGTCGGTCCTATTGCGGTGTTTGTAGGAGCGATTCCCGGTGCAATGCCTCCTTTATTGGGCTGGACTGCTGCCACTGGAGCGATTTCCTATGAAGCCATGATCATTTTTGGCATCCAGTTTATTTGGCAATTCCCACACTTCTGGGCCATTGCCTGGGTAAGTGATGAAGATTATAAAAAGGCCGGCTTCAAGTTGTTGCCGAGTGGAGGAGGAAAAGATCTCAATACTGCCATTCAAATCATGATTTATACCCTGTTTTTATTGCCATTGGGATTGTTGCCTACTTATTTTGGTTTGACCGGATTGAATTCGGGGATTGTGGCAACTGTTTGTGGCGTCTTGTTTTTGGCACAGACTTTTTCTTTAATGAGGGATTGTTCCAGGAAATCAGCATTGAGAATCATGTTCGGTTCATTCCTTTATCTCCCCATTGTACAGATTTCCTATTTATTGGATAAAATATCGTAATGGAAGAAAAACTCAATTATATCGAGGCGGCTGAGCAGCCCATCGCCATGCACCCTAAGAAATTTGCCCTGTGGCTTTTTATTGTGACTGTGGTGATGATATTTGCGGCGCTTACCAGTGCTTATATTGTCAGACAATCGGAGGGAAATTGGTTGGAATTTGACCTTCCCGAAATTTTCTGGTATTCTTCTGGTATTATTGTCCTGAGTAGTTTAACCTTTCATTGGGCTTATATTTCAGCAAAAAAGGACAATCTTCAGAATTTGAGGATCGGAATGGTCATCACATCTGTTTTGGGAGTCGTTTTTTTGGTGAGTCAATGGTATGGTTGGATCGCCCTAGTGGAAAGAGATGTATACTTCGTAGGTAACCCTGCTGGATCATTTTTGTACGTTTTTACAGGATTACATGGATTACACTTGGTGAGTGGTGTGATATTTCTAATTATTGTACTAATTTCGTCCTTTAGATACAAAGTGCATTCAAAGCAATTGGCTACCTTGGAAATGTGTGTCACTTTCTGGCATTTTCTTGGCGGACTTTGGTTATATTTGTTTATGTTCCTACTTCTTAATCATTAATAATTAATTAAAATATACTTATGTCGACGACTGCTACTGCTGTTGGAGTAAGCTCCAAAAGAGGGATCTGGGGAGGCGGTAATGAGCCGCTAAAAGCTAGTTATGGTAAACTCATGATGTGGTTTTTCCTGCTTTCAGATATCTTTACCTTCGCTGCTTTTTTGATCACCTACGCAGCCATTAGGGTAAGTTACCCTGCATACACCGGTTCTGCGGATAATTTTGTTGGTTCAAATGAATATTGGCCAATTCCTGAATTGGTTTTTGAGGCGATTCCGTTTGTCCATGGCCTGCATGCCCCATTGGTTTTTGTCGGGATAATGACTTTTATTTTGATCTTAAGTTCAGTTACTATGGTGCTGGCTGTTGAAGCTGGTCATAGAAATGATAGAAATGACGTGGTCAAATGGATGCTTTGGACGATCCTCGGTGGTGCTACGTTTTTGAGTTGCCAAGCGTGGGAATGGGGACACTTTATTCATGGAACCGATTCCGGGACAGTTTTGACATATGTAAACAGCCTCAATCAATTGGTCACTGAGACCGTTTTTGGCGCCAATATGTACGTCAATGAATATGGACCAGCTCCTTTCGCACAATTGTTTTTCTTCATTACAGGATTTCACGGTTTTCACGTGACATTGGGAGTGGCTTTGCTGTTCATGGTGTTTTACCAAGCGGCTGTTGGTACCTATGAAGAAAGGGGTCACTACGAAATGGTTGAAAAAATTGGTTTGTATTGGCATTTTGTGGATTTGGTTTGGGTATTTGTTTTTACTTTTTTCTACTTAATTTGAGACTCTAACGTATTAAAGATATGTCATTACAAGAAAATAAATCCGCACTCGAAGTGCTTCCTAGAGATGAGGCGAAGATTAAAAAAATATGGAAGACTGCATTCATCTTATTGGCCATTACGGCAGTTGAGTTTCTTCTTGCTTTCACCATGGATAGGGGCTTGTTTCTCTATTTCATCTTCATTGCACTGACAATTTGGAAAGCCAAATACATCATGATGGAATTTATGCACTTGGGTGAAGAAGCTAAACCTCTGTTTTATTCGATCATTGTTCCGCTGATTTTCTTGGTATGGTTGGTGATCGCCTTGGTAAAAGAGGGGACTGAAATTTTCATCATGAGGTGGTAGTCAATAATTTCAATAAAATTTGAAAAAAGTAGGTTGGAGTTAAGATCTTCAACCTATTTTTTTGTTATAGTGACAAAGGAAAAACATGAGAGGTATCAGATTACTTCAGGGCTTGGTATTGCTGTGCATCCTAATGGTGCCAATTTTGATTATTTTATTTCTGAAAACTTTCGGAAACAACCAGTATGAAATTCCGGTTTTATTTGAAAACGGAATAGACAATCAATTCATGGAATGTGACGTAGAGGAAAATGTTCAACACACCATTCCTGAATTTTCCTTTACTTCCCAAGATGGTCTTCCTATGGGGCGCGCGGAGATGGAGGGAAAAATCACCATAGTAGATTTCTTCTTTACCTCTTGCCCTAGCATTTGTCCAGTGATGTCTACCGAAATGGAAAGAGTCGATGATGTATTTCGGGGAGAAGATCGTGTACAGATTTATTCCATCAGCATTGATCCGGAATATGACAGCCCTGAGGTACTCAAAGAATACGCAGAGAGGCACAATGCCAGTCCAGGGAAGTGGTTTTTCCTAACGGGTGACCAACAGGAAACCTTCAACCTTGCAAGATGCGGTTTTCTTCTTCCAGCTCTTGATGGAAAAGGTGTTCCTGATGATTTTGTGCATTCGGATAAGTTTGTGATCGTTGATGAGCAAGGAAGGATCAGAGGTTTTTACAGTGGTACCACTAGAGAAGATGTTGATTTGTTGATATTGGAAACAAAGATATTATTGTATGGAAAAAAGTAACCCGATTTTAGTGCAGCAGGATTCAGGGATGATCAAATGGATCATAGGAATATCAATCGTGGTCCCGATAGTAGTGGCCATCCTTATTTTCATGCCTGCAAAACTCGATCTCGCCAGTGATTGGGTGTATTTCCTTCCGCATTTGAATGCGGTTATAAATTCTGCTGCCACCGTGGCATTGATTATGGGTTTGGTTTTTATCAAGAAAGGAAATGTCCAGCTTCACAGGGCGGCCATGACCTCTGCTTTCGGCTTGGGAGCAGTCTTTTTGGTTTCTTATATTATTTATCATGCATCTGCAGAAAGCGCTGTTTTTGGTGGCGAGGGTTGGATAAGACCTGTTTATTATTTTATTCTGATCTCGCATATCATTTTGGCGGCAGTTGCTTTGTTCCCCATTTTGCTGGCCTATTATTATGGGCATACTGATCAGTTAGTAAAGCATAGGAAAATCGTGAAATTTGCATTTCCAATATGGTTGTATGTAACCGTTACTGGGGTAGTGGTTTATTTGATGATCAGTCCTTATTACAATTTCTAAACTTATTCTTCGAGACCTTCGTTTTGTCTACTATGAGATATACTGCTAAAATATCGCTCCTCACCCTAGGTTTTCTTTTGTTGCATTTACAATCCTTTGCGCAATGTGCAATGTGTAGAGCCACGATCGAAACCAATGTGAGTAATGGTGATACTTCCATTGGCGCTGGTTTGAATTTAGGCATCATGTATCTATTGGTAATGCCATATTTGATCGCTGCGGTGATTGGATTTTTCTGGTACAGAAATTCAAAAAAAAGAAAGGCGAAATTCACTTTTCAAGGTGAAAAATTTTAAAAAGGGAAAGCAAAGTTGATATTCAAACTTTGCTTTTTTACTTTTATCACCAACATGTTAAAGAAAAGACGTTTTATTCTATTATTGGCTGTTTTAGGAATCGGTATCCTACTTTCGCTAAACTATTTTTTAAACGAGAAAGGTGGCAATGAAAAGTACTTGAAACCCATTGTCAATAAAATTCAAGTAGTTGATAATAATTTCGATCAGGATTTTGTGGAAATCCTGATGAGGAATCGTCCAGATGAACCTCTTTCTTTTACCAAGCTCACGATCGAAGGAAGCCAACCCTATTATATCTATGATGAAGGGGGTAATATTGTTTACTGGTCAGATTTCACCTGGTTACCGGATTTTGATCTCATCAATCCCTTTAAAACTTACCAGCTTTTGGAGGATCAAAAAGGGATCTATTTTACTAAGGTTCGGCGGCTAACCAGAAACGAGAAGGAGTTTTGGTTGCTTCAATTGTATCCACTGTCTTACAAAAGGGATATCAACAATGAATTCCTTATTTCGGGCTTGAATCCTGAATTGTTCGGGAAGGGCAAAGTGAATTTTTCTGAAGAAAAGCAGGAAAAATTCTTTGATGTGGAGAATGTGAAAGGCGAATTCCTTTTTTCAATTGACTTTGAAGCCGGTTACGAACCTGCAGGACAGTCTACTGATGTGACGATTTTAGTGTTTTTCTTTTCACTTTTATTACTCGTATTGATCATAGGTTACGATTTCATCTCCATTATCTGGCGCAAAGGGAAATTTAAAACCGCGATTGTTTATGCGGCGCTTATCCTTGCTTCCATAAGGGGGTTTATGATTTTTTTTAGATTCCCGCAAGACTATTTTGATTTCGAACTGTTTGATGCAAGCAAGTATGCTTCTTCGTGGTTAAATCCCAGCCTCGGAGATCTTCTATTGAACGTATTGTGTTCTCTGATCATTTTCTCGATGTTATTGGGCGTTTTGGGGGGAAAAGTGTTTCATGAAAAATTTAAGGGCTTTAGGGAAAAATATCCGGATTGGCTCTTTTTCCTTTTGGCTTATGTATTGTCAACGGTGCTTTTGTCCCTGTTTTATGGACTATATATCAATATCCTGAGCAATTCTCAGTGGGACTTGAATATTTTCTCCATTCCGACTTTCGATTATTTCAAAGGGATTAGCCTTTTCATCATATTCTTGGGAGGTGCTGGGTATCTGCTGTTTTCAATTCTTGGGATTAGCTTGATTTTAGACAGCAATTCTCCAAAGAAAACCTATGCATTAAAGCTGCTGATTTATTTTTCTTTGCCTGTAATTTTGGTGTTAAGTTTTTTCAATTGGATTTTGTTGCTGGTTTACTTGGCTCATTTCATCATGCTGGTATCCATCGTTAGTTTTGAGCTCTATCGCAATGTTTTTCGCCTGGGGCTGAATACTTTTCTTACCTTCTTCTTTGGTTGCCTTATCGGGGCGATTATCACTGGGATAGCTTCTTACCAAGTTTTACTGCAGCGGCAGCATCAATCCAAAATCCGCTTTGGCACCCAGCAATTGGTGGAAAATGACGTCATGGGAGAGTTTTTCCTGTCCGATGCCATGGACAGGATTCGCAATGATATTTTTGTGAAAAACACGCTTTTGGATCCCTTGCTTTCAAATGAAGCGATCGAGCGCAAAATCCGCAAGATTCACTTGATTAATTATTTCGACCAGTTTTCTCAACAGATCAAGGTCTTCAATCCAGCAGGTGAAAATATCTTGGACCGAAACGACCCAGTACAATTGCAGGACCTTCGGTTCAATTACGTGAAAAGTGATTATGCTACCTCGGTTAGGGATTTATATTTCATTAAGGGAGTAGATGAGGGAAAAGGGAATAGTTTCTTCTCCTTTATTCCGCTTTACAGGGACGATGTTCTTCTGGGAACGGTGTATTTGGAGCTAAGGCAATTGCGGGTACAACCTGGTTCTGTATTCCCCAAATTATTATTGGACAGTAAGTACATGGCCAATTTCAATGAAAAAGATTTCGATTACGCCGTCTACGGAGATAGTGGATTGCTTTATAGCGTTGGGATTTTTAATTATAGGGCAGAGGATATGGAGGGGTTGATAGAAAATCCCAATCTATTTGATTCCGGAGTAAACAGGAAAAAATACCATCATTTAGGTGTCAAAAACCAAGATCAAGTGGTCATTGTGTCCTCGCCTATTTATTCCGTTTACTATATTCTTGCTGATATCTCCTTGTTTTTTGTAGCGTTTATTTTACTCACACTTTTGAGCATTTTATGCTATACCTTGGCAAAAGGGTTTGGGAAATTTAATTTCAACTATGCCGCAAAACTCCAAATGTACTTGAATTTCGCGTTTTTCTTTCCCATTGTGACCATCAGTGTGATCATCATTGGTCTCTTGACCAATTCCTACAGAGAAGAACTTCATCGCCAATATTTTCAAAAGGCTTCCATCATAGGGGGGAATCTCTCGGTGATGTTAGAGCAACAATCCACAGCCGAATTGGGGAGGGAGGATTTTGTGGAGTCCGTGAATATTTTGGCAGGGACCACGAACTCAGACATCAACGTATACAGCCCAGAAGGGGCATTGATCGCCACTTCTCAACCCAATATTTTTGACAAACGGGTATTGGCAAAAATAATCAACCCCAATGCCATCGTTGAGATCGTGGAAGGCCAAAACAATCTGGCTCTGTTGGAGGAAGTGGTGGATAATTTGACCTACAAAACAGTGTATATGGCCATTCGGTCATCGGATAGCCAAAAAATATTGGCCATCGTGTCCATACCCTTCTTTGAATCCCAGACCGAGTTGGATCTATTGATCGCCGATGTATTCAGTAATATCATCAATATTTTTGTACTGATCTTCATCCTCTTTTTGTTTGTTTCCTATTTTGTTTCTCGAAAATTGACCTTACCCTTTAAGTTGCTCACGCAAAAACTCAAGGCGACCAATCTTGACAACAATGAGCTTATGTACTGGCCATCAAATGATGAAATAGGCCTGCTGGTCAATGAATACAACAACATGCTCTTCAAGCTGGAATCAAGTAAAAAGATATTGGCAAACACTGAAAAGGAAACAGCTTGGAGAGAAATGGCCAAGCAGGTTGCCCATGAGATCAAAAATCCTTTGACACCCATGAAACTGACACTCCAGCATCTGCTCAGGTTGCAGTCGGAAGGAAAACTTGATGATCCCCAAATGCTTAAAAAACCGTTGGGGACTTTGATCCAGCAAGTGGATACACTCAGTGACATAGCGACTTCCTTTTCGACTTTTGCAAAAATGCCACTTCCGAAAAACAAACTGATGGATTTCCGAGAGGTCGTCCAAGCTTCCCTGGAGCTTTTCCAAAACAGGGAAAAGGAGAAAATTGTCTTTGAGGACCATACCAAAAGTGTTTCCCTGATGGTAATGGGTGATGATCAACTGTTTGGTCGGGTGATTTCCAATCTCATTATCAATGGGATTCAGGCAAAAGAAAGGGGCAGACAGACAATTATAAATATATCCCTTCGGGAAATTGATAACCAAGTGATTTTGGAAATCCATGATAACGGAAAGGGAATCCCCGAGGATTTATCCGATAAGATTTTCATTCCGAATTTCAGTACCAAATCCGAAGGTTCCGGACTCGGACTTGCTATAGCCAAAAGAGGAGTCGAAACGGCTGGCGGAAAAATTTGGTTTGAAACCGAACTGGGAAAGGGGACTTCCTTTTTTCTTGCATTCGATCTGGTCAAATAAATATCTGAAAGGTTTTTTATTACCTTAGTGATGGCTTGATCGGTAAGTATGCTTTTGTTTCGGTGTTTTCTTTTTATCCTTCTGTTTTCCATTGCGTTTTCCAATATGTCTTTTGCACAATCGGAATCCTGTAAATGGTTGCCTATAGAAAAAACCAAAAGTGATTTTTTGCTTGATTCGCTCAGTGTCTTTTCAGAGAGTATCCAAGTGCGGGATAGGTTCGATAGTGTTTATACCTTTTCCTATCAGCTCAATACCGGTAGGATCAAAATCGATTTGGGAAGGGAAACTTTGCCTGACTCTTTAATTATCTGCTACAAGACCTTCCCTTATAGCCTCCATCATGAGGTGGCCAAAAGAACACTGATGACAGACTACGATTCAGGGGCGATCTTCAAGGACAATAGGGTGAAAGCAATGCCCACTTTTGATTTTCGCGAAGAACTTTTTCCCAGCACCAATCTGTCTAAATCCGGAAATCTTACCCGAGGTGTTTCATTTGGGAATACACAGAACGTTTTTGTCAACTCTTCATTGAATCTTCAAATGAACGGTCAGCTTGCCGAAAACCTCAATATCAGGGCAAGCATCACGGATCAAAATGTGCCCTTCCAACCAGAGGGAAATACCCAACAACTTCAGGATTTTGACAATGTGCTGGTGGAATTGTACAATGACAAATTCAGTTTGTCGGCAGGGGATGTGGTCTTGCAGCAACGCCAATCCGAATTTCTGCGCTATTACAAAAATGTCCAGGGAGCCCAATTGACCACAAATTATAAAATTGGCAAGAAATGGAAGGCATCCACCCAACTTTCTGCATCGGTAGCCAAAGGTAAATTCGCATCCATTCAGCTGGAAATTGCTGAAGGCACTTTGGGTCCCTATCGGATTCAAGGACCTCAAAATGAACGGTTTGTTATCATTATGGCCAATTCAGAGCGTGTTTTCTTGGATGGGAGACTGTTGCAGCGGGGATTTAACTATGATTATGTGATTGATTACAATCAAGGGGAGATCACCTTTACCCCCAAAGTGCTTATTACCCAATATTCAAGAGTACGCATTGATTATGAATATGCCGAGAGGAATTTTTCGAGATCCATTTTGACTGCCAACCATATTCAGGAATCCGACAAAGTCTCCTTTTTCATGAATTTCTATCGGGAAAAGGACAATAGAAACAGACCTCTCTTTTTTGAGTTTTCGGATGCCGATAAAGTATTGCTTTCTTCAGTCGGGGATGACTTGAATGCGGCATCCATTCCCCGGGTGGACAGTGTGTCCTTTGATCCCAACAGGGTTTTGTATCAAAAAATAAATGCAATCGATGATTTTGGAAATCCCATCCAATATTTTGAGTATTCAACTGACCCAGAATTGGCCCGATTTGCGATAGGTTTCAGTGAAGTGGGACAGGGGAATGGAGATTATGTCCGCCAACAGCAATTGACAAATGGACCTGTTTTTGTCTATAGGCCGCAGGTGAATGGTTTGGCCCAGGGAAATTTCTCCATTTCAACACCTTTGCCAGCACCAAATCAAAAGCAAATGTTCACCACAGGTGCGCGTTTAAAAATCAGCCCCTACGAACATGTTTATACTGAAATTGCTTTGTCCAATACAGATCTCAACCTTTTTTCCCCACTGGACAATGAGGACAACAAAGGTTTTGCGATCAAATCAGGGGTTATTTCCGAAAACAGGGTTATTGAAAAGCTGAAGGGCTACAAGTTCAAGGCCTTGACAGAAATGGAATACAACTCCAGCCAATTTTCATTTATCGATCGATTGCGGTATGTTGAGTTTGATCGGGATTGGAGTTTGGGTGCCAAGGAACTATTGGAGTCTGGCAATGAGAGGATTTTTACCGCCCAAGTGGAATTGGAAAAGGATCGGGACAACGGATTGAAATACCGTTTCAATCTCCGGAATCGGGGAGATGTTCTCGCCGGAACCCAGCATTCGGGGAATTGGAACCAGCAGTTCGGCAAAAGATTTTTCCTGAAAAATGATCTTTTTTTGCTCAATGCCGATGTAAATGAACTCAACTCCGATTGGTTGCGGTACACAGGAGATTTCAATTACCGGTCAAAAGTCCTCGTGCCCGGATATCGTTTGATGATGGACAGAAATGCGGTCAGGGATATCGAGCGGGATTCAGTGGTCAGTACTGCGATGAACTTTTTGGAACAGATGGTTTACCTCAAATCCAATGATACTTTGCCCTATTCCTTCTTTGCCGAGGCTTCTTGGCGTCAGGATCAATTTGCGGTCAATGGACTATTGGTTCCCGATACGGAAGCATTTGCAACCAATTTTGGATTGCAGCGCCGATTTGGCAATCATGATTTCAAAGGGACGTTTACCTACCGGAAATTGGAGTTTGTCAGAACCGATCAAAATGCAGAAACCACTGTTTTGGGGAAAATCGATTATCTCAATACGCTGGCAAAAGGAAATGTCAGGAATGAACTCAGCTATGCATTGGGAAATGGGAGGGAGTTTAGACGGGAATATGTGTTCCTGCCCGTACCCGCAGGTGAAGGCACCCACGCTTGGAGAGATGATAACGGAGACGGAATTCAACAACTCAATGAGTTCAATCTCGCCATTAATCCTGAGGAAAAAAGTTATATAAAAGTATTTGTCCCCACTACCGAGTTTATTCAGGCCTATTCTACGATTTTTAATTACCGTTTGAATGCGAAATTTCCGGAGGATTGGAAAAAGCAAAACAAGACACTTCAGTTTCTCCAAAAATTTTCGAATACGACCAGTTTGAGCATTGAGAAAAAAATTACCGCAAATGATTTTTGGGAAAGAATCAATCCCTTTACCGGTGGATTTGCCGATGAGGATTTGGTCTCCGTCCGACAGGTCATTCGATCTTCTTTCTTCTTCAATCGGTCTTCCTCCAAATATGGATTTGACCTTTCGGTTTTCGACAGCCAAAACAAACAGCTCCTGGCTGGTGGATTCGATGATTTGGTCCAAAAAGATTGGCGCCTAAATACCCGATTCAATTTCAGTCCCAACCTCAACTTTCGTTTTGTTCTACAAACAGGGAACCGAGCGGCATCTTCTGATTTTTTAGACAATAGGAATTACGATATCAGCCAGTATGGTTTAGGACCAGAATTGGCATGGCAGCCAAGTAGCCTTTTCCGATCAACTGCCACTTACCAGTTTACTGATAAGCAAAACATAGCCAACCAAGAGGTTCGGGAAACAGCGGTCCTCCACCAAATGGGTTTGGATTTTCGTTTTGCCAGGGTGATCAAGACCACGTTGAATGTCAATCTCAAATACACTTATATTGACTATTCAGGCAATACAAATACACCCGTAGGCTATGAAATGTTACAGGCTTTGACCCCGGGAAGCAATTTGACATGGACAGTCAATTGGCTCCAAAAAATCGGGGAAGGTCTCCAAATGAATATGGTGTATGAAGGTAGAAACTCGGAGGGCTTGGGAAGATTGGTGCACATTGGCAGGATGCAGGTGACGGCTCTTTTTTAAGGTCTTGATTCTGGGATTTGAGAAAAAGAAATGAATTCAATAAAGGGAGAGGATTCAATTCAATTGTGTCAATTCCACTTTCCTGAATTCCACTTCAGCACCTTCCGCTTGCAGGGCTATTTGTCCTTTTTTGGCCGTGGCGGCATATCCTTTGTTGACAAGGTCTCCATTGAGCCAAACAGTGATGTTGTCAGCTTTGCATTCGATCACCATGTGGTTCCATTGGCCCAAAGGCTTTTCTGAATCATCAGTCAGATTTTTGATTCTTCTTTCCTTGCCCTCCGTGATCCCCCAATCTTCTTTTGGCCCACGTCTGACCTCCATATCAGGCACTTGGATATCCTCTACAATACACCAGAAATCCCCAGCGTTTTGATGCATCATTTGTACCTCTATGGATTTTGGGAACATGCCATAAAGTGATCTTGGTGTGGAGGCATGCACCAACACACCGCAATTTCCAGGTTTTCCCGGAAATCTGTACTCTACCTCCAATCGGTAGTTTTCATACTCTTTCTCCGAAATAAGGTGTCCTTGGGGATTGCCCAGACTCACGAGCATCCCTTCCCTGACGATAAAGGGAATTCTAAGACTGCTGTCTTTTTCAAGATCGGGGATATCCATGTACCAGCCTTTTAGGGTTTTCCCGTCGAAAAGTGAGGTGGTCTGGGCGAATCCCTGGAGGGATAGAAAAGAAAAGAATAGAAGAGGAAGAAAGAAATGAGGTTTCATCACGGCTGTTTAGGTGTTTTTGTTATTTGAAGTTACAATAAATAAAGAGTTTCCAAAAATCCATAGGGATAATGGACAAATGTTGAAAGGTCACCTTTTATTGTGTTGATTGTTTCTATGTCCATTAAAAAATTACAGAAGAACCATAAGAGCATCCCCATATTTAAAGATAAAGGCAATATAGAACAGGAGCCAAAATAGAAACATGATTATTATCATATTCCAAGCTTTCCAAAGTCACAGACCGGCATTCCTGCATAGATTAAATTTACAGAAATGTTTGATGCCATGCAGGGGAAAATTGAGAATAGGGTAAACATGTTGATTCCACAAGAAATCATTTTACAACACTATTGTAATAAGCTGCCATTGGGTTTTCCCGAAAACCTGATCAGTGGAAACGCTGGGCTAATCTGCAGCCCCCAAAAAGGACCTACCTTGATTACCGCTCACCTACCAAAGGTTTTGGATTGGTTGCATGAACAAGATAAACCACTTGTTTTGGAGCAGGAACCATGCGGTGTCCCTGTTTTGCTTTATGATCAGGAATTTTCGACCGAAAGGATTTTGTTTCATTATGACGGAACCCCTGCTTCCGCAAATTTGATTCGGAATTTCATTTCACTTTTTTCGGAAAATATCAAAAGAAGTAAAGCCACCATAATCTCACCAAGTTTTATCCCCAAATCCAAGCAAAGAGAGGAACAGGAGCTTATCCAACTTGTCAGCAATGCTACTGCCGAGACTTCCTTTATCAAATTCAATTTCAACAGAATTGGGGATTTTTGGTCCTATGCAGTCAAGAATGAATGTACATTGTTGGTAACCACTAAAAATCACCAGGCGGAATTGGCGAAGGTGCTTTTTCATTTTTACAAGGGCGGGATGTGGTACGATCGATTGTCTTTTTACATCTCTCTTTAAATCATGCTTTTTAATGATATATATCATGTTTTCGCCTATTGATCCTCATTAACTTGCATGAAATGCCCAAACCGCATAAAATATTGACCGATCACGACACTAAACCTTGTTACCATTGTGGGGAGTTTTGTGTGGATGAGATCATACACCATCAGGAGAAGGGTTTTTGCTGCACAGGCTGTAAATTGGTCTATGATGTTCTTTCAGAAAATGACCTTTGTGCCTACTATGACATTGCGGAAAGACCGGGCCAAAGTCAAAAAAAGGCCTCCAAAAAGGAGAATCGATTTGATTATTTATTGGATAGAGACATCATCCGCAAGCTGGTGGATTTCCAAAATGAGGAGGAGACCCACATCACTTTCACCATCCCCCTGATCCATTGTGCTTCTTGTATTTGGCTATTGGAAAACCTACATCATTTGGATACCAATATCATTTCTGGAAGGGTGGATTTTATAAGGAAGAAAGTTCAGGTAAAGTTTAAACATGGTCAGCTCAGCCTCAGGGATTTGGTACTTCTTCTTTCCAAAATAGGCTATGAGCCGAGGTTAAACCTGTCGGATGTGGACAGGAAGCCCATTGCCAAAACTGATAAAAAACTCATCTATAAATTGGCCGTGGCAGGGTTCTGCTTCGGAAACATGATGTTCTTTAGCTTGCCAGAATACTTCTCGGGAGCTGAGCTTCTTGGGGAAAATTTTAAGTGGGCATTCAATTACCTGAACATTTTACTTTCACTTCCGGTGTTTTTTTATTCGGCAACGGACTATTACCGTTCGGCTTGGCTTTCTCTTAAAAACAGAGCCGTGAATATGGACGTGCCAATAGCCATTGGGATATTCACGCTCTTTTTTTACAGTCTTTATGAAATCCTGATTGCTGGGCAGGAGGGATACATGGATACCTTGGGCGGTCTGTTATTCTTTCTGTTGATCGGGAAATTATACCAGCAAAAGACATATGATACCCTTTCATTCGATAGGGATTACAAAGCTTATTTCCCAGTTGCAGTGACCAAATTAACCAAGGATGCGGAAGAGGTGATCCCTCTTACCAAATTGGGGGTTGGGGATATCATTAAAGTAAGGGACCAAGAGTTGGTGCCTGCTGACAGCATACTTTTGGAGGGAGAAGCCTATATAGACTATAGTTTTGTGACAGGTGAGGAAGTACCTGTGGTCAAAAAAAGAGGCGAACTTATTTATGCTGGCGGACGGCAGAAAGGAAAAGCCATTACTCTTACTGTTCAGAAATCTGCTTCTCAAGGATATTTGACCGATTTATGGAACAACGAGGCTTTCCAAAAGGAAAAAGGAACCTCTTTGGAATCCCTGTCAAACCGCATTAGCGGAAAATTCACAGCAGTAGTGCTTTTGATTGCCTTTGCCGCATTGACCTACTGGGCTTTTACAGATTTTTCGGTTGGGATTAAAGCTTTTACAGCAGTGTTGATCATTACCTGTCCTTGTGCTTTGGCCATGTCCACGCCCTTTACCTTGGGCAATACCTTGCGGGTTTTTGGGCAAGGGAAATTTTACTTGAAAAATGCTGGAGTCATCGAGAAATTGGCTTTCATAGATACGGTTGTTTTTGATAAGACTGGCACATTGACCGCAACATCTGATGCATCCTTGGAATATTACCATGTGATGGATGAAAAAGGTGCGGTATCCATGGCTTACTCAATGCCAGGGGAGCTTGATACACTCACCGAAGAAACCAAGTCCGTGATCAAATCTATGGTGAACCAATCCACCCATCCACTGAGCAACAGGATCAATTCCTGGCTGGAGGGTGTAAAGGGAGCCAATATAGGAGACGTAGAAGAGATTCAGGGGAGTGGCTTGAGACTGATTTACAAATCACAGGAAATCAAATTGGGATCGGCGGAATATTCAGGCGCTAAATTCCAGTATATCAAAAAAGGTGGGAATCAGGTTTTTCTGTCTTTGGAGGGGGTTCTATTGGGTTATTTCTTTATCCAAAGTGGCTTGAGAAAAGGCATTGAAACGGTAGTCGATGAAATCGGGAAAACCCGAGAAGTTCATTTTCTCTCAGGAGACCATGACCACGAAAGGGACAATCTGCGCAAAGTTTTCGGTCCGAGGATTCAAATGAATTTTAGCCAAGGGCCAACGGATAAGCTCCTCTATATTCAAAAACTCAGCCGTAATAAAGCCAATATACTGATGGTTGGCGATGGATTGAATGATGCAGGAGCTTTGAGAGAAAGTCAGGTGGGAATCGCGTTGACGGATAGGGTTACCAATTTCTCTCCTGCAAGTGATGCGATAATGGATGCAGCGGTGATCCATAAATTGCCCGCTTACCTGGAGTTTGCCAAGACCAGCAGGAAAATCATCAAGGCGAGTTTTGGATTGAGTTTTACATATAACCTCATCGGGATATTTTTCGCGGTCCAGGGATTGGTCAGCCCAGTTTTCTGTGCCATCCTCATGCCGCTGAGCAGCCTATCCGTGGTGATTTTCACTACGGTCTCGACAAATTATCTCGCTTACAAAAAAGGACTTAAAGACCAAATATTCTAATTATGGAAGTACTCTTCATTCTTATCGGAGTCAGCTTAATCATGGCAGGAGGTTTTTTATTCCTGTTTTTCAGGGCGATGAAAGGCGGTCAGTTTGATGACAACTACACCCCTTCGGTTCGGATCTTATTTGACCAAAAAATAAAAACAAAAGAAAAACAATTACCATCAACTAAATCAAAGTAAAATATGTCAGGAGCAATACTGGAAAAGTTCAGTTACGACAATAAAATCGTAAAGTACTTCGGCGCAGCGACCATGATCTGGGGGCTGGCCGGCATGCTGATCGGGCTGTTAGCAGCACTTCAGCTCTTTCTTCCCGAGGCCAATTTGGGAAATCCATACACCACCTATGGGCGGATCAGGCCATTGCATACCAATGCGGTGATTTTTGCCTTTGTGGGCAATGCCATCTTTGCAGGGATTTACTATTCCATGCCGAGGTTGTTGAAAACCCCCATGTGGAACAAAACCATGAGCTGGTTCCATTTCTGGGGTTGGCAGATCATCATTCTTTCTGCTGTTATTACCCTTCCTTTGGGTCTGACCAGTTCCAAAGAATACGCAGAATTGGAATGGCCGATTGATATCGCCATCACCATCGTATGGTTGGCTTTTGGAGCCAACATGATCGGAACACTTCTTAAAAGAAGAGAAAAACACATGTATGTGGCCATCTGGTTTTACCTGGCTTCGTTCATCACCGTTGCGGTGCTCCATGTTTTCAATTCTTTGGCACTTCCAGTTTCCTTTTTCAAAAGCTATTCAGCTTATGCAGGGGTTCAGGATGCTTTGGTTCAATGGTGGTATGGACACAATGCGGTTGCATTTTTCCTAACGACTCCATTTTTGGGATTGATGTATTACTTCCTTCCCAAAGCTGCCAATCGACCTGTCTATTCCTATAAACTGTCTATTGTCCATTTCTGGTCATTGATTTTCCTTTACATCTGGGCAGGACCTCACCATTTGCTGTATACGGCATTGCCCGAATGGGCACAGATCATTGGCGTCGCTTTCTCGGTGATGTTGATCGCTCCTTCATGGGGTGGTATGGTCAACGGTTTGTTGACACTGAGAGGCGCATGGGATAAAGTTCGGGTGGATCCTGTACTGAAATTCATGGTCGTGGCCGTGACTGCCTATGGCATGTCCACCTTCGAGGGGCCATTGCTTTCACTGAAAAACGTAAATGCGATCGCTCACTATACTGACTGGATAGTCGCCCACGTGCACATTGGCGCATTGGGATGGAATGGTTTCTTGACATTCTCTATGCTGTATTGGCTATGGCCAAGAATGTGGAGAACGGACCTTTATTCTACCAAAATGGCCAATACCCACTTTTGGTTGGGAACCTTGGGTATTTTGTTCTATGCCTTACCGCTTTACGTAGCGGCATTGACGCAAAGTTTGATGTGGAAAGAATTCAGTGAAGCGGGAAGATTGGCTTATCCAAACTTCTTGGAGACTGTGATTCAGATCATTCCGATGTACATGCTGCGTGCTTTTGGTGGCTTCCTTTACTTAAGTGGAGCGATTTTAATGTGTTATAACCTTATCAAAACAGCCAAACAAGGTTCCTTCCTGAAAGAAGAGGCCGATGAAGCGCCAGCCTTGGCCAAGCATGTTGAGGTGAAAGGTGAGTTTTGGCACAGGTCATGGGAGAGAAAACCAGTTTTCTTTTCTGTAATGGCCACTGTTGCAATTCTGATCGGTGGGCTTGTGGAAATCGTCCCAACCATTTTGGTGAAATCAAATGTACCGACCATTTCAAGTGTGATGCCTTATAGCGCACTGGAATTACAAGGCAGGGATTTATACATTTCCCATGGTTGTGTGGGTTGTCACTCCCAAATGATCAGGCCATTTAGATCCGAAACGGAGCGATATGGAGAATATTCCAAAGCGGGTGAATTTGTCTACGACAGGCCATTCCTGTGGGGATCAAAAAGAACCGGTCCTGATTTGCATCGAGAAGGAGGGAAA
This sequence comes from Rhodonellum psychrophilum GCM71 = DSM 17998, assembly GCF_000381545.1. Classification (GTDB taxonomy): domain Bacteria; phylum Bacteroidota; class Bacteroidia; order Cytophagales; family Cyclobacteriaceae; genus Rhodonellum; species Rhodonellum psychrophilum. The sequence continues at coordinate 171,316 of NZ_KB906678.1, read as the reverse complement.
TATCCAGATAGTTGGCATTATCACCACATGATAGATCCCCAAAGCATGTCTCCAGGTTCTGTGATGCCTCCATATTCTTGGATGAACACCACCATGATGGATCATGGCGATGTTCCAGCCAAAATCAGGACGATGCAAAGACTGGGCGTGCCTTATCCAGAAGGATATGACCAACTGGCACTTGGGGACCTAAAGATCCAAGCGGATATGATCGTGGCCAACCTGAAAGAATCAGGGATTGAAGTCCTGCCGGATACTGAGATTGTCGCCATGATCGCTTATCTGCAGCGCCTTGGAACCGATATCAAAAAAACCACAGCTACCAACCCTTAATCACCGAAAATCATGAAAGGAGAAATATTAAGCTCGATAGAAAACATCGAAATCTATCCAATTATCTCACTGACCATCTTTTTCCTGTTTTTTATAGGGATGTTTTGGTGGGTGGTAAGGGTGGATAAAAATTATGTCGATCACATGAAAGAAATGCCTTTGAAAGATGGACCTCAAAATGAGAACAGCTATGAAAAAGTTTAAGTCGTTGCTATTGCTGCTGGGAGGTTTGTTTTTGACCTTTCCAGGATTTGCCCAGAATGCAGATGGAAATTGGATGGAAGCACTCGGTAATATGGAGAGCAGTCAATTGACATTGTTGATCATTTTGGTGGTTGTTTTGGGTGTGATCGTACTGCTGCTTATTTTGATGGTTTATCTGATGTCTTTTTTGTCGTCAGTCTTGAAAAAACAAAACCCAAAATTTGCCTTGTCAGAAGAGCAGGCACCTTCTTGGTTGGAAAGTTTCAAGGTGAAGTATGTGACTGGAAAACGCAAATCCATTGAGGAAGAAAAAGACATTATGCTCGACCACAGCTATGACGGTATCGTAGAGCTGGATAATTTCATGCCGCCCTGGTTGAAGTACGTCTTTTATTTCAGCATTGCCTTCGCCTTTATCTATGTTGGGAACTATCTCGTATTGGGCATCGGGAAAACCCAGTATGAGGAATACGATGAGGAGTTGAGGCTTGCCAGTATCCAAAAAGAGAAGTATCAGGCATTGGCCTTGGGAAGCATTGATGAAACCAACGTGCTTTTTGATAAATCGGGACCTGCTATCAAAAGTGGACAGACGATTTATGAAAACAATTGTGTCGCTTGCCATGCCTCTGATGGAGGTGGTGGAGTAGGACCAAACTTAACGGACGACTATTGGATCCATGGGGGTTCTATTCAAGATGTGTTTAAGGTGATCAAATACGGGGTTCCCGAAAAGGGAATGATCCCTTGGCAGGATCAGCTGAGCCCGGAAGAAATGCAGCAGGTATCAAGTTTTATCTTGACACTTGTAGGCAACACGTCAGCAAACCCCAAAGAACCACAGGGCGAATTGTATGAAGCTGTCATAGAAAAACCCATCGATGCTTTGACAGAAGAGGGTCTTGGGGTCGAAATAGTTGAACAAGATACGGTAGGCAATTAAATCAGACCATTAAAGTATTGTCCGGAAAGTGGGGAAGGCTTATCAAAGCCTCCCCGCATTTTGGATGCTGGTTTTGAATTGCGATTAAAATTTTAGTGAAAGTCAAATATTGACAACCGAGGCGAAGCAATGAAATCCAAATGAGCAAGCAAAATCCGCATATAGATCCTACCAAATTCCGGGATGCATTGGGAACCGTGAAGGAGGATGGAAAAAGGAACTGGGTTTTCCCAAAAAAAGTATCGGGCAAATTCTATCAATGGAGAAGTTACCTTTCTTATCTTTTATTGGGAATCTTGTTTTTGGGTCCTTTTATCAAGGTGAATGGAAAACCCTGGCTGCTCTTCAATATTTTCGAAAGAAAATTCATCATCTTTGGAGCCGTTTTTTGGCCACAGGATACCCATTTGCTCATCTTTCTTCTGCTGATTTTCTTTGTCTTTGTCATTCTGTTTACGGTGGTCTTTGGGCGGGTTTTCTGCGGATGGGCATGTCCACAAACCTTGTTTATGGAAATGGTCTTTCGCAAAATAGAGTATTGGATAGAGGGCGATGCCAACCAACAAAGGCAGCTTGAGGCAATGCCTTGGAACGGGGAGAAGCTCAGAAAGAAAGGTCTGAAAATGACTATTTTCATCCTGATTTCCTTCATGATTTCCCATATCACGATGGCTTATCTCATCGGAATCGACAATGTAAAAGAGATTGTCACCCAGCCACCTGGCGAAAACATGGCTGGATTCATTGGATTGATGGCCTTCACCGGGATCTTCTTGTTTGTCTTTTCCTGGTTTAGGGAGCAAGCATGTATCGTCGTCTGCCCTTATGGAAGATTGCAGGGGGTTTTGCTGGATAACAACTCCATCAACGTCACCTATGATTATGTGAGAGGTGAGCCGAGAGGGCCCATTCGAAAAAATAAGGTGGAGGAAACTCCAAAAGGGGATTGTGTAGAATGTAGTCTTTGCGTACAGGTTTGCCCTACCGGGATCGATATCCGGAATGGTATTCAAATGGAATGTGTCAATTGCACTGCTTGTATTGATGCCTGTGATGAAGTCATGTTGAAAGTGGATAGGCCTGTCGGATTGATTCGATACGCTTCAGAAAACAGTATACAGGAAGGACGACAAAAATTATTGACTGGAAGGGTAAAGGGATATTCCGCAGTGCTTTTGGTTTTGGTCATGGCATTTATAGGTCTTCTGGCCACGAGAGATGATCTTGGGGCAACCATCACCAGATTTAGAGGGATGACCTTTCAGGAAAGGGAAGGGGGATTGGTAAGCAATCTTTATGAAGTCACTTTTATCAACAAGACCTTTGATCAGCAATTGGTGGAGATCAAAGCTGAAGATGACCGGTATAGAATAGAAGTGGTAGGGGATCAAAATTGGTTGTTGGAAGGTCAAACCAAATTTGACGGTCGGTTTTTCATCGTCAAGGATCAAAACGACATCCAAACCAATCAGGAAAACATTACCTTATTGCTCCTTCAAAACGGAGAGGTGATCGATAAAATCAAGACGAGTTTTATGGGGCCGGTCAAGAATTAGCGGGATTTGAAAAGCTGAGTTTTGGTCATTACTCGATTGATGAAATCAGTGAGGAGGCCATTTTCCAAAATATCAATATCGATTTGGGTCTAATTTTAATTAGTTTAACCCGAAAGATGCATTAGGCTTGTTAATGAAGTTGTAAAGGCACGGAAATCAGTCTATTTGGAGAATAAAATTATGTATGGTCCAATAGGGGGAGATTAAAAAAAAAATATTGCAACCTACTGATTGTCAATTTATTTCAGGCTGGGATAGGGTTCATATTGTATAAAACGGGTTTAACAACCTTTAAAAGAAAAATAAAAATGGATTGGGGAAAAGGAATAGTACTCGTATTAATATCTTTTGGAATCTTGATGGGAACGCTGGTGACCATCTGTGTCAGACAAGACGACATGCATTTGGTGACTCAAAATTATTATGCAGAAGAAATCAAATACCAAGAGCATATCGATCGCGTGATCAACACCCATTTGTTAGAACATGAGATTTTGATCTTCGACAGCCAAATGAAAACCGTGGACCTCCATTTGCCAGTAGGAGCCAAAGGAACGCTTCATTTCTTCCGGCCTTCAGATGCGCGCTTGGATAAAAAGCTGGAAGTGAACATCACGGATTCCAAATCAAATGCGATCGATGTCAAAGATCTGAAAGCGGGATACTGGAAAGTAAAACTCACTTGGAGCGAGTCAGGAAAAGATTATTACCAAGAGAAAAACATTACGATCTAAACGCCATGCTCTGGACTGCCTTTTTGCTTGGTTTTTTGGGTTCATTCCACTGTTTGGGAATGTGCGGACCAATTGCTTTGGCCATTTCTGCAAAAGACAACAGCAGGTTTCTGGGAAATAAAATACTTTACAATTTCGGAAGAACAGCGACCTATTCCTTGCTAGGTGCATTGATTGGTTTGGTCGGCTTTTCCTTGGCATTGGCAGGTATTCAGCAGTGGATATCGATAGTGATGGGCATCATTATTTTAGTAATGGCATTTTTTTACAAACGATCCGAACGAATGATTACCCAATCAGGATTGTTTGGCTTGGTGTATAAAGTGAAAAATTCACTTGGGCACTTTCTGAAAAAGGGGGGTCGATTCGCCTTTTTTGGCTCTGGTTTGATCAATGGCTTGTTGCCTTGTGGAATGGTATACATCGCTTTGATCGCCTCACTCGCCCTTCAGAGTCCTTTGCAGGGCGCCTTGTACATGTTCTTTTTTGGAATCGGGACCATTCCCATGCTCCTGGTACTGATGGTCTCAGGGAAAATATTTTCTGTTTCCTTAAGGCAAAAAATGGTGAAAGGGATGCCTTATCTCGCGATGTTTATCGGAATTCTGTTTATCGTAAGAGGCTTGGGTTTGGGGGGGCACTTTGGAAGCCCAAAACTTCACCTTTTTGATTATGGAGCCGAAAAGGTGGAAATCACCATGTGCAAATAAGGGTTGTCCCAGATTTCTTTTGGGATTTAAAAAGACACATTTTAACTGAGATTTTAACCCGTTTTATGCATTACGGACTCAACTCAATAATGTGATTGACTGACAATCTATTTTTGATTTCACCCTGTTGGTGTCAGGAATTATTCTCCCATACTTTGATTTTCTTTCAGTTTCAATCCCATCTGGAAACCTATTGCATATTTCGGGTTGAGTTAGGTGAAACGCATTCCAATTTCCGAAGAATTGAATGCTTTAAGAGGCATGCGAAATGACTGGTCAGATTCAATACCAATTATTTCCAGAAGTGGTTTTCAGATCGCTTTGCTAAAAGTGAATTTTTTCTCGTTTCTAGTCTTCATTCTTTTGTCGAATACCACGCATATATTTCTGATAAAGGGAATTCCCTCCTCTAAGATTTCCATTCCGGAAGTGTCAAATTGAATTAGGCCTTCAAATTGAAATTCTTTCAGTTTTTCCCAAATATCTTTCCCAAGCAAGGTGTAGAAACAAAGGTTCCAGGTGGTTTTTTGATTGCAGATCAATTCCAGAATCAGTTTTTTTATTTGTATGTCCTCTTCAGTCTGCCCATGGGATTTGCTCAAGGCTAGATAGCCAAGTCCCATCTGTTCCTTGTAAAGGTCGATTTCTTTGGTGTTTTGTCCGTAGGCGTAATGCACATCGCTGATGGAACTATTGCCCAATCCCAAAAGGATTTTTGAGGGTGAAGTCGTGTATCCCATGAAATTTCTGTGCAAACTTTTTTCAATCTTTGCCACGTATAAAGCATCCCCAGGGAGTGCAAAATGGTCCATCCCGATTTCCAGATAACCCATTTGGTTTAAAAGTTCCTTTCCTTTTTCGTAGAGGTATCTTTTTTCGGATTCTTTGGGAAGGAATTTTTCAAAACTTTTCTGGGAAGGGAAAGCGGAGGGCAAGTGGGCATAGCTGTAGAAGGCTATTCGGTCAGGTCTCAAGTTGCCCACCTCTCGAAAGGTTTCCTCCATGGTTTCCAAAGTTTGGTGTGGCAGGCCGTAGATCAGGTCAAAATTGACCGATTCATAGCCGATTTCTCTTGCCATATCGCAGGCTTGCTTTACTTTCTCCAATGGTTGAATCCTATGAATGGCTTTTTGTACGGCAAGATCAAAATCCTGAACCCCGTAGCTGACCCTTCGGAATCCTAGATCGAAAAGAGTTTGCAGGTGTTCCCGGGTGGTATTGTTGGGGTGACCCTCAAAACTGAATTCGGCTTCGGGCAATACTTCAGTGCTTTCGTTGATGAATACGAGCATTTCACGAAGGGATTCCGGAGAAAAAAAAGTGGGCGTACCACCACCCAGGTGAATTCCAGCCAGTTTGGGTTTTTCGGGTAAGATGTCCAAATAGGTTTGCCATTCCTTCATTACGGCCATGATGTAGGGCATTTCCACCGCGTGGTTTTTGGTGATGCGCTTGTTGCAGCCGCAATAGGTGCATAGGCTTTCACAATAAGGAAGGTGGATGTACAGCGTGATTCCTTCTTGGTCGCCAAATTCATGATACGCTTTTTTGACCAAACTGATCCATTGATTGCTTTCCAGATTGATTTCCCAAAAAGGTACCGTAGGGTAACTGGTATACCGGGGTGCGGGAACATTGTATTTCTGTAAGAGTTCAGCGGAAATAGGTCTCATCGTATTGCGTTTATGAAACAAAATTCCTCAATCAAGCCCTTAAATAACATGACATCTGTTTTTTGGAAAACTGATAAAAGTCAGTACTTTCCACTTATCCTTTATATGAGGGATTAATCCAAATGAAAAATGGTTTTTTAGTGATTAATTGATATTTTGTAGATCAATTAACCCAAAACCTATGAAAGCCGATAACCATAATCCCTCCAGAAGAAATTTTATTGCAAAAACAGGATCACTCGCCATGGGCTCCATTTTTTTGAATGGAATAGCCGAAGCATTGACGATTTGGGAGAAACCTGACCAAAAGATGAAACTTGCACTTGTAGGGACCGGTGTCAGAGGGGTCAACATGTTTGGAAAAGATGTGACGAGTGTCTATCCGGATAAGATAACCTTCGTGGGCTTGTGTGACAAGAATATTGGTCGTTTGAATTTTGCCAAAGAATATGTCGGGGTGAATTGCCCGGTTTTCACCGATTTTGACAAAATGCTGAAGGAAACCAAGCCTGATGTGGTGATCGTGACAACCATGGACAGTACCCACCATGAATTCATCATCAAAGCACTCGAATTTGGAGCCAATGTGATCACCGAAAAACCAATGACCACGGATGAGTTTAAATGCCAAGCCATCCTCGACGCAGAAAGAAAATCAGGTAAAAGTGTCATCGTCACCTTCAATTACCGCTATTCTCCCCATAGACAAAAAATGTTCGAAATGTTAAGAAACGGGGAGATTGGGGAATTGACTTCGGTTGATTTCCATTGGTACCTGAATACCTCCCATGGAGCGGATTATTTCCGGAGATGGCATGGGTTCAAGGATAAGGGTGGGACACTTTTGGTCCACAAGTCCACCCATCATTTTGACCTGCTCAACTGGTGGATAGATTCCGATCCGGAAGAAGTTTTTGCTTACGGCAAACTGGAGTTTTACGGAAAAAACGGACCTTTTCGATCCACGAACTGCCGACCATGTACGCACAAAAACAATTGTGATTTTTATTGGGACATCACCAAAAGCAAGCACATGGTGGACTTGTATGTCAACAATGAACACCACGATGGCTACCTCCGTGATGGCTGTGTCTTCAGGGAGGAAATCGATATTTATGACAAAATGGCTGTGCAGATCCGTTATATGAATGGGGTTCAGGTCAGTTATTCACTTACGACTTATTCTCCCTATGAGGGTTACAGGATTGCTTTCAACGGGACCAAAGGCCGGATGGAGGCTTGGATCAAGGAAAGTCAGCCATGGGAAGAGGCAAATCAGGATGAAATCAGATTAACCAAAAACTTTGCGGAAACCCAAATCATCATCATTCCCCAAGGCGGGGGAGGTCATGGTGGAGGAGATACCCGTCTCAAGGACAAACTCTTCAAAGATCCCACTCTTGCGGACCCATACAGGCAATCCGCAGGTACTCGGGATGGCGCCATGTCGATTCTAGTCGGGATTGCAGCCAGAAACAGCATTGAAACAGGGAAACCGATCAAGATCCAAGAGCTGACAGACATTGAGCTGAAGGAAAGTGGTAGGGGAGCTTGAGAGCGAAAATCAGGTAAGAACATCCTTTCTTTTTAAATCATCTGGATGGATTTTATTTCGGTAATGATGAAAATTTCCAAAATCCTTTGAAACCTGATGATTGATAAACCAAAAAAACCACCTGCGAAAGGTGGTTTTTTTGGTTTATCTCGATGGCATTCTATGTACATGAAGAGCGTTAAATCCTTATTTTTTATCCAGAAATGACTTTTTACGTACTTGAATATACTGTGAATTTCTGTTTTTTGATATTCCTGGATCAAATCCTCCCATCAAAATCATCCCTGTCCTTTTCGGGAAGCAGTGGAAATTTAATCACAGCATTGTCCCTTGTGGACCGATAGATGGCGGTAAACAATTCGACGGTTTTACGAGCTTGTTCTCCAGTCACCAACGGATCTCTTCCCTTGGAAAGCGCTTCGAGAAAATCTTCAATCTGTCTTTCTATATAATAAACAGTTGGATCGATGGTGTGGAAAAAATCGGTGTCCGCCTTTATCCAATCTTTGAGCATGGCTTCCTCTCCGGGAATGGTCCAAAGTTCATTGACCGGAGGTTCGGCGATGCCAGAAACGCCGGCGATAAACATCGCGCCGCCTTCAGGTTGCACGCCCACGGAAGCGCCGTTGCTGCCATGGATTTGGACTTTTCCGTAGATCCCTGGTTTTTGGGAATTGCTGACAATGATATTCCCAAGGCCTCCATTTTTGAATTTGACGATGGCCAATGCCGTGTCCTCCACTTCGATAAAGGGATGGTTGAGATTGGCCCAAGTGCCATAAACCTCTTGCACATCTCCCATCATCCAAAGCAACAGATCCAATTGATGGGGGGCTTGATTGACCAATACGCCTCCCCCTTCATGTTTCCATGAACCTCTCCAGGGATCGGATTGGTAGTATTTTTCATCTCGCCAGCCCAGCATGTTGATCGTTCCCAATATAGGCTTGCCGATCTTTCCGGCATCAATGGCTTTTTTTACTCTTTGCACGGGAGCATAAAACCTCCTTTGGCTGATCACCGCCAATTTCTTCTGATGGGCTTCCGCAGCATGGATCATGGCATCACAATCTGCCAATGAAGCGGCCAGAGGTTTTTCTACGAGTACGTGGGCACCTGCTTTGAGTGCTTCCAATGTTGGGTCACGGTGATTTGGGTGGGGAGTACAAATGACCACCATGTCCAGTTTTTCATTTTTCACCATTTCGGTGATATTGTCATAGGCTTTTACACCATAGGACGCAGAAAATGAATTGGCCTTGTCGAGGGTTCTGCTAAACACGGCCCTGAAATCCGAATGTGGCAAATGTTGAAGTGCTTTGGCATGCAAATGAGCCACTTTTCCGCAGCCAATGATTCCTGTTTTGTACATGGGATTTTAAGGTTGGAGGACTACTTTATTCAAACCGGGTTCTTTGTCATACAGCCTTTTGAACCATGATGCGCCTTCACTTAGCGGTACTTTGGCACTCAACAATGAATCCACATCAATCAATCCTTTTTCCATCATTTCCAAGACCTTGGCATATTCTCCCGCAATCGCACAACTTCCTTGCAGTCGAATTTCCCTCGTGACCACGGCTTGCAAGGGGAAATCCACTTGCTGGGCAAGATTCCCGACCAAGGTGACAACCCCACCTTTTCGCACATTTTCGATGGCCAATTTTACGGTGGCACTGATTCCGACAGCTTCGAAAACCACGTCTGCACCCCGATTATGGGTCAGTGCCAAGATGGATTCTTGAATATCCTCTGTTTTAGAGTTGAATGTATGATCTGCCCCGAATTTCTTCGCCAGTTCCAGTTTTTTGTCATCCAAATCCACTGCAATGATTTTGCCGGCATTGGAAAGCTTCAGCACCTGAATCAGGAAAAGTCCGATCATGCCGGTTCCAACTACCAATACCGTGTCCCGCAAACTTATGGGAGTCAAATCAATTGCATGTGTCGCTACTGCAACGGGTTCGACCATGGCTGCCTGTTCAAAAGAAACAGAATCCGGCAAACGGTAGAGGATATGTTCCGGTACGACCACATATTCGGCAAATGCGCCGTGCTGCCGATATTCTTTGGGTGATACGCCCAATACTTTTCTGTTGTCACTCAAGTTGTATTTTCCACGCAAGGTGTACCAATCATTGAGGGCATAAATGGTGGAGTCAAAAGTTACCCGATCCCCTTTTGCAAAAGATTGGACCTCATTTCCAACTTCCACAATCAGCCCTGATGCTTCATGGCCCATGATCAAGGGTGGGTTTCTGCGGCCTGTGCTGCCATCCATTCCATGCACATCGCTTCCACAGATTCCGCAGGCTTTTACCTGTACCAACACCTCATTGTTTTTGAAATCTGGTTTGGGTACATCTTTATAGACCAGGTTGTTGTAGGATTCCAAGACGAGTGCTTTCATGGTTGTTTGTTTTTGGGTTACAAACAAAAATACATTGATTTTCGTGAAATGGAAATCAAATTGTGTAGGAAGGCTAAAACGGATATTTGAGGGAAAATCACTAGTTTTGGTTTATTGAACCATTGGTTGATGTTCCAAAAAAAATATTCATGAATTGATACTTTACTACCGCTATTGAAAGCTGCGAAAGCCAGTTGATGCACCATACACCAAGAGTAGGAGGTTTCAGTTTCACATTTAAAACCCCTCCAATTCCGTTTTTATTTCTTGTTTTGATGAGTGGGTGATAGGATCAAAGCTTTTGTTTCTTTTGAAATAATCTCCGCCATCTTACCGTGCTCATCTTCGGGCAGCTGCAGTCTGCGACAATATATTTGGTTCCTCTTTTTGCGCCCACTCGAAGGGTTCTAAATGACGTCCCCAGATTATAATACTCCTCCATTCCATCTTTTGTGTTTATGGGTATTTCGCTATCAGAAGTGTTGATATGAATTTTGTACACCACCTCACCGGAACTGGTTTCTACAAGCGCATAATTCAACAAAGAAGAATTGAGCATTGGTGTTCTGGGAATCGGATAAATGGATGAATTGGGATCTACCTGGTCATAGCCTTCCGATTCTCTCATTTCAGAGACATTGGCTTTGAGAATGTATTTGATGTCCAGATTAAGATTTAGGGCTTTCATGTCCTCAAGCTTATCAATGTTCTTTATTCCGTACTTGAAATATTCGTAATCAAGCTCGTATTTATCAAAAACATTGTTGATTCCCATGTTTTTAAATTCTTTTTGAATAATCTCCTTGACATAATCGTTTTGCGAATTGCTCAGCAAAGCACTTTCAGTATCCAGAATAATACCGTCAGCGGTTTCCAGACAGATTTTACAATATTGGCTTTTGGTGATCCTGGTGGTATGGCATGAACTAAGAAAAATCAACAAAATAAGAGTTGAAGGAATGAGTCTTTTCATATGGATCAAAAATATAAAAAAATAGAAGCCACGCAAAGGCATGTATAGAATCAGCCGCTATTTGTTTAGGTGAATTTCCAGGCCCAATTCAAGCCATAAAGGCGATCATTCAGTTTGATCTGAACTGTCAAAATAAGAATAGGGTCCTAGGACCCTATTTCAAATAATAAAACGGCAATGAGATCAAACCTCCTTCACCCTATCCACAGCATATTCGTCTACCAATGCCACCGCCCCGTGGATGGCTGTTTCGTCCAGTTCGGAAATCAGGATTTTTAAGTTTTGACTAAGGGAGGGGTACTTAAATGTTGCAAGATTGGCATATAAGCTTTCCTTGAAATAGGGGAATGCTTTCCGGATGGATCCACCCAATACGATGGCTTCAGGAGCAAGGGTATAGAGAATGTTTTTGATCAATTCCCCAAGATGGTTGCCATATTCGGCAAAGGCTTTTAGGGCTTCTGGATCACCCGCATGGGCAAGTTTTGAAAGGGATTTGGGCTTTTTTTGATAGTGGTTGAGAAAGAATTTTCCGCTACAATAGTATTCAAAATCTTGGTCAAGATAAGGAACGGAACACCATTCCCCCGCGGCACAGTTGAATCCGCAATAGAGGTGGCGGTTGACGATGATGCCGCAACCCAAACCTGTACCCAAGGTAATGCCGACAATATGTTTGTGTATTTTTGCTTCGCCAAATTTATATTCCCCCAAGGCAAAACAATTGGCATCATTGTTTATAAAAACCGGTTTCCCAAACCTTGCCTGAAGAAATTCCCGGAGATGTACCTTTCGGAAAGAGGGAATGTTTCCCAGATTGAGCACAATTCCATTTTCGGTATCGATCAATCCAGGAATTCCAATGCCGATGGCTTGGATGTCATGATGCAGGTAAGATGCGATCATTTCGGCAATGGCCTCTAAAATAAACTCCTGGCTTTCTTGTGATGGGGTCGGAATGCTCCGGATATCCTGAAGAACATTGCCGATCATCACACCTGCCTTGATGTTGGTTCCCCCGATATCCATTCCCAAAATTGCCTTTTCCGGATTACTCATGTTTGTATTGCTTGGTTAGAGGTTTGTGGAGGTTAAATTGATAAAGAGGAAGGATTAGTTCCCTTCTTCTTTATCAAAGTTGAATTATTTTTAATATTAAATCATTCCCTCGATTGATTTTTCCAAATCCCTTGCATGGGCCAGAAATTCTTCCACATTCATGTCCTTGAAGAAAATCAAACCATGACTGGAACGAACGGTTGCTGTTTCGTGGAGATAGAAGTGGTTTTTCCCAAGTAACAATTGAATGTCATCCAACTGACTCACCCAAATCCTCTTGGCCACGGTGCTGAATTTCCCGTTGTGGGAATAGCTCGGAAAGGAGGCGTTCACCTGACTGAGATAGCAATTGGAGAAGGAATCTTCCATGACAGACATATCTCCCAAGGAAACCGGAACGATGACATTGGCCTCATGGGGCTCAAATTTAAACCAAACATTTCGGTAACCAATGATGCGGAGCTTGCTCAAATCTTTTTCTTCAGCCCATTGGCGGACGGCTTCCGCAGTGGCTTGGAGTACCTTGTAATGCGTATCTGGACCGGAACCTTCCGGATCAAGGGTCAAGCTGAGTTTCGTGGGGTTGATTTTTCTCAGCATTTCCAAAATTGGCTCTACATCCCTTTTTTTCTCAGGTTGCTCTGTAAAGATATCGCCGGTATAAAAGCCAAGACGAAGGTGGTGGACATTTTTCACCTGCACACCGAAATGCGCCCAGACCAACTCCTCCTCAAATTCACGGATCATGCCCTTCAGTTTTTGGATTTTGGAAGGATTTTTTTCACCATCATAGGAATTTTTCAATATACTGATAATGTCATTGATGGTGTCCCGGAGTTCTTGTCTATTTCTAACTTGATGGATGATCACGATCGCCCGCACTACTCTATGACAAAGACCACGCATTCTTTGGTCAGGATCCTCCGAGGCGACATTGGTCAGATAGTGGTACACGTCCTTGTCTGTTTTCAGCTTGTATCCCACAGAAAAGAAATCTTCGTATCTCACCATTTGTATTTGCCCCTCATCCAGGAGTCTCTTGGTGTGCAAAAGTGTGTCAATCACAAAAATATTCGTGACTGCAGTAAATCCCGAAGTCAGCACAGAAAAGTGGGCCTCATTGCTGTTTTCCTGTAATTGGTTCGTGACGTGGGGCAATATTCCCAAAGAAATATCGTCATGGTGGGGCCCCGTATGGAGCAGCACCTCATTTTTTTCTTTGGTTGTCCCCCTCTTTATTTTTTTCAAAACACTTTCCATGACCTGGTTCACGGTATTTTCTGACAAATCCGGAATCAGAGAGGTGTATTTATCATTTTTGAGGTCATCTATTTTTAAACGATGGCCATATTTTTTCAGTTTTTTGCAGAGGTCCATAATGGAACGCTCTGTTTTTTCCCATGTCCAATCCCCATTGGCATAGTAGCTGTCCATGGAATCTGTCAACTTCACAGCAGCTCCTTTTGTCAGATAAAACCGACCGTTTTTTAGTTTTTGAAGGACCGTTGCAGGATAGACATTGTTCATCGGGGTTTCAAGTGAATCTTTTACAATTGGGGCTTTGGCTTCACCTGCTGCGATGATGATGCCGACAGCATCGGGGTTGTAGGTGATCGTTTCCAATCCGATCGTAATGACCAATCGGTTGGCCGATACCTCGATTCCGCCCAAATCCCCAGCGGCGACGGCCTGGGTTTCGAAGTTGGTTTCGGTCAGTCGGGTGACGGAAAACAAATGTGACCCTCTTGTATTGAAGGCGATATGGCCATCAGGACCAATTCCCCCAAGGAAGAAGCCAATGCCTCCTTTGTCTCTGATCTTTTGTTCATACTCCCCGCACCACTGATCGATTTTGTAGATAGATTGCTGTTGGAGTTTTTCCAAAGGGTTTTTTGGGTCCCTAAATCTAAGGGTAAGATCCACTTTCAAATCCGGGAATATTTCTTTGAAATGCTTTCCCTCGGCAAGTATGATTTCATCTGAATTGATCAGAATCGCATTTTCCTTGCTTAAGCCAAAACCCTCCAGATAGAATTTGTTTACATAGTGGAAAAAACTGTTGTTTTGCTGCGAGGAAATGGGGTAAAACTCATCGATCTGAACAAATGTCAGGTCTTTCAGGACCGGTTTCTTTGTTTCCGACATACCGTATTTTGCCCGGATTTCCTTTCCTTTTTTAGAGTCCCAGTTTTCCAAAAGGTATTGAGTCCATTTGATAAAAAATTCAGGGGTTTTTCCCGTCGGAAGACTGATTACCCCTTTTGGGTTTTCGGAAACCCACTCAAGAAACCTACAAGCAGTGATCAATCCCAGTTTTGGGAAATTGTCCACCATAAGGTAGGGAATCAAAGTGCTGATTTTCTGAACTCCTGACTCTTTTAGAAAAGCTTTTTCGACTTCTGAAAGTGGGTATTGTTGAAGCATAATGGTCTTGCGTATAGTGTTAGGTTTTTTTTCTTTTTTGCTGAACTGAACGTTCTCAGTTTTCTAAGAATTTCAAAACCGAATAATCATTTGACAACCCTGATTGGGGAACAACCAAAACTGGAGGCTTCCATCAGTAAGGAAGGGGTCAATTCGATTTTTATTTCCAATACAAAATAAAAAAACTTTTACTATAAATCATATACTTTTATAAAAAAATTAAAAAAGATATTTCGATTCGTTAAAATATGTTCTTTGTAAATTCTATCTTAATTTTTAGTTGAAAGTCTTTGATCACCTTGAAAATCTCCACCAAGGTCACCATTTGTACTTTGGTCAATTGATGCAGACTGATGTGATTCTCAGGCGTTTTGTGGTCTTTGATGATCTGTAAGGATTGGATTTCCAACCTCAAGGCCATCAGGTAGTAATAGGCATGGATAAGTTCTTGGGCCTCCTTACTCGAAAAGACCCCTTTTTCTTGAAGATGTTTGATTCGTTTCCCGGTATTGGTTTCAAAAACCCTGTTTTTGAGGGAGAAAATCCGAACTAAATCCACGATGGGTGTCATGGTCTTTTTGAGGTCAAAAAACTTTTCCCCATCTATTTTGAATGTTCGGATGTTCTTGAAAAAAGTCAGCGGTGGTTCATATTGGAGGGCATTTGTTCCCATATTGATGTAAAACCGTTCGGTTGGGTTTTGGAGCTGGAGATCCATAAATGATTTCAATTCCTCCAATAGGGAAAAATCCCCATATATTCCCCTGCAATCAAAAAATGTGGAATATTTGAGGACCGTTTCTTGGGTGGATTCACGGATCCAGCTCTCATAATTTCTTTTCCAGTGGGAAAGGGAATGGGTCCATTTAGGGTTTTTGGCCATAAATCCGCCCAGACAGAAGCTAAACCCGATGGTGTCCAGAGCCGAGGATATCCTATCGGCAAAATCAAGAAAGTATTCACGGGTTTCCTCCCGGTGTTCGTTGGCTTTGTCTTCGTAAATGATGGCATTGTCTTGGTCCGTTTTTAGTGTCTGTTCGGATCTTCCTTCGCTGCCCAAGACAAAAAATATAAATTTGGCAGGAGGGGAACCGATTTCCGAAATCGTGTTTTCAATTACCCGCAATGTGATCGTATCTGCAATGGTGGTGATGATCTGATTGATGATTTCGGCTTTTAAACCACGGGTGACCAACTGGTGTACGATTTCGGGGACTTGAAGCCATTTTTCCTTCAATTCGTCAATGTCTAACGCTTGTTTTACCGATTGGATGAAAATAAACGGACTTTGGGATTGTTCGGTCAGGATTTTGGTCCGGCTGATCCAACCGACATACTCCGAGCCGTCTTTGACCAATAGATACCGCGTTTTGGTTTGGAACATCATCAACAATGCTTCGTACAGATAAGCGTCTTTGCGAATGTAGATGATATTTCTATCCATGATTTCCCCAATGGCGATATCGTGATTTCGCTTTTTTGCCAATACCTGATCCCGAAGAGTGATGTCGGTCACAAAACCTTTTATTTGCTGGTTGGAGTCGCCTACGAAAAGACATGAAATTTTCTCTTGGGACATCCATTGTGCTGCCTGAAAGATTGGGGTGTTTTCAGGACAGGTACGGAGATTTCTGAAATGGAGATCACCTACCTTTTTTGAATAGAAATGATCGGTGCTGATTTCACTGGTTTGTATCATGGTCGCTCGGCTTCTGATGGTGAAAATAATTAAATTTATTAACTTGGGCTATGATTATAATCGTGACGGGAGTATCTGGCAGTGGAAAAACGACCATAGGTTCGCTTTTGGCCAAAAGATTAAATTTGCCTTTTTATGATGCGGATGATTTTCATCCCGCCGTGAATGTTGAAAAGATGCAACAAGGTATTCCGTTGACCGATCATGATCGGGAACCATGGTTGAATCACCTTGCTGAAAAAATCGAAGAATGGAATTCCAAACAAGGAGCGATCTTGGCCTGTTCTGCCTTGAAAGAAGAATATAGAGAAATTCTTCAGGTAGTCCCTCATATCCATTGGATACATTTAAAAGGAGAAAAACAACTTTTGGCAGCACGCCTTAGCAACCGGAAAAACCATTATATGAACCCTGATTTGCTCACTTCACAAATGGAAACATGGGAAGATCCTTCCTATGGACTTCATTTGGATGTGAAGGAAGATCCAGGGGAGTTGGTGGAGCAAGCCTTTAAATACCTGACATCCAATCCATTTTTGTCTAAAATGGGTGTGATCGGTATGGGGGTGATGGGGAAAAGCCTGGCACTCAACCTGGCCGAAAAAGGTGTTCCCGTATCCGTTTTCAACAGACATGTTCCCCAAAAAGAAGAAAAAATAGCATCAGCATTTGCGTCGGTACATTCCGAATTACATTTGCTGGAAGGATTTGACGAGATGGAAGGGTTTCTGGGGAGTTTAGAAAAGCCCAGAAATATACTGCTGATGATTCCAGCGGGTGCTGCCATTGACCAACAGATTGAACAGCTCATTCCGCTTCTGGAAGAAGGGGATTTGATCATCGATGGAGGAAATTCTTTTTACGAGGATTCCTCAAGACGAAGCCAATACCTCAGGGGGAAAGGATTCCATTTCTTACCGATGGGCGTTTCAGGAGGGGAGGAAGGCGCGAGAAAAGGTCCTTCCATGATGCCCGGTGGTGATCGGGAAGGCTATGTTAGGATCGCCCCATTTTTGGAAAAGATCGGGGCCAAAGACAAGCATGGGAAGCCTTGTGTTACCTATGTTGGTCCAGATGGTTCAGGACACTTTGTCAAGATGGTGCACAACAGCATTGAATATGCAGAAATGCAGGCTTTGGCGGAAACCGTCCACTTAATGAGATATGGATTGAAAATCAATCCCATTGAGATTTCCCAGGTATTGAAAGGGTGGGCTGAAGAAGGGTTGAAAAGTTATTTGTTGGAAATCACGGCAAATATTCTTTTGTTCAAGGAGAATTCAGAGTTCCTGCTTGACCGGATTTTGGATGTGGCGGGTCAGAAGGGAACGGGTGCATGGTCGCTGACCACTGCCTTGAAATACAATGTCCCCTATAGTCCTTTGTCCGAAGCAGTGGCGGCCCGAAATTTATCTGGGTTCAAAAAGGAAAGGGAGGAGCTCGGGGCGGTTTTTGGACATAAATTTTTGGCTTTCAGAGAAGACAAGAATCTCCTGTTGGAGTCTTTAAAAAATGCTTATGCCCTGACACGCATCATCAATCATGAGGTTGGATTTTCATTGATGTCAAAGGTTTCTGAAGATGAAAACTGGGATCTGAACCTCAGTGAAATTGCTAGGATTTGGACGAATGGTTGCATCATCAGGTCAGGTTTGATGGAAGATTTGGTCTTTGTTTTTGAGACAGACCAAGCCATCTTCAGAAACAACAAAATGGTGTTGAAAATCAGAGGTCTGAAAAAAGATCTTACCAGCATGATTGGCTTGGGTTTACAGCATGATTTTGCATTGCCGGTCATGTCTGCGGCCGCAAATTATCTCTTTGGCAGAATCACGGCGAATTCTTCGGCCAACCTTCTCCAAGCGCAGCGAGATTATTTTGGGGCCCATACCTACCAAATCAAAGGGGATCCTTCGGGGGCTTATTTCCACACCGATTGGCTGTTGGCACAGAAAAAAACCAGATGAAATCACAGGTAGACCTTTTAACCCTTTAAAACCTAAAAAACCCGAAATGAAAACCTTGAAAAAAAGAATGCTAACCTTTATTTTGCTTCTTTTGGCGGCTTTTTCCACTGACCTCTTTGCTCAGCAATATGCTGTGACCAATGTCCATATCATCAGCATGGAATCCGATCAAGTCTTGAGTGATCATTTCATCCATGTAAAATCCGGAAAAATCCAAGGCCTATTTCCAATTGCAAAGGGAATTCCCCTTGATGAGGATTTGAAAGTTATTGACGGGAATGGGGCTTATGTTTTTCCGGGACTTGCGGAGATGCATTCTCATATTCCTATTACCGAAACGGATGATTTTTCCTATGTCCAAGATGTCATGTGGCTTTATCTGGCGAATGGGATCTTGAATGTCAGGGGCATGATAGGCCATCCATCCCATCTGGTCTTAAAAAGGAAGATTGCATCAGGTGAAATAAAAGGACCAAGAATTTTTGCAGCAGGCCCTTCCCTGAACGGGACTTCTGTACAAAGCCCTGAAAAAGCCGCCCAAATGGTGAAAGATCAAAAACTTGCTGGGTACGACCATCTCAAGCTTCACCCGGGATTGGATTTGCCAAAATTTCTTGCCATTTCTAAAACAGCAAAGGAAGTAGGGATCATGTTTGGGGGACACATTTCCCTCGATGTGGGATTGCAAAACTCGCTGAACAATGGATACCGTTCAGTGGAGCACATGGATGGCTATATCGAGGCTTTGGTTGCGGATAAGTCTCGGCTGGACCCACAGATCGCCGGCCCTTTCAGTATGCTTTTGGTAGGGGAGGCCGATAAATCAAAAATCCCAGAACTGGTGCAATTGACCTTGGAAAAGAAAGCATGGATTGCCCCAACTCTGACGCTTTTCGAAAGATTTTTCGGGTATGTTCCGGCCGACGAATTCAGGTTGGCTCCCGAAATGAAATACATGCCTGGACTTCAAGTACAGCAATGGGTAAATCAAAAAAAGATGTTGGAAAACCAGGGGCTGCTAAGTGAAGAGAAGGTGGTGCCTTATCTGGAGTTTAGAAAAGAAATGTTGCTGGCATTGCATGAAGGTGGAGTTCCCTTGGTCATGAGCTCCGATTCACCTCAGGTTTTCAATGTGCCGGGATTCTCCATCCACCACGAAATAGCCTCGATGCATGATGCGGGTGTCAGTCCATTCGAAATCCTGAAATCTGGCTCCATCAATGTAGCTGCATATTTTGAAAAGATTGGAGAATTTGGTTCTATAAGGAAAGGAGCAGCAGCGGACTTTGTTCTGGTCAATGGCAACCCGCTGGAGGATTTGAATGCCCTGAAAAATCTTCATGGCATTATGGTCCGTGGAGAGTGGATCCCACGTGAGGAACTGGATACTGAACTTAACCGGATTGAGGAAAAAAACAGGAGGAAATAAAAACGCTATCATTGTTTGAAGACTAAGCGCCGTTCTGCAATGATTGATCATCGTCGGGTTGTTAATTGGGGAAGGAAGTTGAAAAAGTCAAAAACCTTTATAAAAGGCGGCATTTAATTTGAAAAATAAGGGCGGATTTTTAAAGGTATTTGGTTCAATCCAAAAGAAAACAAGCCTATCGAATGAAGGGCTTGTTTTCTTTTGGATATTTTTAAATACTAATTGTATTTTTTGACATTTACCGCATTTGGTCCTTTTTTTCCTTCTTTTAACTCAAACGTAACGTTATCGTTCTGTCCAACTTTGTCTATCAAGCCCGTGGCATGGACAAAAACCTCACTTTGTGATTGATCGTCAACGATAAAACCAAATCCTTTGGCATCATTGTAAAATTTAACTTTTCCAGTAAGCATAATGATTGAATTTAAATGAATATGTGGTTATCTGAATAATAAATGTAAATATTTAATAACTTAAATCAAATAAAAAATTCACTAAATTGGAACCATGAAAAAGCTTGTCATTATTCGCCACGCAAAATCTTCTTGGGAGAGTCCTTATCTTGATGATCATTCTAGACCATTGGCGGAAAGGGGCTTAAGAGATGCACCAAAAATGGCAAAGAGATTGAAAAAGAAGGATATTATTCCAGATGCAATGCTTTCCTCGGATGCAGAAAGGGCAAAAAATACGGCATTGATCACGGCGGAAATCCTGGATTTCCCAAAAGCTAAAATTCATTTTACGTCCAGGCTTTTCCATTCCTTGGCCGATACGATATTCGACGAAATCAAAAAAACTGAGAACAAAGTTCAGACGCTATTTCTTTTTGGGCACAATCCAGGACTCAATGACTTGATCGAGAAGTTCGGAGGGAAAATCGACAATCTTCCTACATGTGGGCAATTCGGGTTGACTTTTGATGTGAATTCTTGGAAAGAAATCAGTCCTCAAAACGCCAAATTATGGTTTTTTGATTTCCCGAAGAATGATTAAAAATCCCTGACATCTTGAAGTACTTCTCCAAATTTTGAGGGATTCTCGATAAGGAACATTATTTTTTCTGCGGTTTGTTTGGGAGTACTCAACTCCTTATTGGCCTTTAATCCTTGGAATTTTGGAAGCGAGGTAAATCCTTCCAGCGGGGCAGAACGGATGTCTTCCTGCATTTTGGTGTCCACCACACCTGGCGATAGGGCAAAAAATAGGATCCCCGAGGATTGGATAAGCGCTTCTTTTTGGGCGATTTCCGTGAGCATGTTCAAGGCTGCTTTGGAGGCGCAATATCCTGACCAACCATCGACAGGCTTTTTAGCTGCTCCCGAACTGATATTGACTACAATTCTTTCAGCTTCTTTGGAACCTCCATATCTTTTGATAAATTCATTCATCAATAGGGCAGGAGCAAGCGTATTGATATTAAAAATATCCAGGATATTTTTTGGATCAAGTTTACCAAAATGATCTACTTGACCAATCCAACCCGCATTGTTGATCATGATGATTTTCTCAAATGTCCCAGCAGGAAAAAATTCATCCCATCGATCACCAAGCACTTCCAAATTCCCAAGATCTAAAACAATGGGATGGTAATTTGGTGAATCCATTTTCATTTCGGACCTGGAAATTCCAATAATTTGGTTTTTCTTATCTTGGGAAAGCATTTCCACCAATGCTTTTCCAATTCCCTTGCTAGACCCAGTGATAATGTATAAATTTGTTGGTTTCATATTGCCTTAGGTTTTGAGTTTAAAGATTCTCATTCATGTTGAGCTGTGATTTAACCCGGGTGATTGATTTCCAATTTTAATACAGCCTTAAATGGTTTAATAATCATTCAGTTACCCATAATTTTTTACATCACCCTGTCGGTACGCTACCTTATACCCCAAATAGTCTGATTTTCTTACAATTTCAATCCCATTTGAGAATCTTTTGCATATTTCGGTTTTAAAAAATAGAAGTTACAACTGTAATGAAATAAAAGAGGGGCATTTTAGCCCCTCTTTTATCAAAGAATATATTGTGATAAATCCCTGTTTTTGACCAAGGAACTCAGCTTTTCCTGAACCATTTCTCTGGTGATCATGATTTTGGAATTGGCTTCTATGGTGTCCGGTACGTCGAAAAGGTAGTCATTGAGCAGGTGACTCATCACGGTATGCAATCTTCTTGCTCCGATGTTTTCCACATCTTCGTTGATTTTAAAGGCAAGTTTGGCAATTTCTTGCAGAGACTCATCATTGAAATCCAGATATACTTCTTCGGCCTCAAAAAGCGCTTGGTATTGTTTGGTCAAGGCATTTTTGGGTTCTTTCAGGATGCGATAAAAATCCTCCTCCGTCAAGCTGCTCAATTCAACGCGAATCGGGAATCTACCCTGCAATTCCGGGATCAGGTCTGAAGGTTTGCTGACATGAAAAGCTCCGGCTGCAATAAATAGCACGTGATCCGTGTTGAGTATGCCGTATTTGGTGCTTACTGCACTTCCTTCCACGATAGGCAACAAATCCCTTTGCACGCCTTCTCGGCTTACATCTGGACCTCCGCCGCCCTTTCCACTTTTGGACGCGATTTTATCAATTTCATCGATGAAGATGATGCCATTGTTTTCAGCCAAACGAATGGCTTCTTCCTTAACCTCATCAAAATCAATCAGTTTTCCGGCTTCCTCTTCCATCAGTACCTTTCTGGCTTCGCCAATGGTAAGCTTGCGTTTCTTGGTGCGTTTGGGCATCATGCCGCTGATCATTTCCTGTATTCCTGCCATACTGGCATCGTCCATCATGCCGTTGCCCATCATCCCAATACCCACTGGGGCAGATTGCTTCACGTTGATTTCTATCTTTCTGTCTTCCAGTTCTCCGTTTTTCAATTTCTCCCGGAAACGTTCTCGGGTTCTTTCGTTCAATTCATCCTCTGATGCATTTTCGGGATTGAAATCACTCGGATTAGAAAGCGTTTGTCGATTGAAGCCCGCAGAAGCTTTTACGGGAGGAATCAAAATATCCAAGATGATTTCCTCTACCGAATGGGCAGCTTTTTCCTTGACCTCTTCATTTTTCTTTTCCCTGACCAAGTGAATGGCTTGCTCAGCCAAATCCCTGACCATGCTTTCTACATCACGGCCCACATAACCCACTTCGGTGAATTTTGAAGCTTCCACTTTTGTGAAGGGTGCATTTGCGACTTTGGCCAACCTTCGGGCAATTTCGGTTTTACCGACACCGGTCGATCCGATCATCAGGATGTTGTTGGGAACGATATCCTTTTGGATGTCTGTTTTGACATTCATCCTCCGGATCCTGTTTCGAAGCGCGATCGCTACATTTCTTTTGGCATCGTGCTGTCCGATAATGTATTTATCCAATTCAGCCACGATTTGCCTTGGTGTCAAATCATTGATTTCGTTTCTCATATCTTATAACGTTAAAACGTTCGTTTTTCATTAATGGTAGTGGACACGCCGAAAATATTCGAACCGCCCGGTACATTGTAAAACATCCTAGAATAGGATAGTTCAAATTTCTTAACCCTAAAAGCAAAACCTCCCGAAAAACCACCTGCACCGGCGCCTGAGGATGTTTCAAACTCTTTTCGAATCAAGTGATTATAACCCAGTCGCAAAGTGAAATGTTCACTGGGCAAAACCTCCATTCCTATTACCACCCTCCTGAAGAATTTGTCCGCCGTACTGACACCTTCCCCATTCAGGAATGGGTCGGGAACAAAAAAATCTACTTCCCTGCTTTGTAAATTTCTCAGCGTCAAATGAAATCGAAATGGGGCAAACTCAGGTTTGTAACTCCCTCCGATCCTTAGATCTGTTGGAAGCTGCATTTTTTCTCCTTCAAAATAGGGGATTACCGTAAATCCGATATTCCGAGCATTGATTCCCAATACAATATCTTGATCGGGATGGACAAAATTGACACCGAAATCCAGTGCAATTGCATAGGCCTGATAACTTTCCAGAATTGAGCCCAATAGTTTGAAATTGGCTCCGTATCGGAATACGCCCTGTCCCATGCCATAGCCAATGGTCAATGCGAATTCACGTGCATTGAAATCTCCAGTCGGTATTCCAGATGGATCAAAACCATCAAATTTACCATAATCAAAATATTGCAAGCCGATCCCAATGGTTCCTTTTTCGTCGTGGTTGAAATTGAATCCTACTGTTGCAACATGTATTCCTTCGGGGAAATTCAGGTAGTGAAAGGCCGGCATTCCTGTAGATCCACTATCGAGCAGTGCTGGATTGGCTAAGAACATCAAAGGATCATTTCCGGCAGTCAGATTTACACCTCCCAAGCCTGCCAATTTGGTGAATGTGGGATTTTCAATGAAATTAAAGGAACGCCTATTGGCTTGTCCCCAGGAAAGATGTTGGGCTGCCATGTAGCAGCCCAACACCATCAGGTAGAGATATGGTTTTGTGTACTTCAAAATGCATTCATTTTGCCGTGCAGATTAGTGCTGGGAAATAATCCCCAAGGGATTTATTCGTTCACGACGGCAACTCTATTGGGACTGTCGAAGGTGAATTTCATTGGGTCATCCACTTTGGTCTTTAAAAGTGCAATTTCCAGAACCTCCTCTACTTTGTCCACAAAATGGAACGTAATTCCCTTGACGTATTGCTCATCAATCTCATCAATATCCCTTTTGTTTTTATGACAAAGCACGATTTCTTTCAATCCGGCTCTCCGGGCAGCAAGGATTTTTTCCTTGATACCTCCCACGGGCATCACTTTTCCGCGGAGGGTGATTTCACCAGTCATGGCCAATTTGGCTTTGACTTTTCTTTGGGAAAATACGGAGGCCATGGCCGTCAGCATCGTGATTCCAGCCGAAGGTCCATCTTTTGGGACAGCACCTGCCGGCACGTGAATGTGAAGGTCGTATTGGTCAAATACCCTATAATCGATTCCGAATTTCTCGGCTTTGGATTTCAGGTAGGAAAGTGCCGTCACTGCAGATTCTTTCATCACTTCCCCAAGCTGACCGGATAGGGTCAACTTGCCTTTTCCCTTGCTCAGCGAGGTTTCGATAAAGAGAATTTCTCCTCCCACAGGTGTCCAGGCAAGGCCCGTGACCACGCCTGCAACGGTATTGTCCTGATACATTTCTTTGTCAAAAATCTCCCCGCCCAAAACTTTTCGGACCTGATCCGGGGTGATTTTCTTGGTGTATTCTTCCTCCATTGCGATGGATTTCGCGACGTTTCGGATCACTTTTCCAACCACCCTTTCGAGACTTCTCACACCGGATTCCCGGGTATAATCTTCAATGAGTTTTACAATGGCACTTCTTTCAAAAGTCACGTCCTTCCCTGTGATCCCATGCTCCTTCCGTTGCTTGGGAATAAGGTGTTTTTTGGCTATTTCAACCTTTTCATCCAAAGTATACCCTGTCACTTCGATGATTTCCATCCTGTCTCTAAGCGCAGGCTGTATGGTGTCTAGCGAATTTGCAGTGGCGATGAAAAGGACTTTGGACAAGTCATACTCCACCTCCAGATAGTTGTCAGTGAAGGTGCTGTTTTGTTCTGGGTCCAACACCTCAAGGAAAGCAGAGGAAGGATCTCCCCTGAAATCGGAACTCAATTTATCGATCTCATCCAATACATAAACAGGATTGGATGTCTTTACTTTTTTCATGTTTTGGATAATCTTACCCGGCATTGCGCCTACGTAAGTCTTCCTGTGTCCTCTGATTTCGGCTTCGTCGTGAAGACCACCAAGGGACATTCTGATGTACTTTCTTCCCAATGCTGTGGCAATGGATTTTCCCAAGGAAGTCTTTCCAACACCTGGAGGTCCATAAAGACAGAGAATCGGACCTTTAAGGTCATTTTTTAATTTCAAAACGGCCAAATACTCAATGATCCGCTCCTTTACTTTCTCCAAACCGTGATGGTCCTTGTCCAAGATGGTTTTGGCTCTTTTGAGGTCAAAATTGTCTTTCGTGAATTCATTCCAAGGCAATTCCACCATAGTCTCTGCATAGTTCAAGGATATTGGATATTCGGCAGCAGATGGATTGATGCGCATGATTTTGTCCAGTTCCTTTGCAAAGTGTATGGCGACTTCTTTTGGCCACTTCTTCTTAGCGGCTTTTTTGCGAAGCTCATCCACTTCCTTTTCGGATCCTTCCTCGCCGAGTTCGGTTTGAAGGACCTTCATTTGTTGCCTCAGGAAGTAATCTCTTTGTTGTTGATCAATATCAGTATGGACCTTCTTCTGGATTTCGCTTTTCAGCTCCAGCATCTGAATGTCTTTCATCATAAATTCGAGCAAAAGCGTTGCCCGCTCGATACCGTCATTGATTTCCAAAAGCCGCTGTTTTGCTTCTACTGGAGCATTGATGTTAGAGGAAAGGAAATGGGTGAGAAATGCCGTGTTGTCGATATTGTCCAAGGCAACCTGGGCTTCCCTTGGTATTTCTGGATTGAGGTGAAGAATTTTTGCCGCAGCATCTTTTAAGGATTCTTCCAAAGCCTGTATTTTCTTGCTGTTTTTCGGGAAATTTTCTTCCAAATAATCTACTTTGGCAATAAAATAGGGATCATCGGTGATGGTTTCCTTGATTTTAAAGCGCTTTTTGCCTTGGATGATGATCGTCGTGTTGCCATCAGGCAATACGATCATCTTGATGATCTTGGCGACTGTACCCACCTGATGGATGTCTTCCCATGAGGGATCATCGTTGTTGGGGTTGATTTGGGCACAAACACCGATATATTTATCTCCCTTTTGGGCTTTTTTGACCAATCTTATGGAGCGTTGCCTTCCCAAAGTGATGGGAATGACCACGCCGGGAAAAAGAACGGTATTTCTTACTGTTAGGATTGGGATTTCTTCTTGGTATTTTTCCAGTTGCAGAGGACTATCATCATCTTCATCCGTAATGAGTTGGATGAGTTCCCCCTCTCCTGAGTAATCCCCTACCATAAGCGCTTGATATAATTGATTTCCGAAATTGTTCATATAGACAATATGACAGTACAAATGTCATGTTAATTTTTATAGAATAGATAATCCCTCAATTTAAGAAGGTTTTTCATTTAATTTCAATGTATATGCCAATGTTGTTTTAGTAACAAATTGGCAGGGTTAGTTGATATTGTTTTATAATTAATCCAGAAGTTGTGTTTTTGTTTTCCAGAGGCCTCATTGCTTCCAATCTATAAGTTTTGTAGATGTCCTTAACTTTCCCATTAGTCCCATTTCGCCAGTAAAAAAATCCATAAAACCGAGAATTTTGGATCTCTTTGGCCTTCAAGCCCGATAGCGAGAAAATTCGTCAAGGGGCAAAAACGGATAGTCAGAGTAGCATTAAAGGAAATGTTTTCCCCAAAATCTCCTTGGTTTTTTGGAAGGAGGGTGGGGTTGGGTCTGATAGGCTACGGGTCACATCAGGAATCCTGTTTACATTCCACCCGAAATATGCATTCGGTATCCAAATGAGAGCGAAACTGCAGGAAAACCAGACTATCGGGAGACTAATTCCTGATACCAATAGGGTGAAGTCAAAATCAATCAACACCTAATTGAATATCAGTTAATTACAATATTGAAATGAGTTCGTAATGCATAAAACGGGTTCAATTTCCCAAAGTGTTTTGGGATAGATCCCCCCTTGATTTTATAGAATCAGGATTAAAACCTGTTTTATGCCTTTCCAATTCCATTGCACCCTGAAATTGATGATTAATCAATCAGTTGTTTGCTGTTTTTGACTTCACCATTTCGGGACCAGGCCTTATTTCCCAAATGGTCTGATTTCCTTGCAGTTTCAACCCCTTTAAGAAACGGAATGCATATTTCCATCTAACTTGATTCAAGTTAGATGCGCTACGTTACTTTTCCAATGTCTTAGAATTCGGATTAAATCTACTTGTGAAACCAACCTCTATTCATGTATTGGATAGAGGGTTTATAAATGAATTCCTGGAAAGCTTTGTTACTCGGAATCGGGACAAATTAAAAAAAGCCGTTGGGATCTACTTCCCAACGGCTTTTTTTAATTATTTGATCAGTTTCTTTTCAAAGATTAAGACCCGGTAAACAATTTTAAAATATCGTTTCCGATGGCGAAGACCATCAAGGCAAGCAATAGGACCATTCCTACTTTTTGGGCATTTTCAAGGAACTTATCGGAAGGCGATCTGCCTGAAATCATTTCATACAAAAGGAACATTACATGCCCGCCATCCAAAGCGGGGATTGGCAAGAGGTTCATAAAGGCGAGGATCATGGAGATCAAACCTGTGATTGTCCAAAATTTGACCCAATCCCACTGATTTCCATAGATTTGAGCCATTCCAATAGGGCCACTGACATTCTTGGCGGAGACTTCTCCTGTAAACATTTTGCCCAGGGCTTTTGCATTCACGATGACCACACCGAAGGCCCTTTGGGTTCCTTTTGCAATCGATTCACCGATTGCATATTTTTTCACAACGGGGGAGAGCAAAGAATTGATCGCAATCCCAATGGTTCCTTCCGCCGAAACGTCTGCGGTTTTCGATAGAATTTCACCGTTTCTTTGGATGGTCAATTCTGCTTTTTCACCTTTCAATTCACCCAATGAAGTTTGGAGTTCATTGAAGTATTCTATCGGACGATCGTTGACCGCAATGATTTTATCGCCTTTTTGAAGTCCGATAGCCTCAGCGGCACTTTTGGGAGCCACCTCTTGAATTTCAAAAGGAAACCTGATGTTGATGAATTTGGACATGCTCTCCTCGTTGGAAAACGAGTTGATGAAGCCTCTTGGAATATCGATTTTGACGACTTCTCCTCCACGATCCACAGAGTAATATCCACCGCTGCTCAATAATGCTTCGCCACCGCTCAGCTCATTGATGCTCACATACGGTTGCCCGTTGATGTCCAATACTTTGTCACCATCTTGGAAGCCAATTTGTTGTCCGATTTCATAGGCGACAATTCCGTTCTCAATCACTTGATCCCTGGAATAGTAGGTTTCTCCTCTTTGGTGAACCAGCACTACAAAGATGATGATACCTGTCACTACGTTGACAATAATACCACCCAGCATGACAATCAATCGCTGCCAAGCTGGTTTTGAGCGGAACTCCCAGGGTTGGGGTTCTGCTGAAAGCTGATCTTTGTCCATGGATTCATCCACCATTCCGGAGATTTTGACAAATCCGCCCAGAGGGATGGCTCCTATGGAATATTCCGTTTCTCCCCATTGGAATCCGATGATTTTTGGAGGGAATCCAATGGAAAATTTTTCTACTCTCATGCCAAACATCTTGGCGGTAAGAAGGTGGCCCAACTCATGCAAGCCGACCAAAATTGACAAACCCAGTAACAACTGGCCCACCATAATCAATGTATCCATTATACTTTACTCTTTATAAATTTCTGTGTGATGATTCTGGACATTTTGTCCGTTTCTATGAAATCTTCCAAGGAAGGTTTCGGTATAAAATCCATCTTTACCATCGTTTCTGCGATAAGATCGGACATTTCCAAGAACCCAACCTCTTCCCTCAAAAATGCGGCCACAGCGATTTCGTTCGCAGCGTTCAAGATGCAAGGTGCATTTCCGCCTTTTTCCATGGCATCAAATGCAAGTTGAAGGTTTTGGAAGGTCTCAAAGTCAGGTTGTTCGAAGGTCAAATTGGGGTATTGGGCAAAATTGAATCGCGGGAAATCCGCCTTCAATCTCTCTGGATAACTCAATGCAAACTGAATGGGAATACGCATATCCGGCAATCCAAGTTGTGCTTTAATGGATCCATCCTCAAATTGGATCAAGGAATGGACGATGGATTGCGGGTGAACGATCACCTCAATCTGCTCGGATCTCAATCCGAAAAGCCATTTGGCCTCTATCACCTCTAGACCCTTGTTCATCATGGATGCCGAATCAATGGTGATTTTGGCGCCCATATCCCAGTTGGGATGTTTGAGGGCTTGAGCCTTCGTGACGGTTTCCAGGAATTTCCGGTCCTTGCCGCGGAAGGGGCCGCCGGAGGCTGTAAGAATGATTTTTTCTATTGGGTTGTGGAATTCCCCCACCAGACATTGAAAAATTGCAGAATGCTCAGAATCAACCGGATAAATATTGACGGCATATTCTTTGGCAAGTTTCGTGATCATTTCGCCGGCGACCACCAAGGTTTCTTTGTTGGCCAAGGCGATTTGTTTGCCGCTTTTGATGGCATGTATGGTCGGGATCAATCCGGAATATCCCACCAAAGCCGTGAGGACCACATCGATGGTGTCCATTTCCACTACCTGATTCAGTGCCTTTTCACCTGTGTAAACCTTTATGTTTATGGGAAGAAGCGCTTCTTTTACCTTTGGATAATGGTCTTCATTGACAATGACCACACAATTGGGGAGAAATTCCCTCGCTTGGGCGATCAGCAAATCCGCATTGTTTTGGGCCGTTAGGACTTCAACCTCAAATTTATCCAGGTGGTTTTTGATCACCTCCAAGGTTTGGGTTCCGATGCTGCCTGTTGAGCCAAGAATGGCAATTCGTTTTTTTTCTGACATGAAATCCTATTGTGTCGATTTGGGCTTATTCTTGAAGGAAAGTGTTTTGAATCCTAAATGTTTTATGCTTTCAAAATGACAAAATTACAACGATCAAAGACTTTTCCTTGCTATTTCCCCTATCATTTCGAAATATCGTATTTTCGGATCAGAAATTTCCCTATTTCGTGTTAACATCAAAATTTAAATTTCGTTATGAAAATTATGATGAAAAATTTAAAATTTGCCATTTTGGCATTTATGTCCGGATTATTGGGTGCTTGGGCTTTCCACCAATTCGCAGATGAATTTTCAGGAAACACCAATATTTCACAAGATCAATTTCCCCAAGCAGAAAATTTCCAGGTAAATTATGCAGATCAAATCCAGCCGAACATTTCAACCATTCCTGTTTCCTTCGTGGAAGCTTCACTGAAAAGCACCCCTTCGGTGGTTTTTATCAAGAATTTTTCGGGCTCGGATACAAGAAGGTATAGTATTTTCGACTATTTTTTTGGGACTGGTCCCACCCAAAGGGTGAGCACTGGTTCCGGTGTGATCATCAGTAAGGATGGATATATCATCACAAATAACCACGTAATAGAACGTGCAGAAACCATTGAAGTGGTACATCAAAAAAGGACGTATCCTGCCAAACTGATAGGGACCGATAAAAACACGGACATAGCAGTACTGAAAGTCGAAACCCAAGACCTGCCAGCCATCACCTTGGGCAGTAGCCGAGAACTCAAAATTGGGGAGTGGGTGATCGCCGTGGGGAATCCATTTAACCTGACGTCCACAGTGACTGCAGGGATTGTCTCGGCGAAGGAAAGACAAATCAACATATTGGGAGGAGAATTTCCTTTGGAATCCTTTATCCAGACAGATGCCCCGATCAATCCGGGAAATTCCGGTGGTGCGCTTGTAAACATCAGGGGAGAATTGGTGGGGATCAACACTGCCATTTTGTCTCGAACAGGGTCTTATACAGGATATGGGTTTGCAGTTCCCGGCGATATTGCGATGAAGATCGCGAATGATCTGATCAAGTTCGGCGAGGTTCAAAAAGCATTTTTGGGAGCGGATGTGGTTGAATTGACTCCGGAACTTGCCGAAGAAATGAAACTTAAGACTTTGGATGGAGTGATTGCCGTTCATGTTTTGGGTGGCGGCTCTGCCGAAAAAGCGGGTATCCGAAAGAATGATTTGATTACCCAAATTGAAAGTGTACCCATCACGGGGAAAGGGAGTTTTGAGGAAGTGCTTTCCTATTACTATCCGGGTAATCAGATAAATGTAAAATTGATTCGAAACAATGAGGTCAAAAATGTATCATTGACTTTGCAGAATTTGGAGGGAGGAACGGGGGTTTTGATCAGGGAGTTTTATACCTCAGAACTTCTCGGTGCAAGGCTTGAATCGGTGAATGCCATTGACCGGGACAGATTGAAAATCAGCTTTGGCATCAAAATCACGGGTTTGACAAGGGGATATTTAAGGGAGTTGGGTTTGAATGAAGGTTTTGTCATTACTAAGGTCAATGGCGAACAAGCCCGTGATCCCAAGGACGTGGGTGTGTTTCTGGAGAAATTCAGTGGCCGATTGCTTTTGGAAGGATTTGCGCCAAATGGACAGCCATTTATGCAGTCGTATAGTGTGAGATAGGTATATTCAGATGATTTATTGTGTTTATAAGCTTGTTTTAGAAAGTGTTTTCTGCCTAATCCCTTGGAATTGGAGGGGTATTTCGTTAAACTCGAAATATGCAACAGGTTTTCAATGAGGTTGAAACGGCAAGAAAATCAAGCTGTTTGGAGGATATGGGATAGTACCGATGTGGTGAAATCAAAAATAGAAAACAGCCCACTGATGAGGAGGTGATTACAGGCTGAAATGGAATTGGAAATGCATTACAGGGGTTGAATTTTATAAAACAAAGAAAAGATGAAGGTATTGCCCAGAAGTGTCGAAAAATGCCTAGCCGATTATAAAGATTCCTTGGAGGAATTAAAGGACATCCGTGATCTGGCAAAATCCAAGGGCTTAAATGAGAAATTGGAACAAAAAATCATCAGGGTTTTTGAAATCACCCATGAATTGGCGCTCACTACAATAGGTGAATATTTCAAAAAAGAAGGGAGAAAGCCATTTTCCGGATCCAGGGATGCGACCGTTGATGCATTTCATGAAGATTTGATCGATGATGGGGAAGGTTGGTTGGATATGATCATCTGTAGGATCAAATACAATCCAATTTACCCAGAGGATTATCAGCCTGTCTTGGTCCAAAACATCCTTGGGAGATACATTAAATTGTTCGAAAATTTTGAGAGAAAGATGTCTGCTAAATTGGGTGATTGAATGGTATCCCATGATTTATTCAGGAGATAATTTTTTTTTCAATTAATTTACAATTGTTTGTAGCGGAATGACAAAATCTTGCGTCATGAATACATAAGCTTTTTATTTTTGAAATTTGACATGCCACAAACTATGAAAAAGACGCTACTTCCTCTCTTCAATTGGCCATTGGGAATTGTTTTTTCCTTGATGCTGATTCTGACCCTTCCCTCCTGTCAAGATCAGGTAGACAGTACATATACTTATCGGACCCAATATCCGGTTTTTATGCAAATGAGCACTTTTCGGGAAGCGGATATCATTATCGGGCCTGGAAAACAACTTGAAAATCCAGGGAAAATTTACATTTATGGCGATTTTCTTCTGATCAATGAACCCCAAAAAGGCATTCATGTCATTGACAACACCAATCCTTCCAACCCGATAGGGATGAATTTTATCAATATTCCCGGAAACGTGGATCTAGCCGTCAATGCCAATATTTTGTATGCGGACAGTTATGTGGATTTATTGGCTTTCGACATCACCAACCCACGGGACATCAAAAAGATCAAAAGGGTGGAGGACGTTTTTGAACACATGTACACTGATTTGGCCACCAGTACTTTTATGACATTCAAGGATACGGTCATGACTTACGAATCAGGATTTATGAGAGGCTGGGGAGGAGGCTGGGGAGCTATGAATGATTCGAGAGCTTTTAGTTCTTCCTCCGGAGGAGGCGAAAGTTATGGGCAGGGTGGATCAATGGCCAGATTTACACTCATGAGTGGACATCTTTATGCCGTGGACGAAACCAAGCTTCGGGTGTTTGATGTCCAAACTGCGACGGATCCAAAATATTTGGAAAACTTTCAGTTGGGTTGGGGAATAGAAACGATTTTCCCTTTCAAAGGAAATCTTTTTATCGGATCCACCACAGGAATGCATATTTATGATGCAAGTGTTCCCTCCAAGCCCAAATTGATGTCGGTATATGCACATCTCACCGCGTGCGACCCCGTTGTGGTCAACGATCAATATGCATTTGTGACTTTAAGATCAGGAATGACCTGCAGACAAGGAGTAGACCAACTCCAGGTTCTCGATATTACAGATCTTTATAATCCTCAATTATTGAAGGCCTATCCGATGGAAAACCCGCATGGATTGGCACTGTCGGGAGATTATCTATATTTGGCAGAAGGTAATTCGGGTTTAAAAAGTTTTCAGGTGGCTGATGTTTTCAAAATTGCCGAGAATCAATTGGAACACCTCAGGTCCATGAAGTCCGTGGATATTATTCCGGGACCCAAATCCCTGATCGTCATCGGTCCGGATGGTGTTTGCCAGTTTGATTATTCCAATCCAAAGAAATTGAAAAGCCTGAGTTGCATCCAAGTCAAAAATCAAATCGTAGTTTAATAAATTTATAAACCCCTTTTGGACAATTCGTTCGAAAGGGGCTTGTTTTTTCAGGTCAAAAACCCCATGGTTAGATATTTCATCCTTACGATTTTTGTCGTTTTTATAGCCTTTGGAGCCCAATCCCAATCACCCGTATATGTCAATCATACCGAGATTGGACCTATGTTCGGGAAAAGCAACGATTACGATTACCGGGTCAATTTTTCCATCCAGACCTTCAATGGTGTAAAAATCAACCCTAACCATGAAGTGGGTTTTTTGGTCGGTTTGGATACTTATTCGGGTTTGAACTTGATGCCTGTAGCACTGGGTTGGCGGGGAATCCGGGAAAAGGGAAAAAGAACATCTCCCTATCTGAGTTTGGATTTGGGTTATGGGTCTGCGTTGTTGGAAAAAAGAGATAGACAGGGCCAAAGGGAATCTTGGTACGAAGGTGGTTCCTTATTTAGCCCAGCGATAGGTCTTAGACGGAAATCAAGAGGTGGGAAATCCGCCTTTTCATGGAGTTTGGGTTTCAAGCGCCAAGGTGCTTCTTTTTATGAGGGCGTCAGAGGGGGAGGGCTTTCCACTGGATTTTCAGAGGGCAGACTTCCGCCGGGATTTATTTCTGTTCGTGAAGAAAATTATGTATTCAACAGTCTTTTGCTGAAGTGGGGTCTCGTTTTTTGAATTTTGGATTTTTTTAACCGTCTGATGCATTGCCAATTCTATTCCAGTCTGAAATTAATTACCAGTCATTTAGTTATTTATAATTTTTGAATTCACGACATCGGTCATTCACGTTATTCCCCAAACAGCCTGATTTTCTTGCGATTTCAATCGAATTAGATTTCCTAATGCCTGTTTCGGATTTAAACCTACACACAAAAGACTTTTTTATATCAATCAAAAAATGGAGAGGGTAAACCATTTCGGCGAACCATTGGATCAAGCCACATTTATGAAAACCAAACATCGAAAAATCATTTGTCCTGGGTGAATAAAAAGAAAAGATCCAACCTTAGTTACATTTTTCTATGTTATTTTTGGTTTCGATAAAAAAGAAAATGCTCGAAGTAAACGGATTGATCAAAAAATACGACAAGCAAAATGCCGTCAACAACATCACTTTTTCCTTGCAAGGCGGGGAAGTCGTAGGGCTTCTTGGTCCCAATGGAGCAGGAAAGAGTACCACGATGAAATGCATCGTCGGTCTTTTGAGAAAGACAGCAGGAGAGGTTTCCATCGGTGGTCATGACCATCTTTCCGTGGAAGCCAAGAAATTGTTTTCTTATATCCCCGAGACCCCAAATATTTATGACTTGCTGACTGTTCGGGAGCATATGCAATTTATCGCCCAAGCATACGGCGTTAAGGATTGGAAGGAGCGAGCGGAGGTCTATTTTGAAATGTATGATCTGGCTGACAAGCAGGACAAACTCGGCAGGGATTTGTCCAAGGGCATGAAGCAGAAGGTTTCCATTTGTTGTGCCTTGCTCCCTGATCCCCGGATTTTGTTTTTTGACGAACCGATGATCGGTTTGGATCCGAAAGCCATCAAAAACACCAAAAAGATTTTTAAAACACTCAAAGAGGAGGGGAAGACCATCCTGGTAAGTACCCATCTGATGGAAAGTGTGGAGGCCATCGCCGACAGGATCATGATCATGAAGGAAGGCAATATTATCGGGAATGATACTTTGTCGAATTTGAAAGCAAATTTTAATGGCGGAAATGATTCCACTTTGGAGGATCTATTTTTAGAATTGACAAAAGATGAATGAGTTCAAATTACTGTTGAGAAAGGATCTCTTTATCCTGATCAACAATCTCAAACTGATCCTGAAAAACCCGGTTAGGCTTTTGCCCTATGCAGCTTTTGTGGGCTATGTTAGTTTTATTTACATTTCACGAAGCCGCAATAGGGTTGAAAATGAATCCGTGAATATGGATGAAGTGAATGATGCTTTGGCCGGTTCGGAGAAGGTGGATTATATCTTCCAGAGTATTACGGGGGGAATCACGCTTTTGGTGCTTGCCTTCTTTATTTTTCAATTGTTCAGGGCGACAAAGAAAAATGTCAGTTTTTTCACCATGGCAGACGTCAACCTCCTCTTTACTTCACCTGTTTCCCCTTCCAATATTTTGATTTATTACATGGTCAGGTCCTTGCTCCCGGCCATCGGTGGAAGTTTGATTTTCTTGGCCTATGGCGGGAGTCAATTGGCTGGGACCTTTGATTTGACCACTTCAAACATTACTTTCATGGCGATTGGGATTGCCTTGTTTTTTTTCATGCTTTCCCCGATCAAGTTTTTGATCTATACCTTAAACACCAAATACGGCATCCTGCCCTCCATTAAAAAAGGAGTATTTTCAATGGCCGTGCTTTTGGGTTTGATGGTGCTGATACCTGGCCTGATGGCCGAAAAATTCTGGAAGGGAATGTTTGCTTGGATTGGTTCGAAATGGTTTGATTTCTTCCCGATTGTGGGTTGGAGCCGAGGGATTTTCACTTTTCTCACGCATGAAAATCCTTGGATTGCTTTGGGTTTTATCCTTTTATATGGAATGGCCTTTTTCTTGATTCTCAAATTGGTCATCCTGCATTCGGGGGCCTACTACGAGGATGTATTGGATTCCACTCAATCCAACGAAGAGGTAAAAGAAAAAGCCAAAGGGAAAAAACAGATGTCTGAGTCGAATTTCAGCCTCAATGCAGGAAAAAAACTGGACTTGCCAGACTTTGGGACAGGCGCAAAAGCTTTGTTTTGGAGAAATTATGTGCATAGCTCCAGGCAAGACTTTCATCCATTGTTTGGTCTTTATAGTTTGATCATGGTGGCTCTGGGGATTGTGTTTGCGGTGTTGTCACTTTTTGAATGGTTTCCGCATCAAGTGATCTATGGATATCTTCTTTTCCTCATTTTCATTTACTTTATTGCAGGAATGGGCAAGACCAATGTTGGGGATTTGAAAAAACCATTTTTCATCCTCATTCCGGCAAGTTGGTCTTCCAAATTTTGGAACATGATCAAACTGGATGTCTATCAAATGCTGCTATTTTCAGTTGTCTTGATCGTCCCCACCATCTTGATTGCTTCTCTGCATTGGGCCCTGATTCCCATTTTCCTGTTTTGTATGGTGGCTTTTTATCTGACGGGTTTTTCGATTAGTCTTTCCACCACGGTGGGTTTTGATGAAGGTTGGGATCGGAAGCTGATCAAGCCATTGATCATCGGTGGTGTGTTGATCTTTGGGATAGTGCCCTCACTTGGCGCAGGCATATTTCTCTTTATCGTTTCCAAGCAGTTTGTTTTTGGGATGTTGGGCATCTCGGTGGGGATGGCAATTGTTGCTGCAGTGATGCTGAATCTCACCTTGGATATCGTCAAGAGAGTGGAATTCAAGGAGGTTTGAGGAATGAAATAGAATTGTTTTGATTTTCAAAAGGCTCCCTCGGTCTGGTAAACTCCAATTGGAGTACAAAATATTATTTGGAAAAAAACAGGGTGCTATTCAAGGCGCTGAAAATATTTGTAACTTGCAGGAAATTAGAACAAGAGATTTATGATTTATAATTCCATAATTGAAACCATTGGAAATACCCCGCTAGTAAGACTTAATAAGGTCAATAAAGGCATTAAAGGTGAGATTCTTGTCAAGGTGGAGTATTTCAATCCAGGAAATTCCATGAAAGACCGAATGGCCATCAAAATGGTGGAGGATGCCGAGATTGCCGGGATTTTGAAGCCTGGAGGGACCATCATTGAGGGTACAAGTGGCAACACCGGAATGGGATTGGCGCTTGCTGCGATCGTCAAAGGATACAAATGTATCTTCACGATGGCCGACAAGCAGTCAAAGGAAAAAATAGATATTCTTAAAGCAGTAGGTGCCGAAGTCATTGTTTGTCCAACCAATGTGGCTTCTGATGATCCAAGGTCCTATTACTCTGTTGCGAAAAAATTGAACCAGGATATTCCAAATTCTTTCTATCCCAATCAATACGACAATCTCTCCAATTGGAAAGCTCATTATGAAACCACGGGTCCTGAAATCTGGAAGGATTCTGAAGGGAAAATCACCCATTACGCAGCTGGAGTGGGCACCGGTGGGTCCATGTCTGGAACGGCCAAATTCTTGAAAGAACAAAACCCCGAGGTCATCACTGTTGGGATCGATACTTACGGATCGGTTTTCAAAAAATATAAGGAAACCGGTGTATTCGACGAAAATGAAATTTATCCTTACCTGACAGAAGGCATCGGAGAAGACATTCTTCCCAAAAACGTTGATTTTTCCTTGATTGACCATTTTGTCAAAGTAACCGATAAGGATGCCGCCATCATGACCCGAAGACTGTCCAGGGAAGAAGGTTTGTTTGTGGGCTGGTCTTGTGGATCTGCAGTTCATGGCGCTTTGGAGTATGCGAAGGAAAACCTGAAGGAGGGCGATCGGATGGTTATCATTTTGCCGGATCATGGCACACGATATCTCGGTAAGGTGTACAATGATGAGTGGATGCGAAACCACGGTTTTCTTGAAAACAAATTCTCTGGAACGGCAAGGGAGATCATCTCATCCAGAAATGGAAGCTACCAACTTGTCGTCAGCAACAAATCAGACAAAGTAAAAGATGCCATCGCATTGATGAACGGCAAAAGTGTTTCCCAAATCCCGGTGATGGAAGATGGGAATGTGGTGGGCAGTATTACCGACAACAAGCTCTTGGCCAAAATTATCCTCAACCCTGAACTTAAAGATGCCAACGTATCGGAAGTGATGGAAGATTCGATGAAGTTCGTGGCATTGGACAGTACTTTGGATGTGCTTTCTTCGATGCTGGACAAAGAAAAAGCCATCTTGGTACGCGATGAAAACCATCAGATTCATATCATCACCAAGCATGATATCTTGGAGGCGATTACCAAATAGAAAATCAAATAGCGAAAAATAGATGGGCAAAGTCTTTTCCTATAGAATTTAACCCCAAGTGTTTTTAGTAAACGATCTGAAATGTGAACGCCGAGGATAATTGGTTTGTAGTATTGACTATAACTTGACTATCCTCGGCGTTTTTTTGTGAAACAAACTGAATTATGAGTAAAGAGAAACTTGACGTTCTGATTGCAAAAGGCTACGATTTTGACATCAAAGAGGCATTTGAAAAAGCATGGCAATTGTTTCTGGCGCAGCCCGTATTGAGTATTTCCTATACTTTGCTCATCCTTTCCATTCAGCTCCTTTTTGTGGTGTATTTGAAGGACTTTACCTTGTTGTACAGTATTCTGTTGGCGCCCCCATTCTTTTCAGGATTCTATTTGGCCGCCAATAAAATCAATCAAAACCAGCCCGTGATCTATCCTGATTTTTTCAGGGGATTTATGTTTTTCTTGCCGGTGGTTTCCATTTGGCTGATCGGTCAGATCCTGACGTTTTTTGGCATTGTGTTGTTGGTGATCCCGGGAATATATCTTATGGTGGCTTATAGCTTTGCTGTATTGATGGCAATATTTGGTGGGTTTGATTTCTGGAATGCCTTGGAGGCCAGCAGAAAGCTGATTACCGTGAGGTGGTGGAAATTCTTTTTGCTGACCTTGATCCTGATTGTCATGAATTTTCTCGGATTGTTGCTTTTTGGGATGGGATTATTGGTTACTGTCCCTATGACTTTCTATGTTACCTATGTGATTTTTGAGGACCTGACCAAAGATGTTTTCTCAGAATAGATTTTCTTTTGCCATTGTTTTATTTTTCGATCTGAAATTCTAAATTGCTGATATGAAGCAATTTAAAAAAATCGGTTTTTACAGCGCATTTATACTGCCTATCCTACTGGTTGCGGGATTTTATTTGGGGGGATTGAATCTGCTTCTGATCCATGTCTTTGTTTTTGTGGTCGTACCCCTGATGGATTTTTTGATCAGCAAAGACAAAGCAAACCTTCCTGCAAACGAAATTTCTCCAGCTTCCAAAGCACGGTTTTACAGATTGGTTACCTATTTCTGGGTCTTTGTTCAAGTGGGGATATTGGTCTGGGGATTTTATGTCGTTTCCCAAATTCCGATGTCATTGGGGAGGTGGATTGCCTTTGTCACTGGAATGGCCTTGGTGACCGGTGGAGTGGGGATTACCGTCGCCCATGAACTCGGCCACAAGCAAGACCCTTTGCAGCAATTCTATGCAAAAATTCTTCTGATGACCGTTTGTTACATGCACTTTATCGTCGAGCACAATCGTGGACATCATGTCCGGGTGGCCACGCCTGCTGACCCCGCAACCAGCAGGTTTGGGGAAAGCTTCTATCGCTTTTGGGGCAGGTCGGTCATTGATGGCTTTCGCAGCGCCATTCAACTGGAGAAGGAGCGTTTGTCCAAAAAGAATTTGTCCGTTTGGTCTGCACAAAACCAAATGTTCCAGTTTGTACTTCTGCCTGTTCTTTTCGTAGGGATTTTTACCCTTGGGTTTTCGGTTTGGCAAGAAAGGTTGCTGTGGGAAATTCCAGTATTTTTCTTTGCCCAGAGCTTTTTTGCATTCAGCCTGCTGGAGTTGGTCAACTATATCGAGCACTATGGGATGGAA
This sequence comes from Rhodonellum psychrophilum GCM71 = DSM 17998, assembly GCF_000381545.1. Classification (GTDB taxonomy): domain Bacteria; phylum Bacteroidota; class Bacteroidia; order Cytophagales; family Cyclobacteriaceae; genus Rhodonellum; species Rhodonellum psychrophilum. The sequence goes on along the minus strand of NZ_KB906678.1, from coordinate 130,789 downwards.
AGAAAAATCCTGGAAAATGGTCGCTATGAAAGAGTAACGGCCTTGCATTCCTGGAACGCAAGCCATGTCGTGAGCAATTTCCTGTTGTTTCAGCTGCAGCGGCACTCCGACCACCATGCCAATGCTTATAAACCCTATCAGATTCTCAATCATTACGAGGAAAGCCCCCAATTGCCCAGTGGCTATTCCGCAATGATCATCTTGGCCTTGTTTCCTCCATTATGGTTCAGAGTAATGGACAGACGCTTGGTGGATTGGAAGGAGAAAATTGGGGTTTGATTTTTTTTTAATCCAACAGGAAATTGTTCAGAAAACTGCTTTTTAAGGTCATCCAAACAAAGAAAAACAACAATCCCCAAAAGAGGTACGAGCGGTAATAGTCCACTGTTTCCTTGTATCGGGATTCTATGATTTCTGCTTTCTCCAGATTGTTGATTTGCGAAAAAATCTGGTCCAAAGCATCGTCATCCGATGCCCTGAAGAAGTCACCTTTTCCGATTTTTGAAATCTCACGGAGGGTGGTCTCATCGAGATAACTCTCGATCATCTGCGTTCTTCCAAAGAAATCAACTCCATAAGGCACCATACCGTCTTTACCGACCGCAATGGTGTAGATTTTGATGTCCATTGCCGCTGCCAGATCAGCTGCGAAAATAGGGTCCACGTTCCCGGCATTGTTTTCCCCATCACTGAGAAGGATCATTACCTTTGATTTGGATTCCGATTCCCGCATTCTGTTGGTGCCAGCGGCAATCGCACTTCCGATGGCAGTACCCTTGGCATCCATCATGTTGAAAGAGACTTCCTTGATCAGATCAGTGAGCAGGGCGTAATCTGTCGTCAAAGGAGCCAACGAATAGGCTTCTCCCGAAAAAATCACCATGCCGATTCTATCTCCAAATCGCCCGTTGATAAATTGAATGGCCGTTTCCTTGGCGGCCTCCAAGCGATTTGGTTTGAAATCCTGAAGGTCCATGGACTCTGAAATATCCAACACAATCATGATATCTATTCCCTCCGTGTATTGCTCCACTTTTTCGTTGGTGCGCTGTGGCCTTGCCAGAGCGATGACCACCATCCAAAGCGAGAGTATGAAAAATAAGGTTGGGATCAGGCGGAGGTAAGTCCAAGGATTGTTTTGAGACACACTTCCGGGAAGTGAAAGTTCCAGAACTGGGTTCTTAAGGAATTTGATGAATTTCCGGAGTACCAAGAGCAATGGGACTGCCCACAGCAAATGGAGCGCCCATAAATTTTCCCAATCAAAGGATTTCAAAGTTTCAGGAAGGAACCAATACAAAGAAAAAAAATCTAGAATATCACTTCCTCTCATCGCGTTCCACTATTTTTTGTTGGTAGGTTTGGGTACAGATCCCCTTTAGGTTTTTGCAGGCTTCCTCTATGTTTTGGCCGCCTTTTCCTGCATAGATGATCATTTCTATTTCCCTGAAATCTTTGATGATTTCTTTATTTTCCAAGAAATCAGAAATTTCTACAGTTGTCCATTCTCTGAAAGGCTTGTTTTTCAGATGTTCCATATAGGTTTTCCAAAGACTCAAGAGTTCATCCGCATGGCTCATGTCGGAATGGGAAGCAAACGATTTTTCCGCGTTTTCCCATCTTTTAAGGAAACGTTTGTACTTTCTTTTCTCCATCCAAATGACCCATTGTCTCCGGATCGGTTTTCTCAAAAACAACAAAGAGACGATAGCCAAAGCTAGCACGATGGCCAAAATCAGAAATAAAACTGGATAGTTGAAATCAGTAGCGATAGGTTGATACACATTGTTGTCCTGAAATGCCAATTGTTCAGGCAAAGGAGCAATCATGAGTTTCAAAGCAAGTCCTGCTTCTTCTGGATAGTGGGCTACGCTGTCATATTTAAGGACTTCAAAGACAGGCAGGGAAAATTTTCTGATCGGGTCCAACGAGAAGTTGGAAACAAAATACACGGCGCTGTCTACTGTGACATTGTTTTTGGTGTGTGAAATGTATGTTTTCTTCTCCAAAAAGGCCATGGAGCCGAAATCAAAAGTAGAGTCGGGAAATATCAAATTTGTTTGTTGGCTGTAGGAAGCTTTGAGGACATAGGCCACACGCTCGCCGAGTTTTGCAGAATCCTGCATAAAATAGCCTTCCACTTTCAATTCCTGTGCAGGAGCCAAATTGGAAATCAGAAGAAATGCGAAACTTATTATTATAAATTGGAGCTTAGCCACGTTTCATCGATTTGTTACGGTACTTGAACATTTCTATCAAAGGACCGACGATATCCTGCTGGGTGTCGATGGCGAGATAGTTGATCTGGTTCTTTTTGCAAAGTTCTTTTAAATGTTCCCTTTCCGTGGTAAAGGTCTGGGATATTTTTTTGGAGAAACCTCCAAATGCAGTGTTGACCCAAGTGGTCCGGCCTTCCTCTTTGTCATAGACGGGGATAATCCCCAAAGAAGGGAGCAGCGATTCCCTGGGATCGGTCAATTGGATGGCCACCAAATCGTGTTTTTCGGCTAAGGCCTTGAAAGGGCGCTCGTATCCCTCATCAATGAAATCGGAAATGACGATGATGATGCTTCTCTTTTTGATCAGGTTGAGACCAAAGGTAAACATTTCTTTGAGGTTGGTTTTAAGGGATTTGTTTTGGTGGTTAAATATTCCCTGGATCATCTTCACACCTTGTTTTGGACCTTTTCCGGGGAGCAAAATATTTTCTTTCTGATCAGAATAAGAAATGAGGCCCACTTGGCTTCCTTCAAAAATGGCAGCCAAAGTCAACACTCCCGCAATTTCCTTTCCCAAGTCAATCTTCTTCCTTCCGTCTTCCCCAATGTTTTGTGAACCACTGATATCCAGTAAAAAATAGACCGATTGGTCCTTGTCTTCCTTGAAGGTTTTTACAAATGTGCCGTGGCCTTTTGCGGATACTTTCCACTCAATTGTCCTCACATCATCCCCATATTGGTAGGGTCTCAAATCATCGAATTCCAAACCTGCGCCCTTAAAAATGGATTGGTAATCTCCCTGAAGGTGATTATTGGCCACCTTTCGGATCATGATTTCGTATTTTCGCAGTTTTTTGAGGAGTTGATTCATTGGTTTGGTTTTCGGATGCGTAATTTAGCAGGATAGGTCGAATAATAAAAAGAGTAATGGTGAAGGCTTGTCTTTTATTTCACGGAATTGGCTAATTTTGGAACGTGAAAAATCTCAAAATCATATTCATATGCATCTTCTTTCTCGTCGGTTGTGGAAAAAACCGACCACCCGTAGGAATCTTGGGGGAGGATAAAATGGTCGAAATCATGATCGATATCCATTTGGCCGAAGGGCTCGTGAGTACTTTCCCCATTCCTTATGATTCCTCCAGAAAGCTCTACCCATATTTGGAAACCGAAGTTTTTTCCAAACATCAGGTCCCGGATAGTGTTTTCACACAAAGTTTGGAATACTATATGAGGGATCCTGCAATTATGGACAGATTGTATGCAAGGACCATTGATTCCTTGAACGTTTACGAAAAAGTAGGAAATCTAAAATCGAGCGATGCTTTACCCGAATAACTTAGAAGAGAAGATTAATTTTTCGAAAATAAAAGAGCTGATCAAAAACGATTGTACCAGTTCTTTGGGAAGGGGTTTTGTCGACAAGATGAATTTCTCCAAGGATTTCAACTTGGTCACCAAGCTGCTCGATCAAACCCAAGAATTCAAAAAAATACTCCTGTCGGGAGAAGCTTTCCCTTCCTCCAACTATACAGATGTTTATCCCTATTTGGAAAAAGCCAAGATTGAGGGGACTTTCCTGTACGAAGATGAATTCCATGAGATTAAACTTTCCCTTTTCACCCTAAAAGGATGCATGGACTTTTTCAACAAGCATGCGGAGGAGTACCCAAACCTCTTTCAGCTTCTTGGCTTGGTCAATATGGATCAAACGCTTTTAAAAGCCATTGAGCGTATCATTGACGAAAAGGGGAAAATCAGGAACAATGCTTCCAAGGAATTGTCCCTGATCAGGGCACAGATCATTTACGAGGAGAGTCGTTTAAGAAAAGTATTGGACAGCATCTTTAGGGATGCACGGTCCAAAGGATACACGCCTGAAGACGCCTCCGTCACCATCAGGGGCGGCAGAATGGTGATCCCGGTATTGGCCGAGAGCAAAAGGAAAATCAAGGGTTTTATCCATGATGAATCCGCCACCGGACAAACTGTCTATATGGAACCGGCCGAAGTGCTCGACATCAACAATGAGCTCAAGGACTTGGAATACATGGAAAAGCGGGAGATCCAAAGGATCCTCATGGCGCTCACAGATACGCTCAGGCCTTTCATTCCGGAATTGAGAAGGGCTTTTTATTTCTTGGGAATGGTGGATTTTATCCGTGCCAAAGCAAAATTCGCCATTAAAACCGATTCACACAGGCCTATTTTGGAAAAGGCCAAGCTGATCGATTGGTACAATGCAAGGCACCCACTCTTGGAGTTTGCGCTGAAAGAGCAGGAAAAAAAAATTGTTCCATTGAATGTTCAACTGGATCACAACAGACGTTTGCTGGTGATTTCGGGGCCAAATGCGGGAGGGAAGTCAGTGACGCTCAAGACCGTTTCCATCATCCAATTCATGCTGCAGTGTGGCCTATTGATCCCCGTTGATCCGCATTCCAAATGCACCTTGTTCGATAATTTCTTCATTGATATTGGAGATGAACAAAACATCGAGAATGACCTGAGTACCTACAGTTCTCATTTGATGAGCATGAAGTATTTCACTCAGTTTGCCGATAAAAAAACGATTTTCTTCATCGATGAATTTGGTACCGGTACCGAGCCGCTTTTCGGTGGGGCCATCGCGGAAGCAATTCTGTTGGCTTTGAATAAATTGGGGGCTTATGGTATCGTGACCACCCACTATGGGAATCTCAAGGAAATCGCCTCAAAAAACCAGGGTTTGGTCAATGGCGCGATGCGTTACGATGTGGATAAATTGGAGCCGCTCTATCAACTCGACATTGGCAAACCGGGCAGTTCCTTTGCCTTGGAAATTGCTTCCAAAATCGGAATCTCCAAAGATATCATTGCCTATGCCAAGGAAAATATTGGAGAAGAAAGGGTGCGGTATGACAAAATGCTCAACAAACTTGAAAATGAAAAGACCAAGTACGAACAGTTGGTCATCGAAAACGAGAAAAAGGAAAGACTGCTCCAGCAGCGGATGAAAGAGTACCATCAGCTGAAGGAAACTATCGAGACCAATAAAAAGCAATATATCCAAGAAGCGAAAGCCGAAGCCAAGGCACTCTTGGATGATGTCAACAAACAGATCGAGGCGACCATCCGAACCATCAAGGAAAACAAAGCGGACAAGGAAGCAACCAAAAAGGCCAGGCTTGAGCTGGAGGAACTGAAAGTCAAAATCAAACCTGAAAAAACCGTGGTGCTTACGCCCGAGATCAAGGTGATAGGCGGAGAAATCAATGTTGGTGATTTTGTTAGGCTAAAGGACAACGGCGCCGTGGCGGAAGTTTTGGCACTGAAAAACAAGGAGGTGGAAATCAGCATTGGGGAATTGAAGTCAAACGTAAAGTTGAGCCGTTTAGAGAAAATTTCGCACGCGGAGGTTAAAAAGGAGAAGAAAGCTTATTCGAAGCGAATTGGCTATGATACCAACGAAAAGATGATGGCGTATTCCACCAATTTGGATATCCGTGGGAAAAGAGTGGAGGAAATACTCCCCATCATCCAGACTTTCATTGATGAAGGATACATGCTGGGGATGAAAGAACTCAGAATAGTCCATGGGAAGGGCAATGGCGTGCTCAAGGACATTACGCGCAATCTATTGCGCAATATGAATCAAGTCAGTAGGATGGACGATGAACATGCCGACAGGGGAGGTGCAGGGGTCACAGTGGTACAGATGAAATAAAAAAAGGAGCCATCAGCTCCTTTTTTTTATTTCGATATATTGTCTTTTCTGCATATCCGCAATACTACCGGTAGATGCTGAAATTCAGATGATCCTTTGCAGAAACCTTAATTAGAGGTTTCTTCCGGCTTCCGGCTTCCATCCCTTTTATTAAAAAATTGATTTTACTGGCACAATCGCGGATGATCAAAATGTCTTTTATTTTCTCTTCAGGGTAAATGTATACGACCCAGCAACGGCATTGCTGCGTAAATTTCTTCCGCTTGGTACAGCGATACTGAAATTCAAAATCAAATCATTTCCCGTTCGGGTAAAGGATATTTCATTTCCAGCCACTGGCTGGCTTCCGCTCAGTCGGATTTTATCAAAATTATCTCCTACAAAAGTCCAGTTTCCATTGTTGTCAAAAAGACTGTTGTTGTTGACTGTTGCGTAGGTTTTACTGCTTGCATTTGTTGTAAATTGGATTTCGAAGGTTTGATAGATGTTTGTCTCTGACCTGCCATCCCTTACCACGGATCCACCCCCAGCAATCGTCCAAGCAATGGAGGATGTTCCTGCGAGATCTTCGATTGCCAATTGTTCGGTGGTTTTGCTCGGGGTAGGCTCATCCTTTTTTTCTTTGCAGGAAATCATTCCAATTCCTAACACAGCAATCAATAATAAACCAAGGATGGACTTTTGCATTTTGGGTGAAATTTGGTATCTGGTAAATTTAAACAATAGGTTGAATAATCAAATACTTTGTTTGATCTTATACTCTTCAACATTGATGTGGTTTTGGCAGAAAGTATATTCTTTGGCATCATTGGAACAAACGAGGATGGTTCTTTCTTTTCCAAATTCCTTCACCATATCCAAATACCAATTTATCCCTCTTTCATCTAGGTTGGAGGTGGGTTCATCCAACAAAACGAAAGGAGCATCCGAGAAAAAACAAAGCCCGATTTTGAGTCTTTGTTTCATGCCTGATGAAAACTGGCTGATCGGCTTGTTTTGATGCTCTTTCAGGAACATGTTCTCCATCATTTTATCGAAGCTGATGTTTTCAATGATTTTTTTGAATTTGAAGTGGAACCTTAAAAGTTCTATCAAAGTAAATTCTTCAGGGAGTTCCAAATAGGGTGCGCTGAGGACCAAATGCCGATAAATTTCAGCATCCGGAATTTGGATTCCCTTCAAAAAATAGGTGATTTTGCCTTCAGTGGTTGGGATCAATCCTGAAATGCATTTTAACAAGGTGGATTTACCCGAACCATTGCTCCCTCTGATAGCGGTTTTTGATCCAGCAGCGAGATCCAAAGTGATGTTTTTGAAAATCCATTCGTATTGGAATCTTTTGGATGCTTCCTGCATCTTGATTTCCAACATGTCTTAATTGATGTATCCTTTCATAACACCTCTTTCGGATGAACGGATGAAGTTCACGATTTCATCTCTTTCCTTGGTAGCGGGCAGATTGACTTCTATTTCCTCTAAGGCGCGACTGTTGTTTAGGCTGTTTAGGAAAAGATACCTGTAAACCTCCTGGATATGGCTGATGGATTCATTGGAAAACCCTCTTCTTCTCAATCCCAAACTGTTGACACCGGCATAGCTTAATGGCTCTCTTGCAGCCTTGGTGAAGGGTGGTACGTCTTTTCGGACCAAGGATCCACCTGATATCATGGAGTGCATGCCTACCTTTACAAATTGATGAATGGCACTGCTGCCACCTACAATTGCCCAGTCATCCACGGTGACGTGTCCAGCTACCTGCACTGCATTTGCAATGATCACATTGTTTCCGATCAAACAATCGTGTGCGATGTGTACATAGGCCATCAAAAGACAGTTGGCTCCTATTTTGGTCGTTCTTTTGTCAATGGTGCCACGACTAATAGTGACACACTCACGGATGGTGGTATTGTCCCCGATTTCGACAGTAGAATCCTCACCTTGGAATTTTAAATCCTGAGGTATGGCAGAAATGACTGATCCAGGAAAAATTTTACAGTTTTTACCGATTCGGGCTCCTGGATAGATGGTCACGTTCGAGCCAATCCAAGTTCCTTCGCCGATCACGACATTGTCATGGATCATGGTGAAAGGATCTATTTGGACTCCGTTTTCCAAAATTGCGCCTTCATGGACATGTGAGAGTTTGTTGATCATGATTCTTTTCTAACGATACTTGCTGTCATAACGGCTTCGCAAACAAGAGTATTGCCGACGTATGCTTCTCCTTTCATTTTAGCGATACCTCTTCTAATGGGAGCCAATAGTTCGCATTTGAATACCAATGTGTCTCCCGGAAGTACCATTTTCCTGAATTTGCAATTTTCAATTCCCAGAAAATAAGTCCAATAATTTTCAGGATCCGGAACGGTGCTCAACACCAATATACCACCGGTCTGGGCCATTGCCTCTACCTGCAAAACGCCGGGCATAATCGGGTTATTGGGAAAGTGCCCCATGAAAAAGGGTTCATTGATGGTGACGTTTTTTACTCCAGCCACCACGGTCTCATCTAAATAGATGATTTTATCCAAAAGCTGAAAAGGGTATCTATGCGGTAAAATCTCGCTGATCTGGTTGATATCCATCACAGGAGGCAACTTGGGGTCATAATGTGGAATATGGCTTGGTCCTGCCTTTTCCATTGCTCTTTTGATTTTTTTGGCAAAGGCCACGTTTGCGGCATGTCCTGGTCTGGCAGCCAAAATCTGGGCCTTCAGCGGTCTTCCGACCAAGGCCAAATCTCCAACCACATCCAATAATTTATGTCTTGCAGGTTCGTTTTTGTAACGGAGTTCGACATTGTTTAGGATTCCTTCTTTGCGGACTTCAACTTTTTCTTTGTTGAACATTTTGGCCAAATGGGCCAATTCTTTTTCCTCGACGACTCGGTCCACGACCACGATGGCATTGTTGAGGTCTCCACCCCGAATGAGGTTTTGGTTGTAGAGCATCTCCAATTCATGGAGAAAACAAAAAGTGCGGCAGGAGGAGATTTCCGATTTGAATTGACTGATGTCGGTAATGGAAGCATGCTGACTTCCCAAAACTGGTGAATTGTAATCGACCATCACGGTGACTCTGTAATCGTCCAAGGGCAATGCGGCCATTTCCACCTCTCTTGCTGCATCTCTATACGTGATGCTTTCGGGAACTTCAAAAAATCGCCTCAGGGCATTTTGTTCTTCCAGTTCGGCTTCCTCCAAAATCTCAATGAATTTTATGGAGGATCCATCCAAAATTGGAGGTTCTGGCCCATCCAGCTGAATCAATACATTGTCAATCTCCATGCCGACCAAAGCCGCCAAGACATGTTCTACAGTGAATACCCTTGCTCCACTTTGTTCTAAAGTAGTCCCTCTGGAGACATCGACCACATTGTCTACATCGGCATCAATGATTGGCCGACCTTCTAAATCTATCCTTTGGAATTTATAGCCGTGATTGGGGGGGGCAGGCATAAAAGTCATATTGGAAATTACCCCGGTATGGAGGCCTACGCCCGATAAAGTGACTTGTTTTTTAATGGTATGTTGTTTTACCCTCATAGGTATGCAATTCTTACAGAAAATTTTGAAAACGTAAATTTATAGTTTTTTTTCCAGTTCTTTTAATTTGTCTTGAAGCTGGGGCAGATTTTTGAAAACTGCATAGGACTTCAGGAAGCTTTTGAAGTCAAAACCCATGTATCCCAAAATGGTCTGTCCGCTCTTTTCGATGGATTTGCTGATGCCTGTGTTGGCACCGATGTTGGTGTGATCCGCAATTTTTAAATGCCCGACGATTCCGGCTTTACCTCCGATCATACAGTTTTTTCCGATTTCGGTAGAGCCAGAGATTCCTGCCTGTGCGGCGATGACGGTATTTTCTCCGATGATCACATTGTGCGCTATCTGCACCATGTTGTCGATTTTGGCTCCTTTTTTTATGATTGTCGAACCCATGGTGGCCCGGTCTATGGTGGAATTGGCCCCAACACTGACATTGTCCTCTATAATGACATTTCCGATTTGGGGAATTGCTTTGAAGGTGCCGTCTTCCATTGGAGCAAAGCCAAAACCATCCGAACCGATCACCACTCCTGGGTGGAATTCACAATTATTCCCTACTTGACTGTCATTGCAAATCTTTACGCCGGGGTGAAAAATACAATTGTCACCGATGGTGACATTGTCTCCAATATATACTTGGGAATGTATTTTGACATTGTTTCCAATCTTGGAATTCTTTCCAATAGACGAAAAAGCACCTCTGTAAAAACCCTCCCCGATTGTGCTGCTTTCATCCATGTAACAGGGTTGGGTAGTGCCTGTCAGCTGCATTTTTGTGATTTGGGAATAGGCTTCCAATAATTGAGTAAAACCCACATAGGCATTTTTAACCCTGATTAATGTCGGTTTAATGGCTTTATTGGGAGTGAAGTTTTCTGAGACGATGATCGCTGAACAATCTGTCTCGTAAACGTAATTTTCGTATTTCTCATTTGAAAAAAAACTGATTCCACCTGGCTTTCCTTCTTGGATCTTGTCCAGCCTGTTTACTTTTATATTTCCTTCTCCTTCTACCTTTCCATTTATGAGTAAAGCAACCTGATCGATGGTGAATTCCATATTCAATAATATTATTTATAGTCTACAAAGTTAAATTTTTAGCGCGACAGACATAATGTTTTTTGACAATTTTACTCATTGCCTTGATATTTGGAAGGTCGGCGGCTTGGGCCAAATCTATGATTTGACCCTTCTTGGTCAGTATCAAAATCCGTTCCTTGGCCACGTAGGCATGGTTGCTGATGGATCCGTGATTGAAAAAATAGGGAAGATCTGATTCATCAATGTTAAGATTTTTTAAGGTTTTTTCCCTCATTCCCTCCAGCTCTTCCTCTTGGAAGGCATCGTTGCTCAGGTTGATTTTAAATAAATTCCTGTGCAGAAACATCTGGGAAATATTCTTGATTACATAATCATCGTTGTTTTTCCACAGTTTGATCGCACCCCAAATGTCGAAATCATCAAGCGCCAAAAACATCTTGAGAAGTGCGTCTGAGTTTTTGAAATCTTCCAAGGTATAATCATGGTCCAAGAAATGGGTGAATTCCTCGGTTCCCGAAAGCCTAGTTCCAGCTTGTTGCACATGTTTTCCTCGTTTGATCAAATTGATCAGCATTTTTTCGGCGCTGACGGTGGTTTTGTGGAGATAAACCTGCCAATACATCAGCCTTCGGGCATTCAGGAAATTCTCAATGCTGTAAATACCCTTTTCTTCGACCACCAGTTGATCGTTTTTGATATCCATCATTTTGATGATTCTGTCAGCCCCAATGGTGCCTTCAGAAACGCCCGTAAAAAAACAATCACGCTGGAGATAATCCAGTCGATCAATGTCCAGCTGGCTGGAAACGAGCTGATGAAAGAATTTTCTTTCATAAAGATTCTTAAAAATCCGCAGGGCCAAGTCAAGTTGGCCATTGAATTGCCTGTTGAGTAGATCGATCACCAAAAGGGAAAGGGACTCATGTGGAATGTCCTTGAGAAGGCTGAATTCCAGTGCGTGGGAAAATGGACCATGTCCAATATCATGGAGCAAAATGGCAATAAGTGCAGCTTCGTATTCTTTGTCGCTGATTTCGTTACCTTTATTCCTGAGGTTGTCCAAAGTGATGCTCATCAGGTGCATGGCACCGATGGCGTGGTGAAATCTGGTGTGAAGCGCGCCTGGATAGACGAAATCAGTTAAACCCAGTTGTTTGATCCGACGTAACCTTTGAAAGTAGGGATGATCGATGATTGAAAAAATCAATTCACTGGGAATGGTAATGAACCCATAAACAGGATCATTCAATATTTTAGTGCTTTTCAATGTCTTCGACATTTGATTGAATTCAAAAGTAATTATAATTTTAAGAGAAATAAACCAAATTTTATGCAAAAATATAAAATCCTGTGGGCGGACGACGAAATTGATCTTCTAAAGCCCCATATACTTTTTCTCGAGCAGCGAGGCTATGAGATCACGACCGTCAACAGCGGTCTTGATGCCATAGAAATGGTTGAAAATGAAAATTATGACGTAATATTTTTGGATGAAATGATGCCGGGCATGACAGGCCTGGAGACTCTTCAACAAATCAAACTGACAAAGGCGCATATTCCAGTCGTGATGATCACCAAAAGTGAGGAAGAACACATTATGGAAGATGCCATTGGAGGTAAAATAGCAGATTACCTCATCAAACCGATAAATCCCAACCAAATACTTTTGTCGGTTAAAAAAATCCTTCAAAACAAACAGCTGATCTCCGAAAAGACCAACCTTTCCTACCGACAGGATTTCAGGAACATCAGCATGGCCTGTGATGAAGCCACCTCCCATCAGGAATGGACGGATATCTACAAAAAGATAACGTATTGGGAATTGGAGATCGATAAGACCGAAAACAAAAGTATGCGGGAGGTTTTGGAAACCCAAAAAATCGAGGCAAACGCTGCATTTGCAAAGTTTATCAAGGCCAATTACATCGATTGGATCAATGATCCAAAGGTGGACAAACCCATTTTGTCCCATAAATTGATGAAAGAAAAGGTTTTCCCACACATTGTTCCGGGTAAACCCCTGTTTTTTGTAGTGATTGATAACCTCAGATTGGACCAATGGGAGGTTCTGGAGCCTCTGATAAATGAATATTTCATTACCAAAGAGGAAGGTACTTATTTCAGTATTTTGCCAACGACCACAGCATTTTCAAGGAATGCATTGTTTAGCGGCATGATGCCTTCGGATATGGCGAGGTTTCACCCAGATCTTTGGGAAGGCGAGGACACCGACGAAGGAAAAAACAACAATGAGGAGGAGTTTTTGGGAGAGAATCTTCACAAAAATAAATTGAATATCAAGTTTAGTTACCATAAAGTGCTTCAGGTCCATCAGGGAAAAGTAATTTTAGACCAGTTTCACAATTTATTGACCAACGACCTGAATGTGGTGGTCTATAATTTTGTGGACATGATGTCACATGCCCGGACCGACATGAAGATGATCCGAGAATTGGCACCTGACGAATCCGCTTACCGTTCCTTGACCAAAAGTTGGTTTGAGCATTCCACTCTTTTTGACCTCTTCAAAAAAATCCATGATGTGGGAGCAGAAGTGATCGTGACCACCGATCACGGCACGAAGAGAGTAAATCGACCCTACAAAATCATCGGGGATAAGAACATCACCACGAACCTGAGATACAAACAAGGCAAAAATCTAAACTTTGAAAGTGGTAAGGTCTTCGAGATCCATAGACCGGAAGATGCCAAACTCCCAAAATTTAATGTCTCGACAAGTTATGTTTTTGCCGTAGAAGATTATTTCTTTGCATATCCAAACAATTACAATTATTACGTAAATTACTACAAGGATACATTTCAGCACGGCGGTGTATCTTTGGAAGAAATCATTTTACCGGTAGTCCACTTGGTGCCAAAGAAAAATTAATTTGAAAAATATTTATTGTCAAGATATTGAAGACCTTCCTGAGGTTGCCAAAAAGCTCGTTGAAATTTGTAAAAATCAACCGATCTGGGTGTTTAAGGGAAGAATGGGGGCAGGCAAAACCACGCTCATCAAGGCAGTCGGAGAAGTTTTTGGGATACATGAATTGATCTCAAGCCCAACTTTTTCGCTTGTCAATGAATATCAAAATGATCTGGGTGAGATTTTCTATCATTTCGATTTTTACAGAATCGAGGATCCTACCGATATTTTGGAGGTTGGGATCGATGAATATTTCTTTAGTGGACATTATTGTTGGATAGAATGGGCGGAAAGAATTCCTGAATATATTCCAGAATCTTTTATGCTGATCAATATTGAGACGGAAGAGGAAGGCGGGAGAAAAATTACCATACATCAAATAGAAAATGGGAAAGATCATGGTTGAGGTGACCGAAGCGGTAGGGGTATATCCAAAAGAAGCAGTGGCAAAAGTGAAAAAATCCAAAAATTCACTCCTCATCGGATTGCCCAGAGAGACAGCTGCCCAAGAAAAGCGGGTACTGTTGACCCCTGAAGCGGTCGCACTCCTGGTGAACAACGGCCTTCAGGTGGTGGTCGAAACACTTGCCGGCAAACAATCCAAATTTACGGATCAGGAATATTCTGATGCAGGGGCAAAGGTCGTCTATGCAGCAAAGGAAGCTTTTGATGTGGAAATAGTCCTTAAGGTAGAACCGCCTACTTTAGAGGAAATCGGATTTATGCAAGTCGGTTCCTGCCTGATTTCGGCCTTGCAGCTTGGAAAGCAAAATGCTGAATATATCCATGCCTTAAATGGGAAAAGGATTACTGCAATCGCATTCGAAAATCTGGAAGATAAAGTCGGAGGTATGCCAGTGGTCAGGGCGATGAGTGAAATTGCAGGAAGTACAGTGATGCTGATTGCCGCCGAATACCTCAGCAGCGTGAGTGATGGAAAGGGACTGATTTTGGGAGGGATTACTGGAGTCCCGCCCACCCAAGTAGTCATCATCGGGGCCGGTACAGTAGCCGAGTATGCTGCCAGGACGGCAATTGGACTTGGTGCCAATATCAAGGTATTTGACAACCATATTTATAAATTAAGAAGAATCAAGCAGTTGTTGGGGCAGCAAGTTTACACTTCTACCATTGACAATTATACGCTTGGACAGGCATTGAAAGAAGCGGATGTCGTGATTGGGGCTTTGCGTGCCGAAAAAGGCAGGAATAAAATCGTGGTCAGCGAGGAAATGGTTGCAGCGATGATGCCCGGAAGTATCATCATCGACGTCAGCATCGATCAGGGTGGTTGCGTCGAAACCGCCGAGATGACTTTTCATGACAATCCCACCTATCTCAAGTATGATATCATCCATTATTGCGTCCCCAACATTGCGTCTAGGGTATCAAGGACAGCTTCGGTTGCGCTAAGCAATATTTTTACACCTATACTCCTTCAGATGGCCGATTTGGGTGGAGCAGAAGAAATGATTTTTAATTACAAGTGGTTTATGAAAGGGGTTTATACCTACAGGGGAAGTTTGACCAACGCCTATTTGGCCAGGAAATTCATGATGACCCACAAAGAACTCCAATTGTTATTGGCTGCCAGATACTAAGAAAGCAGGTTTTGTCTTAGCAGAAATTCCAACTGATCGTTTGATTTTAATAGATCATCGGTCAGTTTTTTATTTTCTTTTCGAAGGGACAGTACTTCATAAGCATTTTTGATCACAGTCCTCATGTAATCTTCTTCCCACGGCTTGGTGAGGTAATGGTAAACTTGACCCTTGTTGATAGCGTCGATAACTGCCTGGATATCAGTGTAACCGGTTAGGAGGATTCGCATCGGCTCTGGATAAAGTGGGATCACAGATGCCAAAAAATCAACACCAACCTCTTCCGGCATTCTTTGGTCGGTGATAATGATGTCTACATCTTGAGTTTTTAACAATTCCCTACCCTCCTGTGCTGAAATGGCCAAAAATATTTTATAGTCCCGTCTAAAAGTCGCCTTAAATGCCTGAAGATTGTTTTCCTCGTCATCGACATATAAGATTCTAATTTTCTCTTCCTTAGGTTCTATCATTTGGCGCATTTTTTTAAAGTAGGGTTATTGGATTGCCTGGCCAAATAATTGGCTATTAATATTATTGAATAGGGGATTTACACCTAAAACAACTCGTTATTCCAGCGATTCACCAAATATCTAAATAAAAATCATTTTGAGGAATATTTTTTACCTTTTTAATATGAATCTTGAATCAAAAATATAACTTTACCTCTACCATCCACCCTATTAGTTTTCCATGAATTTTAATTTAAAGTCTGATTCGGTTCAGAATTCAAATCATCTGTTGCTTAATCCCAGTGTGCCAAAGGATTCCGATTTTATAAAAGAACTGAGAGAGAATTCTTTATTGCAGGTTATGGATGAACTCGAAAGTCAAGTAAGTGATCTTATAAAGCTTCAAAACCCAAGTCTCAAATTTACCTCTTTTGAGTTAAAAAAACAGGTAGAGGAATTTTTTGATGTTGAGGATAGGCTCACTTATGGAAACTGGGTTTATTATCCCTGGAAAAATGCCCTGGTCCGGATATTACCGGAAGAGGAATTTATAGCCGTCAGGACAGCTAGAAACAAGTTCAAAATCACGCAGGAAGAACAGGATCTTTTGTCCACAAAAAAAATAGGCGTCATAGGGCTGTCAGTTGGACAAAGCGTAGCCATCGCCCTGGCAATGGAAAGGTCTTTTGGAGAATTGAGAATTGCTGATTTTGATACTTTGGAGCTTTCCAATTTAAATAGAATCAGAACGGGGCTTTATAATTTAGGATTAAAAAAAACAACAATAGTAGCAAGAGAAATCGCGGAGATAGATCCTTATTTAAAGGTGACAATATTCGAAAACGGCGTTTCTTCAGAGTCGATGGATGATTTTTTCACGGAAAATGGTACATTAGATTTAGTTATTGAAGAGTGTGATAGTTTAGAAATTAAAATAGAGACGAGAATCAAGGCGAAAAATCTAGGCATCCCAGTATTAATGGATACGAGCGATAGAGGAATGATTGATATTGAACGATTTGATCTAGAGCCAAATAGAATGATTTTCCACGGTTTTTTGGAAAAATTCGGATCTGAGTCTGAAATTCTGGGTCTTTTTGCAGAAAAAAAAGTTGAAATTCTTATGAGTATTCTGGATTTCGAAAACATTTCTTCAGCAGGGAAGTATAGCATGTCTCAAATAGGCTTAACCATTACCAATTGGCCTCAACCAGCGACAACTGTAATGCTGGGAGGTGCCGCTTGTGCATATTACTGTAGGATGGTCCTGACCAAAAAAAATCAATTTTCGGGTCGAATTTATGTTGATCTGGATCAATATTTAGAAATTCCCCATGAAAGTTAGAGTAAGAGTTGTCAAGGCCATTTCTGAAAGATTGATTACAGAAAAATATGTCCAGGGACATTATAAGGTCTTAGAAACCTATGGTGTGACAAAAGTGACTTCTGCAGACACCTCTTGGACAGATAATCCAAATGTCTATTTAATTGTGGTTGAAGCGGTTGATGATCAAAGGTTATTGGGCGGTGCAAGGATTCAATTGAATTCAGAAAACACTCCTTTGCCTTTAGAGACGGCAATTAGAGAATTTGATAGACATATTATTGACTACATGGGGGACTATAAACCCCTTGATGTAGCTGAATTCTGTGGCTTGTGGAATAGTATAGAAGTTGCTGGTTATGGCATAGGAAGTATATATTTGGGTAGAGTAGGTGTTGCGATTTGCTCCCAACTAGGAATAAAAAAGCTACTTGCTTTGGCTTCTCCCGCAACCCTTAGAAATTGCAAAAAAGTGGGTTTTGATATCATTAGAAGTCTTGGGAATGAAGGGAAGTTTTTTTATCCAAAAGAAGGATTGATCGCTACAGTATTGGAAATAAGTGATCTTGAAAATCTTCCGACAGCAAGTGAAGAAGATCGAGATTATATTTTCAGCCTAAGAAATAATGTACAACTTCAATCCAGCGAATCGGGTCCTAAGGGTTCTTTAGAAATAGCGTTTGAACTTCAAATTCAGAAATTACATGAAGCTAATTCAAAACCATAAGGGCCTTTCCATTATTGCAGCTGTTGGGTTGTTTTTTATTTTATCAATCGTTGTGATTTATTACTCTGATTTGATGAAGATAGAGAAAGGTGTATTTGTAGAAAATTTCATCTTGCTGGAGGAAACGGACATTGAGAGCATTTCAAATATAAATGAAATTGAAATTCAAGACCCTATGTTTATTCCTGAAAATATTGGTTTTCACAAAGGAGATCTTTTAATTCGGTTTAGCGGGAAGAATTTGGCTTCAAATCCCGAGGATATCTATTTTCTTGAATTTTCGAATCCACTTATAAATGAAATTTTTTTATATAAAATCTTGCATGACGGTAGTCTTGAAGTATATAAAAAGGCTGGAATAAATTTAAGAGATGTCAATATTTTTTCAAATCCAAGGCCAGTATTTGAGTTTAGTTATGAAGATTTAAATAGCTCAGATTTTTTATTGAAAGTAAATTCAAAAGATAAGTTAGGCTTCACCCTTGAATTAGTAGAAAGAAACGAGTATTTAAGCAAGTTTTCCACTATTGCAAATTTGGTGAATGTTTATATTGGTATAATGTTGTCTTTGTTTTTATACAACATTATTATTTTTTTAATGATTAAAGATAGAGTTTATTTATTTTACTCATTTTATGTTATGTTTATAGCTTTGGCGCAATTGTCATTACTAGGCTATTCTTATTTTTATTTTTTAGGGCAAAATGCGGATATATATAGTTTTAGTGTGATTGCATTTCCTTCCATGGCAGGAATATTTGCAATTGGATTTATTAAATTGTTTTTAAAAACAAGTTTTCATGTTCCAAAGCTAGACAAATATCTCGTTGTAGTCGTAATATTGTATTCAATAGCTATTGGGTTAAGATTGCTTGGCTTTGTGGAGTTAAGTTACCGAATGGTAGATATTGCGGGACTCGTAGGGGTGATTTTCTTTGTGACAACTGGTGTGATTGTGGCAAAATTGGGGTATCGACCAGCTATTTATTTTCTAGTTGCTTGGGGGGTTTTCTTAATTGGTCTAGTTTTTTATATCATGCAAAACCAAGGGGTTTTAAATTTGAATATATATGCCAATTTCCCCATGCTTCTTGGGACTGCCATGGAAGCAATCCTTCTATCTTTGGCTTTGGCTGACAGAATAAATATCCTGAAAAAGGAGAAGGAAGACGAACAGCACGAAAAACTTGAGATATTAAAGGATAACGAGCGTCTCATCAAGGAGCAAAATACAAGCCTCGAGCAAAAAGTGAAAATACGCACTGAAGAACTCGAGGAAACGCTCCGGAATCTCCAAAACACACAAATCCAGTTGATCAATCAAGAAAAAATGGCTTCCCTGGGTCAGCTGACTGCCGGAATCGCCCATGAGATCAACAATCCCATCAATTTTGTGAGTTCCAATATCTCCCCGCTCAAAAGGGATATAGCCGACCTGTTGGAAATTGTCGGAGTCTACAGGGAAAAAGGCGGAGAGGAATTTTCGGAAGCAACCAAAAAGGAAATCACTGGACTCGAAGAGGATCTTGAATTGGATTACATCCTTACAGAAATCAACCAGTTACTGAAAGGGATGGAGGATGGAGCGAAACGTACTGTTGAAATCGTGAAAGGGTTGCGCCTGTTCTCCAGAGTGGATGAGCAGGATGTCAAGAAGGTGGATCTTCACGATGGAATCAACAGCACTTTGGTCCTATTGAACAGCTCGATGTCGGGAAGAATTAAAATCATCAGGGAATTTGGTGAACTTCCTATGGTCGAATGTCTGGCTGGAAAGATCAATCAGGTTTTCATGAATATCATCACCAATTCCATTCATGCCTTGACCGATCATCTTGAGGACAACCCCAATCCTGAAATTACCATTTCCACTAGAAATCTTGGGGATTCCGTAAGGATAGAAATCGGAGACAACGGCCCAGGAATGCCGGAGCATGTCAAGCAGCGCATATTTGAGCCTTTTTTCACCACCAAAGAAGTGGGGCAAGGTACGGGCTTGGGTTTATCCATCGTCTACACAATTATTGAAAACCATAAAGGCAAACTTGAAGTTTTGACCGAAATTAATAAAGGCACCAGTTTTATTATTATTTTGCCCCATTATCAAAAATTACCACAAAATGAGTGAAAAGATTCGTGTATTGTATTTAGATGATGAGGACAATAACCTGAATTCATTTAAGGCCAGTTTGAGAAAAGATTTTAAAATCATCACTGCAATCGATGCCCTAGAAGGGTTGAAAATAGCAGAGACTGAGGATTTTCACGTGGTCATCGCTGATCAAAGAATGCCGGGTATATCCGGTGTGGAGTTTTTTGAAAAATTGATGAAAATCAAGCCTGATCCCATCAGAATCCTACTTACGGGCTACTCGGATATTGCCAGCGTCATCGATGCAATCAACAAGGGTGAAGTTTATCGATTCATTGACAAACCTTGGAATCTTGACCAAATTAAAAATGCCATCATCAATGCTGCTGAAATCTATTTCACAAAAAAAGAGCTGAAAGATAAAAACGAAAGGCTTGTAAAAGTCCATTCCGAGATGAACCAATTTGTGTACAGTTTGTCTCATGAATTGAGGGGGCCTTTGATGAGTATTTCGGGTGTGTCCAAACTTGCCAAGATGGAAGTGAAAGATCCGGAAATCATTGAGTATTTTGAGATGATTGATTCAGCTACCATTAAGCTGGATGATTTCATTTATAAAATGCTGGATTTTTACCGCTCTACGAAAATCGAAAACAAGGTTACTGAAATCAATTTTAAGGACATTGTGGAATCCCAATTGGACAGCTACAAAAGTAAATGGGGATTGGATGGGATTACCCTGTCGGTCAATATCAATCAACCTGAACTTTTTCATTCTGATGATGCCAAAATCAGAGTGATTTTGAACAATCTTTTCAGCAATGCATTTAAGTTTCAGAAAGACGGATTAACATCAAAATTCATCAATTTATCGATTTCAGTCGAAAACAAAAAAGCAATTATTTGCATTGAGGACAATGGAATAGGAATAGATGAAAAATACCACACTTCGATTTTTGATTTGTTTCAACGCGCAACGCAGAAAAATGTAGGATCTGGACTTGGATTGTATATGGTGAAAGAATCTGTTGCGCAAATGGGGGGCCAGATCAAACTGATTTCTGAAATGGACCATGGATCAGAATTCACCGTCATCTTACCCTCCTTGCCCCCAAATTGAATTCTCAAGGACTTTTTTCTTTGGGATTTTTATCATTTTTGAGATTGTTTGGAATTCATCACAATTTCATTTCCTCTTCAAAATACGAAGGTTTTCTTTGTTGAAAAGGGATTTGGGCTTAATTTGCGCTCATATATTTATATACAGTTAAAAGTTTTTAGTTATGATCAATCCATGGCACGATGTGCAAATAGGTGAAGAAGCTCCCGATGTTGTGATGGGAGTAATTGAAATTCCCAAAGGAAGCAAGGGGAAATATGAGCTTGACAAAAAAACCGGGATGTTGTTGTTGGACAGGGTTTTGTTTTCAGCCGTCCATTACCCGGCTAATTATGGATTTATTCCACAGACTTTTTGTGAGGATCATGATCCTTTGGATATTCTTATTATTTCCCAGATCGATATCCCTTCGATGACTTTGGTGAAAGCCAAGGTGATCGGTGTGATGAGAATGGTTGATGGTGGTGAGGCGGATGACAAGATCATCGCTGTGGCCGCAGATGATCAATCCGTGAATTATATCGAAGATATTGATGAATTGCCTCCGCATTTGATGAAGGAAGTACACAGGTTTTTTGAAGACTATAAAAAATTAGAAAACAAGGAAGTTAAAGTTGAGGATTTTCTTGGCAAAGAAGATGCTTTCAGAATTATTCGCGAAAGCATTGATTTGTACGACAAAACTTTCCGTACTGAAAAATAAAGAAAAAGACCCGGTTGAATTCATCCGGGTCTTTTTTTTACACAATCCTTTTTTTGATTTTGTCCCGAAACCTGTGCGTGGAGGAAGACTTTTTTATTTTGAAGCCGAAATATGCATTAGGCTTTCTTAGAATATTGAAA
Organism: Rhodonellum psychrophilum GCM71 = DSM 17998; assembly: GCF_000381545.1. Taxonomy (GTDB): domain Bacteria; phylum Bacteroidota; class Bacteroidia; order Cytophagales; family Cyclobacteriaceae; genus Rhodonellum; species Rhodonellum psychrophilum. The sequence goes on along the minus strand of NZ_KB906678.1, from coordinate 109,190 downwards.
CCGAAAGAAAATCAGACAATTGGGTGACCAATTCCTGAAACCGGTATGGTGTAGTCAATAAAAGTCAGCAACAGGCTAATTATCAGATAAATACAGTGTTGAATGATATTCGCAATAAATGAAACGGGTTGAATAGGTTTTTTTAGTCTTTTGTTTTCTCAAGGACTTTTTTCTTTGGAATTTTTTTATTGAGGTACTGAAATAGCTCAGGATAGGAACTGTGCTCATGATTGCTGACGGAAAAAGCGGTTTTGTCGTCAAAAATGATTGTCAGCTGTCTAAAATCCCTTTTGTTAGCCAGCATCCGCTCTTCCTCCCAAGCCAAGACCTGATTGAGATGATAGGATTTTGTTTGCCTCCGTAGCGGAAGTCGGGTGATTATTTTTCCCTGGCCAAAGGAAATGAATTTATATCCAGCCATCATTTTGACAAGTAGAATAAGCGCCAATAAAGTTAGCAGGGAGCTACTGAACAGATAAAAAATCAACCCATAGCTTCTTTCTGTTGCAAATTCATGTAATAAAAACACCAATCCGCTCAAAATAATGGCCAATACGATGCTAAGGGAGAAATAGGTGTTTTTTTTGGGTTTGCACTCGGTCATTTTTCCGCTCTTAATTCTTCCAGTCTTTTTTTGGAATACGCCACAAGGTCCTCAAAAAAATCACCAAAATGAAGCCTCAAATATTCATGATGATTGTCCAGGAAGAGGTGGGCAGTTTCCATTTTGGAATCAAATCGCGTTCTTTTTGACATTCCTGTCATGGCGCGCCTGATTCCGTCAAGCTCTCCATATCCCGCTAACCAATTGTAATGCTTCATGTATTCGAAGGCCTTTAAGAAGTTTTCGGGAAGAATTTCCCTATGGGCCTCAATCGTCGCATAAACCTCCTGGGCAAATTCCTCTAAGGGTTGATGGTGGTAGTTGTTCCAATATTTCCCCAGAAAATAATCAAAATACATGTCGGTGATCACTGAAGAATATCTCCCATATTCGGGCTTGAGTATGCTTTGCGCTTCTTTCACCACTGGATGATGGTCCGTGAAATAATCGATATCTCTATGGAGCCTGATTCCTATCACAATATCTTTTACATAAACGGTGTCTATCGGTCCTCTTACGAAGTCACCAATAAAATTCCCAATGAGTACCTTTGGGTCCCCGAAGGATAAATATGCATGTGCTAGAAAATTCACCTTTATAAAAATCTTAAAACAATTTACTAAACACCAATGATAATATATTAGTTTTGAATTAAAAATTAATTGATGCCCGACATTCAGGAAGAGTTAAAATATTCGTTGAAATTGATCAAGCAGGAGTGGGAGGAAGACCTACAACAATATAAGAAAAAGTTTTTGTACACCTCCTTGTCCGATAGGAAAAAGGAAGGGATTTGCTGGTATCCCGTCCAGGTCAAAAATGTCAAATCAGGTTATGGGGATAAGTTTTTGATTGAATTGGAAAGATATGACTTGACCCAATCACATGTTTTTCAATCCGGGAAATCTGTCTCTGTTTTTTCCAACAACGAGAGTTTTCAGGGTCAGGAACACAGGGTGAATGGAGTGGTCAATATGGTCAAGAAAGAGAGTATGATCATCACCCTTCTTGAGGATGATTTGCCTGAGTGGCTTACAGATGGAAAAATCGGCATAGATCTTTTGTTTGATGAGGGAAGCTATCGGGAAATGGAGGCTACGCTCAAGGCCCTGATAAAATCGGAAAAAGGTAGGCTGAGTGAATTGAAAGAAATATTGCTTGGATACAAAAGTCCTGATTTTGACAATAAAATTCACCAAAACCAGCCAAATTTAAACCCCGTCCAAAATGAGGCGCTTGCGCTGATCCATCGCGCCAAAGATGTTGCCATTATCCATGGGCCGCCGGGCACAGGTAAAACCACCACCTTGATCGCGGCGATCGCCCAAACACTTCAAAGCTATGCCCAGGTATTGGTCTGTGCACCCAGCAATGCCGCGGTGGATTTGTTGGTGGAAAAATTGATCGATAATGACATCACAACACTTAGAATTGGCCATCCTGCCAGGGTGGATGATAAAATCCTTTCCCAAACATTGGACGCAAAGGTTGCGCTGCACGAAAGTTATAAAGACCTCAGAAAACTCCGAAAATCTGCGGATGAATACAGGAAAATAGCGCGGAAACACAAACGCAATTTTGGTCCAGAGGAACGGATGCAGCGAAAACGACTCCTCGATGAAGTCACAAGATTGAGAAATGACGCCGAAAATCTGGAAAATTACATTCAATATGATATTTTTCAGAAAACGCAGGTCATTGCATCCACTTTGGTTGGCGCGAGCAACAAATCCTTGAAAGGGATCAATTTCCCGGTGGTATTCATAGATGAGGCTGGACAGGGGTTGGAAGCGGCCACCTGGATTCCGATTTTGAAGGCCGAAAAAGTAGTGATGGCAGGGGATCATTGCCAATTGCCTCCAACCATCAAGTCCTATGAGGCAGCAAAAAACGGTTTGAGTGAGACCCTTTTCGAGAAAGTGATCAAGAGGCAAGCCCAAGCTTCCGTGATGCTCAGGCTGCAATATCGAATGCCTGAAAAAATAATGGGCTTTTCCAGCAAGTATTTTTACAGAAACGAATTGGAAGCTGCGGAGAACACAAAAAGCCACTTTTTGTTGGAGGATGAACCCGTTTTGACCTTCATCGATACGGCGGGAAGTGGCTACAGCGAGCATCAAGAAAATGAGTCTTTGAGTACCATGAACCTTCAGGAGGCGAGGTTTACCTTACAATACCTCGAGTCTTTGATCAAAAGGATCGGTATCTCCAATTTGAAAATGAAAGAATGGAACATTGGGCTGATTTCTCCCTATCGGGCACAAGTCAGGAAATTCCAGGAATTGATTTTCGAAAGTTTCGAATTCCCAAACCTTAGGTCTTTTTCCGAGCTACTCACCATCAATTCAATAGATGGTTTTCAAGGCCAGGAAAGGGATATTATCGTGATCAGTTTGGTCCGATCCAATGAAACAGGCGAAATTGGGTTTTTATCGGATACCCGAAGAATGAATGTGGCCCTTACCCGTGCCAAAAGGAAATTGGTGGTGATCGGGGACAGCGCAACCCTCAGCAGCAATCCCTTTTACGCGTCTTTTTTGGATTATGTGGACAAAAACGGAAGCTACCACAGCGTTTACGAGTTTTGAAAAGAGGGAGATCAATTCTCCCTTATTTTTTTGCCAAGGGATTCAAAATAGCTGTAATTCAAATAGCTCAAAACATCTCCAAAGGCAATCGTAGCATCCAACATTTCTTTTGGAACATCCCTGCTTCTCAACCTCGCAAGAAGCAACCCATAAATGCCATTGACGCAAACCTGGATTTCGTGTTTAGGGGATTTCTCTCCCGCTTCAAGGATCATTCTGATCACATGTGGTTTTGCTTTGGTATAAATGTCAAAATACGTCTGGTCTGACTTCAAAAGTTCCCAATGGATTTTTGCCAGTGCTTCCACACTTTCTTGGGTGGCCTCCAAATGTCCTTCATTCAATTTTCCTTCGGCTTTCATTGAAGCGATCAGTCCTTCGAACCAATCATAAGTTTCGTTTTTTTGCTCCTCGGAAATCGGATAATGGGCAATTACATATTGTTTGATGTCGACCATTTCAAATGCATATGCCCGCAAAAGATCCTCCATCTGGTACATGTAAATGATGTATTCCCCTATATTTTTGGTTTTTTTGTTTTCGGCAACTTCTTTCATAAAGCTTTAATTTTGGGCAAAGATAGTGAAAACTAATTTTTTGACCTTTTACAGTCAAACATATCTCAAGAGGAGGAGTTTTGATTTTATGCAGGGCAAAATGGTTTAATAATCCGATTTTTACCTATTTTTGCCCACAGAATGGATATGCAAAAAATTAGGAATTTCTGTATCATTGCCCACATTGATCATGGCAAGAGTACACTGGCCGATCGCCTCCTTGAATTTACCAACACGGTAACAGGCAGGGAAATGCAGGCTCAATTGTTGGACAATATGGATCTTGAGCGTGAGCGTGGCATCACCATCAAGTCTCATGCGATCCAAATGAAATACATGTATAAGGATGAAGAGTACACCCTCAATCTGATCGATACCCCAGGTCATGTGGATTTTTCTTATGAAGTCTCTCGATCAATTGCTGCCTGTGAAGGTGCATTGTTGATCGTGGATGCTTCTCAGGGGGTCGAGGCCCAAACAATTTCCAATCTTTATTTGGCAATGGGCCATGACTTGGAAATCATCCCGGTTTTGAACAAAATTGACCTTCCTGGAGCAGACCCTGAGGCTGTCGCGGATGAAGTGATTGAATTGATCGGCTGTGATCGGGAAGATATTGTTTTGGCCTCCGGAAAGGAAGGAATTGGCATAGAAGATATCCTTCATGCGGTGATCCACCGGATTCCAGCGCCCAAAGGAGATCCAGAAGCGCCTCTTCAAGCCATGATTTTTGATTCTGTCTACAATCCCTTCAGGGGAGTGGAAGTTATTTTCAGGATATTCAATGGAACCATTCACAAAGGAGATAGAATCAAATTTGTCAATACGGGCCAGGAATATTTTGCCGATGAAATCGGAATCTTGGGGGTAAAACAAATCCCCCAAAAAACCTTGAGTGCCGGTGATGTAGGTTATCTGATTTCGGGAATCAAAGTTGCAAAAGAAGTGAAAGTGGGGGATACAATCACCCATATCAAACGTCCCTGCAGCGTCGCCATCAAAGGGTTTGAAAATGTCAAACCAATGGTTTTTGCGGGTATCTATCCTGTAGAGACAACCGAGTTTGAGGAATTGAGAGCTTCCATGGAGAAACTCCAGTTGAATGATGCCTCCTTGGTTTGGGAACCGGAGACTTCAGCTGCACTGGGATTTGGTTTTCGTTGTGGATTTTTGGGGATGCTCCACATGGAGATCGTCCAGGAAAGACTCGAAAGGGAATTCAACATGACCGTGATCACTACGGTGCCATCGGTTCAGTTCAGGGCTTTGATGCAGAATGATGTCTTCAAAATTGTCAATGCGCCGTCGGATATGCCTGACCCAACGCTTTTCAAGCACATTGAGGAGCCTTTTGTAAAAGCTTCCATCATTACGGCCGCTGAATATGTTGGTCCAGTGATTCAGCTTTGTATGGACAAAAGGGGTCAGATCAAAAACCAGGTGTATTTGACTTCCGAAAGGGTTGAATTGACTTTTGACATGCCTTTGGCTGAAATTGTTTTTGACTTCTTCGATAAGCTAAAAACCATCTCTAGGGGCTATGCTTCCTTGGATTATGAAATGAAAGGCTACCAACAATCTCATATGGTTCGGTTGGACGTCATGCTCAATGGGGAAGTGGTAGATGCTTTGTCTGCCATTGTGCATCGGGATAAAGCGTATGATTGGGGCAAAAGACTGTGTGAAAAATTGAAGGAGTTGGTGCCGAGACAAATGTTTGAAATCGCAATTCAAGCGGCTATAGGCTCCAAAATCATCGCCCGAGAAACGGTAAAAGCCCTTCGTAAAAACGTATTGGCGAAGTGTTACGGTGGTGATATTTCCAGAAAGCGAAAGTTGTTGGAAAAACAGAAGAAAGGTAAAAAGAGAATGAGACAGGTTGGCAACGTGGAAATTCCACAGGAGGCTTTCATGGCCGTGCTGAAACTTGATTGATTTTCATTTCTTAAAAAACATAAAATAACCATGCCCTTAATTATAGACGGTAAGAAAACATCCGAGGATATCAAGCAGGAAATCGCTGCTCGCGTCAAAGAAATCAAGATCGAAGGAGGTAAAATCCCACACTTGGCTGCGGTTTTGGTCGGAAATGATGGTGCAAGCCAAACCTATGTGGGGGCAAAAGTAAAATCCTGTGAGCAAGTCGGGTTTCAATCTACCTTGGTTAGACTGAATGAAGATGTCACTGAAGATGAATTGTTGAGGGTGGTGGACGAAATCAATGACAATCCCGACATTGACGGACTCATCGTCCAGTTGCCATTGCCCAATCATATTTCCATCCAAAAAGTAACCAATAAGATCAGACCTGAAAAGGATGTGGACGGTTTTACACCTGCCAATGTCGGAAGAATGGCCTTGGGATGGCCTACTTATGTTTCAGCGACGCCCTACGGCATTGTGGAATTATTGAAGAGGTACGAAATAGAAACTTCGGGTAAACATTGTGTGGTGATAGGGAGAAGCCATATCGTGGGTTCCCCGATGAGCATATTGATGGCCCGGAATGAATATCCGGGAAACTGTACCGTGACACTCACCCACAGTCGGACCAAAAATCTGGCTGAAATTGCGAAGACTGCCGATATTTTGATTGTGGCTTTGGGAAAACCTGGATTCGTAACCGCTGACATGGTCAAAGAAGGCGCTGTCGTGATTGATGTTGGGATTCATAGGATTGCCGACGCAACAAAAAAATCAGGCTTTAGATTGGTCGGGGACGTTAAATTTGAGGAAGTCTCCCAAAAAGCTTCCGCCATCACGCCCGTTCCGGGTGGAGTAGGTCCCATGACGATTGCATCCCTGCTTTACAATACCTTGTTGGCGGCCGAAAAGAAGGTGTATTAAGTCCAATTTTTGGGCTGAGGATATTGCGGGATCGATTCTTCCTTTGTGAAGTTTAAGGTTCAACAATGTACTGACCCTAATAGTCAGCAGTTTCCGTACCGACTTGGCTGCGTCCGGATTATTTGCTTAAAAAATCCTCATTTCTACTTGCAGGGAATGGCAAACCTTTCTACTTTTGCTGACCCTAATTGCGCACGTGGTGAAATTGGTAGACACGCCACTTTGAGGGGGTGGTGCCCGTTTGGGTATGGAAGTTCGACTCTTCTCGTGCGCACAAAAAGCCCCGAATTTCGGGGCTTTTTTTATTTGCGGTTGTTTGAATGCTGGGATTTTTGTTTACTTTTTCAATCGATTCAATTCTCACATCAAATGACACAAATCACCAAAATCTCTGTCTTGGCAGGAATGTTTTTTTTCTTACTGGCCCAAGCTTCATTCAGTCAAAATGCTCAATTTCCAATTGTAAAAGGACATGGTGGAATTTATGAAATTCCAGATGCAACCGAAAATCCGGATCCAAATGCGGTCTACAAGATAATTGTTGACCTGACATTTTCGGCAGAGGATCCTACCAAGGTGAATCGAATGGTTGACAACATCGCCAGAATGATCAACCTACATGGATTGGCGGGGACTCCCAAGGAAAACATCAAGGTAAAAGTGGTCGTCCATGGAGGCGCGATCTTTACTGTCTTGAAAGATGAAGCCTATGAGAAGCTCTATGGAGTCAAAAACCCCAATTTGGATGTGTTTAAGGCTTTGCAGGAAAGTGGGGTGGAAGTTTACATATGTGGTCAATCTTTGGTAGCAAGAGCATTACGCACTTCTGACGTTTGGGAAGGGACCCAAATTGCTTTGTCTGCTTTGACTACGCTTACTACCTATATCCCTCAGGGATATGTTTATTTTAAGTTTTAAAAAAAAATAAATCTAAAGGGAGATTTCGTCCGGTAAATGTTTGAAATGTTTTCTGTGGATGGGTGTCAATCCCAATGTCCTGATTCCATCCCTGTGTCTCTTTGTTGGATAACCAGCATTGGATTCCCAACCATAACCAGGATAGGTTTTGGCGTATTCGGCCATTAAATGATCGCGATAGACTTTTGCCAAAATAGAAGCAGCGGCGATGGAAGCAAAATTCTCATCTCCTTTGATCACACAACTGTAAGAATAAGGAAGGTGGGTATTGAAACGGTTGCCATCGATAAGCAGGTGTTCCGGCTGGATGATAAGGCCCTCTATCGCCCTGTTCATGGCCAAAAAAGAGGCGTGGAGGATGTTGATTGTGTCAATCTCCTCCACGCTTGCTTCCGCGACTGCCCAAGCAATTGCATTTGATTTTATCTCCAAAATCAGGCTTTCGCGATTGGTTTTTGTTAATTTTTTGGAATCGTTGATCAACGCATTCGCATACTGCGCAGGAAGAATGACGGCCGCTGCCACCACCGGCCCACAGAGACAACCTCGCCCAACTTCATCGCAGCCTGCCTCCAACCGATTAGATTCTAAATAAGGTCGTAGCATTTGTCGTTGGTGCATCTTCCTCTTCTCCCTTCTCTTTGTAATACTTATGGATCATCTCTGCTACCAGTCCCGTCCAGCCTGTTTGGTGCGAAGCACCCAATCCACGTCCATCCTCACCATGGAAATACTCATAAAAGAGAATGTAATCCTTGAAATGTGGATCCTCCTGCATCTTTTTACAGTTGCCATAGACAGGACGATACCCATGTTCATTTTTCATGAAGATTTTCATGTTTCTTAGGGAAAGTTCTTTTGCGATCAGATCCATGGTCAGGTAGTTTCCTGATCCTGTGGGATATTCGATGGAAAATTCACCCCCGTAGTAGAAGTCAAACTTTTTCAAGGACTCAATGATCAGGAAATTAATCGGGAACCAAATGGGGCCCCTCCAATTTGAATTTCCTCCGAACATGAGTGAATCCGATTCTCCTGGAGTATACCTCACGGTCAAAACATCACCATTCATCCGCATGCTGTAGGGATGTTTTTCATGTGCTTTTGACAATGACCTGATGCCGAATTCACTGAGGAATTCTTGGGGATTCAGCATTTTTTGCAAAATACTTTTCATTCTATGTCCCCTTAGCAATGAAAACAGTCTTCGCTTTTCATTCCCGGGTTGAATCCAGCTGGAAACCAAGGCTGCCAATTTTGGCTTTTCCCGCATGAAGAAATCCATTCTTCGCCTAAACTCAGGCAGTCCTTCAAACATTTCTTCACGAATAGGCTCAACAGCAAACAATGGGATGATTCCCACGATTGACTTCACTTTCATCACCTTCGGCTCTTTTCCTGGGAGATGCAATACATCGTAGAAGAAATTGTCTTCGTCATCCCAAAGACTGATGTTTTCTCCAGAAATGTTGCTCATCGCTCCTGCGATGTATAGAAAATGTTCCAGGAATTTGGTCGCTGTGAATTGATAAACTTTGTTGAAAGCGCAGAGGTCAAGGGATATCCGCAGCATGTTGAGGGAAAACATGGCCATCCATGAGGTCGCATCTGCCTGCTCCAGTTTTCCGCTGTATTTGTGGGCATGACTCCTGTCAAATACCGAGATATTGTCCAAGCCTAAGAAACCGCCTTCGAATATATTCTTTCCGTCATTGTCTTTCTGGTTGATCCACCAAGTGAAATTGAGCATGAGCTTATGGAATGCCCTTTCAAGGAATTCCTGGTCCCCTTTGCCGCCATTCATCTTTTTGTCAATTTGATAAACGCGTTGGACAGCATAGGCATGAACAGGTGGGTTGACATCGCTAAAATTCCACTCATAAGCAGGAATCTGCCCGTTGGGATGCATGTACCATTCATTGAGCAGGAGGACCAATTGGTTTTTGGCAAAATCGGGGTCTATTCTGGCTATGGGGATACAATGGAAGGCCAAATCCCAAGCGGCATACCATGGATATTCCCATTTGTCGGGCATGGAAATGATGTCATAATTCTGTAAATGTCGCCACTTATTATTTCTCCCTTTTTTTCTTGCGACAGGTGGAACGTATCTTCCTGTATCACCTTCCAGCCAGCGCTCCACATTATAATAGTAGAATTGTTTGCTCCACATCATTCCTGCGTAGGCTTGCCGCTGGATATTGAGATGGTCTGCGTCCTTTACTCTTTTTTGGATTTCCAGATAAAATTCATCGGCTTCATTGTGCCGATTTTCCATGATTTCCTCAGCAGTGACCGTTTCGTCGGTCATGCTTTGATGGGTCATTCTAAATTTCACTACCTCTTTTCCTCCGGCAGGAATGGTTAATTTATAGATGGCAGCGGCCTTGGTTCCGAAATCATCCGGATTAAGGTGGTTGTCATTTCCATCAATCAGGTAATCATTGATGGCATCCTTTAGGAATTTTTTTTCGTTTTTGATCCCGTAAAGTTTTTCTCGATTGGTTTCGTTGTCACAAAACTTTAATTCTGGAGTACCTTCAAAATTGAAAAAATAATTTCCTGATTTGGGAGAAAAGGCTGTTATGTTGTTTTCATCTGTTTTGTGAAGTTTGGGCATAAAAGGCTCATGGCCCGTGAACCAAGTTTTTCTGAACCACATAGTGGGCATTACCCAGATTTCGGCATCCTCACTCCCCCTATTGTGAATGGTGGCGATGCCTACCAAATCCTCTATATCTTGCTTGGCATACTCTAGGAAAATATCGAAATAAGCGTCGTCATCAAAAATACCTGTATCGATCAGTTCATATTCCTTGTCCGCCTTGGTCCTTCTTCTGTTTTCATCTATCAAGTCACTGTAAGGAAATTCGCGCTGAGGATACTTGTAAAGCATCTTCATGTAGCTGTGGGTGGGTGTGGAGTCAAGATAGTAATAGATTTCCTTCACATCTTCCCCGTGGTTTCCCTGATTTCCGGTAAGTCCAAAGAGCCTTTCCTTGATCAAGGGATCTTTTCCGTTCCAAAATGCCCACGCAATGCAAAGCTTTTGCTTGTAATCACAGACGCCACCAATTCCTTCTTCCCCCCAACGGTAAGCCTTGCTCCGCGCTTCTTCATGGGTCACGTTTTCCCAAGCCGAGCCATCAAGACTGTAATCTTCGCGTACCGTTCCCCATTGTCTTTCCGTAAGATAAGGTCCCCATTTTTTCCAATGCTTCTTCCTATCGCGGTCCTCTTCCAGCCTTATTTTTTCTATATTCATTGATGTAATTCACAAATAAACAATCACGAATTTATCGAATTTTGGATTAAGGATGATGCGAATGCACTTTTGGGGGGCGATTTTTTTTAAAATTAATATTCCGCAACCGATTGAAATCTCTCAAATGGGCATTTATGAAAAAAAATAAAAGAGGGAATTATTACCTAGATTTGGATTATCAAAACTTTTTTTGGGCAAAATAAAAAATCAGGAATGGTTGATTACCCGAACATAGCCTTATTTATGGGGTTCGGACCTAGGGTGGTTTCGCCAGAAGTAGATGTCTTATTGGACAAAACTCCTTTAAATATTGACTTAAATTGGGAAACCCAAGATGCGTGGTTTTCGGCTTCCGAAAGGTCTGATCGAAGATGCTTGTCAAACGCGCCAAAATCGAAGGATTTTGCAATGGTCCCAACTCCCGCCAGAGAGGCATCCAGCGCATTGCAAGTTTGTTCAAAATGCTTTTTGACAGGAACCATCATCACAGGTTTTCCGAGGTACATCGCTTCACAGATGGATTCAAATCCAGCAGTGCTGACAAAACCCCTGCATTTTGCCATTTTTGTTAAAAACAATCGGTCATTTACCTGGTGGAAGACCACGTTTGGAAGTGGACAGTATCGTTCCGGCATTCCCATTTTGTCCCAAAAAGCTTCAATTTTTAGCTCGGGATTGTTTTTGGCATAGTGGAGCACTTCTTCGCTGTATCCAGAATTCACCATGTAAGTGAGTATATAATCTCCTTTTTCCGGTTGTAAATCAAAAATTGATTTTCTTAACAATGGGGGCAGAACATGTAAATTACTTCTTTTGCTTTTTGGGAGATTTCGAAAAGAAAGTGCGAAAAATTCGTCTGCCCCCAAGGCGGTGATGTGGGTGTTCAGCTGGAAAAGTATTTTTGGGAGGATATTCCCACTGGGGAAAGGGAAATCAGGATGTAAGCTGAGGTATTGATGGCCAATGACCCATAATCTACAGGAGGGTCTGTATCTTGCATTGTAAAGACCACCAAGCAAATCATAAAAATTCAGGAGAATGTCGGGTTGATGCTTGGAAACCAATTCGTGGATTTTCCGCAAGCTCCTTTGGAATGTTGGTAAATTCCGAAGGTTTTTCCGAATTGTTTTTCCCAACAATACTCCCTTGTGATTTTTGTCAGTGACGAAATTTGGACTTTCTACCAGAAGAAGTGGGCAAGTCAATTTCTCCTTCACAAAATCCGGGATTTCCCTTCTCTGGCTGGTCCCAATGCAGACTGCCGCAACTTCATGTCCCATTTCATCAAGCATTTCAAAAAGTGAGATGGCCTGGGTCATGTGTCCCCTTCCTTCTCCCTGGACAATAAACACGAATTTCATGTCAGAACTGAAAGGGGTGGATAATCTCTGAGTTCAGTAATCCTTGGAACGCTACCGTTTTCAATTCCCTGTGGATCTCCAATGGAGCGATCTCATTTTCAGGTTTTTGCTTGAAATCAATCTCGTTGTAATAGATCAATTGCCAATTCCCGTCGTGGTCTTCGGCCAATGCGCTCATTGTCTCCACCCAATCGCCGGAATTTAAATAGTGAATTCCGTCGATCATTCTGTTTTCGGGATGGTGAATATGCCCACAAATTATTCCGTCGCATCCTTTGGCTTTGGCCATTTTGGAAAGTTCTTCCTCATATTGGTCAATGTAGGAAACAGCTGATTTTACCTTGCCTTTTACATACTGGCTGAGGGAAAAATAGGGGAGACCTCTTTTTCTTCTCTGAAAATTGACCATCCTGTTGATCCAAAGTAAAAAAGTGTAGCCAATATCACCCAAATATGCAATCCAACGAAGATTGGTTGTGATGCTGTCAAAAATATCTCCGTGGGTAATGAAATATTTTTTTCCGTGGCTTTCATAAACCATGTCTGTTTGGATAGACAGATTTCCGATCTTTAGGGGTAAAATCTGATCCAAGAAATCATCATGATTGCCCCGAAGGTAAAAAACCTTGGTATTGTCCTGCTCCATCATTTTGAGCATTCTATTGAAAAACCGGGTGTGTTTTCTTTTCCAGGAGCCGGATTTTTTGAGTTGCCATCCATCGATGATATCCCCGTTCAGGATCAGATTTTCACATCGGTAAGTCTTGAGAAACCTGCTTACCTCCTTTGCTTTTGATCCCTTGGTGCCCAAGTGGACATCTGAGATCACGATGGTTTTGAAATGAGTTTTCAAATGCTATCTGTTTTGCTTGCAAGCTACAACAGCAGTTTGAACTGGTCATGACGTGATTGTTATGAAAACAATATCCTTTTAGAATTTGAGTTGGGCATTGTCAAGAGAAAGTTAAGGGAAAGCAAATAAAAAAAAGAATCATGAATGTAGGGGAGAGTCAACGGCCTTATTCCGGGAATTGCACCGCTTACCAGTTGATTGGGGAATCCCTATTTTATCCGTTGAATATCAACTTGAAAGTTGTCCCCTCACCGAGTGTTGACCGGACTTGGATGTTTCCTTTGTGTCTCCTCATGATCTGCTTGGAAAGACTGAGTCCGATGCCGGAGCCGGTCTTTTTGGTGGTGAAAAAAGGGATGAAGATTTTCGACAATGCTTCTTCTTCTATGCCTTTCCCGGAGTCTTTGACTTCCAAGATGATTTTGCCTGCCTCGTCGATGAAGGCTTCCAAGGTAATGATCCGGAAAGGGGAATCCTCAACGGCATGGATGGCATTCTGGATCAGATTAATCAGGACTTGTTCGATTAAATTTTGGTCCCCAAAAAGAATGAGGTCTTCTGGGTTGATATGTTTTTTTAGAAGGATTTGATTTCTTTCAAACTGGTTTTGAAGTAGGGTCTCCATTTGATCAAATAGATTTTGGATTGAAATCGCTCGGAATTTTGGAGTAGGGATATGGGCGAGGCTTCTAAAATCGCTCACAAAATTGATCATCCCCTCACTCCGCTTTTCTATCGTGCTGATTGCCATAAGGTAATCCTCCAGGTCTTGGGGTGGCACGGGAATGTTGTCCTCGATTTTGGACTCCAATTCACCTTTGATCGTCGCGGCAAGTGATGATATGGGGGCAATGGAATTCATGATTTCATGGGTGAGCACCTTGACCAGGTTTTGCCAAGCCTCCATTTCTTTTTCCTCCAATTCACTTTGGATATTTTGAAGCGAGACCAATTTGAATTTCACGTCCCTCATGACCAACTCAATCACGTACACCGAAAGCTGCATGATTCCGTCCGGATGGGCGATTTTGATCAGTTCGCTTCCTCCAGTACGCAGACTATGAATGGCTTGGTAGAGCTCTTTGTTGATTTTGTCGACTTCATTGATGTTGATCAACTGACCGATGTCCAACATCCTTTTTGCGGCGGTGTTGATGATTTGGACTTTTCCTTCTTCGTCGAAGGTGATCAAACCAATGCTCAAGTGTTGGAAAACTGAGCGGAAGTACTGGTAGTTCGCCTCTTTCTCCGCCTGATCTTCCTGGAGCTTGGCCAGGATGGCATTGAATTCGATGTGGAGATCATCAGTTTCTGTCCCATCAAATTTGACCGGATAAAGCGTGGTATAATTGTCTTGTTTGATATTGTTGAGAAACTGACGCACTTTTTTAAAGGAGCTTTCGGCATAGCCCAATAAAAAAATGATCTGCGCCGACACCAGAATGACAAAAAGGGAAATCGCAAAGACTCCCGTACCGCTGAAAATGGTGTAGGCGAGTAGAAATAGAGAAATGGCGAGAAGGATAATCCTTCCCAACAAACCAACTTTATAATCCATATTTTTCTAATCTTCTATACAAAGATGCTCGGGTTAGCCCGAGTTCTTTGGCTGCTTTAGAAATATTTCCCCCATTTTTATCAATGGCTTTTTGGATGACATTCTTCTCGACCTCATCCAAATTGAAGCTTGCAGGGGCGGAGACTTTTTCATTTGTTGGTTTGGCTGACAAAAAGAAAAAATCACGACTGTCCAGCTCATCGCTTTCTGCCATGATGATGGCCCTTTCTATCGCATGTTGCAGTTCCCGTATGTTTCCCGGCCAATTGTACCGCTGGAGGAGTTGCATTGCCGCAGGTTTGAAGCCACGGAATTCCTTCCTGTACTTTTGTGAATAGATTTTCAGGAAATGTTCTGCCAAAACAGGGATGTCATCCTGCCTTTCCCTTAAGGGTGGAAGAAAAATTTCCACGGTATTGATCCGATAGAGTAAATCCTGTCGGAAGCCATTTTCCATTACCATCTCATGCACATGCATGTTGGTGGCACAGATGAGTCGAATGTCCACGGGAATGGCCTTGTTGGTACCAATGCGGGTAACCTCCCTTTTCTGAAGAACGGTGAGAAGTTTGGATTGAAGAGGCATGCTGAGGTTGCCAATTTCATCCAAAAAAAGCGTTCCCTGATCAGCAATCTCAAACCTTCCTGCCCGGTCTTCTTTTGCGTCTGTGAATGCACCTCTTTTGTGACCAAACAATTCGCTCTCAAATAGCGATTCCGTGATCGAACCCATGTCTACTCCCACAAATATTTCATCCTTACGAAGGGATCTGTCATGGATTGCTCTGGCAATCAATTCTTTTCCAGTTCCGTTTTCTCCCAAAATCAAAATATTCGCATCCGTCTTGGCTACTTTGTCGATGATGGAAAAAATGTTTTTCATGGAGGCACTGTGGCCGATAATGTCTGTATAAGGTTTCTTTAGATCCGATTGAAGCTGTTTCTGCTTTTTGGAGAGTTTGTCCACTGTGTCATAACTCTCTTTAAGCCGAGAAGCGGAAGTCAATGTGGCCAAGAGTTTCTCATTTTGCCAAGGTTTAAGGATAAAGTCAGATGCTCCTTCTTTCAATGCCCGAACGGCCATTTCCACATCTCCAAATGCTGTGATCAAGATGACGACAGCTTTAGGATCTATTTCTTTGATTTGTTTTAACCAATGGAAACCCTCTTTGCCGGAGGTGGTGTCTTCCGTAAAGTTCATGTCCAAAAGGATCACATCATAACTGTTGTTGTTGACCAAAAAGGGGATTCTCCGTGGATCTTTTTCGATGCTTACTTCCTTTGCATGTTTTTTCAACAGCATTTTAGCGGCAAACAATAAGTCTTCATTGTCATCAATGATCAGGATTTTTCCGAGTGTTTGGTTTTCCATAATATTCTTTTTTTAAATACCAGTCAAAATGGTGCCATTTCCATAAATGCCTAAATACCCATTGGTTAGACAAATTTATTGATTTTTTTGTTCATAATCGAACACAATTATCGCAAAATCGCACACTTTTCCAAACTACTTCTGCAATGGTTTTTATCCCTTTCAAAAATTATTAACTTTGTGTCATTACAAAATCTAAAAAAATATTATGTCAGTAGCAAGCAAAGGAAATTCAGTAAAAGTTCACTACACAGGAAAGTTAACCGACGGAACGGTTTTCGACTCATCCGAGAATAGGGAGCCGCTTCAATTTACCCTTGGTGATGGAAATATGATCAAAGGATTTGATGCAGCTGTTTACGGCATGGCAATCGGTGACGACAAGAGCATCACGATTCCTTCTGTAGAGGCCTATGGTGAAAAGAGAGAAGATATGATGGTGGAGATACCTTTGACAGAGGTTCCTGAGCATATCAAGCCAGAAGTTGGAATGGAGTTAAGTCTTCAGGGCCAAAACGGTCAACCGATGCCTGTAAAGGTGGTGAACGTGGATGCCGAAAAAATAACATTGGATGCAAACCATCCTTTGGCAGGTCAGGACTTGATATTTGACATCAAACTGGTTGAAATTATATAATCAATCTCAATGATATTCAAAAAATACCCGGGAAACTGTTTTTCAGCTTTTCCGGGTATTTTTCATTTGTTGCGAAGTGGCGTATCTTCTTTTTTGTAGATGGATATTTGGCCTGGGTCGAATAGCAGCACCGAATTTGGGTTGACCAAAATATTTTTAGAGTTTGAGTTTGCCGGAAGAGGAATTTTTTCTTGTATCCCCGACTGGAAATTCATGAGGATTATTTCTCCTTTTGAAATAAATACCAGATTGTTTTTCCAAAAAGATAATTTTAGATCCAACACAATCGGAAGGGACCGAATAAAATTTGCTTGATTATCAAAAATATATACTCCTTCGTTTTTGATATTCAAGAAAACCATGTTTTGGTATTCTTTGATTTCGATGATTTCAAGGTCCGAATTTTTCAGAACAAGGTTTAAAGGTTGCTGTTGGATGACCAGGTTGCGTCGGTAATCCAATTGTTTCAGAGAAAAATCGGACTCGTCAAAGACCCAAATGATATTGTTATTGCCCAATGTGGCAGCCTTGGCTAAAAAAATATTATCCTGTTGGATTTTGTTTTCGGTGATGGGATTGAGAAAGCGATCTAGAATTCGATATTCCTGAAGATCAGTAGAAAAAGTAAAGATGTTAACTGTCCAAGAAGCCTCTAATTGAGACAATCGGCCTTGCCTGCTTGGAGAGAAAATATTTTGGAAGTTCCCATCTCTGTCGAATTGGGAAATATTCCCCTCTAGATTGGCAACGAAGATAAACCCTTGGTTATCCATAGAAACCTGATGGATTCTTTCCAACGGGATATTGGCATGTTGATTCCATGTTGATGTCTGTGCAAATCCTCCAAATGTGAGGAGCATGGAAGTCAAAACCAGGAACATCCTTGTCATCATTGAAAGGTTTTGATTTTAAATTCCTTGCCGTCAAATTCACCATAGGTAAAGTGATTTACCCATTCTCCCAAATTGAAATATCGCGATGATTTGCCAACGGGAAGATCCAGTGGGAGATGGCGGTGGCCAAATATATAATAATCAAAATGGCGGTGTTCTTGAATGGTTTTGCAATACTGCCATAGCCATTCATCTTCACCTTTGAATTCGTTTTCGTTTTTCAGGTCATTGGTGATGCGGCTGCTGCCTGACCATTTTTGGGCAAACTTTATCCCAAGATCTGGATGTACCCATTTGAAAAGCCATTGGCATGCACTGTTGGTGAAGATTTTTTTCAGGATTTTATACCTGTTGTCCCCAGGTCCTAATCCATCACCATGTCCAATCAAAAACTTTTTGTTTTCGATCTGAAGTTCTATTGGGTTTTGATGTACGGGTATCCCAAGTTCATCGGTAAAATAATTTTTCATCCACAGGTCATGGTTTCCCGTGAAAAAACAAATTGGGATATTTTTATCCCTTAGTTGCGCGATTTTACCTAGAAACCGAATAAATCCTTTTGGAACGACTTTTTCATATTCAAACCAAAAATCAAATATGTCCCCAACCAAAAAGATGGCAGCGGCTTCGTCTTCGATTGAATTCAGCCATTGAATGATTTTATCTTCGCGAATCTTGCTGCTTTTTTCATCAGGTGCCCCCAAATGGAAATCCGAGGCGAAAAAAACTTTCTTTTGATGAAGTTGAATGTTCATGTTTTGGGAATGATTTTTCAAAGATAAAAAAATACAGGTAACAGAAATGAAAAAGCCTCCCGATTGTGGGAGGCTTTTATGCTTTTACTGATAATATCAATCTTTGTTTTCACTGATGTTTTGAACTTCCGCTTCAGCAGGATCTTCAGGTTTTTCGTCTTTAGCGACTTCTTTTTCTGAAACCTCAACTTTAACAGGTACTTTCTTGGTATAGGCCTCATAAGTGGTCTCCTTGGCAAAGGGTCTCTTTCCAATCAACCTTTCCAAATCAGATTGGAATATGATTTCTTTCTCGAGAAGTTCTTGGGCCAAAGTTTCTACCTCAGCCTTTTTGCTGTTCAATAAAGCTTTCGTCCTTTCATATGCCTGAGAGATAAGTTTTCGGACTTCCTCATCGATGGTTTCAGCAGTGGTTTCGGAATAGGGCTTTGTCATCTTGTAGTCGTTTCCTTTGCTTTCGTAGAAAGAAACGTTTCCGATCTTGTCATTCATACCATAAACAGTGACCATGGAATAGGCAACTTTGGTTACTCTTTCCAAATCACTCAAGGCTCCGGTGGAGATCTTGCCAAAGATAATCTCTTCTGCAGCTCTTCCTCCCAATGTCATACAGATTTCATCCAAAAGTTGTTCGGTTTGATAAAGGAACTGTTCTTTTGGAAGATACTGCGCATAGCCCAAGGCTGCGATTCCCCTAGGAACAATACTTACTTTCACCAATGGATCCGCATGCTCAAGGAACCAACCCGCCACTGCATGACCTGCCTCATGGTAAGCCACAATTCTCTTTTCTTCAGGAGAAATGATTTTGGTTTTCTTTTCCAATCCACCAATGACACGGTCAACGGCATCTTGGAAATCCTGCATGTCCACCGCAGATTTGTTTCTCCTTGCGGCGATCAACGCGGCTTCGTTGCACACGTTGGCAATTTCTGCTCCCGCAAAACCCGGGGTTTGGGCCGCCAGTTTCTTCGGGTCAATGTCATCTGCCACTTTTATGGGTGCCAAATGCACCTTGAAGATGGCTTCCCTTCCCACGATATCCGGTTTGTCAATGCTGATTTGTCTGTCAAATCGTCCAGCTCTCAACAAAGCGCTGTCCAATACGTCAGGTCTGTTGGTCGCAGCCAAGACGATAACACCTGAATCTGTGCCAAAACCATCCATTTCCACCAAAAGGGAATTCAATGTGTTTTCACGCTCATCGTTTGAACCAGGCATTTGACCTTTGCCCCGAGACCTACCAATGGCATCAATTTCATCGATAAATATAATACAAGGGGCTTTTTCCTTGGCTTGTTTGAACAGATCCCTTACACGTGCAGCACCAACTCCGACAAACATCTCTACGAAATCAGAACCTGACAAAGTAAAGAATGGAACGCCAGCTTCGCCTGCAACAGCTTTCGCCAAAAGAGTTTTACCTGTCCCTGGAGGTCCTACCAACAATGCACCCTTAGGAATTTTACCTCCCAATTTGGTGAATTTTGCAGGGGTCTTCAGAAATTCAACGATTTCTTGAACTTCTTCCTTGGCCTCATCCAATCCAGCCACGTTATCAAAAGTAATTTTGATTTTGGTATCTGCATCAAATAATTGCGCTTTGGATTTACCCACATTGAATATTTGGCCACCTGGTCCGCTTGGTCCGGACATTCTTCGCATCATGATCCAAAACAGTAGGAACAAAAGTATGAGGAAGCCGAAGCTTGAGAACCAATTGGTCCAGCTTTCTTGGGTTTTTGCGGTATATCCAATCCTGGAATCAATCGGCATATCCGCCTCCAAGGCATCGAAATATTCAATGAACTTATCTACGGATGCGATTCTGACCTGATAATGCGGGCCTGTTGGATTGAAAAACGGGCTATTGGCTTCCAGTTCATCTTTGTATTTGTTGTTCTGTAGAGACTCTGGTCTAAGTGTGACTTCTACGGAGTTTTGATTGTAGATGACCACCACTTTTGACACATCGTTCGCCAGATACATGTCCTCAAACTTTTTTAGCGTGACGTCAATCACAGCACTCCGCTGATTGAACCACGTGACGCCTATCAAGACGATGACCGCGGTGATGATCAACCAGAGCTGAAAATTCGGCTTTTGAGGTGTTTTTGGTAAGAAACTTTTATTTTTAGTCTTCTCGCTCATTGCTTGCTTGTTATTCTTTTAACTTGTAGTAAAACGAATTTGGAAAGTGAAAGTTCAAATCGATTTTCAATCAATATGCTTCACTTCGGCATCGCCCCACAATTCTTCGAGTCCATAGAACTGTCTTTTGTCCTTCAGGAAAATATGAACTACAACATTCACATAGTCCATTAGGATCCATTCTTTGTTATTCTTCCCTTCACTTCTCCAAGGCTTTTCCTTATTGGTTTTTTGAACCTCTGCTTCTACGGATTCGGAAATGGCTTCAATCTGGGTGTCAGAATTTCCTGAACAAATCACAAAAAAATCAGTGAATGAATTTTTCAAGCCTCTCAGGTCCATTACGACAATGTCGGAAGCTTTTCTTTCTTCCATTCCTTTTACAATTACTTTACTCAGCGCTTCTGCTGTCATATATTTTTTTATTTAACGTATATTTCGGATTCCGCTTTACAGAATTTAAATATCCAAATTGAAAGACAAATTAACTAATTACAATGTATAAATTCCTTGCCAATACGATTTTTTTGGGGAAAGATATTATTTCTCTGACAGAGTGTCATTCGACCAATGACCTTGCCATGGAAAGAGTCAAGGCAAAGGTGGCTGCCGAAGGAAGTATCATCATTTCTGAAAAACAAACCAAAGGTAGGGGACAAAGAGGGAACCAATGGCAAAGCGAGGCGGGTAAAAATTTGACTTTTTCCATAATACTGAGGCCTGATTTCCTCGATCCCACTGAACAGTTTGACATGAATATAGCCGTATCCCTTGCGATTTGGGAAGTTTTGAATGATTATGCCAATGGTTTGAAGGTCAAATGGCCCAATGATCTTTATCATGAATCCGAAGGGAAAATCGGTGGTATCCTGATCGAAAACAGTATTGGAAGCAGAGGAATTGATTTTTCTGTGATTGGCATTGGTTTGAACATCAATCAAAAAGATTTCGCGATTTCAGGTGCCAGTTCCCTGTACAACCTGTCAGGTTTGGAATTTGACAGGTGGGAGGTTTTTAAACTGCTCATTCAGGCTTTGGAAAAAAAATACATGATGCTCAAAAAAGGGGGAAGGGAATTCCTCCGTGCTTCTTATATCCAAAACCTGTATCAATTTGGGGAATTGAAAAGCTATGAGGATGGTGAGAAATTCCTGGGTAGAATTACCGGAATCACTCAGGAAGGAAAGCTAATCATCGAAAAAGAAAACGGAACCAAGAACCATTATGGCTTTAAAGAAGTTACCTTTTTGTGAAAATCAGGTTTTCTTTTTGTGTCAAAATGCTGTAAATTTGAATTTTAATTCTTGAAATAAACTCTTTAAAATCTTAAATATGTCCGAAATAAAATCAGATAAATTCATCAACTTCAAAGTGAAAGACATTTCACTGGCTGAGTGGGGAAGAAAAGAAATCAGGCTTGCCGAGGCAGAAATGCCAGGATTAATGTCACTTAGGGAAGAATTTGGGCCGACACAACCTTTGAAAGGTGCCAGAATCGCTGGTTGTCTCCACATGACAATCCAAACAGCAGTTTTGATAGAAACCCTTGCTGCCTTAGGTGCAGAGGTAACTTGGTCCTCCTGCAATATTTTTTCAACACAGGATCATGCAGCTGCAGCCATTGCAGCCGCCGGAATTTCAGTTTATGCTTGGAAAGGCATGACTGCCGAAGAATTTGATTGGTGCATTGAGCAAACTATCTTCTTTGGCGAGGATAGAAATCCATTGAACATGATTTTGGATGATGGTGGTGATTTGACCAATATGGTGTTGGATCATTTTCCGGAATTGGTATCTGGAATCAAAGGACTTTCGGAAGAAACCACCACAGGTGTTCATAGATTGTATGAAAGGATGAAAAATGGCACTTTGCCAATGCCTGCGATCAACGTGAATGATTCTGTGACGAAATCCAAATTTGACAACAAATATGGCTGTAAGGAATCTTTGGTGGATGCCATCAGAAGAGCGACAGACGTGATGATGGCAGGTAAAGTTGCTGTAGTCGCAGGTTATGGTGATGTAGGGAAAGGATCTGCGGCTTCTCTCAAAGGAGCAGGTGCAAGGGTGATTGTTACTGAAATAGACCCAATTTGTGCCCTTCAGGCGGCCATGGACGGATTTGCCGTGAAAAAGATGGTCAATGCCATCAGTGAAGCGGATATTGTGGTGACTGCAACAGGGAATATGAATATTATTTCTGAAGTGCATTTTCGCGCCATGAAAGACAAGGCCATTCTTTGTAATATCGGACATTTCGACAATGAAATCGATATGGCTTGGTTGAACAAAAACTACGGACAAACCAAGGATGTCATCAAACCACAGGTGGATCTTTATACGATTGATGGAAAAGAAATCATTGTTCTTGCCGAAGGCAGATTGGTGAACTTGGGTTGCGGTACGGGACATCCTTCTTTTGTGATGTCCAATTCCTTCACGAATCAGACTTTGGCCCAACTTGAGTTGTGGACCAATACGGATCAATATGAGCCAGGCGTTTATGTATTGCCAAAGCATCTTGATGAGAAGGTTGCTGCTTTGCACCTTTCAAAATTGGGTGTTGAATTGGATTTGCTTTCCGCAGATCAAGCCGAGTACATCGGCGTGACTCCACAAGGACCATTCAAGCCAGAATATTACAGATACTAAGATTCAGTGTAAATCACCATAAGTAAAAAGCCTTTGAAGTCTAAAAGATTTCAAAGGTTTTTTTGTGTTCATGCCTCTGCCAATCAATTCCAAATAAAATGGTGTGCCTGATCAATATAAAATAATAGACTGTTATTTTCGGTATTCAAAATCCTGTCCAAAAACAGGGCGAATTGTGGGGTTAAATGGAAGGGGAATCTCCCCGGGAATTATTTCTGTTGCCTCCAATAATCACTTTCCTAATTCTGTTCCCTCTTGCCTAAATACCAAAGTCCGCCCATCGGACAAGGCAATGACAGCTTTTGGTTCACAGGCGCCTTCTTGTTGATATTCAAGATTGTGTCGCAAGGATTGGGTTGGGGTTCTGAATATTTCCCAGTTTTCAAGTCCTTCAGAGGCAAGAACAATTCCCTGTTTCACGCAATTTGTTTTGTAAATACGGGGATTGGTTTGGGTCATCTTGATTTTTCTTCCAGTCAAATTCCTTCCTTCCAGATTTCCCGATGTTTTATATTCCAATAGAGTGCCGTTTTGAAAAGATAACTGATGGCCAAAACTACCAGATATTTTTGTGGAGGAGCCAAATTCATCAATGATCAACATGTCCTCAAAAAGCTCAGTCCTTCTACTCTGAGGGAAGACTCCACGCGTTTGCTTAAAAACCCGGGTTCCTTCTATTTTTGTAGTTCCGATGCTGTATTGATCATATACCATCAGCACATTGCTTTCCAAAACATTGGGTGATAGAAATTGAAGTGTGATCTTTCCGACTCGTTTCAGTTTTTGACTTGAACAATCCACTTGTTTCGAGAAAGTCAATGTAACCAATTTGAGGGTTTCATCTATACCGATAAGCGGGCATCCAGGGACGATAGGGACTTTTGGCAGCGAATCATTTGATTTTAATGTGTCGTTCTTCGCAGTCCTGTATTGGTCCAAAGTCAGGAACGCATAATACAAAGGCTCCTCAAGTGCCAGCGAAACATTGAAAATCTCCTTTCCTTCTACCTGGAGATCGGTGGTGATGTTTCGGTCGATGTCATTCGAACAGGCGGTCGCCGAAACGAGAAGTAAGAGAAAGAGAATGTATTTTAACATATTGGCTCAGTTCAAATGCCAAAGTTAATTCCTTTGAATTATAAAAAAAATGAAGCGGTCTTACCAGACACCATAGTTTTTTTTACCCATTGGATTAACTATCTTACCTTTTTATAAATCCAAAATAATTTGAATTGACAAGATGCTATATACTGAAGGAATGTTAAAAGAAGGCGCTTTGAAGGGCAAGACGATCCTGGTCACAGGGGGAGGAACCGGTTTGGGAAAATCCATGGGCTCGTACTTCTTGAAATTAGGGGCGAATCTGGTAATCACCAGTAGGAAACTGGATGTGTTGCAAGCAACAGCAAAGGAAATGGAAGCCGAATCTGGGGGGAAGGTTTTGGCCTTGGCCTGCGATGTCCGTGAAATCGATCAGGTGGAGAAGATGTGGGCAGACGCAAATGCTCATTTTGGTCAGGTTCATGCCGTCTTGAACAATGCTGCGGGAAATTTTATCAGTCCCACAGAAAGACTTTCCACCAATGCATTCAATACCGTATTGGACATTGTTTTGAAAGGAACTTCCCAGGTGACCTTGACTGCCGGAAAACATTGGATCAAGGAAAAACAATCCGGGACCTTCTTGAATATCGTGACCACTTATGCTTGGACGGGTTCCGGTTATGTCGTGCCCAGTGCTGCGGCCAAGGCAGGGGTTTTGGCAATGACCAGGTCTCTGGCGGTTGAGTGGGCCAAGTATAAAATCCGATCGAATGCCATCGCGCCAGGCCCATTTCCGACGGAGGGTGCTTGGAGCCGATTGCTTCCAGGTGATTTGGTAAAGAAATTTGACCCTGCCAAAAAAGTACCTGTTGGAAGGGTAGGGGAGCATCAGGAATTGGCCAATTTGGCAGCCTATCTCCTGTCTGATTTTTCGGCTTATGTCAATGGTGAAGTCATAACCATTGATGGTGGTGAATGGCTTCAAGGCGCTGGTGAATTTAATAATCTGGATGCAATACCTCAGGAAATGTGGGATATGATGGAGGCTTCCAGGGGAAAAAAGCCATGAGCCCCAAGGTCGTTTGGGGATATTTGAAATCGAAATGGAAGATCAGGAATTTGTAATCCTTCCATTGATCCAAGTCATCGGTCGCCTAGTTTTTGCTGGGTAAGGCGATGGCTTGGTGTTTGTTTCATGCCGCCTTCAGGAATGCTGTCGGGTTTCACTGATTTTTTTTTTGTCGCTTTTAGGTTGTTGAATGAATTCAATATTTATGCAAATGGACTTGAATTGGATAAAAAAACAAATTTCCATAAGAGATTCATTTTGCGGAAAATGAGGCGATTATAATTTTCAACAAAAATTCTATACATTTATCATCACGAACATCATTACCTTTGTTTCGTAAATACATCCATTGAAACAATTTATAAAAATAGCGCTTCTCCTTCTTTTTGTGTTTTTCAACGCAGGACTGAGTTATTCTATGCATTATTGTGGGGAGGATTTTCAGCTTATCAATCTTTACGCAGAAAGCAAGACCTGTTGCCCAAGTGAGGAACCCATGCCAGGTTGTTGTGATGATGTTTCCAATTTAGATCTCCCCAATACAGATCAGCAACAAATCGATTTACTGGATTTCCAGACTTTGCCCATTGCTAGTATCGTCCCGGAGTTTTTTGAATTTCAAATACCTACATCCATAAAGGAGAAAGTTTTGGGTTTTTCTAACTCCTCTCCACCATATCTTCACAAAACACCGATTTATATTTCCATTCAAGTTTTTTTGATCTGATTTTTTCCTTTTCTCTTAAGGATATCTCTTAATTCAATGCATTGAGATTTTCCAACATCGTTTATTCCCTACTACAAGCCCATCGGTTTTCACAACCGAAAAAACCAGGGGAGGCGAGATTCCAAATGAATTTACAGCATAACGGTAAACCATCATGGCTTTGAGGATAAATACCCAATCTGCTTATGGTTACGATTTCTTCTTACATTTCCAAAGTTCAAAGAAATCCCTTGGAATTGCTTTCTTATTTTATCCTTGTTGTTAAAAGCATATGCTAAACGCCATTATCAAATTTTTCCTCGTAAACAAGCTGGTGACAGTGATCCTCTTGGTACTCATTGTGCTTTGGGGAATCGTCGTTGCGCCATTTAAATGGGATACAGGCTTCCTTCCCAATGACCCTGTTCCTGTGGATGCGATCCCGGATATCGGAGAAAACCAACAGATTGTCTTCACTGAATGGATGGGGCGTTCCCCCCAAGATGTGGAGGATCAGATTACCTATCCAATGACCACCGCCCTTTTGGGAATGCCTGGTGTCAAATCCATCAGAAGCACCTCCATGTTCGGGTTCAGTTCCATTTATCTCATTTTCGAGGAGGATATAGAGTTTTACTGGAGTCGGTCGAGGATTTTAGAAAAGCTAAACTCACTTCCTTCTGGCTTGCTGCCTGACGGTGTCCAGCCCAAATTGGGGCCAGATGCTACAGGGTTGGGGCAAGTTTATTTCTATACCCTGGAAGGCCGGGATGAAAAAGGAAATCCCGCAGGAGGCTGGGATTTACATGAGCTTCGAAGCATTCAGGATTTTTATGTCCGCTATGGACTTGCCGGAACCAAAGGCGTAGCAGAAGTGGCCAGTATCGGTGGTCAGGTAAAGGAATACCAAGTCGATCTGGATCCCAGCGCCATGAAGGCCAATAATGTAACGATGATGGAGGTCATGAATGCCATTCGCCAATCCAATTTGGATGTCGGTGCCAACACCATGGAAATCAATCAGGTCGAATACATTGTGCGTGGCTTGGGTTATGTGAAGTCATTGGAGGACATTGAATCCGCCGTGGTCAAGGTCACCGAAAACGTTCCGCTCAAAATCAGGGACATCGCCAAAGTGAATATTGGCCCTGCCAGTAGGGCAGAGCGGGCAATTTTGGACAAAGGGGGAGCAGAAACCGTAGGGGGTGTGGTTGTCGCCCGCTATGGGGACAATCCATTGGAAGTCATCGAGGCGATCAAATCCAAAATCGAGGAAATTTCTCCCGGTCTTCCACGCAAAATTTTGGAAGATGGGACCATTTCCAAGGTTACGATCGTGCCTTTTTATGATCGATCGGGATTGATTAAGGAAACATTGAATACCTTAAGTGAGGCGATCAGCCTTCAAATTCTCATCACGATCATCGTCATCATGGTGATGGTCTTTAACCTTCGTGCTTCGTTATTGATTTCGGCATTGCTTCCCTTGGCGGTTTTGATGTGTTTCATCATGATGAAATATGTTGGTGTGGATGCCAATATTGTTGCGCTTTCCGGTATTGCGATCGCCATTGGGACGATGGTGGATCTGGGGATTATCCTCAGTGAAAATATTCTGCGCCATCTGGAAGAAGCCTATCCCGGCAAATCCAAGATGGAAGTCATTTACGAGGCCACCACCGAAGTTGCCTCCGCCATTGTCACGGCTGTGATGACTACTATTGTTAGTTTTCTCCCGGTATTCACCCTTCAAGCTGCCGAAGGGAAGCTATTTGGGCCTTTGGCCTTCACAAAAACCTTTGCCTTGGTCGCTGCCTTGATTTTTACTTTGGTGATTATGCCGGCTTTTGCCCACTGGTTGTTTTCTTCTCGGATCAAATCCGACAAGCTCAAAGGCAGTTTGAATGGCCTCATGGTTTTGGCGGGAGGTATTCTTTTGTTCTTTTTTCCTTGGGCTGGATTGGTCTTGATCGCCTTTGGTCTGAACTATTTGATCCATGCTTATTTTCCAGAAAAAACCTATAATGGCAGATACAAAGCTTGGGTGGCCGTAGCGATTTCGGTTGTGGCGGTTGCGTTTCTGCTGGCCTATGAATGGAGGCCTTTGGGATTGAGTCAATCTGCATTCACCAATTTTGTTTTCATTGGTCTTGTCATTGGTTTGGTCCTCGGAATATTTAGTCTTTTTATCCGATTTTATGAAAATATTCTAGCATGGTGCCTGGACAATGCCAAAATATTCCTTGCCATTCCTGTATTGATCATTTTTATAGGCTTGAACATTTGGCTGGGATTTGGAAAAATATTTGGATTTGTAGCCACTGGTTTTGACCAAGTTGGAACGAATATTAGAACTACATCGGGATGGTCGAATTTATCCCATTCTTTTCCCGGAATGGGGAAAGAATTCATGCCGGCCTTAAATGAGGGTTCCTTTTTACTGATGCCCACGACGATGCCCCATTCCGGTGTGGAGGCCAACATGCAGACCTTGAAGCAATTGGACATGTTGGTGCAGGCGATCCCGGAAGTGGAGATGGTCGTCGGCAAAGCCGGACGTGCAGAAAGCCCCTTGGATCCGGCCCCGATGTCCATGTATGAAAATATCATCAATTACAAGACCGAATACATCC
Source organism: Rhodonellum psychrophilum GCM71 = DSM 17998 (assembly GCF_000381545.1). Taxonomy (GTDB): domain Bacteria; phylum Bacteroidota; class Bacteroidia; order Cytophagales; family Cyclobacteriaceae; genus Rhodonellum; species Rhodonellum psychrophilum. Next base: position 80,727 of record NZ_KB906678.1, on the reverse strand, counting down.
AGGATACGGAAGCGCGAAAACTCCGGTTCAAAGTCAACCGAGAGGGGTACTATCATTTGAATCTGGAAGGAGAGGAATGGTTTTATGATCGAAAAAATGGTGTCATCATGGATGCCGAAAATTCACCGATGGCTGAATCAACGACCAAATCTATTCTGAGAAAAATAGAAAACCATCTTTTACCCGACCCCAAAAAAGGTCAGTATTTTAGGCAATGGAGGGATCAAATTCAATCTCCCAACGACATCTGGGATGAAATTCAAGCGAAGACTTCCAATCTTCCGGGAGTGACTTCCGCTCCGAAGCTTCAGCCCATAGAGACCCGGCTGGTCATGTTGCAAACAGGTATGCGTGCACCCATGGGGATGAAGGTATATGGTCCCGATTTGGAAACCATTGAGCAATTCAGTTTGAAACTGGAAAATATTTTGAAAGAGGTGCCTTCGGTCAAGGCTGAGGCGGTATTTGCGGACCGTTCTCTAGGCAAGCCTTATCTGGAAATTGAATTGGACAGGGATGCCTTGGGAAGGTATGGACTCAATGTGGCCGATGTTCAAGAATTTATCGAAGTAGCTGTTGGCGGTATGGCCTTGAGTACTACTGTGGAAGGAAGGGAACGCTACGTGATCAGGGCGCGATATGCAAGGGAATTCCGGGATGATCCCGAAACACTGAAACAGATTTTGGTCAATACCCCTATGGGATCCCAGATTCCTCTTGGCCAAATCGCCGAAATCACCTACAGGCCCGGTCCGATGATGATCCGGGGAGAAAATACTTTCCTGCTTGGCTATGTGCTATTTGACAAAAGGGATGGTTTTGCTGAAGTTACCGTGGTGGAAGATGCCCAAAGAATGATCAAGTATGAAATTGAAAATGGTGGATTGGAAGTTCCGGCAGGAGTCAGTTATGTGTTTTCCGGAAGTTATGAAAATCAGGTGCGCGCAGAGAAGCGATTGGCTGTGGTCGTTCCCCTTTGCTTGATTATCATCTTCCTGATCTTGTATTTCCAGTTCAAATCAACTGCATTGGCGCTGATGATTTTCACGGCCATCGCCATGGCATTTTCTGGAGGGTTTTTGATGCTTTGGCTTTATGGACAAGGTTGGTTCTTTGACTTCAATATTTTAGGGACCAACATGCGGGAGCTTTTTCAAATGAAATCCTACAACCTAAGCGTGGCCGTTTGGGTAGGGTTTATCGCCCTTTTTGGGATTGCGACCGATGATGGAGTGGTGATGGGGACCTATTTGAAACAGAGTTTCGACAAAAGACAACCGGAGAATAAATCAGAAATCAAAAAGGCGGTCATTGCCGCAGGTTTAAAAAGAGTAAGACCCTGTTTGATGACCACCGCAACGACTATTCTTGCCCTCTTGCCTATCTTGACGAGTACTGGAAGGGGTTCTGATATCATGATCCCAATGGCGATCCCTGCATTTGGCGGGATGTCAATTGCCTTGGTTTCACTATTCATTGTCCCAGTGCTGTTTGGAAAGTACATGGAGTTCAAATTAAAAAAAGAAGAGTTATGAGACGAATAAAACCAAACGCAATGAAATCCTTCGGTTACTTTGGACTTGCATGGGTCATTTTCCTTTTCGGCTTTAACATACCCGTCGTTGGTCAAACCAAACTGGATACTTATATCCAGTTGGCGTCCGACCAAAATCCTGCAGTGAAAGCTTCCTTTACCCAATATCAGGCGGCTTTGGAAAAAGTGAATCAGGTAGGAAGCTTGTCAAACCCGGAACTGACCATGGGAGTTTTTTTAAAGCCTATGGAAACTTTGATGGGAAATCAGAGGACGGAAATTTCATTGATGCAGATGTTTCCCTGGTTTGGAATGCTGAGGACCCAAAAAGATGAAGCTACGCTGATGGCGCAGGCCAAATACGAGGAATTTAGAACCGGAAGAAATTTGCTGGTTTACCAGGTGAAAGCTACGTATTACCAAATTCACCAATTGGAATTTGAAATGAAGGCCAATAGGGACAATTTGGAAATCCTTCAAACCATGGAGCGCTTGGCCATCATCAAATATCAAGGAGGGAATGTGGGACAAGCCGCCGCATCGGTTTCTGGGGCGGTCAAGAAAGCAGATTCCAGCGTGGGCAGCACTTCCGGATCTGGAATGGGGATGGGTGGTGGTGCGGCAAATGCCCCTGCCTCCAGCTCATCCTCCTCTACGGGAATGACAAGCATGGGGGCGAGCAGTGGTTCGGGGAAGTTGACGGATGTCCTTCGGCTGCAGATCCAGATCAAGGCATTGGAAAGTGAGTTGAGACAGTTGGAAGCCAATCGCCCTCCTTTGATCTCCAGGTTCAATTCTCTCCTCAATCAGGCGCCCAAGACGGTAGTTGAGCTGGAAAGCGAGATGTTAGCCAAGGTTTTGTCTCTCGATGCGGAAGCCTTTCTGGATAGTGTCTTGGTGAATAATCCGATGGTGAAAATGCTTGAGGCCGAAGGTCTGGCTTATCGCAAGCAAGCGGAAATGGCTAAATTGGAGGGAAAGCCAATGTTTGGTTTAGGGGTCAATTATATGGTTTTTACACCCCGACCCGAATCGGGAACAATAGGGGGGATGGATGGAATGGGATATATGCCCAGTGGAATGGGCCAAAACATGGTCATGCCAATGGTTACCTTAAGTCTTCCCATCTATAGGAAAAAATTCAAGGCAATGGAAAAGGAAGCTATTATTTGGAGGGAATCCAATGCGCTTCAAAAGGAAGATATCGAAAATACCTTGACGGTACAGGTGGAAGAAATCACCAAGGATATTCGGAATACGGAACTGAGGGTGGAATTGCTAATGGAGCAGATAGCATTGACCCAACAAACACTGGAAATCATGATCACCGCCTATGCGACCGAAAGCAGTTCCTTTGAGGAAATTCTTACGGTCCAGAGGGAACTGCTGGATTATCGGTTGAGCCTCGCCAATACGATCATCGAACAGTATATGGGCTATGCAGAAATCGAACAATTATTGGGCTATTGATTGAATAAATATTATTAAAAACCGAAATCATGGTAAATCAAAAAAATATTATAGTGATTGTCCTGGGCTGCCTTTTTTTTGGCGGAGTTATTGGCTGGATGATCCGGGGAAATGGTGGGGCCGAAACCCACGAGCATATCGCAGAAGATGGAACAGTATATACTTGTTCGATGCATCCACAGATCCGCCAGAATGAACCCGGCCAATGCCCGATTTGTGGAATGGCGCTTACTCCTTTAAGTCAAGGAGCATCAGGAGGAGATCCTTACATTTTTGAAATGACAGCTGAAGCAGCGGCCCTCTCCAACGTGATGACTACTCGGGTAAAATCGGGGAATGCGGAAAATCAAATTCGTTTGACCGGTAAAATCAAAGCGGATGAACAGCGCATCTATAATCTCGCCGCAAACTATTCCGGACGCATCGATCAATTGTATGTGAATTTTACCGGTCAGGAAATCAAGAAGGGGCAGAAACTGGCCACAATCTATTCCCCTGACTTGGTGAATGCCCAGAAAGAACTACTGGAAACCGCCAAAATGAAAGCTTCCAATCCGCTGCTTTATGAAGCGGCGAAAGAGAAATTGAGATTATGGAAAATGTCTGATGCACAGATATCAGCGATGGAGCAAAAAAACGAGGTTCAGACCCAATTCGATATTTTTTCTGAGGCTTCCGGAGTGGTTGTTTCCAGAAATATCTCCATGGGGGATTTTGTCAACAGAGGGACAGTTTTGTTTGAGATTGTGGATTTGAGCAGTGTTTGGGTTTTGCTGGATGCTTATGAATCGGATTTGGCGGCGATCAAGGTGGGAGACAATGTGATCTTCACATTACAGGCAATTCCGGGAAGGGAATTTCCAGCCAAGGTTTCCTACATTGATCCTATGTTGAATCCCAACACCCGAACGTTGTCCATCAGGGCAGAAGCAAAAAATACGGGGATGTTGCTTAAACCCGAAATGTTTGTCAATGGATTGATCAAAACTTCTGGCGTGGAAACAATGGGCGGATTGATAGTGCCCAAATCAGCGATCCTCTGGACAGGGAAGCGGTCGGTGGTGTATATCCAAAAAGGAAACAAAGAAGCGCCCGCTTTTGAAATGAGGGAAGTGACTTTGGGACCGAGGGCTGGAGAAAGTTATCTGATTGCTGCGGGATTGGAAGAAGGCGAGGAGGTAGTGACCAATGGTGTTTTTTCCATTGATGCGGCAGCGCAATTGGGAGGGAATTACAGCATGATGGGCAAGCCTGTTTCTAAAACAATTCAGGTTCCTGAGGCTTTCAAAAATCAATTGGGGGAGGTTTTGAAAACTTATATTCTTCTAAAGGATGTCTTGATCCAATCGGATCCTAGAGCAACGCAGACCCAAGCGGACAAGTTTTTGACAAATTTGCTCAAAGTGGAGATGTCCTTGTTGGAAAAAAATGCGCATGATGTTTGGATGCCGCTTTTTGGTGGGTTGAAAACCAATTTGGAAAATTTGAAAAAAAGTGATGATTTGGCAACCCAAAGAATTTTTTTTCAAAAAATATCGGATGGCATGATTGAATCCGTCGATTATTTCGGGGTAACTGAGGCTTCAGTCTACAAGCAATATTGTCCGATGGCAGACAATGACAAAGGTGCTTATTGGTTGAGTTTGGAAAAAGAAATCAAAAACCCATATTTTGGCGCGGCAATGCTGACCTGTGGGGAAGTGAAGGGGGAGTATAAGGCGGAAATGGATCGGGCAAAACCCAAAAATGTGGCGCCAATTCATCTACATTAAATTATTTCATCCCTATTGAAAGAACTGGAGCTGTAGATACTTTTTTTAAGTACCTCATCCAGTTTTTTCGCTTCTTCTTGGATGAGGTGAAGGTATCCAGAATTTTCATCGTTTTGCATTTTGGGGTCCATCACTTCTAAAATCCCCATAATATTGGCAAGTTTGGAGCGCATCATGTGTGACTGGTTGAAGGTGAGGTCCTTTAGGAATTTGCTTTGCTTTTCCAATAGCTCTTCGGATTTTTTCTTCTCGGAGGTATCCAGAAAGCATCCAATCATGGTGAGTGGCTTTCCATCAAGAGTCCATTTGATGACTTTTCCATAACCTATCACCCAGAAATCTTTCAAATCCAATGATCGGACCCGAAATTCACAATGAAAGGGGGTTTTGCCAAAACTTTCGAAATGCACCTTAAGCCGTTCTCGGACCTTTCTTTTATCAGATGGATGGATATGTTTTTGCCATTTGATGTCACTAAGGCTATCCGTTCCTTGTTCATATCCCAGCATGGATTTGAGGGAATAACTGAGGTGATCTTGGGAATCCTTTAAGTTCCAAATCCAAAAACCCATCAGGTTGTCTTCGAACAAACCTTCCATAATTTCATTTTTGACCTGATGCTCATGAATGAAATTCGGGAAATCTATATTTTTTTCGTTCGTTTTTTGAATATCGTGCCCAATTCCCAATACTTCAAAGGTGCCTAACTCATTTTTAGAAATAGAAAATTCCCAATGGGTCCAGTGAAAATCAATCCCCTCGGAATTGATTTTCCTTAAATCAAGGTTAAATCTGGTTTTGTTATTTTCTTTGGCTTCATTCAGCAGCAACTGAAAGTTTGAAAAATCCTTATGAAAAATGTATTCTGAAATGCAATGCCCTTCAAATGAATCAGTGAGGAAGGATAATTGATTTCTCCATTTGTCATTGGATAAAATTATTTTATCTTCTCCATTCAATTGGACAAAGTAAAAATAATCAGAACCCATCAAGGGTTTTAGGTTTGAAGCCAAAAGAGTTGAATTATTCTCCACCAGGCAAAATTATAAATAATTTTGCAAAAATTTCCATAAAATGCGTATTAAATAATTTGTAATACATAAAAATGGGTTTAAAATAAAAACACCTTGTCAAATATGGAATTTAGCCATGCATTGAACCGAAAGGAATTCGGTTCGGAAGAAAATCTCGGAAATGTATTGAATGATGCAGAAAGCATGTCATTACTGACCGATTGGGTGAAAAATGAGAAGTTGGTTTTTCACATGAAGCAAGTTGGGCATCTCATGAAGGCCTATGCAATATTCAAGGGATACGATGCTGAGACGCAACACATGTGGTATTTGTCCGGATTGCTGCATGATGCCGATTGGGATCAATGGCCGGATCATCATTGTCGAAAAATCATTGAGGAATTGGAGGCACGGAAAATTGATCCCCGGATCATCAAGGCGATCGCAAGTCATGGTCCGCGATATTTTGGTGTTGATCCCACTACGGAAATGGACAAGATGTTGTATGCCTTTGACGAATTGTCAGGATTTGTCCATGCTTATTCTATCATGCGCCCTCAGGGGTATGAGGAAATGGAAGTAAAGGGAGTTAAAAAAAGGCTGAAGGATAAGGCTTTTGCCGCCCAGGTAAGCCGGGAAGATATTGCCGATGCAAGCGAAAGGGCCGGGATTTCGGTCGATGAACTGATAGAATTTGTGGTCAAAAACCAGTTGAGAAAGTAGCTTGTCCTCCCAAAAACATTTTCCTTTCTTAAATTGAATGGGAAAGAAAAGGAGGGCTTGGTAATCCAAGCCCTCCTTCTGTCTAAAACTCGTCTTCTTCGTCTTCTTCAGATCTTTGGGCGACTTCCAAATCATCCTCATCTTCTGCTTCCGATTCTTTTTGGAGTCTGGCACTTTCCAATTCAGCCCTGTTTTGGTCTCTTCTCTCTTGCTCAGCTTTAACCTCACTCACTGGACGGAGATTGGCGCCTGGAGGCGGCAATAATTCTTCGTCCTCCTTCTCATAAGGGAAAATTTCCACAATTGGGCTTTCCGCGATTTCCGGCACACGGAAAGTCACCAACATATTGTTCAAGCTCTCAAAAATCCTTTCATGGGCTTCTTTTACATCATGGGCAGTGACCAACATAAATTGTGTTACTTTTTTCTCTTTGCCGCTGTCAGCATCTGTCACCAAATAGGTGATTTTGCATTTGTGCCAAACATCGATATCTTCATAATAGAAAACGTCCACAATATTGCTTTTGCTGATATTGGTCACTTGGAAGTCTCCGCGAATGACCGATCCCAGCATGTCGTATATTCTTGCTTCTGCTTCCGTGAAGGATACGGCATCTACAAGATATTGCTCGGAAACATTTTTGAGCAGGCCTTGCTCATTTTCTTTGGCATATTTTACCTTACACAAAAACCAGGTTCTCATTATTGTCTTTATTTAAATTTATCCTTGCGAAGGTAACGACTATTGGCAAAAGTGCCAATGCATTTTATTATTTAAGGAAATTGTTCGCAATCATAGCCTTTGGCTTCCGACTTGGCAAAAATGGAGCAAGAATCTTTTTAGTTTCTGAAAATCTTGTATATTATCCAAGAAATATTTACAGATGTGGTTTAAGATCTTTTATTCTTTTCCAGTGCAATTGCTCCTCCTTCATTTAAGAAAGGATTTGCTCCTAATTCTTCCTTGGGCATTGCTGACATTGATTGTCATCCAAAAATTCGGGACCGTTCTGGGTATTCCGTACTTGATGTTGGATCCGGAATACTTAAACAGCGTTTCCTGGAAGGGCTTTTTTTTGGTAGGAATCGGTTTGGGTATTTTTACCATGTCCTTTCATATGACCACTTATATCCTCCATGGAGCCAAATTCAAGTTTCTGGCCGTAGTGCCGAGACCTTTTATCCAATACACGATCAATAATTTCATTATCCCGCTTTTATTTTATGTTCTGTACCTCTATTGTTTTATAGATTTTCAGCTGGACAATGCGCCGGAGAGCAACTGGCATGTCTTCCAGTATTTTCTTGGATTTGCAGGAGGCACGCTGCTTACCTTTTCCTTGATCTTTCTTTATTTCGGCATAACCAATAAAAACTTCTTTGTGCTTTTTGCCGATTCACTTGAAAAGCAACTCCGCAAGACCAAGATTCCAAGGGCGCACATGTTGCGGCAAATAAAAGACAGTAAGAAAATCCAAGACAAAGTGGAGAACTATCTGTGTTATGACTTTACTGTCAGGGAGGTTCGGAAGGATCTTTCAAGGTTTCAAGGACAACAATTGTTGCGGGTTTTTGACCAAAACCATCTGAATTTGTTCATTATTCAAACTACTTTGATCGGGGTAATCTTGTTCTTGGGTTTCTTCAGAGAAAATACATTTTTACAAATCCCCGCTGCGGCAAGCGGAATCTTGCTTTTTTCGGTAATGACCATGTTGGTAGGTGCACTGGTCTTTTGGCTTCGGGAATGGTCGATTCCCGTCGTGATTTTAGGTGCTTTGGTTATTAATTTTCTGTCAAATTCCGATTTGTTCAATAGGCCCCACACCGCTTTTGGTTTAAATTACGATACGATTCCAACAACTTATAACCTCAACCATCTCAATGAACTTCTTCACCCAGACACGGTGAAAAAGGATAGAGAATATACCATTCAAATTTTGGACAATTGGCGGAAAAAATTTCCTGAAAACCAAAAGCCAAAAATGGTCATGCTGACCACCAGCGGAGGGGGGCAAAGGGCCGCACTGTGGACACTTAAAGTGCTTCAAAAACTCGAGGAAACGACCAATGGGGAATTGTTTAACCATACCCAGCTTATCACAGGTGCTTCAGGAGGGATTATAGGCGCCGCGTTTTTCAGGGAACTTTACCTCTTGTCAAAGGAAGACGATTCCATCGATATCCTCGATCCAATCTACCTGGATCAAATGTCTTCCGATAATTTGAACCCCATTATATTCACTCTTTTGGTCAATGACCTTTTGATAAGAAATCAATATTTTGAATACAATGGCAGGAGATATTTGAAAGACCGAGGTTATGCCTTTGAGAACCAATTGAACATCAATACCAAGGGGATTTTGGAAAAACCCATTTCTGCTTATTTAGAACCAGAATACAAAAGCCAGATTCCCATGATGCTGATCACTCCTCTGATTATCAATGATGGGAGGAAATTGATCATATCTCCCCAATCCATGAGCTATATGGGTGTATCTCACCTGCCAGAAAGAGAGGGTAGTGAAAAAAGCCAATCGATAGATTTTCAGCGCTTTTTTTATGATCAAGACGCCCTAAACCTAAGGTTTATCAGCGCCCTTCGGATGGGTGCGACTTTCCCTTTCTTCACGCCTAATATACAGCTGCCTTCCATTCCGACCATGGAAACCATGGATGCTGGATTATCAGACAATTTTGGGATTCAGGATGCATTGCGTTTTATGTACGTTTTTGAGGATTGGATCAAGGAAAACACGTCTGGTGTCACCATGATTTCCATTAGGGATTCTGAAAAAGCCAAGGAAATCGACCCCAAATTGAACCCGACCATTATCCAGAAAATTTTCACACCCCTAAAAAATATTTACATCAACTGGGACAAAGTACAGACCATCAACAATGAAACCTTGTACAATTACCTTCGTGAAACACTTGATTTTGAATTGAATAGAGTTGAGTTTGAATATTCTACCATTCCTTTTCTGAAACAAAGTAAGCCTGTCGAATCATCCACTGATGTTAGCCTGAAGGATTATGAATCCCAAAGAGCATCACTCAACTGGCGCTTGACGGCCAAGGAAAAGAAAACCATCCTTGACAACATAAACAGCTCCAAAAACACAATTTCCCTTCAGAAAATAAAGGAAATAAAATGGCTGGTGCCAAAGGAATAACAACTTGCTATTCAAATCCCATTTCGTCACGAAAGGATTCCAAGGCATCCGGTTTTCCAACTACGTAAATCAAATCACCCAGCTTCAACTTGTGGTCGCCATTGATCTCCGTAATCGTAGTATCATCCCTTTTTATGGCGACTAAGTTAATTCCTGCCAGTTCTCTTAAACGTACGTCTTTGATGGCTTTATTGATGAATCTTCCAGAGTCTTTTTCAATTTTCAGGCTGATAAAATTGATTTCGGGCAGATCAAATTTGAGTTTGGATTCTTCTTCCGTGGAAGTACTCCTGAACATCTCATAGTTTCTCGATCTGACCTCTTCGGTAAAGGCTTCGATGTCAAGTTTTGGGACCAAATACTTGGTCAAAACCCTGGTGAATATTTCTATGGAAGTTTCAAATTCTTCAGGGATCACCTCATCGGCGCCCAATTTGAAGTGTTCTTCCATCTCATTCACATACCGGGTCCTGACGATTACAAAGGGGTTTTGGGTGATCCTGTTGATGTTTGAAATGATCCTTTTCGTCGCGTCCGCATTGGAAATGGCAATCACGGCCACCCTTGCCTTGTGAATGTTCACATGTTCCAGAATGGCATCGATGGATGCATCTCCAAAAATAATGGGTTCCCCTTTGGCGGATTCTGTTCGCACAGTTTCGGGATTCATCTCGATGATCGCATAGGGGATTTTTGCTGATTTCGCGGCTTTGGCAAGATTTCTACCGTTGAGCCCATAGCCAATGATGACCAAATGATCTTTCAATCCTTCCTTTTCTAAAGTGATTTCAGGGACATTTTCATTCCCGTACTTTTTATTCAATTTACTGGGGATAGGGAGGTTCAGGATGCCACAGGCAAGTGTTTCCCGTTTCTTCAACACAAAAGGGGTAATGGCCATCGTCAGAATCGAAATCGCCAAAAAATACTGATAGGTGTCAGCATCCAACAGCTCAAATTTCAATCCCTCTTTGGCCAACAAAAGCGAAAATTCTCCGACTTGAAAAATTGAAAAACTTACAATAAATGCTTCTTTAAATCCCTGACCTATGGCTCTGACCGAAATGGCAACCAAAATAAATTTCACAAAGATCGTCAAGGCAGTAAGGGAAAGGATGACCAAGATATTGGAAAAAAGAAAGCCGATATCGAAGAGCATTCCGACGGATACAAAAAAGAAGCTGAGGAAAATCTCTCGGAAGGGGAGTATTTTGCCGGTGGCGTGGTGGCTGTAATCCGATTCGCTGATGATCAAACCGGCCAGGAAAGCACCGAGCCCCAAGGAAAGCCCCAGTAAGGAGGTAAGATAGGCGACCGCAAAACAAGTGACAATGATGCTCAAGAGGAACAATTCCTCACTCTTGGTTTTAGCCACCCGATAGAGCAAAGTGGGAATCAGGTATTTTGCGCTTACGATGGTAATCAAAATGACCAATCCAGCCTTCAGCGCCATGAATAACAAGGAAAGTGCAATATTGTCGGATTGCCCAGCAAGCATTGGGGTGAAGAGCATCAAGGGTACGATGATCACATCCTGAAATATCAGGATCGCAAGCGTTGTCCTTCCCGAAATGGTATTCACTTGCCCGGCTTCCTGAAGGAGTTTAAGGACGATTGCTGTGCTGCTCAAGGCAAACAAAAAGCCCATAAAAACGGCAATATTCCAATCAAAACCCAATAAATTGGCAAGCAGGGAAGTAACTATAATGGTGAGAAAGACCTGAAGACTTCCCCCAATAAAAACGGCTTTTTTGATTGCCATCAAGCTTTTCAACGAGAATTCCATCCCGATGACAAACAACAAGAGAATCACACCGATTTCCGATAGCACATCCACCGCCGTGGAGGCCTTCACAAATGAAAGCCCATATGGGCCTGCCAAAGCCCCGGTAAACAGAAAGCCGATGATGGTCGGAATCTTCATTCGCATAAACAAAAGAATCACCAAAGTGGCCAGCCCAAAAATGACTACAATATCGGAAAGTAAAGGAAATTCAACCGAAGCAAGGGAATAGAAATGCATAAATCTGCTTGATACCAATGATGAAACGATCCTAAAAATACAATATTAGGCGCTATTCATTTGGTTTTATTTATAGAACTGTTCTGGGAAATGGATTTTTGGAAAGGAAACGATCGCTTAGATACAGTGTAAGTGCCTGAATTCAATTGGTTTTGGTATTGTTTTGTTCAATTCATTTTTTTCAATATGCAAACCCAAATCTTTTGTAAATGAAATGCATGAGCCAAGCTGGACCGATCAGTAAAAATTGGATATCTTTTAAAAAGGAAGGTTTTTTTCCTTCAATCTTATGACCATAAAATTGAAAAATCCATGCGACTGCAAAAATTGATAAGCTTACAGTCCATAACGGAATGGGTGAAATCAGGTCAATCAAATTGGCCATTGCCAGACAAACGGCAGAAAACAGCAACATACCCAATGCCAATGGAGGAGATAGCGTGGCATAATAAATCAAGACCAATACCAACACAACGGTCGCCCAATTTGCAAAGTTGTGCAAAAATGGAGAAAGCGAATCAAGGATTCCTGCAGGGATGCTAAAGATAAGACCAACAATGCTAAAAAAAATCGCAGGGACACATATCCAATGAATGGCCTTGTTGGTTTCATTCTGGTGGCTTAAGCCGTATTCGTAAAGCAAGGCGTCAATTTTTCTCATTGTTCTTTTGGGTGTTTAATTGGATTCCCAGCTTTAATTTAATAAATAGTCTTCGTATTTATTGAACAGGCAGGAAAAATGTTGAGCTATTGGGAAAAGAAAAATTTTCTAAAATATGATTTGATTGTCATTGGCGGAGGAATCGTTGGGCTTTCTACAGCTATTCAATATAAATGGAAATTTCCGGAAAGCACGGTATTGGTTTTGGAGAGAGGAGTTTTTCCAAGCGGGGCAAGCACGAGGAACGCAGGGTTTGCCTGTTTTGGGAGTGTTACGGAAATACTGGACGATCTTGAACAGTTGAGTCAGGAGGATGTTTTGGATTTGGTGGAACGCCGATACAAGGGTTTACTGGCTATCAGAAAGGTCTTCGGAGACAAAGCTCTTGATTATGTGTCGAATCATGGTTATGAATTGATTACCGAAAGGGAGCTTCCTGCATTGGAGCACCTTTCTCGAATCAACGAGCTGCTAATGCCCATCTTCAAACAAAAGGTATTTGAGACAGTGGGGAAAGTGGGGGATTTCGGTTTTGGCAAAAAGGTTTTGGCAGTAATTGAGAATAAATTTGAAGGAGAATTAGACAGTGGCAAATTCATTGATTCCCTTTGGCGTAAATGTGGGGAATTGGGGGTCAAAATTTTGACGGGATCGGAAGTGGGAGAAGTGATTGTGGAGGAAAAATTGGTGATTGTCCGCCATTCAGTGATGGATACATCCATCACGTTTGAAGCGCGGCATTTGGCACTTTGTACCAATGCTTTTTCAAAAACATTGTTCCCGGAACTCGATATCCAACCGGGAAGGGGACTCATTTTGGTTACAAAACCCTTTTCCATGGCAATTCCCTGGAAAGGAGCATTTCATTTTGACAAAGGATATGTTTATTTCAGAAATGTTGACAATAGATTATTGATCGGTGGAGGGAGAAATATGGCTTTCGATATTGAAAACACCACTTCCTTTGGGACAAATGAAAATATCAAAAATTATTTGAAAGGAATTGTGGAGGAATTTCTGTTTCCCGGTCAAGTCCCTGAAATAGAAATGGAATGGAGTGGGATAATGGGTTTTGGGCCCAATAAAACCCCGATTGTCTCTATGCCTTTTCCCGGAGTAGGCATTGCAGTGAGATTGGGAGGAATGGGAGTAGCCATTGGTTGGCAAACCGCAGGAGAGCTTGTTTGCTATTTTAATGAAGTGTAAAGTTCAAGAATTTTATTAATTTCAGTCTTCAAAAGTTTTCAAAGAAATATTTAATGATTAAACACCACAAAGAACCGGCTCTCTTCGAAGCTCTGTTTCCCATTTTTTTTCTAATCGTTTTACTGGTTGTCAATATATGGGTTTTTGGAACCGATGGTCTCTTAGGCTCCAATCAGATCGTTTTGATCTTATCGGCTGCTGTTGCGGGTTTGGTGGCTGTTTTCAGGTTGGATTTCCAGTGGGAAATCCTTCAGGACGGGATTGTCAAAAGCATCAGCTCGGCCATGTCCAGCATATTGATCCTGTTACTGATCGGATCACTTGCCGGAACTTGGATGCTTAGCGGAATCGTCCCAGCCATGATTTATTATGGTCTTCAACTTCTCAATCCCACCATCTTCCTGTTGGCAGCCTGTGTGATCAGCGGCATCGTTTCTGTTGCCACCGGAAGCAGCTGGACAACGGTTGCCACCGTGGGTGTGGCGCTTTTGGGGATTGGCAAGGCATTGGGTTTTAGTGAGGGGATTATTGCTGGAGCAATCCTCTCAGGTGCCTATTTTGGCGATAAAATGTCCCCACTTTCCGATACGACCAACCTTGCGCCAGCCATGGCGGGAACGGATTTGTTTACCCATATCAGGCACATGGCAAAAACTACGATTCCTTCAATTTTGATTACAATGATTATTTTTGGAATTATTGGCTTCACCAATAGTGTTGAAGGGTCAGTGGAACAGGTGAAGGAAATATCTACAGTGATTTTGGAAAAATTCAATATCAATGGCTGGTTGTTTATCGTGCCGGTGTTGGTGCTGGTGATGATCGTCAAAAAAGTGTCCGCGGTGCCGGCATTGCTGGCTGGCGCTTTGCTTGGGGGTGTTTTCGCCATCATCTTCCAACCCCAGATTATCCAACTGGTCGCAAATCAGGAAGGGGGATTTGCCCTAAATGCATTCAAAGCGGTAATGATGTCTTTGTACGGTGAGATCAGCATTGTCACATCCAATGAAGTGGTCAACGAATTGCTGATTACAAGAGGAATGTCAGGAATGCTGAATACTATTTGGCTGATCATCTGTGCGATGATATTTGGGGGGATCATGGAAGAAAGCGGAATGCTTCGCGTAATTGCAGAAGCGGTCATCAGAAAAGTACATACGGTAGGTTCATTGATCGCCTCGACGGCCGCGACCTGTATGTTTTTCAACGTTACCGCTTCGGATCAATATTTGGCAATTTTGGTTCCAGGAAGAATGTATGCTGATATTTACAGAAAAAGGGGCTTAAAACCCGAAAATCTCAGCCGGACCTTGGAAGACAGTGCTACGGTTACTTCCGTTTTGATTCCTTGGAATACCTGTGGCGCAACACAGGCGTCTGTACTCGGGGTGGCGACACTTACTTACGCACCTTATTGTTTTTTTAACATCATCAGTCCGATAATGACGATTTTGTTCGGATACCTTAAATTGGGTATCAATTTTTACTCCAAAGAGGAGATGAGAGAAATTAAAAAAGAATTGGTAGCATGATTCTCAAAAGAATAACAAAAACAGAAATCAATGAATTGCCTTTGGGACAATTTGAAGGTGAAATCATCCTTGTCGATAACTTGGATCAAATCAGAGAAGCCCGAAATGAACTTTCCAAACACAAACTGATTGGGTTTGACACGGAAACGAAGCCTTCTTTTTCCAAGGGGACGCAGCACTATGTCTCCCTACTTCAGTTGTCTACGGATGAGGTCGCTTATCTGATCAGGCTCAATCATATTGGGCTTCCCGGAAGCATTAGAGAAATATTGGAAGATCCCGGGACGATCAAGATAGGTGCTGCAGTTTTGGACGATTTGAGAGCGCTTCGAAAAGTAAGTGTCGGATTCAATCCGGGAGGTTTTTTTGACCTGAATGACGAACTCAAAAAGGTAGGCTTTCACAATGTAGGCGTCAGGAATCTATCCGCCATGGTCTTGAACATGCGCATATCCAAAACCGAGCAAGTGTCCAATTGGGAAGCTCCCACATTGACCAAAAAACAAATGATTTATGCTGCCACGGATGCTTGGGCTTGCCTCGAAATTTTCAAGAAGCTGGAATACCAAGGTTACCTCGATGAGATTTTCAATCGTTGAGTATTTCAACTTGTTCCAAACTTTCGATTTTATCGGTCAATTCAGAAAAAAGGGCTTCCCTTACGCGTAAATGGATTTGGCAAATGTTGTCAAAAGTCTGGTCCAATATCTCTAAATCATAATCCTTGATCATTTTCATCACGTCGTTCATCGCGATATAATCAAACTTGAGTAAAAGTCTCTTTTTCACAATGGCAATAATGATTTCATTGTTGAGGATTGCCTCTGAGGCTGCTGCTTTGTAAGCTTGAATCAATCCGCCGACGCCCAATTTGGTCCCCCCAAAATAGCGCACCACGACAATCAAAACATTCGTCAATTGGTGGGATCGTATTTGTCCAAGTATGGGATCGCCCGCCGAATGATTGGGCTCCCCATCGTCATTGGCCCGGAAAATCTCTTGCTCTTTCCCCAGCATATATCCGTAACAGTGGTGTCTGGCGTCGAAATACTTTTTTCTTAAAAAATCCAATTTTATTTTAACCTCCTCTTCATCCGCAACCGGATAAGCAAAAGCGAAAAATTTACTCCCTTTTTCTTTGAATAACCCTTCGGAATCATGTTTTAAGGTCAAAAATGTATCCTCCATCTAAATTGATTTTTTTGTTTTGGGACGGGCGTAAACGCAGATGAACAACAGCCAATTCCCTTCGTTCTTCCAAAAATAGCGAAATAGGATTTTGGAGCAGGTGATAATCCTTAAATTAGTTTTATTTTTAGGCAAAGAAACATGGAGGAAATGCAAATTATGAAAAAAATAAGGCCTGAAATCATCCTCTTGGATGGGATCCAAAGTGCATCGGGTTTGCTGACCTTCATGGACAAACCGGAAGATTTCCCCATTCAGATCAAGAGGACTTTTTGGATCAGCAGAGTGCCTGAAGGAGGGGTGAGGGGTGTTCATGCACACTTGGAAGAAAACCAGGTACTGGTTTGTCTTCAGGGGCGTTTGAAGGTTTTTTTGGAAGATTTGAGAGGGGAAAAGTTCCAATTTGAGTTGACAGAACCCAATCAGGCCTTGGTTTTGCCGGCGTTGGTGTGGTCAGAGGTGACTTTCCATGATGCGGCCATCTTATTGGTTTTGTCCAATAAATTCTTCTCTGAAAAGGATTACATCAGAAAAAAACAAGATTTTGAAAGACTTCAGCAAGAATACAAAGTCAGACTTTAAATTTTCATTGGAGGAATCTGACTTACCAGATCATGATTACTTTTTGATGAATTTTCATCCGGAAAATGCCGTTCAATATCTCCGTGCAACTTTGGTCAAAAAGGGCCAGTTAAAAGCTGAAATGTTCCTTTCCGTCAATGATGCCCATGAAGCGATTTCAATTCCCAATGCTCCGTTTGGCGGTTTTTGGATCCATGAATCTACTTCCTCCGAATCTATTTCCTTTTTTATTGAAACACTTATTATTTCCCTAAAGCAGAGAAATGTAACCAGTATCACGGCGATCCAAGCCCCGCTTATGTATTGTCACCATTCGGACTTGGTGGGTTATTTGTTGAACTCGGCAGGGTTTGAAGCCAAAAGAATATTAAACCATCAGTTTTTTGAAGGGAAAAAGAAACTGAAAAAGTTCTCACTTGAATTGGTGCTGAAGTACCAAAAAAAGACAAAATCACTAGGTCTTCAAGTGATGGTCGGAAATATCCAGAATTTTGGGTTTCTAAAGGAAATAAGGTCTTGGAATCAATACCGGGGATATGTATCCAATATTTCGGAAAGTCGGTTGGTACAGCAGGTTTCAAGTTTTCCCGAGCGCTATTTCGTAATCACCATTTGGGAGGAAGGAAAAGCAATTGCGCATGCATTGGCCGTTAAATTGACGTCCGATAGTCTTTATTATTACCTTTCTGCCATCGATCCAAAATCGCAATCCAAAATTGCGGGAGAATTGATCATGGTTCACTTACTCAAATTGGCAGCGGAACAGAAAGTTTCCTTTTTGGATTTGGGTTCCTCGGATCTGGAAGGGCAGCCGAACCACTCCCTTATGTTTTTCAAATCCAAGTTTTCCAATGCTTCTGAGAATAAAATCTTCTGGCACAAAACAATTTGAGGATGCAGGATTTTCCGCTAGTTTCAGTCATTTGCACCGCTTACAACCACGAGGAATATATAGAAGAGGCTCTGGAAAGTGTCCTGTTGCAGTCATATTTAAATATTGAACTGATTGTCATTGATAACGGGAGCGATGACGAGACGGCTCATAAAATCCATAATTGGCTACATCGGCAAAAAGGGAGTGCGACAATCATATCCATTTTCAGAAAACAATCCCTGCCTTATTGTACCTCCTTCAATGTTGCCTTTTTGCAAAGTCAGGGAAAATATTTGATTGACCTTTCCGGAGATGATGCTTTGCTTCCCGAACATGTTTCGCAAAGTGTGCAAAGACTTTCCCATTCCGAAAATGCGGGTTTTTGTTTTTCGGATGTTTGGTTGGAAAAGGAGGGGAGCCCGAGCAAAACATTTTTCAAAAGGGATGATACAGGGCGATTGCTTGAAAGTGTAAGAGAAGGTGATCGGTACTGCGATTTGGTATCGAGACATTGCTTGATGTCTGTTTCTTTGGTAATCGATGCGCAAAAATTCAGAGACGAGGGGGGGTATGATGAAAGCTTGTCTTACGAGGATTTTGACATCATGGTGAGGCTGTCCAGAAAATTCCCAGTTGTCTTTTCCAATCATATCGGGGTCAAGAAAAAAATCTTACCGGACTCCTTTTCGGCCAAGCAATATTTTCCAAAAAGCACAAGTATGCTGAATTCGACTTTGATTGTTTGTCGGAAAATACAAGCCATGAACCAAACCAAAGCAGAAAACCAAGCCTTGTTGAACAGGGTGAATTTTGAATCAAAGCATGCTTTGGCCTCTTCAAATTTTGAGGTGGCCAAAGGATTTTTGAATTTGGCCAGAGAACTCGGTGAAAAGGGACCTCTCCATCAAATTTTCCGGCTTTGGGCCAAGTGGAGATTGGATTTGTCGTGGTTTTATCTCAGAATGACGAAAGACTAACCAACGATCACCTCGACCATATTTTCCTTTTTCAAATATTTCTTTCCGACAGCCCGGATCTCTTCAGGATTGAAGCTGCGGATAAAGTCAAGTTGACGCTGAAAAAACCCAAAATCAAGCCCCGCCTGATGGATGGATTTGAATCGGTCTATTAAGTCAAAGGCGGAACTAAAATTGGAAAGGAAATTTCCGATCATATAGTTTCTCACCACTTCCAATTCCTGATCGGAAATCAACTCGCTTTGAAGCAAGTCCAGCTCTTTGTAGATTTCTCCAATGACCTCCTCCAAAAATTGTTTTTGAACATCGGCCATGACCACCCAATAATCCGCATCTTTTAGGCTGCCAATGCTGCTGTAGATGCCATAAGTATGTCCTTTTTCTTCTCGGATGTTTTTGATCAATCGGGATCCGAAATAACCACCGAGGAATGTATTGAAAACGTAAAGCGCAAAATAGTCGGGATGGTTTTTGGGTATCAGATGACAACCAATCCTCAAACTGGACTGAAGGGATTTCTCCCTGTTTTCATAAATTCTTGCTTTTGCCTTGTTGCTGAATACTGGGGACTCAATTTCTTTGAAGGTCACGGGCAAAGATTCAAAGGTTTGGGCAATCAAATCCAAAGCTGTTTCATTCAGATTCCCAGTCACGAATATTTCCGGATTGATCCAAAGTGAGTCCTTATAAAAAGCAAGGAGGTCTTCCCTTACAATTGCATCAACATCTTCTTCTGTGACAATCTGTCCATAGGAATGACCTTGATCAAACAATTGGTTGCGAAAGAGTTGGCTGGCTTGGACGCTGTTTTTTTCTCTTTGTATGGTGATGCTTAGGGATTTTTGGGATTTTCTTTTGACCAATTCCTTCTCCGGAAATATTGCTTCGGTGAAAAGCGATCTAAAAACCGGCAGCACCTTGGCGAAATGTTTTGTGGTTGTCAAAAGGGAAAGACCATTGTGCTCAAAATTGGAGATCACATCCACCTCACTGGCATAGGTGTCAAAAAAGTCATCCAATACCTCTGAATTTTTCGTTTTGGTTCCTTCCAATGTTAGGTGCAGGGTGAAATAGGCAACCAATTTTTTTTCCAAATCCCCGACCATGGATTGGGTATCGGTATTGATTTCCAGTTTTACTGCATCGACCGCTGTGGTGGGAATGAAAAACAAAGGGACTCCATTTTTGAGAGTCCTTTTTGTTGGTTTTGGTAAAGAAATGTCCTCTGGAATTTTAAATTCAGGGGCGAGAGATCTGTTCAATGTCATTTACTGGAGATATTATAAGCCAATGAAAAACGCAAGGTTTCTGCTAAAGGATGATTTTGAGTCTGCGGGACGAGATAGGAAAAGTCAAAACCCAATTGTTTGTAATTGAATCCAACGCCCATGGTGAAATATCTTCTTCCGCCCTTGTTGGGGTTTTCATAGAAGTACCCTGTTCTTAAGGAAAAGGCATTGTTGTACGTATATTCTATTCCAGCTGAAATCATGAGTTCCTTGATCTCTTCACTGAAACCTCCAGGTGCATCAGCAAATGAACCAAACATTCCAGATATCAAGGGTCTGTTCGGGTCTTTTCCTCCATTTGGAGCAATGATCAGGTTTCCATTGTCATCTCTAGCCAAACTACCATCTTCATTGGTTTGGTAAATGGGCGGGGTGGGCACCATCAATTTGTTTAGATCCAAAGCAAAGGTAATTTTATTGAATTCGTCCAAATTGACGGAATAGGCTGTACCGATTCTGAAATTGGTTGGGATGTAATCAAGATCATCTGCACTGTTGTAGGTGATCTTGGGTCCAATGTTGGTAATCGAAACTCCCCAAGACCACAAGCCTTGCCTGTTCCCTGGAAAAACCTCTTTTTTGTAGTATAGGCCAACATCGGTTCCGACAGTCACACCAGGCCTGCTTTCACTCCCACTGACCGAAGAGATACTTCCGGAAAGGTTGGAATGGATGAATCTTGCAGAAATACCAAGCCCTAAATTCTCAGAGAGTTTTCTTGAATAAGTACCTCCAATCGCAATGTCACGTGGAGTGAATTCTCCCAATTCGTTTCCCCGTCCATCGGTAAGTTGGATGTCTCCCATATTGAAATACCGCAAATCGACACCAAAAGCAGAAACGTCATCTATTTTTTTGTAGAAAGTCAGGTAACTGAGGGACATGTCGTTTACCAATTTCCCCAGCCAAGGAGAATAGGATAGTGAAAATCCCATTTCGTTCTCCACAAAAACCAATTTTCCAGCATTCCAATGCGCTGAATTTCCGTCCGGAGAAGTGGCAACTCCCACATCTCCCATACCGGAATGCCTGCTGTCTGGGGCGAAATTCAAAAAAGGGAGTGCGGTAGTGATGACCCTCCTGTTGGGGTCTTGTCCCGAGATAATGGTGGAGTTTTGGGCAACAGCATTAAAGGATAATAAACTTACCAAAATCAAAAAAAATGATTTTCCTGACGAATGATTGAATGATTTCTTCATTGAATAATTATTTTTCCACCCATGCTGTCCGAACTGCCATCCAATTCTGACAAGAGCTGTATCTCGTAAATATAAGTTCCTTTTGCCGGATATTTTGTTTTGTCATGCAAAAAAATCCATTCCAAATCTTCCAAAATTGACGCAGCTTTCACATAACGCTTTTGTGCGGTATATATTTTCTGACCGCCAGTGGTGAAAACACTCAAGTTGAGCAAGATGTTTTCATTGGGCCGATTGTGCTCAATCGTAAAGTGGCTTTTTTCCGTCGCGGGATTGGGATAGGTTAGGTGTTTTATAATCTTGATCTCCAAACTTCCTTTTATGGTTATTTCTCGGGTTAGGGTCGAGCTATTCCCGACATTGTCCCATGCCTCGATGGTGATTATGTTTCCACCTTCTCTCAAGCCCTCCAAAAGCGTTTCTACCTTGCCGTTTTTATATCCACTATTAAGGGCAAGGTAATGGTAGTTCAATACTATTGGTGTGCCTCCATTGACGATCAGGCTGAGATCCTGCCCGATATTGTTGGGTGATATATTAATGCCGCTGATGTCTTCCAAATGCACCAAAAGGGGTAGGGTAGTGGTGTTGAAGGTGTTGGCATTTGTTGTGCTGTCTCCGAAAAAAAGTTGAATTTTTGGGCCTTCCTTATCTTCAGTACTGTTGCCTGAAGTTCCGCCGATGACGATTGTTTCTGCTCCCATAGCTTCTTGGGTGCCACGGTCCAACTTTGCGAATACCCTTATTTTCCCTTTTCCAAAACTATAATCAATGTTTTTTGGGATAAAAATCTCTGCCGCAAAAGTTCCCCCTGTGATGTTCCCCGAACCTTTGAAAAGGATATTGGTGTCCTCAAAAAAATCAGCGGGGTTACTTTCATCACCGAGTGTTCGGCTTTTTGATGGTTTGTCCGTGATGAGCAATTCGAAAATCCCGTTTGCATTGGCCAAAAAACCACCGGATAGTGGATCTATGATTTCCCCTTCGATTTTAAGGATTTGACTTGCCTTTAGGGTGTCGGCAGGAACGTCCAACAGGATGTCGAACACGTTTTCGATTTTGGTTTTTAATTCCGGGAGGGCCAGTTTCATGGAGGGATCGCCAAGTAAGGAGAAATTTCTATTAAAAGCACCGTTCAGGCTGTTGTTTTTGGTCAGTCTGTAAATAGCCCCCAAATCCAGATATTCCCCGTTTTCCTGATTGAAAACCGCCTCGATAAAAGCTTTGTTTAGTGCAAAATTGAGACTGCTGAATACTGGTCTTCCCGTGGTGAGCAAACCAATTGCGCCCTTTTTTCTCGCAAATAACAATTCCTCGGCTCCGGATCTTACGAATGGACTGTCATGTCGTCCAAATTCACAAGTAGCGGTGACGAACAAGGGAAGCAATGGATTGTCGGGCCAATTGGCAAGGTCACTCACTGTAAATACCTGTTCGGCTGTCAAAGTTGTTTCGTTGCCATGACCGATATAGTTCAAAAAAAGAAGGCCCTCTTCAATTGTTTTGGATAATGCAGCCTTGGCAACAGGTGAAAATTGACGAGTAGAGGTCCTTAATTGTTCGAATTTGTCCAAATAGAGCTTCTCTATTTGGAATTCAGGGTGGTTTTCAGACAGGTAGGCAGCATGGCTTTCGGCATCATTGAGATGGATATTGTTGTCGGCATCGTCGGCAAAGAAGGCTATTTTTCGCTTCCAATCCCCAGCGGTATTGACCCTGTTTTCATAGGCAATAAGCTTGTCCACCATTACGGTCGCTTCAGCAAAGTTGGTGGCAGGAATCCGTCCTACCCCAATCTGTAATCTTTCGTCACCCGAGGTTGATTCCTCCCATTCGCCCTGTCCCCAATCCAGAAAACCGAAAAAATCATCCGAACTGTAAGTGGTCAAAGGGTTGAGGCTATTCCTTGAACTGTATGTAGGGACCAAATTGGGCCTTCCTCCGACAATGGTTTTGTAATCAAAAGTTCCTTTCCCGAAAAACAGGACATTTTTTAATTGTTTTTCTTTGTGGAAATGAAAGGCCAGAAAATTCCTGATGGCAGAGACATCTTTGGTCCCGTAACCAAAGCCATCATAAATTTCCTTCAGGCGAACCACCTTGGTCTGAATTCCCAATCCATTTTTATGGGAAGCCAGTCTGTTGGCCTGTGAAATCAAATGGTCTGAAGTGATTATAATGAGGGGTTCCCTGATCGCATTCTCCCTAATTGTCATATTTACGGGTTCCGGTCGGGAAATATCGACGATTTGGGTTGGGTCAAAAATAAGTATTTTGCCTCCCTTGTTCAGGACATGGGTTTTTTGGCTTTCCCAGATTTGATAGGGATTTGAAACATTCCAAACCTTGAAGTCCCCAGAGGTGGAAAAGATGGCAGGGTTCTCGTCCAAATGGTAATAAATCCCCGCAGAAAGATTTGCCGTGTTGAACGCTGAAACCAGAAGGGCATAATCCAAATATCCATTTCCATTCAAATCAGTGGTTTGATAAGCTATATTTAGGGAAATATTATTCGCATTACCAACAGAAAACCCGCTTTTCAATACGGCTTCCCTTCCCTTGATTCCATACGTTGAATTTGGAATGGAGGGCAGGGTGATGGTCTCGGTCAATTGTCCATTTGCAGTCAGTTTGAATTCATTTTCACTGAGGGATTGACCCATCAAGTTTATCTTTAGGAATAAATCTGAATCAGACCCGATGGGTTTTTGAAATGAAATGTCTTTTGACTGTCCCCTGAAAATGGGTTTGGAATACCAATTCCTTCCTGAAGATAAAATATTGTTTTCCTCCCATTTTTGGGAGTTTATTTGATAAAGGCGGGTGCTGTTTGGATTTTGGATTGGATTGGATTGGAGTGCGATCTTGTTGCTGCTTACTTTTTTCCCGATCAAATAATACAGGGTATCTACATAGTGATGATGTTGGTATTGGATTTCATCTTCCACTATCCCAATTTGATGGGGTCCTGGGGTGAAAAAATAAAGCGATTCCCCAATTTTTTGGGTAGGAATTTCCCTGAGCGTAAGTGACAAGCTGTCCAGCTTTTGCGGGATCATACCGGGATTTCCAAATAACGAAATTTCATCCAAATCACCGACTCCCAGAGAGGATACTTGGCTCAGGGATATTTTGTAAACTCCTTCTTTGGTAATGGGGAATTTAAGGTAAGCAGTTTGGGATTTTGAAATAAGAGGGAAAGCCAATGGAAACAAAAGCAATATTCCTATTTTCCATAACCTGAACTTCAACTCCAAATCATTCATTTTTCACCCAACCATTTTCCAAAACAGAAAGCACAATATAGGAAATAATCACTAAGGGAATCCCAGTGATACCCAGTAAAACAATGCATACCAATCCAATCAAAAGCGTGATGTAGCGGAAAATGTTTGGTTTGATCTGGTAGTTTTTGAATTTGAGGGCAATCAAAGGGAGTTCCGCAACCAAAAGGAAAGACATTACCAAGCTGATCAAAACCAAAGTGATCGGTGTGGCAATAAAGGATTCCAATGCTGGGAATTTCTGGATCAAAAATGGCAGTCCGCTGATGAAAAGTGCATTTGCGGGTGTAGGGACGCCGATAAACCGATCCGACTGCCTTTCATCAACGTTGAATTTTGCCAAACGAAGGGCGGAAAATATTCCGACAATCAATGCGATATAAGGCAAATATGGCAGGTCGGAAATCTGCCTGATCCATTCAAAAAGGATAAAAGCAGGCAGTACACCGAAGGTCACCAAGTCCGCCAAAGAATCCAGTTGTTTGCCGATTTCACTGTGGACATGAAGCAGTCTGGCCACAAAGCCATCCAGAAAGTCAAAAACCGCCGCGATCAAAATAAAATAAGCACCGTATGTGATGTTTCCCTCCAGTACAAAATAAATCCCAACCATTCCACTGAAAAGGTTCAGGGAGGTTAAGGCATTGGGAATGTGTTTTTTTATGTTCAAAATCTTGCGTTTTTACCAACAAAAGGATTGTGGCTTTTTTCATCACCAATGGTAGTGGCCGGACCATGGCCTGGGTAAACCTTTACCTCATCGGGCAAAACAAACATTTGATCCTTGATCGCACGCAATAAAGTAGCATGATCCCCACCCGGAAGGTCGGTTCTCCCGATACTTCCTTGAAAAAGGGTGTCCCCGGCGATGCAGGTGGATGTCTCGGGATGGTAAAAAATCAGATGACCAGGCGCATGGCCCGGGACAAAAAAGATTTCCAATGTTGTGTTTCCGAAAGTGATGCTGTCTTTTTCGTCAATAAATTTATCCCCCTCAGTTTCCTCATACCCCGGGAAGCCATAATTGGAGGCGTAGGCTGAAACCGCTTTTAGAACCTGGACTTCGTTTTTGTGCATCCAAAGGGGGACCTGATATTTTCTTTTCACAAAAGCATTTCCCAAGACATGATCAATGTGGCAATGGGTGTTGATCAAATACTTTACCTTCAATCCCTCCTTCTCAATAAAGCCATTCAACAATCCCTGTTCTTCTTTTTCATAACAACCTGGATCGATGATGATTGCTTCCTTGGTCTCGTCATAGAGTACATAGGTGTTTTCTTGGAAAGGGTTAAATGTGAAGTGTCTTAGTTGCATCATATTGGAAACATTTTCTTTATTCCATCAAAATAACGAATAAAGAATTTATTTTTGGACATGGAAGTAGATTTTTTACTCATTGGTCAGGGATTGGCGGGTACGGTTTTGTCGTATCGGCTGTTGAAAGAGGGTAAATCCGTCCTTGTCATTGATCTGCCGGAAGGCAATAAAAGTAGCCGGGTAGCAGCGGGACTTTATAATCCAATAACTGGAAGGAGACTGGTGAAAACTTGGAATGCCGATCTTTTGTTCCCTGAAATTGAGCCGTTATATTCTTCCCTCGAAGAGGAATTGGGTACAGTTTTGTTACACGAAAAGCCAATTTACATTCCTTTCTTAAGTGTCGAGGAACAAAACGAGTGGATGGGCAAAAGCGGAGATGTCGAATTCGAGCCCTATCTGGAAAGGATTCAAATCCAAGGGCTATATTCCGAAGTGAATGATCCCTACGGAGGGATTTTGCTGAAGATGACCGGTTACCTGGACATCAATACCTTGTTGGACCATTATTCTACCTACCTGAAAAACAAAGCAGCTCTGATTGAAGGTGTTTTTGAAGAGAAGCAATTGCAACTCGATCCCGAAGGTATTCGCTATGGCAATATCAAAGCAAAAGCCATTGTCTATTGCAATGGTTTAGGGGCAATGGAAAGCAAGTTTTTCGAAACTCTTCCCTTTGTGCCGGTAAAGGGGGAGATTTTGGATATTCAACAGGGTTTTAAGCCACAGGAAATCATCAATAGGGGCGTATTTCGGGTGGTTTTGCCTGATGGATCGATTAGGCTGGGGTCGACATACAGTTGGAGCGATACCGATTATGGGCCTACTGAAGGCGCCAAGATCGAGCTTTTCGAAAAATCCGACAAATTGATTTTGGTGGAAGGAAAAAGGGTAATTCATCATAAAACTGGCATTCGGCCCACTACCCGAGATAGAAAACCAATTTTGGGTAAACATCCTGAATATGAAAGCGTTTATATTTTCAACGGTTTTGGGCCCAAGGGTGTTTCTTTGGTACCATACTACAGTAAAATGATGGTGGAATTGCTGATTCATGGCAATCGACCTGAAAAAGAGGTGGATATTAGTCGTTTTTTTAATTATATTTAAGATCTAAGTTGACGTCATCGAATGAAGAAAAACATTTTATTCATTGTCTTTACGCTGGGAATGCTCCTGGGGTCAAATGTGCTCCATGCGCAATTTGATAAGGAAAGGTTTGGGAAGAACAGGATCCAGCACAAGGAAATGGATTGGTACCTGTACAGCTCAAATAACTTTGAAGTTTATTATTATGGAGGGGGTATGGCCAATGCCAAGATGGCCATCGATTATCTGGAGGGAGAGTTTGACCGGCTCACCCAATTGATCGGCTATGTGGCATATACCAAGCCCAAAATTTTCATCTACAATTCCCCTGAGGAATTGCTCCAGAGTAATCTGAATTTGAACAAAGACGAGTACACTATAGATGGACAGACATTTTTTAGCAGATTGCTGGCAGAAGTGGCTTTTCCAGGGAATTGGGAAGCCTTCAAAAAAGACTTGATCTATGGCACTTCCAAAGTGATCATTGAGGAAATGCTTTATGGTTCTACCATTGCCGATGCATTTCAGTCCAATTTAATCAACAGTTTCCCTGAATGGTATATCGAAGGTGCTGCCATGTACCTTGCACACGGTTGGAGCAGGGAGATGGATGATTATGTACGTCATTATTTTAGAGAAGATAAGAAGGCGAGGCTCCATAGACTTCAAGAAAAAGAGGCGGTTTTAGTCGGTCAATCGGTCTGGAATTTCATTGTGGAGAAATACGGCAGAAGATATATTTCGAGCGTTCTTAATCTGAGTAGGATAAACAGAAACGAAGAAAACAGCATTGCAAATACCATAGGGGTCAATTATAATGCCTTTATGGATCAGTGGCGTCAGTTTTATGTTGGGAGTAACCAACAGGTTTTGGCCAATTTTAAGGACATTCCCACGACGAACCAAATCGCATCCACTTCCTCATCAGTTCTTGGAGGAATCAATGACATTAAATTTAGCCCAGATGCAAAAAACCTTGCGTATGTGGTCAATAGTGGTGGGAAATTCAAAGTTCAGGTAAGAGAAATTTCAACAGGCAGGGAAAGGACGATTTACTCCGGTGGGTCGGTTTCCATCGATCAACCTGTAAACCTTACCACTCCGGTCATTGCCTGGAAGGACACCTTAAATTTAGCCATTGCAACTTTCAAAAGAGGAACAACCACCTTGAGGTCAAGGGCCATTGATGGATCTTCCCAAGACAAAATATTTCTTAGGAATATCACCCAGATTCTGAGCTTGGACTTCAATTCCACAGGGAGAAATATGGTGCTTTCCGCCATCTCCAATGGAAAAACAGATATATTTTCACTGAATGTAAGAGGGCAGGGCAGAAGGATTACCAACGATTTTTTTGACAATCTTTCACCGATTTTTTTGAATGATTCTACGATTATATATGTGTCCAATTTCACTGATTTGCCAGATTCGGTTTTGACCAAATCGCCGGATGTGAAAATATTGCCTGATTATTTCAACATTTTCAAAATCGATCTTGGGGATACCTTGGTCACCACGAAATTGACAAATGTCAACAACCAGAATACGCGCCCTAGGGTGATGAATGGGAACAATATTTTGCATTTAAGTGACCAAAGTGGGATCACGAACCTGATGCGCTTGAGTATTTCCAATGGGATTTCCAGTCAAGTATCTG
This sequence comes from Rhodonellum psychrophilum GCM71 = DSM 17998, assembly GCF_000381545.1. Taxonomy (GTDB): domain Bacteria; phylum Bacteroidota; class Bacteroidia; order Cytophagales; family Cyclobacteriaceae; genus Rhodonellum; species Rhodonellum psychrophilum. The sequence goes on along the minus strand of NZ_KB906678.1, from coordinate 52,158 downwards.
CTTTCAACAAAAGCCTGGAAAGTTTTGACTATTCTTCCAAGCTTAATAGGGTAGCCTATTCCTACAGAGATGGAAACCAGAGCAAATTGGTGGTGGAGGCCTTTTCCAATACAGATCAATTCACTCCCAGTACCCCAAGAATCCAACTGTCGCAAGCCAAAAGCCTGAATGAGAGAATCGCGGCGAGAAGGGCAGAACAACCTGATTCCATTAAAACGGCCCCTTTTAGAGGGGAAAATGACCGAACTCGCGATGCCATTATCCGGGATACCCTTGTTAACCAAAATATTGAGGATTTAAGGGTGGAGGGTTTTTCTCGAAGCAATATTGTGCCAGTGCTTTCGGATACAATTCCGACTACCGAAAAGCTTACCGGAAGGATCAATACTGACAGGTTGCAATTTCAAAGGAAGGGCGGAATAGATACCGAAAATTATGTTTTCGATACGATCCCAGACCTGACGATGAACCAGCAGCGGCAATCGTTGATTTCAGCATCCCGCAGCAGCCTTCTTGACAATTTCCGGAAACAAGGAATGCAAAAACAAGTGGTTGGACCTAGAAATATGATCCCACAATTCATCACCAGTAGCCTCAAAACGTTTTTTGTTGTGGATCCCCTTCGGGGTTTTGGCATCAGTTTGAATGGAAAGATGACGGATTTGCTAGACAATCATTCTTTTCAGGGTGGCTTGATGACTACCTTGGATTTTAGATCCGGAGCTGATATTTATTTTGAATACGAATACCTTAAACATAGAATTGATTTCAGAGGAAGGTTTGATAGGAAAACGCTTCAAATATCAGAAGGAGACCTTACTTTCCAAAAATATGCGCTCACCAAAACAGAAATCGCTGTTTCCTATCCCTTGACTGTTCACAGTAGGTTTAGCCTATCCCCATTTGTTGCCAAGACGCAATATTTCAATCTTAATACAGATTCTATCCTGAGAGGCGTTCAGCCCGATCAAAACTATTTCAACGTCAATTATGCTGGAGGAAAAGCTGAATTTGTCATAGACAAAACACAGCAATTGGGTTTATACATGCAGCAGGGTATGAAAGGAAAGATTGGAGCTGTCCACTACCAGGGATTGAACAATGGGGAAAGGTCCTTTTCCAATATTTATCTTGATTTCAGGAATTATCAAAAAATACATAAAAACATCACCTTTGCCACCAGACTTTATGCAGGATCCTTTTTTGGTAAAAACCCACAATCCTATCTTTTGGGAGGCATGAACAATTGGTTGTTCAATCAATTTTATAGACCACCCACGAATCGACCGGAACAATCCCCAGTTAGAAATGATGGTGGGTTTGAGAATTCCAATATACTTTTTGCGGAATTCGTTGATTTGAGGGGATATGATTATGATGAAATACGGGGCAGGAACATGGTTACCTTCACAGCGGAGCTAAGATTCCCATTATTCTCCTATTTGTCACGGGGGAACATTACCTCCAACTTCATCAAAAATTTCCAAATGGTAGCTTTTTATGATGCAGGATCATCTTGGGATGATGCCGCACCTTGGGAAAAGGTGAATGACCAAAACACCGAAGTCATCAATACCAATGGTTCCCCATTTGTGATCACACTCAACAATTTCAATAATCCTTGGCTTCAAAGTTATGGAGCTGGATTAAGGACGGTATTGTTGAATTATTATGTGAAATTTGATCTGGCCCGACCCGTAAGAAACTACCAAAATAAAGATCTTAAATTTTATGTTACCTTAGGGTATAATTTCTAATCCCAAATTTTCTTTAAATATGATAAAATCCATGACAGGCTATGGTCTGGCAGGTTTTGAAGATGATAATTTCATCGTTAGTGTGGAGGTAAAAACCTTAAACTCTAAATTCCTTGACCTTTCCATTCGCAGTCCAAGACAATTTTCCGAAAAGGAATTTGATATCCGTAACCTTGTAAGCGGGGTCTTGGAAAGGGGAAAAGTGAATATATCCATTGATTTTGCCAATAAGAAAGGTGCGGAACTGCCCGTAAGTATCAACGAAGACCTTTTCCATTCATTTTATCAGAAATATCAGTCGCTTGCCTTGCATGTAGGCGCTGATTCGCCAGATCTTTTCAAACTAGCCCTGCAATCTCCCAGTGTCATCTCCAATGTAGTGGAAAAGACATCCGGAGTAGAAGAATGGGAGGCAGTGAAAAACGTATTGATCGAAGCACTTGAGCATTGCAATGCCTTTAGAGAGGATGAGGGTGAAGTGTTGGGTCGCAAGTTCAAGGAGAATCTAGGTGTGATAAGACAGGGATTGGATCGGATCATTATTGAAGACCCAATTCGAAAATCAAGAATCAGAGACAGGATCAAAAACAATTTTAAGGAATGGTTGGAGGAAAATAGTTTTGACGCCAATAGGTTCGAGCAGGAATTGATCTACTATTTTGAAAAAGTTGATATTACCGAAGAAATTGTCAGACTCGGAACACATCTTGATTACTTTGAGAAAAATCTGGAAGATGAATTCAATCAAGGTAAAAAGCTTGGTTTCATCAGTCAGGAAATCGGGCGGGAAATCAACACCATCGGGTCAAAAGCCAATGATGCAAGCATCCAAAAACATGTCATTGTCATGAAAGATGAATTGGAAAAAATCAAGGAACAAGCTTTGAATATCCTTTAAACCGTGTGACACATTGCCAATTCTTTTTGAGCATGAAATTGTTTAATAATCATTCAGTTGTTTCCTGTTATTGACACCACCACATCGGTAAGCCGTTTTGTTCTGCCAATAAATAGTCTGATTATTTACCAGTTCAACTCCAACAGGAAACCCAATGCCTAATTCGGGATGAAACAGCGAAAAAAACAGCACATAAAAAAAGGACCTTTAAGGTCCTTTTTTTATGTGCTGTTGGTATGATTAACCTAGTTTGAATCGAATAGGAAGTCTCATCCTTACTCTAACTGGGCGACCTCTTTGCTTTCCAGGCTCCCATTTGGGGGCGTTGGCGACTACTCTAAGGGCTTCTTCATCACAACCCCCACCGATACCTCTAAGTATTGCGGCATCTTGAATAGATCCATCCGTATTGACTACGAATACCACATATACAGTGCCTTCAATCCCCATACGTCTCGCTTGGGTTGGGTATTTTAAGTTTTTGCTTAGGTATTGATTCCAACCTTCCATACCTCCTGGAGGCATTGGTGCGTTTTCCACAACATCAAAGATCTCATCTGCTTTTTCCACAACTGGAGCATCTGCGATGATTACCTCTTTGATAACCATATCCTCTTTTACATCCAAATCAAAATTAACCTCAATTTTCTCTTCGATTTCTACCTCATCAGGGATTTCTTGAATGATTGGCTGCTCAATTGGTGGCGGCGGTGGTGGTGGCTGTTCTGTAATAGGAATATCCAATAGTTCTTCAAAAGTGTCGGTTACTTGCCCTAAGTCTTTCAAATCACCCCTGTCATAGGATTTGTATTCGAAAGCAAATAGAACCAATCCGACACTTATGGCTAGACCAAAATTCATGAACATTCCTGTTTTTTTGGTCAAATCAGCCGCTGGTGTTTTTTTAGCTTCCATTGATTTACGCTTTATAATGGTTATTGTCTGATTACAATTTAAAGTTAACAATTTTAGCCATTTATTTTTATTTATACAAGTTTGGAATCCCTCTTGTACAAAATATAAAAACAAATTACGCCAATGGTTCCTCCAATGATGTTGGCGGCAATGTCCCAAAGATCAAAAGATCTGTTGGGTACATACTTTTGCAAATACTCTAGTAAGATAGCAAGAATTATCCCAAAGACTAAGTAGTTAGTAAAAAAATTCAGTTTTTTTAACTTTTTCCTTGCATCCAAAGTCCCTACCCTACTCCAAAGAAATGTCAACATCCCAAATATCAGAAAGTGAATGACTTTGTCTTTTTGTGGAAACAAGGGGGTTGAGGGGAGGTTGTCACCAGGGGTAAACAAAGCCACGCACATAAGTAGCAGCCACAATACCGCAGGAATGAATCTGAATTTTAACAAAACCAATTAGGCGCCGATCAATTCGGTATATTCTTCTACAGACAAAAGATCAGATGGGATTTCTCCTTCAAACTTCACTTTGATCATCCAGCCGGTGGAGTAAGGGGATTCATTGACCAATTCAGGGGATGATTCCAATTCTTCATTGAATTCAATGATTTCTCCAGTCAGGGGCATGAAAAGATCGGAGACTGTTTTAACCGCTTCTACTGTTCCAAATACTTCACCGGAAGCAATGCTTTCACCGACAGTTTCAACCTCAACATAAACGATATCTCCCAATTCTTTCTGGGCAAATTCGGTTATGCCAATCGTAGCAATTCCATTTTCAAATCTTACCCACTCGTGGTCTTTTGTGTACTTTAATTCTTCAGGAAAATCCATATTTGTTTTTAATTAAGGAGTTCAAAAATACGAGGTTTAACCAAATGATAAAACCTATTGCGATAAATTAAATCTCAATTGTCCACCAAAAGCGGTAGAACTTCTCCTAAAGGCGGTTGTAACCCTTGGATCATTGATGGTCCTGTCAAAATACAATTGGATATTGAGATTTTGATTGATGACATAACCGACAGTAGGACGAATTTGAATGTTAATGTTGCCATTGGTGATGGTACTTTCTTCACCGATTTTTCTTTGGACTTGCTGGGTATCGACTACCCGGGTGTTGATTCTGATTTGAAGGTCGTTGTTGAGGACCTCTTGTCTTCCTTGGATCTTGAAAGGGATCTTCACCCCAGCTTTGGTGTATCCGAGATCAAATCCAAAGTCCCGGCTTTTTTGTTCCGTTACCTGAGCATTGGAGAAATTCAAACCAATATTTCTTTCGGAATTGTATTCCATCGAAATGTTCAATCTCGATTTCGTCAAAAAGTTGACACCTACCAGTGGTGCAAATCGCTCGGTTAGAATCACTTGATTGAGGATGAAAATGGGGATGTATTGACCGAATTCATTGGTGAGGGAAGCCCCTGGGATGCTTTGAATATTGTTGTACAATTCCAAACCTTTCTGATATAGAAGTGAGTTTGAAAAATTACTTACTTCAAACGTGGAGGCATACCCATGTGTAATATTGATACTTGAAAAATACTCACGCAGGGCAGGGATTTGTGAAAGCCCCTTATAATCCAGCCTCCAATTTGGCAAGGGGATTTTGGGGAAAGGGTTTAGCTCCAATGACTCGGGATCTCGGCCACCATAAGCGGCAAGAAAGGAAAGGGCCAACACATCCTGACCATTTATCGAATATTCTCCCCCAGGGTTTTGGGTATTGAGTCGGGATTGGATGATAGATCTGTACCCTTCAAAATTCGTGAATAAAGGAGAGTTGTTGTTCTGGTCATCTCTGGCAAATGTAGTGCGCATCATCGAATAGGTAATGCTGTAGGAGCCCATTCTATTCGGACTGAGCGATCCGAACTCTCCCGGAATTTGGTCAGAATTTCTGAAAATTTCGCTGTATTCCCCGTTTTCCCTTTTTCTAGCCTCTAGGGTAATGTTGAAATCACGCATAGGACTTGCCAAAGCATTGATTTGAAGGTTTCTGGATTGGTTCTGTCGGAACAATTGGGTCATTTCGGCACTTGGTGCCATTAGGCCTTGATTGGCCAAGTCAAACCGAATATTTGGATTTTGGCTTCCGGTGATAAATCCCAGACCTGGATTCATAAAGCTTCTGTCCAATCCAAGCAAATTTGTGTTTTCCATATATCCGGGCAGGAACGTGCCCTCAATGATGGAATACCTAAAATTGATATCCTTGACCATCGTCAGCAATTTCAAAAGTTTGTTCGTGAATGGAGTGCCTATGGTATCTTGTGCATTGATAGTGGTTCTTCCGGGGATGCTTGGCCGCCTTGGTGCACTCAAGGCCTTTAGCTTGGCGCTTTTGTTATACAACCTGACAAAATCCAGTTTGCCGTTGAAGGCTCGGTCTCTGGTGTTTTGGATCACATTCCCCAAAGTGTCTTTTTGTCCAATGGCACCAGTCAGCCATGAATAATTTGCCGAATATCGCATGTCTGCCCTAATCCAATCCAGACTTGGAACTTTGTCCAAGGGCAGGGTATAGTTCACCATCAATTGATGGGTGTAATTGGTGGTTCTTCCCAAGTTTCTGATGTTGGTCCTTAGGGAATCCCTTTTCACCTCCGAATCGAGGTCTCCTTCAGGCTCATCGATCACTGATAGGACTCTGCTCATGAAATCCACACGGAGGTTTTTGGTAAGATCCCAATTCAGGTTGTAAGATCGATTCAGGAAGAAGCTTTTTTGGAAGAATGGATCCACACCCTCAATTCCCAATTGGTCATTCCTGTACTGGGTACGCATAAAACGCCGGTCCAAGTCCAGTCGGGCAGTGAACAGGGTGGGGGAGAAATTGAAATTTATATCTTTGATTAGTTTTAGATGTTTTCCACTGAGTTTTTCGGAATTCTTGAATGGCTCAAAAACCAATGGTTTGGGTTGGTAATTATAGCTGACATTTCCCACGTATGTCTCATAATTGTAGCTCTCGGTATTGATGTTGCTTTGTTTTACCGAGCCATAAGCATACGAAAAGGAGAAATTGCTCAAATCATAAACATGTGTTTTTTCCTTTTCGGGGTTCCTGTTTTTCCTGACATTGGTAAAACCGATATTTTTTCTTTTTACCTGATCTACGACCTGTTTTCTATAAAATTCCCTTTCTGAGTCGGTACTGAATTTCCCTAAGGCGACTTCAAAAGGCACATCTGGATTCAAGGGGTCAAATTCTGGCCTAATGGAAGCATTTTCAAAGCTGACATACATTGGGATATTCACGTTCAGGGCTTCCGGTAGCAATTTGTCCACATTGATGTTGGCTGAAATATCATATTGGGTGCTCGCCTGTCTTGCCCTTTGTGACAAGCGGGTTTCCAATCCTCCAAAACCTATTGCGTTGTGTCTGATGGAAGTCGAAATGACAGCTACATCTGCAATTTTTGCATTCAATATGGCATTGGCTGCCCAGCCTGAGGACTCGTTGAATCCAGTGACGCGCAATTCATTTGCCCAAAGACAAACAGATCTTGCCGCGGTTCCGCTGTTCCCAGGATTTCTGATTCCAATCATCATGCCCTGGATCATACTCAATTCTGGCCTACCGACGACTGTAACCTTGTATTGACGAATGTCTTGGCTAAAGGCGAGGTTCAAAGGAACCCGTTGATTGTCTCTTGCTACTTTTACCCCCACGATTTCGCTGATCGCCACATCGATTTCATTTTCAAGAGGCCAAATCTGACTTGGATCCCTCGTTCCTTTCGGAGTGATCAATAATGGAACTTCTATTTCGTAGTAATTGTCCGTGTAATCTGTGCCGATTCTCAAAAATGCTGTAAGCTCGCCATCGCGTGCATCCTCACTGTCTGCATGAAAAAACATCTTCAATCTTTTGAATTGGACCATGTCCAGACCATTCATGTTTTTGAACACTGCTCGGGCATCTCGGGCCTGCAAATCTTCCACACAAAGTTTGAGGGATTGCTCATTGAGCTGTCTTTCCACTGTGGACAGGTTGTCTCTGTCTCGGGTGATTCCCGGAGGCAGTACGTAGGGGCTCTGGGTGGGGCTTCCCTGACTGTTTTCTTCAATGTTTACTACACCCACAGTCAAATTTGAATTGTCAGGTTCTGGAATCTCAAAAAAGCCACGTTCAAAAAGCGATTCTTGGAATACCCTCCATTGGGAACCTACCAGCCGAAAATTCGCCATCCTGAGCACAACAGGTTGTTCAAATCCAGTCAAATAAGTTCTCATAAACCGAATGGATTTAAAGCCGCTGATATCTCCTTCTGTTCTATCCGGAGTCCTTACAGGAATCCTAAACAAATACCAAGAAACTTCATCACCGCTTTGATTGCTCGTAACCTTATCCACAATGTAATTGCTCCCTACTTCCAATTCATTGGGTTTTAGGTCAATTTCATACTCATAATAATTTTCAAGTTCGTTGATGGTATTGTCATTGTTCAAATCTTCATTATCGGGAAGATTGGAGCCAGAAGGGATATAGGGCAAATTGACATTGGAGGTGATAGGGGTGTTTCCCTCCATCCCGTTGAATTTCTTGTATCTTTCCAAGATTTTGGTGTCACTTCGATCAAATGTTTCATCCAGATAATATTGAAAATTATCGGAAGATACGTCTTCTAAAATCTGGGCAAGTGCAGGAGGGTTGACATTCAGTCGATTGAGGAATCGGTCCCTGAAAAAAGCAACTTCATCTTCACTTTTGAGACCATCAAGACCTACATCCTGGTTTGCCCTTGCCGTAGGAGAGTTGTCGAAAGCAGGAATGAGAAATTGTTGTCTCGTAATCCTACCCCATTCGGTCATTGTTGTCTGGTTCGGATCTCCATCTACGGGAAGACCGTTTTCAAAACCGTGTCTTCCATCCTTGATAATGTCTTCAGAAATATCCCCCAAGTTGAATCTTAGCTTTCCTCCCGTGGTGTTGTTCTGATTAAAAACCCCATCCAGCACCCGGCCATTTTCACCTTGGATGAATGGATCCAGCAACCAAAATTCCAAGTATTCAATATTTGTCCTGTCAAAATCCACTTCCGTTGTAATGGCTCGGGTGACACCACCATAATTGCTTTTTGGATCTGGGAGAAGTCCATCGGGCGTAAGTGCTGGATTGTAATTGTACATTCCTCTTTCAGCAGGGAAATAGGCCAATTCGAAAAGTGGCTCTGGTACCACGATTACATCACGATCCCTTCTGGGGAAAATTTCTTGGGGGATAACTCTCCTCACATAATGATTGTTTCGGTCTACCCTGCTGATGTTGGAAGGGACACCTTGGCCCTGTTCCCTATAGAAGATGTTGTCGATATTGTACCAAGCGACCCGAGCCCTTTTGTAGGCGTTTCCGAGTTTGTCTTCGGTCATCAGGCTCAAATCAAAAGCATCATTCTCGGTTTTGGGCGTAGCCGCCAACTTCCAAGTCTGGGCAGCAGCACCACCCAAATTGGATGGGATAATGGCAGATTCAAAGTCATCGATATAGGATGCAGCCTCTCCATTGACCTTGTTTGAGGTTCCCGGAAGGAGTTGTGCGAATTCACCGCTGATTTGCACCATGGATTCTTCCTTGGTGTTGGTGAAAGGCAATGCATCAGCAAATTTCGTCAAAAACCTTGACTCGTCGCTGAAATTGGCATCCAAGCCCCACATACTGTTTCTCAAAGTCTCGCTTCCTGTGGCTATTCTGGTGATATTGGGTCTTTCGTTGAGGAAAAGGAAAGTGCCTCCCACGTTGAATTTGTCACTGTGCAAATAATCGATTCTGGTGCCCAAAAGACTCCTGGTCTGAAAAGAAACCAAATCGGCCTTTTCAAAACTGATGGAAATTCTTTTTCCAGATTGTAAAATTCCTTCATTGATGATATTGACCCTTCCGATGTTGTAATCGATGGTGAAATCAACCCCTTCGGTAAGGGGGATGTTTCCTGCCATGACGATGACGGATCCGGGAGAAATATTAAGACCTGGGAGGAGTATCTCAGAGGAGGAACCGGCATTGAGCCTTCCTTTTAAGAAAAATTTGTTGAGTCTGGTGACCAATTCCGCATCCGCTTGGGTTGTTCGGTAAAGGGTGTCATAGACATATTTGTCTTGCAGCACCGCTTCATTGGGGAGAAAGAGTTTTTCCAAGGTTTTCCCGAAGGGTTCCAAAACAGGGAAAACCAAATAACCTCTGTCAGGGAAAATAGTGACCCCCGGAATGAAATCGAAATTTCCGTCAGGGGAAGGGTCATTCTGGGGATTCAGGTTATCCAAACCTGTCAATCGGATTAAGGGCTGATTTTTTAAATTCGCACCTTCCAACAAGCTGGGATTGTCCAATCCCGTCCGGTCATCCCGATAGATGATCTGGAGTTGGAAACCGTCTTGCTTTATTTGGGCTGCATTCAGGTTGTATATATTCTTCATCATCAGGTCCCAAGTTGGAATCCTGGTATTGATCCTTGCGGGCCTAAGGAGTTTCATGAAAATGATCTCATTTTCGGGCCTGTTTTGATAGTCTTCCGATAATTCACCAACCTTGAAAACATTGCCGTTGAAGGTGTATTCATAGGAAACGGCAAGTACTTCATCATTTTGGAGCTTCCTAGACAGTGAAATATATCCAAGTTCCCGATTGAAAATAAATTCGGTGGGAGCCAACTTTCTCGAACCATTGATCTGCTCAAAATCAACTCCTTTCACTAGTCCAAGAGCGTTCTCTATTGCATTTGATCCAGTATCAAAGGGTCTGAAGGAGGGATTGCCGTTGAGGTTGGCATAGAGAAGGTTGGCCGCGTTTCCTGCAGGGGCTCCGGGAGATCCCGGTCCAACATTGGGGTTTCCTGGCTTGAAAACCCGTTGGCCTTCTCCAAGATCTATAAATGCGGCAAAGTTCCGGAGGGTTTCGGTGTTGTTTGCCCGGTTCATGATGTAAACTTCCACTCTGGTGACATTTACCCCTGAAAGAATCTGAGGCAAACCTCTTAACCATCTTTCGTAATTTTCCCTGAAAAAATGTCCCAGAAAGAAATGCCTGTTTTCATCATAATCGGAGCCTTGGATCTCAAAACTTCTCCCCTGACCTCCTCCTTCGATGACCAGTTCATCCCTTCTTCCCCTTTGGGTAGAAGCAACACCGGTGACCATCAATTTCCCGAATTGAAGCTGTGTTTTGACACCGAAAAGATTTTGAGCACCTTGAATCAAGCTGTTTTGGATCGGCATGCTGACATTTCCGATTTCGATGCTTTTGATGATGTCTTCCTGAAACCCTGTGTATTCTACCTTAAGTTGATTTTGAAAATCAAAAGAATTGTTTGAGTCAAAATTGGCGCCCAGCTTCATCTTTTGACCCAAAGTTCCATTCACACTCATTTGGATCTGTTGGTCGAAATTGAACCCGCCATTCTGTTGTTGTCGGATGGGTATCGAGGGATTGTCTATTCTTCGAAAGATAGCACCAAGATCCAAGTTGACATAGCCGGTGGGGGTAATGTTGATCTCGCTTCCCCCAAAAATCCGGTCAAAAGTTGGGCTTACCGTAATAGGGGGGATAAGTGATCTACCACTTACGGCACTTTCTCCATCCATTCCCCTGGATCGGTTGCGCCAATACTCCTGCCTGATTCGGAATTCTTGGAGTTTTGAGAAATCCTCAAAATCATAGACATAACCTGATTCCACATCTGTTGAATCCAACTGATCTTGAATTCTATACTTCAAAACAGAATCCAGCTCAACTTGTATTTTTTGTTCTTTGGCCCCATTGAGATAAAATGGCGAATACCGTTTGCTGAAGGGGTTTTGGCTTGGGTATAATGGATTTGTGTTCAGGTTTTGCCACAAAAGAAAAGAGGGGAGCATCCTTCTTTTATTGAGGGAGTCCATTCTTGTGTTTAGTGTATCAATATTTGTTTGTTGGGCCTTGGCTTTCGCTATAGGGAATAATGAAAAATTCAAGAGCAGGAGCGCTATTGTCGGGAAGAAGAAGACTGAACGCTTTTCCAAAAAAAAACAGCTACAGCAAAAGTCCAATTGGTTTTTCTATTAATTAAGAAGTTTTTAAAGATGCTTTAATTAAATCTTCTAAGGAAATTTCGTTCCCTGTTTTTTTCAAAACTGTCGCTATATTTTTCTCGGCGGCTGCTTTTGGAAAACCCAAAGTAATCAATGCTTGCAACGCTTCTTCCCGGGTTTTATTACTTTGTTTCATAAAGCCTTGTGGGGCAGTAGCATTGTCCAAAAGGGAATCCTTTCTCACCTTGTCCTTCAATTCCAAGATTATTCTTTGGGCAGTTTTTATTCCAACGCCTTTTACATTTTGGATGGTTTTGTCATCTCCTTGGATAATGGCCTGCTCAAGTTCTTCGGTACTTAGGGAGGATAAAATCATCAATCCAGTGTTCGGACCCACTCCTGAAATGGAGATCAGGTTTAAAAATAATTTTTTCTCAGATTCTTCTTTGAATCCATATAGGGTATGGGCATCCTCTTTGATGTGTAAAAAGGTGAGGAGCATTACCTGCTCCTCATCTTTTATTTTTGAATATGTTTGAAGGGATATTTTGACTTGATAGCCAATCCCACTTATGTCAATGATGACATAAGTGGGGTCTTTAAAGACAAGTTTGCCTTTTAGATATACGATCATAGAGCACTTTGCGTTTGGGCATCGACCACTGCAATCGCTACCATATTGACGATTTCCCGGATGGAACTTCCTAATTGTAGGATGTGCACGGGCTTGTTCATCCCCAAAAGAATCGGGCCGATAGCCTCGGCATTTCCGATTTCTGAAAGGAGTTTGTAAGCGATGTTACCAGAGCTTAGGTCGGGGAAAATCAAAGTGTTGGCTTTTTTTCCAATCAAGGCACTGAATGGATAATTCTCTTTTTGAATTTCCTCATTCAATGCGACATTGGCCTGCATTTCACCCTCAATCACCAAGTTAGGGAATTTGGCTTTTGCAATCTCTGTGGCTTTGGCAGTTTTTGAAGCGACTTCTCCCTTGGCTGAGCCAAAGTTTGAATAGGAGAGGACCGCGATTCTTGGCTCAATGTCAAAGAATTTGACTCCACTGGCAGTCAATCCAATGATTTCCGCCAATTCTTCAGCAGTTGGATTGAGATTAACGGTCGTATCGGCAAAGAAATAGGGGCCTTTTGCGGTATTCATGATGTACATTCCCGCAACCCTGTCCACTCCGGGTTTGATCCCGATAACTTGAAGGGAAGGAAGAATTGTTTTGGGATAATCCTTGGTAAGACCCGAAATCAGCGCATCTGCTTCACCCAATTGTACCATCATCGCGCCAAAATAATTTCTGTCCCTCATCAACCTGTAACACTCAGGTGCAGTTAAACCCTTTCTTTTTCTCTTCTCAAAAAGAACGCTGCCAAAGTGGCTTAACTTGTCTTCATTTTCATAAGGATTGATGATGGTGACACCACTCAAATCCAACTTGTTCTCCTCAATTAGGTTCTTGATTTTGTCGGTGTTGCCCAGCAAGATTGGAATGGCAATTTTTTCATCCCGAATGATTTGAGCAGCTTTCAATATTTTGATATTGTCAGCTTCTGCAAACACGACTCTTTTTGGATTCTTTTTCGCTCTGGAGATCACTCTTGACATCAGGCGTTGGTCAATTCCAATACGCTCCTGAAGTTCAAGTTCATAGGCTTCCCAGTCAGTAATGACGGTTTTGGCGACACCGGATTCCATGGCTGCTCTTGCTACTGCAGGTGCAATAGTAGTGATGAGTCTTGGGTCAAGTGGTTTTGGAATCAGATAAAATCTACCGAAAGCCAATTTGCTGTCTCCATAGGCTTTGTTAACTATCTCGGGTACGGCTTCTTTGGCAAGTTTGGCAATCGCTTTGGTGGCTGCCAATTTCATCTCTTCATTGATCGAGGTTGCTCGGACATCCAATGCTCCCCTAAAAATGTATGGGAATCCCAAAACGTTATTCACTTGGTTGGGATAGTCAGATCTGCCTGTAGCCATGATAAGATCTTCGCGGGAAGACATTGCCAATTCATAGGAAATTTCAGGATCTGGATTGGCCAATGCAAAAACAATTGGATTGGGTCCCATTAACTGGATTTGTTCGGCTGTCACTACATTCCCAGCGGACAAGCCCAAGAATACATCCGCGCCAGTCAAGGCATCGGAAAGGGTATGGATATCCCTATTGGTAGCAAAAGCCCTCTTGATATCATCAAGATCGTGTCTGTCCGCACGTATTACACCTTCTTTGTCACAGATGACAATGTTTTCAGGATTGACACCCAAACTGATGTAAAACCTCGTACAGGAAACTGCAGCAGCTCCAGCTCCCAAAACCACAAGCTTGATATTTTCAAGTTTTTTGTCCACCACTTCCAGCGCATTGATCAATGCCGCTCCAGAAATAATTGCCGTCCCATGCTGGTCATCGTGCATGACAGGGATATTCATCTCTTTTTTCAGCGTGGTTTCAATTAAAAAGCATTCCGGTGCTTTGATATCTTCCAAATTTATTCCGCCAAAAGTGGGCTCAAGCGATTTTATGATTTGGATTAGTTTGAGAGGATCTTTCTCGTCGATTTCTATGTCAAAAACATCGATACCTGCAAATTTCTTGAAAAGGACACCTTTTCCTTCCATAACGGGTTTTGATGCTTCTGGTCCGATGTCACCAAGTCCTAATACTGCTGTGCCATTGGTAATCACTGCGACAAGATTTCCTTTTGCCGTGTATTTGTAGACATTTTCTTTATCAGCAGCTATTTCCTTACAGGGTTCAGCCACACCGGGTGAGTAGGCCAATGCAAGGTCAATTTGACTTGAGAGGGGTTTGGTCGGAACCACTTCGATTTTACCTGGTTTGCCTTGGGTATGATAATTTAATGCGTCTTCTCTTCTGATTTTAATCGCCATAAAGGTGTATTGTGTGTTTAATTAGCTTTCCTTTTCACCTTTTGGGGCTACTTCTGTCGCTAGCAATAGGGTTTCAATTTCTCTTATAGATTCACGGTGGGATTCATTTGGGTAGTATAGAAAGCCTTCCATATAATACAGTTTTCCTTCCTTGCTATCTACGATCGCATAAGCCAAAAAGGAACCTCCCATACTCAGGTTGTTTGTTTTCCAACCGCCCCTGATTTCGACAGCGTAATTGTTATTGATCATAAAATTTTTGAATACGGGGGCGGGATCCACCGTCTCAATCACCAAGTAAGAATTTCTGTTGTTGGGATCCCCATAAATATGCTTCCGGGTGATTTCAGTTCTCAGTTCAATAATGGATTCCGGCGAGACTTGATCCTCGGAGACATAGTCGGTTTCGTAAAAGAAAAGACTGATATCTGGCCGATTCCCTGTTGGTGTAGGTTGTCTTAACCATAAAAAATCATTCTCTTGTTTGGCGATCTGATAAGAAGCAGGGACATTTATTTTCAACCCTAGGGGTTCTCCTGCCACACTTGCAGAGGAGCTTTTTCTGGCAAGCAGCAATTTAGCCAATCGGTCCCTTTCTCTGACCGCGAATAAGTTTTGAATCTTACCTTTATTGATTTCAAGATTTTGGATAAGTTCCTGCTCACTGTTTCCGAAAAGGTAGATTACTTCTTGGCCAAGTGCAAATTCATCAACCTTTCTCAGTAAATAGAGCGAGGGGTCAGACAGTGCTTTTTCTTTTGATTCTTTCGTAAACTGGGAATTGATGTTTTGACTGCCTGCTTTTCTGTCATCGAAGGTGGTGACATAGACGATGTTGGTAGCCATGCGAAGGATTCGTGACATGGCTCTCGGATCGACTCTCCTGATGGTAAATATGCTTTCATCCCGAATGAGTCCTTGGAGATCCTCTTGGAAGACCTCTCTCAAGGCAACGCCGACAGGGCCTTGCCATTTGACGGAATCGATGGCCAAAACTATTTCTCCAATAGCCCCTCTGGCTTTGGGTTTCATAGAGGAAGCCGTCTCTGAATTTTCTTCACAGCTCCAAAGTACCATACTTGCCATAAATAGGGCAAGTACCAATAGGGATTTGTTTTTTATGGACATAACTTTGAATTTTTAATGGATCAAACGCTCACAATTTATTAAATGGAGGAATAATAAAAAAAATAAATACCAATAATTTAGTTTATCCTATGATTAATTTTTGCCCTGGCTTGATTTGATTTGAATTCAGGTTATTGAGTTTTTTGATTTGATCAATATGAATTCCATTCAATTTTTTTGAAATCAACCAGAGCGAGTCACCCGGCTGGACGATATAGACTTTTGGGTTTTCGATTGACGAAGGTGATCGTTGGGTGTTTTGGGCAATGTTTTGATCTGGGGATTTTTGCGAGGCAAAAATGTAGAGTGTTTGCCCAATCTTAATGGTGTTGGAAGTCAGGTTGTTCCAACTTTTGATGTTGTCCACTGTGGTCCCATGTTTTTGGGCGATTTTCCCCAACGCATCACCTGATTTTACTTTATAAGGGATCCTTTCTTGGTTGGCGGTAGAAACGTTGGTTGTGGCCGCAACTGCGGGTTTGTTGGTGTTGATGCTATTGGGTTGCCGAAGGGCGACATACCTGTCCGAAGTCAACTTCACGGCATTTGAAAACTCGTTAAGATTTTCTGTTACGTAGTCGGATTTTGATTTTGGGATACGTAGGGCAAGATTTTGATGTGAGGCGGGAATCAATCTATTTTGGATGGAAGGATTGAGCTGTTCCAAATCGGCGATGCAAATGTCCGTCATTTTGGCGAATTTCTCCAAATCCAATTCTTGGTTGAAGAGGATTTTGTCATATGCAATGGGGTAGGAGGGATGTTCCAAGACAAGATTGTGTTCCTCGGCATATCTCAAAACATACATCATTGCCTGAAATTGGGGGACATAGCTTCTGGTTTCTTTCGGAAGATGATCATATATTCCCTCAAAAGTCTTCTTCCCACCGGATTTCCTGATGGCTTTTCTGACGTTTCCAGGGCCACAGTTATAGGCAGCAAGAGCAACTTCCCAATCCCCAAACATTCTGTAAAGGGATTTTAAATACTTTGCTGCGGCATCTGTTGCCATTTCCGGATCCATTCTGTCATCGATATCACTGTTGGCGTGCAGGTTATACATTCTTCCAGTAGCAGGCATAAACTGCCATAGTCCCATTGCGCCTACCCTTGATTTTGCTTTTGGATTCAGTCCGGACTCGATGATGGCCAAAAACTTTATATCATCTGGCATGTCGTGCCTTGCCAATGTTTCTTCAAAAAGAGGAAAGAAAATATCCTTTCTTTCCAAGACCATTCTCGAATATTCCCTATTTCTGACCGCAAAATAATTGATGAAGGAAAAAATCCTTTCATTCAAATTGAAGGACATTTCCGTCTCCATTGCACCCACTCTTGTGGCTACTTGCTGGTAGGTGAAATCAGGGATGTAATCAAATTGATATTTTGGAGAAATCGTCTCCTCCTCAATGGAGACATTGTTGACTAAAAAAAGTTCCTGACCATGAACAAGTGGACCCCCTATCAAACCTAAAATAAGGGATAAAAAGAAAGGCGGGATGAATTTTTTCATGGTCAGGTATTTTGATTTCAATTGCTGTTAAACGCTGACAAATAATTTGCAAAAGCATAAAGTTCTGCTTCCTTGAAAGAGTTGGTAATGATCTGCAATCCGATCGGAAGTCCCAATTTGTCTTTGCCATTTGGGATGGACAATGCGGGAACTCCTGAGACGGAGGCTTGTACGGTGAAGAGGTCTTCAAGGTACATGGCCACGGGATCGTTACTGTGCTCTCCAAACTTAAACGCCGTAGATGGCGTGGTCGGCATGATAATATAGTCAAATTTATTCAATAAATCCTCAGTGGATTCCTTGATCATTCTTCTTACTTTTTGTGCTTTGGTGAAATAAGCATCATAATAGCTGGCGCTAAGGACAAAAGTGCCAAGCATGATTCTTCTCTTTACCTCTTCGCCAAAACCTTCGGATCGCGTAAGCTTGTACATGCTCTCCAGATTATGGGCATTGGGAGTACGGTACCCATATTTAACGCCATCAAATCGTGAAAGATTTGAACTCGCTTCGGCAGTGGTCAAAATATAATAGGTGGGAAGCGTATATTTTAGCAAGGGGAAATCAACTTCCTCAACTTGATGCCCTTCGTTTTTGAGTTTCTCCAATACGGCCAAGGTGTTGGCCTTGATCTCTGGCTGCAATGCCGGGGATTCAATTGTTTCCTTGATATAGGCGATTTTCACACGTTTATCAAAGTGGAGCAGTTCGCTGTATTTTGGGACAGGTTTTCTAGATGCGGTACTGTCAAAATTATCATGGCCAGCCATGATTTCCATCACAAGGGCATTGTCCTTTACCGTTTTTGAAAACACACCAATGGTGTCAAAAGAGGATGCATAGGCGATCAATCCCCATCTTGAAACCCTGGAATAGGTAGGTTTGATACCCACTATACCAGTGAATGCTGCAGGTTGTCTGACTGATCCGCCTGTGTCCGTTCCCAGGGAAACGGTGCAAAGGTTGGCTTGAACAGCTACAGCCGACCCGCCCGAAGAACCACCGGGTACTCGGGTTTCGTCAGCGGCATTTAGGACACGTCCATGAACTGAGTTTTCGTTTGAGCTTCCCATTCCGAATTCGTCACAATTCAATCTTCCGATTACAATTGCATCTTCGTCGATCAATCTTTGTACCGCTGTGCCGGTGAATTGGGACTCAAAACCTTGTAGGATTTTGCTTGAAGCATTGGCTTCATGCGCATCATAACAGAGAACGTCCTTAATACCAATGACCATCCCGGCAAGTCTACCCGCTTTGCCACTGGCGATTTTTTCATTGATGAGTTCGGCCTGAGCCAAAGCAGACTGCTCATAAACTTCAACGAAGGCGTTTAGATGCGCCTTCGTTTGAATATTTTGGAGGTAGTATTTAACAATCGCTGAACAATCAGTTTCTCTGTTTTCAAGCGATTTTTTTATTTCATCGAAGGAAATGAATTTTTCCAAGGTTTGATTTTTTTAGTCTTTTTTCTTTTTTTCCTTTAAACCCTCTTCCAAGTCATCTTGAATTTCTTTGGTGGCGTCTTTGAATTCTCTTATTCCTCTACCTAACCCTCTAGCCAATTCGGGAATCCTTTTGGCACCAAAAAGAAGGACAATTACCAAGATGATCAATACTATTGATCCACCTCCCATATTTTGTATGAATCCCAATGTTGTCATGACGTTGTTGTTTAATGATTATGTTTTACAAAGATATAACTGTACCACTCTAACGCAAAGGATTGCATGGTCGTTATCTTTCTTTTTTATAAAGATACACTTTTTTTATTTCTATCTGCCTGTAAGCCAAATGGACGGGTCCATAGGCTGAAGTCCCTTCCAAGATTCGAAATGGACTTCAGCCACGCCTTCCTTATTGGTGAAAACATGACCGAGCAATTGTTTGGCTTTCACAGTTTGTCCGGATTTAACTGAAATTACCTTTAGTTTGCTGTACATGGTGTAATATTCACCGTGCTTGACTACAATGGTGCCACCATATCCGGGAATCGTGAAGATTTTCGTCACCACTCCGTCAAATACGGATCTCACGCCCGCGTCTGGGTTGGTTTGAATGTCTATGCCGTCATTGTCTTCCGAAATCCCTTTCAAAGTAGGATGTGGGTGTGTTCCGAATCTTTTGGAAATAAATCCGCTTTCAACCGGCCAAGGGAGTTTCCCCTTGTTTCCCGCAAAGGAACTTGACAAGGCCGCTGCCTCTGGGGTTAGTGGAATGGAGCTTCCCGATGCGGTAGTGGTTTTTGTGTTTTTCTTTTTGGCTTCTGCTTCCGCACGTCTGATCTCTTCTTCGATAATCTGTTTGATCATTCGGTTGAGACCTTCTTGTTGTTTTTTCGCAGCGGCTATTTGTTTCCGAAGATCTTTTTCCTGCTGGGTCAGGTTATTGACAATTCCCTGTTGTTCCTTTTTGGCGACATCCAGTTGTTGCTTTTGTCGCTGCTCCTGATTGATGACTTGTTGTTTTTCTACCCGCTTGTCTTCCAGTTTTTTTCGCTGGGAGGCAAGGTCGGCTGTCACGAGTTCTATTTGTTCAACCTGTTTTTTTCTGGCGTCAGTATATTGCTTGAGGTATTTCAATCTCATGTAAAACTGCTTGAACGTAGTAGAGCTAAAAACGAATGCAGTCATCGTCAAGCCGCCATTCAGCTTGGACGCAGTATAGATCATTTTGGAATACTCAGCCTTGAGATTTTTCAGGTCATTTTCCAGATTGAGGATCATTTTTTCCGTTCCGGAAATCTCCTTGTCGATCAGGACTACCTCACGGCTGAGTGTGTTGATATAGGTGATTCGGGTTTGAAGCTGTTTGTTGACGACATTGAGCTGCCCGATGGAAGTCTTTTTGGTTTCAGCTGTTTTTTTGAGGATGTTATCAAACTCCATCAGTCGCTTTTGAATATCCGCTTTTTCGTTTTCCAACTGCTCCCTTGATTTTTTGGTTTGGGCAAATCCTGCCTGCCATGGAAGGGCTCCCAAAACAAAAATCAGGCAAAGCACCATTATTTGTTGCTTCATATTCTAAAATTGAAAGGGAAAAGAGAGTGAATTTTCCTGGGTGTCAATTTTTGTCATTTCCACAAGAATAATGAAATTTTGGATTTCCTCCGGAATTTTAAAGGAAAGTTTGACCAGCATTTTGCTTGGGAAAGGTTGTTTGTTTACGGTTTCAAATGAGGGATAACTGGCCAATAAAGCACCAAGATTGTTGAGTGAATTGCTAGTCAACTCCTCGACTTTCCCATGTGTGGTACTGACTTTTGAATGATACCTCACGCCATCCCTGACTTGTGTGAGTTCAAAAGACTTTCCGATCCGCAGTAATCTGTCCCTATAGCTGAATTCATTTGGGATGTTTGCAAACACGAGGTTTTGGAAAGTTTCTAAGGAAAGTTTCAAGCCAAATCTGTCTTCAAATTCGGCAAAGTTCATGTTGATGTCTTCACCGTTCATTCTGTCTTTGATCCTGATTTTGTCCCTTGTCACCATGCCTCGCACCGCTTCAATGCCCAACCCTGGTGTAATGCTGAACCATAAGACACTGTCTTTTTTTGCACGGATATTCAGGGTTCCCCGAGTAGTTTTTCCCGAAGACTCTTCAATAACGATCCTAGCCCTAGCACTAAGGTATTTGTATTCAAAATAATTCGGTATGAACTCCTCCATGATCTCATCTGAGGAATACAGGATCGGTTTTTTGGCACAGCCCGAAATGAACAAGGAAAAAATCATCAATCCACCTAAAAGTATTTTATTCATAATATTTTTTGTCTTGTATTTTTTTATTCAGTTGGTTCGATGTTTCGTCTCCGCCTTGGGCTTTTTTCCAATAAGCAATTGCTTCGTTTCTGTTCCCAAGATGATACAAAATGTCGCCAAAGTGTTCCAGCATTACGCCGCTCGGAGTCTCCTCAATTAACAAGGCCTTTTCCATGTATTTCTTTGCCCCTTCATAGTCTTTCAGTTGAAACAACACCCATGCATGCGTATCCAGGTAGGTTGTGTTTTCTGGAAATTTAAGGATCAATTTCCCTGACATGGTCTTTGCTTTTTCCAGGTCTTTTTTGGCCAAGGAGAGAAAATAGGCATAATTGTTCAGGACGTGCTCATCTTCAGGGTTGGTTTTGAGAACCTTTTCGTAGGCATCATATGCTTCCTGCTTCTTGCCAATGCTGTGAAAGGTATCTCCCAATTGCCCATAGACTAGGGTTTCCAATTGCTTGTTTTTGGATTGATTTACCTCCAAGGCTTTGACCAAAGATTCCTCAGCTTCCAAGGATTTCTTTTGTGCAGATTTGGCCGTGCCGTCAAAGAACCAGAAATCGGCCCTTGCAGGGAATTCCTCAACAGCGATGCTGGTATATTTTTCTATTTTATCAAAATCCTTTCCCGTCTCAAACATCATCGTAATGATTCCCTGAAGGACCTGATCGTTGGCGGAATTGATGGAGATGGATTTTTTGTAGCTTTCCAAGGCACTTACTTTGTTGCCGGCCATCATTTTCCTGTCTCCCAAGACGGTGTAGATTTCAGCATCGTTTGGGTTGTTTTCCAGCATCAGTGCTTCCAATTGATCCAAGAGCTTTTCTCTTTTTTCAGTTTTGATTTCCTGAAGGACATCAGAAAAAGCCTGTGCTTTCACTTGTGCTTCCAAATCTGGATTGCCAAATGCTTTCAATATCAGGGCCTCTGCGGTTTCCAAATCCGATTTTTCCTTATACAGTGCATATGCGGCAAGTTGGAGATCAGGCTGATTGGGGTAATTTGCCAGAGATTGTTGAATGACTAACAGCGCATCATCTGTTCTTCCGTTGTTGAAAAGAATTTCCACCAAGGAAAGTACATACTGGGAATTTCCAGGATGTGCTTCTATCAGGTTTTGGCCTTCTCGGATAGCACCGCTGAGATCATTTTTTCTCAAATAAATCCTTTGTTTTTGGATGGTGAGTTGCTCTGCAACTCCGTAATATTCTTCTGCTCGATTGAAGGCTTCCAAGGCTTTGTCGAAATCACCACTTCCCATATACAGGGAGGCAAGATCCAGAATGTAGTTTTGGTTTTCCTCCGAATTGCTCATCAGGTTTTCAAGAATATCAGCGGCTTTTTGGGGTTCGTTTTTT
This sequence comes from Rhodonellum psychrophilum GCM71 = DSM 17998, assembly GCF_000381545.1. Lineage (GTDB taxonomy): Bacteria > Bacteroidota > Bacteroidia > Cytophagales > Cyclobacteriaceae > Rhodonellum > Rhodonellum psychrophilum. The sequence goes on along the minus strand of NZ_KB906678.1, from coordinate 29,912 downwards.
TTGCTGTAAACTTCCGCCATCGCCAAATTATAGTATTTGTTTTCGGGGTTTGCCGCCACAGCTTTTAAGCCGTAGGGCAATGCCTCATCAACCCGATTGGCTTTTAATAGTATTTCGGCCAATTTAAAGTTGATAGCGCCTTCATTTGGCTTGATTTCAAGCGCTTTTCGGAAATAAAAATAAGCTTTTTCATAATCCTCCAGCATCAGGTTTTTTTGACCCTCAATAAAAAGTCGGTCTGCCTTGATGTTTTGGGTTTTCTCCTTTTTCCCTATTTTGTGGGATTTATCAACTTGGGCATTGACTGTCTGGCAAAACAGCAACAGCATTGATAAACCGGCAATTATTATCCTTTCTATTTTCACACGATCAAATTTAAACTTTTGAATCCACCACTTTGGGAAATTAACGGATGGCCTTGACAAGGGTTGGATTGGGATTTTCTTAATCGAAAGTACGCTTTGGTACCTTTTCTGTTTGTGGTAACCCAATTCCACGCAAACTTAATGCCTTTTATTGTAAAGGCAGCTTATCAAATTGGATAAACGATAGGAATGGAAATAATGTGCAAGGGAATTCAAAAAGATTTGAATTTATTCCTTACCGGTACTCCCGTATCCACCCGATCCCCGCTCTGTTTCCGATAATATAGAAGAGGTTTCCCATTCTATTCGTTCGTGTTTGGCAATGATCATCTGGGCAATTCTTTCCCCATCATTGATCAGAAAGGTTTCATTGGAAAGATTGACAAGAAGGACTTTAATTTCCCCTCTATAATCCGCATCGATGGTACCTGGAGAGTTTAGGACCGTCAAGCCGTGTTTGAAGGCCAAGCCACTCCTAGGTCGAATTTGGGCTTCAAAACCTGGCACCAATTCCAGAAACAATCCAGTGTTCACCAATTTTCTTTCCAGTGGTTCCAATGGAATGGATTCCTCAAGGTTGGCCCTTAAGTCCATCCCTGCGGAAAGTGGCGTTTGATATTCGGGAAGAGGGTGCTTGGAATGGTTGATGACTTTGACTTTCATGGACGGGATACCTTGTGTAAAGTTTGGATAGCCAAGATTTCAAATGGCTTTTTTATGATTTTGGAACAAAATCTAAGCGGCCGATCAAATTTTAGGAAAGCGGTAGCTATTTGATTCCGGATTTTTAGATACTGTTGTATACTTGAATTGTTCAGAATCTGATTTACAGTCTTTTTGGTTTTTGTCTTGCCAAAAGCTTTTTGATTTCCTCTTTTTCAATCAACAAAACTACGAGAACAAATATTAAGACCAGTATATTTCTTCCTAAAAATTGTAATACCACCTGATCTACCTCCAGAAAAAAACCGCCATAGCTTAGTCCAAATGCCAACGCAAGGTAAAAAAGGCTCTTCCCAGTTTGGTATGGGATAAAGAAATATTTCTGCCCATAAAAATAGCAAATCGCTGACATGGTCAGATAGCAGGCCAAGGTGCTTAAGGCTCCACCCATATAGCCAATGAGTGGCACCAAAGTGAAGATTACCAGAATGGTGACAATTGCACCTACCAAAGTGATGTAAAAACTGTACTTGGTCTGATCGGTCAATTTAAACCAGATGCTGAGATTAAAATAGATGCCGAGGAATAAATATCCCAAAAGTAAAACTGGGACCATCACCATGGCTTCGATATAATCGGCTTTGATCAGGATCAGTTTTCCTATGATGTCGAGATTGACCGAGACGACAATCATCAAGGTGCAGCAGAAAATCACAAAGGCATGCATTACTCGAGCAAAGAGTTCAGGGCTGTTTTTTTCGGTTGATTGGTTGAAGAAAAAGGGCTCAGCAGCAAATTTGAATGCCTGAATGATCAAACTCATGAAGATGGCAAGTCTAAAATTGGCACCAAATATACCCCCGGCCTCCCTTGGTGTAAGCCCGGGATAGAAATTTTCGGGGATAACGTATTCGAAAAGCCATCTTGAAAAAACCTCATTGGTCACACCCGCAAGTCCCATGAAGAAAAGGGGGATGGCGTATTGCCACATCGGGGCTATGAATTTCTTGTCAAATCCCAATTTGAATTTCCCCCCAAAATAAAAAAGGATTGGGATCATGAGGGCATTGGCAATTAGATTGGAAAGCAGGATGTACTCAAATCCCCATTCTGGATTGTAAAAACCAATTACCAAAGGCCGTAATTCCGTGAGAAATTCACCCTTCCAGATGTGGAAGCAGATGGCGATGAAGAAAATATTGAACCCTATATTGAACAGGATATTGCCAAGTTTTGACAGTGCAAATGTGAGGGACTTGTTCTCTACCCTGAGTTTTGCGTAGGGAATGGCCAACACTGCATCAATGGCCAATATCCAAGCCATCCATCTAAACAGGAATTCCTGTCCTTCATAGCCCAGCCAAATACTCAATTGTGGCGCGCTGAAGTAGATCAATGCGCCCAAGACAAGAGAAGTCGTCATTAATAAGGACTGGACTTGGCCATAGACTTTTTTTGGATCCAACCCTTTTCCAGTAGAAAACCGAAAAAAGGCAGTCTCCATGCCATAGGTGAAAACAATATTCAGAAAAGCGATAAATGCATAGAAGTTGGTGAATGAGCCTAGTGCCTCCTTGTCCAAATAAACAATATACAGTGGCAGCAATAAAAAATTAATGGTTTTGCCCAGAATGCTGCTGATTCCGTAGACCGCCGTCTGTCCTGCAAGTTTTTTGAGTTGACTCATTTCAAAAAATCAAAGGGTACTATTCCCCTTTGAAAACCGGTTTTCTTTTTTCCAAGAAAGCAGAAGTACCTTCTTTGTAATCCCCCGATTTAACACACCTTGCAAAACTGTTGGCTTCCGTCTGATAACCGTTTTCTTCGGCGATGAACACCGAATTGACACAATCCACAATCATTCCGATGGCCAAGGGTGCTTTGGACATGATTTTTTTCATGATATCTTCAGCCTTCTCCATTGCCTCATCTTTTGTTGGCAAGACATGGTTGACCAATCCCAGTGCTTTTGCTTCATCTGCACCGATCATGTCTCCGGTCATCATGAGTTCATTGGCTTTTCCTCTACCGACGAGATAAGTAAGCCTTTGTGTACCACCATAGCCAGGAATAATTCCAAGATTGACTTCAGGTTGACCAAATTTCGCATTGGCAACAGCGATTCTCATGTGGCAGGCCATCGCCAGCTCACAACCTCCGCCCAAGGCAAAACCGTTGACAACCGCAATGGTTGGTTTTTGGCAATTCTCAATCAGGCTAAAAATTTCCTGACCGTTTTCAGCAAATTTTCTGGCATTCAGTTCATTGAGTTTTGCGATCTCGCTGATATCTGCCCCAGCGATGAAAGCTTTTTCACCAGACCCCGTTATAATTACAGCCTTGATTTCTTTGTTGTCAACCACCTCATTAAAAATGTTCCGGAGTTCTTCAAGTGTGGCTGCATTGAGTGCATTGAGCTTGGATTCCCGATTGATGGTAAGGTAAAGGATACCACCTTTATTTTCACAGAGAATATTTTTTGATTCGGACATATTTATTGAACAGTATTAAAAATCAAATATACCATTCAGAGATCCAATCCCAAAGGATTTCTTAGAAAAATCCAATAGGTTAGGGGAAAAGCAAAGTGGTTTTTATTTTTCCTGTCATACAAAAGTTCAGAGATGTTGCTAATTTATAATAGGTTTACTCCTGCCGTCAATCAAATTTCCTTATTTTTGTAACAAAACTAAGTTTTATCCAAATCTGAAATATACATGTCATTAAAAAGAAAAATCACCGTGGCTTATGGAGACGGGATCGGTCCCGAAATCATGAAAGCCACTCTTAATATTCTACATGCGGCTGATGCTCAGATCGATATCGATGTTATTGAAATTGGCGAACAAGTATATCTTAAAGGAATAAGCTCTGGGATGGAACCTGGCGCATTCGAATCGCTCAAAGAAACCAAGGTGTTTTTAAAGTCACCCATCACCACTCCCCAAGGAGGTGGATTCAAAAGTTTGAATGTAACCACCCGAACTTCCTTCGGTCTTTTTGCCAATGTCAGGCCTTGCAAAGCCTATTCACCCTATATCAAAACCCATTACCCTAAAACCGATTTGGTCATCATCAGGGAAAATGAGGAAGATCTCTATGCAGGAATCGAACACAGACAAACAGATGAAGTTTTTCAATGTCTTAAATTGATCTCCCGCCCAGGGTCAGAAAAAATCGTACGGTATGCTTTTGAGTATGCCAAAAAATACGGTCGGAAGAAAGTAACCTGCATGACCAAAGACAATATCATGAAGTTGGCTGATGGCTTGTTTCACAAGGTTTTTGATGAAATCGCAAAAGAATACCCAACGATTCAGACGGATCATAAGATCATTGATATCGGGACAGCATTGATTGCAGAGAGACCGGATACTTTTGATGTAATCGTAACGCTAAATCTATACGGTGACATTATATCCGACGTGGCTGCTCAAGTGACGGGATCTGTAGGTCTTGGAGGATCCGCAAATGTCGGTGAGGAAGTGGCGATGTTTGAAGCAATTCATGGATCTGCACCCGACATCGCGGGCATGGATATGGCCAATCCATCCGGATTGCTCAATGGCGCCATCATGATGCTCGTCCATATCGGACAGCCAGAGGTGGCTGAAAAAATCTCAAATGCTTGGATGAGGACCTTGGAAGATGGCATTCACACCGGGGATATTTTTCAGGAAGGCCTGTCGTCCAAAAAAGTGGGGACGCAGGAATTTGCACAGGCAGTGATCGAAAGACTGGGCCAAAGCCCGATCCATATGGTTCCTGCGCATTTTGACAAATCCGACACGACTCCGATGCAGATAAAATTGAAGCCGGCAGTTCCTGTTAAGAAAACTTTGATCGGTGTGGATGTTTTCGTTGATTGGAAAGAAGGGGATAGAGACCCAAATACAATCGGGGAAAAACTAAGGGAAATCAATGCGAACGGATTGACCCTCCAGTTGATCACCAATAGGGGAGTGAAGGTGTTCCCAGGAGGAATGAGAGAGACTTTTTGTACCGATCATTGGAGATGCAGGTTCCAAACCGCGGATCAATCCGTAGTTTCGCATCGAGATATCTTGGATTTGCTTTCCCAGGTTGAGAAGTTAGGCTTTGATTTTATCAAAACCGAGCAGCTTTATGCATTTGATGGTGTACGTGCATATTCCTTGACACAAGGGGAATAAGGTATATAATTGAAAATTGATAAAAAAAAACCGGGCAGAGATGTCCGGTTTTTTTGTTGCTCTCCCTGAGAGGAGGTTTATTTGATTTCAATAAACCAATTTTTCTGTATTATGACAATGGATATTTGAAATGAATGTTTAATCCCGGTCATTTACTTTGAATTTGCGATTTTGATGGCCATTGCAACTTTAGGGTCTTTTTCAGAAAACAAGGTGTAGTTGTAAATGGTTTTTCCGTCACGTTCCATCAATACGACCATTTCCTCATTGGAATTGACCACTTTCAGTTCGTTTCCTTTTGTCCTAATTCCTTTGGTTTGTACATACAATCCCCCGTCTCGAATGACCACATTTTCAAAATCAACCAAAATTAATTCTCCCTTTGCATTGTGTGTTTCTGGATATTGTAAATTCACATCCCAAGCATTTCTGTTGAGCTTTGCCGATTGAAAATACTGAAATCTGTTGTTTTCAAGTTTTTCTTTAAGTGATGTGAAATCGGTTTTTTCTGTGCTGTAGGCGATTCCGGAAAGGGTGGTCATGGTTGCGTTGGAAGGGATGTTTTCATTTCCATATTGGTTGCCTCTCTGAAAGGTGTCTCCGATCAGGATCACATTTGCACCCAACATGGCCGCCTCAATCTTTATTTTCCTAACAGCCCTGTTTTTCACATTGTTGATGCTTGCAAGCGCCGTTACGCCAGTGGCCTTGGAAAAGACATCACCCATTGCCTTCAAGCCTTCCACATCTTGCGGAATATAGGAGATGTACACTTTTTCGGAATCTTCAAGGGATTTGACTGGTTTGAATGGAGATTCGAAAACTTCTTCACGACCACTCGAAAATTCAATTTTGTCGACTTGATGCTTGCTGATGATATAGGAAGTGGCTTCATCTTTATGTCTGTATTTGATCGTATTGATACCGACCTCTTCTATCACCACCATCCTGATTTCGTCCTTAAGAAAAATTTTATCCAAAGCCTGTTGGGCAAAAATGGTTGTCGTAAACAAAATACAAATTGCTACTAGAATTGCTTTTTTCATTTTATGCTGTTTTTTTTTACTTACTTAATCGTTCGGTAATTTAACAATAGAAAATTAACTAACAAAAAAACCATAGAAATTAATGGAATTCTCTAAGTTCCCCGATTGGTTGAACCCGATATATGCATGAGACTTACTCATGGGGAGGTAACGACATGAAAATCAGTCTATTTGGGGAGTAATGTATGGTCCAATATGGGGAGATCAAAAACAGGAGACAAGCAACTGATTATTAGGTGACTTTAGGTTGGTGTAGAATTGATTATGTATAAAACGGGTGGAAGAGGGATTGATTTGCTTTCTCAGAATATTTTGATACCGAAAGGAAGGGTGTCTGATGGGCTAGCTCGCGGGAAGCGAACAATCTAGAGTTGGCCGGAAGCAAAAAAACTCCCCTCAATTTACTTGAGGGGAGTTTTTATAAATCAATGCCTCCGAAAAGACATTCATGAAATTTAGTATTAGTCCTTTTTGGCCATTCTACCTCTTTCACCTTCATCCAGGTAGATTTTTCTCATCCTGATACTTTTTGGCGTAATTTCAAGGTATTCATCCTTCTGGATATATTCCATTCCTTCTTCCAAAGAGAATTTCTTGGCAGGAGTGATTTTTACGTTGTCATCAGATCCTGATGCACGCATGTTGGTCAGTTTTTTTCCTTTTTGAACATTGACGACGATATCACTGTCCCTGGAATTTTCACCGATTACCTGTCCTCCATAAAGTTCGTCTCCTGGCTCGATAAAGAAAGATCCTCTGTCCTGAAGCTTGTCAATGGCATAAGCAGTACAAGGACCGCTATCCATAGAAATCAAAGAACCATTACTTCTGCTTGGGATAGGACCTTTGAAAGGCTCATAAGCAGTGAATCTATGGTTCATGATCGCTTCACCTTGCGTGGCGGTAAGCACGTTGTTTCTCAAACCGATCAAACCTCTTGAAGGGATTTTGAATTCCAAATGCTGCATGTCACCTTTTGGTTCCATGATCAAAAGTTCACCTTTTCTTTGTGTCGCCAATTCAATCACTTTACCAGCGCTTGAATCCGGTACATCTACAACCAAGGTTTCGATTGGTTCGTTTTTGACTCCGTCTATTTCTTTGAAAATCACCTGCGGTTGACCCACTTGCAATTCATAACCTTCTCTTCTCATGGTTTCGATCAAAACCGACAAGTGAAGGATACCACGGCCAAACACCAAGAATTTATCTTCGTTGTCTGTAGTTTCAACTCTCAAGGCAAGGTTTTTTTCCATTTCCTTGAAAAGTCTGTCTCTCAGGTGACGGGAAGTAACAAACTTACCTTCTTTACCAAAAAATGGAGAGTTATTGATAGTGAAGAGCATGTTCATCGTTGGCTCATCGATCGAAATTCTTTTCAATGCTTCAGGGTTTTCCAAGTCAGCAAGTGTATCACCGATTTCGAAATCTTCAATACCGGTTACAGCACAGATGTCACCAGCTCCAACTTCAGGCACTCTTACTTTTCCAAGTCCTTCAAAAACATGAAGTTCTTTCACTTTCACTTTTTTGATGACGCCATCAGCTTTGCAAAGTGACAATTGAGATCCTTCTTTGATTGTTCCTCTTTTTACCCTTCCGATGGCAATACGGCCTACGAAATTGGAATAATCCAAAGAGGTGATTTGCATTTGAAGAGTTCCTTCTTCGATCACTGGTGCAGGGATATGCTCAACAATGGCATCTAAAAGTGGGATGATGGAATCCGTAGGATTTTTCCAATCTGGACCCATCCAATTTTCCTTTGCCGAACCGTAAAGCGTTTGGAAATCCAATTGCTCTTCGGTAGCGTCCAAGTTGAACATCAAATCGAATACCGATTCGTAAACTTCGTCTGGACGACAGTTTGGCTTATCTACTTTATTGACGATTACGATTGGTCGAAGACCAAGTGCAAGTGCCTTACCCAATACGAAACGGGTTTGTGGCATAGGACCTTCGAAAGCATCGACCAATAGGATTACACCATCGGCCATTTTCAATACACGCTCCACTTCACCACCGAAATCGGCGTGACCAGGGGTGTCAATAATGTTGATTTTGGTGCCTTTATATCTTACTGAAACGTTTTTGGAAAGAATGGTAATACCCCTTTCTCTTTCCAAGTCATTGCTGTCCAGGATTAAATCTTCAAACTGTTGGTTTTCACGGAAGATTTTAGAAACGTGAATGATTTTATCCACCAAGGTGGTCTTACCGTGGTCAACGTGTGCGATAATCGCGATATTCCGAATACTTTGCATGATGATGTTAAATTGAGGTGCAAATGTAAGAATAAAATTCGGAATTATCCTTTGTCACATCAAGTTAGCAATCAAAAGATAATATTGTAAGGAGAAAAAGGGGGATCTGTTTCAAAAAAGAGCTTCCCGATTTTTTTAAGTTTAAAAAATAAATGGGTCTTTTTGGTGGACGAAATCGGGAAATTAAGCATTCATTTCCTATACAATGTCGAGGCAAGATTTTTGGTTTTGCCATTGGTTTTTGCTTCTCTAAAAACCTTTTAAATAAAAGACTTTTAGACCAAACTGTAGAGCTGTTCCAATTTTTTGGTGTCATCCAAAGCTCTTTTGAGAACAGCCGGAAGAATGTTCAGAATGGTAAAGCTTAATAAAACCAATAGAATTATAAAGATCTGCCAGAACCCCAAAGCAAATGGATGCAGCAAATTGAAGGTTCCGATGTACCTATATCCCTGAAACATGAATTGTAGGGGAACATATGCGAACATCAATATCCCTTGGTTTCCTTTCCATGAAGCATAGTTTTTGTATTTCTTGAAATCCTTGCCAAAGGCAAAATACCACCAAAAGATAACTGATATCATGAAAACAAATCCCACCAGCACGAGAGCTCCATACCCGAAAGAGATAGATGTTTCCTGTACATAAGCACTTTGGATAAAAACAAAGGTCAAAGCCATGGGAATCAAAATCCCCGCACTCAAGATTTTTTTCTTAAGTTCTTTCAGGAAATAGTTTCTCAGCCTTTTATCGATTGTTTTTTTGTATGAAAGCTCCAAATCACTGAATCCAAAAATCCCAAATTCTGAATGGACTTTCTGGAAGGCATCCTCCATGGAAAGTTTTGGATGGTGGTCCAGCATCGATTCCACTTTACAGGCTACATGGTCGAGTATTTCATATTGCACATCGATTTCTGGATATCCTTTTTTGGAGATCAGGGCTTTGAGTTGGTCGATTTGTGGTTTACTTAACTTCATTTGAAAGCAAGATTGATTTTTTTATAGGTTTTGCTAATTAACCTGATACCAATAAGCATCTGTCCACTTAATATTCCTATCAATATTGGCAGGAAAATTTCCTTTGGAAGATTGAAATTTTCAATTGCTAAGTCAAATAAAAAAGACATCGATACATAAATAAGAAACAGGCTATTGATGTTTGATAAAAATTCACTGTGATAAAGCATTTGCTTTTTGAAAATTCCATTAAGAAAAGGTGCGGTAATGACAATCGACATTACAATACTGAAAGACAAATATGTTTGGTTGGGTGCTATCACTCCAATCTGGATCAAAAAGAATGATACACAAATCACAAGCAAAACCCAACATATATGCGAAGGCAGAAGCCAACCAATAAATAGATTTTTGATAGAAGAAAGGTGTTGGGAAAACAATATTTGACTTTGGGATTTGTTCAGATCCAAGTTTGCCATTGCTTTTTCTAAGGTGATTTTAAACGAATCATCATTTTCAGAAATTTCATGTTCTATACTGGATGCTAGATGGTCTACCAATTCTGATCGAATGTCATAATAATATATTTTTGTTTTAATGGCTAGGTTAATTTCTTCAATCTGCAGTTTGCTGAGTTTCATTGTTTGTTCAGTTTAAAGCTTTTGAGATTGATTGTATTGTAAATTGTCCAAGTAAAAGCGAATATCACGGCACCAAGCGCTAGGTAAATGATAGCGCTAAAATCCTCGTAGGGGGAATTGATCAGAATCTTGGGAAGTAAAATCGCGAGAAAATGTATCAGATTGAAGACCAAAACAGAAATACTTATTAGGGCCGTGGCCAGAACTTTTTTTGGACGATGTTTTTCCGGAGCGATTGACCAGGTAAGATTCAGGTTTTTTCTATTGAAAAATAAGATAAGGAAAATAATTCCACCAAATGAGCCAAGAGCAAGGGCATAAAAATAATCAGGCCCAAAAAGATGAAACGTGAATGACAACACTATAAGGGATAGGATCAAAACCCCGATTTTCTTTACCCCTAGATTCCAGAGTTTATCGCTCGATTTGGATGCAATTCCGATTTCTCTCCAAGCTGTTTTAAGCAATTCCTTCTCCATCTTCTTCACCACCGACCAGGCAAATTCTTCATCCAAAGCCTCTTTTTTGGTTTTAAATTCCTCAGAATTTACCTGCTCCAAGGCTGTGATATAATGATCCAGAAGTTCATCGTAGATTTCCAAATAGGAAAGGCTCAGACTATCGAGCCGGTACTTGATGGCTTGGAGTTCTGTTTCTGTCAATTTCCTCATACCAGTGTCGTTTTTGATTTGATTTTCCAAACTTCCAGTAGGGACAAAACATAGATCACCATCACGACGGTAAACATTGCCGCTAGGGCAGGAAGGATGTTGCCAAACAGCAGATTATCCTCCCATAATTTTGGGAAATAAAAAACCATCTGAACCGTGAAAATTGTAAAATACATCCGCTCAGAAATCGGCAAGGCTAAGGAAGAATGGATAGGGATTCCGTTGCCCTTGAATGCCTTTTTGATGGGGCGAAGTTTTTTGAAGGATTGAAAATGGAACGCGATAAGGGAAATCAGCAATAAAAGCATGGGAGAAAACATCATGATTCCCAATTCCCGATCACTGCTTGTTTGACTGCTGATGAAAAAAACGACTGCCAATATCCCAGCCAAATACAGCCATCTGGAGAAACAAAAATATTTGCGAATCACGCTCCATTGGGTTTTGCTGATGTCTTGCTTGGCTTGTTTGTTGAATTTTGCCTGCAAGACATGACAGTAGGCGTAAGTGAACTTCTGCTCCAGTTCAAAAAGCTGTTCTTCAAATTTCTCCTCCGAAAATTCCTGTAAATGACTGATATAATGGTCATATACCTCCATCAGTATTTCTGCCGAGGAAATTTCCTTCGTCATGATCACTTTTTGGATTCTTTCTATTTCTATGTCAGTAAGTGGGCGCATTATGCTGTAACCTTGATGCTGTCTTTTGTGAGAATTAAAAGCGGATGTGTTTGGATTAACTCTTCTATAAGCTTCCAGTTTTTTCTAAAATATGATCTTAACTCTCTGAGTCTTACATTTCCGAGTTTCACCAATATTAATTTTGGAGGCTTGCCTGTTAATAAAAAAGAGTCGTAAAAGTCAGTATCTTTTGTAATCAAAACACATTCATTTTCGAACGAAAAATCATTGATTTCTTTGTCCTTCGTAGCTGTGCCTTCAGTTAAAGATTGTACATGTATCACTTGATGCTCAAGGATGTCCTCTTGGAGTGAGGGTGGGATATTTGCATCCAATAGGAATATCATGCTGCAGAAACCCTAAAATCCTTGAAATTTACAGTCTGAGCTGCATAGGCAAGACAAGCCAAAACATCCTCTTTTTCTAGGTCCTTGAATTCTTCCAACAAATCTTCAATACTATCACCACCTGCTAAGTATTCAAGGATATAGCTCACCGCGTATCGCGTATTCCTAATGGTTGGTTTTCCGTGTGCGATTTCTGGGTCGATTGTGATTCTTTTAATCAGGTTTTCCATGATTTTTTTCATTAATTTAATTATGTAGAACTTTTCCTAAGCCAATCCCGGTTTCCACCCCGGATCCAGTATCCTGTGCAGATTGTTGACAAAACCCTGCAGCTCAGACATCTTTGCGCTGACTTCCTTTTGCCCGTCCTTTGTTAGGCTGTAGTACTTTCTGACCCTATTGTCCACTTGCTGGATTTCGGTGCTCAGCATCCCTTCCGCCTCCAGCTTGTGCAGGGCAGGATAGAGGGCACCTTCGGTGATTTTGATTTCGCCGGCAGTGAGTTCCTTCACCTTTTGGGTGATTTCATAGCCGTACATTCTTTCATTCTCCTCCAGGAGTTTGAGGATAATGGTCTGCAGGCTGCCTTTGATCAGGTTATTGTTTGACATGGCTTCTTTGATGCATCAGTAACTCAAATATATAAAAAATGATATACATAAGAAACTTGGGTATATGAATTTTAAATTTCTCTTATAAAAAAGTATCCCTTTCATATTGGGTTTTAACCAATGCTTAAATTTTCAATTATTTTTTATCGGGAAGAAAACTGTTTATGGCGACCAATCAAAATAATTTAACGTAATTAGTAGTATGTTATATGTCTTGATTCTATTGGGATGAAAAATTCAATCTTGATTGCCATGGTTGCTTTCTTCACCATGGCTTTTCAGTGCCAAAGAACTTATGTTGACCATAGTTTTGTGACCATGAAGGGAGTGCTTGTGGATGCTACTGGTCAGCCATTGGCTGATCAACAGTTGATTTTTGGACAGACGCAGGGAATGGATCCTGGGTATGGACTGGATCTGACCATAGAAGAAGTCAATCCCCTGAGGATTCGTGCAATTCGGACCAATCAAGATGGAAGTTTTAGAATCATTCACCCTGATAAAACTGCCTATTTCGTTATTTACAGTCGAGAGTCAACACAGTTTCATTTCTTGGGTGACAGTGGAACTTTGGTTAAAAAAAACTATCTGTACTTCAATAGGGGAAAAGTAGACACTAAAAACGTGTTCGATTTCGGCATAGTGAAACTCATTGAGCCATGAAAGAAAAAGTATTTTTGTTGATCTTATTCCTTTTTCAATCCATCCCTTCCCTCTGGGGCCAAGAAAAAATCTCCAATTCATTTGAAGAAAGAGGGGGCAACAGTTTTATGTTTGGCGTAGATTTTCAAGGCTATCAACCCTTGTTTCTCGGGCACAATTTTTTGGCAAAAAGTTACCGGCACCATCCTGGATTTTTGATCGATTCGCGGATGGGTATTCAAGACTTTGTAGGTGTAGGGTTAAGCCTCGGAAAGAATGTGTCCAAGGTGGAGGAATTCGAAATACTGGGAAATGATTTTGAATTGGCCAGGTTCAGGCAGTCAAGTGTCTATATTTATTACCAGCACCTGATTGGCCGAAGAATGAATGTGGAACCAAGGATTGGTTATGGTCTTCTATCCATCAAACACAGTGGACCGGATGATTTCTATAGGCTTCGTTTTGAACAGTTCTTGTCAGGGGTGAATGTCAACCTTGGTGCCAATTCAGCAAAATCGCTCATTTTTCATGGAGGGATACAGTATGCCCTTCTTTCAGGTGCCGATATCGTCATCAACCCGGAGGATAAGAAATACATCACTAAATCCAATGGTTTGCAATTCTCTTTTGGGATGCGCTTGGAGTTTCATGGGTTTTGGAAATAGTGTAGGGAGAAAAAAAGAAGAGCTGCCCTCCATGAAAAAAAGCGCAAATGGTAAATAAGAAGTTTTTTTCGAGTCTTTTTTTGATTTTGATTACCGCATCAGTCGGATTGGCACAGGGATATTCCTCCAACCAAAAAAAAGCACTTCGATGGGAAAACAAGGAGAAACATCATGCGGCTGCGATGGAGGATGGGCGTTATTTGCTCCTCAACGGGGGATTGAGAAGGCACAAGGATTTCGATCAATTAACCCATCCCTCATTCGGGAACTATAGCAACATCAATGGGAATTATGGATTGCACTTTGGAGAAAGAAGGAAAAATTTCTCCTATGATTTAGGTGTCAATTACTACTATCATTCCCAAGTTTTGAGCCAAACCCTTCCGCCGTTGGACGGCAAACTGATCCTCAGTAGCCGCATGAATACTTTTGTGATGCCTGTTTCTTTAAAATATGACATTCCGGTTGGAAATAAGGAGAAGGTGAGATTTGGCGCAAATTTCGCGACCAATTGGATCATGTTCCATATTTTCGAACACCGAAGCAGCGAGGGTACATCTTCTTTTTCTTGGAACAATTCCACCGGAGAATCGGAGAAAATAAATAACACTTGGCGTACAGCGGATAGAAAAGGGCGGTTTTTTTTCAAATCAGGGATCCATGGAGAGATTCTTATCCTGAATTCATCTTTTTTACTGATTCAGGTGTCTCGGGCATTTGTGCTAAGGCCTACCAGAACATTGATTTTTAATTGGGAATCTCAGGGATTCGAAGGGGAGTTTAGGGACGATAGGAAAATCGACGGTTATCTGTTGGAAATTTCTTACAAACTTCCCATCAATGTCTTGCGTCAAAAAATAAGCAGGTAATCTTGTATAGGGCTTACCAATAGATGCCCGAAGTATTTTCGTCAAGGCAAAGGAGTTCCACTCTAAAGGAGTTTTTTCTCGGCCCCAACCTTTGCCTATTTCTTCAGGATTTTTTTATTTGGGAATTTTTTTTTCATTAGTGATTTAGGGGAGAGAACTATTTAGGTTTTATTAACTATGTTTTTAACAGAATTTAATATTGCGGAATTATTATCTAAAAGAGGAGTTTTTATCTTTGTTTCAACCTTTAAACATAATGACATGAAAAACAAATACAAAATTTTTGTCTTGTCCCTTTTTGGTCTTGCGGCAATTCCTTCATTCGGACAACACAATTTTGACATTGAGTTGTATGGTGGACCATCCTATTCTTATTTCAAAACCCAAGCGGTCTCCGCAGAGTCGGATATCAAATTCTCCAATTTGATCCAACCACATATTGGAATCAATTTTTTGAAAAAAATTGCACCCAATTATCAAATGTCATTACAAGGGGAATATTTGGCACGTAGAG
This sequence comes from Rhodonellum psychrophilum GCM71 = DSM 17998, assembly GCF_000381545.1. Classification (GTDB taxonomy): domain Bacteria; phylum Bacteroidota; class Bacteroidia; order Cytophagales; family Cyclobacteriaceae; genus Rhodonellum; species Rhodonellum psychrophilum. The sequence goes on along the minus strand of NZ_KB906678.1, from coordinate 14,803 downwards.
TTGGCTTCAGGGAAAGTGGTGCAGGTTATTCCTATGAGAATAACAGTTCCATATTCAACAATAATTTCATGAATTTGTCGGTAGGGGTAAGGCGTATTTGGGAAAAATCCAATTATAACCTCTTCCTACAAGGTTCCGTAGGAGGGATCTTTGACAGGGAGTTGAATGATTATTCCTTCAGCCAACCTACGGACATAAGGACCAAGGTGTCCATGATGGGCCGAGTGGAAGCGGGGGTACAATTCCCCATCAAAAACAATTATTTGGTATTGGGTGTCAGGCACCAACAAGGATTTAGGGAGTTTGAAAATTTGAATTTTTCAAATGATAACGTTCAACTTTCCCTAAATGGAAGCGGCTCTTTCACGGGATTATTTGTGGGATTTGGCATCAATACGGATATGTGGTCCAAAGAAAACCGGAAACCCAAAGATTCAAAAAAAGCCAGTCTAGATAATCCTTGGAGTGATGGATTGTATGTCATGGGGGCTGCATCGCTTAGAAAAAAAGACAATCCTATAAATGACCCAACAGACGATTTTCAAAACGTAAGCACCTCATCAAGTTTAGGGCTGGGGTATAGATGGAAAGATTTTTCTATGGAGGCTGGATATTCGAAATTCCGGGGGAGAAATGTCTTTGAGATGATCAGTGAAGAGGGAATTCCTGTCTCAGCCTATCACCGAAAGTTTCAAGTTTCTACCATTCCATTGACCTTGAGATATGACAGACATTTGCCATTTTCCGAAAAAATCAGGTTCGGGATTTCATTTACGACCCATGTACCCGTAAACAGCAATAATGAGGGTGAAAATACAATGGGTGTCTCTGGGGTCAGGACCATAGATGGAGTGGGTTATCCATATTCTTCGGAAATAAAAGGAATAAAAACCAATTCTAAAGGTGTCTTTTTTAACAGTGGTTTCTATGCTGAAATGCCCCTGTTCAGGACAAGCTTGATCGCATTCAAAGCCTCCAGGAACTACGGAAGTCCTGCTTTTGATAGAGCATCAGTGAATTACCAAGTAAACGGTTTGCCAAAATCCTTTGAAAACAATGGCACTCTCAACGGATGGCTTTTGGAATTGGAGTATAGACTTCCGATAAACAATTTATTAAAAAAGTAATGGTGCTTTTGATTTTCAGGACGTGGTTTCCTTCCAAGTTTTAAATCTGCCATTTAACAAAAGAGGGCTTTTTTCATGTTGGCATCACAACGGTTTGGATGTGTTACCAACATGAAAAACAGATGAAATTTTTGGTTTAGGAATCTGAAATAGCTCAAGGACTCTTGGAAAGCCGGGAAAATTTCAGGGTATTTTGTGGGATTTGATGATATTATTAAGAGGATTGTTTTCAGTCCTAATTTAAATCGGCAATTTTGATCATGGATTACCAAGAACTCATCGAAGAGGTTTATCACGAGGTGAACAAATTAGAATTAAAGGGGAAAGTCGCTGACTATATCCCGGAACTTGCCAAAGTCAATCCCGATCAATTTGGAATTGCATTGGTAGATTTGGAAGGGAAGGTATATGGAGTGGGCGATTATAAGACCCCTTTTTCCATCCAAAGTATTTCCAAAGTCCATACCCTGACGATGGTTTTTCATGTTTTCAATTCAAAACTTTGGACCCGGGTCAACGTTGAGCCGAGTGGCAATCCCTTCAATTCAATCGCCCAGTTGGAATTTGAAAAAGGGATTCCCAGAAATCCCTTCATCAATGCCGGGGCTTTGGTCATAGCGGATGCACTGACCAGTAAATTTGAGGATCCCAAAACCCAAATCATCAATTTCATCAATGATATTTCCGGTGACAAGTGCGTTAGTATCAACGAAGAAGTCAGGATCTCTGAATTGAAGCATTCGGAAAGAAACATCGCCATGGCTTATTTTTTGAAGGCTTATGACAATTTTGACAATGATGTCCAAGAAGTTTTGGAAACTTACGTTTCACAATGTGCCATCGAAATGAGCTGCGTCGATCTGGCAAAATCATTTTCATTTCTGGCCAATGACGGCTATTCCATCTTTGCGAAGCGGAATATCGTCACAGAAAGCAATGCCCGTAGAATCAATGCATTGATGTTGACTTGTGGATTCTATGATGAATCAGGAGAGTTTGCCTATCGGGTTGGATTGCCAGGGAAAAGTGGTGTCGGCGGTGGTGTTGGGGCGGTTATGCCACACAAATTCAGCGTAGCGGTTTGGAGTCCTGAGTTGAACGAAAAAGGCAATTCCGTCAAATCCATCAAGGCCTTGGAGTTGCTGACGGACAAGCTTAAGTTTTCGCTTTTCTAAAAATCCAAAATTCCTCTATCTAGAAAGAAAAATGGGGGTTTGCACAAATCAAAGGCGTGAATACCCATCAAAATTCAAAGGGCGAAAATGAAGAGATCCGGAAATCTCTCCATTTTCGCCCTTTCATGATTTTACAATGAGAATTTAAGCTGTGAAAATCCTTTTGAGTCGAACGTTTTTTACTGTTTTTTCCAACCCGTTTTATGCACTTCCAATTCCATTCCAGCCTGAAATTGATTATTAATAAATCATTTTCGTGCGGTGTTTGACTTCGCCATTTTCGGGACCGGACCTTATTCTCCAAATGGTCTGATTTTCTTGCAGTTTCGATCCCATTTGAAAACGGAATACATATTTCGGGTTCAATCCTTCAAAACCACACGCACTTCAACTTTCCTGTCATTGTCATTTGCACTTCGGTTTGCACTTCGGACCACTTGACCACCGATTTCGGTCTGAATTTGATTTTCCCCTAAGCCATATTGATCCAGCAGAAAAACCAAAACCGAATTTATCCTAGTTTGAATCAATTTGAGATTGTATGCCAAGTTCCCGGTATTGTCTGCAAATCCTGTAAGGGACAAGGAATACTCCGGATTGTCTTTGACAAAATCAACCAAGGGCGCCAATTTTATGATTTGGTCTTCATCAGGCACTTTTTGATTGCTTTTGAAGAATACTTCCACCTTTGATTTTAAAAGCGTGATTTTGGGGTCAGCATCCAAAAACACAGTATCACGAATCACTTGGGGTGCCCGAACATCAACATCCGAAAATGCGCTTTTGAAGGAAGGTTCGGAAATCCTTGACAGACTGTCCTCGATGATCATTTTCGGTGCGAAAGGCATCTTATTCACCGAATCATATTCCAAGGGAGGTAACAAATCGCCTGAAACACTGTCCAGTTTTATTTTCCCCACAGACAAGCTATCCGGAACTGCAACTTGATCTGGTGTGGGATCTTTTGTCAATGCTTTGGTGGCTGCCGCACCACCAAAAAGACCGCCAAGAAGCCACCACTTTCTTTGGCCGCGTTCGCGTCTTACCAAATCTTCGTCAGCTTGTACCCCAACGCTGGTTTGGAGAGGAGTCCTTTGTTGGGATCTATCGGCTCTGGAAACATCCCTATAGGTATTGTTGAGGTAAATGGTTTCTCTTGGCAACGTACGGAGACTGTCCCTTTCAGACTGAAGCCTTCGGGTTTCACGTTCCAAGGCATCTATCCTGTTCTGAAAATCGGTATTTGTCCTAAGGCCGGTTTCTGAATCGGATTGTTTGAATATCCTCCCTTCTTCATAGACCAAAGTATTTTCCTTGCTGACAATGCCCGCTTCTTTTGTAGGCTCTGCGCCTTCTTCGGTCTTTTGAATTTCGACTAATTTTGATCCGGAAATGTCAGAGGTTTTTTTAGTGACTGGAAGACGAAATAAAGTGTCCACAGAAGTGCTCCAATTGAATAAGCTATCCATTTTTGAATCCGATAGGTTAGGACTTCCAACAACCCGGAAATTTTTTTTCAATTCCGTGATACTGTCAATCTCCAATTGTAAGCCACGGTCTGATTTCCCTAAACTATCCAGCGAATATCGCAGATCAAAAAGGATGTTTTCGGAAGCCTTGACCAAACTATCCCTTTCATTTTGCCTTAATAAAGTGTCGGCTTTTAGCAATTCGTATTGTTCTTGGATTTTGGATTGAATCTGCTGAAGCTTATTTTCCTCCATTTTGCCGGATAGGATTTGGGATTTTCTGGCAGTGATCTGCTGGTCCCAAGTAAGCATTTGCGTTTTATAAATCAAGCTGTCCATTCTGGCCTGATCTACCAGTTGGATATTGGTATAATAGGTATAATTGTTCCCGGTCGGGAGGGGTTTAAGGGTGTCGGGCTCCGGTGTTGGGATTTGTGCCAAGGGAATTTCCTTTATCACAGGATTGTAATCCGGATAAACTGTGCTGAGCCTTGGTGCCTTGTAGGATTTTTTGTTGGATCCAAAATTGAATTTCAATCCCAGGCCGTGGTAGATGATCCAGTCATTCCCGCTTTTTCCATCCCCTCTGAGTGGGTTGGCTGGATCGACGATGTTCGTGCCCGGTTTGGCTGCGTATGCCTGAAAATCATTTTCGTATTCGGTCCTGTAGTTTCCGCTGACATCATCCAGGTGATCGGAAAAGGTGTAGATGAAATCACTTTGAGCAAACAACTCTACCCTAGGCCCTAATCTCAAGCGGATTCCAAGCCCAACATTGGTGTAGAAAGCACCCAAATCATAGCCCTTGTCCGATTCGGTTTTCAGCGCATAAAGATTGGTCTCATAAATCCCATCATTGACCACGTTTCCTGAAGCATAATCATACCGATTGCCATTACCGTCCAAAAGATCCCCACTGACTTCGAAATCGACCAGTCCAAATCCCAATGTGAAATAGGGCGCGAGCAATGAAGTCGCAGGCAATAGCCGGTCATTGTCTGTCTTGAAAACAAAAGCCAAACCCATGTCCCTGCTTTGGTTTTGAAAGTTGAGCGCCCTGTCAAAATTCCGGTTTGTTCCCAATAAAGCGCCATCCCGTTTCACATAGCGATCACTCATCGAAAATTCATACTGCCCATAGCTGAACATCAACCCGATCGTTGGGCTCAGCTGTTTTTCTATGGAAATCTTGAATGAATACTGATCGACATAGTTGTCATTGAAATAAAGCAATTGCTTGATGGCATTCCAATTGGAGAGTCCTTGAACTTTATATGGGCTTAAGTCGCCATAATAGTTGGTGTATCCACCGCTGACTCCGATTCTCCATTCATAATCCTTTTGCTGGGCAGAGGAGAGAATCGGGAGAAACAAAATGGTGAAAGAAAGAAAGAAGATTAGTTTTTTCATCCTTTACCTCCTGTCATTTAAACCCATCCAAAGGTTGATCTCGAGGCTGACACCTACATAAGGTTGGATATAATTTGTTTTCAATTTGGTGTCGGCTTCTTCAAAATTCAAAAGAACTGCGCCCGCATTCAATCTCAAAACCCTGAACATTTTATAGCCCAAACCTGCATGGATGGGTAAATTGACCAAAGGGCCCGTGATTCTGTCCCCTTGACTGGAGTTGAAATTATTTAGGAAAACCCCTGTGGAAAAGGATGCATTGCCCAAAAACTTCTGAAAAACCTTATTTCCCAAAGGAAAGGAAAGTCCCAAATAGGGCCCATTGAAATACTCGGTATCTGCAAGGGATCGTTTGATGGCGAATGCCCCGTAACCAAAATTGATCGGTAAAGTACCAGGCTTTTTTTCCGTGGGATAATTGGTGATCGTTCTGACATCCACCAAAGCCATCAGGCTTTTTGCCAAATATTGGTCCGCTTCTGCGGTGACAGTTTCCACGAGTTCCTCCAAATATTGCTCTGCATAGACCGCTTTGGAATTGTCGTCTTTGTTTTTGCCGAGAATATTGAATTTGGCTCTTCGGAGTTTCATTTTGTCTTTTTGGGCAAGTTTTTGCCTTACCAAGTCACTGAATCCACTGAAATCTCTTCCAAGAAAATGCCGGTAATCTTCCAATGCGTCTTTCAGGATTTGATTCATTTGCGTAATCATGACTTGATCGGAACGAAAGGATTTGATTCCACTTCCGGTCACCTCAAAACTTGATCGGATGTAAGAAGCAAGATTCATGTTCACGGCTGACTTTACGCTTTCCATTTGGGCTTCATCAGCTTTCTGGAAATATTGAAACTCCAGATCATAAGAATCGTTGCTTTTAAGCGGTTTGGAAACAAACAACTCATATTGGTTCACTTTGAATTCAAAGGCTGTCTTCCAAGAATATTCATCGCCTTTCGAGGGGCTTTTTCCAGACTCAAAAACTTTGACTTTGACAAATTCAATTCCCTGCGGCAAAGTACCTTTAATGTAAAAAGGTTCTTCGGCAGGCATGGGATTCCCCTCATTTACGGTGTTGCCGACCACGTCGAAGTTGACATATTTGATTTGGGCAAAAGCACTTGCGGCACCGAAAAATACAATCAGCGTGAGTGTAAAGATTTTATTCATAATGATTTGATTTTGTTAATTGCCTTGATGAAACTTATTACTTGGAAGAATACTGAAAATAAGAAGAGAATCGAATAATAAGTACTAGAGAGAATTCAATCTATATGTAGTTATACGTAAAAACATTCGTTATAAAGGCCAAATGCATGAAATTATCCAGATTTCCTTAAATAATAAATTTCAATGTTTCCGGATTTAACCCGTTTTATGCATTACCAATTAAATCCCAATCTGAAATTACCCAGTATTCAGTCAGCGCTTTGCACTGAACCCTATCGGTTCTATACCTTATCCTTATAATCCAAATAGTCTGGTTTTTTTGCGGTTTCAAGCGCTATTGCGAAATCTAATGCGTATTTCAGGTTAAATCATATAATACATAAAAAATAGACTAAGAAATTTTATTTTTGTTTAAAATCAGGGGGAGAACACATTATTTTGATCTGTACTTGCCGATTTTATCATCAATGTATACATCGGCATTTTTTCTGATTTGCATGCGGTAATATACCAGGACTTCATCTGCACCAGCAGCCAAGACAGCTTCTTGGGCCCTTTGTGCAATCTCCAACAATGCTTCTTGTGGACCTTCCATGACGGTTTCAAATGGAGTGACCACATGTTTTACCCCCGATGCTTGAATGACTTCGATGGCTTTGTCCACAAGCGCATAGCTGTCCAATGTTTTGCTTTTGGGGATGATTTGTATGCCTAGATTGATCGTGTTCATGTTTTTTGTTTTTTAGGATTTGATTCAAATTCAATAAAAAGAAAGTCGTCTTAACCCCTAATATGAAATGGGTTTCCAAACGGGATGGAAACTGGAAGAAAATCAGGTACTTGGGACAATAATTTATGACACCAATAAGAGGGATTCATTCGCAGTCAAAACGAATTGATTTTCTGTCAATTACAATAGTGAATTGAGTTGGTCTTGCATAAAACGAGTTTAAAGTAGAATGTGCGGTTCAAAAACCCTTTGCCATATTTCGTACCCTTTTTCATTCATGTGGAGGTTGTCTTTAATGAACAATTCCGCTTTGGGATCCCCGTTTTGATCCAACATGACCGTCCAGGTATCAATAAAAGTAAATGCAGGATTTGATTCTGCGTAATTCTTCAAGGCCGTGTTGAATGCCAGATATTGATTTTTCAAATGCCATCTGGATGGGCTTGGTTTTGCTCCGATCAAATACAGGTTTGCATTGGGAAGTTTTTCAAGGATTTTAGTAGTTAAGGATTCGAAATCCCCCATGATTTCTGAAGTGGATTTGCCGGCATTGACATCGTTGTCTCCTTCGTAAATGAAGATTTTTTCAGGTTCAAACTCCAAAACCAATTCTTCCAGATACCGAAGCAGGTCCTCAGTTTCTGAGCCGCCGAATCCGGTGTTGATTATTTTTGCTTCGGGAAAATGCTTGTCCAATTCTTTCCACATCCGGATGCTTGAACTGCCGGTAAAGACAATTCCACCCTTTTGCCAATCGCTCTCCTGGTGTTTCTCGACAAGGGAGGCGACTTCTTCCTGGAAAGGAAAAACCACTTGTGCATCAGCTGGCTGGAAATGGAAGAGGGATAAAGCCAGAACAAAAAATAATCCCTGAATATTGAATTTTAAATTGGACATCCGAATATGCTTTTTGAATGTACAAGATAGTGGATATTGGACAAATGCCCAAAATTGAACAGTTATTGACCGTTTTTGAAGATATTCTGTGGGAGAAAAATTGACTTGTAATTTTCTTTTGATTGAATTTTTCAATCTTTGAATCCCAAAATCACCTTTCTGAACCTGAGATGCTTGTTTTGGTCCCACTATTTTTTTTCAAATCCCCAAGCATGATAATTTCATAAATTATTGCTCGTTTTTTGAGGAGCAAAAACATTCATTCATATCCTTCAGCGCCAATGCAAGTTATTTCCCGATTCTTGGTTTTTTGCAGTGGCGTACATGCGTCCCTACTCAAAAAAGCACCCACTGAAACCCAAAAATACATGGGGATAGGGGGAACGGTATTGTTCACCGGAATCCTTGCGGCTTTGTCTGCTGGATATGCCCTCTACACCATTTTTCAATCCCTTGCCCCTGCAATTTCCTTTGGCTTGTTGTGGGGATTGATGATATTTAATCTGGACAGGTTTATCGTCTCCAGCATGCGGAAGCGAGGCAAGGCTTGGGCAGAATGGAAAATGGCCATTCCCAGATTGGTTTTTGCCGTTTTGCTTGCGGTGGTGATCTCTAAGCCACTGGAGTTGAAGATCTTTGAAAGGGAAATCAACAGGAAGCTGGACGAAAAAAAGACTGCTTTCATTGTCAAAAGCAAGGAGGATCTGAAAGCAGGCTTCACCGAAATCACGGAGCTGGAAACCAAAATAGATACCCTGAAATCGGAAATTCTCCAGGCGAGAGGATTCAGGGATTTGCTTCAGCAACAGTATGACCAAGAAAGATTTGGCGCCAAAACCGATGGGACCAGTGGAATAGTGGGGCTTGGTACCAACGCCAAAAAGAAAGAGGAACAGCTGGATGCTGCGCAGAAAAGCTTGGATGAAATCAGCATTGCTCACCAAGCAAGAATTGATTTGCTTGAGGGAGAAATCAGAAATTTCATGGCTTTAAGACAGGCGGAATTCGAAAAACAACAACCCGGTATAGCGGGATTTGATGGCATGGCGGCCAGAATCGATGCTTTGCATCAACTTACAGAGGAAAGTCAGGCCATGAACCAAGCCAATATTTTCATCATTTTGCTCTTTATCGCAGTAGAAACCGCACCGATTTTCGTGAAACTGATATCCGCAAGAGGGCCTTATGACGAGCTTTTGGATCTCCATGAAGCGCATGTTAAAGTGTACACGCAGGAAGAATTGATCAAGTTGACAGAAAAAAGTGAGGGGAGAATCCAGGTTTTTAGAGCAACGCACGCGGTTTCCAATGACTTAAAAATCAAAAAAACCAATGCGTTAAATCAGCAAAGTTTTGGAACTTCCTGAAGGGATATTGCCAAAAAAGGGTTGAAACTGCGCTGATTGGCTGTTTTGTAGTCGCCGGTTTCAAAATTCATATTTTCTCCCATTCTTTGAATAGTCGAAAATCAAAGGCATAGCATCCCTTTTGGTCCATTATCTCTTTTCTTCGAACCAGGTTTTGTGGACGATTTTCCATTTTTCATCGATTTTGATGAGGGTCAGGTAATCGAAATAGTAGATTCCAGGCCAAAAGAGTTCTGTCTTGACCATGGCTGTATATCCTTTGATCTCGATCGCCAAGATCCTGTTCTCAAACAATTCCTGCGCTCTTGGACTTCCGATGGCAGTCCCTTTTGCCCAGGACTCAAAATCGGTTACGGTGAAATTCTCTCCCCTGTAACCGATCAATCTGGCCGATGGATCAAATGCCGCTTCCAATTTGCTTTTGTCCCTTTCCATCATCCCTTCGAAGTAGAGATGGATGGTTTTTTCGATTTGCAATATCTCGGAATCGCTCTCCTGGGCATGGCAGAACAGCGTGGAAAGCAGAAGGACGATCAGTAGGTAAGAAATTTTCATGTCCTTAAATTAGTGAATAAAAGAATTTGAATCGATGCCCAATCCGAGAATAAGCCGATAAAATGGAGCTTATTTATTTCCCGGAGAAAAACCAATCCTGTATTTAAACCCGAATTGTAAGACATTGAAAAAGTAACGTAAAGCATCTAGCTTGATAAGTTAGATGGAAATATGCTTTGGGTATTCCAATGGTATTGAAAATGCAAGGAAACCAGACTGTTTGGAGAATAAGCCGTGGCATTAAGATGGTGAAGTCAAAAACAATCAACAAAGACTGATCATTAGGAAATTTTAGGCTGGAATTCAATTGGCAATGCATAAAACGGGTCAAATGGATTTTAACGCTGATTTTTCATCCAATTCAATCGGATTTGTCCTAATATTGAATGAAAATCAATTGCTGTTTCCGGAAAATTACTGAAATCCATGACATACTTTAAAAAAGTCCTTATTTATACTGCGCTTATTTTCTTCGGAATCATCTTGGTTGATTTCGTGATTGAAGTTGGCTTCAGGCGCACCGATATCCAAACTTGGCTTAGCTATGTGACGCATCCCCGTGTCTGGTTGACAAGGCTGTTCATTTCCGTTGGGCTCGCGCTCTACAATGTCTGGAAATTCAAAAAAAGGGCAGAGGACAATGATAAAGTAAGCTAAGTTTTTTCGATTTTATTTGATTGAACCTTCCTCCAAAACCTCCTCCCCAGTTTTGGTTGGAATTAGGTTTTCGAGTTCCTCCATAGTGAATAATCTGGATCGGATCATAAATCGGATTCCCATGGGGATCTCTATCGAAAAACTGCTTCCCCTTCCAGGTGTTACATCCAAGGTCAGTTCGGTATGTTTCCAGTATTCAAATTGGTCACTGTTCATGAAAAAGTCGCATCCATAGACTTCCCCCAGCCAGATATCACTTCCCCCGACTTTAAAATCCCCTTTCTCGAAACACATGGGAGATGAACCATCACAACAGCCACCGCTTTGGTGAAACATGAGTTCGGAGCCAAAGCGTTTTCTCAAAGTATCGATGGTGTCCATTGCGGCTTCGGTGATCAATACTCTGGGGATGAAGGTTTTTTTGTCAGGTGACATATCAAGAGGGGTTTATTGTTATTTGATCCTTTGGAGGATCTTATTCGCATGCCAAAATTCTTTTTCCGGACTTTGCGAAAGGTAAATTAACGATTCCTGATCAAACCAAGAGCAGGTTTTTTTCAAAAAAGACCAAATACTTCACATTGCATCCAAGCCCATTTAAAATCAAAGAAACCCCCGATTTTCGAGGGCTCCTTTGAAGGATGTTCTAAAAGAATCCTAATTTATTTTTGTCATATGAAATCAGCATGTTCTTGGTCTGACGGTAATGACCCAGCATCATCAGGTGGTTTTCCCTTCCGAATCCTGATTTTTTGTATCCGCCAAAAGGTGCATGTGCAGGGTAATTGTGGTAGCAATTCACCCAAACACGACCTGCCTGGATCGCTCTCGGTACTTGATAGAGTTCGTGGGCATCTCTGGACCAAAGTCCGGCCCCCAGACCATACATGGTGTCATTGGCAATGGCGATTGCTTCTTCCGTGGTTTTGAAAGTAGTCACGGAGACTACCGGGCCGAAGATTTCCTCCTGAAAGACCCTCATTTTGTTGTGGCCTTTGAAAATGGTAGGTTGAATGTAAAAACCTGTTTCAAGACCGGAGTTCAATTCGGCTTTGTCTCCACCGCAAAGGACTTCGGCGCCTTCTTGTTTTCCAATATCGATATAGGAAAGGATTTTTTCATATTGATCATTGGATGCCTGGGCGCCCATCATGGTGTCTTCGGCTAGGGGATGACCCATTTTGATGGCTTTGGTTCTGGCGATTACCCTTTCCATAAACACATCATAAATGTCTTCGTGGACCAAGATCCTTGAAGGACAGGTGCAGATTTCACCTTGGTTGAGGGCAAACATCACTGCTCCTTCCACTGCTTTGTCGAAGAATTCATCATCGGCATCGGCAACGGACTTCATGAAGATGTTTGGAGATTTACCACCCAGTTCCATGGTTACTGGAATAAGGTTTTCGGAAGCATATTGCATAATCAATCTGCCAGTCGTCGTTTCTCCGGTAAAGGATACTTTGGCAATCCGTGGTGAGGAAGCCAATGGCTTACCTGCCTCGGGTCCAAAACCTGTAACTACATTCAATACGCCCGGAGGAAGGACATGACCGATCAGCTCCATCAGTACCATGATACTGGTTGGAGTTTGTTCTGCTGGTTTTACGATTGCGCAGCAACCTGCCGCGAGTGCAGGTGCCATTTTCCATGTAGCCATCAGCAAGGGGAAATTCCAAGGGATGATCTGACCGACCACACCCAAAGGCTCGTGCAAAGCGATACTGACCGTATGTTCGTCGTGCTCAGAAATAGAACTTTCATCTGCCCTGATCACGCCTGCAAAATACCTGAAGTGATCGATCACCAATGGCAAATCCGCAGCACGGGTTTCCCTGAGTGCTTTGCCATTGTCGATGGTCTCAATTCTTGCGAGCATTTCCAGATTTTCCTCGATGATGTCCGCGATTTTGTTCAGCAATTTACTTCTTTGTGCGGCAGAGGTCTTGGACCAGGTTGGAAATGCTGCGTGCGCCGCATCAAGAGCCAATTCGATGTCTTGCTTGTTGCCACGGGCAGCCTTGGAAAAAACTTTCCCGTCGATGGGGGAAATGTTGTCAAAATACTCGCCCGAGGTGGGTGCAACCCATTTTCCTCCTATAAAATGGTCATACTTTTCTTTGATCTCCGGCCTTTCGACGGGCTTGGATTGAGATAAGGTTAATGTCGTCATGATTTTTGTTTATTTTGGATTTTATCAAATTTGCCAATAAATAAATTTAAAAAATCCACTTATCCCATCATCCCATCCACCTGAATTGCTATTTACAAGTACAGGTTGTTTTCGAAAAACCCAAAATTCCGGATATTCTGTCAAATTCTTTGCTTGAATTCTCTTTCGACAAGGCAAAAAATGGAGGATTGATTTCCGTTTCCGATTCCGGCTTTTATCGCCAAAACAATAATATTTTTCGCCTAGGGCGTCATTTTTCCGTAAATGAGTGGAGGGCTTTTTGAAATCCTACGAAATTACTATCTTTAGCAATACCCAAAATAACGATGATGCACCAAAATTTTATTGCAGGAGTGCCTTGGAGAAACGAAAAGGACTTGAGGTCGCTGGTGGAGAACAGGACCACTTACACGCTGGATGCATGCGAGTTGAATATTTTTGAAACCCATCAGGAGGCGAAAGACGTCAACCTTGTCTTTGGGGATTTGGTGTTGACCACCATGCTGAAAGGCAAAAAGGTCATGCAGCTTTTCGACAAGCCGGCTTTCGATTACCTGCCGGGGGAATCCGTAATCGTTCCTCCAAACGAAATGATGAAAATTGATTTTCCCGAGGCCAATTGGGAGAATCCGACCCAATGCATTGCGCTTTCCATTTCCAAGGAAATGATCGAAAACACTTTTAATCTCTTGAATGAGCGATTTCCTGACAAGATGCTCACGGAGGACTGGGGATTGGATCTATCTTGTTTTCACCTGATCAATACCCAGGATTTATCCGAAATCATCAATCGCTTTATCAAAATCGGGGTGAAGGAGCGGTCCAAGGACAAGGATGTGATTGCCTCACTGGCCCTCAAGGAATTGCTGATCCGACTGACCCAGACCCAAGCCAGGGAGATGCTCGAAAAAACCTACAAGCAGCTTTCTTCCAACAACCGACTTGCCCATGTCATTGATTTTATCAAGTCCAACATCAGGGAAAATATCAACCTTGATCAGCTCAGCGAAAAAGCCTGCATGAGTAAAGCTCATTTTTCGAGGATATTTAAAATCGAGTTGGGCATGACACCTATGGAATATGTCCTGAAGGAAAGGTTAAAGATGGCCAAGCAATATCTTAAAATTGGCGCCTTTCAGATACAGGAAGTTTGTTTTATGGCTGGCTTTAACAACATCACCTATTTCATAAGGGCGTTTAAGAATGAGTTTGGGCTTACGCCTAAGGTATATCAAGGTATGGGGAAATAGACAAATAATCCTTGGCTATTTAATATACCTGAAAAAAATTTCAAAGGTGAATATGGCGCTTATCCAGAAACTATCTTCATTGGATTTGGTACAAAATCTTTATTTAGGTCCAAAAGAAACCTTTTTTTGATTTTGTCCACTTTCAATAAAATCAAAATTCAACATTCCATCAGGAAAAATCAGTTTTCAAGCCAATTTTTGATTCAAAATAGAGGAGTAAAAGCTGTTTTCATCCAATCTGGCTTTTTATGAAAAGTCCAAGAGGTGTAGGTTGTGGATGCTTCTGAAAATGAAAGATCATAGGAGTAAAACAAAGAGTGTGCGCCATGAAGCTGCCTTAAAAGACACCATTCAGCCCCAGCCAATCTTTATCAGTCCAGATTTCACGGGCTGATTCTGCTTTGTTAACATCCCCGTCTTGATGGTAGGGGAAAAGAGATTCCAAACATGATTGTAAATGAGGGCCTTATTCTTGATTTTTTTCATTTCACTCCATTGTCTTCTTTTTTTTGGAGTATTTTCTGTAAATGATAAAGGTGAAGAAGATAAAAACTCCTAGAAATATAACTTTTAAGATTTTGTTGCTGTCGAATCCTGAGATGATTTCAGGCATGATATCGAGTTTCGAAACGACTCTGAAAATGATCATGAGCGAGAGTGAAAGCAAGAAAAACCATTTAACTGGAGAATTTTCCATCTAATTTGACCCTATTTGAAATTTATTCCTTTTGGCAATGGTTGAAATTACGAATTGGAAAACAGTTGAAGGTGACACAGATCACTTTTTTGAGGAAAAAAAATGGAGAATCACAAGGAAATTGAGTTG
>NZ_KB906677.1:76637-271124 GCF_000381545.1 Rhodonellum psychrophilum GCM71 = DSM 17998 | reverse complement strand
AGAGCCTACATCAATTCCAGCGGCAAAAGGATTGACAACAGCCATACTTTCAAACTTTTTCTGCTTCATCTTATTTTTGGTTTTGATTAAAAGCAGCAAGAGAAATGTATATTTGATTTGATTATTCCATACGGGATCCATAACAAAACATGGTCACCAATTAACGTTTCAAAAACCCTGACCTTAAAGATTGGGGTTGAACATTTCTACCAGAATTCGGGAAGGGATAAAATCACCATTCGATGCATAGGCTTTCATGCTGCAACCAAAAGTTAGCGCATTAACGTTACTTTTCCAATGTCTTAGAATTCGGGTTTAATAAAAACCCAATTTTGATGCCTTTAGGTCCATTGTCCTTCGGATGTTCGCAAGAATCCAGAAAATAAAAGCCCTGATAGACTTTCACATCTATCAGGGCTTGCCGATCATTGCCGGGGTAGGGGATTTCGGCTATTGCCAAAGGATAAGGCCGGTTGTTTAGTATCTCGTTTTAAGCACGATTTCCCCGAGGTCTTTAATTTCGTCCTGAAGCGTAAATATTACCCTTCCTTTCTTAGAAATTACTTCCCATGCGATCATGCTGGTGATGTCATCAATTGCATGAGGTGCGGTGATATCATCCACCAAATCAAAAGTCCGTTCGTTTTTCATGATGACTGCTTGTGCGAAGTCTTGATGAATGATTAATAATTCTCCACGTCCGTCTATTGATGCTTCATATATTTCTTGCAAATCGGTCAGTACTTTTCCCTGCGATACAGCTTCCTGCATTTCACCAATGGCATCAGTTCTGAGCTGTTTTTGTTGTGCTTTCACAAGCTCCCAAGATTGTTTTGCAATATGGTGTGTTGCAACATTGTTGTAATCAATCGTTGCATATCCTATATAAGCACTCGGCTTGTCAGCCACTTGGTGCAAGCGACTGTAATTATCTTCCGTTGCTACCACGACGCATTTCAATTCAGTTTCATTGTGCACTTTTACCAAAGCTTTATCCACCTTATTCAAAAATTCTCGAACCAAATCATCCAGATGTTTGGAGTCGCTTCCTCTATCGGAATGTGTGTTGTAATGGCTGTTTTCCGATAAAGGAAAATCATCATTTCTCACTTCTTTGATGATGTCGTCATTGATGACTTCAAAAAGCTGAACACCACTTTGAGAAAGGAGCATCAGTAAATAATTTTCACTGCGATTGTAATCTTTAATCAGTGAACGAATGGCAAAACTATCGGAAATATGAACACCACCGTTACTGGTTTCCCATGAAGATTTCACAATTTCCTGCGTGTCATTGGAGAGAAAAATGTGCAAACTATCCAAATTGTAGTTGGTGTCAATTTCATTGCCCACGGCTTCAATTTTTTCCAGCAGTTGTGCTGCGGGTCTTTTGCCAAAATCATTTATTACCCTTTCTTCAGCCTCTTTCAACAGGTTTTTAAGTAATATTCCATCTTTTGCATTGTCAGGATGGGTACGGTGGGTTTTCAACGAGATGGTCACACATGGGGAATTTTTCTCTGTTGCCAATTTTTGTAATTGTTCTTTTAAAGTCATAGTGATTTTTTCTTTTTAGTTTTCTAAAAGTCCCGATTCTTCTGATTGCGCTCTTTGAAAAGTGGGGTGAATTGGCTTTTTAACCAATACTACATACTGATACAACGTGTTCCACGAGCAATTAGTTGTGGGTTTTGCTTATGAAGCTCCATTGGAAAGCCCAATCAAGGGTATTGGTATTTCACGCAAAATACAAGTTCGACATCCTCGATTTTACAAAAATTGCTGGTTTTCAGTTTGTTGTTTTTCTTCCAACATCAAAAGGAGCCATGGATTGAGGTATGATTTTTCCTTTTCTCCACTTATTGATTTTAAGCATCTATTTTCTTCCAATACTATACAGTGGAAGAAGAAAAGTGGTACGGGCAGTCGCTGCGAATGCATTGTTTGGACGGCTATCCCCCTGTCACGCCTGGGATGAAAAGGGCAAGAATCGATGCTTTCCCAATTCCCTCAAAATGCATCCTCCAATCCAGTGAACCGGTTTCGTTGTTTCTTTTGGGAAGACCCGTATGCCGGCGATAGACATCTGGGGGCCGGCGTGGGCGTGAGGGGTATGGATCAAGGACCCCTACGATGAGCAATCGTTTACATATGAATGGGCCCCCATTCTTCAAAAATAGGGTTGTGATGATGCTATTAAGTTTCTTTGCCTGGCAGTCTTACTGTATTGTTCCAATAGTTTTTTAAAGTCTCAGCTAAGCTATCTAATCCATAAATGTCATCAGGCTTCACAATATAAGAACTGGATTGCTCCTTATATGCCTTCATAATATCTTCCTTTCTAGAGGATGTTGTGAGCATTAAAATGGGGATGTGTTTTAACTCAGACATTGATTTTATTTTTTGGAGAGCTTCATGACCATCCATTATTGGCATGTTGATATCCATCAAAATCAAGTCCGGCATTTTGACTTTTTCAAAGGGGGTTTCTTTCTTTAAAAAATTGATGGCTTCTGCACCATTCATAACATGATATAGCTCTTTTAAAAATGCTTGTTCTTCCATTGCTTCTCTGATTAGAAAGGCATCTTCTTTGTTGTCTTCTACTAAAAGTATAATTAGTTTTTTCATAAGCTAAAGTTTTGGTATTGTAAATTTGAATATAGTTCCTTTTGATTCATTTGGTTCAAACGATATTTTCCCCCCGTAAGCGGAAACTATTTTTTTACAACTTGCCAGACCTATACCTGTGCCGCTATACTCGGAGTCAGTGTGTAAGCGTTTAAAAATTTCAAATACTTTATCCTGATGTTCCGGATTGATGCCAATGCCATTGTCAGTGATACTAAATGCCCAGGATTTTTCATCTTCAGTAGCATGAATAGTTATTTCAGGCACATTGTCCTCCGGTTGATATTTAATCCCATTGTCAACTAAGTTGGTGAACAGTTGGACAAATGAACTGGTGTCTCCTTTAATCGTTGGTAATTTGGACTTAGAGAGGATCGATTTTTTGAATTTATCATCATTGTGGTAATTGGCAAATATCATATCTAAAAGTTCATCCAGATTCACCTGCTCTTTCCCCACATCCCCAGTCTTAGAAAAGTCAAGAATATCAGTTATCAAGTTCTTCATTCTTCCAGCGTTATTGTACGCATTGTCAATATAACTGTTTGCTTTCTCATCCAGCTGTTTGCTATATCTTTTTTGCAGAATAGAAAGGTAGGTAGTAATACCTCTTAAGGGTTCTTTTAAGTCATGCGCAGCAACATATGCGAACTGTTCCAATTCTTCATTTTTTTGTTCCAGCTGCCCCTGTATGGATTTGATGTGGCTGATGTCCGTTGCGGCAAATAGATACCCGTTGATTTTGTGATCCAATACTATTTCAGTTACTGACAATAAAATCAAAAGCACTTTGCCATTTTTCTTTTTAAATGTCCATTCACGAGTCCTTTGTTTTTTATCATTGGCTAGGGCATGAACCAAATCCAGTTTTTCGCCTTCTTCGGGCAGGCCAATGAGGATTTCTTTTGCGAATTCCTTCCATTCATTTTCTAAAAAAAGAAGATGCTGAATATTTTTGCCTTTGACTTCTTCATTTTTATACCCTAAGATTTTCCTGACTCCGGTATTCGTATTTATTATTTTTCCATCAGTGGTAGTTGATACAAATGCCACTTCGGTGGTGGCATCCATAAGCGCTTCATTCTCTGCCAAAAGTTTCTTTAATTGTATTTCTGTATGCTTTAGTTTTGAAATATCAATAATCTGTGAAATAAAGTAAAGTACTTTTCCATCTACGTCTTTTACCATGGAAACTGCCAAAAGGATGTAAACGATTTGACCATCCTTATGGTAATATCTTTTCTCCATTTGGTAATGATTCCGCTCACCTCTAACCAATTCCCCTAACAATGCCAGATCTGCGTCAAGATCGTCCGGGTGGGTAATGTCCTGAAATGTAAGTTGTTTTAATTCCTCCTCTGTATATCCCACCGTCTCACAGAGTTTAGTGTTGACTTCCAGCCATTTTCCATTTTTATCCAATAAAGCCATGCCCACAGCTGCATTCTCAAAATTCCCTCTGAAGGCCTCTTCACTAATTCTTAGGGATTCTTCTTTTTGCTTTCTCTCAGAAATATCCTGATGAGTCCCGTACATCATCAATGGTTTGTGATCTTCCGTCCACTCGAATACTTTTCCTCTATCATACACCCATACCCAATGGCCGTCCTTGTGCTTCATTCGTGCTTCAAAATCATAGAATTCTGATTTTTTCTCAAAGCATTCATTGAGCTTTCTGCCAGATTCCTCCAGGTCATCCGGGTGAGCCAACATCATCCACGTCTCTATACTGATTGGCGCCAGTTCTTCCAGCGTGTAGCCCGCAATCTCCGCCCAACGCTCATTAAACACCGTTTCTCCTGTTTGTACATTCCACTCCCAGGTGCCTACATTGGTGCCGTCTATAACCGATTTATGTTTCCGCCTGGCGTCAACTATTTCTTGCACCGGTCGTCCTTCTGGGACTACATAAATAACCTTTCCCTGATCATCAAAAATGGGTTTCAGGCTAAATAAAATGGTGATTGGTGTTTGGTTAGCAACCCAAACGACAACTTCATATGCAACCACCTCTCCGGAAAGAGCTTTCTGAAAATTCTTTTTAAGCTCCTCTTGGGTTTGCGATGATATTTGCCACCAGTAGCAATCCCAAAAATATTTGCCAATCACATCTTCATGCTTTAAAGCTGCCATATTCAAGGCAGTATCATTGGCTTCCAATAGGATGCCTTCTCTATTTAAAAAGCCGATAAAAGAAAAAGTTGAATTGAAAATCCCCTTGAACTTAAGTTCGTTCTCCTTGATTTTTGTGATGTCCTGAAAACTGCCAATAAGTTTGTTTTCTATTTTTCTACCCGTACTTCTCACCCATTTGTGATTGCCTTTGGCTGTGATCAGAATACATTCCACATCAATGGGCTCGTCATTTTTCATGGCCCTTTCAAGCGCATTGGCAATGAGGTCTCTGTAGTCAGGATGGTAAAATTCGATTGCATTTGCCCTGTAGTGATCAAAATCTAAAGCAACCTCATGAATCTGATAGACGACCCTACTCCAAAATGTTTTTCCGGTGGTCAAATCCAACTCCCAAGTCCCTATTTGATTCGCCTCTTCAGTAATTGTAAATAAAAGGTTCTTCTTTATTAATTCACTATTTAACGCTTTGATTTCCCTTTGAGATCTTCTCAATTCCAGAAGACTTGTGGTTTGCATTGCCAGTTTCTTCAACAAATCAATTTGTGTATCACTCAACTGCTTGGGAGAATCATCAATGACACAAAGAGTGCCCAGAGGAAAACCATTTAAACTTATCAATGGAATGCCCGCATAAAAGAGGATATGAGGATTACCTATAGTAAAGGGATTATCCGAAAAACGGTCATCTTCCCTTGCGTCATTTACGACCAAGGCTTGATCAGGAGTGTTAATGGCATGGGCACAGAAAGAATAATCTTTTGAAGTTTCCCTCATCTTCATTCCATGGTGAGAAAGAAACCATTGTTTGTCTTCCGTCACCAAACTAATCAAGGAAGAATTGGTGCCGCAGATTTGTGCGGCCAAGGAGGTGATAAAGTCATATTCCTTTTTTTCATCCACCCCGATTATTTGGTAAGCGTTTAGCTCCTTGAGCCTATCTTGTTCATTGAAGGGTATGTTCGGTTTTTTCATTTCTAAAATGTTTGCTAACGGTTTGCCGCCATATGCAGACCGGATTTTTAGCCCTTACCTGTCCTATGAAGGACGAAACCTCCGATTTTATACTTGCGTATTGGTGATTTCACCAAGAATGCTGCTCATTTCTTCGTTACTATTTGAGTTAATTTTATCATCGTCCTAAATGAGATGTCGGGATGTGCAACTTGATTTACTGTCCCAACTACAAATATATTTTTTTTTGGGCTGTAATAAGCCAATGCACCCGAAAGTCCTGAATGCCCGATGAAATAGGGCACACCGCCTGTCGGGTTAAAAATCCAAGGAAGTTTAAATAAGTGAATGCCTATCCCCGATTTCATTGGGAAAAATATTTTATTCCATTCTTGCAAGTCGTTGATGTATTCTTTAGGAAATAATTTACCTGAAAAAAAGGCGACTATAAATGTAAGCATATCGGTTGATGTAGAAACCATTCCACCATCAGAACCAAATGAGGTCATCGCTTTTGGAATGTCCAGTGCTTTCGCTTTATGATAAAGCGTTTTTGGAGTCTTGTCGGTTGCATCTTTATACAAGTAGGTTTTAGATAGGTTTATAGGTTTGATTATCAGTTGATCGCAGTTGTCCGAATAGGATTTGTCTGTAACGACGGCAATGATTTTGCCGAGCAACTGAAAATGAGTATCGGCGTAATTTGCTTTGTTTTTTGTTCCCGGAAGAAAAAGTGGTTTCAATGCTTTTGTTCTTTCAATAGCTTGTTCAAAAGTCCAAAATTGGTCGTTCCCATTTTTAATGTCATCTTCCAAACTATTCCCGTTTGCTCCCTTTCCTTGAAAATAATCGGCAAGTCCAGAGGTATGCGCCAATAGATGTTTGATCGTTATCTCGTTAGAATAGTCCTTCCCATTGTAAATGTGTAACCCTTTCATCACGGATTTGTCCAAGTATTTACTGATTTGGTCGTCAAGGGTTAATTTTCCTTTTGACTTCAAGTGTAGAATAATGGCAGTCGTAAAGAGTTTTGTCGTGCTGGCAATGAAGTAGGGTTGTTCATTTAAGATATTGCCCGAAGCTCCAAACCAAGTAAAACCTTCTTTCTTTATCGCGAACGAAGTCCCGAATATTTTCTTTCCGTCAACGGTTTTGTCTAGAACCGCCTGCAAGGAATTTTCTTTTTCAGTCATATTTGTCTCGGTACTGATCTGTCCGAATGTGGCTTGTATAATTGTCAGGCAAATTGAGACAGTTGGTTTTTTTACCCTTGTCTTTTACGCTTCCGACTATCGTAAAGTGTTTTTAACCGCAATTCCGGCAAAAAAATAACTATTTTATTCGACAATCCAAAATTGAGATTAAAACTTAGTTGGACGGAGCTTCTTGGATGATGGGGATTTATTTGCCGTATTTTTTGGCGAAGATTATAGTCGAAGGCTTGGGGAATTTTTTTTTGGAAAGGTTGCCTTGCTATCGGATTCTGGTTGATTGTGTGTGCGCATTCCTTTCCCCAGTGTGCCTTGGTTTGTGCGATTTTGGTTTACCTCGAGTGTGCCCGCGGAGTACTGAACGACCACTTTTGCCGAACGGTGTCATTGGTTCGGTTTTTTCTTCGTGAGTCAATTTGTTATGATTTTGTAAGTAATTCCTTTACAAAATTGAGGTCGGTTGTGTCATCCTTTTTTATTGTCAAAAAATATTTTGTCTGCCAATTTTGAGTTCTCTCTGCTTGTTTATTTGTCGCAATGTCCCAAGGTGGATAAACCCGAATGCCACGTTTTCCCCCTTGGCCATTTCTGGTTATTATTCCATTGTCCGCCAAAACAGATTTTGGGAAAATAAATTGTCCAAAGTTGTCACCACTTTTTGAAGTAATTATAATAAAATCTAAGTCGTCAGAAATGTCAAACGGTTCTGTTATTCCATCTTTGTTTCTTTTCCATAATGTGACAAACTGCCCCGTTTTTGTCGGTGTTATCCTAGAGTCACGATATTGAACTTTATTTCCGTTTAGTCCGAATGAACAAGCTCCATATTCTAAACTTTCGGAATTCAACTTTGGGTCTGTCAAGTCAAAACCACACTTCTCATAAACCAATTCTATTGCGACTTTTAGGCCGCTATGAGATGAATTAATTGTTGTCAATGTGCTTTCTGTTGTCATGGTTTAAGTCGGTATTTTTAAGTTGGCATCGTATTTCGGTGTCTTTTTTTAAGCTGTCCGATAGCATGATTCAGCTTTGAGCCGACGGCATTCGGAGCCATTCTCCTTCATCTTACTCTTAACTTCTTAAAGATAGTGAATAAACCGACTCCGTTACTGTGTATGGTCCCGGTTGACCGGGAGAAAAAGCCCGAGCAGAAACGTAAAAACCTGATCAGATTGGGCGTGGATCAAGTCCATGCTTAAGAATAGGCCCTTCGTTCAAAAACACCTACAATCCAGAGGAAGGGGCAGAGCTAAAGAATACTTTTGCTGTAAATTTTTAGCGTGGAGCCGGCAAATAGCCGATGTCAATTTTTTAATTTATTCCAATCCTATCCAATCAATCAACAATTCGAAGTCTTCTTCTTGCTTGTTGGCAATCAAAAAACTCAATTGTTTGATGCTTTTAAAATTGAAATGAGGGCTGTTCAATTGGCGTCCTCGAAACTGAGGGTAAAATTCACTGATTGCTAACTTGATGGTTTCCCATTCTCCTGAAGTGGCAAATTTGTGCACGTAAGACTCAGACTGCGAAATATCGCCCTTTAATCGAAATTCATAATGCTTGCCATCTCCTTTTACGCGCAAAATAATATACTTATTTTCCGCCGCCAGTGCTATCATTGTGTTCAATTGTATCGAGGCAAATCCTCCGTTGTTCGCCAATGAAACCTGACCTGAAAACTGTCCCTGTCCTGCATCGGTAAGGACCAATGAACTTTTGGATACACCACCCATCACACCATCGTTGACAATACGCCATTCATTGATGTTCGTTTGGGTTGAGAAAGTATAAATCTTTTCCATGTTTGATTTAGTGGATAAGCTGAGTAGGAGTGAAATGAAGACGTATTTGATCATTGTGATTTTTTAACCGTGAAATGATTACGATGAGGCTATTTATAAAGTCGGTCATATTTACCAGTTATATCAATTTTCTAACATCATTTCCTTCGTTACTGTTTTTCCCCATTCTCTTTCCTGCGTCTTTTTTTAAGCTGTCGGGAAACGTGATTGAGCTTGGAGACGACTGCATTCGGATCCATATCCTTCCATCTTACTCTTAACTTTTTAAAGACAGTGAATATTCTATTTTCACTAAACCCCCGCTGTATCCAAAGTGATGTTGGCAAAAGTTGTTGTTTTATTTTTTTAACCCGAGCGGAAACGCAAAAACCTGATCAGATTGGGAGTGGATCAAGACGATGCCTATGCATGGAAGGACTGAGCGTTAAAAAATGACCTGTTTAGGTCATTTTAGCGAGGGGCCAGGATGCAGGGGAGGTGGAAAAGGAGGATGGGCAGTCGCTCAGAGCCCGATTCTGATTACTACAATAACTTTGTCACGCGGGAGAAGAAAGGGCTATGAATCACTTGCTAATTAAGACAGTACCTCGACTAGCGCCTGTTATTCTTATGTTGTGGGAGTGAATCTTTTATACAAGGATTCAATTTCTGCTGTTATCCAGCCGTTCATTGTGTATAATTTTCTGACTACAGTTACTTTGATAGTCTCATCTTCCAATAATTCAATTGATTTAAGCTCAATTAGTGTGTTTTTACCATCCTCTGTAATATTTTTTCTAAATGTAGCTGAAGATAAATCATCTTTAAATTCACCAATAAGTGTATTGCCGTATAGATCATAATAAAAGTTATAGAAGCGTGTGTTATACACTGTTATAATTTCATTAGTTTTCAATCTTTGTTCATTCTCTGTAGGCCAAAATTCTGAGAAAACAAATTCCTTCTCGGTGAAAAAACGTTCTTCTTTATAAGGTATCCTAATTTCAATGGTTGAAAATAAAATCATCGAATTTTCATCAAGAAGATTGGTTGACTCAATTCCATCATTATTTAAGTCTACAGCTGCCTTTGATATAGAGGATAGTATTTCGTATTTCCCATTGAACTTTTCATTGAGCAGTGGTCTGATATTATTATCCAATTCGTTATTCTCGCAACTAAAGAAAATGAATAAAAGAGCAATTAAAGGAAGTAATATCTTCTTGTCTTTAAGTTTTTTTTTCATATAAAATTTGGTCTCAATTTATTTCCAATTATTTTTTTGTTAATGTATCCCGCCTTAATAGGCGCTAACGGTTAGTATATGAAAAGTAGACGATTTCGAAGCACGAAACCTTCGGTTAATCACAAAGTTTGATACGAGTCAAAAGCCTTGAATTTACTGCTATTTCACCTATTTTTTATATTCATTTTGGCGAAAGTGTTATTTTTAAATGGTTTCATGTAATTCATTTAGTTGGTTCAACAATTATTCTTCTATAACTGGTTAATTTGGGTGTTCCGTTATCTGTAACCTCGCAAACTACATGAAAATTTTTCCCAGCAGAATTTGCTGGTATCTCTATGGTAACCTTATTTGAATTACTGTTTAATATGTTGACAGTGCCATTATAGGTGCCTGCTTCGGGTTGGGTCCACCATTTATAATTTAAAGTATCTCCATCAGGGTCAGACAAAGCTGATGCATCAAGTATAATTTTGGTTCCCTGAGGAGTATTTTTTGTAATAATATCTAGACTGAAGTCCCCATCAATTGCAACAATTGGATTTCTATTGCCTTTGCCTTCTTTTGCCCAATCCATTCTTGCAGCAAAATTATTAAATATAGCCGGGTAAAAGTAGTCCATATACTCCCTGCAAGTATTGTATTCATTTCTTTGATAATTGACGTATGAGCCAATGTTATCTTCTCCCAAACCCCATTTGGAAAATCCACCCCAACTCGATTGAGTCGGATTATCAGGATTGTTGAGGCCGTTTTGTAGAACATGTAAAAATGCTGGTGTATCACCTTCCACGCCATACTTGTATTTTGGATATTGACTTCCCAGATTTCCATGATTTTGAATATTTTTTTCATATTCTGACCATTTTTTTTTACCCGTGCCATTCTGATATTTCCATGCACATTCATCCCATATGAATAGAAGGTCGTCTGAAAAATCACGACGCATCCACGCATGTGAACTGATTTCAAAACTTGATTTTTGAGGCCTATCCTGGTCGGTTATGGCATACACCCGAAGTTTATTCAAAAAAGTTTTTAATTCTGATTTGCTTCGAGTTTGCTGTACCTGCCAAATAGATTGAGCGAGAGTATTGCCACCACCCCAAAATGTCACCCAGATTGGTCGATTATCATCTTCGTCAGCCAATTGGATAATAAGATTACTACCATCTGAATCATTGTCAACTCCAATTTTATCCATTCCCATTAGCATGCTACCGAACATTGTCCGCTCTCTTAAATAGTTGGCACTTGGCCAGTATCCAATCTTTTGTTTTTCCTCATCTTGTGCAAAACCAGTTTGGTTGGAGCGTTTAAGCAGATTGGGCAAATCCTTTTGATAGGCATCTATAACGCCTGTTGCAATATCTTTAAAATGTTTTACTTTATTAACATCATCCATACTCCAGCCAGTCGTAATGATAATTCCCTCAATTTCATACATGTCTGCATGAACCAAGAGTCTAATGAGTGATTCATGGTCGTCTGGCTCCCAAGTCGATATGTCTGATAATACCACCAGACGCGGCTTCAAAGATGAAGGTAAAGAGGTTTTTGAAGGCTTTTGTGCAAATAAAGAGCTTGAGATTAGAAATAAGCAAATGAATATTCTCATGATTTATTTTTTTGAAGATTTTTTACAGTACCGCCAACGTTTTCGGGCTTTGCGTTCGGGCGGGTTTTGGAGCACAAAGTTTCATTAGATGCACAAAGTGAATTTAGCACTTCACTGTCATAGAAGCATGAAACCCCCACTTTTGCAAAACGGCTGTTAGCGGGTCGTTGTTTTTCTTGCATTTTTGAGTTCATATGTTGAAAGTATGAGTATTACTAAAATTTCCGCTATAAAATAAGTATGTCCATACAGTGTTAAAGTGTCTAAATTTTGAAGTAAATGGTAAAATGTAAATAGACAGTAGCAGATGTTAAGTGTAGCAATAATTTTTAAGTAATACTGCCAATTTATTGGTTTTATAAAATATGTTGTCGTTGAATAAACAAAAAAGGCTGTCGCAATACCAAGAAAGATTTTAATAACGCTTTTTGGCATACCAAAAAAATCATCAAAAGAGTACAGAAAGGATAGGAAAATAATTGAAACGAAGGCTCCAACTGCATCTAATAGAAATATCTTTTGTCCACTTATTTTCTCCATTTTCTTATTCCTCCAATCAAAAATAAAAGTCCAATTAAAACTGCAATTAACGAATATGATGTTTCTAATATTTGGTTCGTTTGTTGCATTTCCATATCAAAAATGAGTTCTCCAATTCCACGCAATAAATAAATTCCCGCTATAAGAAAAATAACAGGCTTTAAAAAGGGTAATTTTCGGATTTTACCATCTGCTGAAAGTCCATAAATACCAAATATAAAAAAGAAAATAGCCACAACAACCGTAATAAAATACGGATACATAGGATGAATGTTTTGTGCAGCAAGAGCCATTCCATCTGCTATTCCTGTTACTTCAAACATTTTGTCTGCCCAAAATAGTCCGACAATATGCAATATTGCGATTAGGATATTCAGGTATCCACCAAGTCTAAGCATATTGTTTTACTTGTCCGAATGAAATCCAATAGTATTGCCTTCCGTTTCCATCACAATAGGGTAAAAATCGTGTTCTCCAATTGGAAATTTCGCTTGTTATATTCTGTTTTATGATCATTTTCTGTTTAGTCGTTTTACAATCCCCGATGACGGTTTGGTGCTTGGCGTATTGGCGGATTTTTAGCACGAAAGTTCAATAGAATTACTGCTGTTTAACCTTGCACAAATGTTCCATAGAAGCACGTCAGTCGCTATATTGCTAAACCGATGTTATAGGTAGTTTTGTCTACCGTTTTAATGGCGTTTATTTTTTGTTATAGACTTTCTCATTTCAAAGCCTTTCAATTATTAATCTTTCTAACTATTCTTTATAAAGTGCCTCATATAAATTATCCATTTGATCTTCTGAGAATTCAAAGTTCCGATTTTCCAAGTATTCGTCAAATTTTTCTTGATCGCCTTTATATGTTTTGGTCGCCTGCTCCATGGCCTTATCAAAATCGCCCATGCTCGTGTCAGTCGCTTCAGCTTTTTCTCGTCTCTTTTCAGCAGCAGCAGCACTTTTTTCTTTACCACGAGCATCTCCTCTCATTCTACTTGAAGAAAACATTGTAGGGTCATCATGGGCCTTTGCAGTATCTCGTTTGGCTTTATTAATCACCATTGCGTTTCTCCCTTGATGATCAGTTCCACTACTTCCAGTTCCTTTTTTAGAATGCGGCTTTGCCTTGGGTAGATTGTCAACTAAGTCAGCACTTTTACCCATTGCTTTTACTAATTCCTCATTTGCTTGAGTTGAACCTCCACTCATTTGAATCGGTGCCGACTGAGCGCTATCGTTAATCATTTCCTTACAAGCTTTCAACTGTATGGCTTGCGGACTATTATTTGCCATCTCTTGTAGTTTTCTTTGCACAACAGCCTCAGGTCGATTGTCTTCAAACTGAAAAGTAGATTTACCACTATTCCGCTTTTGAGAAACAGCATTCGCAACCGATTGACTTTTATTTTCTTGTGTTTTGTCAGCGTGTGTATTCATAATTTTCTATTTTCAGTTTTGGTTAATTACCGCTAACGTTTTGTGTTTATGACGGCTGCGGCTTTCGAAGCGTGTTTTTGTCCCACGAGGCCGAAACGAATTTAAGAAAACTAAACTTCATAGCAACACTTCACCCGCAGCTGGCATAAATACTGTGTGTGTGCCTTGAAAGGTGAATATAGTTCATTTAAATGAACGTTCCAACGGGTGAAATGCCTGTGCCGATTTTTCGGCATCCCTTACGTGCGGGGCTAAAACGACTTCGATACTGTATCTGGTCCCGGTCGACCGGGAGAAGAAACCTGAGCGTAAACGCAAAAACCTGATCAGATTGGGAGTGGATCAAGACCCTGGTTATGCATCCTGGCCCCTCGCTAAAATGACCTGTTTAGGTCATTTTAGCGAGGGGCCAGGATGCAGGGGAGGTGGAAAAGGAGGCTGGGCAGTAGCTCAGAGCCCGATTCTGATTACTAGAATAACTTTGTCACGCGGGAGAAGAAAGGGCTTTGAATCTATGCTTTCCTATTACCTCAAGACGCAACCTACAATCCAGTGAACTGGGATCGAGCGTTAAGAAATGATCCCGTTGGATCATTTTAGCAAGAGGCCGGAATGCAGGGGAGGTACGAGACCCGTATGCCGATGGCTATCGGCAGTGGTGTGAGAGGCGCACCTCGTCAGAGAGATCTGGCGGGGCCGCCTACTCGATGTGTGCTGTGTAAGCTATGATAAAGATGAGGGCAGGCCCCTCGGTGAGGGTTTTTAGGAAAACTCACCAAACCACTTCTATGATGCATCTGCGGTAACAAAGGTGTGTGAAGCGATAGAAGAAAAGGCTGTTTAAATGGTCAGGTAAGGATAGAAGAGATGAGCGAAAGCGAACCTTCCGATGTAGTGACGAAAAGACCAGTCGTTGTCAAAATCCGGTCTATATCGAGAGATCGGAGATAAGTATAGAAGGCTCCTAATTACTGTCTATGCGGCAACCGTCATAAAGGGGGCATGACTTCTATCCAGGCTTTATTGTGGAACCACAGGAAGCCTATATGTTATGCCAAAAAAAGGAAAACACAAGCAGGCAATACCTGTGAGTTGATTACTGATGAGCATATAGGTGGCGGATGAGGCCGTAGTAGTGATGAAACTTCTGTAATGGGAGTGGAGCGAAGGGTTTCAATTATGCAGTTTTAATTTAAGAACAACTTAATTAAGGATGATTTTTAAAGAACAAACAAAGTCGGTACCAATTACCAAAGAGATGGTTTGGGAATCCTACAAGAAAGTGAAAAGTAACGGAGGGAGTGCAGGGATTGACCAGCAGAGCCTGTCGGAATTTGATAGGGTACGTTCCAAAGAACTGTACAAAATCTGGAACAGACTGGCTTCTGGAAGTTATTTTGCACCAGCGATAAAGCGGGTAACAATTCCTAAGGCGGGGGGTAAGACCCGTCCTTTGGGAATTCCGACTGTAAGCGACAGGATTGCCCAACAGGTAGTAAAGACGTACCTCGAACCAAGGCTGGAATCAGTATTTGTGGACAACTCCTACGGATACCGCCCGAACAGAAATGCGCACACAGCAATTCAGAAAGTACAACAAAATGTACGTCGATACAGCTGGGTAATAGATTTGGACATACAGGAATTTTTCGAAAATGTGAACCACGAGCTTTTGTTGAAAGCCTTGGAAAGACACGTTCCAGAGAAATGGGTATTGTTTTACATCCAAAGGTGGCTGGAAGCACCAGTCATACTTGAGGATGGAACAGTCAAAGTATCCACAGGGAAAGGTACTCCTCAAGGAGGGGTAATAAGTCCGCTTCTGGCCAATCTTTACATGCATTACTGTGTTGATAAGTGGCTGGAGAAATTCCATCCATCTGTCATTATGGTTCGGTATGCTGATGATCTTATTATCCATTGCAGAAGCCATCAGGAAGCAGTCAGTACACTTACAGTCCTGAAGGAACGACTTGAAAGCTGTGGCCTAAAAGCCCATCCCGAAAAGACGAAAATCGTGTATTGTAAGAAAGAAGGCAGAAATCTGAAAGGCCATCCTGTACAGTTTGATTTTCTAGGCTTTAGTTTTCAGCCCATGAGAAACAAATTAAGAAACGGGGGAAGTTTTATGCAATTTGATTGTAAGATGAGCCGTAAGTCCAAAGTGCGTATCAATGGGGAACTTCGAAAGCTTAATTTCCACAACAAAACCCAACGAGGTATTCAGGATTTGGCTACGATGCTGAATCCAAAGATCCGAGGATGGGTGAATTATTATGGAAAAATTAGTCGCAGAAGTTTAAGACCTGTGTTTTATTACCTGCACCACCGAATGATCAGATGGATTCTGAACAAGTACAAAAGCTTCAAAGGAAGCAAGGTCAAAGCAATTAAGTGGCTTAGACAAGTAACGGTTTCATTTCCAAACCTGTTCTATCATTGGGAGTTGGGCTACAAGTTAGTCTAATGGACTAAAACCGAAGCATAATAAGAGCCGTATGAATCGAGAGGTTCACGTACGGTTCTGTGAGAGGTTTAGGGGTGGAATTCCCCTTTACCTACTCGACTACCTGCTGGCTTTTTATTTATTTCAAAATGGTGTTATAAATTTCATTCAATAGTTTATTTCTGATTTCTGAGTTTCTTTGGTTTATCAATATAATAATTCCCCAATTTTTGGCTCTATTATAGCATATAAGTGAAGATTGCCCCATTAAATCACCAGATTTTTGATAAAGTGTGTTTTTTTCATCTGTCATTATGTTTGTACCTAAACCTAATTCTCTTTTTTCATCTTTATAGAAGATTTCTTCTGTCATCATAGCGGCTTTACCAATTGCCGTTTCATTATTTAAGACCGCTTTCAGGTATTTAACCATATCAGAAGCATTAGATTTTATTAATCCTGATGGTGCTGTGATATTCCAATTAAATAATTCTTGAGCACCTCCATCAGGGTTGTAACCAACAACTTTGTTTTTCACATCGAAGTTTATAGTTAATGTATTAGTCATTTTTAATGGATTTATTATGTTGCTTTTGATAATTTTATCATAACTTTTGCCATACACTTTTTCTAGAATTAGTCCCAGTAAAGTATAGCCAATGGTTGAGTAACGGTATTTACCATAATCTTTTAACTCTGTACAATTATTGATTATCGTAGTCAATTTTTCTTCCGTTATGCTGCTTACTGGCTGTTGCGGATCAATCTCAATTAACTTTGCAAAATCAATATCAGGCAAACCAGATTGATGAGAAGCCAAGTCAGAAATTTTGATTTTGTTTTTGAGATTTTTATTTAAAACATAGGCTTTCGGAAGATAGTTATCAATGTAATCTTCTAATTCTATTTTATTCTCAATAACTGCCTGTGCAATTAAATTTGAAGTTAAGATTTTAGTAATAGAGGCAATTTCGAATAGAGTATTTTTGTCAACTTTAGTCTGACTATCCTTACTCAAATTACCATACGCTGTAAAGTATTCTGCATTATTGCTAACGAATCCAACGCTAATGCTAACGTCAGGATTTTTTTGATGATTCGCATTTATTATAGAATCAATCTTTTTAGAAATGTCTTGTCCATAAGAAAAGTTGCTTACTAAAAGCGCTGCTAAAAATTTTAATGAAGTTCTCATTGTATCGTTTATTTTGTGTTAATAAATTATTTCGATACAAATTTGTGGAAGAATTGAAACTTATGCGACCGAATGGATGTACTCGACCACATTTCTGAAAAAAAATTGGTACGAATAGTTAAAGTAAAAAGTACGAGTAATTACAAGTATTTGTTTTGTAGTCTTTTACGATAAGAAGTTGGCGTATTTCCTGTGTGTTTTTTAAAAGCAGTATTAAAAGAAGATTTAGAATTAAAACCAACTTCATACAAAATCTCAAGAACTGTGACTTTACTTTTTGATGAATCTTTCAAAATTTCAATTGTATTTTCGATCCGGTAAGTGTTCACGAAATCATAAAAATGCTGACCCAACTGATGATTAATTAAAACTGATAATTCACGAACTGGAATATCTAAAGAATTTGAAATATCCTGAATCGTCAAAGCAGGATCAAGAAATGGCTTTTCATCAGCCATATATTTCTTTAATCTCAAAAGATCTTCGTTTAAAGTTTCAGGTTCGATTTTTTTCTCTTCAGAGATAATATCAGAAACTAGTTTTAATTTTGAATCAATATTCCTGAATAAACTGGGGTTATTTAATGCTTTATATAAATACCAAAAAATGATGAAGAATTCAAATATCAGAAGTCCAATTTTTAATCCTTCGGAGATGTTAAGATACACTGTAAACTTAAATATGTTTTTTACTAGCGCAATGAAGTAAAAGGCTGACAATGCCAAGGTAAATTGAAATAACCATTTAAGTGATTCGATACTTGCTCCTGCATAATTTTCAAGATAAATTTTCCTCGCTTTTCTCAATATCATAAAAGCTGCAACGATGTATAACAGCATTTGAATGTGCATTAAAATATGATTAAACTGTATTTCTGGTATACTACTACTTTTTTCGAGCAAACGAATTTTTGAAGGCAAATCGACAGTATAAAAGTGGGGTAATAAGATTAAATTTGCTATTAAAAAAGCAACACTATGAATTAAATGTTTTTGCTTGAGCTTAAAATCAGAATAGCAAACGGATAAGACATATAAATAAAAAGTGGGAAGTTGTAATAAAAAAAATGAACTTATAAAAACTCTAACATTCAACGAGATATAAAACAAAGAGTTTATATTTCCAATCATGTCAATTGCAGATAAAATCAAAAAAAAGGCAAAAAGACGATTACTTAATTTATGTTCTGTTTTGACTGTAACCAAAAATAATGCTAGAAATAATGAAATGAACATTGTTATTACAGAGATTGTAACCAATAAATTAATTTTATCCATTAATCTTTTTTTTATTTTTCATTGTTTGTTTCTTGAATTCTCCACATTTTTTTTAAGCTTGCAAACCGGCTGTTGGCGGTAGTTCTTTTTATGTCTTTATAAAGTCAAGTTCTTTAGGATATTTGTTAAATGATTTCACTTTTGCTTTTGCATTGTCGTAATGTCTTTGACTTACATATATGGTGTTCAAAGCGTCCCATTTATTTTTTACTCCCGCAATATGTGAGTCTAATTTGGGGTCATCCATTTTTCCTGTTAAAATTGTTTCAATTTCGTGTCGGATTTTTTCATATTCAATCCCCAACTTTCTATGAGTCTCGGCTTTTTCTCCAGGTTTGATAAATGACTGATAACCTGTCAATATAGCTACTAAAAAAAGAATAAAGGGTAAAATATATTCCTTAACACAAGGATAGCCAATAAATGGAAATCTATAAGTGAATGCAACCGCTGTTGACAAAATAAAAGCACTAACTCCAATTGTCTTTTCAATCCTACTGAAATATAAAGACTGGAAACAATGTGCGTATTCAAGCTGGTGAATTTTACGCATCCAGTCTAATAGCATAAGTTCTTTTTGATTCATAATTGTTTGTCTATCTTGTCTAAAAGGTAAATTGGGTCAATATTCATTTTTCTGTTTATTTCTGATTCGGTTATTTCTTTTGGACCTATTACAAATGATTTTCCAAGACCGTCTTTACCCGTAAATGAAAAAAAAGTTGCAGAGCATAATGGCGAGTTTTTATGTCCAGATTTGTGAAGCTTACTTGGTTTAATTTCATAATACCCGCTTTCGTAATGAATTTCTTCGCTCACTTTAATTAATTCTGCATTTTTGCCTTTATTGACTGCCTTTGAGCTATGTTGGTTAACTTGATTTAAAGAGTCATTGTAGACAACTTCAAAAAATGAGTGTTTAGAGTTACTTGAATTTAAATCAAATTCATATCTGTTATTAATTATTTGGCCTGTGATAATCCAACTTTTTGCAAAAAATGTATGAGAGTGAATTGAAAAGTCTTCACATTTTTGTAAATCCATATATTTATCCAAACTGTCGTCCCAAATGTGTAATCTAATAAAGTCAAATGCTTCTAATGGCTTATCTGTTTTATAAAGTGGGATTGATAAAAAGCCTTGAGAACCAATAGAGGAAATAGTGAATTCACTCGGAATAAGTCTAATAGAGTTAGAAATTAGTCTCCAAACAGCTAACATTTTTAATTCTAAATTATTTTCTCTACAATAGATAATTTCTCTAACTCCAATTAGTCTGTCTATCATAGACTTTAGAAAATTGTCGTTAGAAGTGTGACAAAAATCTTTCAGTTGGTCTATGGTTACTTCGTTTGCGTCATTAAAGACAGTTTTAGTGATATTTTCAATTGTATTTATTTTGGTTTTAAATGACTCACTATAACCTTTCAAAAGAGGTTCATAAAACTCAGTCAGTTCTTGTCTGGAAATTGTTTTTTCTTGATTCATATGTCGTCATTTAGAATTACCGCCAACGTTTTGCAAATTTGCGATGGGCGGGAATTTTACCACTAATGTTTATGCGGAGCACAAAACTTTCGGCTTGCACTAAACTGTCTGCGGAGCACGAAACCCCGCCTATTGCAAATGTGCTGTTATAAGCCGTTTTTCTTCTGTCCACAAGGGTTTGAGTTGTCATTATACAGTTAGTTTTATTTTATGTCGTTGTCCGTTTAGTAAAAAGTCAATTTGTTTTTTGTCGTGAATTTTAATTTCAAGTTGTCCAAAGTCAAACTCTTTATGATGGTTTGGGCAAAGTAAAATTATGTTGTCAAGTGTTTCTCGTCCTTTTAAGTGTTTGGCTTTTATATGTGCAGCTTCAATATACTTGCTTCCGTCTTTTTTCATTATTGTCGTTGAACAAATTTGGCATTTAAAGTCCCGAAGAATTTTTATTTGTGCTATTGTTTTGTTGTCACGTTTATATGTTTTGTGATTAACAATAATTTCTTCAGGGTCGCTGTCTTTAAGGTTCTCCAAGTCTTTTAGAATGTCCGCCTTTGATTTATTCTTTTTGAAAAATTTCTCAAGTTCGATTTGTTCCTTTTCGTCATTTGAAACAAAAGTCAACTTGAACTTTTTACCAGTATAGTATTCGTAAATGGATAAAAGTTTATTAAAATCTTTTTCGTTAGTTCCTGCTTTTGATAGTTCGGTTAGTTCGTCAAAAAGTATTTGTTCAGCAAACGTGTCGTCTTTGTATGTGAAACCAATTTGCCCAACCATTCTATCGCTTGAATTGTCTTTGTAGTTGTTAGCGTCAAGTGGTAAAGGAAATAAAATTGAAAAATCCCTTTCTGCTTTAATGTTCGTCCAATAAACATTTTTTTGAAACGGAACTTCTAGTTTTCTTGCGTCACTAAATGTTTCTGCTTTGCCATACACTCCAACTATTTGTCCTTTGTTTTCGTCAGTATTCCTTGTGTAAAATATTATAAGTCCGCCTTTTTCAAATTTTACTGGAGCATTTTTCCATTGAACGAAACCATTTACAAACTTGTCTGTGTCAACCGCCTTTTTGTTGAAATTGAAATTTAATGATTCGCCACCAACATTGTCTTGGGCGTATTTATGTCCAGCTTTAGGATTTATGTAGCTATTGTTTCTCCAACCGAATGGATTCCAAGTAATGTTTGCAATTATTATTTTACTCATTTGTCGTCAATGTTAGTTTGGATGTGTGTGTCGTCCTAAAATGGCTTATAACGTTTTGGCGCTTGGCGAAGAAGCGGATTTCGAAGCACTAAACTGTCTGCTAGCACTGAACTTGATACGAAGCACAAAGCTTCAATTAAGCACTGAACCCGCTTTTTTGCCAAACGCCTGTTAGCAGCTGTATTTATTGCCTTAATAAGTATTTTATTGTCCATATTATATTCCAACCTTTTAGCCTGTCAATTAAGTTATGAAATTGTCTATGAGTTTCAATAGCTCTTGTTCTTTTCATTTCAATTTCATTTACAGCGTTACTTGCAAGAGATTTTAAATAACCACATTCTTGAAAATGTTTTATTTCGTCTTCAATTTTTATTTTGTCATCTTCCATATGCTGTCTGACTTTTGTATGATAGTTTTCCCAAAGTTGTAAAGGCATATAATCTCTTAAAAAATCAATGCTATATGTGATGTCCAAAATTGTTATGTAATTAATAGTTGAATAAGTTGTTCTTCTAAGTTCTTCTTGTGTGAAACTTTTAATGATTGAACTTGTAAACATCGGCATAGCGTCAACCGCATAATTACTTTCTTGGGTTTCCTTAATCTCTTCTTCAGTTACTGCAACTATTGACTTTTTTATAAAGTCCAGGTCTTCTACGAATTTTAAAGATTTGTCAAGCCCAATATATTTTGAATAATCAAGTATTACCTTTCTTTGTCTGTTAAGTTTTGAAGCTGTAGCAAATCTGTCAAAAAAGGTTTTTAAAAAAAGTCCAATTAGAGAACCAATTAAAACACCTTCAATATTTATTTTAGAAAAATCCATTTGTTTAATTTGGGGTTGTGTTTCTACTTTTTTTTTAATTCATATGACTTCACTATTTCATTAATCATCGCTTTTGTTATTGCGTTTCTTGATTTTGTCAAAGTGTCTAAAGTTTCAAAGTCTAATTCAAATTCAGGAAGTTTAATCCCAGATTGTTTTATTAAGAGGTTGTTTTGAAAGTTCAACTCAAGAGATTTCCCTAAAACGGGTATTAAACTATCAACTTCGTTACCAAAATACAAAGAAGCCATATGAACTTTTGCTGCATTCAAATAAAGATCTTTGTGATATTGAACCATAAGATTTGTCAATTCCTTTACTTCTTCGGGAGTCGTATAGTATTTGGAAGCCGCTGCATTTATTTTTATTTCTTTTGCTTTTATTTCTAATTGTAGGAGTTCACTATTTATTTCATCAACAAGTTGTATGCGATGACTGTTAATTTTGTCAATAGTTTCAACTTCATATCTTTTGTTCCAATATTCTTGCTCGCTTGATAATTTGCTATTTTGTAAAAAATATTGAGTTAATGATGTTAAAAGAG
Source organism: Rhodonellum psychrophilum GCM71 = DSM 17998 (assembly GCF_000381545.1). GTDB lineage: Bacteria > Bacteroidota > Bacteroidia > Cytophagales > Cyclobacteriaceae > Rhodonellum > Rhodonellum psychrophilum. The sequence continues at coordinate 248,585 of NZ_KB906677.1, read as the reverse complement.
CAGTCACGATTGCAGTAACTAAAATTTTGCCGTAACCAGTCTCAATTTTTTTTTCATTGTAACTGGATTTGTTAGAAAAATCTTTACTGCCTGTGGTGTTGGTAGTTTCTTTGTTGTCTATATTTTCGTTGTCTATTGTCATTTACGGTTATTTGCTGTTAATATAGCTGCTAACGTTTTGCCGCTTTGCGAAGGCGGGGATTTTTAGCACTAAACTTCATTAGATGCACAAAACTTGAATTTAGTACTTCACTTTCATAGAAGTACGAAACCCCCGCTTTTGCAAAACGGCTGTTAGCTGATGTTATTGATTTTCATTTTGTTTCATTAATTCAAAGCATAATTTGTCAATATTCTCCATTTTCGGATTAAATGCTGAAACATTAGATAAAATAATTACCCCATTTTTCTTTTCTGCATCTAAAACCATTGATGAAGAATAACCACCTGTCCCTCCATTATGCCAAATCCAATTAAACCCATTTTCAGTTTTGAGAATATGCCAGCCTAAACCAATTTTCATATTTTCGCTTATGTCAAAAGTTGGATTTCTAGTCAATGCAAGTTCTGTGTTTTTAGGATTGAATTGTGCATTTGCGAATTTTACCAAATCTTCTGTTGTCGATAAGATTCCGCCACCTCCAAAAAGAACATCAAAATCCCAATTAGAAACAAATTCGCCATTTTGGTCTACTCCTCTAACAAGTCTGTCATCCAACTTTTGAGAAGTTGTATATGAACTTTTCATTTTGTATTTGTCAAAAACCCTCTTTTCTAATAATTTCTGGAAACTCATTTTTTGTGATAAACCCAAGGTATAACCCAAAAGTCCTGCACCTAAATTTGAGTAGGAATATATTTTTGAAGGTTCATTTTCAAGTTTTAGCAAATTTTTAAGGTACTCCTCAATTTCTTTTTTACCATAATTCTTGTATGGATTAGATTCATTAGATAGGTCTAAGTTTTCAGGTAATCTTGATAAGCCCGAAGTGTGATTAGCTAAACTTTCAAAACTTATTTTAATGTTATTTTTGAAAGGAAATGAATAATATGTATTTATTTCGTCTGTCAATTTGAGTCTCTTCTCTACAACAAGCGAAGCCAAGACTGTTGAAGTGAAAACTTTTGTAATTGAACCGATTTCAAAAATTTTATTTTGATTTACGTAGGGTTTTATGGTGTCATTTACTTTTATAATTCCGTAATATTTTGTTTTTCCATTTTGAATTAAGGCAATGGAAAGTTGAGTGTTATTCGGAAAATCTTTGGATTTTGAAAAGATGATTTCAGCAATATCTGTCGGATAGTTGCTTAATGCGTTTACAGTGATGCTTTCGGTTTTTTTCGGCTCTTCGTAAGGCTTAATGAAAAGCCCATTAATTTGGTTTTGCTCGTCAAGTGAAATGTTGACCGCTAAAACAGCTTTTTCAAAATTCGTTTTATAAGTTGCATAAGTTCCTTGTTGATAACTCACAAATTCCGTTTTTTCAATTTTCCCAACTTGACTTTTCAAGCCAGTTAAAAATTGATTTGTTTTGTCAATAGGTAATGCTTGTTTCATTTCAAGCGAAAAACTGTTAAAAATATCTTCATACTTTTCAGCATTGTAATTCTTTTGAAAATTGTCAATAGCATTTTTGTAATTGTCGGTTTGTGCAAACACAACATTTGTCATAAATGTTAAAATAAAAATAATTGTCGTTTTTTTCATACGTTCGGTTGTTTATAATATCAGCTAACGTTTTGCAGCTACCCGAAGGTGGCGATTTCGGAGCACTTCACTGTCAACCAAGCAGAAACTTTGATAGAAGCACAAAGCTTGATTGAACCACTGAACCGCCACTTTTGGGTAGGTGCTGTTACAGGCTGGCGTTTTTGTTTCATTAAGTTGTCAAGTTTCATATTGTCAACTTGTTATGCTTTTTAATATTCGTCTGTTTCTGTTGTTCATTAAGTCTAATGTATGTTCCTTATATTTTTTATACTCGTCAATTGTCTGTGGTAATGGCGGTCTGTTGAAATTGTCAAACGGTAGAGAAAATTTAATTTGTCCGTTTTGGTCAACAAAGTCTTGTAAATGAAAAAAGTCAACATAGCCATTAAAGTCAACAAACAAGTCAAAAAAGTCATTGTAATTTGTAATTGTCTTTGAAAGTGGGCTTTCTTGGTCTTTGTAAAAACGTTTTATGCACTCCAATGTCAAGTCAAACCTGTCACAAATTATTCTACTTACTCCTCTGGCTTGATTAATTGTGAAACCATTCTTTTTATGTGCTGGAAAAACTATGTGTCCGCCAATTGTCCGCACTTTATGTTTTAGTTCTTCTCGTTCATTGTCTGAAAGCCAACCGTCAAATTTGTTGCTATATTTCCCGTCAAAATGAGGACACATTCTGTCGCTTGATAAATTCATTGTGAAGTTGTTTTTCAAAAGAAATCTTCCATAACTGTCTCCTTTAATTTCCAAGGTGAATTCTTTTCCGTTTGGTAATTCTTTATTCCATAACAACTTGTGAGTTTCATATAATTTTAGACTGTCCGTATCAGGGTCGCCACATTTACTGTCTTTTCGAAAGTCAAAATCTATATCAATTTGTTCTGTCATTTTTACGTCAAATTTCATTTTTATTGTCGGGCTGTGTCGTCCTACGCTTGCCTGTAACGTTTTACTTTCCGCAACCATTGCGCCATGTAATCCATTAGACTTACATGGCGCAATGGTTGCGGTTATTTTCCAATCAGCTAAATGTAAAACCAATCTTTAAATATCCAATCCGGCCATCGGACTTTTTATTTGGTCAGAACCCTTCGTAGTAATATGAGTGGTTTTTGAAGTTTCATGGCCTAATAAACTTTGTATATACCTTAAATCTGTTCCGTTTTCAAGTAGATGGGTGGCGAATGAATGTCTTAAGGTATGGACCTAACATTTTTCTGAATTCTGGTTATTTTTAAGGATTGAAAAGAACCGGAAACTCCGGATAAACTGGATGTCGGTTTCATTTTTGGGCAGTCTCAAGATGATTTTTCTGCCGATGACTTCTATTTGGAGCGGTTTTCTGTACATTTTAAAAAGATTTTCTAAAAATATTGGCTTTCGAAGCCCATATCCCGCCAATTTAACTCGGATTTTGCATTTGGATCCGTAGTGAGAGGTCAAAATGCAAGAAAATCAAGTATTTTACGAATAAGGCATAGCATCGCTATGGTGAATGAGTTAAATGCAGCGAAGCGATTGATTTTGAAGCATTTTGAATTCGGAATAGGAATTTTAATGCATATTCCGGGTTTAAAGTATCCGAACAAAAACCTAATCCATTTAAACGTTTAAAATCCCATCACTTTTATTTTCCCACAAACCCATTTCTTCCGACCTTTGGGAAATTTGTTTTTAATTTGCTGACAATGAAAAAAATAAAAGACAATGAAGTCCGCTGGGGTATACTCGGAGCGGGTGCTGTATGTGAACTCAAATCCGCACCTGCCATGAACCTGGTACCCAACAGTCGATTGGTGGCCGTCATGCGCCGCGACGAGGAAAAGGTCAAAGACTACGCCCAAAGGCATGGGGTGGAAAAATGGTACACCGATGCCCAAGCCCTGGTCAATGATCCGGAAGTCAGTGCCATCTATATTGCCACGCCGCCGGATGCCCATCTCGAATTGACCAAAATGGCTGCCGAAGCCGGGAAACCGGTTTATGTAGAGAAACCCATGGCCAGGACCCATGCCGAATGCCTGGAAATGATCGAGGTCTGCGAAAAGGCCGGAGTGCCCTTGTACGTGGCGTATTACCGAAGATCCTTGCCTCATTTTGTCAGAATTAAGGAACTTATCCAGTCCGGTGCCATCGGGGAAGTCAGGACACTGCACATAGACATGAAAAAACCCCAAAGGCATCAGAAAAAGGAGGCCTTGGAAAGCAATTGGCGCGTCAATCCCGAAATCGCCGGAGGTGGTTATTTTTACGACCTCGCTTCGCATCAATTCGACTACCTGGATTTTCTCCTCGGGCCCATCGCCCAGGTCAAGGGCTTTTGTACCAACCAAGGGCAACAATACCCTGCGGAAGATTTGGTCACGGCAGCCTTTAGGTTTGAAAATGGGGTTTTAGGCACGGGAAATTGGTGTTTTACCACTGCTGCTGATACCGAATCCGACCGGACCGTCATTTATGGCAGCAAAGGAACAATCGAATACGAAACCTTTGGCTCAGGAGGATTTATCCTGGATACAGAGCAGATGGGCTTGGAACGCTTCCAATTGGAACTCCCCAAAAACATCCAACATTTCCTGATTGAAAACATCGTGGAGGACTTGATGGGAGTGGGAGTAGCCTTGAGCACGGGCGTATCGGCTGCACGAACCAACTGGGTCATGGAGCAAATCATTGCCGATCGGGATGTCTGATCGGGATTTTTTGATACAGCACAATATTCTGTTTACAATTCCTGCTTAAATCGATACTTTTAATTGCTTGGTTGGTGAATAATAATATATTTGTTGGTATGTAGTATTAACAATAAACCAATCAATAAATATGGAACAAGCAATTACTTACTTAATCCCCGCACTGGGGATCATCGGGCTTCTTGCAATGGCCATTAAATCCGCCTGGGTAACCAAACAGGAAACAGGTGATGGAACCATGGTCGAATTGGCCGGTTACATCGCCCAGGGAGCCATGGCATTTTTAAGGGCAGAGTGGAAAGTTTTGACGTATTTTGTCATTATTGCTGGAATTCTTTTGGCTTGGTCCGGTACCACCGTGGAGACTTCCAGTCCGGTGATCGCCATTTCCTTCGTCATCGGAGCGGTTTTGTCCGCTTTGGCAGGCTATATCGGCATGAATATCGCCACCAAAGCCAATGTCCGCACGACACAAGCAGCCCGAACAAGTCTAAAAAAAGCCCTTCAGGTATCCTTTACCGGTGGTTCCGTGATGGGCCTCGGCGTGGCAGGATTGGCTGTTTTGGGTTTAGGATCCTTGTTCATCATCTTCTATCAGGTATATGTAGTGAGCGCCGGAGCGGGCGTGAATGGTCTTGAAATGGAAAAGGCACTTGACGTACTCGCAGGATTTTCCCTCGGTGCGGAATCCATCGCGCTATTCGCAAGGGTAGGGGGTGGCATCTACACCAAGGCTGCCGATGTAGGGGCTGACTTGGTCGGGAAAGTGGAAGCAGGCATCCCGGAAGACGATGTCAGAAACCCCGCAACCATCGCCGACAATGTCGGGGACAACGTTGGGGATGTGGCAGGAATGGGCGCCGATTTGTTCGGTTCCTATGTCGCCACGATTTTGGCCACCATGGTCTTGGGAAGGGAAATTATTTCCGAAGATCAATTTGGCGGCATTGCACCGATTTTATTGCCAATGGTCCTCGCAGGTTTGGGTATCATTTTTTCGATCATGGGCATGTTGTTTGTCCGGATCAGCGATGACCAAGGAGACGTTCAGAAAGCGCTCAACATGGGCAATTGGTCCTCGATTGTTTTTACTGGAATAGCATCTTACTTCATCGTGAGTTATATGCTTCCCGAAACGATGATCATCAGGGGGTACGCTTTCTCCAACATGGATGTGTATTATGCCATTATCTTGGGGCTTGTCGTGGGTACTCTGATGAGCATCATCACAGAATATTATACCGCCATCGGGCGGAGACCTGTGAACTCCATCATCCAACAATCCGGAACAGGACATGCTACGAATATCATTGGCGGACTTTCCGTAGGAATGGAAAGTACTGTGTTGCCGATTCTGGTCTTGGCCGGGGGTATTTATGGAGCGTATGAATTTGCGGGATTGTATGGTGTGGCCATTGCTGCTGCCGGCATGATGGCGACCACTGCGATGCAATTGGCCATTGATGCTTTTGGACCTATCGCAGACAATGCAGGCGGTATCGCCGAGATGAGCCAATTGCCGAAAGATGTGAGAACGCGAACGGATATTTTGGATGCAGTGGGGAATACCACCGCTGCTTCGGGAAAAGGATTTGCAATCGCTTCTGCGGCATTGACCTCCTTGGCGCTGTTCGCCGCTTTTGTGGGCATCGCCGGGATTGATTCGATTGATATTTACAAAGCCAATGTGTTGGCGGGATTGTTTGTGGGTGGCATGATTCCTTATATTTTCTCTTCCCTCTGTATCGCTGCCGTAGGCCGTGCCGCCATGGACATGGTCAACGAAGTGAGAAGACAATTCCGGGAAATCCCCGGAATCATGGAATACAAAGCCAAGCCGGAATACGAGAAGTGCGTGGAAATCTCCACGAAGGCATCCCTTAGGGAAATGCTCCTTCCGGGCGCAATCGCCTTGCTGGTTCCGATTGTCGTTGGCTTTACGTTTGGCCCCGAGGTTTTGGGAGGTTTGTTGGCGGGTGTGACCGTTTCTGGTGTGCTGATGGGACTCTTCCAGTCCAATGCCGGAGGAGCTTGGGACAATGCCAAGAAATCCTTTGAGCAAGGTGTCATGATCAATGGAGAAATGCATTACAAAGGATCTGAGGCACATAAGGCTTCCGTGACGGGAGATACCGTAGGAGATCCCTTCAAGGATACTTCAGGACCATCGATGAATATTTTGATCAAATTGATGTCCATCGTGGCCTTGGTCATTGCTCCGCACATTTCCGAAAGAGAACGTACAGAAACCATCGGAATGGAGAAACAAGAAATCAAAAAAGAAATCCAATTTGAGCAAGTCAAAAAAGTCGATGTAGAAAAAGTATTGGTGATCAATAAAAACGATTGATTTCCGAAAATGGATAACAATGGAAAAGCCACCTTTGGAAAGGGTGGCTTTTTTTGTGGGGATTTCAAAAACAGTTTGAGCCGAAGGGTGTAGAAGTATTATCCCTCCTTGGGGTTTTTTTTCGTCGGCGTTTCCTTTCCAAATCCCAAATGCTGTATTTTTCAGGCTTTTCCACTGGTCCATTGGGTCTGGTGGAAAAGTAGCGGATATTCATAAAATATATTCTTTCCCCAACAGTAAAAAAGAAAGGATTGCATCCAGAACACAATCAATATCAATACCCAATCGATAGAAAACCAAACAATAAACTAATCGGTGTTTTTTAGAATAAAATCAGTTTGTTTTTTGATCAATATGTGATATAATGCCAATGGGTTATAAAATAAAAGAGAATTTTATAACCCTTAAACCAGCCGATTATGTTTTTTTCATTTGTTTGCTCTTGTCGAAATCATTAAAAAAATCAATTACTCCCCATTCTCCACTTGGAAAAATTCGGTGAAGAATAAGAATTGATTTCATCACCTGCCATCGGTCCAATGCCTTCTGTGCATTGGGTGAAAACAAAATCAAATCATTTTTAACCCCTAAAAATCATATTATGAAGAGAAGATTTACGAATCTGGTCCTTTTTTTCACCCTGTTTGTGCTGGCAATTCCCGTGAATGCACAGCAATTTACAGTGAAAGGAAAAGTAACCACACAGGAAGATGGTGGGCCTTTGCCCGGCGTCAGTGTCTTGATCCGGAACACCACAACGGGAACGGTATCTGACATTGATGGCAATTTTAGCCTCAATTTGCCCACGGGAAATGAAACGCTCAGTTTTTCATTTATCGGTTTTGAAACACAAAATATCGCTGTAGGAAACAGATCCACCATCAATGTGGTGATGCGACAGGACATTTCACAGCTTTCCGAAGTGGTCGTCACAGCATTCGGTATCGAACAGGACAAAAAAGCCTTGGGCTATGCCGCCCAAAGTATCGGCGCCGAGGCCATCAGCAGAACCAAACAAGCCAATTTGGTCAATTCCTTACAAGGCCAAGTTGCAGGTGTTCAGGTCACCAATTCGGGTGGCGCTCCCGGCCAAAGTGCCAGGATCATCATCAGAGGAATCAACTCCCTTGATCCGAGCGCCGATAATCAACCGCTTTTTGTGGTGGATGGCGTCCCTGTGGACAATTCCACCATCGAATCCAGTGGTACGCCAAGAGGGCTTACCAACCGGGTGGCGGACATCAATCCCAATGACATTGAATCCATGTCGGTCTTGAAAGGTGCTGCTGCGACGGCACTTTATGGGGTTAGAGCGGCAAACGGCGCCGTGATCATTACCACCAAAAAAGGGAAAGAAGGGCAAGTGCGTGTTGATTTTGCAAGTTCGGTGGGTTTCGACGAGATCAATCAATATCCCGGATTCCAAAACAAATATGGTCAGGGATTTTCCGGAGTGTATGATCCAAACAGTTTCTGGCCCGCTTGGGGAGCCCCGATCTCCGAAGTGGCCCAGACGGTGGATGGCCATCGATACCAAGACAATTGGAGAGGTGCGATGCAAACAGGTGTACAAATAGACAATTCTGTTTCCATTTCGGGAGGAAGTGAAAAAGCGACCTTTTATGGCTCCTTCGGCAGATTGGATCAGGAAGGCGTGATTCCCTTCAGTGATTGGGACAGAACCACGGCCAAGCTCTCAGGGCAAATCAAAGTGAGTGAAAAATTCAACTTCGCCGGTTCCATCAATTTTTCCAACTCAGGAGGGAAAAGGGTTCCCCACGATAGGTTTATGGAAAGATTGGTGTATTGGTCCGAGACCACGGACATCAATGATTATATCAAACCGGATGGCACGATGGTCTCTGTCGGGAGCAATACCAACCCACTTTATGATGCTCGGTTTGCTACCTATGAGGATGATGTCAATAGGGTCATTGGGAATATTTCCTTCAATTACAGTCCCGCCGATTGGGTGACCTTTAGCTACCGATTGGGAAATGATTTCTACAGTGATAGCAGAACAGAAATCACTCCGGGTCCGAAGGGAATAGACGGGGAACAAGCATTGAGCGCCACAGGATTCCTGGAGGAAACCAGGATCAACAGCCGTGACTTGACCTCCAATTTTTATGTGACTCTCAAAAAACAATTCAATGACGATTGGAATACCACTTTGAGATTTGGAAATGATGTTTTCGAAAGAAAATTCGATCGCTTAACCTCAAGAGGTGAGAATTTTGTCATTCCCGAATTCTATAACCTCAGCAATACTTCCCAGATTTTTGCCAATCAGGGGAAAAGCATCAGAAGGCTCGTGGGTTTTTATGGGGATCTGATGGTGGATTATAAGAATCTATTGTTCCTGAACATTACCGGAAGGAATGACATCTCTTCCACACTTCCAAAGGACAACAATTCCTTCTTTTACCCATCGGTGAATCTTGGCTATGTGTTCAGTGAAAGTGTATCTCTTCCTTCTTGGATCACCTTTGGCAAGTTAAGGGCATCTTGGGCACAGGTAGGGAAAGATACCAATCCACACATCTTGGGTGCAACGTATTCTTCGCCTAATGTTTTTCCGCTCAACGGACAGGTGGGTTTCACTAGATTCAGCCGATTCGGGGATCCTATGCTGAGACCGGAGCAAACCACTTCATTGGAATTTGGCACCCAATTGGCCTTTTTTGACAACAAAATTGGATTGGATGTCACCTATTACAAATCAAACGCCAAAGACCAAATCATACCGGTGCCGGTTTCCGACGCAACAGGTTTTTCTTCTTACGTGACCAATGCAGGGGAAATCCAAAATGACGGGATCGAAATCGTGTTGAATGCTACGCCAATTAAAAGAGGTGATTTCAGATGGGATGTGACTGCAAATCTTTCCATGAACAACAATGAGATCAAATCCATCCGGGAGGGAATCGACGAGATTGTCTTGGGAAGCCAGTTTGGATATGTGGGAAGTACCGTCACCATGAAATTGGTGGAAGGGCAAGCCTACGGCAATATCTATGGCAGCAGTTACCAACGGTATTATGCCAACGGAACTCCGGAAGGACTACAGGTTTTGGACCGAAACCGACCTCAGATAATCGGCGCAAATGGTTTTCCCCTCAGAAATGCAAACCAGTTGATTTTGGGAAATGCCGTTCCAAAATGGTTTGGCGGACTGCGAAATCAATTCTCCTACAAGAGTTTTGATCTGTCCATGTTGATTGATTTCAGGACCAATGTCGAGCAGTACAACCAGTTTGACAATTTCCTTTCCGCATTTGGTATCGCAAAATATACCGAGAACAGGGAAGAATCCATTGTTTTTGACGGTGTCTTGGCCGATGGATCTGCCAATAATCAGGAAGTTTGGCTGGGACAGGGAGTGGGTCCAGACGGAAGAAACTACGGCGCTGGATTTTATAGAAACACCTATCGGGGTGTGAGTGAGAATTTCGTGCAAGATGCGAGTTTTATCAAGTTGAGAAACATCACGCTGGCCTATAACCTCAGTCCTGATTTATTAGAAAAAACGCCCTTCCGAACCGCGAGATTTTCCGTCGCAGCCAACAATATCATTCTTTATACCCCTTGGGACGGTTTCGATCCAGAATCATTTAGCGCAGGTGCCGGAGGAAATGCCATAGGCTTCACCGGTCTTGGTTTTCCAGGCGTGCAAAGTGTGTTTTTTACCTTGAATTTGGGCCTTTAATCAAAAGAAGACAACATGAAACTGATCAATATATTTAAAATATCCCTGGGCGTTGCCATCATTTCCATGGCTACTTCCTGTGAAACCTATCTGGACGTCAATGAAAACCCGAACAATCCACAGGATGCACCGATTTCAGGTTTGATGACTAATGCCACCTATGAGACCTCTCTCAATGTGTACAGGATCGGAAGCATTACCTCCAACTATGTTCAGTATTTGGCATCTCCCAATCCAGGAACTTCTTCCGATATCATGGAGCCGATCAATTATAGCGGGACATGGTTTTCACTGTATGACGTGATGACAGACTTGACGGACCTTATCCGAAAAGCAGAAGAAAGCGGCGCCAATCACCATCTGGGTGCTGGAAAGGTCCTGATGGCCCTCAACTTGGGCATGACCGTTGATATTTGGGGAAGCGTACCCTATTCAGAAGGTTTTAATTTTACCTCCGTGACTCCTGTTTATGACAATGACCAACAGTTATATACAGAAATCCTATCTTTATTGGACCAAGCCATCGCCAATCTTTCCGGTCCCACTTCCATTTCCATTGGCGGTGATGATTTCATTTTCAATGGGAATGTTTCCAAGTGGATCAAATTTGCAAATATGCTGAAGGCAAGAAATCTTTTGCATACCAGTGGATCAGCTTCCTACAATCCCAATGAGGTCCTGACTGCACTCAGCAATGGATTTACTGCCAATGCGGATGATGCAAAAGTTGACTTCTTTGAGCAAAGGTTCAATCCTTGGGCGCAAATTGCGATCAACAATCAAAATCTGTTGCTTGGAGGTTGGATTTCTACCCAATTTATCGAGGCATTGGATGGGACCTCTTATCCAGCCAGTGATCCACGGCTTCCCCTGATGGTCGGTAGGACCAACGCCGGGCAATTTGTAGGTGTCGAAAATGGAGCGGGTAGGGGCAATGCACCTGAATCCGGCGCAAGATCCACTTTGATCCCGGGCCAATTTTATACCAGCACGCAGTCTCCAGTGCTGATCGCCACCTTTGCAGAGCAAAAATTTATTGAGGCTGAGGCTGCTTTTGCCTCGGATAAAGGGCGTGCCTACCAAGCATATTTGGATGGAATCTCCGCCCACATGCAAATGCTAGGCGTGAGCAGTGTTGCCCAACAAGCCTATCTGCAAGACCCGAGTGTCAGCATGGGTGAAGCCAATTTTACCATCGATGCAGTTTTCAAGGAAAAATGGGTGGCTCTTTTCTTACATCCCGAAACCTGGAATGATGCCCGGAGATTTGATTATGGCTACAAAGACATGACCACGCCGCAGAATCTAAATCCAGCCTTGAACGGTCAGTTTATCCGAAGACTCGCCTATCCGGACAGTGAAGTGAGTAGAAATGGGAAGAATGTCCCTGAAGTAACCTTGTTGGACAGAATATGGTGGGATCAATAAAATCAACCGGTATTCAATAAATAAAAGCCTGTCAGAAAATCTCTGACAGGCTCATTTCTTCCTGATATTGCGATTCATGGTGAGATATTTCACATTGCCATTTTCCACAATTCTATCATCGGATCATAATCACCCACCTATGGTATACACAATTCAAAATTGGACAATGCATATTTTCTCCAGGCAGTTTTTCTTAGAATGGAAATGCTTCAGTCAAAACGCCAGACATACCTATTTCAAATTTAACTTGGAAAGATGAAGAAAATTTTAGCATTCCTGATCCTGCTCTCATTGGGGTCCTGTACGGTTCAGAAGATCAAAAAATCAGTTCGGGATTCCGAAGTTTTTGGCAAAGGCCATATTGGATTTATGTTGGTGGATCCGGAAAAGAAAAAAACGCTCTTTGCCCTCAATGAGGAGAAATATTTTATCCCTGCGTCCAATACCAAGCTCTTTACTTTTTACACCAGTTATAAACTCTTGGGCGAGGAGCGGGTCAACGGACTAAATTACATCCAAAAAGAGGATTCTCTTATTTTTTGGGGAACAGGTGATCCCACCTTACTTCACCCTGATTTCAGGGACAGTACTGTGGTGGATTTCTTAAAAAATGCACGGCAAGCGCTTTACATGGTCAATACTTTTGATCAGGTAACCGCTTTTGGTTCGGGTTGGTCATGGGATTGGTACAATTATTATTATGCGACCGAAAGGTCTTCCTTGCCTATTTATGGCAATGTGGTTCGCTTTTCCAAAAAGCCCGATGATAAGGTTGGTTTTTCTCCTGATTATTTCCAAAGTCAGTCATTTGAGGACATTCCTTCGGAACGGTACAGCATTTTGAGAGAAGAAGACCAAAATATTTACCATTATGGTATAAACAAACAGCTTGAGAAAGAACTCGGTTTTGAAAGCGACAAGCCTTATATCACCTCTGCCCAATTGACCGCGGACATGCTTTGTTTGAAGGTTGGGAAAAATATTACGCTCATTCCCAACCAAAATTACCAACACCGAATCCACCAAAAATTATCCACGGCAAAAGCTGACTCCGTCTATTCCCAAATGATGAAAATCAGCGATAATTTCTTGGCGGAGCAATTGCTGCTTTTGGTATCGGATCATTTATTCGATTCTCTGAATATCTCCTCTGCGATCGCTTATGCCAAGGAGAATCTGCTGAAGGATCTTCCGGATGAACCCATTTGGGTTGACGGTTCGGGACTTTCGGCCAAGAATATGTTTACCCCGAGAACCATCATCGCTTTGTTGGAAAAAATCAAGGAAGAAATCCCCATGGAAAAAATCCAAGCTTATTTCCCAGCGGGAGGGGATTCCGGGACGATCCGCAATTGGTACAAAGCAGATCCCGGACAAACGCCCTATATTTATGCGAAAACAGGTTCCCTGAGCATGAGCAATGCGCTCAGCGGATATTTAATCACCAAAAGTGGAAAAACCTTGTTGTTTAGTTTTCTCCTGAACAATTACGCAATCCCTTCGGGTGAATTGAAAAAGGAAATGGAGAAGGTATTGTACCAGATCCATAAAAAATATTGATGGAAGATCTTAAAAGCTGTCCATTCAGGATTTTCCCAAATCGATTCTTTCTCACACCTGTTAATCCGTATTTACAAAATTAAAATTTTGATTTGACCATTAAATGGCAAATCCAAAGCACTCTTAAAATTCACCAAATCATGCAAAGACAATCCTTAACGCTATTGTTCCTCAGTCTCTTCCTTTGGCATTGTGCATCGAAAGCCCCTGAAAATGAATTTCCTGAACTGGAATCTGCCCTGCTTGCTGAATTGGAAAATGCACAGGGAGATTTTGCAATCGCTTTCAAAACTCTCGACGATCCTTCTCAAATGGTATTGATCAATGAAAAAGAAGTCTTTCATGCCGCCAGTACCATGAAAGTTCCGGTGATGATCGAAATGTACAAGCAAGCTGGGCAAGGGAAATTTTCGATGAAGGATTCTATCCCCATCATCAATGAATTCAGGAGTATTGTGGACAGCAGCCTTTTCAGCATGGACTTGGGCGTGGACAGCCAGGAGAATCTCTACGAAAGAATAGGCCAGCAAGCCACTTATTATGAGTTGATGTACGAAATGGTGACCATGAGCAGCAATCTCGCCACCAATATCCTGATCGAAAAAATCGGGGCAGACAACATCAATGCCACCATGCGGGAAATGGGCGTTTTGGACAACCAGGTATTGAGGGGCGTGGAGGATTTGAAGGCCTTTGATGCAGGTCTCAACAATACCACGACTGCCTACGATTTGATGCTGATCATGGAGGCCATTGCCAAGGGTGAAACCGTTGATTCCGCCTCCTCTGAAGAAATGATGGACATTTTGATCGATCAAAAGTTCAATGAAATGATTCCAGAACTTTTGCCCAAAGACGTGGTCGTGGCACACAAAACAGGAGCCATTTCCGGTGTCGAGCATGATGCGGCCATCGTGAAATTGCCTGATGGAAGGGCTTATGTTTTGGTCATCCTGAGTAAGAATCTGGAGGATGTCGAAAAAGGGAAATCGCAAATCGCCCAGATTTCCAAAATTATTTATGAGTATGTGATTTCAACAGACAAATGATGAAAAAGTTAATACTGGTATTTTTCAGCTATATTTTTCTGCTGACCGAGTTGGCGGCGCAGTCGTTTTCCGTCGAGCAGATTTCCAGTTTCTCCTTTCCTTCGGAATTGACAGCTTCAGCCAGTGGAAACAAAATCGCCTGGGCCATGAATGAAAAGGGACTGCGCAATGTCTATGTTGCAGAAGGTCCGGAATTTTCCCCCCGAAAAATCACCGCTTTTATCGAAGACGATGGCCAGGAAATCAGTGGTCTCCAATTTTCCCCCGATGGAAACTGGTTGATCTTCGTCCGTGGCGGGGACCATGGTGGAGGAAATGCCAATGTTCCCGTAAATGTCACACATGCCACTGTGATGCCAAAAGTAGAGATTTGGAAAGTCCCATTTGCCGGAGGCCAAACAGAGGTGGTCGCGGAAGGGGATGAACCCATGGTTTCTCCAGATAGCAAAACTGTCGCTTATCTAAAAAATGGCCAGGTTTGGAGCGTTTCGATTTCTGAGGGTGAACCAAAGCAGCTCTTTCAGGTCAAGGGAAATGTGCATTCCCACAGTTGGTCGCCGGATGGAAGCCAACTGCTGTTTGTCGTCAACAGAGGCACGCATGCCTTGATCGGGGTATTCTCCAATGAAAATCCAGCGCTTCAATGGCTGGCGCCTTCATTCAGCCGAGACCTAAGTCCAAAATGGTCTCGTGATGGAAGCCAGGTGGTTTTCGTAAGGACTCCCGGTGGATCCGGAGCCGCTTTGCCATTATTAGAGCAGCGGCATCAACCTTGGGAAATCTGGATTGCAACAGTCGAAACCGGATTGGCAGTCAAAAGATGGAAAGCACCCGAAACGCTAAGAGGTTCCGTACCCACCACCAACGGTGGATTCAATCTCCACTGGGCAGCCGACAATAAAATCGTTTATCTGTCTTACGAAGATGGCTGGCCACATCTCTATGCGATGGATGCCAATGCTGGTCCTTCTTCTCTTTTGACACCAGGGGAATATATGGTCGAACACATAAAACTGGCCAAGGATGGGAAATCATTGGTTTTCTCTGCAAACACTGGGAATTTACCAGAGGATATCGATCGCAGACATATCGGCAGGGTTTCCATCAATGGTGGAAAAATGGAACTGCTGACCGAAGGGGAAGGAATCGAAGCCATTCCAGTACCACTTGCCGATGAAAAACAAATCGCTTTTTTCAGCGCTACCGCAAAAAGATCCTTGTTGCCCGCACTCGTGCATTCAGAAACAAAGGAAATCAAGCTGCTTGCAGAAAACCTGATTCCCAATGATTTTCCCCAAGACAGGTTGGTGGTGCCCAAGCAAGTCAAATTCCAATCTCCCGATGGTTTCACGGTGTATGGTCAGCTCTTTGAAAAGGAGGGAGGCCCTGCCAAGAAACCTGCGGTGGTCTTTGTCCATGGCGGTCCACAGCGGCAGATGCTATTGGGTTGGTCTTATATGGATTATTATTCCAATACCTATGCAGTCAACCAGCAATTGGCCGAAATGGGTTTCGTCGTCCTTTCGGTCAATTTCCGCCTCGGAATTGGCTATGGTTATGAATTTCACAAACCCGCCAGAACTTGGATACAGGGTGGGGAAGAATACTTGGACGTCAAGGCTGCGGGAGAATATTTGGCCAAATTGACCCAAGTGGATGCGCAAAGAATTGGTGTTTACGGAGGTTCTTACGGAGGTTATCTCACCGCAATGGCATTGGGCAAGGATTCCGATTTGTTTAAGGTCGGTGTTGACATTCACGGCGTACATGATCTTTCCGGTAGGTTGGAAATGCCGGACGGCTATGAGAAAGCGCCTGATTTTGACCATGCAGTCAAGACGGCCTGGCTTTCCTCTCCGATGGCCTATTTGGATACATGGAAATCGCCTGTCCTTTTTATCCATTCCGATGACGATAGAAATGTAAATTTCAGCCAAACCACGGATTTGGTCAGGAGATTTGAAGAAAGAAAAATGCCCTTCGAATCCCTGATGATTCCCGGAGACACCCATCATTGGATGAAATACGCCAATATGGTCAAAGTCAACAAAGCCACGGTGGAATTCTTGAAAAAACATCTGATGCCAGAGTGATTTCTGAAAGCGCCCACACTTCACCCGAAAAATGCTGTAGGTTCTCTAATGGGGTTATAACGACAAGAAAATCAGGGTATTTGAAGAATAGAATAAGGAGTAGTGCCGATGTGAGGAAATCAAAAACAGAAACTATCTGAATTGAATCTAAAATATGCAATAGTTTCCCAATGGTGTTGAACCTGTTTTATATATTACGAACTCCATTCAATATTTTAATTTACTGATGATCAATTAGGTGTTGACTATTTTTGACTTCACCCTATTGAGGTCAGGAATTATTCTCCCAATAGTCCGATTTTCTTTCAGTTTCAATCCCATTTGGAAACCTCTTGCATATTTCGGGTTGAAATAACAAGACAATCAGACCATTTGGAGAATCACGTGCGGTACTGATTTGGTGAAGGCAACTACATGAAACAAAGACTGATTATCAAGCAATTTTAAGTTGGAATGGAATTGGTATTGCTTGGAAAACATGGGTTGAATTAAAAAACGAGTTCCAAAACCGCCCCTTTCTGCAGGTCAAATTGTTTTTCTTTCCCTTGATAGTTCACTTTTCCTTTTCCTCCTAAATGGGATGTAATGACTGCCGATTTCAATATCCCATTTTCCCAGGAAATGTCCACTGAATAATTCCCACGTGCTTTCAATCCCTTGACTTCACCGCTTGCCCAAGCGCCCGGTAAGGCAGGAAGCAAATGAATGGAATTGCCCTCATGGGATTGGAGCAGCATCTCGGCGACCCCTGCAGTGTAACCAAAGTTTCCGTCGATCTGAAACGGAGGATGGGCGTCAAATAAATTGGAATAGAGGGATTGTGTGATCAGTTTTTGGATGTGTTCATGGGCCATTTCACCTTCCTGTAGCCTTGCTGAAAAATTGATCAGCCAAGCCCGTGACCAACCTGTGCCTGCACCCCCATTGGCCAACCGGTAATCCAATGTTTTTTTTACGGCGTCAAAAAGTTCTGGAGTAGTCGATTTTGTCACCGCATTGCCAGGATGGAAAGCATAGAGGTGTGACATGTGTCGGTGGCCTTTCTCGGGTTCGGCATATTCCTGATCCCATTCCAAGAGCCTACCCTCTTTTCCCACTTGCAAACCTGACCTTAACTTCCCCCTTTTTTCCTTGATTTCATCCAAGAGTGCCGGTTGAAGGTCGAGAATTTCACAGGCCGCGATAAAGTGGTCAAATACTTCGGCAATGATCTGTTGGTCCATGGCCGCACCCATGGTGGTGGCAACGGATTCTCCTTTTGCATTGATAAAACTGTTTTCGGGAGAAGTGGAGGGGGCTGAAACCAACTTCCCGTCTTTTGGGTCTTCGACCAACCAATCCGCATAAAAGGCAGCGACTTCGGTCAAGGCTGGATAGAGGCGTTCTTGGAGAAACCGCCTGTCTTGGGTAAAGGCAAACCTTTCCCAATAATGCTGCGCCATCCAGCCTCCCGCACCGATCCATCCGCCCCAATACGCCGTGGCAGCCTGCAAGAAAGTGGGTTTCCAAATGTCAGTGGTGTGCCCAAAGGCAGCGCCCCGCATACCATAACTTTCCCTTGCCGTGATCTTGCCGCTGTTGACTATTCCATCGGTAAAATCAAAAAATGGGTCATGCAATTCGCTCAGATTGGTCACTTCCGCCGGCCAATAATTCATCTGCATGTTGATATTCATGTGGTAATCTGCATTCCACGGGGCGGAAATATGGGGATTCCAAATCCCCTGAAGATTGGCGGGAAGGGTTCCGGGGCGGGAGGAAGCAATCAGCAAATATCTTCCAAAATCAAAAAGCAGGGATTCGAGGAAAAGATCAGTTTTCCCTTCTTGCACCTGTTTGATCCTGAGATCGGTTGGAATGTCATTTTTCACCACATCGCCCAATCGCAGGGAAACCCTGTTGAACAATTCGCCATAGTCTTTTAGGTGCCTTGCATACAGCGAGTCAAAATCCATACCCTTGATGGCCAACAGCTGCTTTTGGTTTTCACCCCTGAAATCACGGTGGTAAAATGAGGTGTTGGTGACCAATTTTAGGGTGAGTTTTTGAACGCCACGCATGGAAAAACGATCTTTTTCGACTGTGAGCGTTCCTTCTTTGTTTTCCGCAAAAAGCAAACTCTGAAACCTTACCCCATGCAGAATCGGTGCGGGTTTCGAATCGACTTCCCCCTTTCTTTGGGTGATTTCCCCACTCATTTCCAGAATTTGGGGAGTGACTGTTTGGACCGATACCGTTGGAAATCCCTCGTCATCAGGTCGGGAAAGTCGGATGTGGCCATTCAATCCATCTGGGTGTTCGGTGGTGATTTCCACGACAAGGGCTTGGTCTGGAGCGGAGGAAAAGACTTTTTGGGTAACCTGAAATCCATCGGTTTTGTAGCGAATGATGACTGAGGCAGTTTCCAGATCGAGTTCTCTGCTGTACGCACTGATATCGGTATGTCCCAGATCCAGCCAAAGATCTCCCAAGGTTTGATGGGAGCGGAGCACTCCCTTCCTGGAAAATCTTTCCACAAGGAGGGAATCGGCCTTTTTGTTTTCTCCCAAGAGGAGCATTTTCCTGATTTCTTCCAAATCCGATCTTTTGCCAGGCGCAGGTCCCCAATCATCAGGACCTCCCGGCCAAAGGGAATCTTCATTGAGCTGAATCCGCTCTGTATTCGTTTTGCCAAATACCATGGCCCCTAATCTTCCATTTCCGATGGGCAAGGCATCTTCCCATTTTTCTGCGGGTTGTTGGTACCAAAGGGATTTTTGGGCAAATGAGGAAGTGAGACAAAAGAACAATACAGCTACACTTATAAAAAAGGATCGGGAATTTGCGGTCATGGTGATCTTAGGTTTGATCGCCTCAAGTTCCTGAATTTTAACTCTTCTTACAAGCTGGATAAGGTTTACTGCAAAAATCGTATCAGAATTTGTTCGGATTTTGAATCCTATAATAAAGGTGTGGGTTGAGTCGATGGTCTGCGGGCAGGAAGGGATAAATGAAGGTACCCACTTTATCCATTCCCAGCTTTACCATCACATTTTCCGATGGGTGATTGATCAGGGGAGTGATCGCGAAAATTTCTTGTATTCCTTTTTTAAACCCAAAATCCAAACAGGCTTTTGCCCCTTCAGTCGCAAATCCTTTTCCCCAAGCTGATTTCTTTAACCTCCAACCCACATCTATAAATGGACTCATGGGGCTTTCATAGGTCCTGTTTCCCAATCCGATGATGCCAATCAATTCTTGGTTGGCAAGGGCTTCCGCCACAAAAAAACAAAACCCAAATAATCCCAAGTGGTCATTTTGCCTTTGGATGAATTCCTCACTTTCCTTAATGGACAAGGGCTTTTCAAAAAATCGCATCACTTCCGGATCCGCATTCATGGAGGCGATTTCATCAAGGTCTTTTGGAAGATAACCACGGAATCCGAGGCGTTGAGAGGTGAAAATGTAAGGATCCAAAGTTTGTGAGTTGTACGGTGAGGCTCTTTTAATGGAGAAAACCACTGCCGGTAAAGACAGTGGTTTTCCAAATTCAATTTAACCCTTAAAATGGGATTTTAAAACTCCCCCGTCAGAAAATCCATAAATTCCTTCGTGTCGAAATTGCTCATGCCTTCCTGATAGAAAACGATTTTTCCCTCGGGACTGACCACCAAAGTTGTTGGAATGGATTCACTCTGAAGGGAATTGTTCAAGCCAAACCCTGCATGGACTACCGGAAAGGTAAACTCCTTTTGGTCGATGAAATCCTTGCTTTTTTTAGCCTCTTTGTCCAAGGCAATCATCAGGAATTCAATGTTTTCATTGTCTTTCACTTTCCCGTAGAGGGATTCGATATGGGGCATTTCAGCCCTACACGGAGGACACCAAGTCGCCCAAAGGTTGATGAAGACGGTTTTTCCTTTATAATCTTCCAAGAAAACTTCCTTCCCTTGCATATCCGTGAATTTCCCGCGGTAATCAAAATTCTGCGTTTCTTTATTGGTCAAGGTGATTTTGGGCTTGATCAATCCGGTGGACAACAATACCGATTGCACGCCACCCATGATCGGTGTCATCAATCCCGTAAAATATAGAAATGCAAATACCGACAGCATCAATCCCCAGCTCTTAATTTCTTTCTTCCAATTCATTGTTTGTTTTTTTATAAATCAGCAATAATATCACTTGACGCGAGGAATCAGAAGATTTTTGCTTGAAATCTTAATTGGCATCTTCTGTCTTCCCGCTTCGGTCTTCCGATTCTTTCCTATAATAAAATATGTTTTACAGGCACGATAGCAGATGATCAGATTGTTTTTAATTTGACCCGTCAATAACAGCAACCTTCGTCCTTTTCCAATCCCTTTATATCCTAAACAAAAGAGAAAGAATGGGCAGCTGAATTACGGATTTCCCAGCCATAATATTCCTCATCCTGAACACAAATTTACCATCAGATATTCAATTGCTTGGTAACATAAAGCACAAGAATACATTTTTACTTTATGTTTCGCGGGTTGAAACCTTTAAATTGCAAGTCTTAATTTGACTAAGGACAAAGCTTTATGAATACGATTCACTATACTAAAATTGCCGAGGAACTCAATATCAGGCAGAAACAGGTTTCGGACACTGTAGATTTATTGGATGAAGGCGCGACGATTCCCTTTATATCAAGGTATCGAAAAGAAGTGACGGGCAGTTTGGATGAAGTTCAGGTTGCGGCCATACGGGACAGGGTCCAGCAATTGCGTGACTTGGACAAGAGAAGAGAGGCTGTCCTCAAGTCAATTCAGGAACAGGGGAAATTGACGCCCGAACTGGAGAAAAAGATCAATGGAGCGGAAACGATGTCCATTTTGGAGGATATTTATCTTCCTTACAAGCCCAAAAGAAGAACCAAGGCCACCATCGCCCGAGAGAAGGGATTGGAACCCTTGGCAACAAAAATATTCGAACAGGAATCATTTGACCTGAATGCGGAAGCGCAGGGATATGTCGATCCGGAAAAAGAAGTGAATACACCCGAGGAAGCCTTGCAAGGTGCCAGGGATATTCTAGCTGAATGGATCAATGAAAATGCGGAATTGAGAAAGAAAATGCGTGCCCTTTTCATTGAGGAAGGGATTTTTACCAGCAAAGTCATTCCGGGAAAAGAAGCAGAAGCCGAAAAATACAAGGATTATTTCGATTGGTCTGAGCCGATCAAGAAAACACCATCGCATCGCGTTTTGGCCATGAGAAGAGGCGAAAAGGAGATGTTCTTGATGTTGGACAGTTGTCCTGCCGAGCTTCAGGCAACGGCCCTGATGGAAGAAACAGTACTGAAAAAAGCAGCAAACACTGCCGTAGAGCAAGTGGGTATGGCGATCAAAGATTGTTACAAACGCCTTTTGAAACCTTCCATGGAGACTGAGGTAAGGCTATATTCCAAGAAAAAGGCGGATGAGGAAGCCATTAAGGTTTTTGCCGAAAATCTGAGACAATTGCTCTTGGCGGCCCCATTGGGAGAGAAATCCGTCATGGCCATCGATCCGGGTTTCAGGACAGGATGCAAGACAGTTTGCCTGGGACCACAGGGACAGTTTTTGAGTTATGACACCATCTATCCAAACGAACCCCAACGCAAAACCGCTGAAACCGCTGCACTGATCAAGCATTTGGTCGATTTGCACAAAATCGAAGCCATCGCGATCGGAAACGGTACGGCGGGAAGGGAAACGGAAGCTTTTGTAAAATCCATCGGATTGCCTAAAAACGTGGTGGTGATCATGGTGAATGAAAGTGGAGCGTCGATTTATTCGGCATCGGATGTGGCCAGAGAGGAGTTTCCCGATCAGGATTTGACGGTAAGGGGAGCGGTATCCATCGGACGAAGGCTGATGGATCCTTTGGCAGAATTGGTGAAAATAGATCCCAAATCCATCGGAGTGGGCCAATACCAACACGATGTGGACCCGACAGCACTCAAAAATGCCTTGGACGATACGGTGATGAGCAGTGTCAATGGCGTTGGCGTCGAGGTGAACACCGCCTCCAAACAGTTGCTGACCTACGTTTCTGGACTGGGTCCGGTTTTGGCACAGAACATCATCACATACAGAAATGAAAAAGGACCTTTCAAAAGCAGGGACGAAATCAAAAAAGTGCCAAGGTTGGGCGACAAGGCATTTGAGCAGGCGGCTGGATTCCTGAGAATCCGGAATGCAAGCCATCCTTTGGACGCCAGTGCCGTACATCCGGAGCGCTATGGATTGGTAGAGAAAATGGCAAAGGATATCGGTGCCAAAGTGAGTGATTTGATGACAAGTGAGGAGCTGAGAGCGAAAATTGTCTTGAAGAATTACATCTCCGAGACGGTTGGTTTGCCGACACTCCAGGACATCATGGAAGAGATTTCCAAGCCAGGGCGTGATCCTCGCGAACGATTTGAGGTATTCAGTTTTCAGGAAGGCGTAAACAAAATCTCTGATCTGAAAGTGGGAATGAAATTGCCAGGTTTGGTGACCAACATTACCAAATTCGGCGCCTTTGTGGACATTGGGGTGCATCAGGACGGACTGGTTCATTTGAGTCATTTGGCCGATAAGTTCGTGACCGAACCGACAGATGTGGTTTCGGTCAACCAAAAAGTGGAAGTAACCGTCATGGAAGTGGATACCCAAAGAAAGAGAATTGCGCTGAGCATGAAATCCGATCCTTTTGCCGAGAGGGGAAGTGCCAAAACCAAGCAAAAGCCCAAACCCAAAGTGGAGGAAGAAGGAGATATGGCCGCAAAACTGGCCCTTTTGAAAGGAATGTTTAGGTAGCCAGTAAAAGCAGGGCAGTGTGAAAACCATTGGAAATCTTTAATTTCCAATGGTTTTTTTGTTTTAGGGGCTTGAATGCTCATCATGAATTCCAGAAGAATAAAGCACTGAAAGTGTTTCTTCTTTTTCTTCAACCCGAAATATGCATTCCGTTTCCAAATGAGATCGAAACGGCAGGAAAATCAGACTATTGGGAGACTAATCCCTGACACCAATAGGGTGAAGTCAAAATCAATCAACACCCAATTGAATTGAGTTCGTAATGCATAAAACGGGTTAAGCCGGTCTAGAAAGAGTGGGAAATGTTCATGAGACCAACATTCCCGAAGGGAATGAATTGGTGCTGCCCTGGATTTAATCTGATCTTCAAACTATTTTTGAGCATTCTAGCAAGCCTGAAGGGGATGAACTTTTTATTCCAAAAATCTTCGGTATAAAAGTTCGACACCCTTCGGGGTCGAAGGATTTTCTCTGAGATTGATTTTCCATGGGTTCCACCCATGGTTATTGAGAGGTTCGATCCCTTTAGGATCGGAATTCCAAGATTTAGATTGCAGGATTCGCTCTGATTCATTACCGACCACAAAGTGGTCAAACTTTTCAATAGCCCTTGGTGCAACTGGGGGATTGTGAATCAATAATGGGAACAACAACCCTGAAGGGGATGAACTTACAGCAGAAATTTTCCTTTTATTATTACAAGTACATTTAGGCGTAACCGATTTTCCTTCCCTCATTTAATTGGGTTTTATACACCAAAAAATAGCAGTTTTGGCAACCAATCCTTCTAAAAACTCAGTCAAAATCAAAAATTGTGACAATAGCTGTCAGGCATTGGTTTATTTTATGAACTTGTGATAGTTTATTAAACAAACATTTTTAAATTAGCTGTTGTTAAAACAAGGAAGCTATGGAAGATCAAACAAAAATCAGCGTAACCAGCAAGCAATTGCCTTCAGGGAATTGCCAGGTTAAATTTTTTATTGAGGATGAACAAAAGCCCCAATATGGTTATTTGTTGGTCAATGAACCCAAGCCGGTGGGAGAGATCATAGCGGAAATCAAGGAAAGAATGGCACAGCGAAGAATGGCGATGTCTGGATTGAATCCGTTTTCGGTAAAAACCCAGGTAAAGGACGACCATAATTTTTACCTTTACTCAGCATAACCCAAGGCCATGAAGCTCCACAAGAATCTGAAATTTTTAAGAACGGAATTGGGACTTACCCAAGCGGAACTTTCCGAGAAATTGGGTTTGCAAAGAACCATGATTTCCGCCTATGAGGATGGGAGATCAGAACCCAAGCTGGCGACCTTGAGCATTCTTTCGGAGACTTTCCATGTCTCCATCGATGAATTGCTGTACCACGATATTCAGGAAATGGGAAGAAAACCCCTCCAAAACAAGGACATTAAAATCCTGACCATAGCAGTGGATGAAAATGACCGGGAGAACATCACAATGGTGGGGCAAAAAGCTTCTGCAGGCTACTTGAACGGTTTCGCTGATCCTGAATACATGGAATCCTTGCCCCAATTCCATCTCCCCAATTTGGCTACAAACAAGACCTATAGGGCCTTCGAGATTTCCGGAGACAGCATGTTGCCCCTGGTTTCGGGCACATTGATCATCGGAGCCTACATAGAACAGCTCCAAGAAATCAAAAGTGGCAAGACCTATGTCCTGGTCACCTCATCAGAAGGCGTTGTGTACAAACGGGTTTTCAACTATCTGGAAGAAAATGGGAAGCTGTACTTGGTTTCCGACAACCAACAGTACAAGCCTTATGAAATCAAGGGGGAGGATGTGATGGAAATATGGGAAGCCCGTGCATTTATCAGTACTGATTTTCCCAATCCCAAAGACAAAGCCGCACCCGCAACCTTGGAAGACATCTCCGAAATGATCATGGAGCTGAGGCGGGACATCATCAAATTGCGGTAGGAATGGTTTTTTCTTCAATGCCATTTGCAATGGAGAAAAGTCGGTTGGTGTTTCCAAATTCAAGAATTCCTAAGTCCAACGAATATTGAAAAAGTACATCCAAGAACCTCTTCAGATTTTTCCGGATCAGCCTTCCTTTTTATTCGATACAAATAAAAAGGAAGGCTGATGGCATTAAAAACCTTCAATTACTTTTAAAATTGCTCCCAGGAGTGAAAAAATCTGGTTTTGTTGTAATAAATCCAATCTCGGAAAGTGAAGCATTACCAATGCTATTGGTCAATCCCTGCTGTGCTTCCCACTCCCAAAACACCCATTTCGTTGCTATTGGTATACCATTGGATTCCACATAGTCCAAATATTGAATGGCATGGGGGTCTTTTTCTGCGTCTTCTTTATTTCCCCTGACAGTGACGATATAAGCCACTTTTTCAATTAAGTTGTTTGATTTATCCGCATAAACAACATACCAATCATCAGGCGCATCTCCTGTACCTGGTTCAAATGTTAGTTTGTGAGTCTGATATCCCAATTTGTCAACTTCTGTATTTTCATAGTTATCCCACTTTGTACCTGTATCACTTAATTTATATGGGAAGAGGAAAAAATATGCCCATGTATACGCATCAAAACGAACCAATGCTTCATTTGGGATATCAGGGGAATAGTGGACCTTTTGGCCGTCAAAAATAATTTTTGAACCGTTATCAAAAGCAATTAACCCTTTGCTGGAATTGGTGAGCAAGGTGATTTTGGCATCAAGCCTCTCTTTTCCCCCAAACTCCAATTTTATATCAAATTGAATGGCGTTCTTAGAAAGAAAAGATTTTTTTTGATGTGCCTCTTCAATCCTATTGACAAAAGTTTCATTTTCATTTGAAGTGTTACAGGAAAGAAAAGAAGACGAAACTATCAAAACTGTGATGAATGCTTTTATCATTTTTTGGAGACTGTTATTGGATTGTAATAGTGTATAAACTGAGGAGTGCTCTTTTTGGATTCGTTTCAAAAGGCCTAAAATCATCCAATTGTGTTTTTTTGGTTTTTAAATCAAAATTGGGGCTTCACGATCGTTTTTTGAACAGGCGAAAAAGGGAGTGAAAAAATAAAAAAAAGCCAATCCCATTTCTGAGATTGGCTTTTAGAGATTTTCGGGGTATTAATTCTCGATTTCTCCTTTTTCTGCTTTCTCGATCAATACATCGGTGGCAGTGATCAATACTTCAACTCTTCTGTTTTTGGCTCTGCCTTCGTCGGTGTCATTGGTAGCGATAGGTTTGTCAAATGAATGACCAATGGTAAACAATCTGCTGTCTTCCACACCTTTCATCTTTAAGTAATTCCTGACCGACTGGGCTCTTTGTACAGATAACTTTTGATTATAATCATAAGCGCCTTTGTTATCAGTATGTCCTTCAATGGAAATGTTGGTGTCTGGGTATTCGTTCAGGATTTCAGACAATTTCAAAATGCTTTCCTGCGCATCTGGGGTCAAGGAAAATGAATCGAATCCGAAAAGAATTCCAGAATCGAAAGTCAATTTAATGGCTTCTCCGACACGTTCCACTTCAGCATCTTTGATGTCTTCCATTTTTTTGGCTTGTTTGTCCATGTAGATACCAACAGCTGCACCCGCTGCACCACCTACAACTGCACCAATGGCAGCACCTTTCCCAGCCTGTCCACTTTTGTTGCCAAGTACTGCTCCGATGGCAGCACCAGTTCCACCGCCGACGGCGACACCTTTTTCGGTATTGTTCCAGCTTGCACAGCCAAATAACATGGATGCGCCTACAATTTGGTAAAAAATGCTTCGTTTGAATTTAAAGATCATAATCAGGGTGTTTTTTTGGTTTTTGTTTCATCTTGATTTTATCAATTTAGATCAAGATGAAAACATTAAATGTCATGGTTCTAAATTCATGCCAGACTTATTGTATTGAGAAAAATGCTTTCGCGATAATATGACCAACAATTTTAAATTTTTTGAAAAGTCTTGTCTGTTATGGTTTTGGCTAAAAAAATTGAATGGGTGAAAAGAAAATAGTTTAAAAAATAATTGATCATGTTACGTTTAATCCAACATTTTCAAAAAACCTTCTTTTATTTTGGAAACCGCATCAAATGAGTTGTCAATGTTGACCACGCCCTTTTCCAGTTCGTGCCAATATCCATCTCCACATTCAATATAATACCCTCTTTTTGTCGGCTTGGAAGTTTTGGCTTGGCTATAATCGTAATCGGGAAGGAATATATTGGACAATAGCGTTTTGGTTTCAGCCCAATCTGATTCTCTGCTTTTGCCATCGACCAAAGCATCAATTTTTCTTATGGAAAATTTGACGGTGAAGGAAAAATCATGGATGCCATTTTGGTCCTGTGCATAGAACTTGATGGTCAATGGAGCTTCTTTTTTGCTGATTTCATAGATGGCTTGAAGGTAATCCTGTGCCAACAGTTGCCAGTCATTTTGATTGATGGGGATGGTCCTGGAGATTTTGCCATGGATATCCTTGGCCAATATCTTGACACCACCTTCTTCTTCGTCAAATTTTTTGCTGGTCCATTTGGACTCGGAATAAAGGTCCTTGAGTGGTTTTTCCCAAACTTTGGGGATTTCTCCCAAAAAGGAATAGTCATCGCTCAGCGAAAATCCCTCTTCCAGGATCTCCTCATCCTCCAAATCTTCCCTTCCGGTATAGTGGAGGTCCAATTGGGTATTGAGAAAATTCTTTTCAAAGCTGATTCGGAGCTTAAATGTGTGGCTGTATGGGGCTGGGATGGATCCGGAATCGAATTCTATCTCCAGCCTAGTGAGGTCTTCTGTTTTCAAATGCATATCGCTAAATTTATAGTCAGAGGTAAAAATTTTCAATGAAAATAATCGAAAGGCAAAATTAGTTTTTTATCAACAATAATCGAATGCTTTTGCAATTACCTGATGGGGTTTTAGACTTGGTCTTCATGTGTCTTGGACGAGGAGGAAACCAATCGATGGATTTCACCCATTTCTTCCTCCGTCAGATCCCTCCATTGTCCGATGGGGATGTCCAGCCTGACGTTCATGATCCTGATACGTTTGAGAATGACCACCCCAAAACCCAGGTGATCACACATTCTCCGGATTTGTCGATTTATCCCTTGTGTCAAGATGATGCGGAACTTGAATTTACTGAGTTGTTCTACCTCGCATTTCCGGGTGACTACGCCGAGAATCGGTACCCCTTGGCCCATTTTTTTGATGAAATCCAAGGTGATGGGTTTGTTGACGGTGACGAGGTATTCTTTTTCGTGGTTGTTTTTGGCCCTTAAAATTTTATTCACAATGTCCCCGTCATTGGTCAAAAAAATCAATCCCTCGCTGGGTTTATCCAATCGGCCGATTGGGAAAATCCGCTTGGGATGCTTGATGTAATCAATGATGTTGTCTTTTTCCCCTTCCGTGTCAGTGGTGCAAACGATCCCTACGGGTTTGTTGAAGGCGATGTAAACAGGTTTTTCCTCAGGGGTGGAAATCAGTTTTCCATCTACCCGTACTTCGTCCTCGGGAAGAAGCTTGGTCCCCATTTCTGGTACATTGCCGTTGATGGTTACACGGCCTTCAGCGATCAGCTTATCCGCTGCCCTTCGCGAGCAGAATCCAACTTCACTCAGGTACTTATTGATTCGGGTTGAATGCACTTCTTCCATCTCATTTGTCTTGTTCTTCCAAAATTCAAATTTAAGGGAAATAAAATTGTTTATCGGGCCCTATCGTCCAGATTTAAAATGAAAGTGAGTCCATTTGCAAGGGGATAAAGCAGGGGGTAAAATCGATGAAATTCTTTTTTCTGATAATATTCAGCATTTTTAATGACATTAATCATTTGATTAAATAATTATAATTTATAGATTTATTATCCTAAAAAAATAAAAAAAATAGGATATGTTTTTAATAAAAAAAGAAGTAGTGTTATTCGGTCCCTCAGGACATAAGTTTGAAAGCCATGGCGTATTCAATCCTGCGGCAGTGGAAGCGCATGGGAAGATGTACTTGCTTCACCGTGCGACCAACAAAGCAAATTTCGTCAAGGTTGGGAATGCTGCTTTGAAAACCCCAAGGGGAATAGGGGAGCGGAGTGTGGAACCTCCTATTGATTCCGCAGGAGTTTTGTGCGCTACAAGGAATCGAGGATCCTCACCTTGGATATGTGTACCATACCGGGGTCTCACTTTTGGGTCTGGAGAATCCGACTAAGGAAGTTGGGAGATTGGAAACTCCCTTTTTTTGGCCAGCGCATGATTGGGAAAAAATGGGTCTGGTCAAAAGCCTGTTGTTTCTCACGGGAGCCATCCTGAAGGATGAATCCCGATACATCTACTATGGTGCTGCGCACAATCGAATAGGCACTGTTTCCCTTGATTTAAAAGAACTGATCACTGAAATAAAAAGCAATAGCCATGAGAGAAAACTTCAATACAGATAAGGAAATCCTGGTACTTACATCCTATCCACCGCGAGAATGCGAGATTGCCACCTACAGCAAGGATTTGTTCGATGCGTTGGCGGATGGCATGAGCCGCACTTTTTCGGTTTCTATCTGTGCCTTGGAAAATGGAAAATCAAGAGAAAGTTACCCTTCTGAAGTGAAGTATGTCTTGGACGTAACCGATCAATCCGCTTATATCCACTTGGCAGAGAGGATCAATAGGGAGAAGAAGATCCAGGCAGTTTTCATCCAACATGAGTTCGGAATGTATGGAGGTGAATTTGGTGAGTACCTGATGTATTTTTTGTATTCCCTGAACAAACCGGTGTATGTCACTTTTCACACCGTCATTCCCTCTCCTGAGGAAAAGAGACTATTGATCGTCAGAAGCATGGTCACGATCGCAGAAAAAACGATCGTCAAGAACAAAAATTCCGTTCGGATTTTGGTGGAGGACTATGGGCTCTCCGATTCGAAAATCACCATTATTCCCCATGGAATCCATCCGATTGAATCCAAAGAGAAAGCCAGCCTGCATAAAGCTCATGGCTATGAGAACAAAAAGATCATCTCCACTTTTGGACTCCTCAGTTCGGATAAAAGCGTGGAGACTGCACTGGAAGCCCTACCTAAAGTCATTGCCGGATTTCCGGATTTGATGTTTGTCATCTTGGGAAAGACACAACCCGAAGTGATCAAAAAGGAAGAGGAAGTGTACCGAAAACATCTCCAGCGGAAGATGAAGCAATTGGGATTGGAAAATCATGTATCCTTTGTCAACCGATATTTGGAAACCCCTGAGTTGCTTGAATTCCTTCAGCTGACGGATATTTACCTATCCACCTCAAAAGACTGGGATCAGGCCGTCAATGGCACTCTTGCTGTTGCAATGGCATGTGGTTGTGCAGTCGTTGCCTCGGTAAATCCACAGGCCAAGGAATTGCTGTCCGAAGATATCGGTATTTTGGTGGATTTTGAAGATCCGGATCAGTTGGCAACTGCTTTGACACGGTTGTTGGAAGACGACGAATTGCGGGAGCGGATGGGCAAAAATGCGATCTATCAAGCAAAGGCAAGTGAATGGAGGAATGTGGCGGTAAAACATGCCCATGTCCTACAAAGCCATGTTCCGGGACAGGAACTCATTTTCGACTTGCCGGAAATTTCGCTGAAACATATCCTTAAGCTGACCGATCGGTTTGGCATCCTTCGGTTTTCCAAAATGGGAACCCCTGATATTTCATCGGGCTACACCCTGGATGACAATGCCAAGGCACTTATCGCGATGTGCATGCACCTGGAATTCAAAAAAGATCCCATGACTTTTTTGCTGATGCATAAATATTTGTCCCTGATGGAATCCTGTCAAAGGGAGGATGGTGTTTTCTTCAACTATGTCGATTCTGAAGGGAATGAGCATCTCCAAAACGCAGGGGATAATCTGGAGGATGCCAATGGTGGTGCAATCTGGGCATTGGGAACTTTGGTCGCACACCGGGAACACCTTCCCGCTAATTTTATCATCAGGGCCGAAATGTGTATCCATCGGGCAGTCTATTGGGTAAAGGAATTGGAATCCCCACGTGCCATTGCCTTTGCGATCAAGGGTCTCTATTTATACAATCAGTCCCACCAATACCGACATATTCGAGAGTTGATCCTTTCACTTGCAGATGTTTTGTTAGAAAAATACCATGCCGTCAGCGATGCAGAATGGCAATGGTTTGAGGAGTACATGACCTGCGGCAATAGTATCCTTCCAGAATCCCTGCTGTATGCCAACTTTTTGGACGGAAAGGAAAAGTACAGCAGCATCGCAAAGACCACTTTTGATTTTCTTCTTTCGAAAACTTTCGAGGGCAAAAGCATAAAAGTTATATCCAACAAAGGATGGCTTCAAAAGGGAGAGGACCGTAGCCAAGAAGGAGGCGGACAGCCCATAGAGGTCTCAAATACCATTCAGTCGTTACAGCTTTTTCATCAGGTTTTCGATGAGGAGGGATATCGTGAGAAAATGGAGATTGCTTTCAGTTGGTTTTTAGGCAACAATCATTTGCACCAATTGATCTATAACCCCCTCACTTGCGGTTGCCATGATAGCCTTGAAAAAGAAAATGTCAATCTCAACCAAGGGGCTGAATCCACCATCAGTTATTTGATGGCGAGATTGACCATGGAAAAAGCAGGCAAAGGAATACCCTTTTTGCAAGACGCTTCTCTTGTTGAATACCAGGATTTGGAGCGGCGACTGATAGGGCGGAATTCCAAGTTTTACCAGAAAAACAAACATTGATTTTGATGTAAAAATGAACTCTAAAAAAAATTAGCCATGCCATTGAACTTCGATCAACACGCACAAAAAGGAAATCAATTCCTAAATCAACTCCTGGTGGAGTTGGGAGAAAATTCGACAAAAGAATCTGCCCAAAGAATCCTCAGGGCTGTATTGAGGACGCTTAGAAACTACCTGACCATGGAGGAGAATTTCCAATTGCTCGCCCAGTTACCTGTGGCCATTAAAGGTGTTTATGTGGATGGCTGGTCCCCGTCAGCCAAAAAAAAGGGGGAGAGTAAAAAAATAAAAGGTTTTTTGGCGGAAGTCATCCATGAAGAAGGAATTGCTTCCTGGAAGGATTTCTCGAATGAAGATGAAATATATGCGGCTGTCAAAGCCGTGTTCAGGACCCTTGGGAAATTCGCCTCTGAAGGCCAGATGAAGGATGTGGAAGCCGTTCTCCCCGAAGATTTAAAACAATTGCTAAGGGAAAACAATGTTTCCCAAAAAAAATAAACCGTCTCAAAAGGAAGGAAAGAATAGGGTATCAGAGATTTTCTCGGCTCTTGATCAAATAAATTGATGGATAAAAACAAGTCTGAAACAATGAAATATTCCCTGCCATTCAATCAACTCCGAAATACAGACCTACCCAAGGTAGGAGGTAAAAATGCATCCTTGGGTGAAATGATCCATGAGTTGAGCGGTTTTGGGATTAAAATCCCCGATGGCTTTGCAATCACGGCCGAGGCCTATCGTTTTTTTATCCAACACAACCAGCTGGAAGAAAAACTACGAAAGGAACTTGATCAATTGGATGTGGAAGGACTTAGCAATCTAGACACGGTCGGAGCAAATTGCCGGGAAATTATGAACAGCGGTCATCTTCCCGAAGCAGTAAAAAAAGAGATACTCGAATCGGCTGCAAATCTGGATGCCGGGACGGGGATTTCGGTAGCCGTAAGAAGCAGTGCTACCGCCGAAGATTTACCTACCGCAAGCTTTGCCGGGCAACACGATAGTTTTTTGAATGTTCAGGGAAATGAAAACCTTCTGTTGGCCATAAAAAAATGTTATGTTTCGATTTTCAATGACCGGGCCATCAAGTACAGGATTGACAATGGATTCGAACACCTGATTGTGGCACTTTCAGTTGGAGTTCAACGCATGGTCCGTTCGGATATCGGTAGTGCCGGCGTGGCTTTTACGCTGGATCCCGAAAGCGGTTTCGAGAATGTAATTTACATTACATCCGCTTGGGGTTTGGGCGAAAATGTGGTTCAGGGAGCCGTCAATCCAGATGAATTCTATGTTTTCAAACCCGCCATTTCTAAACATCAGCAGAGCATCATTCACCGGAAATTGGGTGAAAAGGAAAACAAGATGGTGTATTCCAATGGTAAAGGGACGGAAAAGCCCATTGTGAACATCCAAACACTTCCCTCGGAAAGAACTGTTTTTTCTCTTTCAGACAAAGACGTGGTCATCCTCGCAGAATGGTGCTATAAAATTGAAAAGCATTATCAATTGGCCATGGACGTGGAGTGGGCCAAAGATGGCTTGACAGGGGAATTGTTCATCGTACAAGCAAGACCGGAAACTGTTCACGGTAGAAAGGAAAACATTTCGATCAAAGAATATACACTGCTCTCCAAAACAGAACCGGTTTGTAAAGGCAAGGCTGTAGGTCGCTCCATTACCTCTGGAATAGCAAGGATCGTGCATTCAATCGCAGATGCCGGGAAAGTGCAAAAAGGGGATATAATCGTGGCAGACATGACCAATCCCGATTGGAATGCCATGTTGCGGAAAGCCGTGAGCATCGTCACCAACAAAGGAGGAAGAACCAGCCATGCGTCCATTGTGGCTCGGGAACTTGGTATTCATGCCATCGTAGGAGCAGGTGATGCCACCGAAAAACTCAAGGATGGCCAGATGATTACGGTTTCCTGTATCGAAGGAGACGATGGATTGGTCTATGATGGGCAGTTGGATTGGGAGGAGAAAGAAATCAGCATAGAACATATCGGCACCACCAAAACCAAGCCCATGTTGATATTGGCGGACCCTTATAAAGCATTCCGGCTTTCATTTTACCCCAATCAAGGGGTGGGACTTCTTCGAATGGAATTCATCATTGCCAACTCCATCCGCATTCATCCCATGGCTTTGGTGAAATACAAGGAACTGGAAGAGAGCAATGACAAAAAAGCCATAGAAGCGATTACCCATCAGTATGCAGACAAGAAGAAATACTTTGTGGATCGGCTATCGGAGGCACTCGCAATGGTGGCTGCAGCATTTTATCCCAAAGAGGTCATTGTGCGGATGAGCGATTTCAAGACCAATGAATATGCGCAATTGATCGGCGGGAAAATATTTGAGCCAAAAGAGGAGAATCCCATGCTGGGCTTCCGAGGAGCATCACGCTATTACCATGAGCGGTATCGGGAAGGATTTGGATTGGAATGCGAAGCAATACGGGTGATACGGGATGAAATGGGATTGACCAATGTGAAGATCATGATCCCCTTTTGCCGAACCGTGGAGGAAGGGAAGCGGGTACTGGAAACCATGAAGGAGTTTGGTTTGGAACGCGGGAAAAATGGTTTGGAAGTCTATGTGATGGCCGAACTCCCCAGCAATGTCATTCTTGCAGAAGCATTTGGAGAGATTTTCGATGGCTTCTCCATCGGGTCCAATGACCTCACCCAGCTCACATTGGGAATAGACCGCGATTCTGCCATCATCAGTGATTTGTTTGATGAAAACGATGCCGCGGTCAAGCAATTGCTGAAATCTGTGATCCTCTCCGCAAAAAAATCAGGAAGAAAAATAGGGCTTTGCGGACAAGCCCCGAGCGATTATCCCGAATTCGCAAAATTTCTTGTAGAACTGGGTATTGACAGTATTTCTTTCAATCCGGATGCTTTGCTCAAGGGCATTGAAAACATCCAGTTGGCAGAAGTGGCAATGGAAAAAGTTTTGGATCCTATCAACCTAAAATCCTGAATTATGAAATCAGTCCATCCCATAAAATCGGTTATGCCCAATCTTTCAGAATACGATGCTTTGTATTCGGGTTTTGAGTGGAACGAAGAGAGAATACATCTTGATGGTCTCCCCTCAGGAAAAGGATTGAACATCGCACACGAAGCCGTTGATCGACATGCAGAAAGTGATTTGAAAAACACAATCGCTTTGCGGTTTATCAATACTGAAAGAAGCACGGTCGATTTTTCCTACTCAGAGCTGAGGAAGCAAACATCCAAGTTTGCCAACGTCCTGGAAAAAATAGGAATTGGAAAGGGAGAAACAGTTTTTACGCTTCTTGGAAGGGTTCCCGAATTGTATGTTTCGGGATTGGGGGCACTGAAATACAGGGCGGTTTTTTGTCCTTTGTTTTCCGTTTTTGGCCCAGAACCCATTTTCCAAAGATTGAGTAGGGGGGATGCTCGGGTTTTGGTGACCAATACCGCTTTTTTTGAAAAGAAAATCAAGTCCCAACTGGAACGACTTCCATCATTGCGGTATATCCTGCTTACCGATTCTCAAGAGCACCTCGCTGATAATGTGCTTTCGTTTTCAAAAGCAATGGAAGAGGCATCAACGGATTGGGTCATTGGCCCAACCGATCCGGAAGATCCGGCATTGTTGCATTTTACCAGTGGGACTACGGGCATGCCAAAAGGGGCCTTGCATGTGCATCAGGCGGTGCTGACGCATTACAGTACGGGTAAATATGTGCTTGATTTTCACAAGGGGGATATTTTTTGGTGTACAGCAGATCCTGGTTGGGTTACGGGAACTTCTTACGGGATAATCGCTCCCCTGGTAAACGGTGTGACGAGCATCATCGACGAAGAGGAATTCGATGCGATGCGGTGGTACAGCATTCTCGAAGAGCAAAAAGTCAATGTTTGGTACACCGCCCCCACTGCCATCAGAAGATTGATGCGGATGGATATCTGCCCAAAGGAAGCCTATCAGCTGGACAAGCTTCGGTTGATTTTGAGCGTCGGCGAGCCGCTTCATGCCGAAGCGGTGATCTGGGGAGAGAAAAACTTCGGTTTTCCCATCTTGGATAACTGGTGGCAAACCGAAACCGGCGGGATCATGATCGCCAATTATCGATCGATGAAGGTAAAACCCGGTTCGATGGGAAAACCCCTTCCCGGAGTGGAAGCAGCCATTGCCGAGATCAAGGACAATGAATTGACACTCTTAACCAATCCTGGCGATCAAGGTCATTTGGTATTGAAAAAAGGCTTTCCGTCACTTTTTCGGGGATATCTGCATGATGCCGAAAGATTTCAAAAATGCTTTGTGGGGGATTGGTACATCACAGGCGACTTGGCGAAGATGGATGAGGATGGTTATTTCTGGTTTATTGGTCGGGCCGATGACATCATCAAAACGTCAGGCCATATGGTGGGGCCATTTGAGGTGGAAAGCACATTGATGCGGCATCCCTCTATTGCAGAAGCTGCGGTGATTGGAAAGCCGGAGCCGTCGATTGGGGAATTGGTGAAAGCATTTGTAGTCCTGAAATCCGGGACTGAGGCAGGTGAGGAGATGAGGAGGAACATCATGGGTTATGCCAGAAAGGAAATGGGGCCGGCAGTAGCACCCAAAGAGATTGAATTTGTGGAGAGCATTCCCAAAACCCGCAGTGGAAAGATTTTAAGAAGACTTTTGAAGGCACGCGAACTTGGTTTGCCCGAAGGGGATACTTCCACTTTGGAGTGAGGAAGAAACGCTTGGAGAGTAAACCGTAATTTTCATTTAAATCATTTTTGGTCATGAGACGATTTAGGAAAATAAATTTTTTAGCGCTAATAGTTTCTTTGTTTCTCTTATTTTTTGTTTTTCAGGCTTGCCAAGCACAGGAAAATAAAAATGAAAAAGACATAGAGGCCATTCAGAAAAGTGCCGAAATCGTCACGGAGAAAATCAATTATTCAGGAATTGTTGATTTCAGAATGGCTGCAAAAATAGCCACACCGGGTGTCGTGAACATCAGGAGTACTTTTAATCCTCAAAATCAGGAATCTAGGGAAGAAGACAGGTTTTACAATATTCCGGATCCTTTTAGGGATTTTTTCAAAGACGATCCATTTTTTCGGGAATTCAGGTTTCAGTTTCCAGAGTCCCCAAGGTTCAATCCGGACACCCTGATTGGGAGTGGTTCCGGCGTGATTCTGACACCTGATGGATACATCATCACGAATCATCATGTGGTGAAAAATGCCGATGAGATCAACATTACCCTATTTGACGGGCGCAGCTATACGGCCTCTGTGATAGGCAATGACCCACAAACGGATCTCTCCTTGCTGAAAATTGAGGAAAAGGGACTTTCCTTTATTCGGTATGGGGAAAGTGATATTTTGGAAGTTGGAGAATGGGTCGTTGCAGTAGGCAATCCCTTCAATCTCGCCTCGACTGTCACGGCTGGAATTGTCAGCGCCAAGGCCAGGAACATCAATATCCTAACCGATCAAGGGGCTGTTGAATCTTTTATCCAAACGGACGCCGCCGTGAATCGGGGAAACAGTGGCGGTGCCTTGGTGACATTGGATGGAAAACTTGTAGGGATCAATACCGCCATCGCCACACCCACAGGCGTTTATGCAGGATATGCTTTTGCGATTCCTGTAGATATTGTGAAGAAGGTCGCCAACGATTTGATGAATTATGGCACTGTAAAAAGAGGGGTTTTGGGGATCATGATCCGGAATATGAACAGTACACTGGCCAGAGAATTGAAAATGGATAGGGCCAATGGGGTATATGTCGACAGTGTGATGCTGAACAGCGCTGCCAAGAATGCCGGATTGAAAGAAAAGGATGTTATCATCGGGATTGACGGTGTGGAAACACTTTCAGCTGCCAGCCTTCAAGAGCTCATCATGCGCAAACGGCCCGGTGAGAAAGTGAAAATATCCCTGATCAGAAACGGTGTCGAACACATCGAACTCGTGGCCACACTCAAGGAGCAGGAGAGAACAACCGATACCGCCATCTCGAAGAATGTCGATTTGCTAAAGGATCTGGGGGTGGAGCTTGCCGAAATCAATGAGGAGGACCGAAAGCGGTACGATGTGAAAAGCGGATTGAAAATCATCAAGCTCTTTGACGGGAAATTGAAAAGAAACACCAGTATCCGGGAGGGGTTTGTCATCACATCCATCAACAACAAAGCGGTGACCACTTTACAATCATTCCTACAGGCCATTGAAGGGCAAAAAGGGGGCATCATGCTCGAAGGAAAATATGCCGGTGATCCCACCTATTATTATTATGCTTTTGGGTTATAAAAGAAGTTTCATATAAATGAAGAATCAAAATGTCAAGCTCCTCAAAAAAATCGAAAACCTTGGACCCCGAAAAAGGACAGCACCTTTTTTACCAAATGCTGCTCATTCGACGGTTTGAGGACAAGTCCGCTGAACAATATACCAAAGGCAAAATAAGGGGTTTTTTACACCTTTATGTTGGAGAGGAAGCCGTGGCGGTCGGGGTGATCCAAGCCTTGACCGAGGAGGATAATATTTTAAGCACTTATCGGGAACATGGACATGCTTTGGCTAGGGGAATGGAACCCGGAGGCATCATGGCGGAAATGTATGGCAAACAGGAAGGTTGCAGCAGGGGAAGAGGAGGCTCAATGCATCTTTTTGATGCTTCCAGAAGGTTTTTCGGAGGAAACGCGATTGTTTGCAGTCATCTTCCGATGGCTGTTGGAATGGCTTTGGCCTCCAAAAAACAGAAAAAAAACCAGATTACCTGCTGCTTTTTTGGCGAGGGGGCAGCGGCCGAGGGGGAATTCCATGAAGCCATGAACCTGGCGGCTTTGTGGGAGGTTCCGGTTTTGTTTGTCTGCGAAAACAATCAGTATGCGATGGGGACGGCCATTCAATATTCACACGCAGTACTGGAAATCGAAAAAAAAGGCGCTGCCTACGGGATTGAATCTACCGCTGTGAATGGCATGGATCTGATGGCGGTGATGGATGCCACAGATAAAGCTGTCGATAAAATCAGGAAAACCGGGAAACCCTATTTTTTGGTTTGTAATACCTATCGATTTAGGTCACATTCCATGTTTGATGCGGAATTGTACAGGGATAAAAAGGAAGTGGAGGAATGGAAAAAAGCAGATCCTATTCCAGCATTTCAGGACTACTTGTTGAAACAAAAATTGATAACGAAAACTGAGCTGGAAAAAATTTCCGCGCGGGTGGACAAAGAAGTTCAGGAGGCGATCGATTTTGCGGAAGCCGGAACATGGGAGCCATTAGAAGATTTGACAAAGTTTGTTTACAGCGAAAAGTAAAGGATTGATTTTCCATTGACTATTGAAATGCAAAAGCCAAAAGACATGCAAAAGAAACCAGAAGAATTTCCGATTCTGCCCAAAATCCCCGGCATCACGCCGAACCCTGATTTTCCCTTACCGGCAATCGACCCGGAATACCCGGGAATTCCCCACCCGGAAGAAAATCCCAAAGAATTCCCAATACCGGAAATCGAGCCGGAGGATTGGCCGGAGATTGACCCCGACGCAGAACCCGAAAAGGAACCTGATATGAAACCCAATTGATTTTTTTTCTATGGAAGCGAGCAATACGATCAAAATCACTTACCGGGAGGCACTCAAGCAGAGTCTCCGTGAAGCACTTCAAAAAGACGACAGGGTTTTTTTGATGGGGGAGGATGTAGGCCGTTACGGCGGGGCTTTTGCAGTGAGTAAGGGGCTTTTGGAAGAGTTTGGAGAAGAGAGGATTATGGATGTACCGCTTTCCGAATCTGGGTTTGTGGGGGCTGGCATCGGGGCGGCAATGGCTGGAATGAAGCCCATCGTCGAAGTGATGACCATTAACTTTGGACTATTGCCCATGGACCAGATCATCAACAATGCCGCTACTTTACTGCACATGTCCGGAGGTCAGTTGAATGTGCCCGTGGTGATTCGGATGGGATGTGGCATTGGGCGGCAATTGGCAGCTCAGCATTCCCATAGTTGGGAACCTTTTTATGCCCATGTCCCGGGATTGGTGGTGCTGTCGGTGGGCACACATGAAGATGCCAGGGGAATGCTCGCTGCTGCCCTTGAAAGTCCAGACCCTGTCATCATTTTCGAATATACTTCCATGCTCAATATGGAAATGGAAATAGCCAAGGATGTCCCCGAGCTAGGGATAAGCAAAGCGAAGGTGAGACGGGAAGGCAATGACATTTCCATCATCACCTATGGAACAGGCGTGCATAAATGTATGGAAGCGGCAGCTGAATTGGCAAGGGGAGGCATCGATGCCGAAGTTATTGATTTGCGGGTATTGCGTCCCTTGGATGAGGAGACTTTTTTGGCTTCCGTGGCCAAGACCCATCAGGCATTGGTTGTGGAAGATGCTTGGTGTTCAGTTGGTTTTTCTGCGGAAATAATTTCGCGGATTATGGAAAAGGCTTTTTATGAATTGGATGCTCCCGTAAAAAGATTGTGCGGCGTGGAGGTGCCCATTCCCTATCCCTTACATCTCGAGGAGGCTTCGGTTCCTCAAGTAAAAGATATTGTCAATAGTGTTCAGAAAACTTTAAAGCCATGATAGAATTTTTGATGCCCAGTTTGGGAGCAGATATGGAAGACGGAACCCTAGTGGAATGGAGGAAAAAACCGGGTGATTTTTTAAACCGAGGAGATATCATTGCCGATGTGGATACGCAGAAAGGATTGATAGAAATCGAGGTTTTTGAAGAAGGGGTCCTTGAAAAACTACTGGTAGAAGAAGGTTTGAAAGTGCCAGTAGGGACGATTTTGGCCCTAATTAATCCCGATGGGATTGCAGGGAAAAAATCAAAGGGTCAGCCCATGGATGAAAAAGTCCCGATACAGCAGCCGATTGAAGAAACGCGGCCAGTTTCTTTTGAAGAGCAAAATTCAGAAACGAAAAGGATAAAAGCCTCGCCTTTGGCAAAGAGAATCGCCGAAGCAGAGCGTATTGATCTTTCGAGCATTTCCGGAACTGGAGAAAATGGCGCCATCACCAAGGAGGATGTTGAAAATGCCATCGCCACTCGGGAAGGGGTAGCTGAAATGGAAAAACCCAAAGGAATTAAAATGGAGATAGCGGGAGAGCCTGAAAAAGGCAAAGCGGGTACGGAGCAGGTGGGAATGGAACAGCTTAAAGAAGCTGTTCCCGAAAAAAAACCAATGGGGACTGTTCCGCCAGTGGAGGCCATTCGATCGGCAGTCGCTGCGGCGATGAGCAAATCCAACCGTGAAATTCCGCATTATTATCTGGAGAAAAAAATAGACATGTCCAAGTCGCTTTCCTGGCTAAAAGAAGCGAACAGCGAGCGCCCGGTCCAAAAACGCCTCCTCCCTGCGGCATTGCTCATCAAGGCAGTGGCACTTGCCGTGGATGAAGTCCCGGCGCTGAATGCGGTTTGGGAAAATGGTTTGCAGCTGAAAAACGAGATCAATATTGGTTTTGTAGTTTCTCTGCGCACAGGCGGAATAATGGTCCCAGCAATCCACCAGGCAGATGCAAAAAGCGTGGATGAAATCATGGAAGTGCTGAATGATGTCATCCCAAGGGCAAGGGCATTGAAACTCAGAAGCTCGGAACTCAGTGATTCCACGATCACCATCACCAATATCGGTGAAGGAAGTGCAGACAAGGTTTTCGGGGTGATTTACCCACCACAAGTGGCCATCATCGGTTTTGGGGGTATTTCTGAAGAACCCTTTGCGGAAAATGGCTTGTTGGGTATCCGTCCCATTGTCCATGTCACCTTGGCAGGGGATCACCGGGCGACGGATGGTCTGACTGGAAGCCGGTTTTTGGGGGCATTGAACAAGTACCTACAAAATCCTGAAACGCTATGAACAAATCCGAAATTTTAAATACCATTCATGAATTGCTGAAAAATATTGCGCCAGAAATGGATCCAACGCTGCTGGGTCAGGAGGAAAATATTCGTGAGGCACTCAATATTGACTCCTATGATGCCTTGCAGTTTATTGTGGCCTTGTGTGAAAAATTAAAGATCGATATCCCCGAGCAGGATTATGGAAAAACGGCTACGATCAAAAGTCTGCTTACGTATTTGGAAAAGAAAATAATTTGAACCCGAAACATGCATTAGATTTCCAAATAGGGGTTGAGACCGAAAGAAAATCAGACTGTTTGGAGAATAAGGCCAGTGCCGAAAGGATGCGTTCAAAAACAGGAAGCAGCAGGCTGGATA
The DNA here is from genome assembly GCF_000381545.1 of Rhodonellum psychrophilum GCM71 = DSM 17998. Lineage (GTDB taxonomy): Bacteria > Bacteroidota > Bacteroidia > Cytophagales > Cyclobacteriaceae > Rhodonellum > Rhodonellum psychrophilum. Next base: position 206,255 of record NZ_KB906677.1, on the reverse strand, counting down.
TTAAGCAATTTTAGGCTGGAATTGAATGGGTAATGCATGTCACGGGATGAAGTTCAACTTTTAAACCAAACAGATCATGAACAGGGAATTTGAAAATAAAGTAGCCATTGTCACCGGAGGGAGTTTTGGGATAGGCAAAGCAACGGCGATTGCCTTTGCGCGAAAGGGTGCAAAAGTTGTTGTTTCGGATTGGGTGGAGGACGAGGGTACAGTTGATCAGATCGAGAAGGAGGGGGGAGAGGCGATCTTTATCAAGTGTGATGTTTCAAAGGAAGAAGAAGTCAAAAACATGGTGGAGAAAACCTTTGCACATTTCGGAGGACTGGATTTTGCCTTCAACAATGCAGGTATTGAAGGCCACAAAGGCATCACGCACGAGTGCACGGATGAAAACTGGGACCAAACTTTAGCAATCAACCTAAAAGGCACCTGGCTTTGCATGAAATACGAAATCCCATTGATGCTCAAAGCAGGAAAAGGAGCCGTTGTCAACAATTCTTCCGTCGCAGGATTGGTGGGTTTTCCGGGTATTCCCGCCTATGTGGCTTCGAAGCATGGCATGATTGGTCTTTCCAAAAATGCAGCCTTGGAATATGTAAAACAGGGAATCCGGGTAAATGTCGTGTGCCCAGGGGTAATCAAAACACCGATGATCGATCGCTTCACGGGAAAAGACAAAACAGTCGAGAAAAACATGGCGGCGAGCGAACCCATTGGAAGATTTGGTGAACCAGAGGAAGTGGCTGCAGCGGTATTGTTCCTTTGTTCTGACGGGGCCTCCTTTATTACCGGCCAATCTCTTGGAGTGGATGGGGGTTGGCTTGCCCAATAATTAGCTAAATTATCCGTTCTAATAAAAATTAGAGGCCGGAAAAGGTGCTTTTGTTCACTTTAAACCCTAAATTAATGGGGTGTAAACAGCTTTTATCATCTATAAAAATCAATAAATAATTATGGAGACTGTATCAACAAAACAAATCGGAGTGTGGCTGGATCATTCAAAGGCGCATATAGTCGGACACAAAGATGGCAAGGCATTTTTGATTGAATCCGTCGATTCTCCTTACGAAAGAATTAAAAGGGAAGAAGGAGAGGTAAGCGACCACTCTAGGTTCGGCTCCGATCCCTTTATGTCCTCTAACAATGAGAACAAGAAGCACAACATTACCCAAAACGAAATCAATGAATATTTTAAAATCCTCGAAGGAAAACTCAAAAACTACGAAGATATTTTATTGTTTGGTCCCAGTACGGCAAAAGATCAATTGATCAACAGACTTTCGGGAAATAAATCCTTTGATGGGAAATGGGTTTCCGTGCAGAGCAGCGATAAGTTGTCAGAAAATCAACTGCTGGCCTTTGTGCGCAATTTCTTCAAGAGTTGATTCCTGAATAATTGCTTGAAAGTATGCAATAGAGCCAATTTCCCGAAAGCCTCGAAATCTTAAGTGCTTAGGGAGTCGGCTTTATTTTTTTGAATTAATTGCAATAAAATCCAATTGAAATTGAAGCTGCCTTAAATCCGAAATATGCATTCGGTCTCCGAATAGGGTTGAAACTTCAAGTAAATCAGACTATTTTGAGAAGAAGAAGTAGTACCAAGTATGGTGAAGTCAAAAACAGTAAACAATCTGATGACTACGAAGCATTTTAGGCTATAATTCAATTGGCAATGCATAAAATGGGTTAAACCGTAAAGGCGAAACTGTTGGCACTTGATCCAAGAACCAGGAAATCTCTCCTGGTTCTTTTTTTGATTGGAACGCAATGGGGGAAAGATTTCAGTTTTACTGAAAATGATTTATTCGGGAAGTGCAACTGATTCTTGTCATGAAATTTCTAGGGAAATCCCGCTAAATTGTAGTTGGAAAATAAATTCAATTTTTAAGTTTAAATCACAGAATCATGAAAGGAAAAACCGTCATCATCACCGGTGCTGCGTCGGGAATAGGGAAAGCGACAGCAGAATTATTTGCCAAAGAAGGAGCCAACGTAGTGGTTTCAGATATCAATGAGACCGCAGCAAGAGTCGTCGCAGAAGACATCGTTTCCAATGGTGGTAAGGCGGTCTTCATCAAAACAGATGTGTCCATGCCAGAGGAGATGGAAAAATTAGTGGATTTTGCTGTTAAGACCTATGGCAAACTTGATATTGCTGTCAATAATGCAGGAATAGGTGGAGAAATCAACCCGATCGCAGATATGAGTATTGAAGGTTGGCACAAGGTGATTGGGGTGAACCTAAACAGCCTTTTTTATGGACTGAAATATCAGATCCAGGCCATGCTGAAAAGTGGAGGCGGAAGCATCGTCAATATTTCTTCCATCTTGGGTTCCGTGGGTTTTGCAGGTTCTGCCGGATATGCCTCTGCCAAACATGGCGTCCTTGGTCTTACCCAAACCGCAGCGATGGAATATTCTTCCCAAAACATCCGTGTAAATTCCGTGGGTCCTGGATTTATCGAAACTCCTCTATTGGAAGCATTGGATAGTGAAATGAAAAGTCAATTGGTCGCGCTTCATCCGATAGGTCGCTTGGGGAGAAGTGAGGAGGTGGCAGAATTGATATTTTGGCTCGGTAGCGATAAAGCCTCCTTTGTGACGGGAAGTTATCATCCTGTAGATGGAGGGTATTTGGCCAGATAAATCATTCCTGCAGGCGAATTTTGGTTTTGAGTAATCATGGTTGAACCCGAAATATGCAATAGGTTTCCAAATGGGATTGAAACTGAAAGAAAATCAGACTATTGGGAGAACAATTCTTGACATCGATAGGGTGAAGTCAAAAATAGTCAACACCTAATTGATTATCAGTACATTAAAATATTAAATGGAGTTCGTAATGCATAAAACGGGTTGAAGTGGATGAAATACCCATTGGATTGGTGGAGTAGGTCAAAGACTTAAACCCGAAATATGCATTCGGTTTCCTATTGGGTGTTGAAATTGTAAGAAAATCAGACCAATTCAAGAATAGGGTGAAGTACCGAAATGGTGAAGTAAAAAAAAGTAACCAACTGAATGATTATTAAGCTATTATAGGATTGCATTGAATTGGGAATGCATGAAACGGATTAAATTTGATTCAAGCCCTGATCCAATGGATATCTTCCCTTTTGCCATGATTTTTTTGAGTCCCAGCCCCAAATCGAGACAAAAATTTCATTTTGTTTTGAACCCAATCGCTTTTTCATTGTTAAAATAAATTGGTGTGTTGAATGTACCCAAGTAAATTGGAAGATAAACCTCTTTTAAAGTTGATATCCAATAAAGTGATATGCCAGTTGGCTAAGGGTCAATTGAATGAGGTGTTTGATTTTCAATCTTTTAAAATCCCAATAAAACGATGCTTATATTTGTGAGGTCGGATCTTCAGGAAGTTTGGGAAGGCGAAGTGATTCAAGAAGTAAAATAATAATGAAAGAGAAAGTAGAAATCTCCGTACTGATGTCTGTTTACAATACAGAATTTGGTTTGGTGAAAAGAGCCATTGATTCGGTATTGGCCCAAGATTTCCCGAATTTTGAATTGATTGTCATCGATGATGGCAGTGACAACGATCCTCAAAATTTATTGCTGCAATATATCATTGGGCACGAGGACAGAATCACCTATCTAAGACATAAAAATCGAGGGCAATCCAAATCCATAAACCGTGGCATTTTGAACAGCCGCGGAAAATACATCACCATTTTGGATGCGGACGACGAATTTGAAAGCCATCACCTTAGCGCTTGTCTAAAAGAATTGCAATCGGTCGATTTGATCGCTTCCACGACCAAAACCATCGTAGACAAGGAAGAGGATTATTATGTTCCTGACAAAAGAGATCCCTCTAAGATGATTCATGTGGATGATTGTGTTTTGTTTGCGACATTATTTGGAAAAAAAGAGGTTTTTCAAGAAATCGATTTTAAGGATTTTTACGCAGCCGATGCGGACTTTTATGAAAGGGCAGCAAGGAAATACAAGGTGAAAAAGGTCGATTTAAGAACATACATTTATTATCGAAATACACCCAACAGCATTTGTTCCCGCCTGAAAGTGGAAAATATATCCATAATGAATTAGTAGAAATGGATGATTTTTTGAATATCGGGAAGGGAAATGTGATCATGGCATGTCACATGACGGGAATATATGACGTAAATCGCAATACCGTTTTGCCAGATGATGCTTATGCGTTGATCAAGGATTGGGCGGATTCCATCATCGATTTGAACCTCAAAGGGATTGTGTTTCACAATAATTTTTCGGATCAAACCTGTGCCGAAATCCAGGGACAACATATCCAGTTCATCAAGGTGAATCACGATACAAGATTTACCCCAAATGTGTATCGTTATTTTCTCTACAGGGATTTTATCCAACAACATTTCGATGAACTTCTAAATGTTTTTGTGACAGACATTACGGACGTGGTGGTCCTCAAAGATCCTTTCCAAGAGCCAATTTTCACAGGAAATCCCCAAGCGATTTTTTGTGGAGACGAACCAAAGCCGCTGCTGGATGATTGGATGCTATTGCATGCGGCACATTTAAGGAGTAAAATTTCCGACTATCAAGGCTATGAAGAGGAATTCAAAGAGGCAACTTTGCTCAATTGTGGCATCATCGGCGGGAATGTTCAAGTGATGCAGTTGTTTCTCAGCCAACTCTGTTCACTCCATGAAAAATACAACAGCGACAATAAAACCGCATACACAGGGGATATGGGCGCTTTTAATTATCTGGTCAGAACAGAATTCAATGATCGGGTCATTCATGGAACTCCCGTCAATACGGTTTTTAAGGAGTATGAGGCGGAAAGAAAAGACTGTTGGTTTAGGCACAAATAATCAAAGCGTAGAAATCTTCAGAGGTTTATTTTCAACATAAACTGATCATCCTCTTTCTTTTTGTTCTCGACCATTTCAATATTTCCTCCATCATAATCCTCTTTTTTATTGAACAATGGGATCGGTACACCACCGCTCAAACCTATACCAGCTGAACCCAATATCAAAAGGATAAAATAGCAAAATCTTCTCAATTTTCTTTTGAAGGATTTCATTTTTTAATAAATTAAATTGATTTGCCGACACCCAATAAATGTATCGGTATTTACAAAGGAAATTCCGCCATTTTCGATGGCTATGGGAATGAATTTTATCCCAGATTAAAAAGGGATGCTTCCTCTTTTGAGTTTTTCGGGATTGTTTTTAATGGAAAAAGTCGACCCGATGTTGGGAAAAAATTTGATTTATTTATAAGGACATTCCATTTTAGCTTTGTTAGCCTCTTGAAATTCAATAAAGTATCCGTTAGAGATATTTGGGAGTTTTTAGAATGTTTGGGAAATTGAAGAATTAGAATTGTCTTTTCAAAGGAAATTGATTTAATCGAAAAATTGGAGTTGGGCGTAAAAAGAGACGTGGTAAGGGTACTTTGGCCAAGATCAGGAGTGGAAATGATTGTTGATCCTGAAAAAGAAAAAACACCCAATAACAAGACTATTATCAGTGATACATTTTTAAGATTGGTTTTTCCTGATGTAAATAGTTGATTCATAGGGTAAGCGAATATAACGATTTCCCAATGAATCTTTGCAATGATTTTTAAAGGCTATCAATTTTCACTCACCCAGTTTCGGTTTGACTTAATGGCTTAGAATCGGATACGGACTTCTACTTTCTGTTTGTCCACACTAAACTTTGCTTTTTCAAACGAAGGTGGACCAAAGTGCCCTGAGGCATTGTTGGAAAAACCATAATCATCCTTTGGGATTCCCAGAATATTTGTGCGTAAATATCCCAGGTTTTGGCTGTCATGGAAAACCGAAATCGCATAAGCTCCTTTGGGGATTCCTTTAAAAGTGAAAGTGACCTTGTTGTTGATAATTTCTCCTGAGGCACTTTTGAACGCTTTTTTGGGGTCATTTGGGAAACCATTCTCCCCATCGAATAGCAAAACTCTAACCACGCCCTGGCTGTTTTTTACATTTGTGACCTCTAACTTGATTTCGGCACAGGGTTGATCTTGCATCATGATAAAAACTGAAAAGAAGAGGATCAATAATTTCATTTGGCAATGTTAAGGTTGGCCCTTCGGTTAATCTTTCCGGAAGGGGTTCTCATGAAATCCGAAACGAATAAAACTGTTTTGGGAACAAGATGTTTATGGAAGTTTTTCCGGATCTCCATTAGCAAATCTTTTGCCCTTTTTTGTTCTGGCTGTGTATTTTCAATGACCAAAACCAATTTTTGGCCAAACTTGGAATCTTCAAGGGCGGAAAGGAAAAAATCACTTTTTGGAAAAAATTCAGAAACAATCGCTGCCAGCTGGGGTTCAAGGATTTCCGGTTGGATTTTGATCCCTCCTGAATTGATCGTAAAATCGGCTCTTCCAAGCCAGACAAACTGATTGTTTCCGATCAATTCCACCAAATCATTGGTCTGTAAGTGTTTTTCCTGAGCCATCGGCGCTTCCAACCACAAGCGCCCCGACGCATCCGTTCCGATGCCAACGTTGGGCAGAGCGGTATAGATGGGTTTTTGTCCGTTGATTTTAGCCAAGGCCACATGGGAAACCGTCTCGGTCATGCCGTAGGTTTGGTAAGCATTCAATTTTTCCATCCCTATTTTCTCCAAAAGGGCGGGGGATATTGGAGCACCTCCAATGATCAGTTGTTTGATTTTTTTCAGCTCGCCGGCGGTTTTTGTACTGTCCAGACACGCCGCTACCTGCATGGGTACCATCGCGGCAAAATCGAATTCCCGATTCATACTTAGTTCCAAGAGCGGATTCTCCTTTGGTGCAACCAATACAACATCTGCATCCCACTCCAAGGCCCTGACCAACATCATTTTCCCTGCGATCATGTCTGTACTCAGGCAGCACAACAAAAGCGAATTGGGCTGAATGCCAAAGAAATCCTTGGTGGCCTTGGCGCTGATCTCCATCTGCCGGCGATGGACGGTGATGGTTTTGGGAGTACCAGTAGATCCGGAAGTTGAAAGTTCGAAGAGCATTTCTCCCCTCAGCCAATCCCTACAAAACCGCAGGGAAGATTCCAAGTAGGGGTCTTTCTCAGTCCAAAGGCTATTCTTGATTTCCTCAAATGAATAACTCCCGATTTGTAAAATGATTTTCCCCATGGTTCAAATTAATGGAACGCAAAATAATGATAACTGGATCAAAATTCGAATTTTCATCCAATTCAGGAGTTTTAATTTCAGCAAAAGAAGGGAACTAAAAAACCGTAGAATTTTGGTGAAGCCTGTTATCTTGCATAAAATTTATTGCTCAATCAAATCAAGAATACCATGAATTGGATAACGGTAAAAGAATATCAAGACATCACATATAAAAAAAGCGGGGGAGTGGCAAGGATTGCCTTCAATCGTCCTGAAGTCAGAAATGCTTTTCGACCCAGAACGACCAGCGAACTTTATGAGGCATTTTTGGATGCAAGGGAAGATACTTCCATTGGGGTGGTTTTGCTATCGGCAGAAGGACCTTCTCCGAAAGATGGTGTCTATTCTTTTTGTTCAGGTGGAGATCAAAAAGCCCGTGGACATCAGGGATATGTAGGAGATGATGGAATGCATCGCTTGAATATTCTGGAAGTACAGAGATTGATCCGCTTCATGCCCAAAGTCGTCATTGCGGTGGTTCCCGGATGGGCAGTTGGTGGGGGACACAGTCTCCATGTTGTCTGCGATTTGACCTTGGCAAGCAAGGAACATGCGATTTTCAAGCAGACGGATGCAGACGTGACCAGTTTTGACGGAGGATATGGATCTGCTTATCTGGCCAAAATGATCGGGCAAAAAAGAGCAAGGGAAATCTTCTTTTTAGGCAGGAATTATTCCGCTCAGGAGGCTTTTGAAATGGGTATGGTCAATGCCGTAATTCCCCATGCAGAATTGGAAGAAACTGCCTATCAATGGGCCACAGAAATTCTGGAGAAATCTCCGACTTCCATCAGGATGCTGAAATTTGCCTTTAACCTGACGGATGACGGAATGGTGGGGCAGCAGATATTTGCAGGAGAAGCCACGCGCTTGGCCTATATGACCGAAGAAGCGAAAGAGGGAAGAGATGCTTTTCTGGAGAAAAGAAAACCTGATTTCAAGGATGTCAAGTGGATTCCTTAATGATTTTTTTTGGGTTTTGGAGGAATCTCTTCAAAACCCAATTTTTCCCAATCCTTAACTTTTCCAGGTTTGGGAACAAGCTTAAGCTTGTTGTCTTAATGGATTTCCAAAGACTGGATTTTTCTTTGTAGGATAAAACTTCGCAGACATATTTATTTTGGATACAATGTTCTGTATAAGTGGATTTTAGTAAATTCGGTGAAACCTAGAACCATATTTATATAAACAGGTTTTTCATTATTCTACTTGTGATTATTTTTGAATAGCGTCATTTTGGGTGTAATGATTTCATCAGTGCTGGGGGCGAAGCCCTCGGGATTCTGTCCTTTGCCGGAAGAAGAATCATTCAGGCCGTTGAATTGGGTTTTGGATTGCTTGGCCCTTTTGCAGTGGATTAAGAGATATTGTTGCGATTCCTTGGTTGGGATTGACGATACCCTTTGGAAGGAAAAAAATTGCATGGTTGCAAACTAAAAAATTATACATGAAACATCTGGAAACCGAATATACCACTCATGACGGGATCAAACTTTATCTTCAAGCGTGGTTGCCAGAAGTTCCCAAGGCAGCGGTATTGATTGTCCATGGCTTGGGGGAGCATAGTGGTAGGTACATGCATTTTGCCGAAAAATTGGCGTCCCATCATATTTCGGTTTTCACTTTTGATGGAAGGGGCCACGGGAAATCCTCTTTGCCATCTCCAACAGCCTATTTTGAAAACTATGAGGATTACCTAAAGGATATTGATGCTCTTTTTGGGAAGGTCAAGGGTTTTGCGGGAAGTATTCCATCTTTTATATTCGGCCACAGCATGGGCGGGGGCTTGGTGACGAGCTACGTGGTCAACTATCAGCCAGATGCGAGAGGTATTGTATTGAGTGCCGCAGCTTTGATGCCTGCCGAAAATGTGTCCAAGATTTTAATCGCGGCCTCTGCTTGGATCAGCAAGCTTGCCCCCAAATTAAAGGTATTGAAATTGGACAGTAAAATGGTTTCAAGAGACCAAGAGGAAGTCAGGAAATACGATGAAGATCCGCTGGTCTACCATCAGGCTGTTGCTGCAAGAACAGCGTACGAAATCTTGAGGATGATGGGGCAGGTGGAAGAAAAGATGCCTTCATTTACCTTGCCAATACTCATCCTGCATGGTACCGATGACAAGTTGATCAACCCAAAAGGAAGTGATCTTTTGTATGGAAAAATTTCTTCCCAAGACAAGAACCTCATCAAATATCCTGGTCTCTACCATGAACTGCTCAATGAATTTGAAAAGGAGCAGATCATGGATGAGATCTTGATTTGGATCGAAAAAAGGTTGAATTAAGGGTTGGTCTTTAATACCAAAAGGGGGACATGGGTGTGGTAGACCATTTCCACGGTTTGGCTCTTGTTGAAGAGGTATTCAAAGAATGACTTGTTTTTGTAGAACATGACCAAGAGTGTGCCTTTGTTTTTTTTCAAATATTTGTCAATGCCTGTGGTCACTTCCTCGGCCGTTTTGACTATAAAAGAGATGGATTGCTTCGGATAGTTTTCCTTCAAATAGGACTCCAATCCCTTGAGTGTGATGTCTTTTTCGAAAGCATGGGTTTTTTCCACATGGAGAAACTCATAGGGAACCTTGAATGGTGCCGTGAGCATCATCAATTTTTTGTAATTCAGTTCCTCTTCCTTCGCCAATTCGACGGAAACACTGATTTTGTTTATCTTTTTCCAAGTGGCATTGCTAGGTACCGCCAATACGGGGACTTTACTTTCTTTGATGACATTTCCGGTATTGGAACCCATCAATGCTTTTTTCATGCCACTCGCGCCTTGGGTACCCATCACGATGAGGTCATAGCCTTCTCTAAATGCCGTGGCCGTGATGACAGTGGAAACGGCTCCTTGCAGGATCTTATAATCCACTTTCAGTCCTTCTTTTTCTCCTTCCTTCACTTCTTCTTTCATCGCTTTTTTTGCATCCTTTTCTATTTGGTCGACGATTTCGGCAGCTTGCGCCGCAAAATCATAAATCGCATAAAAAGTAAACAATAAGGTAATGGAAGCGCCATGCATAAGGGCTATTTTTTTGGCAAATTCCAAAGCATTATTGGCATTGTCGGAAAAATCAGTGGGAACAAGGATTTTCATGGTTTCGGGATTTTTGTTTTACTAATTTACGAATATTAAATTAAACTAAAAGGTGATTAAAATCATCACTTTTAAATATATTGTTTATTTCTTTATCCCTTTCAATCGGATGATATGTCCATCTCCCAGATGCCCTTCTCCTTCCCGAAGCGTGAGAATTCCATCAAATTCCTCAATCCACTTGACCCCAGGAAAAACGCCTTTCAACTCATTCATGGCATAGAGCATTTCTATGTCTTTGGGGCCACCCGATGGGTAATTCAACTGATCCTTACCAAATCCCTCAATGACCAAAGTGCCCCCGGGTTTGAGCGCCTTCAGCAATTTTTGGTAGATGGAGACAGACAGGGGAGGTGGTAAATGAAAATAAATGAAGGCCAACATGTCAAACTCGTTCGGTGTGGTCCGGAAGTCATTGACATCGCAGATCTGAAAATCTATATGGAGTCCTAAGGATTCTGCCCGCTGGACCGCACGGGTTTTCCCAATTACACTCTGATCAAATGCAGTGACCTTCCAGCCTTTGGATGCGGCGTAGATTGCATTTCGGCCTTCACCCTCGCCGGGGAGCAATATTTTACCAGGTAAGGTTTCTTCTAGCTTTTCTTTGAAATACAAGTTGGGTGCATTACCATATAAATTTGGTTGGTTTTTAAATTTTTCATTCCAGAAATTTTTCATGCATTTTGTTTTTTGTGCCGCTAATTTCGGGACGAGGAGGGACGAATTGCGTAACATTGGATACAGACGATCATTTTCACAAGTTGTGGTTTTATGGGGCTTGTAACAAACATCACAGATGTTGCCTGTCAAAAATGCTAATTTTGTTAAATAACTTGAATCAGTAATATGAAAAAAATCCCCATTTATTTACTCTTGTTTCTTGTATTTTTTTCCAATGCAGACGCCTTTCAATTTGAACAGTTGATCAAAGCAAAATCGTTGGAAAATGTGGAAATCAAACAATTCGAAGACGATGGATTGGCACATTTCAGCTATGCAGTCGGTGTGGATGGAGGAATAGTTTTGGTGGATCCGGGACGTGATCCCCAGCCGTATTATGATTACGCAGCGTCCAAAAACGCCAAAATTATCGGGGTGATCGAAACCCATCCCCATGCGGATTTTGTCAGTTCCCATTTGGAGATTTATCAAACCACAGGCGCTACGATTTATGTCAGCAAATTGGTCGGAGCCAATTACCCGCACCAAGCCTTTGATGAAGGGGACGAAATAGTGCTTTCACCGAACGTAAAATTGAGGGCTGTTTTCACTCCCGGGCATTCTCCGGACGGGATTTCCATTGTGGTGGAAGAGAATGGTGAAGATGTTGCTGTTTTTACGGGTGACACGCTTTTCATCGGTGACGTAGGCCGTCCCGACCTCAGAGAATCCGCAGGTAGCATCATGGCAAAAAGAGAAGAATTGGCCAAGATGATGTACAAAAGTACGCGCGAGAAACTCATGACACTGGATGATGAAGTGGCCGTCTTTCCAGCCCATGGGGCGGGCTCACTTTGTGGGAAATCCATGAGTCAAGAAAAAAGCAGCACCATCGGAGCCGAAAAGGCAACCAATTATGCATTGCAAGAAATGACGGAAGCGGAATTTGTTTCCCTTCTTTTGGAGGACCAACCTTTTATTCCGAAATATTTCCCTTTCAATGTGGATGTCAATAAAATCGGAGCGGAACCCTTTGTCGCCTCGGTAGAAAAGGTCACTATACTGGAAAGGAATTACCAACCAGGACCTGGGAGCATCATTATCGATGGTCGACATGAAGCGGAATACAAAGCTTCGCATCTGGAGGATGCTGTTAACATCATGGATGGCGCCAAGTTCGAAACCTGGTTGGGAAGTATTGTGGCGCCAGGAGACAGCTTCTATTTGATAGGCAAAGATGAAGTGCATCTTCAAGCACTCATCTCCAAAACCGCCAAAATCGGGTATGAAACCTTTATTCAGGGTGCATTTGTGTTTGATGCCAAGGATGGTATGCAATCCGACACTTTCGATCAAGACCTCTTTGATCAAAACAAAGATGCTTTTACAATCATTGATATCAGAAATGCAGGAGAGGTGGCCGAGGGTAAGGTGTTTGAAAATGCCATCAATATCCCCCTTCCAGAGCTGATGGAACGTGCCGGGGAAATTCCAACTGGAAAGCCAGTGGTGATCCACTGTGGTACCGGATATCGCTCCGCGGCGGGTAGCAGTATTGTGAAGAATGCCCTTAAGACCACAAAAGTACTCGATATGAGTGGTGCAATTTTGGAATACAAGAAATAAGAATTGATAAAACCCCTGTTTTATAGGCAAAATGGAGAATCAAGAGGTTGTCCTAATTGCTTTTGAAACAGCCCAATAGAGATAAAATGATCCATATTGCGGATTTGGGGGGCTTTGTTGACAAAAGCTGGATCTCAATGACGCACAAAAATAAAGGAGCGAAAAAAATGAAATCAACTATAAATAACTGGCGTCTGGTGATCATCTTCTGTTTGACACTCGGTCTGGCACCTTTTTTTCCTGAGCCACACATCTGGGGGAAAATCAAATGGATCGCCGGAGGGGGCGTTGGAATGCAGCTGTTGGATTGGTTCGACTTCGTCTATCATGGTCTTCCATGGGTACTTTTGCTCAGGTTGGTCGTGCTGAAAGTGAATACAAAATTTATTGTCAAAAAGGAAGTGGCGTAAAAAAAAACAATGATTGTGATAAAGGTTACGGTTTAGAGATGTTCCGGGGCGTAATTTTGTATTGATAAAACCATAAAAAACTATGTTTGATTTCTTTAGATCAAAACCAAAAAACTATATAGACTTGAAGTCAGAAGATTTCAACAAAGGTCTAACTGCAAAAGATGCCGTGCTAATCGATGTAAGATCGGCGGGAGAATTCAATTCTGGGAAAATAAAAGGAGCCAGGAATATTGACATCATGGGTCCAGGATTTTTGGCTCAGATCCAGAATCTTCCAAAGGACAAGTCCTATTACCTTTACTGTCGCAGTGGCAACAGAAGTGGCCAAGCGGCTGATGTAATGGGGAAAAATGGATTTGAAAAAGTATATAATCTTGCCGGTGGAGTAATGGACTGGCCATTCGAATTGGTGTAAGAATAAATGTAGGTTTGGGAAATTGGAAAAAGCATGGCCAGGTAGGTCATGCTTTTTTTGTGCTCTTAGGAACTGTTTTGTTTTTTGCCGGTAAAAGGAGGTGGGCTCAACAAAAAAATAAACAGCACTATTTGGGCAATTGCCGGCTCGGTGAAGGTAGATTAGTTTCTTTTGCTCATTTTGTTCAAGGCAATTCCTTTTTGCATCTTCGATTTGAAATGATTCACTTCTTCGGTGGCCTTGGCGGCATGTTTGGTTTTTCTTCCCTGAACCCTTTCGCGCCACATCCTGAAGGAACTTGGTTTCATCTCCCTTCTCATGATGGTGATCACTTCTTTTTCGACAAGATTAAATTGCCTTTCGATGGCATCAAAAGCCGTACGGTCTTCCCAAGCCATTTCGATGACTCTATCAATATCCTGATCGGTCAGTTCTGAAATATTTCCCATAATTTCAAAACCATGGACAGTCACAATTGTTTAGGCATCACATGGAGAAGGTAAACGTCGTTTGGTTAAAAAGGGATTTGAGAATCAGGGACCATGAAGCATTGCACAGCGCCATTTCAGATGGACTGCCCTTGATTTTGGTCTACCTGTTCGAGCCTAGCCTGGTCGCAGCCAAACAGAGCGATCAGCGCCATTGGCGGTTCGTCTCCCAAAGTCTGGTTGACCTGAATGCTCAACTTTCCCCATTTGATGGCAGGGTTCATTATTATCAGATGGAAGTGGAAGATTTTTTTTCTGCATTGACCCGCCATTTTGAAATCAAGCAGGTTTTTTCCCACCAAGAAACGGGTATCGCTGTGACCTTCGAAAGAGACAAGCGCATGAAAAGGTTTTTTAGGGATAGGAATATCCTTTGGAACGAATACAGTCAGCAGGGAGTGAAAAGAGGACGAAAAAACAGGTCGAACTGGAGCAAGGATTGGGAGAAAATGATGTCTTCAAAAAGCTTTGATCCAGACCTTACCAAAGGAAGGTTTTACACGCTTTCGAAATTATTTGAGGCCGAACTCAAAACCCTTCCAATTCCCGAAAACTGGAAGAGCCTCAATCCCCAGGTGCAAAAGGGTGGAGAAAGCACTGCTTGGAAGTATTTCAATTCCTTTTTGTCCGAAAGGGCCAAAAATTACAACAAGCACATCAGCAAACCCGAATTGAGCAGAAAAGGCTGCAGCCGTCTTTCACCCTATCTGGCATGGGGAAATTTGTCCATCAGGCAAGTCTTTCAGGCAGCAGAAAAGCGAAAGAAAGAGGGTTTTCAGATAAAGAATTTGACCAATTTCCAATCCAGGCTTCGCTGGCATTGCCATTTCATCCAAAAATTCGAAATGGAATGTCGGATGGAATTTGAAAACGTGAACAGGGGATTTGATGGACTTCGGGAAGAAAAGAAATTATTGGGAATCGAAGCTTGGAAGGAGGGGAGAACAGGCTTTCCCCTTGTGGATGCCTGCATGCGTTGCCTGATCGAGACAGGGTATCTGAATTTCAGGATGCGGGCCATGCTGGTTTCTTTCCTGACCCATCACTTATGGCAGGATTGGAGGGTGGGGAAAGACCATTTGGCAAGAATGTTTCTGGATTTTGAGCCCGGTATCCATTATCCCCAGTTGCAGATGCAGGCTGGCGTCACAGGGATCAATACGGTGCGGATATACAATCCAGTCAAACAATCCCAAGACCATGATCCCGATGGTGTATTTATTAGGAAATGGGTTCCGGAATTGGGTAAAATTCCCCTTGCCTTTCTGCATGAACCTTGGAAGATTACAGCCATAGAACAGCAGATGATGGGGTTTATTTTAGGGGAGGACTATCCCTATCCCATCGTGGATCTGGAATCAGCGGGGAAATATGCCCGGGAGCATATCTGGAAAGCGCAAAAAACCGAAGAAGTGATCAATGATGCCTTCAGGATTCTGAACACCCACACAGTGCCCAACCGTTGGCCATAAGGCTCTTCGGCAATTGCGCTGTGTTTCGTCCAGCCTTTATTGGTTTGGGTTTTTTTGAAGGAAGAAATCTTTTCTTTTTTTGTTTGGGGAAAAACCCATTTCAAACGAATAGTCTGATCATTAATCCCGTTTTATGCATTATCAATGTTGTTCCAGTCTGAAATTGCCTGATAATCAGTTGGTTGTTTACTATTTTTTTTACTTCAGCAAATTGGGCTATTCATTATTATCCAAATAGTCTGATTTTCCTGTAGTTGCAGTCCCGCCAGGAAGCCCAATGCATATTTCTGGTTGAATCCGCCCAGCTCCGATTTTGGAAACAACAGCAATTTTTGTTGGAAGAAAATGTGTAGTCCTTTTGGGGATGATGCGGAAGCAATTTAATCCGTTTTATGCTTAGCGAACTCAATTCAATAGTAAAATTAACTGATGTTCAATTATTTGTTGATTTTTTTGACATCACCCTATTGGTGTCATGAATCAGTCTCATAATAGTCTGATTTTCTTGCAGTTTCGATCTCATATGGAAACCTGATGCATATTTCGGGTTTAAGAAGAGAAATTGGAGAGGAGATTAATTTTGAAAAAGTATTGTTTACCCAAAAGGGCAAAAAAAAAGCAGCTCATTGAGCTGCTTTTGTTGGCCGACCAGGGCTCGAACCTGGACTCTTCTGGACCAAAACCAGACGTGTTGCCAGTTACACCATCGGCCAATTCAAACATAAATAAATTGCTTTTCTTTATGGTGACACAAATGTAGGGCGACTTTTTTTTTGATGCAAGTCCGACCCAAAAGAATTTTATGGTTTGTTAGCTAATTGACTAAATTTCAAGCAATAAAATTTTCATGGATTTTAAAGGGCTTCCTTCTTTTTCTCCTAATGGCCCTGGATCATGTACAGAATGGCAATAAAATGAAGGATGGTGCCCGCCAAAACGAATAGATGCCAAATGGTGTGTGCGAATCGCATGGTGGTTCTGGTATAAAAGATGGTGCCCAACGTATAGCTAATTCCACCTGCGGCGATCAATGAAAGAGAGGGGATGCTGAGGTTTTCGAGTAAAGGTTTGGCAATGAAAAGTGCCATCCAGCCCATGCCTAAATACAAGATCAAAGAGGCTTTTTGGAAGCGGTGGGTGTAGAAAATCTTGAAGATGACACCCAAAAGTGCCAGTGTCCAGACAATCCCGAAAAATAACCAACCAGTTTGCCCCTGAATCCCGCTCAATAGAAATGGGGTATAGGTGCCTGCAATCAGAAAATATATCCCGATATGGTCAAAGGTCCTGAGCCATGTTTTGATGGGTCCTTCAGGAGTGGCATGGTAAAGTGTGGAAAAGGTATAGAGAAGCAATATGGAGCCCCCAAAAAGACTGCAGCTGATGATGTCGATCGCCGATCCATCCAAAACCGAAAAAGTCACCAGAAGTGAAATGGCAATGATGCTGAACAAGATCCCAAATCCATGGGTGATGCTGTTGGCAAATTCTTCCTGTTGGCTTTGCTTTCTGATCATTTTATAGGGGTTTGGGTAAATATACCAAAATCAGCAAGAATAAATATATAGCCAAATGAGGCTTTGAAATCGATTGTTTGGCAATATATAGGGCCTAAATATTTGATTGTTTTGTATTTGCAGAAAAAATATGGAATTTTGCTTGAGATAATCAACTTCAAAATCCTTTTTTTAACAAAACTTATTTTATCATGTCAGCAAAAAATTTAGAGAAAACAGTGGTTTCTACTTTGGAGAAACTTGAGAAATTGAAAATCGATGGAAAACTTCATGCGGAATTGTCTTGGTGCTGGAATAGCTACAAACATGACAACAATCCTAAGGGGGTAATCGAGAAAAGTGGAGAGGCGCTCGAACTTTTGAAGGCTAAAAGAAATGAAAACAATAAGGCTGTTTCGAAAAAACTGATAGAAGACCTCGAGAAAATTGCAGCGCTTTAAATGGAGTAGTAAACAAAAAAAGGCTTTCCCGATTAAGGAAAGCCTTTTTTTTGTTTCATTGTAGGCCGTATTACTCAGCTACTACAACGAATTTTACGTTTTGTTTCACTTCTCTGTGAAGATCAACCTCAGCTTCAAATTCACCGGCACCTTGAACAGGAGTGTTGATAGAAATTTTCTTTCTGTCAATCATGATCCCTTGTGCTGCCAATGCATCTGAAATTTGAAGCGTAGTCACTTTTCCGAAAAGTTTTCCAGACTCACCGATTTTCGCTTTGATTTCCAAAGTGATCTCAGCAAGTTGTGCAGAAATAGTTTCTGCTTCAGTTTTGATTTTTTCTGCTTTGTGAGCAGCCTGCTTGATGTTTTCAGCAAGAATCCTTCTATTGGAATCTGTAGCCAATACAGCGAAGCCTTGTGGAATCAGGTAATTTCTACCGTATCCTGCCTTTACAGGCACAAGGTCATTCTTATAGCCAAGTCCTTTTATGTCTGTCTTTAAAATAACTTCCATTGTTGTAAAATTTATTAATGTTTGGGATAGAACAGCTGGTATTATTTCAAACCATCAGCCACGTAAGGCAATAATGCCAAGTGTCTTGCCTTTTTAATGGCATTTGCCACTTTTCTCTGGAACTTTGCAGAGTTTCCGCTTAATCTTCTAGGAAGAATTTTACCTTGCTCATTTACAAACTTCAATAAGAAGTTAGGATCTTTGTAGTCAATATACTTAATGCCGTGTTTTTTGAAACGACAGTATTTTTTTCTGTTTTCTACTCTGTTGATCGGTTCGTTCTTAAGTGTCATTTTGCTTGCTCCTCCTTGGCTTCAGTTTTTTTGTTAAATTCACCTTTTCTTCTTCTATCTGCATAGAGTAAAGAATGTTTGTCCAAGACAGTAGTCAAGAAGCGAAGTACTTTTTCGTCTCTTCTGAGTTCAAGTTCAAACTTTTTGATTAACGTAGGCTGACTTTTGAACTCAACCAATACGTAAAATCCAGTGCTTTTTTTCTGAATTGGGTAAGCCATCTTCTTAAGACCCCAACTTTCAACATTGATGACATCTGCCCCCTCTACTTTTAACAAGTTTATAAACTTGTCTACGGTATCCTTTGTCTGAATCTCAGACAAAACGGGAGTTAGTATGAATACCGTTTCATAATTTTTTTGGAACATTTTTTAATCGTTTAATGATGTATTATTTAAACAGACCGCAAATTTAGACTAATATTTTGTTTTGTCCAAATCCACATCCATAAATGATGGGAATCATTTGGCTTATTTCACCTCAAAATTCTTGGTCCCGATTTCGTAACCATCTGCATATATCCGCACGACATATTTTCCGGGGGTATAATTAGAGCCCCTTTCGTAGAAATAAGTCAATTCTTGCTTGCTGTTGTCAAAAAGAATGTCTTTGTGAACGGTATAGAATTCTTCCCTTCCATCAATGGCAAAGGTTCCGGAACCTCTGGCCACATCAAAAATCGGTTGGTTGTTGGGCGCAATGATCTGGACGTAGATGTCACGTGTTCCAAACTCGGCCACTTTATTGTCTGCCAGGTTAAAACTTACTTTCAGCTTTTCGATCTGTCTGTTCTTGAATCCATCTTCCCTCTCTTTTCCACGGGAATTCACCGCAGCAACCAAAATGTTTTCAGCCTTCAACCTTGCCGCGATGTTTACTTTATCTTGAAGCTCCTGTTGTTTGATGTTGAGCTTGACCACTTGCTCTTCAATCACCGCTTGGGTGGATTTGAGTGTCTCATTTTCCGAAAACAACTGCTCGTTTACCTCCCTTAGCCGTAGGATTTCCTCGTCTTTTTCCTTAAAAACCTGGGTGAAGCTGTTGATTTTTTTGTTCAGGGCCGCTATTTCTCCTGCAGATCTTTTGGCATTGGAATTACGTTCCATGACAAGTTGTTCCCTTATTTCCTCGAGAGAGGCGATATCCCCACCCAATTTTTCGATCTCCTGAATCCTGAGATCCAACTGAAAAGTCACTGAATCCAGTCTTTTGTTCAGCTCATTGTTGTCCACTGATAGGATCAGTATTTCTTCTGTTTTTCGGTTCTTGTCCAGATTGTCAGTATATAATTTTACACCACTGAGGATGATTAGTATGATCAATACGATGATCAGGATATTTTTCCCCTTATCACCTCTTTTTGGTTTTTCATATTCGTAATTGCTGTCCATGGCCATATTATTGTATTTTTATCAAAAATAATGAATTTTATGCTTATATCCTTAGAGGAACTTTATTGGTCTTCCCGGTATCTCAATAAAGAGACTGGATGGGACCTCGGCAGCATCTCCACGCCGCTTAAGCAATATTTGGACCAAATTCTTAATTTTCAATTGTCTATTCTGGTCCCTGGAGCCGGAAATGGACATGAAGCTTCCTATGCTTTTCAAATCGGGTTCGAAAACCTCCATATTCTCGATATTTCTCCGGTTCCTCTTGGTGAATTTTTGCTAGCCAATCCGGATTTCCCTAAAAGCCAATGCCACCAGGAAAATTTCTTTGCTCATGATGGCCAATATGACTTGATTTTGGAACAAACCTTCTTCTGTGCGCTTCCTCCCGAAATGAGATCCCAGTATGCGGCAAAAATGCACGCGCTCCTCAAACCCGGGGGTAAATTGGTTGGCGTTTTGTTCAATCGGGATTTTCAGCCCCAAGGCCCACCCTTTGGTGGCTCAGAATCGGAATACCTCGGGTATTTCAAGGACTTATTTCATGTTTTGAAAATGGAAGCCTGCAAGAATTCCATTCCTGCCCGTCAGGGGTCCGAACTTTTCTTTGTTTTGCAAAAACCTCAATAGTGAAGAACATAATGGTTTTTTGCAATTCCCTTTTTAAAAATCAAGATACCGCATTCATAAAAATCCATACTGATACTGATATTTGGATGGCTCTTGATCTCTTCCCAAGCTTTATTCATTTCTCTTGACCAATGAATATCGGCTATCGCCACGATACTTGTAGCCCCCAAGTAGGGCAAAATCAACTCGAAATAGGCCTTCGTCCCCTTGTAGGTATGTGTAGCATCGATCAGCACAAAATCAACTTGCCCGTTTTCACTTAATATTGAAGGCAAGGTGTCTTGGATTTGTCCCAAGACATAGTGGATGTTTTTTGGAGGATTGTTTTCCTGTGCTTTTTGAAACAAAGCTTCAGCTCCTTCAAAAGAATATAAATCCCCTTTTACTTCCCTGGACAGATAACGGGCATTGATGCCTACACAAGTCCCCAATTCCAATACTTTTTCAGCGGGAGTGATGCTACAAAAGTATTGGTAAAGCTGGGAGAATTTCCTCGTACTCGTACTGAACTTGGTGATATCGGAGGCAATTCTTGTGTTGGTTTTTAGTTTTTTGGATCCTGCACCAAAATCCTCTATTTCCAATACTTGGTCATCTTTCAAAAGTAAATGTCTGAACTCTTCAAGATCCAGGTCTTTGTCTACCGCATTCTTCGAATAATTCAAAAGACCGTTGTAAATCTCAAACGCCAATGGGGATTGAATCGAATGCCTTTCTTCATTGACAAGCCAATGCTTCAGAAATGCTTTGACGGCGTAAAAAGAAAGGCCCAAATCAATTGTTAAAAATAGGAGAGATCAAATGGAATTCTGGAATGGCAACTTCAATGATCTTTCCATCCAACACTTTCTCCATGTAATAAAAACCTTTCATTTTGCCTAATCCTGATTTTAGATTGCAGCCCGACACATAATGATGGGAATCTCCAGGTTCCAAGATGGGTTGCTGACCGATGACACCATCTCCTTCAACGATCTTGGGGATATCTCCAGCATCTGAAATCTCCCATTTTCTCCGCAACAACTGGATGGTGAAAGGGCTTTTGTTCTCAATACTCACTTTATAGGTAAAGACAAAATGGTGCTGATGGGGACTGGAAAATTCGGCTTGGTAGGTAACTTCCACGGTGACGACGATTCCCTCAGTAATGGCAGTGATCATAATATCTTTATTTTAAAGAATTAAAAGTACGCAAAATCTAATAAATTTAAGGATTGTTTACGAATTTCAAATGATATGGATGTTAAAATTGAACCAAGTTGGAAAAATATAATGGAGGCTGAATTTTCCAAGCCCTATTTTATTGAGTTGGTGGATTTCATAAAAAATGAGTACAAAAATCAAGAAATCTATCCGAAAGGGAATGATATTTTCAATGCTTTCTGGCACTGTCCCTTCGAAAAAGTGAAGGTCGTAATTCTGGGCCAAGATCCTTACCATGGCCTCGATCAAGCACATGGGCTGTCATTTTCGGTACAAGAGGGTATTCCTTTCCCTCCAAGTCTGTTGAATATTTTTAAGGAAATAAAACGGGATTTGGGGACTTCCATTCCCGCACATGGAAACCTCACCAAATGGGCGGATCAAGGTGTTCTGTTGCTCAACGCAACTTTGACGGTAAAGGCCAATCAGGCAGGGTCCCATCAGAATAAAGGCTGGGAGAAATTTACGGATGCGGTGATCGGACGCATTGCAGCACATCATCAACATACCGTTTTCATGCTCTGGGGTGCGTATGCACAAAAGAAGGGGGCATTGATTTCCTCCGAAAAACATCTGAAACTGGAGGCACCACATCCTAGTCCATTATCAGCATATAGGGGCTTTTTGGGGAGTGGTCATTTCTCCAAAGCCAATGCTTATTTAAGAGAAAAAGGACTAGAGGAAATTAAGTGGTGACTTTTTTCATTGCTCATTTTTACTCATTTTGTGCGAGACCAATTCAATTCCAGCCTGAATTTGCCAAAAAATCAAGTCTTTGTTTGCTGTATCTGACTTCAGCATCTTGGGGCCAGACCTTATTCTCCAAATAGACTGATTTTCTTTTATTTCCAACCCCTTTCATGAAACCCAATGCATAATTCGGTTTTAATGGAGAAGTGAAACTTGCAGATGTCCAAAAAAATATTTGGACATCATTAAATAAATCAAAGCCAAAGTCGATTTCAATATCTGACAGAAAACAACGTTTCAATCTGTAAACCAATTCAGTTTTTAATATGGAAAGCGAGGATCAAATTTTATTGAAAGACTATTCAAATGAGGAAAAGGCAGCTTATTTTGGCGCATTGGCCGTAGTTGCCTCTGTCGATGGACATGCTTCCCCGGAAGAACTTGAATTTTTGAGGATAATGGGTGAAGCAGCAGAACTCCCGGAAAAGGCTCAAAACGAGATCGTCCAAATAGCAAACAAACCGGACATGATCAGTTTGCAAAAATGTCTGGAAGTCTTGAAGAAAAGCGAACTTCGGTTCTCCTTTGTGACGGACATCATCAGTTTTGCAAAGTCAGATGGAAAATATACGGATGAGGAGACCGAAAAAATCAAGGGGATTGCTGACTTTTTGAATATCAACAGAGAGCAATTCAGCATCTTGGATACGTTTGTGGATAAAGCCAACGCTGCGCAGCAGCATGGTGAGGATCCAACTTCACAGTCTTTCTTCAGTAAATCCGGAATGGACGATTTGTTCCAAAAAGTGGGGATTTCACCTAAGATGGCGAAAGGAATGTTAGGTGTAGTTGCTCCTTTGGTTATTGCAGGGATGCTCAGTGGTGGGCGAAACCGCAAGGGCTCGTCTGGCGGGATGGGTGGTGGATTGATCGGTGGTCTACTGGCTGGGGCTTTGAGTCGAGGATTGATGGGAGGAGGAAGTGGCATGAGTACAAGTGGTGGGGGGCTTGGCTCCATACTTTCCACACTTGGTGGTCTCAGCGGAAAAAGCGGTTATACCGGTATGGGTTCTGGTGGGCTTGGGTCGATTTTAGGCAATATTCTTGGTGGCAATAAAAAATAAGGGGGAGTTCTTTTCGCTATACTCCAGCCTGAATTTGGGATATTTAGAATTTGATTGGTTTAAACCCGGAAGGTTTTGGGTTTTGAGACAAAGAATTACAAAAAAAACACCTATGGAAGTAACCAAGGGTGTTTTTTTTGACAAAGATTTCAATAGACGTTAATTTATAGCGTTAAAAAACCTGCTCCATCGGATTTTGTTGAACATAGATTCATGTTTGTCCAAGGACAACCAGAGGAACCACGCTTTGCCTACGATATGGTCTTCGGGGACAAATCCCCAATACCTTGAATCGAGTGAGTCATGTCTATTGTCACCCATCATGAAATAATAATCCTGTCTGAACGTGTAAGTATCCACTTTTTGGCCATCGATGAGGATTTCATTGTCCTGTATGGTGACGGATTCATGCCCCTCGTATTTTTCGATGGTAAATGCATATTTGGCAATATTGTCTTTCGTCAATTCGATTGTCCATCCTTTGGCAGGAATTTCCAAAGGACCATAGAAGTCCTTGTTCCATCCAAAATATGCGCCATCAGGAAAAACCCTCGGGTCTCCATAATCTTCCAAATCCAACCTTTTTGTGATGGAAGATACGGCGGGTGAGCTTTTCAACCTGGATACCATTTCCTCAGTGGCAAAGACCATGTAACCCGAATTATTGGCAAAGGGATAAAAGCTGTCCTGATTGATGCCATACTCCTTAAAAAAATCAATGGTCAATGTCCTATTGGAAAGTACGTCGTAAGAAAACTGCATTTCCTCTGGATTGGCTCCAATTTCACCGTTGATGTACAACTGTGATTTTCTGATTTCGATGATGTCTCCAGGAATGGCCACCGCTCTCTTGATATAATTGGTCTTCAGGTCTACGGGGAATTCAAATTCCGCAGGCCAGTTGAAAACCACCACATCGTCTCTTTTTACCGAGGTAAATCCAGGAAGTCTGTAGTAGGGCAATTTGATCAATTCAGAATAGGATTTCAAATCTGTTCCCCAAATTTTCTGATGGGTCAGTGGGACTTGGAGAATGGTCCTTGGGACACGTGTCCCATAATGCATTTTACTTACAAAAAGGAAATCCCCTACCAAAAGGGATTTTTCCATGGAAGCCGTGGGAATGGTAAAAGGCTCAAGCAAGAGCCATCTGATCAAACTGGCAGCGACTACTGCAAAAATCAAGGCATCTACCCATTCACGGGAAGCCGATTTTTTCTTTTTTTCTTTTGTCATTTTCTTCAAAAATTTCGGAAAGATAGGAAATCATCCATTGTAAGTAATCCTTTTTTGTCTTTAATCCATTCTGCCACCAAAACTGCCCCAAGGGCAAATCCTTTTCGGCTATGGGCGGTATGGGTGATTTCGATATCATCGATTTCAGATTGATAGCGGATGATGTGGGTTCCAGGAGCTGGATCAATCCTTTTGGAAGTGATCGGCAAGGCATCCTTCGGCATTGGTTTTTCCTCAGTCAATTCCCATTGGCTCAGTCTGTCGATGTTCTTGACGATATCCTCTGCAAGTGTGATCGCAGTGCCACTTGGGGCATCTTTTTTCTCAGTATGGTGGATTTCCTCAATGCTTACTTTGTAGTCCGACTGTTCATCCATTAACTGCGCCAAGTATTGATTGACCTTGAAAAACACATTGACACCAATACTGAAGTTGGAGGCATAAAAAAATGTCCCTTCCTTGTCAGCTGTCAACTTTTCAATTTCCGGTTTCTTTTCCATCCAACCTGTTGTGCCCGAAACAACAGGGATTCCCCGTTCCAAGCCCCAGCGAATATTGGAAATGGCGGCTTCCGGTTGACTGAATTCAATGATTACATCTACGTTTTGCGCTTGGATCTGTTCCAGTTCTGCCCGGTTGTCGATGTTAATTTTTCCTATAATTTGGTGACCACGGGACACTGCAATTTCTTCTATGATCTTGCCCATTTTCCCATACCCCAACAACAATATTTTCATATTCTAAAATTTTAATTTTAATGACATTCCAAATGTATTTCCCCCAGCCGAATGGGATTCAAAAGAAGGTTCCAGTTTCAATGTCAGGTCATCACTGATGTCAAATCCGGATAAATGGGCATCTACTTGGGCATCAATGATATTGAGTGCGTAAATAATGCCAAAGAAAACAAAGACCAGGTCCCTGTTTTTCCGCCAATAGTTGACATTTCTCACCAATGCATCCCTGTTTAGATTTGGGAATGCAGGGTTTGGTTCCTGCCGGTCCAAGGCAAACAAAGCCTTTCTGAACACTTTGTATCGCCTGTTGTTGAACTCCGCAAAATAAGCATTGGTGATGATCCCTCCATAAATGATGGGGACTTTCCATACCTTTTCATTATAAACCTGCCCCGCTCCCGGTAATACTGCCGAAAGGATAGTGGCTGTTTTTGGGTCTTTGATACTCCTATCCCGCAATATTATGGGGTCTTCTTCAGCGGCTTCCTGTGCAAAGGAACTGTGGCAAAAAAAAATTCCCATAAACAACAGGAAAGCAAGGAGGAGAGGGCTCATCTTTGATTTGGGATTGTCAAATGGGAATGGGGTGGAATTGAAGGATTTCACTTCTTAGATAATTTCAAGAATTTCCAAAATTCTATTTAGATCTTCGGTGGACCGAAATGGGATTTTGATTTCACCTTTGTTTTTGGCATCGGATTTCAATTGGACCTTAGATCCGAAATGACTGGCCAAACGGTGTTGGATTTTCCCGATTTCATATTTCCTTACAGGGTCTATAGCGGGTTCCTTCTCTTTCGGCTTTTCGTTCTGTCCTTCATTGAGGTTTTTGACAAGTGCTTCCACTTTTCTCACACTCAATTCCTCTTCAATCGTCCGTTTGTATAGTTCCAGCTGTTTGTCAATATCTTCGATATTGATCAAGGCTCTCGCGTGGCCCATTGTTATTTTCTGGTCCCGTATTCCCGCCTGGATATCCGGAGGGAGTTTCAGCAAGCGAAGGTAGTTGTTGACAGTCGTCCTGTTTTTCCCAACACGTTCTCCCAATTCTTCCTGTTTCAGGTTGCATTCAGCCAACAAGCGCTGGTAGGAATGGGCAATTTCGAGTGCATTCAGGTTTTCACGTTGAATATTTTCGATAAGGGCCATTTCCAGCATTTGCTGATCGTTGGCAAGTCTGACATAAGCTGGAATTTTTTCCAATCCCGCCATTTTACAGGCTTGAAAACGGCGCTCTCCCGAGATCAACTGATATTCACCTTCACTCAGTCTTCTGACGGTAATGGGTTGGATAATGCCTTGTATTTTTATGGAGTCTGCAAGTTCCTGAAGGGAATCTTTGTCAAAATACATCCTAGGCTGATAGGGATTGACTTGAATATTTGACAAGTCAATCTCAAAAACCCCTGCCATGGGATTGCTGGGCAAAAGCTCCTGCGGTTTGTTTTTTAACGGAGAATCCTCCAACAAAGCTCCCAAGCCTCTTCCAAGCGCGCTCTTTCTTTGCATCGGTTTTTTGTCAGCCATACGAATCGATTTATTTAACTTTTTCTATACTGTTCTTGGCTGCGATTTCGCCGGCAAGATTGAGATAGGCAATAGCCCCTTTTCCATCTGCATCAAAGGCGATGGCTGGAAGTCCAAAACTTGGCGCTTCGCTCAACCTGACGTTCCGGGGAATGATCGTGTTGAATACCAAATTCTTGAAATGCATCCGGACTTCTTCCACTACTTGGTTGGAAAGTCTCAGTCGGACATCGTACATGGTCAATAAAATCCCTTCAATTTCCAAGTCTGGATTGAGACGCGTCTGAATGATTTTGATGGTATTGAGTAATTTCCCCAATCCTTCCAAGGCAAAATATTCACATTGAACTGGTATAATCACCGAGTTGGCAGCCGTCAAGGCATTGATCGTGATCAATCCCAATGAGGGTGAGCAATCAATGATGATGAAATCATAAAGGTCTTTTATTTTTGAGATGACCGCTTTCATCTTCTCCTCCCTGTTGTCCAAATTGATCATCTCGACTTCTGCACCCACCAAATCAATATGGGAAGGAACAAGGTCTAGGTGATCCATGGAGGTTTTGCGGATGATGGTGGAAATATCAATTCCATCCACCATGCATTCATATATGCTGACTTCTATTTCCTTTGGGTCGTGTCCAAGACCGGAGGTGGTATTGGCCTGAGGGTCGGCATCGATCACCAGCGTTTTGTATTCCAATACAGCCAAACTGGCTGCTAGGTTCATTGCTGTTGTCGTTTTTCCTACGCCTCCTTTTTGGTTGGCTATTGCAATTATTTTTCCCATTATTTCCAATCAAAGGGTAATAGTTTCTCCAATATTAAGCAAAATCAACTCTTTTCCGGCCTGTAATGCCACTTTTTTTGCATTCTCAAGGTCGATTTCAATGTCAGGAAAGGTGTTGTAATGCATCCCAATTATTTTGTCCGTGCCTACAAAATCAGCTGCTTTTATCGCATCTTCCATTCCCATCGTGTAATTGTCTCCAATCGGCAAAAAAGCAAAATCCAAATCGAATTCTTCTTTGATCAATTTCATGTCATAACTCAGGGCAGTATCTCCTGCAAAGTAAAAACAGCCCTTTTCGGATTTTATTACAAATCCTCCCGGATTTCCACCCGAAGTTCCGTCGGGAAGTGTACTGCTGTGAATAGCATTCACATATTTTACTTTCCCAAAATCAAAAACCTTACTTCCTCCATGGTTCATGGAGTGGTGGTTTTTGACGCCTTTTTCGGCAAACCAATTCACGATCTCAAAATTGGAAACCAATACTGCATCTGTAGAATTGACAAGAAATTCCACGTCTTCCACATGGTCATTGTGTCCATGGGAAACCAGAACGTAATCCGGCCTGATTTCATTGATATCAATATGGGACGCTTTTGGGTTAGAACGGAAAAAAGGGTCGAAAACTATTCTTTTATCCCCGATCTCCAACAAAAAAGAAGAATGTCCATAATAAGTGATTTTGATCATGGTCCTTTGGTATTCCTGATTTTGCTTATTGGCAAATATATCATTTATAATTTTAGCGTAAACAAAATGTTTTCCACAGTCCGTTGTGGATAGACTGAAAACCTCACCGTTCCACCAGGGTTTTTGCCTCGGAAATCCGCCTATAGCCTATAAAAAAAGGGACCCTTTTGAGGTCCCTTTGGCTGTTTATTTTTTCTTTTTGCTTGCTTCTGCCGACTTCATCGCATCCTCCAATTTTTGTTGGAAAGTGGATTTCTTTTTGTTGACATTTTTGATTTTGCTTTTTTCTACTTTCTCCCTGATTTTGGCATCGTCCACGAACAATTTTATCAATGCCTGCTGACCGAAAGTGACCATATTGGAGACAAAATAGTAGAAACTTAGTGCTGCCGGGAAAGAGTTCAGCACAAACATAAAGCCGATCGGCATAATGTAGCCAAGGTTTTTCATCGGTCCAGTGGCCGCAGTCAGCTGATTGTTGAATCGGGTGTAGGCGATCTGCGAAACTGTCATCAACAAGGTAAATAAACTCACATGCGATCCATAGAATGGGATGGTGAAAGGCAATCTGATGATGGAGTCATAGGTCGAAAGATCATGTGCCCAAAGGAAGGACTCCTGTCTCAATTCAATGGAATTGGGGAAGAAAAAGAACATCGCAAACAGGAAAGGCATTTGCAGAACCATTGGCAAACAGCCACTGATCGGACTTACCCCCAATTGACCAAAGAGTTTCATTTGCTCTTGTTGTTGCTTGGTGGGATCATCCTTGTATTTCTCCTTCAACTCATCGATTTCAGGTTTGATCACCCTCATTTTCGCCATGCCCACGTAGGATTTGTAGGTCAATGGGAAAAGGAAAATCTTGATGATCAGAACGATCAAAATGATGATGATACCGTAATTGGTGAAATATTGCTCCAAAAATTGGAAAAGATTCACGATAATGTATTTGTTGACCCAGCTTACAAAGAAATAACCCATGTCCACGTTTTTCTCAAAACCGGGAGTGATCGTTTTCAGGAGTTTGTAATTGTTGGGACCGAAGAAATAAGTAACATTGGCCTGACCGTTTTCCAATGGAAGAACCAATGCGGCTTTCACATTTTTGACAGACAAGGTGTCTTTTGGCGTTACCTGGTTCAAGTCTGCTTCGTTGAATTGACTATCGGCAATGATACTTGAGGTGAAAAACCGCTGGCTAAAGCTGACCCATTTGACGGGGTCTGTTACCCTGTCCTCAGCCGAATCACTTGTCAGACTGAGATAATCATAATCGCCAGCGACGGTATAGAAATTTATATTGGTTTTTCTTCTCGATTCTTCGATATCCTCTTCTTGTTTGACCAGTCGGTCTTCCCAAAGTATATTCACTTTGGAATCGACTATCTGTCCGGAAAGGCCTGAAAAATCCAAGGCTTTGTCCACCAAATAAGTACCATCCTTGATGGAATAGGTTCTGGAAATCTTCCCAGACCCAGCTTGGGCCACGAATTCCAGCTTGGTTGTTTTTACACCTGCTGAATCTTGGCTGCTTGTTTTGGGGACAAAATAGAAATCATTCAGGCTCAAAAGACCCTTTCCAGTTTGAATCTGATAATTGATTTCGGAGCTGTTTTCGTCCAAAATAACCAAAGGCTTTTTGTCCCAGGTCAAGTAATCTTTCAAGATTACTTTTTTGATCTCTGCTCCCTTTGATGAAAAAGTAACAATCATCTTGTCATTTTCAAGGATTACCTCTTCCTCATTTCCCCTTGTCAATCCTGCGAAAACACCGAATTGATTTTGGGCCCGAATGTCCATGAGACTGTCAGGTTCTTGAATTTCCAAAACCACATCCGTACTGGTTTGTCCAATTGGACTGGATTGGGTGGTTTGATCGGTCGTATCCTGAAGTTGTGGCTCAGGCGAGCTGGCAAAGAAAAAAGAATACACCAGAAGTACTGCTGCGAAGAGAATCAGTCCTGTCGCTTGGTTTCTATCCATAATATTAAATTAATACTGACAATTTCAATCAGAAGGCGATTCCGTGAATACTGAAGAAATTAATATTCGGCAATTCACTTTGTTACTTTCCAATTGGATTGGCAAAAACGGTTTATTTTAACTTTTTATTTTCAATGGTTGACTTGATGAATCTCACAAACAAAGGGTGTGGATTCAATACGGTACTTTTGTATTCGGGATGAAATTGGGTACCTACAAACCAGGGATGGTCCTTCAATTCCATAATTTCAACTAAATCAGTGTCGGGGTTAATGCCCGAAGCCATCATTCCCTTTTCCTGAAAATCTTTCAGGAATTTATTATTGAACTCATAACGATGCCTATGTCTTTCCTGAATTTTGGTCTTTCCGTAAGCCTTTTCTGCTTTACTGCCTTTTTTGAGTTCACAAGGATAAGAACCTAAACGCATGGTTCCACCCAATTGATCAACATTTTTTTGTTCTTCCATCAAGGCAATCACAGGATATGGATTGTAAGGGTCCATTTCTGTGCTGCTGGCTTCCTTTAAACCCAATACATTTCTGGCAAATTCAATGACGGCAACTTGCATTCCCAGACAAATCCCAAAGAATGGAATTTTGTTTTCGCGGGCAAATCTAACAGTTTCTATCTTACCTTCAAGTCCCCGCTCTCCAAAACCTGGGGCAACCAGTATTCCATCCAGTTCTTCAAATCTTTTTTCAATGGTTTCCGGATGGATTTCTTCAGAGGAAATCAAGACCAAATTCACTTTGCATTCGCAAGCAGCACCTGCATGCACGAAGGATTCGATGATGGATTTGTAAGCATCCGGCAAGGAAACATATTTCCCCACCAAGCCAATAGTGACTTCCTGCGTTGGGTTTTTTAGTCTCCCCAAGAAATCTTTCCATTGTTCCAGATCCGTATTGGTCTTGGAGGTGAGTTTCAATTTGGTCATCACCCTCTCATCCAATTTCTCTTTTTTCATCAAAAGAGGAACATCGTAGATGGTTTCGGCATCCATCGCTTCTATCACGCAATTCAACTGCACGTTGCAGAAAAGCGAAAGTTTCTTTTTGACTTCAAGTGGCAAATGATGTTCTGTCCTGCACACCAAGATGTCGGGCTGAATGCCCGCTTCCAACAGTTGTTTTACTGAATGCTGGGTTGGTTTGGTTTTGAGTTCTTTTGCCGCAGACAAATAGGGGATTAGCGTCAGGTGGACGACCAAAAAATTACTGGGGCCCAATTCCCATTTCGCTTGTCTTACGGCCTCGATGAATGGAAGGGATTCGATATCTCCTACACATCCACCGATTTCGGTAAGGATGACATCGTATTTGCCCTCTTCACCCAATTTGAAAAAATTATGTTTGATTTCGTCTGTGATATGAGGGATTACTTGAACGGTTTTGCCCAAATATTCGCCTTTTCTTTCCTTGGTGATGACATTGTTGTAGATCTTCCCCGTGGTGACATTGTTCGCCTGGGAAGTTGGGGTATTTAGGAATCTTTCGTAGTGGCCCAAATCCAAATCGGTTTCAGCGCCATCTTCGGTGACATAACATTCCCCATGTTCATAAGGATTGAGTGTTCCCGGGTCGATGTTCAGATACGGATCAAATTTCTGGATGGTTACCCGAAAACCTTTGGCTTGTAGTAATTTGGCCAAAGAAGCGGCAATTATGCCTTTTCCAAGTGAGGAGGTTACGCCTCCGGTAATAAAGATGTATTTGGTGGATGATGCCATAAGAATGGAGAGATAAGATTTTGTTTAAATTCTTATGGGATACAAAATTAGGTAAAATTATTGGTTTGAGATCGGTGATTTGGATTAAAATTTTGTTTTCCATGGCAAAGGTCTAGTTTTCAAGTTCCAAAGATTCTTGAAGTTTAGCTCTTATTATTGAAGTATTGAGGGCTGAAATTTGATGGTTTTCTTTCCTTTGAATTTTATCGATCGAATTTCCTGTCAGTGAAAATGAAGAGTGATTTGGTTGATAGACCACGCATTTGGCGTAAAATAAAGATTCATTTAAAAAAAAATACCTCCTTCTAATAAGATTAGAAGGAGGCTGATTTTATTTCTGATGATTCTTTATACAATCTTATTTATCAATTACCTTGATCAAAGTTCCTTTTGTCAATCTGTCATTCAGATCCATTCCATTCAGAATAGCCAGCTCGTTTAACTTTTCTTTTGGCATTCTGAAGCTGAGCAAAGCCGCTTCCAAAGTCATTGGATTGACTACTGTTTTGATTCTCACCACATCTGGTTTTCTGTTTAATTTTTCCGAATCCTTCAGTTCTTTGAAGTTACGCATCGTGCCGGTAAAGGCCTGCTGGTAATTTGAGAATTTCCCAAGTTCGGATACGCCCATGATGTTGTAGATGTAATTTTCAAACTGGATCAAATAGGAAAGCACTCTTATGGTGTTGCCATCCTCTTGTTTTTGATCCGCAATCATTGTGATTGCGGAAAGTCCATTGACGGTTTCTTTTTTCGATTCCACCACTTCCAGTTTGTATTGTTCCAATATTTGTCTTGCTGCTTCATCCAGTGATTTTCCTGCCGCGAGGCTTAGCATCATGATGGCATCACCGCTTTTTGGTGCCATCTGTACTTGTTGGGGTGTGTTTTGGTGATTCCAGCCTGTTGGGATCGGGAATTGGAATTTCAAGACAGGATGATAAAAAACGTTTGCTTCCACAAAACCCTGCTTTGGGTCTTCTCCAAAGACCAAGCCTTCAATTCTTCTTAAGTAGCTTTCACGATTGATTTTTGGATCTTCCAAATCCAGTTTTTTCTTCCAATCCTCGGCCAGTTTGGCAACTGTTGCGTTACGCTCCACCGGAGAGGGGTGTGTCGACAAAAACTCAGGAATTTCGCTTCCACCACCTTCAGCTTGTTTCCGCTCAAGGGTCTCAAAAAAGCCAGCCATTTCGGTCGCATCATATCCGATACGCGAGGAATATTCTACGCCAAGCTTATCCGATTGTCGCTCAGCATCTCTTCCAAAACTCAGTAAGGCGAGTTGCATTCCTTGTGACATCGGCTCGATGAATTCACCCAATTGGGGCACCAGAATAATTCCTGCAATCATTCCAATTTGTCCCAATAGGGCATTTCTTTGTTGAATGACGGAATGACGTGCGGTAATATGACCAATTTCATGTCCCAATACCCCTGCAAATTCAGCCTCATTGTTGAAATGGGCCATGATGCCCCGGGTAAAATAAACAAATCCTCCTGGGACCGCAAAGGCATTGATTACCGGAGAATCCACGATTTTAAACTCATAGGCCAGATTGGGACGGTGTGAAACTGCCGCCATTTCCAAGCCTTTTTCGGTGATGAATTTTTGCAATTCGGGGTCATTGTAGACACCAAAGAAAGCAACGATTTCAGGATCGGATTGCTGCCCCATACTGATTTCCTGTGCTTCGGACATCAAGACGATTTGCCGCTTGCCCGTGACAGGATTACGCGCACATCCAGAGATGAGGACCAAGCCCAAAAGCATGGCAAATGAAATTTTGAGGGTATGCGTTTTCATATGATTTTCATAAATAAGGTTTTCAGTTTCTTGCAAAAGGTTTGCGTGTCGTAGGTTTTTGAAAAAGGGACTTCCCAATTTGGAGGAAATCTTGCTAATTTCACTCAATTTACCAATGATTGCTACGGGATGGTTTATTATTATTTTTGATTCCTTA
The DNA here is from genome assembly GCF_000381545.1 of Rhodonellum psychrophilum GCM71 = DSM 17998. Taxonomy (GTDB): domain Bacteria; phylum Bacteroidota; class Bacteroidia; order Cytophagales; family Cyclobacteriaceae; genus Rhodonellum; species Rhodonellum psychrophilum. Next base: position 172,440 of record NZ_KB906677.1, on the reverse strand, counting down.
TCGGGTGCGTTACAATTTTTGGTCCAGAACATAAAAGTTGTTCTAAAAAAGAAAGTTGACCTAGGCCTGTCGGACAATTCCCAAAACCAATTTCTTTTAATCCGCCGCTGGGTATAGTTCCTACTACACCCAAATATTGGTGAATTCATTCTTGAATGCTTCTTGCGATAAGCCATTTCCAATGGTTAAGGCAAAAACGAATAACGACTTCAAGAGATTGTTTTTGTGATTCGAATTACATATCCGAAGGATAGGAAGGCGTGGTGGAATACTGCGCCCAGTATCAGTTAAAGATTTTAAATTTTTCACCAACAACAATTTTTCCTTTGCGGCTTAGTCAATTTATTTTTTCAAAGTGAAAGACAAGCCCCTTTAAAAGACTTTCCAACATGAAAAAAAACCATCTTATCGATAACTATCTTCCCAAAAATGCGATCCTCTCGATTATCTCCCGTATTTTTGGCAAAAAATCAGAAAAGTGGAAATTAGCGCAGTTGTCAAAGTATTGAAGGAAAAGGGTCGTGTCACCATCAAGGAAGGTCACGGAGAAGGTATTGAACTGATTGTCCCATCGCAGTGGAAGGAAGACCTGGATCAGACAGATGGTACTTTTCTTATTTTTGATCTTTTCCAGATCAGGACTTTGGTAGAACAGTTTTCGGAGGTTTCCTTGGATGTGATAGAATTTGCCAGCAAACCCACCATCTACCACACCCCTGTCAATAGGGTTTTGAAAAATGGACCCATAAAGGATGGGAAAGTAAAGTTTTCAATGATCAAGCAATCCTACTGGAACAAATTGCTATTTGCTTTTGGCCAACCTATGGTCGTTCAGAAATCGAAGGCAAAGGAATTTGATTTTGAAACCGAGGAATATTTTCCGCTCCTGAGCGGTGGGACCAAGGAGATTTTTTTGAGCCCTGATGGGGATATCAAAATATTGAAAGGATGAATTTAAAAGACAAGCTGGACCAGGTTGATATTTTTCATCGCGTCGGAAGATGTGCGGATGAATTGGGTCTGGAGACTTATGTAGTGGGCGGGTATGTTCGGGATTTGATCCTCAAAAGGGAAAGCAAGGACATCGATTTTGTCTGTGTTGGCAGCGGAATCGCACTGGCTACCAAGGTTGCTGAAAGTTTTGAGCAACATGTTCCCCTGTCGGTTTTCAAGAACTTTGGCACTGCCATGATCAAATTGGATGATTGGGAGGTTGAATTTGTCGGAGCCCGAAAGGAATCCTACAGAGCCGATTCAAGAAAGCCTCTGGTTGAGGATGGGACACTTCAGGAGGATCAGGAACGTAGGGATTTCACGATCAACGCCATGGCCATTTCGGTCAACGCACATAATTTCGGGGAAATGATCGATCCTTTTGAGGGGATGAAAGACATCAAAAGGAAAGTGATTAAAACCCCTACGGATCCCAACGTCACTTTTTCGGATGATCCCTTGCGGATGATGCGGGCGATAAGATTTGCTTCCCAATTGAATTTTGACATTGATCCTGATACCTTCGACAGCATCATTAAAAATGCGGAGAGGCTTTCCATTATTTCGGCAGAGCGAATCATCGATGAGTTGAATAAAATGATCCTGGTGGACAAGCCGTCCTATGGATTTAAATTGCTTTTTGCCAGTAATTTGCTGCACCAGTTTTTCCCGGAAATGGTGGCGCTCCAAGGTGTGGATTCAGTAGGGGATAAATCCCATAAGGACAATTTCTACCATACCCTCCAAGTGCTGGACAATATCTCCACCACCACGGACAACCTCTGGCTCAGGTGGGCGGCCATCATACACGATATCGCCAAGCCTGCTACCAAACGTTTCAACGAAAAAGTGGGATGGACTTTTCATGGACACGAAGACAAAGGCGCCAGATTGACCCCGGGAATTTTCAGAAGAATGAAATTGCCAATGGATGAACGGATGAAGTACGTCCAAAAGTTGGTCAGGTTACACCTCAGACCCATCGCTTTGGTCAGTGATAAGGTGACCGATTCCGCCATCCGCAGATTGCTTTTCGATGCGGGAGATGACATCGATGACCTGATGAAACTGTGCCGCGCTGATGTGACTTCCAAAAACAACAATAAGGTCGTCAAATACCTGGCGAATTTTGATAAAGTAGAGCAGAAGATCATCGAAGTGGAGTCCTCGGATCACGTCCGGAATTTCCAACCGCCAGTCTCCGGAGAAGAAATCATGCAGATGTTTGGCTTGGAACCTTCCAAAATCGTGGGTGAACTTAAAGAAGAAATAAAAGAAGCCATTTTGGAGGGGCAAATCCAAAATAATAAAGAGGAAGCAATGGACTTATTGCATAAATTAGCCGTTCTGAAAAAACTGAAATAAGATTAACAAATGCTAAACCGAAACCCGATGAATACAATGAAAACCTTGATCCTGTTGTTTTTCATAACAGGATCAACTGTAATGGCACAACAAGTCCCGGCTGATGAGCCGGAGTCATCGCGCAAGCGCAATGAAACAGACCAGAAAATCTATCAAATGGCGCTCCGTTACAATGATGTTGTAGTCGCGAGAGTGAAGTTGTTTGAGTTGATGGATAGAAATCCAACGAATGCCCGCTACCCTGAATTGCTGGCTTCTCTTTATTTTGAAACCAACCAATATGGTTCCGCAGCAGTGGCGGCATTGGATGCCTTGGAGAAAAATGACAAAAGCATTCCGGCATTGGAAGTGGCTGCCTATTCCTTGGAACAATTGGGGGCATTGGACCGCGCCCTGCCACAGTTTGAAAGATTGTATCTTTTGAATGATGATATTTTCAGCCTTTACAAAACTGCCTATTTGCAGTATTCCCTAAAAAGATATGAGGAGGCTTTGAATTCCATCAACATGTTGGTCAAAAACACAAAATCCAATGAGCAGAAATTGGGCTTTCCCAAAGAGGATGATTCCACCCAAGAGGTGTCTGTCAAGGCTGCAGCTTTGAATTTAAAGGGTTTGGTGTATTTGGATCAAGGCAGCAAGGCGGAGGCCAAGACGGCTTTTGAACAGGCATTGGAGCTTAGCCCGGATTTTGAATTGGCAGTATTAAACCTGAAGGGATTATAATTCTGGGCTGACTTCCAAGGATGTCCAAAGATTTTCAATTCCCACAAATACATGCGGATCAGATGGTTTTGTGATGAAACTAGGTGTTCTCAATGTCTTTGTGGGATTTTTCAATTTCAGAAATTTGATTCACAAGACGATCGATTTCCTCCATTTTATAATGTTGCATGGATGTTTTGATGCCGCTTATGCTCTTGACCATAAAACGTTCGAACCAATTCAATTTTTCAAAATCATATTCTCCGCCAAGAGTCCCGCGGTAAAAGCTATGGCTTTTTAGATTCTCGGGAAAAGCATTTTCCAATTGCGATTGATAATTGGGTTCATTCATTCCGCAGGTAAATATGGCCAAAGGTTTGGTCAACAGCTCCCTTGAGTTTTCGGAGATGTATTTTTGCACCGAGGCCAAAAGTTTGCCGGCATAGATTGGACCTCCGATGACAATGATATTGTATATTTCAAGGCTTGGTTTTGGGTTGTCATTCAAATCCACCAGATCACAATTTTCCATTCCGATCCTTTTTTGAATGGTCTTGACGATCTTGGTGGTACCACCTGTTTTGGAGCCAAAAATGAGGAGTGTCTTCATCTTCTGTTTATTTGATCACTTGAATTTGGGGATTTTGCATCATTTTAAGGATGATTCCGATCAGGTTTTAATTTGAATTGTTTTTTTGCTTGGATGTTTTGGTGTTTTTTTGTTCATGTTAATAAAAATTAATATCCAGTAAATGATTCCTTAATCAACATGAAGTTTGGAATAGGCATTTTTGTGAATGAATTTTTGCTTATTGAGAGGTCTTTTTGGTGTTGTTTTGGTGCTTTGGTGTTTTTTGGTGGAGGGGGCCGAAGATCAATTAAAAAATGCTTCTGTTCAGCGGTTGTTAATGCAAGCGAAAACCAAGATGTTTTTAGCTCCTGATTCCAGTTATTATTTTGCGACAGAAGCGCTAAAGGTAAGTGGGGAAAGTGATGACAAACTTACAGAAGGTTTAATTCTTCAATTTCTTGGAGAAATTTTATTTCAACAGGGGATTTATGCCGAATCTGGTGAAAGGTTCTTGGCGGCAGCGGATATTTTCAAAGCCTTTGGTTCAGCAAACTATTTGGTGGAAAATTATAACTTTCAGGGAAGGATTTTGTACAAGACAAAAAACGCGAAAATTTCCCTAGAAATGCATCAATTGGCCTATGAATTGGCAATTGATTGCGGCGACTTAATTGGACAAGCAAAGTCCTTGGGGTGGATTGGAAGCATGCATGAAAAATCAGGCGATTATCCAAAAGCACTTTATTATCAATGGAAGTCCTTGGGTGTTTTTCGGAGGCAGGAAATGGGATACTTGTCTTCACAAATTATGGAAAACCTGGGGAGTATTTATGAGGACAGTGAAAATTTCGACTCCGCACTTTTTTACTTTGACGCAGCTTATCAACTCAACCTCCAAACAGGGGATAGCCTTAAACTGATAAGCAATATCAATAATCTCGGAGATATTTACAGAAAGCAAGGTCGCTTGGAAGAAGCTTTAACCAATTCACTCATGGCCCTTCAAATAAGTAGACTTTATAATGATATTTATCAAGAAAGCAGTGCCTTGAGGGATATTTCCAAAATCTACAAAGATAAAGAAGACTTTAAAACATCACTTTCCTATTTGGATACCAGCAGAATGGTGTATCAGGAAATTTTTTCCCTGGAATCTGCACGGCAGCTTGCGCTTATGGAACAGCTCTCTCATGTGAAATTGAAAGACCAACAAATTTCGGAATTGAAATACAGCCAGGTCCTTGATAAAAAGTTGAAATTTCTCCTTGTTTTACTGACTTTGTTGGTTTTGGGATTAAGTTTGGTTTTTTACAGCAGGCAAAAAATTAAATCCAAATCCGCGGAGGAATTGCTTTTTCACCAGAAAAAAAATCTCTACCATCAGCAGAAATTAATGGAAAAGGAGGTGTACCACGTTCAACTGAAGGAGCAAAAGATGGCCGATGAATTGGAGCTGAATTCAAAATCCCTTCTAGCACAAACGCTGCATTTAATTGACAAAAACAAAATTCTGGAAGAAATCCGAAAGAAACTTCAACAAACAGTGGAAGATGATTCCAAAGAACAAAAAAAGAAAATCCGCAACCTGATCAAAATGATTGATTTCAATTTTGTCCAAGACACAGATTGGGATAGTTTTAGAAAGAACTTCGAAAAAGTACATGAAAATTTTTTCCATCAACTCAATGGGTTTTCTCAGCACCTGACACCTTCCGACCTAAGGCTGGCCTCCCTGATGAGATTGAATATGAGTTCGAAGGATATTGCTTCCATCTTGGGGATATCTCCGGAAAGCTTAAGGATATCTCGTTATAGATTGCGTAAAAAACTCAATCTTCCCAAAGGAGAAAGTTTACAACAATTCATCCTCGGTATTTAGGAAATGATTTGTTAATCTATTTTTAATATTATATAAAATACTGTAAATCAATTATTTAAATCAATTTTTAGGGGTCTGTGTAACTGTTTTGTTAACGTTTTAAATTCTCATTGTTGCTTTTTCATAACGTAATTGGCTGGTGATCGATGGTTTGGTCTACTAATTTTGACCCAACAAAAACCATCGATAGAAATGTTAAAAAAATTATCTTACAGCTTGATGTCTGCTCTTATTTTAAGCAGTTGCCAATCCAAAAATCCCCAGGATCTCGAGGCCAACCTGATCCAAGAAACGGTAATCAAACCCCAAATCATCACCGATTCCGTCAATCATGATACCGACGACCCAGCCATCTGGATCAATACAGATGATCCCTCAAGAAGTTTGATTATCGGAACAGACAAAGATGCGGATGGTGCCCTATATGTTTTTGATTTGGAAGGAAAAATCATCGACTCCCTCGTCATTCGAAATCTCCAAAGGCCCAACAATGTAGATGTCGGATACGGTCTTTCCATAGGTGATAAAACTGTGGACTTTGCGGTGACTGGTGAGCGGCTTACCTCCAAGCTTAGGTTTTATAGCCTTCCAGATATGAAAGAAATTAATGCTGGTGGCATTGAGATTTATCAGGATGAAACAGGCCCAGAATTCAGGGATCTAATGGGTGTAGCGGTATACCATGATCAAGTCAATAAAAAGCATTATGTCATTGCGGGGAGAAAGAATGGGCCCACAGATGGCAGTTACCTCTGGCAATACGAAATCATTGGTGCAAATACAGGGATTCAACTTGAATTGGTTCGGAAATTTGGAAAATACAGTGGAAAAAAAGAGATAGAGGCAATTGCTGTGGATCACCAATTGGGATTTGTCTATTACTCCGATGAAGGAGTTGGGGTTAGGAAATACCACGCCAATCCATCTAAAGGAAATGAAGAGCTAGCACTTTTTGGGACATCAGGCTTTACCCAAGACCATGAAGGTATTTCAATCTATCAGTTGGACGACAATACTGGATATATCCTGGTTTCAGATCAGGAAGTGAATCAGTTCCATGTTTTTCCGAGAGAAGGATCCGAAAATAATCCACATCAACACGATTTAATTACGGTTGTCAAAACCTCCGCAGTATCCAGCGATGGATCGGAAGTCACCAGTTTGCCGCTAAATACCACTTTCTCAAAAGGATTGTTTGTGGCTATGTCAGATGATAAAACCTTCCATTTCTATCGATGGGAGGACTTGGCTGGAGATATTCTGAAAATAAGAAAATAGTTTTGAACATTGTAAAAATCATAAATTATGAAAAAGCAATACCAAGTATTCACATTGCTGTGTCTATTTCTCTTTTCTCAAGAGGTTTTAGGACAAGCTGTTTTAAGAGGTAAGGTAATTGATGCTCAAAACCTTTCACTACCCGGCGCTAGTATTTTGATTCAGGGAACAACAAAAGGAACGGTTACTAATCAAGACGGTGATTTCACCTTGGTAGGCCTGTCTCCAGGGAATTATCGGGTGGGTGCAACCTATTTGGGCTACACCGGACAATCTCAGGAAATTGTCTTGCAAAATGGCCAGACATTGGAAATCAAATTCCAAATGAGCCAGGGAACAATTGATGGCACAGAATTCATCGTGTTTGGTGATAGGCTCAAGGGACAAGCCAGAGCCTTAAACCAGCAAAAAACGAATGCCAATATCAGCAATATCGTTGCCGCTGATCAAATAGGACGATTCCCGGATGCCAACATCGGAGATGCCATTAAAAGGATTCCTGGGATCACCATGCAAAATGATCAAGGAGAGGCCAGAGACATCATCATCCGTGGGATGTCACCGGAATTGAATTCCGTTACGCTCAATGGGGAAAGGATTCCTTCCGCTGAAGGAGACAATAGAAGAGTACAAATGGACCTTATTCCTGCCGACATGATTCAGACAATCGAGGTGAATAAAGCAGTTTTGCCTAATATGGATGCGGATGCTATCGGGGGATCTGTAAATCTGGTCACCAGGAAGGCACCAAATGGATTGAGGGTTTCTGGTACCGCCGCTTCAGGAGTGAACTTACTTTCAGATAAGCCGATCTGGACGGGTGGGGTAATCATTGGAGACAGGTTTGCCAATGACAAATTGGGCATCATTTTCTCCGGATCGTACAACAACCATACATTTGGGTCAGACAACTATGAAGCAAGATGGGTGCAAACAAACAATCCCAATTATCCTGTGGTGATGGATCGTTTTGATCTTCGAAAATATGATGTGCAAAGGATTAGAAGGAGCTCCTCCTTGGCATTGGATTACGACATTAATAAAAACCACTCCATTACGCTGAATGCGATGTACAATTGGAGAGATGATAGAGAAAATAGGTACAGACTTCGCGTGGATCGGTTGGAAAGACCCATTGAGTCAGGTAATTTCAATGCCCTGGCAAGTAATTTATATCAACTGCAAGGCAGAGCGTCTATTCAAACCAAGGGTGGAATAGACAATGACAGGGTGAGAAATACAAGATTGGAAGATCAAAGAGTTGCCAATTTGACCCTGTCCGGTGATCATTTGTTCAACAGTCTTAAAATGACCTGGAATACGACCTATGCCAAAGCCTCAGAAAATCGACCAAACGAACGCTACATCACCCATAGGGGCAATGCATTGATGCAGGTAGATACTAGAAATCCATTCAAAGCACTGACTACTTTTGTGAATCAAGAAAGTGAATTGGGTTTGGGCTTGAATGAAATATCTGAATCCAATAACAATACTTTTGAGGAAGACTTAAATGCAAGATTGGATTTCAGTCTTCCTTTTGCTGGGAACAAAGGGATGTTTAAATTTGGAGGCAGGCTTCGAAACAAAAATAAACAGCGTAGAGATTCATATGATGTATATGATCCCCTTGGAAGCCTAGGTGCCGATGGAAACAGATTGGGAGATTTGCCTTTTGGCATTCAGAACGAAAGGTTGTTTTTAAATGGTTCACAATACGCCCCAGGTAGGTTTGTTACCAGTTCTTTTTTGGGAAATCTTGATCTTAAAAATCCCGCTTTATTTGAGTTTGAAGATGCACTTGGAGAATATATTACAGGCAATTATAACGCGCAGGAAACGATCACCGCTACTTATGTAATGTCGGATTACCAATTCAACAATAAACTGTCAGGTGTTTTCGGTTTGAGATATGAAACCACAGGGATCAATTATCGGGGAAATGCTTTTGATGAAGAAGAGGAAATCTCCAATCCTACCGAAAATGTAAAGGACAGTTACGGGAATCTCATGCCTGGAGCACATTTCAAGTACGACTTCTCCGACAATAGGATTTTAAGGTTTGCCTGGACCAATACCATTGCAAGACCAAATTATTTTGACCTAGTGCCCTATGCCGTTTACAGTCCTGACACCGAATCACTTCAGCGTGGTAATCCTGATCTTGTGCCTACCACTTCTATGAATTTTGATTTGATGTTTGAGAATTACTTCCAATCCGTGGGGCTCTTCTCCATGGGTGGTTTTTACAAAGACGTCAATAATTTTATTTATCAAAGGACTTTGGTAAATGTAAATGATCCTCAATTTGGCCAGGTAGCTCTTTTATCAAAGCCTGAAAATGGCGGTACAGCTGATGTCTTTGGTATCGAAACTGCATTTCAGAGGCAATTGGATTTTTTGCCGGGTATCTGGAAAGGTTTGGGTATTTATGTGAATTATACCTTCACCGACTCCAAAACAACTGGGATTGAAGGTAGAGAAAATACCTCCCTCAAACTTCCAGGAACCGCTAGGAACATGTTCAATGGATCTCTTTCATTTGAAACCGAAAAATTGGTTTTGAGACTTTCAGTCAATCATGCTAGTGGGTATATAGATGAATTGGGAGACTCCGCTTTTGGTGATATCTATTATGACCGCCAGACTTTTCTGGATGTCAATGCCTCTTATGCCTTCAGCAAAAATCTCAGGATATTTGCTGAAGGAAATAATCTGACCAATCAACCTCTTCGGTATTATCAGGGAATCAGGGAAAGGACTGTCCAAGAAGAATTCTACAATGCACGAGTCAACTTTGGAGTAAAATTCGACTTGTTTAAATAATTCAAAAAACACTTAAGTAAAATAGCCTCAATAATAATTGAGGCTATTTTTATCAAAATTTTAAAACATGCCAAAAAATCAAATCCTCCAATCACTTTTGCTTGCCATTTTTGCTTTTACTTTGGTTTCCTGCAAGGATAAACAATCCGACCGAAATATAGAAATTGAAGTTGCTGAAACTGCACCAAGGCATGTCAGGGTGCTTTGGACCGAACAGCCTTCCAACCATGCAATTATTTCCTGGACCACGCTTCATTCCAAGGGGGAAATGCATAGGATTGTCTTTGATACGGTTTCTAGGAAGGACGATAACATTTCCTATTCCTTTGAGGTCAAATCCAAGAGAAATGGAGAAATTACCATGTTGGATATGGATTATGAGGAAGGGGTTCCAACCGGTTATTTTCATCATGGCGAAATCAAAAACCTAAAACCTTCCATGAAATACTATTTTAAAGTAGAATCAGATGGACAGTTTTCTAAAGAATATTATTTTGTGACAGCACCTGCGGATGATAGACAAATCAGCATCTTATGGGGAGGAGATTCAAGATTGGGTGGAGAAAAACCGATCTATGCCGGAAGGACCCCCCATTTAGGCCGTCAAGATATGAACAAGAGAATCAAAGCCTTGATGGATGAGAACGAGGAGATTTTGGCGTTTACCCACGGAGCAGATTATGGGAGTACAGCCGAATGGAGACACCTTTTTTGGTGGTTGGAGGATCATGAAATCGTGGTAGGGAAAGACAATCGTTTACTTCCTTTGATCATTTCAAGAGGAAATCATGATTATGCCATTGGATTTCAGGAGAATTTTTGGTTGAGTACCATTACCGATGAGCAGAATTTTGGGTATTACTATACCACTCAACTCTCTCCACAGGTGACTTTGATAACGCTCAACACCGAAATAAGTGTTGCTGGAAATCAAAGGGTATGGTTGGAAAAGCAATTGGCTGAAAATCGACCAAACAAAAGATGGCTGGTCACTCATTTTCATAGACCTGCATATCCAGTTGTCAAAGATTATGAAGCACATACCTTTAAAAGAGTCCGTGAAGCATGGGTTCCCCTTTTTGAAAAATACAATATTGACTTGGCTTGTGAATCTGATGGGCATATTTTAAAACGAACCTTGCCGATTAGAAACGGAAAACCCGATGAAACTGGAATTGTATATATTGGAGAAGGTGGATTAGGTGTCCCCCAGCGGACAGCAGACACGACAAGATGGTTTATCCAACCTCCTGGATTTGCGAAAAGTGCCGATAATGTCCACTTGATCCAATTTAGAACCGATAGCCTTGTGGTCAGAGCAATTGGTCCTGAAGGGAATGTGCTGGATTATTACGGCAGGATACCAAGAATCAATTGAAAAAATGACCAAGATATCTAAGCAAGATCTACGCTTGGCTACGTTGATTTTAAGATTTACCATTCTCTTGCAGTGCATTGGAGTGTATTTTCAGTTAAGAAGTGGAAGTGCTCTTGAAGGAATTCTTTTTATGGAATATGGCCTTGATCAGGCCGCTGCCAAGAAAATTGAAAATGCCATAGCCTTGGTTTTTCTTTTGATTGGAGCGGTGACTTTTTTCCGTTCTGGGAAGGTTTTGATCATGATCATCGTATTTCTGTTTTTGTTCATGGCTGTTTTGATCCAGCGACAAGCCGGAAGTCCATTTACCGACTGCACAGTTTTCGCGCACGCCGCAAGGGTACTTGCTCCACTGGGATTGTTTCTTTTGGTTAAAAAAGATTTCCATACCCGAAAAATCATCTATTTTATTTTGGTTTTGGGCTTAGGTATCACGTTTATAACCCATGGGATGGAAGCTGTTTCCTTGCATCCCTATTTTCTGGATTATCTCATCACTTCATTTCAAAATCTGGCAGGTGTCGAATTGGACCAGCATCATGCAGAAAGAATATTACAGATAATTGGATCGCTTGATATTTTACTTGGAGTGTTCATTTTTTTTGTCAGAAATAAATGGCTTTTGCTTTGGATGGCATTTTGGGGTTTGGTGACAGCATCTTCAAGAATCACAGAGTTGGGTTGGGGAATGTATCCTGAAGTGTTGTCCAGAGCAGCGCATTTTGGTATTCCTCTTACGCTGATCTTCTTGGATCGATGTATCAAAAAGGAAACGGAAGAAAGAGTAAGATAAAAACAGCCCGTTTTGGATTTAACCCGAAATAGGCAATAGGTTTCTTAATAGGTGTTGCAACTTTAAGAAAACCAGACTATTTGGAGTATAACGCATTTTATAATGTTATGAAGATAAAAATTGTAGATAACAAACTGATTATTAATTAATTCCAGGATGGAATAGAATTAGAAATACATAACATGGGTTTAAAGGGCAGACACAAGGGGGAGAATTGAACAGAAAAAATGGATAAAACATTTGGGTAGACCAGATGTTTTACCCATTTGATGGTTCTATTTTCTTCCTTTTATAGAAAAATAAATCTGAATAATGGGGGTTCTATTTAAAAATCAACTTGTCAATAAATAGAACTTGATAGTGGGAACTCAGTGGTTACCCATCATGATAGTGAAGATGCTATTTGTTTTTTTATTGGAGGAGTTTTACGGTTTTAGGAAAAAACGCATCTTCTGTTTACCCGTACTTCCCAAACCCACATAGAATTTGATCGCTCGGACATTGAATTCGGGGGTCTGCCATTGGATATTCACGCATTTTTCTTCTCTGGCGACTTTTTGGATGCGCTTCATGATCTCTTGCCCAATTCCCTTTCCCCTGCAGTTTTCATTGAGATAAAGACAATCCATGTACAAAAAGGGTGCGGCATCCCAAGTGGAAAAATCAATGGTATAGGTGGTGAAACCTTCCAGTTTTCCCTTGATGTCCACTACCCAACAATTCAATTTTTTATTTTCCCCAAAAATGGCTTTTCTCAGTCCTTCCAATTTCCCTTCTGGAGAATACTGGGCTTTTTCATGGGCCGCATGGGCTGCGCAAAGTTGCACCAATTCGGGTAAGTCTTTTTCTTCACAAGGTCTGATCAAATAATCCATAGTGTTTTCGGCTTGAGGTTTGTCAATAGTTGTTTCAGCCTGAAATTAGGCCAAAAAAAATGATTTCTCTAAAAATTGTTGGTGAAAAACTTCTAAGAAATTGCTTCAGATGAATAAATGAAAAAATAAAACATGATTAAAGCTAGGAATGACGCAATCAATATGCTGATTCCCATGATTTTTCTTAGATATGAAAGGGGATAGCTTTTTTTGGCTCTTGTCAGTTCCATTCTATTTGTAAATGGAATATATCCCTGAACCAAAGCAAGAGAGGTCAGGAAATAAGCGCCAATAAGAAACAAAAGGCTGAAGAAAGATTCCATTTCATTGGATTAAGTAGGGATAGTCAAAAATATGACAAATAGTCCAAGATAGGAAGTTAGATTAAAAGCATAAATGATTCATAATAAAGGCTTAACGAAATGGTAATACTAACCCCTATCGAGCCCTTTTTTTTGTCAAATATTGACTTCGGGACAATTAAATAGGGGTGTATGCTTTGTCAAAAAATCAAAAGCGAACGGTAAACTGTCCTCCAAGGAATCGAGGGGGACCAGAAATAAATGTCGGAAAACCAAAAGCCAATCCGGTGTTTCCGGCATCAATCAGATATTGTTCTCCCAAGAGATTGTTGCCGTAAAGGGCGATTTCATATTTCCCATTTTCCAAGTTCAGCCCCAACCGGCAATTCAATAAACCAAAAGCTTTTTGCTCGATTCCGGGTTGATTTTCCTCTTCAAAAAACACTTGAGACTTGTAAGTATAGGAGGGTCTAAAAAAGAAATGGTGATTTTTCCAAATTGGGATTTCCACGGCACCCCCAAATGAAAAGCTGTGTTTGGGTGTCAATCTGAACCTATTTCCAGCCAATATTTGTGGTCTTCCTTCTGAATCTTTTTCGTCGAAAGCCGCATCGATCCACCCATAATTGGAAAAAAGACCAATTTTTTCTGTTAAAGCGAATTTTACGGAAGTTTCAAGTCCCAGCGCGCTGGCATTTCCCCCATCCCGGACGAGTGCACGCAGCGTTCCATCTTGGATTTCTATCACCTGCGTTTGGAAATTGCTATAGTGATACCGGAAACCAGCGATATCAAACTGTAATCTTTGGTTATCGCTCATCAATTTATAGCCCATTTCATAGGAAACGACAATTTCCTGCTCCAGTTCTTCCGAGCCCTCTGCAGTCACCTGGATGACATTGGGTCTTCTCCCTCTGGACACCGACAGGTAGCCATTTGAGAATGCATTGATCTTGTATCCAGCAATGAATCTTCCCACCCAGGATAGAAATTCACCCTCTCCGACGATTCTTCCATCGGTAGGGGCGATGAGCAGGTTTGGCGCTGAACCAAATGCCCCATCGAGGAGTAAGCCTACTGTGGAAGGACTTCCCAGATACCTGCCCGCATAGCCATTTTTCACGCTTTCAAAAGTCCCCCGAAGACCAGCTGTCAGAGATAATTTATCGGTGATTTGATAGGTGCCATCACCGAAGATTTCAAAGGCGTTTACTTGTCCATAGTTTTGAAAATTTTCCTCATGAAATGATTTGAAAGGAGGAAGTCCGAGAGCGGCTAAATTGGTGGAGAGCATTTCATTTGCGCCTAAAAACGGCTTTCCATCTGGTCCATAAAGAGGGATTGTCGGAAATTGACCTCCCGATGCGACCCTGACCAAAGGGCTCAGCAAGGCGATCATGGCATTTTCATTGGTCTGAAAATTCAGCATCTGATTGCCTTTTTCATGGAAAAAACTACCGCCCAAAAAACCAGTAAGCTTTTGCGAAGCATCGGTACTGAATCGGATTTCCTGACTGAACTGTCGGCCATAGGCATTTTCTCCAAAGGATAGAGCGGGTATATCTGACCCATCTGCATCAAGACTTTCCTGGTTAGAAAACTCCCTAAATGCACTTGTGCTATTTAAAGACCAGCCGTTTCCAAGCGAATGCTCGATCAATACCGTGCTTCCCCAAACTGTCCGAAGGGAGAAAAGATCCCTTCCCTTTTCAAGATGGGCCGGACCAAATGGGCTTATGTTTTCGTTTGGAGAAATCAAGCTACCACTCACAAATCCAGTTCCTGGATAATCATCCTTTTGCCAATTGGTGATGATGTCAATAGTGGTTTTACCCGAGGGCAAATACCGGAATGCTCCCCTCAAGGCGGTGGTATTTTTGCCGTTGAGTGTTCCGCCGGCAAGATTTTCTACATAGCCGTCCCTTTTGTTGTATTGGCCGGAGGCTCGGAAAAAAGCCTTTTCGGAAACAGGAAAATTGAGGTATCCCGAAATCAGATTTTGATTGAAATTGCCATATCCGGCGGTAATCTTACCACCAAAATCATTCGTTGGTTTGTTTTGGATGAAATGGACGGCCCCAATCTGTGCCCCTCGCCCAAAGAGGGTTCCCTGTGGACCTTTGAGGACCTCGACTCTTTCCATGTCAAATAATTCGACAACCGATCCTCGGGATTTGGAAATGGAAACCCCATCCTGAAAAACGGAGACCCTCGGCTCGACTCTTGAATCCCCATTATCCGAAGTGATTCCCCGGATGACAAAACCGGGATTGTTTGGACTTTGTACTTGGACTTGAAGCCCGGGGACAAATTCAGCAAAGGCATCAAGGTCTCTAATGTTTAAATCATCAAAAAATTTACCCTCAGTGGATGAAACAGCAATAGGGACATTTAAGATGGATTGTTCTCTTCGTTGGGCTGTGACAGTCGTTCCCTCCAAAGAGTAAATGGATTCTTCCAAAATCACTTCAATAGTGATTGATCTCCCTGGAACGGCTGTAAATGAGATGGCTTGAGTTTGGAACCCAATATACCTAATGGAGATTTCGTGGGAACCTGGCGCAATGTTTTGGATTGAAAAATGTCCTTTGGCATCGCTGATGGTTCCTTTCTTAGATTGGGCAATTGCTATTGTTGCTCCAGCAACACTGTCCCCATTTTTGTCTTTTATGGAACCACTGATGCCGCCATGATTTTGAGCCGCGGAAGAAAACCCAATGCCAAACAAAAAAATGAGGAATGCAGCAAAGTGAAATTTCATAAACGGAGGTAAAATTTTTATTACAATCAGACACGCAATCAAGTTGAGTCAAAGACGTAGAATTATCGTCGAAAATTAATGAAAAGGAAATGATATTGGAGGATTAAAACCCGAAATCTGCATCAGATTTTCCAATGAAAATGAAACGGCAAGAAAATAAGACTATTTGGATAATAGGGTAGAGGGCTGATATGGCAAAGTTAAAAGTAGCAAACAAAGACTGATTATTACGTGCTAAAACCCGTTTTATGCATTACGAATGCCATTCAATACTGTATTTATCTGTTGATTAGTTAGTTGTCGGCTTTTATAGGCTTCACCATATCGGTGTCAGGAATTAGTCTCCCAATTGTCTAATTTTCTTTCGGTTTCAATATCCTAAAAAAGGCCAATGCATATTTCTGGTTTAAGGCTGGAATTAAATTGGTATTGTATAAAAATGGTTTGAAGTGACAATAAAAAAACTCCCGCCATAAATTTCTTTACGACGGGAGAAAAATAATAACTTGCTTCTGATTATTTGTCGAAAAGCTCGATGTTCTCTTCGATCATCCTTCCAAACCTCACTTTTGATTCCATAGAACTTCCGATATCCAGTCTGTCCACCAAATTCATCCTGCCACTAGGTTGCGCGGTGATTTTTCCAATGGCCAACTTCAATAAGTATTCATTGGTGTCGCCAAGAGGTAGGAGTACAGGCTGGCTCAATTCGTTTCCTTCTACATCGGCAGGAAATCCGTTTCCATAATCAGATTGGTCAAGGCTGTTGAAACTTCTGGTGACAATCGGTAAGATCCCGTAGTTGTTTTTTGGGTTTTCCTCATCCTCCAGCGCTATTGATCCTACGTTTTTCCCAACAGTCCTTCCACCGATCACAACCACATCCATGTAAGGTTTCAATCCATTGATGATCAATTCACTGGCTGAAGCAGTTCGGCTTGAGGTGATGATGTAAATTTTGTTTCCGGATAAAATTGGCCCCAAATTTTGGGATTTGTTTTTGAAAGGAGTGTTGTTGTTTTGAAATTGGGAAAAGCTCATCAGAAAGCTGTTGTATTTCGTCTTGGAAAAAACATCTGTTGATTTCACATTTGGCGCAATAAGACTTGCCAAGTTCACAGCGCTGGATACAAATCCACCTCCGTTGTATCTGAAATCCAAGATTAAATGGTTGATTCCTTCTGCTTTGAATTTCGCGAAAATTTCGTCGGCCTGGTCATCATATCGAGTGGGTTGTCCATCGATGCCTGGTGCAAAGAAATGGTACACCGCATAGCCTATTTTTTGATTGTTGATGGTATAAACCGTATCCAGAAAATTAGGGTTTTCAGCAAGAGAAACCGTCTCTAAAGAAACCGGAGCCTGGGCTGAATACTGTCCGGTAACGGCGTTGTATCTCAGGAAAGTGATGCTGTGGGAATCTCCAATCTGTCCAAGTAGCGTTCGGTAATTGTTGAGGTTCATGGATTGGCCATTGATCTGGTTGATCACATCACCGCGTCTGATATCTTTTGAAGCAGCCGGACTGCCTTTTTTGATGTAGGTGACAAAAGCCAAAACATTTTCATTTTCATTGCTTTCCCTTACCAAGGAAAACTCATACCCAGCCTCCTTGTTGATTCCTTGTAGGCTATTGATCAACTCCTGATAATCAGGGTAGATTGCCGAAAACCTATCCGTGGGTCTAAAGAGTAGGGATTCGTAATAATCTTCTGGATCGGAGCTCGATGCAATTGGGGTTTTCATATCGTCCAACCAGAAATAGACTTCGTCCATTACATCTTTTATCCATTTATTGACGGCCACATTCGGGGAATCTTCTGCAACGATCGGCGGCTCCACTTCTTCCTTGTCCTTACAGGAATTTAAGCTGAAAATAATGCTGAGCAAAACCAGCGCTTTTAGGGAATTTCTAAAGTAAACTTTCATATTCTTATTCCATTTTTCTATTCAACCAATTTTTCATAACCAGGGTTTAATATTAACGAAATCTTACAAAAAAATAAATGAATTTTTATTAATTAAATCTTTATCCCGTTTTATGCGCAACCAATTCCATTCCCACTTAATTATTGCCTAATCATCAATCTGGTGTGCCCTATTTTTGATTTCTTCATATCGGTACCATGCCAAATCCTTCAAATAGTCTGATTTTCCTGAAGTTTCGATCCTCTTGGGAAACGGGATGCATATTTTAGGTTTATGGATATTTGGTGAAACCTCACAATTAGATCAAACCCGTATTGTGCAATATCAATTCAATTTCAGGATATAAATGAATAATAATCAGTCATTTGAAGATTGGTTTTGACATCACCGAATAGGTAGAATGGCTTATTTTCCAAGCAACCTGATTTTCTTAAAGTTTCAATCCTATTGGGAAATCAACTGTATATTCCATCTAACTCAATCAAGTTAGATGCTTTACGTTACTTTTCCGCTGTCTTAGAATTCGGGTTAAAAAAAGGGAATGGGTAGAACCGTAAAAAAAACACCTCAAAAAGAGGTGTTGATGGTGATATCTGATGTCTTGCTGTCAAGAAGTTGCCCTTTTTCGCATTTCAATACCCGGTAAGGGTACTTCCGCAATAGGTCATGGTTGTGTGTGGCCATGAGGATCGCAGTACCTTGACTGTTGATTTCCTGAAAAAGCTTGAAAACCCCATCTGCTACCTCCGGATCCAGATTTCCCGTAGGCTCATCGGCCAGCAGAATTGAAGGTTGGTTGATCAAAGCCCGTGCGATCACAACCCTTTGTTGTTCACCGCCCGAAAGCTGGTGTGGCATTTTGGTGGCAGAGTCGCCTAGATTGACTTGCATCAGGACTTCTGCCATTCGGCTTTTCATTTTCATTTTGTCTTTCCAGCCAGTAGCTTTCATGACAAAGAAGATATTTTCGGCGATGGATCGATCCGGAAAGAGTTGAAAGTCCTGAAAAACGATGCCTAGTTTTCTCCTCAGGTAGGGGACTTCGTTTTTTTTGATTTTCTGTAGGTTGAAGCCTACGATTTCTGCCTCGCCCATTTTAAGGTCAAGGTCTGCATACAAGGTTTTGAGCAAGGAGCTTTTTCCGCTTCCGGTTCTTCCGATAAGGAAGACAAACTCATCTTTGGCTATGGAGAAATTAACGTTTTGAAGTATGGCGTTGAATCCCTGAAAGATGCAGGCATCTTTAACACGGATTACGGGTTCGCTGGAAAAATCCATTTTAAAGTTCTAGTTTTTGAAGTTTACCAAATGGAAGGCCAAGTATCAATGCTTCCAAAGCCTCTTCTTTTCCTTCCAGACCAAATTTCTCCATGTTTTTCATCGGCCTATCCGCTCGGAAATAAGCAACCAATACAAAGTTTTCGTCCCTGATCTGGATGTAGTTTGGTATTTTAGCTTTGCCCTTTACTTTGATGATGTACATTGGAAAGGTGTTTAGAGATGAACGCAAGGAAAGTCAGAGAAGTATTTTTGATCTCACAAATTTGGGAAACCCCAAAGGATTTCCCAAAATGATCAAAGTTGCATGAATGTTTATTTGCCTGCAGCTTTGGCATGGTCGGCAAGAAACTGAGCCAATCCCGAATCGGTCAAGGGGTGATTCAATAAACCCGTGATGACTTTTAGTGGACAGGTCACCACATCCGCACCGATTTCGGCACATTTGATCAGGTGCATGGAATGTCTCACCGAAGCGGCCAGCACTTGTGTCTCAAATTCATATGTGCGATAGATATGTACAATTTGCTCAATCAATTGCAAGCCGTCGAAGGAAATGTCATCCAATCTTCCAACAAAGGGAGAGAGGTAGGTTGCTCCGGCTTTTGCCGCTAAAATTGCTTGTCCCGCGGAAAACACCAAGGTGCAGTTCGTTCTGATTCCGGCATTGCTAAAATACTTGATGGCTTTGATACCATCTTTTGTCATCGGTATTTTAACGACGATTTTATCATCGATCTTCGCAAGTTCTTTTCCTTCTCTGATCATGCCTTCGTAGTCAGTGGAAATGACTTCCGCACTCACTTTGTCATCTACAATATCACAGATTGTTTTGTAATGGGCCCTTACATTTTCTTCTCCGGTGATGCCTTCTTTGGCCATCAATGAAGGATTGGTGGTTACACCATCCAATATGCCCAGGTCATACGCTTCCCTGATTTCGTCAAGATTTGCAGTGTCAATAAAGAATTTCATCTAAGTTGGTTTATGGTTTAAAGATTGGACAAAGTTAAACGATTAATCAGAAATTGGAAGTTTTAAAAAACGAAAGATTACGAAATGTAAAAAGAACATAGGTGATAAAACAAAAAAAAGGCCTTGATATGGCCTTGATAAATTAATCTAGCAAAAATAAAAAAAAAGAAGCGGCATCGCACCGCTACGACTGCCTACCCTTGCTTCCTTCCGGACCTGGGGGATTAAGCAGGAGCTGGTCGTGCCGCTAGGTCACAAATGTACTGGAAAATCTATCCATTGCAAAAAAATCGATGTTTTTTCGAAGGTGTTTTTTTAAGTCCCTGTTGATCAGAGGCATATTTTTTGGCAAAATTTTTGCATAACTTTCAAGCACAAATAAAAATATTATTATGAAAAAATCTTCGATTGTTTTATTCACCCTTTTATTGCTTGGCTCTTGCACTTTGTTTGGTCCAAACCCAGAATATTCACAAGGAATGACAGAGAAGAAGTTTTTAAGACAAAATAAAGAAGCTGTCCTGAGTGGTCTCGATGGAGGGATCGTAACCTATAGAGTGGTAAGGGACAATAAATTTTATGTTTTGGCTACTTTCGAGAAAGGAGTTTTGGTGAAATTGGAGGAAAGAGAATTGGCTCCTGCCTGGATGCCTAACCAGCCTCAGATGCCAATTCAAAACAACAACAACAACAACAATAGCCCATTAGATAAATAATTCGGGTTGTTGAATAAAAAAGTTTGACTTCTTGGCACCTAAAAGTGCCAAGATTTTTTTTGCCTACTGTGAAGCAGCCAGCTTTGGTTTTTCCGGAATTGAACGAAGACTTGAAAACCTAAAGCAATGGCCTACCCAATTCCATTGAGATGCAGGTTGAATTCCAAAGGGCTGCAGTTTTCGAATGCATCTTCTTCAAGGTCTTCAAAAATTTCCTCATCAAATACAATTTCCGTTTTCTCGACCTTTCCATTCGGATGGATGATCAATTCAATTCCTGTATAATCTGTAGGATCTACTTTTACCAAGACTTTATAATCATCAAAAATCTTCTTGAAATATTGTGGCAATGCTGATTTCATATTTGTCAATGTTTAGGTCACAAAATTAATGGAATTTTTTCACAATAATTTTTTGTTACTAGGAATGCATCTTTATATTTGTCCCAATAGAAATATGGAAAAAATACAGAATCAATATTGGTGGTGGCAAAATCATTTTCTTTCCGGGAAAAGACCGTTTGCTGTTGCCTAATTTATAGGTTGTGTAAAGTATACATAAAGGCTTACCGGTTTTCCCTGGTAGGCCTTTTTTTATATAAAAAATCTAATCCAAACCATGAACACCAAAGACAAATTTAAAATCATCACCCGATACAAAAAATTGTTGGCCGATACGATTACTCCTGTTAGTATTTATTTACAAATCAGGGATCGATTTGCCAATCCCATACTGTTGGAAAGCTCGGATTACCATGGTCAGGAAAACAGTTACTCCTATATTTGTTTTAATCCATTGGCCTCTTTTTCCTTTAACAATGGTGAGGTGAAAGAAGAATTGCCATCTGGAGAAATCCAATCCTACCCGGTTGATGACAACCTAAAGCTGATAGATGCACTTCGCGATTTTTCCAAAAGGTTCAAAGACGAGGACAGTAAATTCAAATTCATCAGCAATGGCCTTTTTGGGTACATGCAATATGATACCTTGGCGTATTTTGAGGATATTCACTTGTCTAAAACCAAATCGTCTGCAGTTCCCATCATGCAATATTCCGTTTATAAGAACGTGATCGTGGTGGATCATTTCAAGAATGAAATGTACCTTTTCGAGCACTTTTTGGAAGGTGATAATTCAGAGGAAACATTGTCCCAGCTTGAAACCTTGCTGAACAATAAAAATATCCCTGCCTATTCCTTCAGGCAGGAAGGAAACGAATCTTCCAATTATAGTGATGAGGAGTTTTTGGAAATCCTGAAAAAGGGCCAGGAACATTGCTTTAGGGGAGATGTATTCCAAATTGTGCTTTCCAGAAATTATACCACGCGTTTTAAGGGGGATGAATTCAATGTGTACAGGGCGCTGAGATCGGTGAACCCATCGCCTTATTTGTTCTATTTCGATTATGGCTCTTTCAAGGTTTTTGGGAGTTCACCCGAAGCCCAAATTGTCATCAAGGACCAAAAAGCGACAATTTTCCCGATTGCAGGGACTTTCAAAAGAACGGGTAACGATTTGGCAGATGCCAAACTGGCCACGGCATTGTATGATGATCCCAAAGAAAATTCAGAACATGTAATGCTCGTGGATTTGGCCCGAAACGATTTGAGCCGCTCCTCAGAAAAAGTGGAGGTGGAGGTATTCAAAGAAATCCAATACTATTCCCACGTCATCCATTTGGTATCCAAAGTGACGGGAATCTTGCCGGAAAATACCAATCCGCTCCAATTGGTGGCGGATACGTTTCCAGCAGGGACGCTTTCTGGAGCGCCCAAATACAGGGCAATGGAATTGATCGATGGACTTGAAAATACTTCAAGGGGATTCTACGGAGGAGCAATCGGGTACTTGGGTTTCAATGGGGATTTCAACCATGCCATCTTGATCCGATCCTTTGTTTCGGAAGGAAACCAACTTCGTTTTCAAGCTGGTGCTGGCGTTGTTGCCAAATCTTCGATTGCCTCTGAGCTCCAAGAAGTCACCAACAAACTTGAAGCCCTACGGGTGGCACTCAAGACGGCAGAAAATATTTAAGCAAGACACGGAATCTTGAATCCTTTGCTATCAAAAACACGAATCTTTCAAAAAAATGAAAATACTGGTACTCGACAATTACGATTCCTTTACCTATAATCTTGTTTACATCATTCGAAAACTTGGCTATGGTCCACAAATGGATATTTTCAGGAATGACATGATCTCCCTGGAAAAAATAAAGGAGTATGATAAAATCCTGCTGTCCCCAGGGCCTGGTTTGCCGGCAGAGGCAGGCGTGATGCCCGATTTGCTGAAAACATATTCTGAAACAAAGGATATTTTGGGAATATGCCTGGGACACCAAGCCATAGGAGAGGCTTTTGGAGGAGATTTGATCAACTTAAAAGAAGTGGTCCATGGCCTGGCCTCAGAAGTGAAAGTGGAGGAAGACTTGCTTTTTCAAGGCCTTCCCGATAAATTTAAAATCGGCCGATATCATTCTTGGGTGATCAACGAGCAGACCTTGTCTCCTAATCTTGAAGTCATTGCAAGGACGCCGGATGGACAGATCATGGGTGTCAGGCACAAGGACCAAAAGGTCCGTGGATTACAATTTCATCCTGAAAGTGTGCTCACCGAACATGGAGAGCAGATGATGAAAAACTGGCTTGAAAGCTAATACCAATGTTTCAAGCCAAAGCTTAACATTAAAAAAATCTTAGACTATCGAACCACAACCCCCACTGATAGACCATTTACACACCAACTATTCATCCAACCATGAAAGATATTCTCAATCAACTTTTTGAACACCGGACCCTGAACAAGGATCAGGCAAAGGAAGTGCTTAAAAAAATAACCACAGGTCAATATAACCAAAGCCAGATCGCTGCCTTTCTTACTGTCTATCTGATGCGGAGCATTACGGTGGAGGAGTTGAGCGGATTTAGGGAGGCCATGCTTGAACTTTGTATCCCCGTGGAAATATCTGAATACGATGCCATTGACCTTTGCGGTACAGGTGGAGACGGTAAGGATACTTTCAATATTTCCACGCTAGCCTCTTTTATCGTGGCCGCGGCAGGCCAGCCAGTTGCCAAGCATGGCAATACAGGAGTTTCTTCGATTTGTGGCTCTTCAAATCTATTGGCGTATTTTGGTTATGAATTCACGAATGACATCGACAAAATCAGAAGGAGTATGGACGAAGCGGGTATTTCTTTTCTCCATGCGCCCTTGTTTCATCCAGCCATGAAAAATGTGGGTCCCATCAGAAAGGATTTGGGCGTAAAAACCTTCTTCAACATGCTCGGTCCCATGGTAAATCCCAGCTTTCCAAAGAAACAATTGGTGGGTGTTTTTAGTCTTGAGTTGGCAAGGCTATACGCGTACCTTTACCAAGAGCAAAAAATAGACTTTACCATTCTCCATTCCCTCGGGGGCTATGATGAGATCTCCCTCACCGGGGATTTCAAAATGATCTCCAATCAGGGAGAAAAGTTGGTCAGTCCCGGGGATCTTGGATTGCCGAAGATCAATGCTTCCGAAATTACGGGTGGAGAAACTGTGAAAGAATCTGCAGCGATATTTGAGAATATTTTGAGGGGAAAAGGGACTTTTGCCCAAAACTCAGTGGTGATCGCAAATGCTGCAGCTGCCTTACAAACAGCCAAATCTTCATTGACCTTTGTGGAAGCTATCGCTGAGGCAGAGGAAGCCTTGATGAGTGGTAAGGCCCTTCAGGTCTTTGATGCCTTGGTAAAACCCAAAACAACAGTTTCATTCGCTTAAAGTGTAGATTGATATGAATATTCTAGAAAAAATAATTGCATTCAAACATATTGAGGTTGCAGAGAAAAGTAGCTTGGTTCCGGTAAAATTATTGGAGCAAAGCATTTATTTTCAAAGCAAAGTGGTCTCGATGAAAAAGTACGTGGCCGATCCTGAGAAAACTGGCATCATTGCCGAATTCAAACGGAAATCACCTTCCAAAGGCGCCATCAATGTGACCGCTTCCATTGAAAAAACAAGTATTGGTTACATGCAAGCGGGTGCGTCAGCACTTTCTATTTTGACAGATAAAGAGTTTTTTGGAGGAAGTATCGAAGACCTTAAAATGGCCAGAAAGTTCAATTTCTGTCCTATCCTAAGGAAAGATTTTATCGTGGACGAATACCAAATATTGGAGTCAAAATCCATCGGAGCGGATTGTATCCTTCTGATAGCGGCAGCTTTGGATCCCAAACGTTTGAAGGAATTGGCGGCATTTGCCAAATCTCTTGGGATGGAGGTTTTGATGGAAGTCCATGATGCCCAAGAGTTGGATGAATCGCTGAATGAACACTTGGATCTGGTCGGGATCAACAACAGAAGTTTGAAGACTTTTGAGGTTGACTTGAAAACTTCTTTTGACTTGGTCAATAGCATCCCCAATGAATTTGTGAAAATATCAGAAAGCGGCATTTCCAAACCGGAGACTTTGGTGGAATTGAAAAACGCAGGATTTGACGGTTTTCTGATCGGGGAAACCTTCATGAAATCCAGTCGTCCCCATCAGGCAGCCTATAATTTCATGAATGAATACAGAAAACTCTTGAGGGAGTCCAAAGGCTTGGTGCTGGAAAAATGAAACTGAAAGTCTGTGGGATGCGTGACCCGGACAACGCAAGGGAAATGGTCGAGGGAATCCATCCCGATTGGATGGGTTTGATCTTCTACCCAAAGTCACCAAGGTTTGTGGATGACCATTCTGCTGCTGCCATCAAAGCCCTACCAGTGGATAAAGTGGGTGTTTTTGTAAATGCCTCTTTGACTGAAATCTTGCATAAAATTGTGCTTTTCGGTTTGAAAGCCGTCCAGCTTCATAGTGGGGAAAGTGTAGCATTTGTTGAGGAATTGAGGCAGAAAACCAATGTTCTCATCTTCAAAGTCTTTTCGGTCAATGAAGAAATCGACTGGAAATCCATGGAGCCCTATTTGGAAAACATTGATTATTTCCTCTTTGACACCTTTACCGAAGCCTATGGAGGATCTGGGAAGACGTTCAACTGGGAAATCTTATTGGATTACCCTTTTGAAAAACCATTTCTTCTGAGTGGGGGCCTCGGTTTGGAAAACATCGCTGCCATCAAGGCATTGGATTCGAAAATTCCCCAAATGGCAGGTGTGGATATCAATTCTAAGTTTGAAATGGAACCCGGAATGAAAAATTTGGATTTGATCAGTAGGTTCAGAAGGGATATTTAAAAGAAAGATTCCTTCTTAGGAATACAAAAAAAAGATTGGCAGGATAAAATTTTAGGCAATTCAATTTTATCCCTCAAAAACAAGAACAATAGCCGAGACCCTTTCCTTTTGGAAATGACAGGAGTGATGGGTTTCATGTCTCATAAAATGATGATAAGAGTTGACGAAAAAGGATTTTACGGAAAATTTGGAGGAGCTTATATCCCCGAGATGCTTCATCCCAATATTGAAGAATTGAGGGAAAATTACGAAAGCATAGTGGCAACGGAAGAATTTCAAAAGGAATTCAAGTTGTTGCTAAAAGATTATGTCGGAAGGCCAACCCCGCTCTATTTTGCAACAAGGCTTTCGGAAAAATTCGGCGCCAAAATTTACCTGAAAAGGGAAGACCTTTGCCACACGGGAGCCCATAAGATCAACAACACGATCGGTCAGATCATTTTGGCCAAGAAACTGGGCAAAAAGCGGATCATTGCCGAAACCGGAGCAGGCCAACATGGTGTCGCCACAGCCACGGTCTGTGCGTTGATGGGAATGGATTGTACCATTTACATGGGATCCATCGACATTCAGCGTCAGCGCCCCAATGTAGAAAGAATGAGGATTCTCGGAGCAAAAGTGGTTCCTGCTACTTCAGGAAGCCAAACGCTCAAAGATGCAACCAACGAAGCCATGCGGCAGTGGATCAACAATCCTGTTGACACGCATTATATCATAGGATCGGTCGTAGGACCGCATCCTTATCCGGAAATGGTGGCAAGGTTCCAATCCGTGATCAGTGAAGAAATGAAATGGCAGTTGCTGGAAAAAGAAGGCAATGAAAATCCTGATATCGTCGTGGCTTGTGTCGGTGGCGGTAGCAATGCGGCTGGGGCATTTTACCATTATTACAATGTTCCCCAAGTGAGATTGGTGGCGGTAGAAGCAGCAGGATTGGGCATCAGTTCCGGAAAATCAGCAGCAACAACTGTTTTGGGCACTTCAGGGATTTTGCACGGCAGCAAAACCTTGCTGATGCAGACTGCGGATGGTCAGGTAATCGAACCGCACTCCATTTCTGCGGGACTGGATTATCCGGGCATCGGTCCCGTGCATGCACATTTGTTCGACATCGGAAGGGCCGAATTCGTGGCCGTGGAAGATGAAGATGCCATGAATGCAGGAATAGCCTTGAGTCGAACGGAAGGGATTATTCCAGCCATAGAGACGGCCCACGCCTTGCACGCGCTGAGTATGATTGAATTCAAAAAAGACGATGTGATCGTGATCAATCTATCCGGTAGAGGGGACAAGGATCTGGACACCTACATCAAGTGGGGAGGATATTGATCACAATATTTCTTGTTTGTTCAGTAAAATTCCAATCAAACCAAAAACCAACCAGCATTCATGAACCGAATAGATCAATTATTTCAACAAAAAAAAGAACGGGTACTGTCCATTTATTTTACGGCGGGCTTTCCCAAGCTAGAGGACACCTTGCCTATCATGGAAGCAATCGAAGCAGCGGGAGCGGATATCATTGAGATTGGGATTCCTTATTCAGATCCGATTGCTGATGGTCCCACGATTCAGGACAGCAATATGATCGCTCTGGAGAATGGCATGAGTCTAAAGGTTCTTTTTGAGCAACTCAAAGAAATGCGAAAGACGGTTTCCATACCTGTCGTTTTTATGGGGTATTTGAACCCTATCATTCAATATGGAATGGAGAATTTTTGTGCGAAGTGCAAGGAAGTTGGTGTCGATGGACTGATTTTACCCGACCTTCCGATGCAGCAATTCCTGGATGAGTTCAAGGGTCTTTTCGACAAATATGAGTTGAGAAATACGTTTTTGATTTCTCCTCAGACCAGCGAAAAAAGAATCCGGGAAATCGATCAACATTCCAATGGCTTTATCTACATGGTTTCCTCCCACAGCATCACAGGCGCCAAAACAGGGATTTCGGATGAGCAGGTAACGTACTTTGAAAGGGTGGCTGCCATGGATTTGAAAAATCCCAGATTGATCGGTTTTGGCATCTCGGATGCCGAGTCTTTCTCCAAAGTTTCCCAATACAGCAATGGAGCCATCATTGGCAGTTCATTCATCAAAAAAATCAAGGACAGTAAAAATCTGAAGGAGGACATCAAGACCTACATTCAGGAAGTAATTCGATAAGGACATGATCATTCAACTTAAGTTAGACATTACCGAGCCACAAAAAGAATCCATCATATTGGAAATCAATCAGATGGGTTATAAAATTACCGAAGTTAAAACCCAATTGGGTGAATATTTGGTAGGCATCGGATCCAAGGAAATTGACATCAGGCGCATTGGTCACAAGGAAGGGATTCAGGATATCCATATTGTTTCCGACGAGTACAAAATGGTTTCCAAAAAATGGAAAGCAAAGCCTACTTCCATTGATTTGGGAGATGGGATTTTGATCAAAGATGGAGACATGGCCATTATTGCAGGGCCCTGCTCGATTGAATCAGAAGAACAGATCAAAAGCGTGATCCAACACTTGAAGGACAATGGGATTACCATGATGCGTGGAGGGGTTTTCAAACCCAGAAGCAGTCCTTACGCCTTTAGGGGACTTGGTTTGGAAGGCTTGATATTGTGGTACAACCTCGCAAGAGAAGCGGGTATCAAAATCGTAACCGAAGTGATGCAGGTTTCCCAGATCGAGGAAATGTACCCTTATGTAGACATCTACCAAGTAGGTGCGCGAAACACCCAAAACTTCAATCTATTGGATGAATTGGGTAAAGTGGACAAAGCCGTTATGATCAAAAGAGGGATTTCTGGCACCATAGAGGAATTGCTGCAATCTGCCGAATATGTGTTTTCAGGGGGCAATGAAAAACTGATCCTTTGCGAACGAGGAATCAGAACGTATGAAAGGGCCAGCAGGAATACCTTGGATTTGAATGCAGTACCAATATTGAAAGCCAAATCACATTTGCCAGTGATTGTGGATCCTTCACATGGGATGGGCATACGGGCTTATGTCCCTCAAATGGCACTTGCTGGGGTGATGGCCGGTGCTGACGGCATCATTTATGAAACGCACCAAGTACCTGAATTGGCATATTCTGACGGTCAACAAACCTTGGATTTTGCTCAAAGTGCACTATTGGCAGATCAGATCCGCAAAACTTTTGCCTTAAGGAAAACATTTTCCCTGTTGTAAAAACCGAATTGACCTGCTGGATGATTTTCTAGCAATTCATATCCAATTCCAATGTGAAACACTGGATTTCCGCAAGAAAAATAAATTGGCAAGTCGCCAAGTAAATAGTATCTTAGCAACATGAATCAAAGCAAAAGCAGCATTTCCTATTTCCATTATCATTTAATTTCCTAAGGGATAGGTCGCTGTTGTATGTATATGCTTACAAAAAAGCCTAACCCATTTTTGGATTAGGCTTTTTTGTTTTAGAGTGTGAAAATGAATTCCTGAGATTTGCTTGGGTGTTCCGATGGATTCTGGGGAATGACGAACCCGACCTCCTTCACCTCGTTTGACTATTGAAAGAATTAAACCCAAATAGTAATGATAGCAAAACCAAATGACTGGGTCTTCAGTGACCCAAGACTAAAAGAAATGAAACAGGAATACGAGGCCTACACGGAAGAGGATTTTAAAGTCTGGAAAATTTTGTTTGAAAGACAGATTGTCAATCTTCCCGACGCAGCAACAAAAGCCTATTTGGAAGGAATCAAGGAAATCAATTTTTCTTCGGATCGTATCGCTGATTTTGAGGAGGTGAACCAAAAATTGGCCAATACTACGGGTTGGGCCATACAGGTTGTTCCTGGATTGATCGATGATGACCTGTTTTTTGGCTTGATGTTCAACAAGCGTTTCCCTTCTTCCACTTGGTTGAGGAAAATGGAACAGTTGGATTATCTGGAAGAGCCGGACATGTTTCATGATGCTTTTGCCCACATGCCCATGCTTACCAATCAGCATTATGTTGATTTTCTCCAGCAATTGAGTGGAATAGCATTGAAGCACATTGACAATAAAATGGCAATCGAATTGATCTCCAGGATTTACTGGTTTACCATTGAGTTTGGCTTGATCAGAGAAGAGGGGGAATTGAAAATCTACGGTGCCGGAATTTTGAGTTCCGCTGGAGAAACCAAATTCAGTCTTTCGGAGGAGCCCGCCCATTATCAGTACGATGTCCGAAAAATATTGAACACACCTTATTGGAAAAATAAATTCCAAGACAAATATTTCATCATAGAAAGCTATGAGCAATTGTTTGCCTCATTGCCCGAAATAGAATCCGTGTTGGAGGAAATGCTGGAAGAGTTGACAAACAAGGAACAGAAAATCAATTGAGTCAAGCAACCTATGGGTTTTTCAAAAATAAATCGTTTGGATTGAAAATTCCAAACTATTTATTTTACCAATACAACTTAAACTTTAACAGACAGGAGATTTTCTCCTTTGATATTTATCAATACTTGCCCGATTAAATGAAAGTAGCAGTCATAAAATACAATTCAGGGAATGTGCAATCCGTCCTATATGCTTTGGAACGTTTGGGGGCAGAAGCTGTACTTACCGATGAGGTGGATGAGATCACCAAGGCAGACAAGGTCATTTTCCCCGGTCAGGGAGAAGCCAGCACCGCGATGAATTATCTCAAGGAAAGGAACCTTGACAAACTTATCCCTAATTTGAAACAACCTTTTTTCGGGGTTTGTCTGGGACTTCAATTGCTATGTTCGCATTCGGAGGAAAACAAAACCCCATGTCTGGGAGTATTTCCGGTGAAGGTCAAAAAATTCCTTCCCGAAAGCTATGCAGAATCCAAAGTGCCTCACGTCGGCTGGAACAATCTTTTTGACTTGAAGTCACCCTTATTGAAGGGCTTGGATGACGAATCCTTTGTGTATTATGTCCATAGTTTTTATGCAGAACTGAGCGAATTTACCATTGCCCAAACCCACTATATCAAAGATTTCTCGGCATTGCTTCATCGGGATAATTTCTATGCCATGCAGGCACACCCCGAGAAAAGTGGCTTGGTGGGAGAAAAGATTCTGAGCAACTTTCTAAAACTATAACAGAGCATTCGAAAATCAGTAGGACCCAATTAAAGGCTAGGGGAATCCTCGGCGTTTTGACTTGTCTGTCTTTCGAAATAACATACTTTCTACTCAATGGAAATCATACCCGCAATAGACATCATCGACGGCAAATGTGTCCGCCTTACGCAAGGAGATTATTTACAGAAAAAGGAATATTCGGATAGTCCTCTGCTTATGGCCAGAAGGTTTGAGGATGTCGGGATCAAAAGACTACACCTCGTGGACCTCGATGGGGCCAAAGCCAAAAAAATCATCAACCGGGAAGTTCTCAAAACAATTGCGGAGAATACCAGCCTTCAGATTGATTTTGGCGGTGGCGTGCAGTCCGATGTGGATATCGCATTGGCTTTTCAGCTTGGTGCCAAACAAGTCACGGGTGGAAGTGTCGCGGTGAAGAATCCCGAATTGTTCAATTCATGGATCAGCGTTCATGGCGGCGATAAAATCATTCTCGGGGCAGATGCCAAGGACCGAAAAATAGCCATTTCCGGTTGGGAAGAGACGACACAGGAGGATCTGATCGATTTCATCAAAGCCTACCATGCCAAGGGGATTCAATATGTGATCTGCACAGATGTTGCCAAGGATGGCTTGCTTCAAGGGCCCTCTATGGAACTCTACAGAGACATTCTTCAGGAAATTCCCGGGATCAAACTCATCGCCAGTGGAGGAGTTGCCAGTGTTTCGGATTTGGAGGAATTGGAAAAAATGGGCGTTTTCGGAACCATTGTGGGAAAAGCCTACTATGAAGGCCGCATAAGTTTGGAAGAATTGGCATCCTTTCAGAAAAACAATTAAAAAGCACAGAATAAGTCCAGTTCCCTATTAGGGCCTTGTACTTAAGACTTTGTGCCCTTTGTTCAGATTTTGCATTTACAAAAATATGTTGACAAAAAGAATCATCCCCTGCTTGGACATCAAGGAAGGCAGAACCGTAAAAGGAGTCAATTTCATCCAATTGAGGGATGCGGGGGACCCGGTCGAGTTGGCCAAAATCTACTCCGACGAAGGAGCAGATGAGTTGGTTTTCCTGGACATCACCGCTACAGTGGACAAGCGGAAAACATTGGTGGAGCTGGTGACGAAAGTGGCCAAGGCCATCAATATTCCGTTTACAGTTGGCGGAGGAATTTCCACCGTGGAGGATGTCAAGGTTTTGCTCAATGCCGGCGCGGACAAAATATCGATCAACTCAGCCGCTGTCAAAAACCCGGGAATCATCAATGAAATGGCGCGGGAGTTCGGCAGTCAGTGTATTGTGGTTGCCATCGATACTCGAAATGTAGATGGGATCGACTTTGTCCATACCCATGGAGGAAGAACGCCAACCCTTCTGGTCACCCAGAAATGGGCGCAGGAAGTTTGTGATCGGGGAGCAGGAGAGATCCTTTTGACATCCATGGATCATGACGGAACCAAGTCAGGTTTTGCCAATGAAATCACTGCCGAGATTTCGGCGATGCTGTCCATTCCCGTCATCGCTTCCGGAGGTGCGGGCAATATGGCCCACTTCAAGGATGTATTTACCTTTGGAAAAGCAGATGCCGCCTTGGCTGCCAGTATTTTCCATTTCAAGGAAATCCCGATACCGGAGTTGAAAAAATACCTCGACAAAGAAGGTCTTCCCATCAGAAGCCAATAGGTTGGCGCTTTCCCCGGTTTTCGGGATGGCTTTTTACTTTGGTGAAGGTTTGAAAATGGAAATTAATTTCTGGATTTCTTAACCCAAACCAACAAATTGAAAATAGTCATCGCAAAAATACCCTGAAAAACAACCGGAATTGACCTTCGTATTCTGATTCATTTCTATCTTGCGGAGCAAAACCACAATTCAATATTTGCCGAAGGCACGATTCCTATAATTCATGCCAAAAGCAAATAGTATCAATAGACGCATTTCTTCTTACAATCCGAATGAATAATTTAACGATAGATTTCAAAAAAGTAGACGGCCTCGTGCCTTGTATCATCCAAGATGAGTCCTCCCAAAAGGTCTTGATGCTTGGGTACATGAACCAAGAAGCCATCGACAAAACGATAGAAACCGGAAAAGTGACTTTTTTCAGCAGGACCAAACAGCGGATTTGGACCAAGGGAGAGACTTCCGGGAATTTCCTGATGGTGAAATCCATCAAAATCGACTGTGATCAGGATACTCTTTTGATCAAAGCGGAGCCACTGGGACCGGTTTGTCACAAAGGTGACGACACCTGTTTTGAGGAGACCAACCGTTCCAAGACCTTTTTCATCGATGATTTGAGAGCCATCATCAAGGACAGGAAAAACAATCCCACAGACAAATCCTATACCGCTTCGCTTTTTGCCAAAGGCATCAACAAAATCGCCCAGAAAGTGGGGGAGGAAGCGGTGGAAATAGTAATTGAAGCCAAGGACGACAACAAAGATTTGTTTCTCGGTGAAGCGGCAGACTTGATGTTTCACTACCTGATTCTGCTGGAAGCCAAGAATATTGAACTGGATGAGGTGATGGAAGTATTGATTGAGCGGCACAAAAAGAAATAGAAATCAGGGATTGGATTTCCGCTAGCTGGATAGAATTTACCAAATCATTTCCAATCCCAAAGGACAATGCTCCATTCTTCACTCAGGGGATCGGTGTAGCGATGGATTTCAGTGAAACCTACCCGCTGATGGGCTTTGAGTGAACGGTGGTTGCGGGTACTGACTTCGGTAATGGCAAAATCATAATCCTGTTTGAAGGTATCCCGATAGTATTGGTAACCCTTGTCAAAGATCCCATTGCCCCGGTAGTGTTGGCCTACACAAACTTGTCCTACAACCAGATATTGGTATTCGGAGATTTTTTTACCTTTGAAATCAATTTTTTCAAAAAGATCAAACATCGGGATAAGGACTGGGACATCTTCCTTACAATCTACGGTCATCGCCAACACATATGCGGCCACAGCATCACCACCCATACCGATGACATGCGGGGCAAAATCATTCATTTTCTTGAGGTCTTCGAAACTGTGCAAGACATAGAGGAATCCCTGATCCAGGGAATTTAGACTGTGGATATGGTTTTCCTGCTGGAGTTTCAGGATGCCCAACAAATCTGAATCGGACAGGGCGGTTTTGAAGTTGATGGGATCCATGAAAGTGTAATCGATCAATGAGGTTTCTACTGTCCAATTTAGCAGATAAATTTGGAATTTTATTCTGTCATTTGAGGGGTGGAATTGAATTTTATTTTTTTTAAAAAAGCCGATTTACCACAGGGTTGAAATTTTAGAATTATGATTTCCCGATTTTTTGCAAACAGTATTGATTTTGTAAGAATTGGGTTGAAAGACCAAATTCCGAAGTATTGGGCAAAAGGTAAGGACCGTTTAACCCGAAACATGCATTAGACTTCCTGTTAGGGTTGTAACTGTTAGAAAATCAGACTAATGGGGTAGTAAGTATCATCCAAGATGGTGAAGTAGAAAACAGAAAACAACCGACTGATTATTAAGCAATTTCAGACCGGAATAGAATTGATTTTGCATAAAACGGGTTTAAGGGTCTTTTCATTACGAGTACTATAGCAATACCTGTTTGGAATTGATGGACATAAATGTTCTTTAAAAAAAACCTGTTTTTAATTATGCCCAATTGTGGAAGTGATATTTTTTTCAAAGAAATGGGCCGGCAGGCTGAAGAAATCCAAGATTCTGAGTTTTCAAAGGTCCATTGGCAAAGTAGCGGACATCCATTGTCCTGTTTCAGGCAAATAAATTGAATGTTCGATTCTAGCCAAACTTCAGCATAAAAACAGTTTTTACGTTGGGCTCTGAAACCACTTCAAGGTTTCCTTTGTGCAGGTTCATGATTTGTCTGGAAATAGCAAGTCCAATGCCGCTACCGGATTTTTTGGTGGTGTAAAATGGAACAAAAATTCTTTCCAAAGCCTCAGGTACGATTCCTTCTCCATGGTCGATGACCTGGATATATGGACTGGAATGGCTGTCAATCCCAGCGATTAGCATGATATTTCTGTTTTCGGCCTTCTCCATTGCTTCCTTGGCATTCTTGATGAGGTTGATCAAGATCATCTGTATAAGTTCCCAATCTGCCATTATTTCCAATTCGGCGGGATTTACCGTACAACTTAATTTGATATTGGCATTTGCCAGATCTTCTTTCAGCAATACATAAAGCTTTTCAAAGAGCGCCTTTGCCCGGAATTTCGCTAAGATAGGCACTGGAATATTCGTGTAATCCCGGTAAGCATTTACAAAATCAACGAGTCCCGCACTTCTTTTGGAAATGGTTTCCAGACCCTCACTGAGGTCTAAATAACTCTCTTTGTTCAGTTTCAAAGCATCTTCTTCCTCGACCACATCTTCTTCCAATATGGTTCCCAAAGAATTGGCCAGACTGGCAATGGGGGTCATGGAGTTCATGATCTCGTGACGCAATACCTTCGTCAGGTTTTGCCAGGCCTGCAATTCGTTTTTCTGCAATTCAGATTTGATGTTCTGAAAGGAGAGGAGCGTCCAACTTGTACCCTCTTTTTTGAAGGCTGCAGATTGGACATTGAGATGGAGATCAGAATTGATTTTCATGGAAAATGAACCCTCGGGCTTGAGTTGCAAGACACTGTTCAACAAGTCCACAGACAATTTCCCCAAATCCCCAATGTCCTTGAATTGATGGATCTGCAACAGCTGCTTGGCTGCCCCGTTGATGACGCCGATTTTCCCTTCACTGTCAAATGAAAGGATTCCAGTATTGATGTGTTGGATCATGATTTGGAGGAAAAGCATATTTTCCTCCTTTTCTGCCCGCGTTTTTTTGAAAGCCTCGATCACCTCATTGAAGGACACATTCATCTCCTTGAAGGAACTTCCGAGTTTGCTGTCCTTTGTAAAGGAGGAAGAAAAATCAGAGTAGCGAATGGATTCCAAAAACCTGGTGATTTTTCTGTTGGTGGTATTTCCGTAGGAGATCAAATTGATCACCTGGAAAATGACAATAACAGAAAAAAGTGTCGCCTGAACAATGGATTGCTCTTTGATAAAAAAATACATTCCGATATATACCATGGCGCAGATCAGAATGATCCGTGAAATGATACCAAAAGCAAACGACTTAAAGCCCATATCTTTCCAGTCTTCGGTACAATGATGACCGTGTAAGTCCCAATTCTTCTGCGGCACGTGTGATATGTCCATTGTGTTTGTGAAGTGCCTTTCGAATCAGGATCTTTTCCACGTCCTCTATATTCAGATGGTCCAGGCTGACCAAATCCTCCTGTTTCTCCATCATTATTGCTTTTTGGATAAATAGATCCTCCGGCTGGAGTACACTGTGGTTGGTCATGATGACCGCACGCTCTATGCTGTGCTGCAGCTCCCTGATATTCCCAGGCCAATGGTATTTTTGCATTCTTGTGATCAAGGCTTCACTTGCCTTTCGAATGTCCTTGTTGTATTTTTTTGAATAGAGCTCAATAAAATGATTGGCCAATAATGGAATGTCTTCCAAGCGTTCTTTGAGCGAAGGCAAACGGATTTCAATCGTGTTGATCCTATAGAGAAGATCCTGTCTAAAAGTGTTTTCAAAGATCATACTATTGATAGGCATATTGGTGGCCGAAATCAGCCTGATATTTATCTGCACGGGTTTGTTGGATCCTACCCGTGTCACTTCTCTGTTTTGGAGCGCTGCCAAAAGTTTTGCCTGCAGGGGCAAGGGCAAATTCCCTATTTCATCCAGGAACAAGGTTCCTTTGTTGGCCTGTTCAAATCGACCTGTACGGTCTTCTTTGGCATCGGTAAAGGCCCCTTTTTTATGTCCAAAAAGTTCGGATTCAAACAAAGTGCTTGTGATAGATCCCAAATCTACGCCGACGAATGCTTCTCGGTGCCTTTTGGAATGTCTGTGGATTGCCCTGGCAATGAGTTCCTTTCCTGTTCCGTTTTCTCCCAAAATCAATACATTGGCATCCGTTCCTGCAACGCGTTCAATGGTTTCGAAAACCTTTTGCATGACGGCACTTTGCCCGATGATGTCTTTGAACTTGCGGTCAATGTCTTGATACAGTTGTTGGTTCTGGTTTCTCAACTCATGGACCTCCATTTTGGATTGCCGCAACTGCAAGGCAGCATTCAAGGTGGCCAAAAGCTTTTCGTTTTCCCAAGGCTTGAGCACAAAGTCAGTGGCCCCTTCCTTGATTGCTTTTACCGCTGTATTGACGTCGCCATATGCCGTGATCAGCACAACGACGGCGGACGAATCCAAGGTCAATATTCTGTCCAGCCAATAGAAACCTTCCTGACCGCTGCTGACATCCTTGGTAAAATTCATATCCAACAGGATTACATCATATTGCTCATTCACCATCAGGATGGGCAATAAATCCGGATTCGTCTCCGTATCGACTTGGCCAAAATGCCTTTTCAAAAAGATTTTGGCAGCTTTCAACAAGTCCTCATTGTCATCGACAACAAGTATTTTACCTGATTTTTGTTCTTTCATAGGTGCATTGAAAAGGGGGAAATGGAAGACCTTAGACCGAAAATGTTCCTTGAATTAACCCGAAATAGGCAATGGGTTTCCAAATAGGTTTGAAGTTGAAAGAAAATCAGACTATTTGGAGAATAACGCATTTCACCGATGTGGTGAAGGAAATACTTGTAGATAACGGTCTGGTTTTTAATCAATTTTTGGATGGAATAGAATTGGTTATGCATATAGGGGTTTAATGTTTTCGGATTCCTTGCATCGGTCATTATGGATACTGCTTTTTGATTTGCTTGATGGAAAGATTTCTTTTACCATTCTCCCTTCATTTTGCCAATTCCTATACCGAAATGATCCAATTGGAGAAAATAATACCAAATGACGCCAAGAGGCTTAATTTAACCCTTTTTTGGTGCTAAATATTGGACGCCCCGATTTTTGAATTGTCCATGTAAACAAAATTTTGGTCGCTGGCGGACAAATTTGTTCGAAAAAAACGGGGCTAAATATGGAAATAGTTCTTATTCAGGTCAAATTCATGGTTTTTGGCATGGCATATTAATTGGCAATGGGATATCATCTGAATTAATCAGCTTGAATAAAATGGATCGAAAAATAGAGAAGAAGATTTGGACACCTAAATTCATCGCCTTGGTCGCAGCGGGTTTCCTTCTGCTGGGTTTTGTCGTGTACCAATTGGTTTTTGCAGATGGCCGGTCATCCATGAACGTAAGCATGGAGAGGATCACGATTGCGACAGTAATTGAATCTGAGTTCACGGATTATATTCCGGTGAGCGGGAACATAGAACCTGGTGAGGTTTTTTTCCTGGATGCACTGGAAGGTGGGAATATCCAGAAAGTGGTAAGAGAGTCTGGAGCCATGGTCAACATTGGAGATACCATTTTGATCATGAACAATTCCAATCTTCAACTGGACGTGATGCAGCGCGAAACCGACCTTTATTTTCAGATCAACAACCTTAGGCAAACCAGATTGCTTTTGGACCAAAACAATCTCCAACAACAAGGGCAATTGGCGGAAATCGATTACCAAATCAACCTGCTGAAACCCCAATATGAACGTTTTAAAACCCTTCATTCGAAAAAATTGATTTCAGATCGGGAATTGGAAGAGGTAAAGGAGCAATATGAATACAATGTGAAAAGGCAAAAACTTACCTATGAATCCTTCAGAAATGATTCCATGGCTCGGTCCATCCAGAAGCGACAACTGCGGGATTCGGAGGCAAGAATGGAACAATCCCTTTCCGGAGTGGGGCATATTTTGGATAATTTGGTGGTCAGGGCGCCGATTAATGGACAACTTTCAACCGAGCAGATCGAAGTAGGACAATCCATCAGTGCAGGACAGCGGTATGGACAAATTGATATTTTGGATCGGTTTAAAGTCCGCGTTCCAATCGACGAGCTGTACTTGCCTCGGATCAATTTGGGTCTGAGGGGCACTTTCACCTTTTCCGGAAACAATTATGAACTTGAAATCAACAAAATCTATCCAACCGTAAGTGCCGGGAGATTCGAAGTCGACATGATATTTACAGGAGATGTCCCGACAGGGATCAGAAGGGGACAGACCGTTAGGATCCGCTTGGAACTTGGTGAAAGTGAGCAGGCATTGCTCTTGCCGACAGGAGGATTTTACAAAGACACAGGGGGGAATTGGGTTTTCGTAGTCAATCCCCAAACCGGAAAAGCGGAAAGAAGAAACATCAGACTCGGCCGCAAAAACCCCGAACACTATGAAGTCCTAGAAGGACTCAGCGCAGGAGAAAAAGTGATCGTCTCAGGCTATGAGAATTTCGGGAAGAATGAGGTGTTGAATTTGAAGTAGGGGGGGGAGACGGGAGTTGGAAGACGGAAGACTGGAGACGGAAGACTGGAAACGGGAGATAGGTGATGAATTTGGGATGACCGAGTTACTGAATAAGGGATTGTACATGGAAAAAGTGGTGTTTTCATTTTAGAATTCTGATTACAGTTTATATATAAATAAACGTTTAAGTTAATTGCTTCAGCATAAAGAGTTTGTAGTAAATGGTAGATTGATTATCTAAAACCATTTTCAAAACAACAAGCTGATACTTATGAAATTTAAATTTGAAAAATTAATCATTTGGCAGAAGGCCATGGATTTCGGGGAGCATATCCATCAATTGGTGCTGAAATTTCCGAATTATGAAATGTTCGGATTATCATCTCAATCACGGCGTGCCGCAGATTCCATTGCTTTGAATCTTGCGGAAGGTTCCATTGATCAGTCTAATCCCGAACAAAAAAGATTTGTGGCATATTCCATTAGGTCATTGGCTGAAGTAATCACATGTTTACACAAGTCCAAAAGGCGAAATTATATTACTGAGGATGAATTTGAATGCATTTATGAGGAAGCCTTTAATCTCATGAATATGATGGTAAGTTTTAAAAGAAGTATCAAATAAATAATCAATTCCTTGGAAGAATAAATGTTATCAAAACGCCAATTTAAACTGGAACGAGACAAAAAGTGTCAACTAAAATCAGGCAATGTTATTCCGTCTTCCGTCTCCTGTCTTCCGTCCTAAACAATTAAAATCCTAAATCAGCATTCCATGCAAAACATCATCAAAACCGTCAATCTCCGTAAGCTCTACACCACTGAGGAAGTAGAAACCACAGCTTTGGATGATATCCAAATCGAAATCAAAAAAGGGGAATTTGTGGCCATTATGGGACCCTCGGGTTGTGGCAAATCAACTTTGCTCAACATCATTGGTTTACTCGACAACCCGGATTCGGGGGAGTATTATTTCCTTGAAAAGGAAGTGGCCCGGTTTTCAGAAAGACAACGGTCTCAACTCCGA
This sequence comes from Rhodonellum psychrophilum GCM71 = DSM 17998, assembly GCF_000381545.1. Taxonomy (GTDB): domain Bacteria; phylum Bacteroidota; class Bacteroidia; order Cytophagales; family Cyclobacteriaceae; genus Rhodonellum; species Rhodonellum psychrophilum. The sequence continues at coordinate 132,156 of NZ_KB906677.1, read as the reverse complement.
AAAGGCAATATCGGATTTGTGTTCCAGAGCTTTAACCTGATCGATGAACTGACCTGCTTCGAAAATGTGGAACTTCCGCTTCTCTACCTGAAAGTTCCGGCTGACGAAAGGAAGCAAAAGGTGGAAGCAGTCCTCACCCGCATGAACATCATGCATCGAAAGGACCATTTTCCCCAGCAACTATCCGGCGGACAGCAGCAAAGAGTTGCCATTGCCCGTGCCATTGTGGCCAAACCTTCCGTAATCCTGGCCGATGAACCTACGGGTAACCTGGATTCTGCAAACGGCGAAGAAGTGATGAGGCTTTTGGAGGAACTGAACAACGAAGGGACCACAATCGTGATGGTGACCCATTCTCCCCACGACGCCAACTATGCCCACCGCATCATCAACCTGTTTGATGGGAAAGTGGTGACGGAAAATATCAGGGAGCAATTTCATATTTGATTGAGATAGACAAATGGCAAATGAGGGGGAATAGGTTTTTTCCAAATTCCCCATCGGTCATCTGTCTTTTAATTTACATCTTTCATTTCTTCACCGTTTCCATACCACTATGCTGACCAACTATCTAAAAATCGCATTAAGGGGCTTTAAGAGGCAAAAGCATATCTTTTTGATCAATTTATTTGGTTTGGCTTTTGGAATGGCTTCTTTGATTCTTATTCTCCTTTGGGTAGCGGATGAATGGCAGGTCAACCGGGGTTTTCCAAATGGATCGGAAATCGTGCAGATCATGACCAACCACGACAATTCCGGTGGTATGGTAACTTGGGATTCAGGTCCTGGTTTGCTTCCCGAATCGTTGGAAAAGAATTTTTCGCAAGTGAAAATGGCGGCTGCTGCATCATCCTTTATACCGGACGTTTCATTCAAATTAGATGAAAAGGAAATAATCCAAAGCGGGAAATTTGTTGATCCCAGTTATTTTGAAATCTTCAGTTTGGAGGTTTTGGAAGGCAATGGACATCCTCTTACTGACATCAATTCCATTGCTCTTTCGGAATCAATGGCAGTCCAATTATTTGGGTCTGTTTCGGCAGCGTTGGGGAAATCACTAGATTGGAAAGTGTTTGACTTCACCAATTATGTGCAGGTGGATGCAGTTTACAAAGACTTTACAAATCAATCGATCCATAAACCTGGGTTTTTGCTTCCTTTTGACTACTTCAGAAAAATGCTTGGTCAGGGGATCCATTGGGACAACCACAATACAGAAACCTATCTATTGCTGACCGAAAACACGGATTTAACCGATTTCAATGGGCAGATTGGAGGCCATATCCAATCCAATCTGGCTACTTCCAATGTGACGATTTTTGCCCAACCCTATCAGGATAGATACTTGTTTGCAAAATACGAAGATGGAAAGATCGCCGGTGGCAGGATTGATTACATCAGGCTTTTTCTTGCGATTGCATTGTTCATTTTGATCATTGCCTGTATTAATTTTGTGAACCTGGCCACTGCCCGTGCGATGACCCGTCAAAAGGAAATCGGAGTCAAAAAAACATTGGGAGTGGGGAAATTTGCCCTTTGGTCACAGTTTATGACTGAGTCCCTTTTACTTTCATTTTTCGGATTGGCTTTGGCAATAGTTCTGGTTTTTTTGGCACAACCTTTCTTCAACAGTATCACGGCCAAAGAGATAAATTTGGTTTTCAATGGGTATTCAATCTCCTTTTTGGTAGGAGTATGGTTGATTACAGGTTTTTTGGCAGGAATTTATCCCTCTTTTTATCTTAGCAAGTTCAAGCCCATTGCCGTGCTGAAAGCTCAGGAAAAGGGAAGTATCAAAGAATTGATTGCGAGAAAGGGGCTAGTTGTGTTTCAGTTTACGCTTTCCCTGCTCTTGATTATCGGGGTTTTGGTTCTAGACAGGCAAATGGATTTTATCCAAAACCAAAGTTTGGGCTACCGACAAGACCATTTGTTGGAGATCAAACCGGGAGGCTTGGGCACGGATCAGTTACAATCTTTTTTGACGGAAACAAAAAGAATACCTGACATCGTGAATGCATCCAGTATTTCCCATCCTTTGGTTGGGCTTAGGAGTGCCACGATTGGGTTGTCATGGGAAGGGAAAAATCCCAATGAGGAAGTTAAGTTTGAGAACATCACCGTGGATATCGGATTGATCGAGACCATGGGTTTTGAAATGGCTGAAGGAAGACCCTTTTCGATTGATTTTGGGGAGGAAAAAAGCAAAATAATTTTGAATGAGGCTGCCGTCAAGGTTATTGGAATGCTAGATCCAGTAGGCAAAACAATAAACCTTTGGGGCAAGGACATGGAAGTGATCGGTATTGTAAAAGACTTTCATTTTGAGTCTTTGAAAGAAACTGTGAAACCGGCATTCCTAAAGTATGACAACAGCTTTGTGGAAAAAATCATGGTCCGCCTCAATGCCGAAAATCAGAACGAAACGATCAAAAAAATAGAAGAACTTTACCGTGGATTCAGCTCGTCTGCCATGGATTATGTATTCATGGATGAGGATTACCAATCCTTGTATCAAGCGGAACAAAGGACCGCCTTGCTTGTCAAATATTTTGGCAGTATTGCCATTTTCTTGTCATGCCTCGGACTTTTTGGATTGGTGACTTTTACCGCAGAGCGAAGGAAAAAAGAGATTGGAGTAAGGAAGGTCATGGGCGCCTCAGTCCTTAGTATTTTGGGATTGATTACAATGGATTTTATTCAGTTGGTGATGTGGGCTGTTTGTTTGGGAGTCCCGATTGGGTGGTATTTCTCTTCAAAATGGCTACAAACTTATGCCTTCCAGGCTCCCCTGAGTGGATGGCTATTTGCAGGATCTGCGGCAATTTTATTGGTTATGGCACTGATTACCGTCAGTTTCCAGGCTTTCAAAGCAGCTTCCACCAATCCGGTTAATTCCCTGAGTTCCGAGTGATCATCTTATGCCTGTTTTCAGCCTGCAGATGAACCAAATCTATATAAACGATACCCATTATGTTTAAAAACTATCTCAAAATCGCATTAAGAGGTTTTTTCAAGCAAAAATTGACCTTCTTTATCAACCTCTTCGGCTTGGCGCTGGGTCTTTGGGCTGCGATCCTGATTGGTCTTTGGGTCAAAAGTGAATTGAACATGAGCCGTCATTTTACCGAAATCGATCAGGTTTACCGGATTATGGAACATCAAAGATACGGGTCTGATATTTTCACCACCACGTCTACGCCGGGGATTTTGGCCAAGGAACTTAAGAATGTGTATCCTGAAGTAGAAAGGGCAGCTACTTTTTCATGGAATGAAGAGAATCTTTTCGTGAATGGCGAAACCAAAATCAAATTGGACGGACTATATGCGGGCGAAGATTACTTCCATATCCTCCAGTATGATCTGCTTCACGGGGAACGGGAAACGGCACTTTCTGAGAAAACCCATATTGTTTTGACCAAAGAAGCGGCTATCAAATTATTTGGAAAGACAGACATAGTTGGGGAATCGGTTTTGATGAAAGAGTCGGATGGGGAATCTTCATTTATAGTTCAGGGGGTTTTGGAATCTTTACCCACAACCAGCAACGACAATTTTGAATTTTTACTTCCCTTTGAATTTTTGTCAGACAAAGGCTATAATTCCTGGATGAAAGATTGGGGAAACAATGGTCCAAGCACCATTGTGAAATTGAATAAGGAATCTGATTGGAAAGCTTTTTCGGCTAAACTCGAAAATTTTATACTAGAGCGAAACGAGGGCAGCAATGTCAAGCTTTTTGCCTATCCACAAAAAGAATTGTACCTCCATGGCAAATTCAAAGATGGGATCCAGCAAGGTGGAAGAATTGAGTATGTGAAGTTATTCTCCTTAATCGGATTGTTTGTGTTGCTGATCGCCTGTATCAATTTCATGAATCTTTCTACAGCTAAATCCCAAAAAAGGGCGAAGGAAGTTGGGGTTAGAAAAGTGGTAGGTGCCGAAAAAGGTGCCTTGGTCAAACAGTTTTTGAGTGAGTCGCTCCTGATAACTTTATTTTCTTCCATCTTGGCGTTGTTGCTCGTGGAGCTGACTTTACCGGTATTCAATGAGCTGACCGGAAAAACCATGCAGATCCCTTATGCGGATGTGTATTTCTGGATGCAATATCTTGGTGTTATTCTGGTTACCGGGCTGGTTGCGGGGAGCTATCCTGCTTTTTACCTCTCTGCAACCAAGGTGGTTTCTGTTTTCAGAAGCCATAGCAAGTCAAGCAAAGGCGTTGTTATTGCGCGTAAAGGTTTGGTTTTGTTCCAGTTTATTTTGGCCACCATTCTGATAGTTTCCACAGTGGTGGTTTATCAACAGATCAGTTTCGCCCTGAACCAGAATTTGGGATATGACAAAGAACAGCTTTTGGTGGTGCCGCTGGAAGGGAGGCTGATGGATAATTATGAAGTATTTAAAAATCGGATTGATCAAAACCCTGGGGTTCAGTCGATCAGCAGGTCCACGCATTCTATGCTGGGTAGGAATTCCAATACGGGGGGCGTCAACTGGGAAGGAAAAGACCCTGACTTCTCAGCCCTTTTTGAAATTATGCGGGTAGATTATGGTTTTTTGGGTACGATGGGATTCCAGTTGATCAAAGGAGAGGATTTCTCCAAAGATAAAGGAGCAGATTCCATCCAAGGTGCGATTATCAATAAAAGAGCCTATGAATTGATTACTGAAAACAATCCCGAAGCGGTGTCATTCACTCTTTGGGGTTCGGACAGAACGATAACGGGCGTAGTTGAGGACTTTCACTTTCAAAGTTTTCATCAAGTGATGGAGCCCGCTATCCTTTTGCTGGATCCTACTTTTGCGAGTCGTGCGTTTATTAAAGTTGGGACGGCAGATATTCAAAACACGATTGCTTCTATCAGAGGTATCGCGGAGGAAATCAACCCGGATTTCCCTTTTCAATATACTTTTATGGATGAAAATTATGCGCGAATGTACCATGAGGATGTGAGAGTCAGGGATTTGGCAAAGTACTTCAGTATCCTGACGATTTTGATTTCCTGCCTGGGATTGTTCGGTTTATCCGCGCACATTGCCGAGCAAAAAACAAAAGAAATCGGAATCCGAAAAGTATTGGGAGCATCCACTTTATCTATCCTAAATGTCATCAATAGGGAATTTATCACCATTGTTGCTGTTTCTATTGTCATCGGCTCCGGGGTGGGATATTGGTTGATGCAGGATTGGTTGTCAGGATATGCTTACAAGATCGATTTTGAATGGTGGTTTATCCCATTGGCTGCAGGCGTGATTTTATCCATCGCCTACCTGACGGTCACCATGCAGGCACTCAAAGCAGCACAAATCAATCCGGTGGATTCACTGAAAGGGGAATGATAGAGGAAAAAGAATTTTACCCCTGTGATGCAGTGTCATTTCTGCTGAAGGCTGAAATCACTTAATAATCAGTCGGTTGTTCACTGGTTTTGTCTTCACGATAGCGATTTGCCGACTTATTCTCCCAATTGTCTGATTTTCTTGTCGTTTCAACACCATTTGGAAACAAAAGGTATATTTCGGGATTAATTGATGGGAAAGGTGTATTGGTTGTTTTCGCTTCAAAAAGGTGCATCTGTTTTCAAACTCTTCGCCATTTAGGGATTGAAAGCAAATGCCCTTTGGTTTTTATTGTACGATAATAAAAACAACCGATTCCATATTTGGTATACTTTATCAGGTAACCTGAAATCTTGTATGTTAAAAGTATCGACCTGGAGAAATAAAGAACAGCAAAAAAGACCGATGATTAAGGACTTTCAGCCTGTAACAGGATTGCCTAACAAGGATTTAATTCATGGGACAGTATAGGGTTATTGCAATAGGTGAATCAGGTAATTCTCTATATCATTCATTTTTCTTTTCCCTTTCTTTTTTCTCAATTCTTTTTTTTATTTCCTTCCTCCAAATCAGATAGAGTATAAAAATGATCAACGGAATGACAATGAATATCACCACATTACTGGTCTCTGAAAAATCCACCGGACCTCTGGGTTTTGGGATTTCACGCTGTGTTTGGGCGATGGATTGAAATACCGTGAGGATTGAAAAGAAGAACATCAGCAGTGCTATGGGGTAAATTTTTTCGAGTGCTTTCATTTTTATTTGATATGGGTATTCCTTGATAGGATCATCCGCTATTGTATCCGTAAAATATATTGTCTGCTCCTGAAAATAATTTGGGGACGAAACTGCCAATTAAGGTTCCTAGCAAGGATCTTCTGGGTTTTGGTAGCCACTATTGGCAATATTGCGCAAATACATCTTGCCTAATATACCGAAAAAATCATTTTCTATGAAATCGAATTGTCATTCCTTTAACCCGAAATATGCTTTAGGTTTCCAAATGAGATCGAAACTGAAAGAAAACCAGCCTATTGGGAGACTAATTTTTGAGATCAATAGGGTGAAGTCAAAAACAATCAGCAAATAATTGAACATCAGTTCATAATAATATTGAATTGAGTTCTTAATGCATAAAACGGGTTTAACAAACTAAAACACTGCAACCGCAACCGGTTTGAATTAAATCCGTAATTTGAACTTAAAACCTTCAAAGCTATGAAATCCATTCTGCCTTTAGTTTTCTTTTTGTTCGCGGTCGTCTTCAACACCAATGCCCAGATAAATGCTGTATGGTCAATTCCAAAGCAGGAACTTATTTTTGGAGACAAACAGGCAGAAATGGCTAAAATGTGGATAGATCCGGGATTTAGATTTGCGGACATCGAATTTCAAGATAAATCTTTTCGGGTTTTTTTTCACAGGAATAAACCAATATTAAAAAAGGCAAGAATAGTGGATAATGAAACCCAGATGGAGGTGGCAAGAGGTAGGGGTGATTTTTTTTGGGGATCGGCCCGTTTCATTTTTGAGACTGGTGAAAATATCAAGGTATTGCGAAAGAGAAATCCAAATGGGTATGAAATCATAGGGCCATACGGGACACTTTTTAAAGTTGAAAATCATGGAATCAGTCCGGTCAAGATTTTTAATGAAAAGGATTTTCTTGCACAGGCCTTTTTCATATTTGATAGGATCAAGGATACTCAGACCCCACCTGCTGAAGTTATTATGCAAATGAATCCAATACCGGCGTATTAGATAGGTGGATTTTTACCAATAAGGGGGATAAATAAATAAGCCAGTTAGCCAACAACTAAGCCCATTATGAAAACAAAAAGAATAGCAGTCAGCATGGGGATTTCTTTCGGAGTATTGGCAATTGGACTAATTGTATTTTTTTCCTTCAAAACTTCCATAAATAGACCGCAGGAACCATCAAAGCCATATCCATACTACACAGAAGAAGTTACTTTTGAAAACATCCAAGCCCAGGTCACCTTAGCTGGAACACTAACATTACCCTCGGCAGCAGGAAACTATCCGGCCGTTATTTTGATTTCCGGAAGCGGTGCCCAAAACAGAGATGAAGAAATTTCCGGGCATAAACCTTTCCTGATCATTGCAGACCATTTAACAAAACATGGAATAGCCGTTTTAAGGTATGACGACAGGGGTGTTGCAAAATCCACGGGTAACTTCAAAGAAGCAACAACTGCCGATTTTGCATCTGACGTTGCCAGTGCTGTAGATTTTCTAAAAACAAGGGTTGAGGTAGATAGAGACAAAATTGGGCTTATTGGACATAGTGAAGGAGGTTTAATTGCGCCTATGGTCGCATCTAATTCTAAAGATGTAAGTTTCATTGTTCTGCTTGCTGGTCCTGGAATTGAAATTAATAAAGTCCTTCTGACGCAGCAAGAATTAATTTCAAGGGCAGATGGTATTTCGGAATCTGACATAAAAGAATTTATACTACCAGTACACAAGAAGGCATTTAAAATGATATCAATGTCTACAGATGGTCGTACATTGAAAACTGACTTAGCTAGACTTATCGAAGAAACCTATGATATCACTCCTACTAACCTAATTTCGTTAAATATGACCAGGGAGCAGGTTGTATCAACTCAATCAGATAAGTGGTCATCGGAATGGTTTAGAAATTTCCTGAAGTACGATCCTGCAACAATACTAGAAAAGGTCACTTGTCCCATTCTAGCCTTAAATGGAGAAAAGGATTTGGTGGTGACACCTAAAGAGAATCTATCAGGAATTAGTAACGCACTAAAGAAGGGAGGAAATACAAACGTGACGGTCAGGGAGTTGCCAAATCTTAATCATCTTTTCCAGAACTGTGAAACGGGATCCCCTGCTGAGTATGCTAAGATTGAAGAAACATTTTCACCCATAGCATTAAAGGAAATGGCAGATTGGATTTTAAAGCAAGTAGAATAGTGCGTTGGCTAACATCACCTTGGATCCAGCGGGCGGATTGGTGTAAATATGAAAAGCAGTATATTTAAGAAGTTAGGAGTAATATTGAATCGAACGTTTCCGAATGCCTACCGTATCCAAGCTGAATCACGTTGGTATTGATTTCTGTCGCCTGCCTCGGGTTCCTCAAATTGGAAGAGCGATTTGAAATTCATTCCTCTTGACAAATTGAAGGGCATACCTTTTTGTTTTCTTTGTGCAGCATTTTTTTGGTTGTTTTTCCAAATAATTCCGGGGAAAGATATCCTAATGAACAGTGGACTTGTGACCTATAATGGCACAATATGTTATGCTTTTTTCTAAAATGTGATGATTGGTTAGGAATTGAATTTCTATTTACACAAATTGAGACAATAGATTCAACCCATAACCTTAAACCTAATGAAAAATAATCGTCGACAATTTTTGCAGAAAATCGGACTGGGTACTGCCGGTATCGCTGCGGTACCTTTTGTGACACAAGCCTCCGTCACTCATTCTAAAAACATTGCCCCAGATGAAGATCAATTCCTCCAAATCGGGGATGAAATAGCGATTGCGGAAACGGCATTTGGAAAGATACGGGGATACAAACTCAATGGTGTCTTTACTTTTTTGGGTGTGCCTTATGGAGACAATACTGCAGGGAAAAACCGTTTTATGGCGCCCCAAAAACCAGAGAAATGGGAAGGTGTCAAGGACACGATTTGGTGGGGAAATACTGCCCCACAGATCATGGAAAATAGGTACGCCAATGTCCATTATTCCTTTGCCGATCACTGGAATTACGATGATGTCAGTGAAGATTGCCTGAAACTCAATGTTTGGACAAATGCCCTTGCGGACGGGAAAAAGCGTCCGGTCCTGGTCTGGCTTCACGGTGGAGGATTTACGAATGGCAATGGGATCGAACAGGATGGATACCACGGGGAAAATTTTGCCAAAAACGGTGACATGGTTTTTGTTTCCATCAACCACCGTCTAGGACCGATCGGATTCACGGATTTATCCGGGGTGGGAGGAAGTAAATACGCCAATTCCGGAAATGTGAGCATGTTGGATATCATTGCTTCCCTGCAATGGGTGAGGGAAAATATCGCCAACTTCGGCGGTGATCCGGGAAATGTCACCATCATGGGGCAGTCCGGTGGAGGGGCCAAGGTTACCGCAACGATGTCCATGCCAGCTGCAAAAGGATTGGTTCACAAAGGGGTTGCACTGAGTGGCAGCATGCTGATTGCCAATGACCAGGAATACAGCCGGAAATTGGGGCAATTTGTGATGGAAGAGGCGGGACTGTCACCTGCTAATTTGGATAAACTGCAGGAAATTCCTTGGAGGGAATACCTCGATGTCGCCAACAAAGCGATGGAAAGGATGCGGAAAGAGTTCCCACAAGTTGGCTTTAGGGGTGGTTTTGCTCCTGTGGCCGATGGGGTCAATATTCCAAAAGGTGAATTTTTCTCCAATTCAAACGGGCCAGAAGCCGAAATGCCTTTGATGATCTGCACCACTTTTCATGAGTGGAGTGCAACCAGGGCCAATCCGCAATTGGAAGCCATAGATCTGAATGGTGCCATTGAGCAACTTAAACCAAGGTTTGGGGACAAAACCTCCGAAATCGTCCATGCTTATCAAGCCAATTTCCCCTCAAAGAAACCTGCCGAAATCATGGCTTTGGTCGCTTCCAACCGCCAAGGTGCAGTCGCCTGTGGCAATGCCAAAGCCAAACAAAAGGCCCCGGTGTATATGGCTTGGTTTGGATGGGAACCCAATCTGTACAATGGCCGAATGCGTGCTTTCCATTGTATTGACATCTGTTTTTGGTTTGAAAATACAGACAGGATGTATACCCATACCGGTGGTGGAAAACGTCCCAAACAGTTGGCTGATAGGATGTCTTCTTCTCTCTTGGCCTTTATGAAAACAGGGAATCCCAATGCAGGGACATTGCCAAATTGGCCAAAATTCACGGCTGAAAAAGGTGAAACCATGGTGCTGAACGACACCTGTGAAGTCAAAAATGACCCAGATAGGACAGCAAGAATGACTTTGCCGCAGGCATAGAAAGTTATGATTTTAGCGTGAAATGGAATTCAAAAGATTGTCAGGAGCATCCCTGACAATCTTTCTTGCTTTTAGATCCTGCACCACGGAGTGTAAAATCTTTTATTTTCACTTTATAAACTTTTCAAGCTTTCGCCTGTCCCCGAAAAAATATGTTCGGCTTATTCCAGCTTATTGTTTTCAAATAGGTTGAAAATTTGAAAATCAATGATTTGCATTGGGTTATCAAGTAGAAGAGGATATACAATTTCTTTCCCACTATTGGATTTTGCATCGTCCTTTTGGGAACACCAATTTTAATAAACTAATTTCTATAATCCATATCGCTATGCCCATTCCAACAGCGCCTGAAAAGCAGGATATCAATATGGAGGCGAACATCCATAACCGAAGGCAATTCCTCCAATACAAGGTGGAATTGTGTTACTTGGAGGATTGTAAAAACCGCAAGGTAACTGGGCGGACTTCATTTCAGAAATGCTTTCCAAAGAGAATCCCAATAGTCTGATTTTCTTTGGTTTCAACCCCAATGGTAAAGCCAATGGTTATTTCGTGTTTAAGGCAAAATGACGTGGGCAGCTCTGAATCAACTTTTGTTTCAAAGAATAAAAATTCACCAACCAACACTTTTTACTTTATCACGAATGAAAAAGTTTCGCCCGAATGCGGACAACTTTGTTCGCTATTTACAGCCTTATCCTTTACAAACCCTGAATCTAACGAATTTGAAGCCTTTTTGATTGGCACAGATCTGGTAAAAAGTCAATTAGGAATATAAAATTGATCTGGAAGATAGTCTGGGTACCAAACCAAAACAAAACTTTGGCAATCCTGGCTGATTTCCTCAAGGGTGATTCATTTGGTTGCCTTCGAAACCCATGCCTATAGCCAAAGTTTGAAAAGATAAAACGAATTGAACATGTGGGAAAATTATTTTAAAGTTTCATTTCGAAACCTGACAAAACGGAAGCTTTATACAGGGATCAATATTTTGGGGCTGACAATTGCCATTGTGAGTTTTTTGACGATTTCTCTGTACATCCAACATGAATTGAGTTATGACAAAATGTACACAGATGCGGACAGGATTTATAAATTCAACCAAGAGTTTGTGGCAGCTGGGGAAAGCCAATTTGCAGGAACAACACCCTCCCAATTGGTTCCCACATTGATGGAGGAAATACCTGAGGTGGAAGTAGCTACTTTGGTTTTTGACCTGAGTATTTTCACCTCAGTGATGATTGACAATGGAGAGGGGAATCAGGAAGAGTCGAAGGTTGCATTCGCAGATGAAAACTTCTTAAAGGTTTTTGATTTTGAAATGCTGGCAGGCAATCCAGACTTGGCATTGAAAGAACCCAATCAATTGGTTATAACAGAAAGCACTGCAAAGAGGTATTTCAAAAACACCAATGATGCGATAGGGAAAATCCTCAAAGTGGATGGCAAAGACTATTCGGTCACTGGTGTAATGGTGGACTTTCCTTCCAATAGTCATTTGGATTTTGATTTTCTTGCTTCTTTCAAATCCCACCGTCATGGCATCAATCCGGAATGGTCTCCTTCCAACTATTACAGTTATGCCAAATTGAGACCAAATACAGACCTTGATGCTTTTTCCGGGAAAATGGACCAAATGATCGAAAAACATATGGGGGAGACCATGAGGTCCAATGGATTCAGCAGTTCTTTTCATTTTCAACCTGTATCATCCATTCACCTAGGAGACAGCCAACTCAAATCCCTTAAACCCACCTCAGATATCAAATACCTATATATTTTTGGTATTGTGGCCGTGTTGCTGATTTTTATTGGGATCATCAATTATGTGAATTTGGCGACTGCTGAGGCCTCTGAAAGAAGGAAGGAAGTCGGGCTGAGAAAAGTGATGGGGGCTGACAGGTTGCAATTGTTTGGTCAGTTTATTTCCGAATCCTTTATTCTGACCTTTTCTGGGATTGTATTCAGTCTATTGGTGCTTTTTTTCAATTCAGGATCATTTGAGGGGATTTCAGGAGTACCAATCCGATTTGATTTGCTGATGACCCCTGTTGGCATTGGGGTAATCATAGGATTATTATTGGTAATTGGCTTTTTGTCAGGATTCTATCCTGCAATGATCCTTTCCGGCATGGAACCCCTGAAGGCTTTGGGGAAAAACATTCATTTTGGCCGCGGCGGTTGGCTGCGCAAAGGTTTGGTCGTTTTCCAGTTTTTTGTTTCCATTGGCTTATTGGTGGCGACTTTGATTGTTCAGCGTCAATTGGATTACATGCAGTCTGTCAATCTAGGATATGACCGAGAGGAAGTAGTTGCCCTGACCTACCACTACAACATGCGTAATGTGGTAGGAGGATTCAAAAATGAATTGCTCAGGACCGGGAATGCCCAATCTGTTGCCTTGGCTGCCGATATGCCGATTTTTATCAAAGCAGGATATAAAATTTTCCCCGGTGGAGACAATGATAAAGAAATGATGATTACCGGTTATTCTGTGGATCCGGATCTGATCAAAACCATCGGATTGAAAATAGAAGCCGGGGAGGACTTTGCGGAAAATGAATTGACCCGAACCGAAGCTTTCAAACAAAAAGCAGAACATTCAGTGATGTTGAATGAAGCAGCCGTCAAGGAACTTGGCTGGACCCCGGAAGAGGCAGTTGGAAAAAAATTGGATTTTGGGGATGAACCCACCTATGTCAAGGCTGTAGTCGGGGATTTTTATTTCAATTCTTTGCACCATCGCGTTGGCCCAATGGTGATCATGGTCGATCCGGACCAAGCCAATGTGATTTTGGTAAAACTACCCAAAGGCAATCCAACAAAATATTTGGCAGGAATGGAAAGTATTTGGAAAACCCTTGCCCCAGGAAGACCATTCAATTACAAATTTATCGATCAGGAATATGCGCAGATGTATAAGTCTGAGCAAAAAGTCGGTGCCATCTTCAGTGTCTTTTCCGCCATTGCCATCTTCATCGCCTGTATGGGACTGTTTGGATTGGTATCCTATGTGGCTTTGAGAAGAACAAGAGAGATAAGCATCAGAAAGGTCCTTGGTGCCACAGTTTCTGATGTGCTCAAAGTTCTTTCAGCAGATTTCTTTGTCCTGCTAGGGATTTCAGCTGTTATGGCCGTCATGTTCGGGATTTGGTTTTCAAACCAATGGCTCCAAGGTTTTGCTTATAAAACAGAAGTATCTCCATGGATTTATATCCTTGCTATCCTTTTGGTAAGTGTCATTTCTGTTTTGACAATCGGATACAGGACAGTGAAGGTGTTTGTTCAGAATCCAGCCAAGACGCTGAAAGATGAGTGAGGGGAGGAAGAAGTGAGTCCTTGAAGCTGAATGAGACACAAGAGGCAAGATTCATAAGCAAGAAATAAGATACGGGATGCAAGAGATAATACATAAAAATAAAGGGGTAGTTCTCCTTTCGGCTCGATCCTTTGACTTGGCTCGGGACCCATACTGAGAATCCTTACAACAGCGAATAGAAATTGAAACCTAACCGGACCTTCGGGAAAATCTATAGGAAAACAACAATTCCCATGCTCAAAAACTACTTCAAAATCACCTTCTAATATGACAAGTTCAATATCTTTTCACTTTTCCAGCGTTCATCCCCATGCTTAAAAACTACCTTAAAATCGCCTGGAGAAACCTTTTGAAAAAGAAGGCTTACTCCTTTATCAACATCTTTGGGCTGGGTCTGGGGATGGCCTGTTGTTTCATGATATTTATGTTTGTGCAGGACGAGTTGTCCTTCGATTCCTATCATGAAAAAGCTGACCGGATTTATAGATTGACCCATGGAAGGCTGGCATCTAAGGATCAGCCAGAAAGCGCAAGTATCAATCCCTTTTGGGTCTGGGGCAATGCACCGGTGGGACCTGCGGTTCAAAGTTATTTTCCCGAAATCGACAAGGTGGTGCAGTTTTCAGGAAGCTCAGATATATTGCTGACAGATGGCGAAAACTCCTATCAGGAAGAAGGGGTGTTTTTTATGGATTCAACCGCCTTTGACATATTTAGCTGGAAAATAATCAAAGGGGATCCAAAAACCGCATTGACTGCGCCGTACAGCATGGTGATGACAGAGAGTACTGCCAAAAGGTATTTCGGAGATGAAGATCCTATTGGTAAAACGATGAAAGGAAGTGACTCACCGGGTAGGTCAAATTCTGGTGATTATACAATTACGGCTGTTATTGCGGATGTGCCCGCCAATTCTCATTTCAATTTTAACATGCTGCTATCATTGAGCACGTTTAGGTTATCAAACCCTGATATTTTTGATTGGTGGGGCTATGTAGACATTTACACTTATTTTTTAGTGAACGACAACTTTGACCGTGGGTCATTTGAACAGAAAATACCTGCCTTTCTTGCCGCAAGACAAGATGATCCCCTCTACACCATCAAGGTAGAAAAGATGGAAGATTTTTACCTGGGATCCGATGCTGACAGACAACCTGGCGAGACAGGGAGTTTGTCCAACATCTATGTGTTTTCGGTGATCGGTATCTTCCTACTTGTCATTGCGATGATCAACTTTATGAATTTGTCTACCGCAAGATCCATGGAGCGTGCTAAGGAAGTCGGTATACGAAAATCCATTGGAGCAGACAGGAGTCACTTGATTTTCCAATTTTTGGGAGAATCCATTATTATCGTATTTCTTGCCATGCTGGCTTCCATGTTTTTTATATCGGTTGCGATGCCCTTGATGAACAGCATTACAGGCAAAGAAATGGAATTGACAGCATTGATGAGTTGGCAAATCGTTCCAGCATTCATCGGGATTTTGTTTTTTGTGGGGATCTTGGCAGGTTCCTATCCTGCTTTCGTATTGTCAGGATTTAGGCCAGTGCAGATTTTGAAGGGAATCTCAGTTGTGGAAAGTGGTGGAGTAAATCTCCGAAAAGGATTGGTAATATTCCAGTTCAGTCTGTCCATAATATTGATAGCAGGAACCCTGATTGTGTATTCCCAAATGAATCACTTGCTTGACAAAGACATGGGCTTTGACAAGGAACAGATGTTGGTCTTGGATTACAACTATGATGAAAGGGTCAATGTCAGATCCAGTGTTTTAAAGGCCGAAATGGAGGCAAATCCTGCTATCCTTTCTGCGGCTTTTTCCAGAAGCGTTCCAGGCGGCTATTTTCCAAATGCAGGGACAGATATTCAGAATATCGACGGTGAAATGACAAATATGGGACAGGCGATTTTCCAGGTGGGGATAGATTTCATAGACCATTTTGATATGGAGCTGGTGGCTGGGAGAAGCTATTCGAGGGATTTTCCATCGGATTCAACATCAGCTTTGGTGATCAACGAAGCGGCAGCACGGCAATATGGCTATGCCAACCCAGCTGACATTGTGGGGAAAAAATTTGATCAATGGGGAAGATCCGGGGAAGTGATCGGCGTGGTGAAGGATTTTAATTTCATTTCCCTACACCGCAAAATTGAGCCTTTGACCTTGCCATTTGAAGCCTATGCAAGTCGTTTCCTTTCGCTCAAAGTGAAGTCTGACAATATGGAAAAAACCCTCGCAGAAGTCGAGGAAGTTTGGAAAAAAATTGCACCCCATAGGCCTTTTCTATATAGCTTCTTGGATGAGGATTTTGCCAAACAGTACCAGGCAGATTTCAAGTTCAGACAGCTATTTACTGTCTTTTCGGTTTTGGCCATCTTGATAGCCAGTTTGGGTCTGTTTGGATTGGCTACTTATACGGCAGAAATCCGAACCAAGGAAATCGGGATCAGAAAAGTGTTGGGTGCAGAGGTTTCCAGTATTGTGGCCTTGCTGTCCAAGGATTTTATCCAATTGGTCTTGGTGGCTATCGTGATTGCAACCCCGGTCGCCTGGTATGTGATGAACAGGTGGTTGGAAGGTTTTGCCTACCAAGTAGAAATAGGTTGGTGGATCTATCCATTGGCCGGACTTGTGGCTGTAATTGTGGCGATGGTGACCATCAGTTCCCAAGCTGTCCGGGCAGCGATGCTCGATCCGGTGAAAAGTTTGAAGAGCGAGTGAGGTGAATAATATATATCCAATAACAAGAATTTTATAGATTGATTATTCAAAGACAAGAATCATGAACACTGGAGAAGAATCTACTTATCTGGTTGCCAAGCAACAGCAACAAGGAACAGAAGGAGGCCTGTCTGCTGTGGTGGAACCATTTGATCTACAGCATTTCAATAAATACATCATGTGCAATTTGCGAAGTCATTTTGACTATGGGGAAAGAATCATTTAAAGCAGCGATAAGAAATCCCACAAAAACCTATAAACCCGAAATATGCTTTAGGTTTCCAAATGAGACCGAAACTGTAAGAAAATCAGCCTATTGGGAGACAAATTCCTGATACCAATAGGGTGAAGTCAAAAACAATCAGCAAATAACTGAATATCAGTTCATTATAATATTGAATTGAGTTCTTAATGCATAAAACGGGTTAAAAGCGATTGATAAGCCACCGGAAATCTATTTGACGGTATACCGCTCCATCAAAGCTTGGTAAAGAGAATGAAGGATTCATTAAATAAGCGTATAAACAATGAGATTCACTTTTCATGGATTATTCCACCACTAAACATCCTGTAAAATGATTAAAAATTATTTTCTTGTCGCCTTCCGAAATCTCAGAAGGAATAAGCTCAGGACATTGGTCCATATCCTTGGACTTTCGATCGGTATTGCCGTCTGCCTTTTGGTTTTTCATATTGTCTCGTTTGAAACTGACTTCGATAAATTTCACAAGGATGGAGACCGGATTTATCAGGTAAACACAGAGACCTTTTACAACGAGGAATCCTGGAAAAATGGGGGAGTCCCTTTTCCCCTTGGGGATGTCATCATGGATGAAATTCCTGAAATAGAAGCAAAGACGCATTTTTATACGCTTTGGGATGTCAAAATAGCAGCACCCGGAGAAAACAAAATCCATAAAGGGGGAGCCAACATTGTCTTTGCGAACAATCAATTTTTTGACATTTTCCCAAGGGAATGGTTGGCAGGAAATCCTGCCACGGTGTTGACAGATCTCAACCAGGTAGTCCTGACTGAATCGAAAGCCAAAACCTACTTTCCAGAGATGTCTCTTGCAGAGGTTTTGGGCAAAGAAATGGTGTATTATTTTATGGACACGGTACACACCACTGTCGTCGGGATTGTCGCAGATTATAAGGAAAACTCAGATCTGAAATTCACGGATTTGATTTCGATGGGAAATATGCTTGTAGAGGAAAACAGGGACGATTATGCTGTAGATCAATGGAATTCAGTCAATTCTTCTTCGCAGGTATTTGTCAGGCTGAATCCAAATGCAAAAATGGCCGATGTGGATGCAAAGTTTAAAGCGATAGTGGATAAATACATGGAAAAAGAACGGGGAAATGCCACGGTCTTTTCCCTGATGCCTTTGTCTGAGATTCATTTTCACGAAAACTTTGACCAGTCCGGCGCCAACAAATCGGTGTTACAGGGTTTGGTGATTATCGGATTCTTTATTCTTTTGCTGGCAAGCATGAATTTCATCAACCTGGAAACCGCCCAATCCATCATCAGGTCCAAAGAAGTCGGTATCCGAAAAACCCTTGGCAGCAGCAGGTCTCAATTGGTTTTTCAATTCCTTTCCGAAACGGCCTTGATTGTCACCTTGTCGATTTTCGTCGCTGTATTTCTCAGCGAAATGCTTGTCAAGTATTTCAGGGATTTTATTCCTGAAGGATTGGCGATGGATTACCTATCACAAAGGAATATATTGTTTTTAACTGTTTTGGCTTTTGTTTTGACCTTGGTGTCAGGATTGTTTCCTGCTTTGATCTTATCCGGATACCAACCCCACAAAGTACTCAAGCGAGATCTAAAAACGCCAAACGGATTCTCCCTGGGTCATTTTATCCAAAAAAACCTGACGGTTTTTCAGTTTGCCTTGTCGATTGGATTCATCATTTCGGTATTGGTGGTTTCGAGTCAGATCAAGTATATGGTGAACAAAGATATGGGTTTTGACAAAGAACAGGTCCTGTATATCCGGACGCCCTATTTGGTGCCAGAATCCCAAAAAGAGGCATTCAAAACCGATATAGACAACCAATCCTTTGTTCTCAAATCCACTTTGGGCAATGATATTATGGCATCCTCAAGTATGTGGACTTCTTTGATTGAAATCGAAAGAGAGGGAGAAAAGAAAGAAATAGGCATTCAGGTCAAGAATATTGATGAAAATTACCTCGGGGTGTACAAAGTGGATTTGATTTTCGGAAGGAATATCAGGAATGTGGAAACTGAGATGTTGATCAACCAAACATTGGCAAAAACGATTGAATTTGCAAATCCATCAGATGCCATAGGCCAGCAGATTTCCTATTCAGATAGGGAATTTACGGTTGTTGGGATTGTTCCTGATTTTCATACCCGATCACTCAGGGAAAAAATCTTGCCTTTGATCATGGTTTATCGGCCTATAAATTCGCATACATTAAGTTTGAGGATGGAAGCATCCACTGATTTAATGGCCGCCAAAGGAAAATTGGATGCAATTTCAAAAAAGTTCTTTCCTGTTGAAGAGGAGGAATTCAAATTTTTTGATGAGACATTGGCCGGTTTTTATAAATCTGATTTAAAGCTTCGAAAAGTATTGGGCATGGCAACAATGATGGCTTTGATCATTAGTTTGCTGGGATTGTTTGCTTTGTCCTCGTTTACCATCTCACAGCGGACCAAAGAAATCAGCATTCGCAAAGTTCTCGGGGCCACTTTACGGCAGATACTTTATTTGATTTCCTTGAATTACATGGTTTTGATAGGAATAGCCTTTGTGCTAGCCGTCTTTCCCGCCTATTATTTTCTGAATGATTGGCTCAATGGATTTGCATATCGGGTGGATATGCCCTTTCTCATTTTCCTTTTGGCTGGATTGGGGGTGTTGACAATCTGCCTTGTCATCGTTGGGATTCATTCATGGATTGCTTCCCAAACCAATCCTGCCAAAATATTGAAAAGTGAGTAATGCGACTAAAAAGAGAGGGAATTCCTGAAACAAGCACACTTAAACTTACATCGAAAAACCATTTTCCACAGGATATTGGCCAGGAATATTGTCATCATCCAACATTTCACGCAAGTCGATTTCGATTGATCTGGAGAGAGTGGAAATGGGCAAGCTGTTGTAGGCTGGTTCGAATGGGTTTTCTGAATAATCTCCAATTCTGTCCATCAAAAAGAAGATCCAGATAATGAGTGCCGAAAAAGGAATGGTCAACCAGATATATAAGTCTTTTGATCCTTCAAAAATATTGAGCATTCCAAAAGGAATCAAAGCGCAAAAAACATAGTTCATCCAAAGTGCCACGGATGCATATTGTCTGGGCAAAGGGAAGTTCTTGATCCTCTCGCACATTCCTTGATCGTCATAGAGTTTACCGATGATTTCATGAAGCCACACATGTTTGTAGTCGGAAACAAGACCATCTTCTTTCAGCTTTTGAAGGGTTTCCGATTGTGTTTTGAGGATTTGGGCAGCAACATTGCTTTTGGATTTTAAATTGTCCCATTCCGAGGGAGAGATAAAGTGAGCCAAAATTTCTGAAAGTTCCCTGGAATAGTTGTCTCTGAATGTTGGGGTGAATATCATTTTGAGTGGATCTTCTGGATGTTCCCAAGTCCTCTTTTTTCGCAAGGTATGGTTGAGGGCATGGACCCAGGCAATATGTCTGTAAACGATCTTTTTTTTGAGTTCTTTAGCCGTTGCTGCATCTTTGGTCTCTACCATGGTGAGAATGGCTGTGGTAAAAGTTCTGCTATTGTTGACAATGGAACCCCATATTTTTCGGGCTTCCCATGTCCTGTCATAGGAACTGTTGTTTTTGAAGCCAAGGTAAAAAGCTACTGCGATACCGATCACACTTATGGGTTCCCATGGAAGTGTAAATTCCAAAAAGGTGATTTCAAAAACCAAGACAATAACAGCCGCATACAGAATACCGTAGAGCAATGGTTTTTTTGACCACTTGACCGTCATCCAAAAACTATAGTGTCTTTTTACATACATGCTGTTTTTTTCAAAAAAAAGTACCTTTAGAATTCAAAACAACCTAAGATAGACAACTTAGTGGAATAATTAAAAAAACCATTCGTAATCAATGAGAATGAATCTGCAGTGATGTCCTTGGCAGCTTTATATTCCAAAGGGTATCTGAATATTTTTGAAATCAAATAATTTGTAATGCGCAAATGAGGAAACTACCTTAAAAAACAAAAGTTCCTCCGAGGAGGAACTTTTGAAGCAAAAGAATGATGTAAAAGCTCAGAAACGAACCCCAGCGGACAGTTGTATGATTGAATTTTTAACATCCGCGTCTTTTTTCACATCCGTAAGTCCAAGATTATACCTTCCTTGAACAAATAGCGGCCCAATGATTTGATAAGTCAGTCCACCCACCAGCGCAAAATCGAAGGTTTCAGAGTTGGAGATGTTGACATTTTCCTTTTCATTCAATAAAAAGGAAACCTGCGGCCCAACATCGACGGACAAGCGATCAGGAATCAAATAAAAACGTGCCACGACCGGAATCGAGAGATATCCCAATTCGTTTTTTATGTTTTCACCAGTTCCTTTCAAATTTGAGCCTGCGGTGGAATACAAAAGCTCTGGCTGAATCGAAAATGCCTCGAATAAGCCAAATTCAACAAATATGCCAGCATGGTAATTGGTGATGCTTTCAAATTCATAACCAGCCAAATCACTTCCAGTGTAATTGGCGAAATTTACTCCTGCTTTGGCGCCAAAGTGCAATCCCTGGCCAAAAGTGTGGCCTATTGCAAAAATGGCCAAGGTAGTTGTAAGAATGATTGTTTTTTTCATGATCCAAAACGTTAAGTTAATTTTTGTTTAAAATTTAAATAATAGTTTGAGGTTAAATAATTAAGATTATCCGTTTTTGGGTTTTATTTTCTAAAAATGGGCTGGAAGACAAAAGACGATAGAAATCTAAAATCCTGAATTTTCGGTTTTATCAACTGGCCCATTGATTTATTGGCAAAGTAATGGTGTAAATTTTAGATAAATAGTAAATATTAGAATTTTTTATTTAATTATTATTAGATAAATTTATTTAAAATAAAAATATTAATTGATTAATAATACTTTAAACACTACCATTAATCATTGTTTTGAACGAGGGGAAAAAGCAGAATGTTGTTATTTGGATCGATTTATTTATCCAAGTCTGGAAATGAATAACAATCTGAAAATCAACACTTAATTTAAATTTCCATGATGATGAAGTTTTTTAGACATCAACCTCTCTTAGATCAGGTAAAATCCATGGATGTATGTGCCGAGACAGGATTCAAAAACAGGGGTTTGGTGGGGACATTCAGAAACCGAACCATTGGAAATTCCAATAATTCAGAAAAAGGTGTGAATTAAAATCGGAAAGAAACGAACATAAAAGCCAAGTCATGACAACTCAAAAGAGAATAACTCCTTGCCTTTGGTTTGACACTGAAGCAGAGGAAGCCGCAAAATTTTATACAGGACTTTTTGCGAAATCAGAGATCGGTACCATTTCCCGGTTTGGGAAAGAAGGTTTTGAATTCCATAGGAAGCCCGAAGGATCGGTCATGTCAGTTAATTTTAAGTTGAAGGGGCAGGATTTCATGGCGCTCAATGGGGGTACGGAGTACAAATTCAGTCCATCGATATCTTTTTTTGTGGTGTGTGAAAGCATTGCGGAAGTGGATTTGGTATGGGACACGCTCTTGGCAGGAGGATCGTCCATGATGGCCTTGGATAAATATGAATGGAGCGAAAAATACGGTTGGTTGAATGATAAATACGGGATCTCCTGGCAAATTTCATACGGAAAAATTGACGAGGTTGGCCAAAAATTCACGACCACTTTTATGTTTGTCGGCGACCAGTTTGGCAGGGCGGAGGAGGCGATACATTTTTATACCTCGATTTTCAAAAATTCAAAGATTCAAGGGATATTGAAGTACAATGAGGCCGATGGGGATATTCCCGGAAAAGTCAAACATGCACAGTTCAAGCTTTTGGGACAGACATTTATGGCTATGGAGAGTTCCCTTGTCCATGCTTTCAACTTTACACCCGCTATTTCCCAGATGGTCTATTGTGATACGCAGGAGGAAATCGATCATTATTGGGACAGCTTCACGAGCGAAGGTGAAGAAGTACAATGCGGCTGGCTCGTGGATAAATTTGGTGTTTCCTGGCAAATCTTGCCCAGGATGCTGGAAAGGGAAATGGCGGACCCTGAAAAATCCAGAAAACTTACCGCAGCCTTTTTACCCATGAAAAAGATGATCATCAAAACACTGGAAGAAGCGATCGCATAACTTCCTGAAAGCGAAATTTTCCCAGGTATCTGTTTTTTTCAGATTCTGATTCTCCAATAAAAAATTGAATTTTCGTCCTCAATTCTACTCAACAATGCCATGCCAGAACTACCGGATTTGGAGGTTTTAAGTCTTAATTTGAATCCTAAAATAAAAGGGAAAACCATAAAAGGCATCAAGGTTTATCGACCTAAAAACCTGAATGTTTCCACTGAAAAATTGAAAAAGAGAATTGAAAATCAAGCCATTAGGGAGTTCAGAAGAGACGGGAAGCAATTGTTGATGGAGTTTGAAAGTGGTGAAATCCTCGGTTTCCAATTGAGGTTGAATGGATGGATCCAATTTTTCAAGGAAAGCAATCCGCACAAATACGCCGTAATGGAGCTGTATTTTCAAGGTGGAACAGCATTGGTGTTGACTGACCCAAGAGGGTTGGCCAAGGCTTTATTGAATCCTGTAAAACCCAAGGGCATCGATGCCATGTCCAGCGCGCTTACACCGGAGTTTTTAAAAGAAAAGATGGCAGGGAAAAGTATCTTGATTAAAAAATTCCTGATGGATCAGGATATTATCCAAGGAATTGGAAATCGCTATTCGGATGAAATTTTATGGAAAGCGGGTATTTCTCCATTTTCGATTTGCAATAAAATTCCACAAGAAAAAATCCATGTGCTTTCAGATGCCATCAAAATTGTTTTGGGGCAGACCACAAAACAAATCCTTGACCATCATCCCGATAATGCCAGCGGAGAAATACTGGACTTCCTCCTTATTCACCATCCTAAAAAGAAAAAAAGTCCCACAGGAGCTTCTATCCAAACGAAGTTGATTGATTCCCGAAAAACCTATTTTACCTCCGAGCAGGAATTGTATGTTTAGCAAATGGAAAGGGGAAAAGAGAGGACGATGCATCTTTCAACTTTCACAATTTTAGGGATCCTTATTTCCTCTCCCCAGTAAATGATAATGTGAACCGATTGTCGATCGGCAAAGTGAAATTTAAATAGCATTGATACTGAATCGTCCGATTGCGACCAAAAGTGTACGGATTTTTTGAGGCTGAAATTTGAAAACGGCCTTGATGCCCCGCATCACTGTTTTTTTTATGGTATGGAAGATGAAAAGATCTACCGAACTACATTCAACATTTTATAAAATTCATCTTCAGGAGAAAGCCATGCTCAAAAATTACTTCAACATCTTTCTGAGAAACTTTAAAAAAAGTCCAGTCTACGTCCTGATCAATATTTTTGGTCTTGCATTGGGCATGACGGTGAGCATCCTGATATTTTTGTTTGTACAGCATGAACTGAGTTATGACCAATACCATGAAAAAGCGGACAAAATTTATCGTGTTTCAAGGTCATGGACAGATCAGAATGGTGAAATCAGTCTTCATCTCGGACATGCAGCGCCACCATTTGCACCTTTGTTGAAGTCCGATTTTGGTGCCGTGGTCCAAGAATCCGTCAGGTTGATGAGCAATAATCCTTTGGTGAAATACCAAGGGAATTCCTTCACAGAGGAGCGCTTTTATTTTGGCGATCCGGAGGTTTTCAAAGTTTTTTCCTGGACACGCATTGATGGAGATTTGGACAATGCCCTGACTTTTCCAGATGGCTTGGTGATCACTGCATCTACTGCAAAGCGCTATTTCGGAAATGAAGATCCGATGGGGAAATCCATGCAAGTGGTGATCGGGGACAATACAATTGAAATGCAGGTTCGGGGAATCGTTGAGGATGTTCCTGACAATTCCCATTTCAAATTCGACATTCTGGCATCCATGAAGCCGGTCGAGGAATTTTATGGAGGATTGGCTCAAATGATGCAGAATTTTGGCAGCAATAATTTCTCCACTTTTTTATTGTTGAACGATGGAGCTGATTTCCATGAGCTGGAAAATCAGCTTCCCGCGTTCATAGACCGCCACATGAGCCCAAACAGTGAAGGCATCCCCGCTTCAAAAGGTACCCAACTGAAACTTTGGCCGCTGAAGGACATTCACCTGCATTCCAATTTGGATTCAGAAATGGAACCAAACAGCAGCATTGAATATGTGTACATCTACTTAGCGATTGCACTTTTTATCCTGCTGATTGCCTGCATCAATTTTATGAACCTGTCCACGGCACGATCCTCAAAAAGAGCCATGGAAGTCGGGCTTCGAAAAGTAATGGGTGCTGACAAAGAACTCCTGATCCGTCAGTTTATGGGAGAGTCCATATTTATGGCATTTGTCGCCTTGGCGTTTGCCCTGATTTTGGTTTACCTGACGCTGCCGATTTTCTCGGATTTTACCGATAAGGATTTGCATCTTGATTTTTTGGAACATCCTGCTTATTTGTTCTGGATAGTGATTTTGGTGATTTTCGTGGGTTTGATTTCCGGAAGTTATCCAGCACTTTTTCTATCCGGTTTCGAACCGGTGAAGGTGATGAAAGGCACCTATAAAATCGGCTCTATCCATGAGAAACTAAGGTCCATTTTGGTGGTCGGGCAGTTTGCCATTTCCATTGTCCTGATCGTTTGTGTGATCGTCGTGATCAATCAGTTGGATTATATGAAAAGCAAGGATCTGGGCTTTGAAAAAGAGGGGATTTTGGTGCTTCCAGCTTACACACAATTGACGGATAACTTTGAAATGATGCGGGAAAGGTTGAAAAAACAGCCTGGAATTCTAGAAGTTAGCCTTGCCAGCAGGATTCCTTCGGGCCGCTTGCTGGATTCCCAGGGAACGAAGGCCGAGGTGGGAGGGGAGCTTTCTCCGATCAATATCCGGATTGCAGATGTGCATGTCAGCCATACATTCAAAGAAACCTTTGGGATGAAAATGGTCGCGGGGCGTAATTTTGATTTCAACTTGGCCAGTGATTCTACACAAGCATTTATTTTGAATGAAACCGCCATTCGAGCGATTGGCTGGTCAAATCCTGAGGAAGCCGTAGACAAGCAAATTGAATATGGAGGCAGAAGGGGATATGTGGTGGGCGTATTGAAAGATTTCCATTTTGAATCGCTGCATCAGCCCATTGTCCCCATCATTTTTATGATCCCGGAAAACCGATTTGGCAATGTAGCCATCAAAATTCAATCAGACCGGAAAGAAGAAATCATGGAATATCTCAGAGGGGAATGGATGGCCATGCGTCCGGATTCTCCGGTGGAATTCACTTCTGTGGAGGATCAGTTTCTCCGTCAATATGAAGCGGAAGAGCGGATCGGGACCATTTTCGGGTTTTTTGCCATGCTGGCCATTTTGATTTCGGTATTGGGACTGTTTGGCCTGACAGCCTACGCAACCGAACAGCGAACCAAGGAAATCGGTATCCGGAAAGTGATGGGGGCGAGTGTCTTCAATATAGTCACTTTGTTAGGCAAGGATTTCTTGAAATTGGTTTTGTTGGGATTCCTCATTTCGATACCCATCGCTTGGTATGGCATGGATCAATGGCTGGGTGGATTTGCCTATGGCATTTCGGTTTCCTGGGTGGTATTCCTGATTGCCGGTTTGAGCGCCTCACTGATCGCTTTGGTTACTGTCAGTTCGCAGTCAATAAAAGCAGCCATGATCAATCCTGTGGATTCCTTCAGGGTTGACTAGAAGTGGATACACCAAATATTGGATTTGGCTTTTTGCCATTGTACGCCCCATTGAATGAAGGTGAAATCGGGATTATACCCTTCACCTTAATTCAACTGGGTCTTTCAATCAAAATTTCATCCTGAATAAATTTGCAGTTTGATTGAACTTTACCTTGCCCAAATGGGTAACATAGAGGTATAAGTGTATTTTTAAACAATCGAGAACATGCAAAATATCGAAAACAAAACTGCCTTCATTACAGGAGGTACCAAAGGAATAGGTTATGGAATCGCTGCAGCCTTGGTGGCGCAGGGAATGAATGTGGCCATCACAAGCAGATCACAGGAAAGTGCTGACAAAGCAGCTGAAGAGCTCAATAAAATTGGAAAAGGAAAGGCCATAGGTTTGGAGGCGGATGTCAGGGATTATTCTTCCCAGGAAAACGCCATCAACAAGCTTTTGGATAAATGGGGAAAATTGGATTTGTTGGTCGCCAATGCCGGTATCGGTCATTTTGCCAACATTGAGGAATTGACCTTGGCGCAATGGCATGAAACCATCGACACCAACCTAACCGGTGTATTTTACAGCATCAAAGCCGGATTGAAAGCATTGAAAGATTCGAAGGGTTACTTCATTTCGATTTCCAGTTTGGCCGGTACCAATTTCTTCGCCGGAGGATCAGCCTACAATGCGAGCAAATTCGGAGTGACCGGATTTTCCCAGGCAGCCATGTTGGACTTGCGTCAGCATGGAATCAGGGTGACCACCATCATGCCGGGATCTGTAGCCACACATTTCAATGACCATGAGCCAAGTGAAAAAGATGCATGGAAAATCCAAAGCGAAGATTTGGGCCAAATGGTTGTGGACTTGATGCAGATGCACCCAAGAACGCTTCCAAGCAAAATCGAAGTGAGGCCAAGTATGCCAGGATAAGGCACATTCGTCCGCCAGCGAACAAAATTGTTCGAATAAAATAGTTGTGATTTCCCCAAAAATACCCTGAATCGAATAATTCAGGGTATTTTTTATGGCACAGGATTGGGAATAGGTTTTAGGACGGAAGAGGGATGCCGCACATGGGCACTGCTTCCATCGAACACCTTTCATCAAACCCTTTCTTATGATTTCATTGGGCAATATTGATAAATTCATCGACTCGCGTTTTCAGCGGGTGTTTATTTTAAAGGGAATCAACCTTAGTGTCGGGCAAGGTGAATTCCTGACTTTGATGGGCCCTTCGGGAGTAGGGAAATCAACGCTTCTGAATATTATCGGACTTTTGGATGATGATTTTGAGGGTCAATACAGCATTGATGGAAAATCCATACAAAACATGAAAGACAAGCAACGATCGGCCCTACACAAATCTGAATTTGGGTATATTTTTCAGGCCTATCATCTCATCGACGACTTGACGGTCTATGAGAATATCGAAACGCCATTGCTCTACAGAGGGGTTTCTGCCTCCGAAAGAAAAAGCATCATTGCGGATTTGTTGGACAGATTCAAAATGGTGGCAAAAAAGGATCTGTTTCCCGAACAACTTTCTGGAGGACAACAGCAACTGGTAGGCATTGCCCGAGCAATCGCAGGCAAGCCGCGCATCTTGTTGGCGGATGAACCTACGGGAAACCTGCACTCCGCTCAGGCAAAGGAAATCATGGAGGTTTTCAAGGAATTGAACAAGGAAGGGACCACAATTATCCAAGCCACACATTCAAGGGAAAACGCCGATTTTGGCACCCGATTGATAGAGATGCTCGATGGAAGAATCGACAAAGACATTGCCCTTTAATATGAAAAAGATACTCTTTACTTATTTGATTTTCGGTTTGTTTGTCGGGAAAATAAAGGCTCAGGATACCCTAAGGCTTACCTTCCAAGAAGCAGTTGAAATCGGTCTAAGACAAAATCTCAACTTCCGGACTTTGAACAACCAACAGGAAGTGCTCAAAATAGAGAATCAAGCTGCCCGTATGGGTCACCTTCCCCGTCTGAACGCAAGCAACAGCTTTTTTCGCCAAAGTGGCCAACAGTATCAGCAGGTTGAAGACCAGTTAATCGTCACCAACCTTACCAATAACAGTATTTCATCTTCCGTGAATATGACCATGCCGGTTTTTAATGGAGGAAGAAGGATCAACATGACAAGGGCCACAAGCTTTTTCAAGGAAGCTGGTGAAAATGAGATGGAAAGAGCTGCACAGGAAATGATGTTCACTGTTTCCCAGCAATATCTTCAAGTGCTGTTGGATGAGGAGTTGTATCGGATAGCGCAGGAGAATTTGGCGAACCAAAAGAAACTGTTGGAACAGATAGATGGGTTTGTGGAGGCTGGGTTGCGGACACTTTCCGACCAATACAACCAGCAATCCGAGGTGGCAAGACTGGAAACAGTTGCCTTGAATGCCAAAATCCAATGGGAAACAGATGCTTGGATCTTGGCTGAAACGCTTCAGCTGGATTCCAATACCATTCCAAAATTAGAGGGAATATCCTTGACTCCGAGTAGAAGTGAATACTTGTCCATGCCCTTGGAGGAATTGTACGATTTATCAATCGGTCAGCGAAAGGATTTCAAACAGCAGCAACTTTTGGAGGCTGGAAATAAAAAAATGCTGACGGTCGCAAGGTCTGTCTATTATCCTCAGATCAACGCATTTTTCAACTACAACACCTTCTATACCTCCTTTGACGATAGAAGGATAAACGAACAATTGTTCCAAATCTATCCGCAACGCACCCTTGGACTATCCTTGACCATTCCCATTTTCAATAATTTCGAAAACAGACTCTCAGTGACCAGAAGTAAAGTTGAGTACCAAAACCAGCAATTGGAAAAATCAGCTTTGGAAAGAAGGATTTCCCAAGAAGTGAAACTTGCCTATGAAAATTACAAAGCATCCATAAAAAGGGAAGAGGCGACCAAATTGCAATTGACTGCAGCTGAGGAAGCACAAGTGGCCATTTCGGAAAGATTCCGCTTGGGCGTCAGCAATTTTGTGGACCTGTCCCAAGCCAACCAACAATTGGTGACTGGCCAATCCGATTATGCCCAATCGCTTTTTACCCTCTATTTTCAGGAAATCATTTTGAAATACGCTTTGGGTGTTCTTGAAGTGAATTAGAAAAAATGGATTGCAGGCTTGAATCTTGATATCGTTTCAGCAGACAGATACTACTTGAATAAATTATAGACGCGATTGATTTCTTTGGACCAAGACCTTGGATTCCGCAAAGGCCCACCAAGATGCGCTTTCAGGAAGTCGGCGTGTTTGTCATTGATCAGGTCAATGGTTTTCTGTTTTGCTTCCTTGTTGGTGGTTTTTCTCCTCGAGCCTTTCCTGATTCTGTAATAAAACCCGGTGATGGGAAGTTTCACGACTTCACCCCCAGTTTTGAGCATGTTCATCCAGAATTCCCAGTCCTCCCAACCCCAAGTCATCCTCTTGTCATAACCGCCGCATTTTTCCCAATCGCTTTTGCGGTACATCGCGGACACAAAAACCATATTGTCCAATGCCAATGCACGCAAGGAAAATGGTTTTAATTTCCAGGGCCCTGTTTTTTCACCGAATTTCTCCGCTTCGCAATATACGACTTTGACATTGGGATCGGATTCTAAAATTTTGACGGCCTCAGTGATATAGTCTCGATTGATTTTGTCATCCCCATCCAAAGGAAGGATGTATTTGCCGCTGGCAACATGGATACCTGCATTTCGGGCTTGGGCAGGACCTTGGTTTTTTTGGGTAATGGCCTTGATTTTATCCGGGGATTTTTCGCCCAACTCCTGTGCGATTTTAAAAGAAGCATCCTTGGATCCATCATCGACGATGATGATTTCTAAGTGTTCATATTGGCTTTCCAAAACAGAATGAACGGCCTCTTCCAAATAGGCTGCCTGGTTGTAGCAGGGCATGATGATACTGACTTTGGCTGCGTTCATGGGGAAACCTTGGATGGATTGGAAATCAAAATTTTGTATTATTTCAAACTCCTGCAAAGGTATTGGTTTTCAATAAAATTTGGGATAAGGAATGTTTTATATGGAGTATTTCTCTTTTTTCAAATTGGAGTTGGAAAAGAGTCGCATTTTTGATGGCCGAACGACTGATTTCCTTTTTTTGATTTTTGCAAAAATGGGTTTTTCAATCACCGAATGGGTAATGGATTTAGCCACAACACTTTACCGCGTGCGATGAAAGTTGATCTCTAAAATTTCGAAATTACGGTGGGGTGGTTAGTCAATTTCCTTTTGCTTTTATATGATAAATCGTAAGTTTTTTAAAGGTTGGTAAGTTACTGAAAGTGCCTCAATTGAATGAGATAGCCTATTTTACCCCAAAATACCACGGAAAATTCAATGAGCAATCCCCGAAAGGATTTTAAAAATACTTTACTTTTCCTCGATGATTCCTTATCTTTGGCAAAAGGTCCGGGTCGCCGACTTGTTCAAACTTCACAAATTATTATTACACCGAGTGAAGCCCTTTTCAAAAACAGGCCTCATCCATTTCTACTTCGGTAAATGTGGACCTAGCCCTCAAAAGTTAGGATAACAGTGGAAGTTTGCGATTTTCAGGCAGCTCAAATCTTGTCAGTACGGAGGTTTGCAACACTCTAAGACTCGGATCTTTTTATTTTTTTCAGGAAGGTGAGAAAGGATGCTCTCGTCTCCTCAGCAATATTGAACACAAAGGTTCCTCCCAAATACAGCAAAACAATCAATACCGACCGCAAGGCCAAATCCCCTACACCGGGCTCCATTTCCTTTAGCAACCAATCCTGAACAAAGAAAATGAGAATGCCTAAAATCACAATCTTTAGGATATCCAATGAAAAAGGCTGAAAGCCCAATCTCCATTTGATATAAAAAAATTTGATCAAGTTGTAGAAAAACATGGCCAGAAATGAGGCCACGGCTGCGCCTTCAATCCCGAAAATCGGAATCAAAAACAGGTTCAAAACAATCACGGCAATACTCATCAGAAGCGTCGCGGTGATGTTGAAGAGGTAATATCTTGAAAAAACGATGATTTCTCCATTGATGGAAAAAAGGACATCAGAGAGTTTTCCGAGGCCTATCCACAAGACCACCCATTTACCGGTTCGGTACAATTCATTGTTCGGGATAAAATGGTAAAGGTTGTCAATGTTTGCCCAGACGCCCAGGAAGATCAGCGTACAGAGCAAAAGTTGGTGCACCGCGACATCTTTGTAGAGTTTCCCGACTTTGTCCAATTCCATTTTTTCGAAGTACTCCGAAACAAGCGGCATGACCACTTGGGAAATAGCCCTTCTGGGCATCTCGATGACTACAGCAACCGAAAACGCGATGGTATAAATGGCATTGGCATCCAATCCAATCATGGAAGAAACCATCAGACTATCGATTTTCATGATCAGGATGGCGCCTGTGGTACCCAATAAGGTGATCAAGCTGTATTTGATAAATTCCGTTTTGAAGCCTGCGGGAAAGGATTTGAATTTGAATTTCAATTTGAAAACCTTGATTCTTACCATATAAAGGATCATCCCCATCAAGGAGATAAAATAGACCAAAGCCAATCCCCACATCATGTGATCAAATGTGATAAATCGAAGAAAATAAGTGCCTACCAGTATTGAAACCAACAAGCGCAGGATCACCTCCCTAAAAAATGCAGGCACTGCCACTTTGATAAATGAGCGGCAAAAGGAATCCAAAATCGTGTTCAGGACAGAAAAAAGGGTGATGAAAAGCACCACGCCGAAGAAATCGACCACCTCAGGCGAATTGACGGCAAAGGCTGAAATGATGGTTTCCTTAAATACAAAAAACAAAATGGCCACCAGGATAAATCCAAAAAGCGTCAGCAGGAGGCTTAGGGTGAAAAAGGAAAATTGTTCGGATTTGACTTTGGGATAAAAACGTGTGATGCCATTTCCCAATCCCAGTTGGGCAAAGGGGACAAAAAGCAAAGCCATGTCCTGGATGGTCCGGAATATCCCAATCTGCTCCGGATCCATGGCATAGGGCATCAGCCAGAGCACATTGAAATACCCGATCAAAACCCCCAGATAGGAGGAGATGGTGGTCAGGAGACTTTGCTTGGCTAATTTTTTCATGGAAATCAAAAACGGTTTCTTGGGGAATAACAATTTCCCAACGGGTATCGGTACTTTATCTTTTCCCTTAGGCTTTTGCGATGATGTTGCAAAACTCAGGAAGCTTGGTTTTGTCCAAAGGACTCGTTTTCCCTCTCAATCCTATCAATTCGAATCGATAACCTAACTTTTCCAAAAGTGCAAAGATATCGGAACTGCTGTACCCAGCGGCTTGGCAGGCAGTTTCGTTCAATTCCAAAAACAGGATGGGCCTGAAGCGTTTGAGGGTTTCTACGGCACCTTTCAAGACCATCAGTTCAGCTCCTTCCACATCAATTTTGATGAAATCCACCTGCTGAATGTTCAACTTCTCCACCTCCGCATCTAAGGTGCTCAAGCTGATTTCTTCCAGGAAAGCTGTTTTCCCAGGCCCCGGGAAAAGCGTGTTTACGCCTTCGTTGTATGGGTCATTGGAATAGAGTTTCAACCGGCCCGGCTGATCGGAAAGTCCCATCCGAATTGGGAATACGAAGTCTCCGAAACCTTCATTGATGCGAACATTTTCTTCCAGCTGGCCAAATAAAGTGGATAGTGGCTCAAAGGCAAATACCTTTCCGGATGCCCCAGTTTTCCTCGCAGCCCAAAGGGTGTATTCCCCTTGATTTGCCCCGATGTCCACAAGGGTTTGCCCTTTGTTTACCAAATTTTCCATTGCAAAAACAGGCGCCCAATCGTGTGCCCCTCTCCAATAGATGGCCGAACCCATTTGTTTGGAGAGATCCAGCTTCATTTTAATCCCCCTAAATTGGATGGTTCTCCATTTGGGTGTCAATTGTTTGTCTTTAAAAAGGCCCCGAATGAACATCACCAAAAAGTATCCGCCTGGAATGACGTAAAGACTTCGGGTGAATTGAGATACTAAACTTTTCATAGCGTGGATTTGAGGCAAAGTTAATGAGGTAAATAGGATAATAGTTGTTTTTTCCTGTTTTCCAATGGGTAATCCGAAACAATCCTTTCCCGAGCGATCCTTTCAAGCCTGTTATTTTCTTTGGAAATCAGGGCCTTATTCATCAATGTTTGGAGCAATTCCGGATCACGGTGCTCAATCAGATATCCGGATTGACCGATGATGTCGGGGAGAATATTGACCTTGCTTCCGATGGGAATGCAGCCACAAAGCATGGCTTCACACAGGGCGCAACCAAAACCTTCAAACACCGACAGCTGGAAATAGAATCGGATTTTGCTGTACAGTGACTTGAGTTGAGCAGGCTTCAATTTTCCCAGGAAAAAAATGTTTTCCGGTAAATCGTATTGGTTTTTGGGAGCATCCAAACCGGCAAAATAAAACCTGCAGTCGGGGAATTTCCCTGCCATATCGCAGATCAAATCTCCACCTTTCAAGACAAACTGATCCGCAGACATTACCGTCAAAAATGATTTTTCTTCCCTTTGAACCTTCTCTTCAGCCTGCCAAAATTCTATGTCCAGACCATTTGGGATAATGTGGTATTCCGTTTTGATTTCCGGAAAGTGGTGCTGAAACCCGTTTTTAATCCTATTGCCCTTGACAAAATAATCGTTTTCAGTCTTTACGAGTGATGCACTTACCGGGAAGAGACATGTTGCCCACTCATAGGATTTTTTGCAAACCCATTTGAGGATTGGGATTCTCAGACTCCCGTAATTCAATTCTGGTATGGAGGCACAATCCGTCCCGTGTAGGACAATGAAAGCAGGTTTCCCAAAAATCTTACCCAGAAGTGTTGGGAAAAAGGACCAATATCCCCCAAAAGAGATAAATATGAACTTTATCGAAAGTATATTCCGTAGGACAAAGAAAAACTGCTGTACCAAAAAGAGCGGCGCCAGCCGTTTGTTTCGCCAGGAATAACTGTTCACGACCACCTCATGATTCTCTGAGAGGATCTGAATGTCATTGGTGATGAAGGACTGAAAAGAGGGCGTGACAAAAAGGATTTTGGGCTTCTTCATGCCTTGGTGTCTTTAGTGGGCATTTTTTCTGGAATAGAAATGCAAACCCACACCGGCTATCAACAGCAGGACGATCAGATATTGAAATGCGACCACGATGGTTTTGTATGAATAGTAAGACGAAGGCTCAAAACGCATCTCCACCACAGATTCTCCCACAGGTACCACCAATCCTCTGAGCAAATAATTGGTCCTGATGATTTCCGTTTCCGCTCCATTGACAAAGGCCTTCCAGCCTTTTGGGTAATAGATCTCTGAGAAAACAACCAATCCAGCTTCCTGGGCATTGACAGTATAATTTAACTTGTTGGCTGCCCGATCGGTGAGTTGAACGGTACCGGATCCGGCGACGATGTTTTCGAATTCAAGGGAATTGACCGTTGCCTCGGCTTTGGTGTTCATGGTGTTGAGCAAGCCGATTTCCTCATCGTTGGTTTGAATACTTCGGATAGTGGCGGGAAACCAAGCCGGTCCGTTGGCTTCCGGATTTTGGAACACGGAATTCTCGGCTTTTCCGGCCATGATGTATTTCGTGTTCAGCATGTTGAGCGCATTCAGGCCACCATAATCAAAATTCCCTTCTTGGGCTTTTGTGATGAATGCATTGATTTCGGGACTCAAAACATTTTCGATCAATTCTTGGTAGCGTCGCATCTTTGCTCCGTGGTAGCCACCGACACTGTTGAAATAATAACTGGTTCTTGCTTCATTGAAGGGGTTTTCCAGATTCAAAACCCTAAAATAATCCTTATCCTGAAGTATTTTTTCGTCGGCGGGACTTTTGGCGAAGAATTGCTCGGCCGGACTGTATTGTAAGGATCCTTCGTTTAAATAGCGCTTGTTGATGCTCCAAAGGTCCACCACCAGCAATAGCGCAATGCCCCAGCCTGCGATGGTATAGGAGATTTTGTCCTTCAGCACTGCGAAAATCAGTCCTGCTGAGAGCAAGATGAAAATGAAACTCTTGATCGCGCTGGTTTTGAACATTGATTTTCGGTCCTCCTGAATGGAAGAAATCAACCAATCCGGAAGGTTTGCATCCACCGGGGCTCTGAATCCAAACATGCCGGCCACCAAGAACAGCAAAAGACACAATCCTCCGGTGCTGCCAAAAGCGATCAGCAGATTTTTCTGGGTTGAATTGGTTCTCGAGGCATTGAAAAAATGCTCCAATCCCATCGCTCCCAAAACAGGAATGGCAAAAAGCGCCATACACAAAGCCATGGAAACTGCCCGGAATTTATTGTACCCGGGCAAGAAATCGAAAATGGCATAATTGAACCATTCCAGGTTTTTTCCCCATGCCAAAAAGAAAGATAGCAACACAATGCCAAGGAAGACAAACCGGTAGGTCTTTGGCGCATAGATGAGGC
This sequence comes from Rhodonellum psychrophilum GCM71 = DSM 17998, assembly GCF_000381545.1. Lineage (GTDB taxonomy): Bacteria > Bacteroidota > Bacteroidia > Cytophagales > Cyclobacteriaceae > Rhodonellum > Rhodonellum psychrophilum. The sequence goes on along the minus strand of NZ_KB906677.1, from coordinate 96,330 downwards.
CCAACACAAACAGGAAAACCATGACGGCACTTCCATAAATCGGGCCGCCTGTCCCGGGTTGATCGCCCCAGTAGGTTGGCGATCCTTGAATAAATCCTTGGATTTGGGCATTCTCAACACCATTGGCCCGCAATGCTTTTTCTGTCTCGGAATCCTTTGGCAGCGCCTCGCTGCTTCCCCCTCCATAAAAGAAAGGCACCAAAAGCGTCATGGTTTCCAATTTTCCCTGGGACCAATTGAATGCATATTCTTTCCCTAAACCGTCTTGGGAACTTCCCGCCGCAGTCAGGTTGGCTTTGCCCCTTGTGGAATAGGCTCCATATTCAAATACAGCTACAAATCGGCTCAAATTTGCCCCCACAGCCAACACTGCCCCGAGCATTAAAATGGGGATTACCTTAGCAAAAGAAGGGAGTTTTTTGTTCACGTAAGCCAATCTGAGTTGCCCAATTCCATAAAACACGACGATCAAAATGGTGTAATAGGTGATCTGAAGGTGGTTGAATTTGAGTTGGAGCATCAAGCCCAACGTAAACAGCGCAAGGCCCAGCAATTTTTTTCCACTAAAAGCCAAATGAATTCCTGCCAATATCAAGGGAATCAAACAGATGGCCCAAATCTTGGCATTGTGCCCCGCATCCAAACTGATCAGGTGGAAGGTGTTGAAGGCAAAAGCAATGGCACCGCCGATGGCAAACTCCGGTCGGATCTTGAAACTGAGTAGCAGGATATACATCGCCACCATGCCAAAAAACAAGGAATTGATCGGATGGGGGAGACCCAAGGTGAGGACTTTGGTCAGGAAATTGGTGATGTCTCCCTGGATTTCAAAGCTCACCAAGTAAGCGGGCATGCCGCCAAACAAACGGTTGGTCCAAAGGGCTTCTTCACCCGTCTGCGCCCTGGTATCCAAGATTTCTTTCGCGGCGCCTTCCCATTGAAGGATATCGTTTTGAAAAATGATCTTGCCATCAAAAACGACAGGGGAAAAATAAAATAAAACAATGGCGTAAAAAACAGTAATCCCAATGAAATGGGGAAGGATATCTTTTTTAAAGTTGGCTTGCATCAGCGAAGGATTGACTTTTGTTTTTTTTAATAGCTTGCAAATTAAAAAAATATAAAGAATGTCTATAAGGTATTGTTCAATTCAAATGAAATAAATGAATGGATCTAAATCTCAATATTTTGAATTTCGTTTCGAATTCCATCATTTCCTTGCATTTTTACAAAAAAGGATTTCTTGGATTGATGCCAAAGTGCCGTCAACTTCATACTTCTTTCAACACAATTCCCCATCATAAAATTAAAATTCCTATTTTTGTTCCAAATAGAATAGCAAGGCATGTTTGATAACCTCAGTTTAAAATTAGATAGAGCTTTTAAGACCCTCAAGGGTACGGGAAAAATCACCGAGATCAACGTCGCATCAACCGTCAAGGAAATCCGAAGGGCCTTGATAGATGCCGATGTGAATTATAAAGTCGCCAAAGAGGTGACCGATACGATCAGGGAGCAAGCTCTTGGAAGAGATGTCCTGATTGCGGTTTCCCCAGGCCAATTGTTGATCAAGATCACCCAAGAAGAGCTTACCAAGCTCATGGGAGGCAGTAAAGCGGATATCAACCTAAAAGGCGATCCAGCCGTGGTTCTTATTTCCGGTTTACAGGGTTCTGGTAAAACTACCTTTTCAGGCAAGTTTGCCAGCATGTTGAAGAAGCAAGGCAAACAGGTACTCCTGGTGGCTTGTGATATCTACCGACCTGCTGCGATTGACCAATTGAAAGTATTGGGAGAGCAAATCGGAGTGGAAGTGTATGCCGAGCCCGAAAATAAAAACGCCATTGAGATCGCCAACAATGCGATCGCCTACGCCAAGAAAACCGGTAAGAAGACGGTGATCGTCGATACAGCCGGTCGTTTGGCAGTGGATGACGTGATGATGAAAGAAATTGAGGCTTTGAAAAAAGCCTTGAATCCTTCCGAGACATTGTTTGTGGTCGATTCCATGACAGGTCAGGATGCTGTGAATACTGCCAAGACATTTGACGAAAGGTTAAATTTTGATGGCGTCGTGTTGACCAAATTGGATGGTGATTCCAGGGGTGGTGCAGCGATTTCGATCCGCCACGTCGTGAATAAACCAATCAAGTTTATTTCCACGGGAGAGAAAATGGAAAACATCGATGTTTTCCATCCGGATAGAATGGCGCAAAGAATTCTCGGAATGGGGGATGTCATTTCTTTGGTGGAACGTGCCCAGCAGTCCTTTGACGAGGAAGAAGCGGTAAGGATCAATTCCAAAATCAGAAAAAACCAATTCAATTTTGATGATTTTCTTTCTCAGTTGGAGCAGATCAAGAAAATGGGTAACTTGAAGGACATCATGGGCATGATCCCTGGAATGGGAAAAGCCATGAAAGGAATGGATATCGATGACGATTCGTTCAAACCGATCGAAGCGATCATCAGGAGCATGACTCCTGTAGAACGTGAAAACCCAGACATGATCGATGGCAGCAGACGAAAAAGACTTGCCAACGGAAGTGGAAGGACGATCGTGGAGGTGAACAACCTGATGAAACAGTTCAACGACATGAGGAAACTCATGAAACAGATGAATAAAATGGGCGGTGCCCAAAAAGCCCTCGGTGCAATGATGCCTAAAGGAGGGAAAAGATAAAGACATAAAAAAAGGAGCAGAAACGCTCCTTTTTTTATGTCTTATAAAATCAGCCTGTATTTTTTTCCAGGTAAGGATTTGATGATTCCTTCAAACTCCAGTCCCAAAAGTTTGGATGCCAAAATGGAAATGGACATCTCGAGTTGAAGGGAAAGTTGATCGATTTCCATTTCTTTTTTCTGCTGCAAGAGTCCAAGGATTTGCTGCTCCTCGATAGGGAAGCTCTCCCAACTTTGGATTTTTGTTTCTCGGCTTTCCAAAGGATTCTCTTTGGACCAAGAAAGTGCCTCTTCCAAATCCTTCACCCCTGTAAAAATGGATGCTTTCATGGATCTGATAAGGTTGTTGCATCCTTCGGAATAAATGGATTGAAGATTGCCTGGAACGGCGAAAACTTCCTTGTTGTAGCTGTAGGCGATTTCAGCGGTGATCAATGCGCCACCTTTTTTCGCTGCTTCCACTACAATCAGTGCATCCGAAAGCCCGGATATGATCCTATTCCTTTTGGGGAAGTTGCCGGGGTGCATTTCACTTCCTGGCTGGAATTCGCTCAAAAGTCCACCGTTTTCCAACATGGACATTGCGGTGTTTTTATGGATGGAAGGATAAATATTGTCTACCGAAGAACCCAATATCCCAATGGTTGGGAGATCATATTGGAGGGCGGCTTTGTGCGCCTCGATGTCAATGCCATAAGCCAAGCCACTGATGATGGTGGGTTGGTAGGGAATGAGGTCTTCAATTATTTTTCTAGTGATGTTTTTTCCGTATTCGGATGCTTGTCTTGTGCCCACGATCCCAATGGCTCTGGCGGGATTCAATGCCGCATTTCCCTTGATGAAAAGAACCAAAGGAGAATCTTCCAAGGCTTTTAATCTGGAGGGGAAGTCAGGATCCTGAAGGGTGAGTACTCTGATGTTTTTTTTATGGCAATTGTTCAGTATTTCCTCGGCCTCTCTGAGGTATTGATTTTTGTTTTTGACGATTTCGGCAAGTTTTGCGCCGATCCTTGGGATTTTGGAAGCCTTGCCGGCAGGAAGGTTGAAAAATGAGGATGCAGAGCCACTGTAGGCGATGATATTTCTATAGGTCGCTGGACCAATTTTTGGAATTAGACTTAATGCTATTTGGTAAAGCTGTGTTTCATTCTGGGGATTTGGCATGTAGTGAGTCCCTGATATCAATTAAAAAACCTTTGATTTGATTGAGTCTGTCCACCATGGCGGACTTGTCATATACCTGATGCGCTTCTTTTTTGATGACTTCTTGAGCCCCCTGAAGCGTAAAACCTTTGACTTTTACCAAATGATAAATGTATCGGATTTTTTCGATGTCATCTTTGGTAAACCTTCGGTTGCCTTTTTTGTCTTTTTTAGGACGGATACTTTCAAACTCTCCCTCCCAATAGCGGATGAGGGAAGGAGCTACTTTAAACATGGTAGCAACTTCTCCTATGGAGTAATACTTTTTCTCTATTTCCCGTTCTTTGTAAGGCACCTTCTTATTCAGCAATTTGTAAAAATCAAAAATAGCAAATAAATCTTTAAGTGGACAGGTGAAATACCCACATTTGCCCGGATTTTTTGACCTAAAATTGGAAAGATAAAATATTTTCTTCCCTGCCGGGTTTTTGATGCGTCTAATTAAATTACAAGACCATGGTAATCAGACTGCATACACCCTTTCCGATTGGTTTTGGAGAAAATCCAGTAGATAAGCCCATAGCTCTTCCGAACAGATGGAAATCAAAACATTTCTTCATTCCGATGACCAGTTAAAAATCCTATCCATGAGCTGCCATTTCGCTCCTTTTTTGGTGCCGGGTAAGCCCTGTTGGTATTTCCACAAATGTGTCTCCCATTCCTGAACTTTAGGGTTGGCTGCATCCATCTTGGATTTGGTTTCAAATGAAAAATCCATTTGCGTTTCCATGATCATGAATAACCGGTTTTCCCACCGGAATATTTCCATGGAAACGACACCAGAATCCCGGATGCTTTCCAGAATTCCGGGCCAAACCGCACGATGATGTTTTTCGTATTCGGATATGAGGTTGGGATCATTTTTCAGATCCAGCGCTAAGCAGAATTTTTTGGTATCCATGTCAAGGGTATTGGAACAGGAATGAGAATATTTTTTGGAAGATAAAAGTTAATCGTTTTTTTGAAACCAAAATGCATTTTGAAATCAATATTGCTTTCTTCCTGATGATGAAAACGGACTGGATTTATAAGAGAAGGGTTTATCCTTAATTACTGATGGGAAAAAAACCAAGGGAGCAGGCTGATCGGTACCTTTCTATTAAAAAATTTGAATCAGAACAACCTTAAGCAATCTTTACTTATAAAAATCAAAATTCACCTTTCATGAAATTGTTAGGTGGTTTCTATTGAGAAGATTAGAACAAACGTCGACCCTAAAAAGTACCAGCTTTAAATTCAATAGATTTTTGCACTCCTCACAACGATGTTTTTAAAATAGATAATTATATTGAACGATATTTTCGAAAAGAACAAATTATGATTGAGCTCCTCAAAAAAGTTAGGACAATTTTTCTTTTTTCCCTGATCTTTTTTTTGGGAGCCCATCAGACGCACGCACAGCTGACGACCGTTGGCAAAGAATTTTGGTTCGGTTTCATGGAAAACAATGCCGTTTTGCCAGATGCACGGGATAGGGGTGTGGTCATCGTTACTGCAAGTGAAACCACCACGGGTTCGATTGTGTATGCCGGCAATTCAGTCAATTTTTCATTGAACCAAGGTCAGCAATTTGTGCTGAATATGGATGATACCGACATGTTGCACCGCAGCTCAGGCGTGGTAGAGAACAAAAGTATTTATATTTCTTCGACGGGAAATGTTTCGGTTTATGCATTCAATGAGCGATACAGAAGTGCAGACGGTACAGTCATCCTCCCATTGGGCACCCTGGGAAAAGACTATTATGTTACTTCTCACTTTGAGACCATGAATGTTCCAGTTCAGTTCAATCCCAACATCAATAATGAAAGTACGCTCTTGGTGGTAGCAGTGGAAAACAATACGCGCATTGAGATCACCCCTTCGGTCTTTACCCTGAATGGCAATGCACCCAATAATCCATTCTTCATAAATCTGAACATGGGTCAAACCTACCAGTTGAAAGCTCGGGCGGACTTGACGGGAACAAGGGTGAGGGTTGTCGGGGACGATGCTGCTGACTGTAAAAACATTGCGGTTTTTGGCGGAAACAAATGGACAAGTGTTGGAGATTGTGGGGGGGCAAATGATCATCTTTTTCAGCAGGCCTATCCAACGAATACCTGGGGGACAGATTTTTTCCATATTCCTCTATTGGGACGAACCTCTGGGGAATTGGTCAAAGTGTTGGCTTCTGAACCTGGTACAACCATCACCTTGGATGGAAACCTGGTGGGGACGATCGATGCAGGAGAATTCCAGACTTTTGATTTTGATCAGGATCAATTGGCCAGCATCCAAACCAACAAGCCCTCCTCTGTTACTGTTTTTGCAAAAAGCCAAGAATGCAATGACATTAATTTGGCGGATTGGGTCAATGGAGATCCCTTTATGATTACCTATAGCCCCAACCAGCAATTGCTGAAGGACATTACCTTCAATGCACTTCAACTCCCTTCCATCACCAACCATTATGTCAATGTGGTCACCAGTACGGCGACTGTTGGCGGTACCCGATTAGATGGAGCAGATATTGGCAATCAATTTTTGCCTTTGCCCCAATCCCCTGATTTCTCCTATGCAAGAATCAATATTCAGCAAGGTGTCCATAAGCTTTCTAATCCAGAAGGTTTTATTGCTTACGTCTATGGTTTTGGATTTTTGGAATCTTATGGTTTTGCAGTCGGAGCCACTTTGGACAACTTGAATTTTCAAGTGGAACCAGAATACGAGTTTGATGTGCAAGGGGAAAAAGTGGCTTGCTTAAATGCCAATGCCCTTTGGGAAATCAATCCGGAAAACCCGATTTTCACCTATTTCATCTGGGATTTTGGGGATGGCACAGCATCCAAAATCGGCAAGGAAGTGAACCATACTTTTACAAAACCGGGAACGTATGAGGTGAAAATTAAGGCTGCCATCAGCCAAGTTTCCTGTGATTTGCAGGAAGAAGTGGTATTTGAGGTAGAAGTGCTAGAAATCACGGGTGTGATTGAGGGAATGCTGGCAGTTTGTCCCAATGTGGAGGAAACTACTTATGATTTTGTGTCGGAGGTTGAATTTACCACTATCGATTGGAGCGTAGTGGGCGGTGTAATTGTCAAGGAAGATGGTTTGTCTGTAACGGTACTCTGGGGAGATACCAATCCCGATGCATCGCTGATGGCGACACCGTTTACTGCCCAAGGTTGTCCAGGCACTTCAGTCACCTTGGGGATCAATATCAATCCCCTCCTCGAACCGAAAGCGCCAGAAGGAAAAGTTAAGGTTTGTTTCGATCCAACCGTTACTTCCCAATATTCCGTGCCGAATCCTTTTGCAGGGAGAAGATTTGAATGGTTGGTTGAAGGCGGGGAAATCGTTTCTGGTGGCGAGTCCCCCACCGTGGAAATAAGGTGGAATATCCCTGGTACAATTGGTCAGGTAGCCTATATCGAGAGAAGTGTTTCCGATGATTTCTGCGCAGGTGAATCACCCAAATTGGCAGTGCAAATCAGCGCGGAATTAACCGCAACATTTAATCAAACAGATGTGCGCTGCTTTGCCGGAAACAATGGCCGCATCGCTGTGGAAGTGCTTGGGGGTGTTGGCCCATATACCTACTCATGGAGCCATGCGGCTTCCTTGAATATTTCTGAAGTGGATAATTTGCTTGTAGGAACCTATTCCGTAACCGTTACGGATGATTTTGGTTGTCAATTCATATTGGACAATATTCTGATCACACAGCCGGATGTTTTGGAAGTGATCAGCATTTCTACACAGGGCGTTTCATGTTTTGGACGCTCCGATGGAGAAGCGGTGATCCAAATCCAGGGAGGATTGCCACCATATGCGCTCGATATCCCTGGCGCCAACATCAATGGACCGGAGATTTCTTTTTTGAATTTGGAAGGAAGGGAATTTTCAGGAATAGTCACAGATGTCAATGGCTGTCAATTGCCGATTTCTTTTACCATTGACTCCCCGGTACCGCTCACTGCAGACGTCAGGATACAGAAATTCAGTTGTCCCGGCGAAGCCAATGGGGAACTGATCGTGGAGCCAACCGGTGATTTTGGTCCCTTTGCTTATCTCTGGGACCATGATGGTTCTCAAAACATGGTGTTGACCGGCGTTCAGAAAGGCGCGTATGTGGTAAACGTTCAAGACAGTCGAGGCTGTATCAGCATCGGTACCGGAGAAATGTTGGAGGAAGAACCAAAAATGAGAATGCCCACCGGTTTCCGACCAGAGGAAGGGTTGTATGAAGGGGTTTCCAATTGTTTATTGTCCTATCAATTATCGATTTACAATCGTTGGGGCGAACTTATTTACCTGGGATCCAAGGGCTGGGACGGGACCGTCCAAGACCAAGAAGCTCCTTTGGGAACTTATATTTATATCATTCAATATGAATACAACCTCAATGGCGAACAGACCAAGAAAGAAACCAAAGGCCTTTTCAGTCTCCTCCGATAAAAAAATCATTTTATAAGCCTATTCTCATTGGTCAATAATCTGAATTTTAGTTTTTTATGTGTCTTAAGTCAAAATTGGAAAGGTTTGAAAATAAATCGATAAATTAGAGGGTCTGCTAGAAAAGCCAAATTTTTGTATGCGTCGATTGGGGAAAGTTGTTTTGTTGGTCTGTTGGATGCTGCTGGGGCTTTCTTATTTCAATGTCGCCCATGCGCAGATTTCCACCGTTGGCAGGGAGTTCTATTTGGGTTTTATGGAAAATAACCGGATCGAACCCAATAGACCTGACCTAGCCTCCATTGTCATTTCCGCAAATGAGGATGCCGCCGGAGTCATTCAATATACCAATGCTACCATAGAATTTTCACTGGCCGCAGGAGAGCAGTTTGTGTATAAATTCCCTGTGGATGGTTTGGACATCATTCACCGCACATCAGGTCTGGTCGAAAATAAAGGTGTTTATATTGGGTCCTCCGGGAATATCGCTGTCCACGCCTTCAATTTTCGGGATCGATCAGCAGACGGCACCATTATTTTACCCTTGGCTTCCTTGGGAAAGGATTATTGGGTGACCGCGCACCAGGAAGATTTTGCGCCTGGTGTTTTGGGAGGCGGAAATGTCAATTTTGAAAGCACGCTTTTGGTCATTGCCATCGAGGACAATACGGATATCGTGATCGTCCCAGCTTCTCCCACAGTGAATACGATCCCCGCGGGAGCACCCATCAATGTAACCCTGAACAAAGGGCAAAGTTATCAGATCAAAGGAACAAGGGACCTCACCGGTTCAAGGGTTAGCGTGGTAGGGTCTGATGCTGAGAATTGCAAAAACATAGTGGTTTTTGGGGGGAATAAAATGACCAGTATCGGGACGGATTGCGAAGGGACGACAGGGGATCATTTGTTTCAACAGATTTACCCAACTTTTGCTTGGGGAAAAGAATACATCCATATTCCTTTCAAGGGAAGGACTTCCGGCGAAATGATCAAGGTATTGGCTTCTGAAAACAACACCCAGGTTTTTGTCAATGGGGATTTGAAAAGTACCTTGAATGCTGGGAAATTCGTCTCCTTCGTTTTTGGCCAGGATGAATTCGCAAATATTACCACTTCCAAACCTACAGCTGTTACAGCCTTTGCCAAAAGTCAGGGCTGCAATATCCAGAATGGACCTTTGGCCAGTCTTGGAGATCCTTCCATGGTCACTTACAGTCCCAATCCCCAATTGATCAAGAGGGTTGTTTTTTCAGCCGTTTCCGTAGTCGGAATTGTCAACCACTATGTCAATGTCATCACCAAAACCTCCGGTGCTGCCAATACGCTCTTGGATGGATCCCCTATAGGAGGACAATTCTTACCTGTTCCCGGAAATCCAGAATACGCCTTTGCACAGGTGGAAATCTCTTCTGGTAGCCACACCTTATCCAATCCGGAAGGTCTCATCGGATATGTCTACGGCTCGGGCTTTATCGAATCCTATGCCTATGCTGCCGGAGCAAGTTTGAACAATCTCAATTTTGAAACCGAAGTCGAATACGATTTTGAGGTGGAAGGTGATAAAGTGGCCTGTTTGGGCGAAACAGGGAGCTGGACCGCAATTCCCCAAAACCCATTGTTTGAAATATTCGAATGGACCTTTGGGGATGGAACGCCGATGCAGGAAGGAAAAACAGTCAACCACAAATTCGAGAATGCAGGAACCTATCAAGTCAAAATAGTTGCCTTGTCTGGAGACAGATCCTGCAATCAAATCGAAGAAGCTTTTTTTGAGGTCAATGTGGTCGAAACAAGCGGAGAAATAGAAGGGCCCGAAAACGTTTGTCCCTTGATCGATGAATCACTTTATGTTTTCGAGAACCCTGAAAATACAGCTCGGGTGGATTGGGAGGTCGAAGGCGGAGAAATCACCGAGGCAACGGATTTTTCGGTGCGCATCCTATGGGGAAATGCCAATCCAGATGCAAAAGTCAGGGCCATTCCCATTACCCAGGAGGGTTGCAGGGGAGTACCTGTTTTGTTTGAGGTTTTTGTCAACGAAAGCATCGTGCCCGGATTGGCAAAAGGGCCCGATCAGATTTGTTTTTTGAAGAATGAAAAATATTCCTACCAAGTCAAAGATTTGGTCAACGACAGGAAATACAAATGGTTTGTGGAGGGAGGAATCCTCCTGTCCGGTGGGACTGAACCGGAAGTAGAAATCCAGTGGTCGGGCGTCGGGACAGAGGGCCTGATTTGGTATGAGGAATTTAGCGAACTGAATCCTTCCTGTGGAGGGGTATCCAAAAAACTGGTGGTCAAAGTCAATCCGCCCATGGAAGCCACGGTCAAAGAAATCACCGATTTTATTTGCTTTGGTTCCGGCACGGGAAAAATTGAGGTGGAGGCAAAGGGAGGTTCAGGGATTTATACGTACGAATGGTCACATGATTCGACCTTGAATGCACCCCTTGCCGATCAGTTGCCTGCAGGGATTTATCAGCTCAAAGTATCGGATGCGGGAGGATGCGAGGTGATCTTTGAATCACTCTCCATACAGGAATCCTCTGAAATGGAACTGTTCGGGGAAATCCAAACCACGCCCGCAACTTGCTTCATCTCTGCGGATGGTACGGCAACGATTAAGATTATAGGTGGGCTGCCTCCCTATACAATCAATACTACAGATGCAATATCATTAAGTAATGAAATTCAAGTATTTAATCTTATCGTAGGAGAATATAGTTTAAGTGTTTTTGACCAACTCAATTGCGAATTCCCCATCAGTTTCAGTATTGCCTCACCACCTCCCTTGTCCGCCGAATTTGAGGTGGCGAGGTTTCCCTGCCCGGGATTTTCCAATGGAAATCTATTGGCCACCCCTCAGGGAGGTGTGGGGCCCTACACGCTTTCTTGGCTCCATGACGGGACTTCCGGGATTTCTCTTACGGGTATTTCCAGTGGGAATTATGGACTGAACATCACTGACGCAAGAGGATGCAGCCAGATAGTTTATGGGGAAATGCGGGAGACTGCCCCACAGGTGAGAATGCCGACTGGCTTCAATCCACTGGACGGATTGTTCCAAGGCGTGAGCAATTGTGATATCAGTTTCCAATTGATGGTCTTCAATAAATGGGGAGAATTGATCTATGTGGGAACGCAGGGTTGGGATGGAAAAGTCAAAGGGAATGTGGTGCCAACCGGAACCTATACTTACCTGACTGAGTATTCCTTCACCCTGGAAAACGAAATCCAAAACCGACAAATCAGGGGAGTCTTTACCTTGATCAATAATTAAGGAAATTCTTTGGCTGATATGCAATTACCCAAAGAATTGAATGGATTGTTTAAGAATTGGTTTACTTTTGAAATACTTAATGTTTAACCCCTTTGATGGCGATGAAAAAAATACTCATTACCGGTGGTGCCGGATACATTGGATCCCATACAGCAATTGCAATGGTCAATTCAGGTTTTGAACCTGTCATATTGGATGATTTTTCAAACTCCGAAAAATCAATGCTTGTTGGGTTGAGGGATATTCTAGGTCGGGATATCCAATGTTACGAAGGAAATTGCAATGACAAGACCTTTCTCGAGCAGGTTTTTGCAGAAAATGATTTTTTGGGCGTCATTCACTTTGCAGCCTTCAAGGCCGTTGGAGAAAGCACCCAAAAACCACTGAAGTATTATGCCAACAACATTGGTTCTTTGCTCGTCCTTTTGGAAACCATGGAAAAATTTGAGGTCAAGAATCTCGTTTTTTCCTCTTCCTGCACCGTTTATGGCCAGCCGGATGTGCTTCCAGTTTTGGAAAGCACCCCAAGAAAAGATGCCGAAAGCCCTTACGGGAACACAAAAAAAATAGGGGAGGACATTCTCCGTGATTATATCAAGAGCAAGCCTGGCGCAAGAGCGATTGCTTTGCGTTATTTCAATCCGATTGGTGCACATCCCAGTGCAGCCATTGGAGAATTGCCGCTCGGTGTACCGGCGAACTTGGTTCCCTTTATCACCCAGACGGCTGTTGGGATCAGGGAGAAACTGACGCTTTATGGAAATGATTACGACACCGTAGACGGTACCTGTGTGCGAGATTACATCCATGTCATGGATCTGGCAGATGCCCATGTGAAAGCACTTGAGTATCTTGCCCAACAGGAACTCGATTTTTTTGACCTCTTCAATGTAGGCACTGGAAACGGCAATACCGTTTTGGAAGTAATTCATGCTTTTGAAAAAGTTTCAGGCATGCCGCTGAATTACCAAGTGGGCCCAAGAAGGCCAGGAGATGTTGAAAAAACCTGGGCAAATACAGATAAAATTAACAGCAAGCTTGGATGGAAAGCCCAATACAGCCTAGAGGATTCTCTGAGGGATTCCTGGAAATGGCAGCAGAAGCTGGAAGAATCCCGCGTGTTGAAATAATCGAACAAGTTTATAACCACCAATAGCGATAGCCCTGAGAAATCAGGGCTATTTTTTTGCACTGGGAAATAGATTTGGGTTCAAAATGATTTTTTTTTCCAATCCTGAATCATAAAAATCATTCCTGATTTTGGCACTTTAAAACTGGTTCTGTGGTTATTCCTTTCGACAAGAGGAAAAGAAATTTTATTTTCATTTCCATTCGAATGATTTTCATTTGAAACTAAATTTTTATAGGATCAGCCGATTTTCCTGGATTGTACATTACGGTAGAGCGGTATTTTCGTTTGATTCAAAAATTTTGGCTTAGTCCATCCATACATAAAAAAAAACATAAATGACACAAGTAAAAGCATACGCTGCCCAGAAAGCAGACCAACCTTTGGCACCTTTTCAACTGGAAAGAAGAGAGCCAGGACTAAAGGACGTTGAAATTGAGATTTTGTATTGCGGTGTTTGTCACTCTGACATTCACGTTGCCCGAAACGAATGGGGAGGAACCATGTACCCAATCGTCCCCGGCCACGAAATCGTCGGGAAAGTCACCAGAATTGGTGCTGAGGTTACGAACCACAAAATCGGTGATACTGTTGGCGTGGGCTGTTTTGTGGATTCTTGCGGGCATTGCAACAATTGTGAGGAGGATTTGGAACAATACTGTGAAAACGGACATTCCCAAACTTACAATTCCCTTTTGCAGGACAAAAAAACCATCACCTACGGTGGATATTCCACACATATCGTGGTAACCGAGAAGTTTGTCTTGAAGGTTTCTGACAAGCTGCCTTTGGAAGCCGTTGCGCCCCTGCTTTGTGCAGGGATCACGACCTACTCTCCTTTGAGACATTGGAATGTTCAAAAAGGAGATAAGATAGCTGTAGTAGGTTTGGGTGGATTGGGCCATATGGCTGTCAAAATCGCCGCTGCCATGGGAGCAGAAGTGACGATGCTGAGCAGATCAGCAGGAAAAGCCAAGGATGCCGAAAGATTGGGTGCCCATCATTTTGAACTGACCACCGACCCAGCAAACCTTAAGAAAATGGCGAATAGTTTCAGCCATATCATCGATACCGTTTCGGGACAACACAATTACATGGAATATCTTTCCCTATTGAAAACCGATGGGGTGATGGTGCTTTTGGGTGTTCCCCCAATGCCGGAAACCATCCATGCAGGCGCTTTGATCGGAGGAAGAAAAAGTCTTGTCGGTTCTTTGGTGGGCGGTATCAAGGAAACCCAGGAAATGCTGGACTTCTGTGCCGAACACAACATTGTTTCAGATGTGGAAGTCATCAACATCGACCAAATCAATGAGGCCTATGAGCGGACCATTGCAGGTGACGTGCATTACCGATTTGTCATCGATATGGCTTCGCTGAGCAAGTAAAAAAACAACCAGAAAAAAGCTAGTCCGTGCAGACCCAAATCTTTCCATCAAGCCAATACTGGCACTGGGGAATCTTGATCTGCACGGATTTTTTTGTTTCAATGTCCTACATTTCCCAACCAGGACGAACGCTTTCCCGGATATATTGATCCGCTTCGGGCATTTCTTTTGCCTTCATGTTTTCATAATCCCATTCAATCTTTTTTCCTCCCAACCTTAGGGAAAGTACACCCAACAAGGTCAACTCCGTCAATCTTGCCCCATATTCAAAATTAGAGCTGGCAGGTTTTCCGGTTTTGATGGCTTCAATCCAATCGCTGTAATGACCTTTTGACCTTTCAAGAGTTTGTTTGGGTGCTTTGATATTGTTCCTGACATTTTCGGGGAATACCTGAGGGGTCCGGTTGCCACCATCGTTGATAATCACGCCCTTTTCTCCCACAAACATGGAGCCTCTTCTCGGATAGGTGTAGCCTCTGGGTAACATAGGGTGGAGGTCTGGAGTCAATCCACCGGAATACCAAGTCAGCTTCAGCGCTTTCTGGTCACCCTTCTCCGCAAAATGATAATAACCGATCTCGCCATAAGGTGCAATTTCGGAGTTGCTAAATCCCGCAGGAAAGATCTGGACAGATTCAGGCGCTTTCAAGTTGAATGCCCAGGTGGCAGCATCCAAATCATGGCAGCCAAAATCACCCAAAGCGCCACAGCCGTAGGCCCAAAAATCCCTCCAGGTGACAGGAACATAATCTTTGTGGAAGTCCACTTTTTCCCTTGGCCCGATCCATTGGTCCCAATCAAAACCCACCGGCAAAGTGGTTTTGCCTTGTGGAAGTCCTTGCAATCCCGATAGCCATCTGCCGGCAGGAACCCAGGCATAGGCTTCGGTGACTTTTCCGATCACGCCTGCCCGGAGATACTCCACCGTTTCCCGAATCCCATCGGTGCTGTGGCCAGGATTGCCCATTTGGGTGGCAAGACCACTTTCTTTTGCGACTTTGGCCACTTCTCGGGCTTCCCAGATGTTGTGGGTCAGGGGTTTTTCGCAGTACACATGTTTGCCAGCTTTCAGCGCCATCAAGGAAATGTAAGCGTGGGTATGGTCAGGAGTGGAGCAAATGATGCCATCTAGACCTTTTTCCTTCTCCATCATTTCCCTGAAATCAGTGTATTCACCTATTTTGGTAGTGATATTTTGCTGCGCATAATGGTCTTCCAATAGCTCGATTACCGGACCTCGCCCGGCTTCTGATTTATAATAAAAATCCGCCAGATTCCAATAATTGGAAGGATCTGAAAGGGCTGTGATGCGGACATTGGGCAAGACCATGAAATCTTCAACATTTTGCCGCCCTTTGCCACCTGCCCCGATGATGCCCAAACTCACTTGGTCACTGGGAGCAGTAAAATCTTTACCTCCCAAAACATGCCTCGGGACGATCATAAATCCTGCCGCGGAGAGTGCGGCCCCTTTTACAAAATCCCTTCTTGAAATATCCTTCCCTGGAGCAGCTACTTTTTTCATGGTTGTTTTGGGTTAATTGCTGATATCTACCAGCTTTGGAGCCTTAATCTAAAAATAAATAAAATGGATCTTGAAAAAAATGTTATCAAAGGTTTATCGCTGATGCAAAGACCAATGTTGTCAAAAATGAATCAAAGTTCATTTCCAAGTTGGCTTTGAATGTTTACCAGGGAAAAGAGTTTCGTTTAACCCGAAATATGGATTAGGCTAACGAATGGCATTGTAACGGAAAGAAAATCAGACTGTTTGGTGAATAATGTGTCATCTAATCAGATGAAGTAAAAAACAATAAACAACTGACTGATTTTTAGGTGATTCTAGGCCGGAATAGAATTGATGATGCATAAAACGGGTTTAATCTTTTCATTCGGAAAAGTGAAGCGGTGCCCAAATTTGGGGAGATTGAAAATCAAAGGGAATTTGGAAAGGGAAGAGTGGGGGAGAAACCTTTTTATGGAATACAACGGAAAGTGAGGTGTCCGGATCAGTCGTACCAAACCAGTTTTGCATCGATGATTTCACCATCAACCCATCGCAATTGTAACTTTTTATCCATTTTGGAAATTTTCAGGATGGCGAAATCATAGACTTCCGGAACACTGTCGGAAAAATTAATCCTATACTCATCTCCGTGGTAGTTCCGCATCGCGTATGATTTCGGATAAGCTTTCTTAAAAGCCAATATATCCAGGTTCGATAAGAATACTCCGTCAATGGTGACTTTTTCAGGTTGCTTAAACACCATGCCCATGACCCGATTTTCTCTTGTGATTAACCTCAGATTTTCGCTTTCCAGGAATTGATACCTGTTATTCGAAGCTTCGGGTTTCAGCTCAAAAAAGGCTAAAAGCTCTTCCGTGGTTTTATCCAATATCGGTTCCCCAAAGTAGCCAATGCGGGTATGGGAAACACTGTCGAGATCCTTCAACAATAATTCCAACCGTCTGATATCATCCATTGCCCCCAACCAAACAGGAGTATCCCCACGGGTAAATTTGTCGATGATTATTTCCCCTCCATCTTCCCCTGCAAAGAGACTGTAGGATTGATTGTCTTCTAGTGGTGTCTTTTCCTGACAACTTATGAGCACCAAAAATAGGGCAAGGAACAAAATTGAGAAGGGACTGAAGAATTCATTTTTCAAAGGAATCGTATTTTGGAATGCGTATTTAAGAAAATCCTAACTTATTGATTTTGGATTTTATTGTCAATATTTAAACTATAAAAATATTTGAAGTAGGAAGTTAAAACAAAGGTTTAAAATCTTAATCCAAATACTGCTTATCAAATAACCAATTATTCAATGATCCTATACAAGGTGATCAAAAAAAAAACTCTCAGACTGTTTTGGAAGGCAGTCTGAGAGTGTATTATGCTTTCAAAGATTTCCCTAAGAATAGCAGTATTTATTTTAGCTCTATTTGGAAATAGAGCTTTCTAATTATTGAAAATTCGATCCGATATTTCCTTGGGCCACGATTGTGGCTAGGTTTGCCGCACTCAAATGAACATTGACATAGCCATCAACTGTTAAGATTTGTGCATAGGTATAGCTTGCTTCATTGTCCATCATTCCTGATCTGGTATCACTTACGCTCATGCCAGTAGTTCCATTGACAGGCTTGAAGGTAAAGAGAATTCCACCACCTACAGCAGCACTATTCTGATGGATATGGGCTGGATGCATCCCTCCATCAGGAGTTCCTGAAAGGGTAATGGTTGCCAGAGCAAAACCATTGATTCGCTTTTGGAAAGTAATTTCTCCTGAGATTCCAGCAACTGCACTTTCATTCAAGGGATAGGTTTTTGACTCACCTGTCAATTCATTGGACCCGATATCACCTTGGGCGACGATTGTTCCTAAATTATCAGCGCTTAAGTGCACGTTCACGTAACCATCTACGTCCAAGATTTCAGCATAAGAATAACCTGTTTCGCCATCCATCATTCCCGCTTTTGTATCTGTTCTGCTTATTCCTGTTGTTCCATTCACTGGATTGAAGGTAAATTCAATTCCTCCACCGATGGCGGCAGCGTTTGCATGAATATGTGCAGGATGCATCCCTCCATCAGGAGTACCAGTCAAAGTGATCGTTGCCAGGGCAAAACCATTTACCCTTTGCTCAAATTTAATTTCGCCAGAGATACCATCTATAGCCACTTTGTTCAAGGCATAAGTTTTAGAAACACCTGTCAATTCATTGGATCCAATGTCGCCTTGGGCTACTATAGTACCAAGATTATCTGCACTTAAGTGTACATTGACATAGCCATCTATTTCCAATATTTCAGCATAAGTAAATCCATCTTCTCCATTCATCATTCCTGCACGTGAATCTGTTTTGCTCATGCCTGTTGTTCCATTCACGGGATTGAAAGTGAATTCAATACCTCCACCTGTAGCAGCAGAATTTGCATGAATGTGTGCAGGATGTATTCCTCCATCAGGAGTGCCGGCCAGTGTAATGGTTGCCAAGGCAAAGCCATTTATCCTTTCCTGAAAAGTTATTTCACCCGAGATTCCTGCAACAGCAGCTTCGTTCAAGTCATAGGTTTTGGAAACACCAGTCAATTCATTGGATCCGATATCGCCTTGGGCAACCACAGTGGCAAGGTCATTGGCGCTGAGGTGCACATTGATATATCCATCGTAAGCAAGCAAATCACTGAATCTAATGGCCGTACCATCATCTTCTTGAGTAATGTTGGTTTCACTTACACCTGTGGTTCCGTTGACTGGCGTAAGGGAAACGGCGATTCCGCCACCAACAGCCGCAGAATTAAAATGAATGTGTGCAGGATGTTGACCGCCATCAGGCGTTCCTTCCAACGTAATGGTCAACTTGGTATTTCCTGTGGAGGTTTCTTCCAATAAAGCTGTTCCGCTGATGCCCGAATTTCCAACAGGGTCCAAATCATAACTTTTCGTTTGTCCAGTGAAAATTGCCTCAGGATCAATTGTTGGAGTGTCATCTAATTATGCCGAATTCAACCAGTTTTATAAGAAAAATTACAATTCAAATATCGATTTACTTATAAACCCAGAATTATTAAGTACAAATACTGAAATTGCAACACTCAGTGCATTGTGGTTTTTTCAAAATAAGGTTTTAAATTCAGTTAAAATAGATAATAAGACTAATGTGGAAGATGTAACCTTGAAAATTAATGGCGGAGTAAACGGTCTTGAACACCGCACAAGTCTATTCTATAAAACATTAGAATTCATTAAATGCTTATAAAAAAAAATATAATATGAAAAAGTCTTTAAAATTTAGAACAGCAATGTTGATATTAATATCATTAATATCTTTAGTTGGATTTCGATTAATTGTAACTCAGATGGCAAATCAAGATTTGAATGGAATCTGGATTTCCACTGATGATTTAAAATGGATTTGGGAATTTAAGAACGATGATAAAATTTATAGTTTTTATAATGGAAAATTGATCAACACTTATTCTTTTTCCTTTGAAAAAACAAGTCCTCAATGTGGCCAGATTGTAGATGAAGGCCCACTTTTTGAATATTTAAAAATAATAAATATTAATGATTCTCAAGACATCCAATGTTACGAAATCCTAAGCAAGGATGAAGATATCTTACAAATTAGACCTTTTGGAAGAGGAGGTTCAATTACTTTTAAAAAATCTAATTCTGCATTGGATGATCCGGATGATGACTTTGACTATGGTGACGGAGACCAACAATTTCTCCCTTAGTAAGTATAAAGGCTTCCATTACGGGGAGCCTTTATTCTTTTTATCTTTTGTATGTCTTAGGAAATGGAATGTTCAATCTTGATAAATACAATGTAATTACCTGAATCAAAACAACTCTACAATACTTTGAGACACTTTCAGGATCGAGGCCCTATTCTTTGGATTTTATTTTATAAACTTTCGACATCTTCCGTGTCTTAGTCCCCTATGTATGATTGACTGATAGTTTTTCGACAATTTGAAAATGTGTACAAAAGCAGAAAGTCCTTGATTTCTCAAGGACTTTTGCGGAATGGACAGCCTGTCCCGTAAGAACGGGAGGAGGC
>NZ_KB906677.1:0-75037 GCF_000381545.1 Rhodonellum psychrophilum GCM71 = DSM 17998 | reverse complement strand
ACTTTCCCAGAATCGGGTGAAATAACAAGCTGGATTATCTCTTCACAAATGTTCTTCTCGTTTGAAGTGATGCAAAGGTAGCTGTTTGATCCTTTATTGCAATGATGAAGCCCAAAAAAAGTGAAGATTGATTCTATTTCATTCTTTTTCAATCATATAATTTTTTGGAACTTGAATTTTGATAGGCCTAAAATCCCCACTTTGCTTTAATTTCCATTCGATTTCTCCCAAATCATTTTAAATTATTTTTCTTCGAAATAATATTTTTATCTTTGTCTAAGTCAAAAACGCTCACTATGGTATTAGAATTTGAAAAGCCAATTGCCAATCTTGAACTTAAGCTTCAGGAAATGAAAGATTTGGCAAAAGGGAAGAACATAGATTTATCCGCAGATATCCAGACTTTGGAAGATAGAATCCAATCTCTGAAAAAAGAAACCTTCCAAAATTTAACCCGTTGGCAAAAAGTTCAGCTTTCCAGACATGCCGACCGCCCTTATGCGCTCGATTACATTTTTGAAATCACCAATGATTTTATAGAGCTTCATGGAGATCGATCCGTAAAGGATGACAAAGCCATGATCGGTGGACTGGGAGACATCGATGGACGTTCCGTGATGTTTATCGGTCAGCAAAAAGGGAGAAATACCAAACAAAGACAAGAACGGAATTTTGGCATGGCCAACCCGGAAGGATACCGAAAGGCGCTGCGATTGATGAAAATGGCCGAAAAATTCGGGAAACCGATCGTTGCGCTTATTGATACCCCAGGTGCTTTCCCGGGGATTGAAGCGGAGGAAAGAGGTCAAGGGGAAGCCATTGCAAGGAACTTGAGGGAAATGTTTATGCTGAAGGTTCCCGTAATCTGTATCATTATCGGTGAAGGTGCTTCTGGTGGAGCTTTGGGTATTGCCATTGGTGATCGGGTGCTCATGCTGGAAAACACTTGGTATTCCGTTATTTCACCAGAATCTTGCTCTTCCATTTTGTGGAGAAGTTGGGACTACAAAGAGCAGGCTGCAGAGGCTTTAAAACTTTCTTCCATTGACATGAAAAACAATGGTCTGGTGGACGGAATCATTGAAGAACCTCTAGGAGGTGCCCATAAGGACATGAAAGGAATGGCCAAGAACCTTAAAAAAACCATTTTGGAGGCACTGAAAGAACTTGATAAAATCAAACCTGAAACCAGAATCGAGCAAAGAATAGAAAAATTCTGTTCAATGGGAGAATTCATTGAAGGTTAAAAATACACATTTTCCTTTCCCACAAGGCCAGAAAGCTGACAGAGATCTTGTGATCTCCGTGGATCTTCCTGTCTTGTGGGAAATTTTATTTTACGGCAATTTAAATGGGATCCGATAGCAAATGAAGCTTCACGTAATCAATACTGGATTTTTTAAATTGGATGGAGGGGCCATGTTTGGGGTTGTCCCCAAAACGCTTTGGTCCAGAACCAATCCTTCCGATGAAAACAACCTTTGCACATGGGCGATGAGATGCCTCTTGGTGGAAGAGGGAAACCGTCTTGTCTTGGTTGACAACGGCATTGGTGACAAACAGGATGCAAAGTTTTTCTCTCATTATTATCTCCATGGAAATGATTCCCTGGAAAGTTCCTTGAAAGCCAAAGGCTTTGGTCACGAGGACATCACGGACAATTTCCTGACCCATCTTCACTTTGACCATTGTGGAGGTGGGGTGAAGTATGTGGAAAATAATCCGAATCGATTCGGAATGACTTTTCCCCAAGCAAAATATTGGACAAATGAAGCCCATTGGAAATGGGCGACTGTTCCAAATCTGAGAGAAAAAGCCTCCTTTCTCAAAGAAAACATTCTCCCCATGAAGGAAAGCGGACAGCTGGAATTTCTTGAATTGAACAAGGGTCAACTCTTTCCTGGCTTTGATTTCTTCACTGCTGATGGGCACACGGACAAGCAAATGATCCCTAAAATCCAGTACAAAGGAAGAACAGTGGTATTTGCTGCCGATCTTTTACCGTCCGTTGGTCATATTCCGCTGCCTTACGTCATGGGATATGATACCAGGCCTTTGATCACATTGGAAGAAAAAGGAAAATTCCTCGAAGAAGCAGCCCTCAACAATTATGTGATATTTTTGGAACACGACCCCATCAATGAATGCTGCACTGTAAAAATGACAGAAAAAGGCGTTAGACTTGACCAAACATTCTCACTCCATGAACTCTAAAACAAAAATCGGAATAGCGCTTTCCGGCGGGGGAGTAAGGGGCATTGCCCATCTCGGCGTTTTGAAGGCCTTGAATGAAAATGGAATTTTCCCGACCAAAGTAAGTGGCACAAGTGCTGGAGCGATCGCTGGAGCAATGTATTGCCATGGATATGCGCCTGAGGAAATCAAGGACATCATCGTCAAGACCAATTACTTCAAGTTTATGCGTCCGGCCATCAGCTGGACAGGTATTCTGAAAATGGACATTGTCGAAAGCCTCTATCAAAAATACCTTCCAGAAAATGATTTTGCCTCCTTAAAAATCCCCCTGAGCGTAGCCGCCACGGATATCAAAAGGGGAAAAGTGGTCTACTTTTCGGAAGGTTCCTTGATCAAGGCATTGATGGCTTCCTCTTGTATTCCTGGTATGTTCGACCCCATCGCCATCGGGGATAATTATTTCGTCGATGGAGGTGTGCTAAACAATCTTCCGGTGGAGCCTCTGGATGGTTTCTGTGATGTCATCATTGGCGTCAACTGTAACCAATTGCCCGAGCAACACAATATCAAAAACATCAAGAGCCTTATCGAAAGGTCGGTGGTCATGTCCATGAATTACAATGTCTACAGCCGAAAAAGCAAATGCGATTTCTTTATTGAGCCTCCAGGATTGGCTAGATTCGGAGTTTTTGACATCAAAAAAGCAAATGAAATTTTCGAGGCAGGCTATCAGGAAACACTGTCCTTTATTGAAGAAAATGAAGACTTGAAGGAATATTCAACAACATATACCAAAAACCAGATAAAATGATGAAGTTTTTGTCAAGATTGATCTTTTGGATCAGCGGTTGGAAATTGACTTACGGATGGCCGGAAGGATTGAAAAAAGGTGTTTTGATTGCCGTTCCCCATACCAGCAATTGGGATCTTCTGTATGCAAGAGCTGCCTTTTTCCTGATGGATATCCCCGTCAAATTCACTATCAAAAAAGAAGTGATGGTAGGTCCTTTGGGTTGGTTGATCAAAGCCGTGGGGGGAATCGCGATAGATCGAAAAAGGATTCCCGGCGGAAGGAAACAAACTTATACCGAGGCCATGATCAACATGCTCAAAAATGCGGATGAATTGGTCATTATGGTAACCCCAGAAGGAACAAGGAATTATGCGCCCAAATGGAAATCCGGCTTTTACCACATCGCCATGGGCGCTGAGGTCCCAATTGCAGTAGGCTATCTGGATTACAAGAAGAAAGAGGCCGGCATCGGTCCAGTCCTTTATCCCAATGGAAATATGGATGAACAAATTGAGGAATTGAAAGTTTTTGCGCGGACCGTCACTCCGAAGTATCCCGAAAAAGGAGTAAAATAATAGGGATACAACAAAAAAGGAGCGCATGTTTTGCGCTCCTTTTTTGTTGACCTCCGGTCAGGTTGATGCTTTGCAAATCAGATCAATCCAAACCGTATAATTTTTTCCCTACCTCTTCATACTTGTCACCCGCTTTCCAAACCGGTTTTTGATCCCAATTGGCGATGTACAGAGCGGAAAGGATATAAGATTTCCAATACAGTACAGCATATTCCAGATCAAAATTGTCCACTTGATCTGATGCTTGGTGGTAATGCTTGCTGACCTCTTCGTCAAATGCGGTGAAGCCCAAACTGAATGTTGGGGAAGGAATGCCTTTTCTGGCAAAATTCACATTGTCCGAACGGTCATAAAGTCCCTGCTCAGGTGCGGGATCTGAAATCGCATTCAATCCAAATTCAGCCACTGCCTTTTCAATCATCGGATCAGCGGAAGTTCTGCCCAAACCGATCACGGAGATGATCGAAGTGTCGTTGTATCCCGCATTGTCAATATTGAGGTTGTACACGACTTTTTCCAATGGAATCAATGGATTGTCCGCAAAAAAGCCAGAACCCAAAAGTCCTTTCTCCTCAGCCGTCCATGCGCATAGTAAAATGGATCTTTTTGGTGGATGTTCGGCAAAGTACCTGGCAGCATTGATGATCGCCACGGTACCCACTGCATTGTCACGCGCTCCATTGTAAATGGAGTCACCTTCAGCATTCGGTTTGCCCACACCTACATGATCGTAATGCGCAGAAAGCATCACATATTCATCTTTTAGCGCAGGATCAGTTCCTTCAATGATGGCCACCACGTTCTTGCCGATGATCGACTTGTTTACTTTTCCCATGATTTGGAAATCAGCACTTGAGTAGGTTCCCTTGCCAATCGCATTGATCATCTGATTGTTCAGATCCTTCAGCCAAATGTAGGGGATGCTTTGCTCTCCTGCGGTGTTGTCCACTGTCAATTGGGTTCTGTTCAGAAAATTGGAAACCAGGTTCCAGGGAACTGTGGGAACATTGTATATTTCGATGATTCCGATGGCTCCCTTGGATTTGGCGAGGCTGAGTTTTTCCCGGCCTGCGGCAAATAGGTCCGCAGGACTAAGCCGGTTGGGTGCACCTACGTTCGTGACGACTACTTTCCCCATCACATCCTTGTTTTCATAATCAGATTCCAAACCGTAACCAACCACGATCAATGCATGCTTGCCTTCGAAGGAAGGGCCATCCAAAACCAAAAGGTTGTCCCCTTGTCTGTAGATGGAATCTCCCAGATGAACTTCTCCTTTGGATGGAGGTGCGGAAAGTCTGAAGGGGATATTTTGGTAGTAGCCATCCGCACCAGTAATTTCTTTTGCGCCGTATTTCCAAAATTGCTCAGCAATGTATCGGGCAGCGGCATCGATTTCCGGCCTGATGGGATCTCTGCCCATCAATTCATCCGATGCCAAGTAACGAAAATGGGAAATGGATTCTCTTTCCTTGAAATTGGATTCAATTTCCGTTTTTTTGCTCTGTGCGATGCATTCAGAAAAGGAAAACCCCAACATGAGTAGGGCGATACTGAAATATTTTTTGTTCATGTTTCTTTTGAATAATTCGACTCCCAAGATAGAAAAAAAAGCGGTACGCCTCAAAGCCTTTTCAAAACACCCTAATATCAAAAACCTCCCAAACCGACCTCCTCAACATTAAATCAAAAATGTTTCTCAAGAAAATTTTTGGTGGATTTCTTTCATATCCCCTCCATATCCCATCCAAAAGCTTCCATTATGGTGGAAAAATGAGGTGGCAAAGGTGCATTGATTTCAACTTTTCCTTGATTCAGGGGATGGATAAATCCCAATTTACAAGCATGCAATAGCAAGTTGTTCATATCAAAATTCTCTCTAAAGAAAGTATTCTGCTTGTTTTGGCCATGGGTGGTGTCTCCGATGATGTAATTTCTTGAATGGGCCATGTGTCTTCTGAGCTGATGCATACGGCCCGTATGGGGATAAAGTCTGATCAGGGAATACCTACTGCTCGGATATTTGGAACTGGAGGCCATCGGGATTTCCACCTCGGCAAGCTTCCAATATTCTGTTTTCGCTTCCTGAAGATCCCCGATCAACTCCTTTTTCAAAGGATGGTCGATGACTGCATGGTCGGCAGGCATGTAACCTCTTACCACTGCGAGATACGATTTTTCTATTTCCTTGGCAGTGAATTGGCTTTGAAACAGTGTTGCAGCCGCTGCCGATTTGGAGAACAGCAAAACCCCGGAAGTAGGCCTGTCGATTCGGTGCAATGGATAAACCTTTTGGCCAATCTGATCCCGGAGCAGCTGCAAAGCAAATTGTGGATTGTCGTCTTTGGCAATCTTGGTCTTGTGGACCAATAATCCCGAAGGCTTATTGATGGCTATATAATCGTCATCCTCAAAAAGAACGGGTAGGAGCATTGATGGGATTTTAAGTGTCGCTGGGAATGAATAGGGTGGATCTTGAAAGTAAAAAAATACCCCAGATACTTTGCCTTCAAACGGAAGTAGAAAGCATCTGGGAATTTTGTTTCTAGAAAATAGTACCGGATCCAATACTTTCCTTGCCTTCATACCAAGCAACGAATTGTCCGGAGGCAATGCCTTTTTGTGCGGTATCGAAAAGCACGTAAAGTCCATTTTCCTTCATCAGTAAAGTTGCCCAAGTCAAGGGCTGCCTATAGCGGATTCTGGCCTGGTATCTTGCTGTTTCTCCAACTTTTAGCCGAAGATCCTCCCTTATCCAATGGATTTCATCGGCTTTGACAAACAATCCTTTTCGGAGCAATCCAGGATGGGTTTCCCCCATACCGGTATAGACAATATTGGCAGTGGTGTCGGTGGAAATCACAAATAGTGGCAATCCTGTTCCGCCGACATGAAGCCCTTTTCTTTGGCCTACGGTAAAATAATGGGCACCGGTATGGTCTCCGACTTTCTTTCCTTGTGAAGCATGGTATTGCTGAGGAAGACAAATGGCATCTAAAGTGGAGGTTTCCAAATCTTCAAAAGAGACGCCTGCGGGTATTTTCTTGCTTTCATACTCCGGCAAATCATCGGGAACATTCACGATATCTCCTTTTTTTGGCTTCAACTGCTGCTGAAGGAAATCAGGCAAGCGAACCTTTCCGATAAAGCATAGTCCCTGACTGTCCTTTTTATCTGCTGTGATCAGATCCATTTCCTTGGCAATCCTGCGTACTTCTGGCTTCTGCAAATGACCAATCGGGAAAAGTGCCTTTGACAATTGTTCCTGATTCAGTTGGCAAAGAAAGTAACTTTGGTCTTTGTTGGGGTCTGCACCTGCCAAAAGCTGATAAACGGGTTTGCCGTCCACCTTGATTTCTCCTTTTTGACAATAGTGACCTGTGGCCACAAAATCAGCTTTGAGTTTTTGGGCGGCTTTGAGAAAGATGTCGAATTTGATTTCCCGGTTACAAAGAATATCGGGATTTGGCGTACGCCCTGCCTTATATTCGGCAAACATATAATCCACGATCCTAGTCCTGTATTCTTCGCTCAGATCGATGGCCTGGAAGGGGATTCCAAGTTTTTCGGCCACCAACATCGCATCGGTACTGTCCTCCATCCAAGGGCAATCGTTGGAAATGGTGACGGATTCGTCATGCCAGTTTTTCATGAACATCCCGATGACTTCGTATCCTTGTTCCTTGAGGAGATGGGCGGTGACAGAACTGTCTACACCACCGGATAGCCCTACGACTACACGTATTTTTTGATTCATTTACTAGAAATTTTCATGGGTTCAAGGTCCATGAGGTTCCACATTTTTCTTTCAAACACAAGCGAGGCTCTAATTGGTTCGCCAAGTGTATTGGCAAAGTTAAACCAAAAGCCCGTATGCTTAGGTAAAAATGCTTGGCTTTACTTTTCCAAATCTACAATTATGGCATGGGGCGTATTAAATTGACCGAAGGTCAATGTTTTTCCGTCTATTATTGTCCTGAAAACCAGGTTTTCATTAGGAGCAAAGGGTTAAATTTTTGAATTTGTGAAATCAAGGATCGGGAGTTTATATTTGAGGAATTAGGGAATAAAACGGTTATTTTTGTAAATACAGAATTTTGAAATATGAAAAAGTTATTGATATGTACAGGTGGCGGGGATTGTCCCGGGCTGAATGCAGTAATAAGAGGAGTTTTTAAGGCCGCCAAAAAAACCAAGGAATGGGAAGTTTATGGGAGCATTGAAGCATTCAATGGCGTCATGACTGAGCCGACCAATATCATTCGACTGACCAAAGCAAAGGTTGGTGGCATCCATGTAAAAGGCGGAACCATCCTCAAGACGACCAATAGAGGGAATCCCTTGCAATTTCCTATTATGGATGAGAAAGGGAATTATACCTTAGAGGACCGAACGGGAGAATTGGCGGATAAAATCAAAGAGTTGGGTTTTGATGCCGTGATCAATATCGGTGGCGATGGATCACAAAAAATCTCAAAAGCTTTGTTTGACCGTGGAGTTCCCATCATCGGAGTGCCCAAGACCATAGACAATGACCTTTATGCCACGGACATGACTTTTGGTTTTCAGACTGCCGTGCAGATCGCGACGGATAGCTTGGATAAATTGGTCACCACTGCGGAAAGCCACCACAGGGTGATGATCATGGAAGTCATGGGAAGAGATGCCGGTTGGATAGCCTTGCACACGGCCATCGCTGGAGGTTCTGAAATTTGCCTGATTCCGGAAATTCCATATGACATCGAAAAAGTCCTACAAAAAATCAATTCAAGGTACGAAAAGGGTAGGGGATTTGTCAATATCGTAATCGCAGAAGGAGCCAAGGCCATCGAAGGAGAAATCACGGCAACCTTAAGGGAAAACGGTTCGGAACATCTTCGTTTGGGAGGTGTGGCCTTCGAACTTTCGAGCCAGTTGAAGGCTGCAGGCTGCAAAGCCGAGATTCGGGAAACGGTTTTGGGACATGTCCAAAGGGGAGGAACTCCATCGGCCTTTGATCGGGTCCTGGCGACCATGTTTGGTGTAAAGGCATTCGAATTGGTCCAAAATGGGGAATTTGGCCAAATGGTCTCTTTCCAAAACAACCAATACACTTCCGTTTCACTGGAAGAAGCGACCAAAGACTACAATTTTGTGAATCTCGACAACTTCCTGGTTCAAGGCGCCAAAAGGATGGGCGTTTCGTTCGGGGATTAAAAAGACCAATTATGCTGTCAAACACCCTATTCGCTTTCATCAACCAAGACTTGGACAAACTGTACCTGGAAATCGAGTCTTATGAAAAAGAGGAGAACCTTTGGAAAGTAGAAGCCAATATTCTCAATTCAACGGGAAACCTTTGCCTCCATTTGTTGGGGAATTTGAATTTCTATATCGGATCCAATCTAGGGAACACAGGATACATCCGGGAGCGTGATTTGGAATTTTCAAAAAAAGACGTTCCAAGAGCACAATTGCTGGATGAGATCAGAGAAACCCAACTGATGCTCCAAAAAACATTGGTTGGGCTACCAGATTCAAAAATGAATGAAAATTATCCCCTTGAAGTATTTGGGCATCCCATGACCCACGAATATTTCTTCATTCACCTTGCCACCCATCTTTCGTATCACCTTGGGCAGGTCAATTACCACAGGAGGATTTTGGATGTTTGATACAATTGCATTAAGTTTTAAAGTGAAGGAAATGACTTTTCATTCTCATTTATTTGGGAACAAAAGCTTGATTGCCTCTTACAACTTGAATTCCTAAGTTCTTTTTGAACAAACTTAACCTCAATCGAAATCATCCAAGCCCATTGGAAAAGCGAATGCATATTTCGGGTCAAAATAAACACCTTTGAAAATGTCCAAAATTCTAATCATTTCCGGAAGTCCCAGACAAAGTAGCGTTTCTATTCGCATCGCAAATTTCCTTACCAAAGAACTTGAAAAAGATCCCCTGCTCGAAATCGAAAGGATAGATCTTCGACAGGATTTTCTTCCGCCCATCCAAAAGGTGTGGAGCGCAAAGGATCAGGCTTCTGATGCGGGAAAAATCCTTTTCAGCAAATTGGAACGGGCCGATGGGATCCTTTTGGTCTCTCCAGAATACAACGGAAGCTATTCTTCCTCGATGAAAAATCTCCTGGATCATTTTCCTAGGCCGCTTTATGAAAACAAGGTTTTTGGCATTGCGACAGGATCTACAGGCGCCATGGGAGGAATGAGGGCAGCACAGCAGTTGATTTCATTGGTGGTGGCATTGTTTGGAATTCTTTCACCCCGATTGCTTGTCACTCCACATATGGACAAAAAATTCAACGCCGAAAGTGAGCTCATCGATGAATCCTTTTCGAAAAACACAGCGGTTTTTTTGAAAGAGTTTTTGTGGCTCTTGAGGAAGATTGATTCTGGCAAAGAATAGCGATATTCGAATGCGAAAGGGAAAAACTGCAATAAAAAAAGGCTATTTGAATGCTGTTCAAATGGCCTTTTTTTATTGCAGTAAAGTAGCTTTTCAGTAGACGGCCAATGTTTTCTCTGTGACAACTTCCTTTTTCCGCATGCCTGCCTTTTCTTCCAAGAAACCGATGGAGGCTTCCAATACCCCATTCCAGTCCTTCGACGTGATATCAGAAGCAATCACGTGGTCTCCAGATTCAGGAAAAGGGTTTTTGACTTTTAGGTTTTCCGGCGTACTGATTTGATTGAACATTTCGAGCATCTTGGGTACCGAAACCACAAAATCCTGTTCTTTTTCATTTTTGTAATAATAGCCCAAAAACAAAGGTTGGTTGATTTTTTTGAAGGTTTCAGGGACCATTTTGCTTCTCAGCAAGACCACCAAACTCGACAAACCATTGACATGGTATTCCTCGGACCAATATTTGGCTTTTTCACCTTCACGAGGGGTGGTACGGGTTCCGTTTTCGAACATGAAATTTTCGGCCACCACTTTCATCCATGGTTGAAAAAACTGGTCCAAAGACCTCCCGTTCTCCTCAATGGCTGGAGAATAAACCATTACCGCCTTGATATCCGGTTTCTCGGAGGCAAGGTTCAAGGTCAGGGCACCGCCCATAGAGGTCCCGATGACGATAACCGAATCGCCTAGGCTTTTGCCGATCATATACGCCTCACGAACTGCGTCCACCAATTTTTGCGCGGTCATGTGTCGCATGGCATCTGGTCTTTTGATCCCGTGTTCTGGCAACCTGGCCAAGTAGAGGTTCGCACCAAAATATGCTGCAATCTCGCGATTTACCGGGCTACCTTCCATTTCGCTTGCGCCAAAACCATGGATATAAACGATGCTGTATGGCGTTTTACTTTTGTTGGAACTGTCAGCCCAAATGATTTTGGCAGCGTTTCCTGGTTTTAAGCCCACAACAGTATCTTCTCCTTGGGCGATATAAGATTGCAGTTCAGTCAAATTGAGGGGAACTACCGGGAATTCACCACCTAAGGTTTGAATTTTTTCTTTGGGACCCAGCATCCAAGCGATGACCAGGACGATACAGAGAGACATCAACCCAATGAGTATTTTTTTTAGCATTTTTTTAGCGTTTTGTGGATCAAAGTAAAGCTAAGCCCATGTATTTGTCTAAACAAGTAGAATTTCGGGAAAGTTGTGGATTGTTTGGATTTTCTTATTTTTGATGTCAATCACAATCGTTTGTCCCATGAAAAAGAAATTTCCAATAAGTCTGATGCTGTCCTCGGCATTCGCTTTGGTGTACTTGAGTTGCAGTGCACCAAATGAGACACTTTATCCAATTGCCAAATCAGACCTCGAACCACATCTGATTACCTTGTCCTCCGACGATTTTATGGGGCGGATGCCCTTTACCGAAGGTGAAACAAAAACGATTGCCTACCTCGAAAATGAATTTAAATCCATGGGGCTGGAACCCGGAAATGGAGACAGTTATTTTCAGGATGTACCCATGGTTTCCATTTTGACGACTCCCGCTCCGCAAATGACCATCCAATCCCAAAAAGGAAAGATGGTTTTGGAAGGATTGAAGGATTATGTGCTGTGGACCCAGCGAACGGATTCATTGGTGAACTTTGAGGACGTGGAACTGGTATTTGCCGGATTTGGTATCGTGGCTCCGGAATATGGTTGGGACGATTATAAAAACATTGATGTCAAAGATAAAATCGTGGTCATTTTCATCAATGATCCTGGTTTTGGCACGGAGGAGAAGTCTCTTTTCAAAGGCAATACCATGACGTATTATGGCCGATGGACTTATAAATTTGAGGAAGCCGCCCGCCACGGAGCTTTGGGTTGTCTGATAGTCCACAACACCATACCCGCGGGATATGGATTCAATGTGATCCAAAACAGTTGGAATGCCACCAAATTATACCTGGACCAGAGGGGAAAGGAAAAATACCAAGCTGCTTTTGAAGGCTGGATCACCTTGCCGGTGGCAAACAAGCTTTTTGAATTGGCGGGGATAAATGAAAGGGAAATCTTGGGCAAGGCTAGAAAACCTGATTTCCAGGCATTTCCCATGAACCTAAAAGCCAGTTCTTCGCTGGAAGTGAAAGTCAAATATGATGTTTCAAAAAATGTGGTCGCCAAAATCAGCGGAAGCAAAAACCCTGAAGAAACCATCATTTATACCGCGCACTGGGATCATTTGGGATTTGGAAAACCGGATGAAACCGGTGACAGTCTATACAACGGAGCATTGGACAATGCCAGTGGAACAGCTGCTCTTTTGGCACTGGCCAAAGCTTTTAAATCAGAAAAACAACCTGAAAGGACCGTCGTTTTTCTTTCGGTAACCGCAGAGGAGCAAGGTTTATGGGGATCTGCTTATTATGCGGAAAACCCGATTTATCCCAAGGAAAAGACCGTTGCCAATATCAATATGGACGGTGTGAATCCTTATGGAAAAATGAAGGACGTTTCCCTCATCGGAATTGGACAATCTGATTTGGAGGACCTGCTGAATGAGGAACTTGAAAAAGTAGGAAGATACAGTGCCGCGGAACCGACTCCTTCGGCGGGTTATTACTTCCGCTCTGATCATTTCAATTTCGCCAAGATCGGAATTCCGGCATTGTACATCGGAACGGGAATCGATCATTTTGAGAAAGGAAAAGAATATGGAAAGGAATTGCAGGACAATTATACCGCAGAATACTACCACAAACCTTCGGATGAATACGATCCCGCACGCTGGAACTTGGATGGTGCCGTAGAAGATGTCCAGTTATTGTTCAATGTGGGAAAGCGACTGGCGAACAGTGAAGTTTGGCCTGGATGGAAACAAGGGTCCGAATTCAAGGCGATAAGAGACAGTTATATGAAATAGGGGAATCGGATTCCCAATACCAAAAAAATAAGTTTTACGAGAACCTTCCAGAACTAAAAAAAACTGGAAGGTTTTTTTTATGAATTGTATCACGAGAAAACCAAGGGATTTCTGCAAAGACGGCTATCAAAAGCAAAATCAGTCAAGGTCATCTTTTAATCCGCCTTATGCATTCCTATTTCGATTTCAGTACTAAATTACTTAAAAATCAAATAGGTATGCGCTATTTTTTGACATCACCATATCTGTAAAACGACTTATTCCCCCAATGGTCTGATTTTTTTGCAGCTCCAGCCCTCAATAGGAAACCCAATGCCTATATCGGGTTTAAGACTGGAAAAGTGCAGAGGCAATCACATTATTATGTCCTTCCAGGTCAGAGTTGAAAACAAAAGGATCGCCCTGATCACGATCAGAATCTAAAGGTATAAGCGAATTTGATGTTGGTCCTACTTTCCATAGACAACAACCTCTCATCATATCGCTGCCAATTGTGGTTGTAAACCACAAAAAAAGTGTTTCCAGGGTTGATGACCCAGGTAAATCTATTGTTGGTGCCTAAGAATTTGGTTACGTTGTCATATTGGACATTGAAATTTACCGACATCCAAGGGGAAAAATCATACCCGGTCACCAATCTGAAAAGGTGGGTGTCAAAACTCCCTCCCAAAAGCCTGACCTGACTGTGGAGCCAAGTAGCGGTCATGTTGAGCCCGACCATTGGCCGCACAAACACATCGGCTTTAATATTGGTCTGTGTGCCTGTCCAAAAGCCGCTTTCTTCAAAGGAAAAAGAGCCTCCCAGTCTTCGGAACCTTGCCGTCTCTGCTGTGATGGCATATCCTACATTGGTATATTCACCTATTGGAATCACAAATCGCTCATTTCTAAGAATGTCAAAGTTATAATTCAAAAATTCATAGTTGCGGTTGACCGAAAATTGGAGGATGTCACCCGTTTCAAAGCGCAGTCCCAGGACGCGAAGCCTGTGATTGACAGTGGCCGGACGCCAGTTCATTTGCATCAAATATTCAAAATAATACTCCCAACTGAGTTCCCGGATCAATTTACTGTTTTTCCATAAGGGTGAATACACGACAGAGGGCTGAAGTCTTCTGAAACCTATTCTTGGTGCAAAACCCACTTCGGGGTCATAATTGACGCCAAACTCCCGGTAGGACACGTGGGCATTCCATGGCTGATTGGGAAAATTGATCCTACCACCTCTGGAAGACCTGTCCCAAATGCTGGTGGTATCCCCCAAATAAGTCTCTGTATGCCCAACAACAAAAGCCTCAAACTGGAGATTTTTGTTTCCCAGAAATGTGGAAGTATTCAAGCCCAAATCAGCTCCCAAAGTCTGCCTTACAGGGAGGCTGTCACCATCGGTTTCCCTTCGCGTGTACATAATCCCCACATTGCTTTCCTCTGAGATGTTTTGGATGATCCGACCAATGGTAAAGTGTTCCCCAGGGCGTTCTCCTTCTGATCCAGTCCTGACTTGCAGGAAGCCCACGTCTGTATCCTTGATCCTTCCTATCAACCTTCCTCCGTATTTGATAGGGATGGGTCTGCCATCCTGCAATCCAATCCTGCGGCTAAAATATGGGTTGGGATTACTGCTGGGGGCAAACAGGAAAATGTTGGATCCTTCAAGAAAAAAAGCCCTCCTTTCCGGAAAAAACAATGGGAAACGCGTGAGGTTGATCTGTCTATCATCAACTTCTGTTTCGGCAAAGTCGGTGTTGACGGTTATGCCCGCCTTTAAGTTGGGATTGATGTTGTAGTTGATTTCCCCTCCCATATTGAAAGTGGCTTGTCTATTTTTTGGGCTTTCTGAATCAGGTCTTCGCCTGGTTTCGGAAATCAGGGCATATGGAATTGCCTCTATCCCGATCCCTTGATTGATGTTCGTGAGGTCTACGAGCTTTCCGGCATCTTGTGGCCTGTTGATACCTTGGTTTCGCTGAAAGCCGGTCCAGAGTGTCTCTTCATTTTTTCGTCTGATCGTCCTCAAAAAATTTATCCCCCATGTTGTAGCATTGGGGTCAAAATTCAATGTCATGAACGGTATCCTGATTTCTGCCGACCATCCGATGTCACTTTTCGCCACCCAAGCCTGCCAAATTCCATCCCATGACCTGTTGATGGAAGTACCTTGGCCAACTTTGAGGATACCATCTCCCATCAGTCCAAGTGGGTTTACCTCAAAATAGAATGCAGACCTTTGGTCGTTATAGGTGTCCAATATAAAGACAAAGCGATCATCTGTATCCAATGCGGCGTCCCTTTTCTTTTGAAAAGCAGTGATTTTGTCAGGTTCCGAATCATAAAAAATGGCCCCGATATACAAATATTCATCGTCATAAGAAATCCTTACCTCAGTCTTTTCGGTTGCTGGATTTCCTGGAAAAGGTTCTTGCTGCCTAAAATCCCCAGCCACCGAAACTTTGTCCCAAAAATCCTCATTCACCCAGCCATCCAAGACAATCTTTTCCCCTGGCTGCAACCTGTAGGCAGAGATTTCTTTTTTTTCCTGTCCATTTGCCTCATTTACAGCGCAAAGAATAAGGCAGAGCATAAATAGTAGGAGATTCTTTATTCGAGTAAGCACCCTGCAAGGTCAAAAAGAATTATTTGGCACATAAGTGATTTATTACAGATGGCCTTATAATGATGCAAAAAATAAATGGATCATTTTGACTTTGATTTAAGAGCAAATCCAACTCTTTCGCTATCAGGCTTTAAGGTTTTAAATGACAAGGAATTCAGTATT
Source organism: Rhodonellum psychrophilum GCM71 = DSM 17998 (assembly GCF_000381545.1). Lineage (GTDB taxonomy): Bacteria > Bacteroidota > Bacteroidia > Cytophagales > Cyclobacteriaceae > Rhodonellum > Rhodonellum psychrophilum. The sequence continues at coordinate 59,384 of NZ_KB906677.1, read as the reverse complement.
CCCCAGCCTTATTCCATACGAATTGACCACATCTTCCGACATGTGCCGAATAGATGATGCCCTAGTGTGACTTGATCTTGCAGTTGTTTTGTTTTTTTATGAACACTTTATTTTTGTGCAATCCTAGATCTGGCGCCACATTGCAATGCTTGAAAATTACGCCCAAAACCAACAACCGCCACCCTTTCGCCTTTCGCCATTCTCCTGTTATCATCTCCCCAATTCCATAAAACACCCAACTCATTGCTCTAAAAGATAATATTTAGGATAATTTTCAGAAATTTTAACAGATTTTTTGAAATAAATATAACAATTATTTTAGTTTTGAATTCTCATTCATTCACCTTAATCAACACTTATGTTTAAGAAAATTTTTGGCTTGGGATTCATATTGTCCCTATACAGTTTTGTTGGCCAAGCACAAGAGAAGATTCCGACCCAGTCCGTTTTCGTGGAATTGGGTGGAGCAGGCTTGATTTATTCGTTCAATTACGAGTTTCGGTTCGATAAAGAAAATCTTGAATCCTGGGGATTGAGAGTGGGTGCAGGAGGATATGGAAGGGTTAACGGTATCTATGATGGAAGGGAAACCAATGCGGTATTCACGCTTCCCGTTCAGGTAACCCGACTTTTTGGAAAGGGGAAACACTTTTTTGAAGTGGGTGGAGGCACCACTTTTATTTATGCCAAGAGGACCTATAAATATGGGAATCAATATGATGAGTACAGCGATTTTGATTTTATCTTGGAATCAGACAATACTCCGGCATTTATGGGAACCCTGAATCTGGGATACAGAAGAATCCCAGTGGATGGAGGCTTTACATTTCGTGCCAATTTGACTCCTATTTTCAATCAGAATGGTTTTTGGCCAATTTGGGCAGGAGTAGGATTTGGATATGCTTTTTAAATCAATGTATCATAAAATAAACGACATGAAAAAAATAGCCTTTGCACTCCTTATTTTTGTTTTATCCTTTCCATCAATGGCGCAGGAGAAAATGCCTACCCAATCGGTTTTTGTGGAATTGGGTGGAGCAGGATTGATTTATTCATTCAATTATGAGTTTCGGTTTAATAAGGAAAACCTTGAATCCTGGGGTTTACGGGTTGGGGCGGGTGGTTATGGCCGGACTTTCAATTATGGCGATGGAAAGGATACTGATGCCCTACTCACGCTTCCTGTCCAAGTTACAAGGCTTTTTGGAAAGGGAAAACATTTTTTTGAAGTCGGAGGCGGTACCACTTTCATTTACTCCAGAGATACCTATACCTATGGCAATCAGTCTCCTCAGGTAAGTCGTGATTTTGATTTTATTTTGAATTCAGGCAACACTCCTGCATTTATGGGGACCCTGAATCTGGGATACAGAAGGATCCCCGTGGATGGTGGGTTTACGTTTCGTGCCAATCTGACTCCAATTTTCAATCAGAATGGGTTTTGGCCGATTTGGGCAGGAGTGGGATTTGGATATGCTTTTTAAACAATGAATTATAAAATAAATGACATGAAAAAAATAGCCTTAGTACTTCTGATTTTTGTTTTATCCTTGCCGGCGATGGCCCAGGAAAAATTACCCACTCAGTCTATTTTCCTGGAATTGGGGGGCGCGGGATTGCCGTATTCCTTCAATTATGATTTCAGGTTTGACAAAACCAAAATGGATTCTTGGGGAATGAGAGTGGGTGCCGGTGGCTATGCATTTGCAGGAGGGGATTCCTTTTTTTCGCTCCCCATTCAAGTGAATAGGTTGTATGGAAAGGGACCGCATTATTTTGAGTTGGGAGGTGGTTTTACCTTTATGGCCTTCAATAGTGACACCTTTTCCTATTGTCAATCTGGTACCTATGACAATAATACCGGAATGTTTATTTGCGACAAGCAATTCACAAGCAGGAGTGACAGGACTGAGTTTATCCTGGAAATCGATGGGTCTCCCAATGTGATGGGAACGCTGAACTTAGGCTATCGAAGAATCCCGGTGGATGGCGGATTCACTTGGCGAGTGAACCTGAACCCGATTTTCAACTCCAATGGTTTCTGGCCATTATGGGTTGGAGTGGGTTTTGGCTATGCGTTCTGATGGAGAAAGATCGTCATTGGGGTTTTGAAGCTTTGCTTCAATTTGGATCAATTCCTCACTTGTCCATTTCCCCGGATCACCCATTTATAACTGGTCAATTCATGGAGTGCCATTGGCCCACGGGCATGGAGTTTTTGGGTGCTGATGCCGATCTCGGCGCCTAGTCCAAATTGGTTGCCATCGGTAAAGGCGGTCGAGGCATTCGCGTAGACAGCTGCGGCATCTACGGATTTCAGGAAAATATCGATATGATCGGGATCTTCGGAAAGGATGGCTTCGCTGTGTTTTGAACTGTTTTGTGCAATATGATCCAGAGCTTCTTCCAAATTTGCCACGGTTTTGAGGGACATCTTTAGGGATAAAAATTCCGTACCGAAATGTTCAGCCTTTGCCAATTGGATCCTCTCAGGTTCATGCATTTCTTTCAGTGCGTCGAATGCTTTTTCATCGGCATACAGGATAACTCCCTTTTCCAATAGGGGAGCGATGATCAAAGGCAAATCCTTCAACCGGTCCTCATGGATGATGAGGCAATCCAAGGCGTTGCAGACACTCACCCTTCGGGTTTTGGAATTTAAAATTATAGCTGTTCCTTTTCCCAAGTCTGCAGTTTCGTCGAAATAGGTGTGTACGATGCCCGCACCAGTTTCGATAACCGGTACTTTTGAATTTTCCCTGACAAAACTGATCAATCCCTGACTTCCCCTAGGAATGATGACGTCCACATAACCGACAGCTTCCAAAAGCGCTTTTGTCGCAGTTCTTTCCGCAGGCAAAAGTTGAAATGCCGCAGTGGGAAATCCGTTTTCATCAAGTGCCCGGTGGAGGAGCGTCATGATGGCCCGGTTGGAATGGTCGGCATCTGAACTTCCTTTGAGGATTAGCCCATTTCCCGATTTCAGGCTTAGGCAAAACACGTCGAAAGTGACATTGGGCCTGGATTCATAAATGACCCCGATTACGCCAAGGGGGACGGTGATTTTTTGAAGCAGAAGACCATTTTCAAGCTGTTTTTCCTCCAAAACCCGGTCGAGTGGACTGATCAAGCTTCTTACCTGAAGTATTTCTTTTACGATTCCATGGATTCTTTCTTCTGTCAGTTGAAGCCTGTCGTATTTTGGGTCTTGTGGGTCCATCCGCTCCAGATCCCTTTGATTGGCATCCAAAAGAAAAGGAATCTTGGAAAGGGTGAGTTCGGCAAGGGTTTGAAGTGTGTTGTCCACTTGTCCCGGAAGCATTCTGTTGAGCTTTCGTGAAGCTTGTTGAACGCTTTTGAAAAGAGGAGTGAGTTCAGACATGGTTGAAAAGATAAAGGTAATCGTAATGGATAAATGGTTTTTGATTCTTTTGTCCGATTGTTTCCAAAGCGGTTTTGGAAGAAATTTCGGCCCTTCCCAAGCCAAGCTTGTTCCCTTCCACATCGAGGATTCGGATGATGTCCCCTTTTGAGAAATCTCCTTTTATCTCCAAAATCCCGACAGGAAGCAGGCTGGATATATTTTGGGAAAAGAGGGCGGTTTTAGCGCCTTCGTTGATGATCACTTCTCCCTTGAAGTATTGGTCTCCATGAGCGAGCCATTTTTTGGGGCTCTGTTTGGAAGGTTTGGGTTCGAAGTAGGTACAAGTGATGGATTTTTCATGAAAATCTAGGAGGATGTTTTCTTTCTTTCCATTTGCGATCAATACTTGGATGCCGAGGTCCGCGGACTTCTTTGCCATCGACAGTTTGGTCAGCATTCCCCCTCTGCCAAAAGAGGATTTGATCGGACTGATCACATGATCAAGATCTGGCATTTTCGTCCCGATATGGGGGATCAATTTAGAAGTAGGGTCGGAGGGAGGACCATCAAAAACACCATCTACATTTGTCAAAAGAATCAAAGTATCGGCATTAACCATGGCGGCAGTCAGTGAAGCCAGTTCATCATTGTCTGTAAACATCAATTCGGTGATGGCCACGGTGTCATTTTCATTGACGATTGGGACAATATCCTGAGACAATAAACCAAGCAGACAATTTTTCATGTTCAGGTAATGCTTTCGGTCCCTGAAATCTTCTTTGGTAACCAAGATTTGAGAAATCGTGATCCCCAATTCCCGGAAAAGATTCTTGTAGGTATTGATCAGCTCAATTTGTCCAGCAGAAGCCCAGATCTGTTTTTTCAGGATCGGATCTATCTTTTCAGGCAGGGTGATTTCCTTCCTTCCAAAAGCCACCGCACCGGAAGAAACCAAAATGACCTTTTTTCCATTTTCTCTTAGAAAAGAAACTTGTTTGACCAAGGAAGCCATGCGTGCCAAATCCGGTTTGCCGTCTTCTTTTGTCAAGACGTTTGAACCGATTTTGATGACCATCAACTTGGATTTTTGTATTTCAGGACGCATTGTGGAGAAATGTATTTAAACCACAATATTAAAGGATATATTAAGAATTCGCTAAAAAGTCTTTCTGTATTTTGAATTTTGGGTGTGAAACCCTATAAAAATTTGAAATATTCGGAATTCTCTTTTTTTTGAATTGTAGGATGAAATCCGATTTGAAAAAAGGATTGACACTTCTGGAGAATTCGAAATTTAGCGGGTTGTATCCACCTGGTTTTTAGGAACTATGAAAAGCGGCTATACTACTTGCTTTGTGGAGAAATGGGGATGCACCATTTCTGGAGATTTTCAACGGGAATGCCAAAGCATAAGCGAAAAATCAGATGGGAATGCAGAAAAAACCTTGAATCAAGCGCAAATGACTTTAACCCATTTTATGCAATGCGAAGTCAATCCCAGCCTAATACCACTTAATAATAAGTCCTTGCTCACTATTTTTAGCTCACCCTATCGGAAGGTTACCTTATTCTTCAAATAGTCTGATTATCGTACAGTTTCAACCCTTATTGCGAATCCTACTGCATTTATCGGGTTTAAAACCAATGTTTTCTTTTGAAATACACGACCATGGACAAGGTCGTTCCCAAGAACAAAATCCAAATGCTGATGTAGCCATATTTCCAGGACAATTCCGGCATGTAATCGAAATTCATCCCATAAACACCGGCGATAAAGGTCAGCGGGATAAAAATGGTAGCGATGATGGTTAGGGTTTTCATCACCTCGTTTTGTTTCAAGCTGATGTTGGATATGAAAATTTCAACAAGTGTGGTGATGGATTCCCTTTGGATCTCGAGGTTTTCAATGATTTCGACACTGTGCTCGTACAAATCATTGATAAACGGGACGGTCTTTCGTTTAAGCAAGGGACTTTCCGATTTCCTCCAAGCGGAAATCATTTCCCGAGTGGGCCAAACATTGCGTTTTACTTCCAGTAGGGATTTGCGCTGGAGATAAATATCGGAAAGCTTGATGTTTTTGTTTTGGCTGATGATTTGATCTTCAAGCTCCTCTATTTTTTCCCCGACCATTTCCAGTATGGTATAATATTGATCCACGATGGCATCCAATAAGGTGTAGGTGAAATAGTCTGTCCCCATCTTTCTCATCTTCCCTTTCGGGTTTTCGAGGCGAGCCCTGATTTGATCAAAAATATCAAAGGGGGTTTCTTGGAAAGAAATCACAAAATTTTTCCCAAAAACCAGACTGACCTGCTCTACCTCAAGTTCTGTAATGTGGTCTTTCGTGTAAATCATTTTGGAAACAACCAATATCAAATGCTCGAATTCCTCCAGTTTGGGTCTTTGATGATTGTTCTTGATGTCCTCCATGGCTAAAATGTGGATGTCAAAAAGGACACGGATTTCTTCCAAAAGGCTTAGGTCTTCCAGCCCTGATATGTTCAGCCAGAATTTCCTTTCCTGGTGTAAAAATGGTTCAATTTCCTTGGTGTCCTTTATAAGGTACTTCTCTAAAAAATCCTCCCCAAAAACATATAAATCCATGAGGGTGGGTTGGTTTTGGGGCTCGCTAATTTCCATTTACAAGATTTTTTTTATTTTTTCTGGGGTCAGCGGTTTTTCGATAAACCCATTTACACAGGAAAATAGCTTTGCTTTTTGCCTGTCTTGGAAATCAATCGAACTGGAGAGCATCACAATCTTGTCATTCCTCTCCTGAAAAACTTCAATATACTTGCTTAGAAAATCCCAGCCATTCATCACAGGCATGTTAATGTCCAAAAATATGAGGATTTTTTCATCACAATTCAATGATTTTATCCTTTCTAAGGCCCTTTCGGCCACTAAAAATTCTTCAACTTGGGGGGATAGATTTAATTTTGATATTAATCTTTTGTTAATCAAATTATTGATGGGATCGTCGTCAACCAAAATAATTGAATAAAAAGATTGCATCAATAAATGGATTCGGGTGGTATTTGTTTCTATAAATAATGACAATATTATTACAAAGATAGATGAAATATTTACTTGAATTTACATAATTATAAAAAGATAAAAAAAGATTGAACTTATTTTTTTAAAATCAACTCCAAAATCTTGTAAGCCATTGGGGAATAGGGGTAAAAAAAAAGGGAACCCATTTTGGGTTCCCTTTTTTTTTAGGGGAATGAATTACATCATGCCACCCATTCCGCCACCACCCATTGGAGGCATGCCGGAATTTTCTTCTTTCACATCCGCAACCACACATTCGGTAGTCAAAAGCAGACCTGCAATAGAGGCTGCATTTTCCAATGCCAAACGCGTAACCTTAGTAGGATCGATAACACCTGCTTCGAATAGATCTTCGTAAATATCCGTTCTTGCATTGTAACCGAAATTACCTTTGTTTTCCTTTATTTTGTTGATGACAACAGATCCTTCGCCGCCAGCATTTTCCACGATAGTTCTCAATGGAGCCTCGATGGCAATCCTGATGATGTTGATCCCTGTGTCTTCATCTTCATTTAGACCTTTCAAGCCGTCCAAAGAAGCAGCAGCTCTTACCAAGGCAACACCGCCACCGACAACAACACCTTCTTGAACCGCAGCTCTAGTTGCATGCAATGCATCGTCAACTCTGTCTTTCTTTTCTTTCATTTCCACTTCAGTGGCTGCACCAATGTACAAGATGGCAACGCCACCGGACAATTTGGCCAATCTTTCCTGAAGTTTTTCTTTGTCATAATCAGAAGTGGTTTTCTCTACCTGCGCCTTGATCTCATTGATCCTGGCTTGGATATCGGCTTTTTCACCTGCTCCGTTGACGATGGTCGTGGTGTCTTTGTCAATGTTGACTTTTTCAGCAGTTCCCAAGTAATCCAAAGTTGCATTCTCAAGCTTGTAACCTCTTTCTTCAGAGATCACTGTTCCCCCTGTCAAAATTGCGATGTCTTCCAACATTGCTTTTCTTCTGTCTCCAAATCCTGGAGCTTTCACAGCAGCAACTTTCAAGGCACCTCTGATTTTGTTTACCACTAGAGTAGCCAAAGCTTCTCCGTCAACATCTTCAGAAATGATCAACAATGGTCTTCCTGTCTGTGCCACTGGCTCCAATACTGGAAGCAGTTCTTTCATGGAAGAAATCTTTTTGTCATAGATCAAGATAAATGGCTTCTCCAATTCAGCTTCCATTTTCTCAGTGTTGGTCGTGAAGTAAGGAGAAAGGTAACCTCTGTCAAACTGCATACCTTCTACAGTTCTCACTTCAGTTTCCGTTCCTTTGGCTTCTTCTACCGTGATGACACCGTCTTTACCCACTTTTTCCATGGCATCGGCGATCATTTTGCCGATTTCCTCGTCATTGTTGGCCGATACAGTGGCAACTTGTTCGATTTCTTTTCCAGTGGTGATATGTTTGGTAGTCGCTTTCAAAGAAGCAACAACAGCTTTAACTGCTTTGTCAATGCCTCTTTTCAGATCCATTGGATTGGCACCAGCGGCTACGTTTTTGATCCCAACATTAAAGATGGCTTGGGTCAATACGGTGGCAGTAGTAGTTCCGTCACCTGCATTGTCTGCAGTTTTGGAAGCCACTTCTTTTACCAATTGTGCACCCATGTTTTCGATTGGCTCAGAAAGCTCAATTTCCTTTGCAACGGTCACACCGTCTTTGGTGATGATGGGGGCACCGAATTTTTTGTCAATGATTACGTTTCTGCCTTTTGGACCTAAGGTCACTTTTACGGCATCGGCAAGAGCATCCACTCCTTTTTTAAGTCTGTCTCTTGCGTCGGTATCGAAAAATAATTGTTTAGCCATGATAATTGGTTATTTTGAATGTTTTGGATTGAATAAAATAGAGGGTGCTTAAAGGATCGCGAAGATATCCGATTCTCTCATGATCAGGTAATCCTGACCGTCTACAGAAAGCTCAGTACCTGCATATTTGCCATAAAGCACTTGATCACCTACTTTTACAGTCAGGGGCTCATCTTTTTTTCCACTTCCTACTGCCACGACAGTTCCTTTTTGTGGTTTTTCTTTTGCAGTATCCGGGATATAAAGACCGGAAGCAGTTTTCTCTTCAGCTGCAGCAGGTTCAACAAGAACTCGGTCTGCAAGAGGTTTGATGTTCACGTTTGACATAATTATTTTATTTTTATGTTAGTTCTAAAATTCTTTGACCTTATATCATTTCCTATGCCAATTGAAGGCGATTTGGATATCCTGACATAAAGGCGGAATTACTTCCCGCTTTGCTGTCATCCTTAAGAATCCATAGACTTTTTCACTGCCAATTTTTCCCAAGAACTTTTTTTTGATGTCAGTTTTCGTTAAATTTTTACAAAATTATTCCTATGAAAAACTTATCTGAAAACTGGATTACGGAAGGATGGATAGATTTTGAATACAAAAAATACCTCCTGCTGGCTTATCTTCAAGAAGTTTCCTCGCAATTCAAGGAAGTCAAACTTTATCCACCCTTGGCGGATCTCATCCGCCATCAATCCCGGCTCAAATCCTTTTTGGAAAACAGGGATTTGATGAAGGATGCTTTTCCAAAAATGCTGAACGAATCGGCATTCAAGGAAATGAAATTGAATTACAGGCCGCTTTATCAAGACGATGAAACCATGCGGCAACTTGAAGAAATCGTTGCTTATGCCCTGCCAAAACTTCAGCTTCACATCGAGGAGGGGAAAAACATCTATGATTTTTTGGAAAATGAAATGAAGATCGAACCCATTGGGCTGTCACCTCTTTATCAGAAGGAAGGCTATGCGTTTTTGTCTCTCGAAAAATCAAAAGACATCTATGTGTACCGGTATAAAATCAATCTCTTCCAGAACAGTGTGGATTCATTCAAGGGCATCATGATGGAGTTTGTCAAAAGGGTCAGACGAACCTTTGTCAATACCCTTGAGCAGGTGAAATTGGACTTGATCAAATCCTACCGGGAATTGCCCAATCCTGCAACTTATAGGATTCACAGCCGCTTCCAGATTCCTTTTCAGGAAAGCTTTCTTCCCATCAGCAAAAGACTTTTGCTCAAAAAAGTGGAATAAAAAAAGGGTCTGGAATTACTTCCAGACCCTTTTTTGAGGTTAGATTCTTTTAATTTTCGGTAGTATCCATCTCTGTTGGTTGCTCAGTAGCTGGAGCTGGCAAAAGACCTTCAGAGTCTCCAAAAGAAGGAGCTACGATTTGTTTTTTGGCGCTTTCCACGTTTGGAGAGGAAAACTGGTCTCCACTGGAGCTGGTATAAAAAGCTGATGATCCCAAGGAGAGTACCAAGATGGCGATAGCCAGGATCCAAGTTGATTTTTCAAGGATATTTCCAGTTTTGGTGACACCCATTACCTGGGAAGCACCCCCTCCGAATGCAGCACCTACGCCGCCTTTGGAGTTTTGAGAAAGGATCACGAGTATCAATAATACCGATAAGATGATGATGATGCTGATAAGTACGGTGAACATGTTTTTAAATTTTGTCTTCTAGTGCATTCAATAACTCCGTAAAGTAAACGCTTTTCTCTGGGAATTTCACCATCAATTTCCGATAAATTTCTTTGGCTTTTTGTTTTTTCCCCTGTTTTACCAGCAAAAGGGCGAAGGATTCCGAAATCAGATCATTATTCAATTGCGTACTGGTTTTCGACAAATCATCCTGTTTCTGGAAATTGGCCATCTCTTTCAAGCTGGCCAATTTGAATTCCCGTTTGCTGAAGGCCTTGATCATGTCAATCTGCGCCTTTTGTTTTTCATCGATGATCTCCTTCTTTTCCTTTTTCCTGAGGTTTTCTATCAGTTCTTCCCCATCTCGATTTCCAACAGGTATTTTCCTGGACAAAACCCGTTCATCGGCATCCTCTTTTGCGATGTCTGTTTGGATTTTGTTGGGATTGAGGGTTTCTTCGAGTTTTTTGAGTGCCTCGGCCCTTTCTTGGGGATTGACCAGGGGCACTTGATCGGGCATGAGGGATTTACCGTCCTCCAAGGAGTCCTCAGATTCAGGTAAAGGTTTTTTCGCTGAGGAAATTCTTTCTTTTTCTTGGGTTTTTAGAATCAATTCCTTTTTCAGAATCTCTAAAGGGGTCTTGGTTTCGACCAAAGATTGGAGCCATAGCCTGTTGGGGCTGGTGACAGCAGCCCAATGGAGAAAGTCCTTTTCCTGCCCACCGCTTTGGTCAAATTCGTATTTGGCCAGGAGCACTTTTGGAATCTGAAAATAAGGGAAAGTTTCATGCAGCTTCAGCAACTGGGAGATTTCCTCTCGATGAAGAGCATTGCTATGTTGAATGATTTCCAAAAACTGCTGGGCGTTCACGTGAGTGGGATTTAGTGGTTCTAAGATAGGTGTTTTTACCAGTTGGCAACCGTTGCCGTGAAAATATCCTGAATGATGTTTTCAAAGATTTCTTCAATCAGCTCTCCTTCCACCTGGAGAAGGGAGGTCGTCCTTACATCATAATCCCTGAAAAAGGAAAATGTCCTTTTCAGGTTTTCCTCCTCATTCGCCATATTGAGATATTCTACTTCCACCGAAATGGTAAGTCTCATTTGTCCAGCCCTGTCGGGCAAATTCGGGTCTTGGCTGGATACCGTGGCTTGTGGGGTAATCGAATACCTGCTGATGGCTCCCGCAAATTGAAGGTCGCCATTGTTCCTTACCAATTCCAATTGGGTGTTTCGCTGGTAATACTCCTTCATCGATTCCGTAAATAGCTGCCCCATGTTGGCAGGGCCACCACCGGAATCGTTGAAAAAGTTCTCCACCGAAAAACTCTTGGTCAACTCATAGTTGATGTTGGTTCCTGTGAAGCTGTATTTAATCGCGCATGAGCCCAGCAATATACCGGTCAGGATGCCCAATAAACTGCCTTTTTTCAATACCCTATTCAATATCATACTGTTTGATTTTTCTGTATAACGTCCTTTCGGAAATTCCAAGGTCGTAAGCAGCGTATTTTCTTTTGTTGTTGTGCTTGCGAAGCGCCCGGAGGATCATCTCCTTTTCCTTTTTTTCCAAGGAAAGGGAGTTGTCATCTTCTTCATGCAAGATATCCTCTACACTTTCTTCCTCATAATCATCATCATGGTCATTCTGTTTTTGAAGGTCAATGGCCAAAGGAGAGTGAACTGCCGGGGAACTGGATTTTTTGTCTTCAAAAGTGACCGGTGATTCCAGGTCTTCGAAAAGCCCTTGATGCTTGTTGATGATGGATGAATTCAATCCACCGGATTGGTAACTTTCCAGAACAAGTTTTTTCAGGTCATTCATGTCCTTTTTCATGTCAAAGAGCACCTTGTAAAGAATGTCCCTTTCTGAAAAATCCGTGGATTCATGCCCACCCGGCCCCGTATAGGTGGCAGGAAGACGGCTTTGGACCGAAGGTAAATATCGGTTTAAAGTCGATGCGCTAACTTCCCTTTCCTCCTCCAACAACGAGATCTGTTCTGCCAGGTTTTTCAACTGACGGATATTCCCCGGAAAAGGGAATTTGACAAGGAGTTTTTTGGCATCTTCATCCAAGGAAATCGGTTTTACCTTGTATTTTTCCGAAAAATCGGAAGTGAATTTCCGAAAAAGCAAGACCATATCCTCACCTCTTTCACGAAGCGGGGGGACGTAAATGGGGACTGTATTCAGCCTATAATAAAGATCTTCCCTGAATTTCCCCTTTTCAACAGCCTTGATAAGGTTGACATTTGTCGCGGCAATGACCCGAACATCCGTTTTCAAAACCTTGGAAGAACCTACTTTGATGAATTCCCCATTTTCGAGAACCCTTAGCAATCGGGCTTGTGTCCCCAAGGGCATCTCTCCAATTTCATCCAGAAAAATGGAGCCGCCATCCGTCACCTCAAAATATCCTTTTCGGGCTTCGTGGGCACCGGTAAATGACCCTTTTTCGTGACCAAAAAGTTCGGAATCGATCGTCCCTTCCGGAATGGCTCCGCAGTTGATGGCGATGAACTTGCCGTGTTTTCTGGCACTCAGCGAATGGATGATTTTCGAAAATGATTCCTTTCCACTTCCACTTTCCCCTGTGATCAACACGGTCATTTCGGTCGGAGCAGCTTGCATCGCTACTTGGATGGCATGGTTGAGCAAGGGGCTATTTCCGATGATGCCAAATCTCAATTTGACACTTTGGATTTCTGATGCTGTGATCATGTTGACGGTTTAAATTCAGGAAATGACTTCACCAAATAATGTTGCGGGGGTGCAATCCGTAATCTTTACGGTCACATAGTCTCCCTTTTGGAATTTTCCCCGGGGAATGATCACGACTTTGTTTGCGGAATTTTTCCCCTTCAATTGCTCGGAAGACCTTTTGGATTCCCCTTCAATGAGGATTTCCTGTGTCTTCCCAAGATCAAGTTGATTGCGTTCCAGAGATAGCGCGCTTTGCTTTGCGATGATTTCGGCCAACCTTCTTTTTTTCACTTCCAGGGAAATATCATCTTCCAGCTTTTTGGCGGCGAGGGTTCCTGGGCGTTCGGAATAAAAAAACATGTACGAAAAATCAAATTTCACGATGTCCATCAGCGTCAAGGTGTCTTGGTGCTCCTCCTCGGTTTCAGAACAAAAGCCAGCGATCATGTCCGATGAAATCCCACATTCCTCACCCAGTATCCTTCGGATGCTGGCCACCCTTTCCAGGTACCAATCCCGGTCATAGGTTCTGTTCATCAATTCCAAAACCCTGGAATTTCCGCTTTGAACCGGCAGGTGGATGTATTTGCAGATGTTGTCGTATTTTTGGATGGTGTACAATACCTCGTCCGTGATGTCCTTTGGATGGGAAGTCGAAAATCTGACCCGAAGCAGGGGGCTAACTTGGGCCACCATCTCAAGAAGATGAGCGAAATGCACCACTTGCGTCAGATTGTCTTCATTTTTGTTTAGCCTGGCCTTGTTGTTTTCCTCAGCGGACCATTTGTAACTGTCCACATTCTGTCCCAAAAGGGTGACTTCCTTATACCCCAGGTCAAAGAGTTCCTGAGCTTCTTTGACAATAGAGTGGGGGTCGCGGCTCCTTTCTCTTCCTCTGGTGAAAGGGACCACACAAAAGGAACACATGTTGTCGCATCCCCGCATGATCGATATCAAGGCCGAGACGCCATTGGAATTCAAACGTACCGGAGAAATGTCCGCATAGGTTTCTTCCCTTGATAAAAAGGTGTTGATCCCCTTGCTTCCGTCTTCTGCGATGGAAACCAGGTTGGGGAGGTCACGGTAGGCATCCGGTCCCGCCACTACATCCACGATTTTTTCCTCCTCCAGTAGTTTTTCCTTCAGACGCTCCGCCATACAGCCCAAAACACCGATGGTCAACTCTGGTTTGCTTTTTTTGAGGGTATTGAACTGACTCAGCCTTTTGCGGATTGTTTGTTCCGCCTTTTCCCTGATCGAACAGGTATTCAAAAAAATCACATCTGCTTGTTCAAAGTCGGAAGTGGTATCGAATCCATTTTCTTTCATAATGGATGCGACGATTTCCGAATCAGAAAAATTCATCTGGCAGCCATAAGATTCAATGTATAGTTTTTTGGTGTTTCCGTTATTTTCGTCTCCTGTCGTTTTGAAATCACAGGCCTGTGATTCCTCTGCCGTAAGGATGTCAATGTCTTTTATTATGTTTTCCATAAATCAGTAAACTTTCAGAAAGCGAAATTAATAAAATACGGACATAATGACAGTCTTAATTTTGGAAATATTTCACGGGCATCCCCACTCCAAAGGCGCTTGCAAGATTGTAATTCTCAGAGGCGACGCTCAGGAATGTCTATTCATCCCCTTTTTTAAATTTGAGATATCGAGGAAAAATTTTCGAAATTGGTGAAGAATGGGTAACTTTAAAATATGAGTATTTTGATTTTTATTAAAAACTATTGAAGATATGACCAAGAAAATATTGATGTTGGTGGGGGATTATGTAGAGGATTATGAGGCAATGGTCCCTTTTCAAGCCATGTTGTCGGTAGGATTGGCTGTGGATACGACAGCACCTGACCGCAAAAAGGGAGAAACCGTACCAACAGCGGTACATGATTTTGTGGGGGATCAGACCTATAAGGAAATGGTGGGACACCGATTTGGGATTACGGTCAATTTTGACTCCGTAAATCCAGCGGATTATGACGGATTGTACATCGCTGGGGGCCGTGCTCCCGAGTACACGCGTTTGAATAAAAAGGTGATCGAGATAACCCGACATTTTTTTGATGAAAACAAACCTGTAGCAGCTATTTGCCACGGGATCCAAATATTGACAGCTGCCAGGGTTTTGAAAGGGAGAACCCTGACGGCCTATCCCGCCATTGGTCCGGATATAGCGTTGGCGGGTGGGATTTGGGAAAATGTCCCTGTCGATCAAGCGGTTGTAGATGGTCAGCTCGTCACCTCTCCTGCATGGCCCGGACATCCTGCTATTTTGAAGGAATTCTACAAGATATTGGGCTTGAAAATATCTTCTTGATCCAAAGCAAACAATAATTTCCCCATCAAAAGGTTAGTAGATAATCATTACTGAAAAGCTTTTTATTTTAAAATTTTGATAACAACAACCAAAACAAGCCATCCATGTCTGACGAAACCAAGCACAATAAACTCACTACGGCATCCGGTAGGATTTATGTGGAAAATGAAAACTCGAAAACGGTGGGTCCAAGAGGTCCAATTCTTTTGGAAGATTATATTCTTCACGAAAAAATGGCCCATTTCAACAGGGAGAGAATTCCCGAAAGGGTGGTGCACGCCAAGGGTTCCGGCGCTTTCGGGACTTTTACTGTCACCCATGACATTACCCAATATACCAAAGCGAAAATCTTCAATAAAGTAGGAAAAAAAACAGAGATGTTTGCCCGTTTTTCTACCGTCGGTGGTGAAAAAGGATCTGCCGATACGGAGAGAGATCCACGCGGTTTCTCTTTGAAGTTTTACACAGAGGACGGAAATTGGGATTTAGTGGGGAACAATACACCAGTTTTTTTTGTGAAGGATGCCAAAAAATTCGGTGATTTTATCCATACCCAAAAAAGAGATCCTTTTACCAACATGAAATCCCCTACGATGATGTGGGATTTTTGGTCCCTCAATCCCGAATCCTTGCATCAGGTGTTGATCTTGATGAGTGACCGGGGTACGCCGGATGGTTACAGACACATGAACGGATATGGATCGCATACCTTTTCGCTGATCAATTCAAAAAACGAAAAGACCTTTGTCAAATTCCATTTTAAAACTGCCCAAGGCATCAAGAATTTCACTGATGCAGAGGCCTCCGCAATGAAGGCAAAGGACATGGATTATGCCCAAAGGGACCTGTTGGAATCGATAGAGAATGGGGATTGTCCAAAATGGAACCTCCGGATTCAGTTGATGACCGAGGAGCAATCAAGAAAAGTTGAATTCAATCCTTTTGACTTGACCAAAGTTTGGCCGCATAGCCTATTTCCCTTGATCGATGTTGGGGTAATGGAATTGAACCGCAATCCGGATAATTATTTCCAGGATGTGGAGCAAGCTGCCTTTGCACCGGCGCATGTGGTGGATGGGATCGGATATAGCCCCGATAAAATGCTTCAGGGAAGATTGCTTTCCTACCCGGATGCGCATAGACACCGATTGGGAGGGAATTATGAGCAAATTCCTGTGAATAGATGTCCCTATGCCGTCAACAACTATCAAAGGGATGGCCAAATGAGGATAGATGGGAACGGAGGCAGAAAGCCGAATTATTTCCCGAACAGCTTTGACAATATCGAAATAGACGAAAGTTACCGAGAGCCTTCAGAGCAATTGGAAAGCACCATCGCAGACTGGTATGACAGAAACTCCAAGGTCGGAGACAATGACCATTACTCTCAGCCTCGGGCACTCTTTCGGGATGTCATGTCAGAGGAGGAGCAAACCAATACGATCAACAATACCATAGGAGCGATGTCAGGCATTTCCGGCCCTATGCGGGAGGTGATTGTCAACAGACAGTTGTGTCACTGGTTTAGGATGGACAATGAATTCGGGTCAAGAGTTGCCGAGGGTCTTGGCGTGGACGTAAACGCCATGATGGAAAGCATGAATGTAATTCATGATTAAGGCTTAATTCTTTTCTCTTTTCCTAAAAAGGCCACTCTTGTGTAGCGAGAGTGGCTTTATTTTTGATCAATAAATTCTTTATTCTGTTATATTTGTTGATTACACTCACTAAAGCGCACTCTTATCAAAAAATTTTTCTATAAGCTGCTAAAAATCATAGGGATAACCTTGGCTATACTGCTTATCCTATTGGTTTCGCTGGTATTTTTTATCAGAAGTCCTTGGGGCCAAGGCATAATCGTGGAGAAGGCAACATCCTATGTTTCAAAAAAAACAGGAACCAAGGTTGAAATCGAAAAACTTTTTTTGACATTCCGGGGAAATGTATATCTGGAAGGATTATACATCGAAGATTTGGTTGGAGACACCTTGCTGTATTCCAAAAGCTTGGAATCGGGCGTGGCCATTATGCCCTTGATAAAAGATGGAGAAATCAGGATTTCCAAACTGGAATGGGAAGGATTGGTGGCCAGAATACGAAGGGATGAAAACACCGAGCAATTCAATTTCAACTTTTTTATCGAAGCGTTTTCTCCCAAAGAAGGGAATAAAGAAGTAGGGGTGAGTGTTTCCGATACTCCCGAAGGAGAAGAAAATGCCCTGTCCATTACTTTAGGGCCTGTAAGTTTCAAAGATTTCGACTTGATTTATCAGGATGAAGTGACCGGGATGGATGCATCCCTGATCATCGGTGAATTGGTATTGGAAACAGAGCAGTTGAATCTTGAAAAATTTGAATTCTATATCCAAAATCTAACCCTCCAAGACAGCAAAATCCATTACCATCAAACCAAACCCTTTCTACCTTCAGAGGTGGATTCCTTGGAAGAAACGCAAATGCCACTGTTGGTGGTGGAGAATTTCCTGATGAAAAACGTGGAACTCCTCTATCAGAATGATCCGGACAACCAAAAAGCAGACGTCAAAATAGGTTCGCTGACTTTCCAGATACCAGAGGCGGATCTTCAATCCCAAAAAATCTCCGTCAAAACCTTTGCCCTGAATCAATCCTCGATTCTTTTTCACGATTTTTCTGAAAAGACCGGCGCCCCCACAGCTGCAGTGCGCGTGGACGGTGATCCAACAGGATTTTCTTGGCCTGAATGGAACATTGAAATTGGGCAGTTTGATTTGGAAGACAACTACCTGGAATATAAAAGCAAGGATCAGCCTGTACGGGCTGGCTATTTCAACCCTGAAGCCATCCTCTTGGATCAATTCAATTTGTCGGCCTCTAATATTTTTCTGAAAAATCAAAAAGCTGGATTAAACCTTCGAAAGCTTGTTTTCACCGAAAGCGGAGGATTCCAGCTGAAGGGATTTTCTTTTAAAGCCAAAGCTTCGGATACTGCAATCCACCTTGAGGAATTGTCTCTGGAGACAAACCGCAGTATTCTTTCCGGGGAAGTGGATCTGTCCTTTGCCTCCCTCCAGGAGTTGATTGAATTTCCCGACCGGATCAAATTTGATTTGTCGGTGGATAAATTGCGGGCGGATGTCCGGGATGCTTATTATTTTGATCAGACATTGGCAAGGGAAGAAATGATCCGAAAACTTGCGGCATTTCCCTTTGACCTTTCCCTGAGGGCGAATGGGGATCTTTCCCAAATCGATATCCCAAAACTCAATCTTTCATGGGGGCCCAAAACCGTTTTGAACGCAAATGGACAGATCACCAATCCTATGGATACGGACTTGTTGGGATTTGATTTCCCCAAATTGAACCTGAAAACCGACAGGAAAACAATTGCCAAATTTGTCGAGGAAAAAAATCTGGGCATCCGTTTGCCTGAGGATTTGGAGATTCAGGCCTATGCCTCAGGAAAACTGGATGATCTGGTGGCTTTTGTCCAGCTGGACACTGAATTGGGCCAAATAATTCTTGATGGAAAATACCGGGATATTGGGCAGCTCGCATTTGAGGCGGATTTGAAAGTGAAAGATCTACAATTGGGCGAGATTATAGAAAACCCAGAGATTGGTTCTTTGACCTTCCAGATTCAGGCTTCAGCGGAGGGCGAATCGATGGGTACGCTGAATGCATCTCTGAATTCCACCTTTGAGAAGCTGAATATTTATGGAAGGGATTACGCCGGCTTGGCCTTGGAAGGCCAACTCGAATCCGGTGTGGGGGAAGTGAAAATGTGGTTGAAGGAAGAGTTTTTGGATTTTGAACTGTTGACAAAACTTGACCTCGATACGGTCAATTCCAAGATTGACCTGACCTTGGATCTTGTAGGGGCCAATTTTTTTGAATTGGGACTCTCTTCACAAGATCTCCGGAGCAGTTTTCGCTTCAATGCACAATTTGAAGGAAATCCTTCCAGTTTTGATGTGAAAACCTCCCTTGAGAATTCCATTGTGATCATTGACCAAAGAACCTATCCTTTGGGAGCACTCGATTTGGTGGCGCATGTCAGGGAAGACAGTACCAGTGTGGATATCAAGAGTTTGATGGTCAATGGGAAACTAAGATCCAATACCTCACCCCAAGGATTATCTGAAGCGATTCAGCGCCATTTAAGGCAGTATTTGGATGAGAAAGATTCCGTAGTGAACGGGACTGTTGAGATGCGTTTGGACCTGGTCATCAATCAAGCGCCCATCCTGAACCAGGTATTGTTGAAAGGATTGGATCAACTGGACAGTGTGAAATTAAGGGTGGATTTCAAAGCAAGTGAAAACAAGCTGGACGCTGATTTGGATTTGCCTTATATTAAATATGGCGCTGTCGAAATAGACAGTCTTGGGCTAAGGGTCAGATCTGACCAAGAGGATTTGAATTTGGCATTTGGATTCTTGGCACTGGAATCCAGCCCCTTGTCCATGGGGAGGACGTATTTCACAGGCGAGCTGGAAAACTCCAGGTTGTATTTCGATTTCAATTCCTTTGATGGGGAAGAAAAATTGATGCACTTGGCGTCCGATATCGGTTTTAGCGGGGATACCCTAAGCATCCATATCAGTCCAAAAGATTTGCTCCTGAACAAGGAAGCTTGGCAAATACCTGAAAACAACCTTATTGCCTTTTCTGACAAATACCTTCATTTTGAGGAATTCAGATTCTTCAGGGAGCAACAGGAACTGGAGATCAGGGATGACTTGGCTGAAATTGAGGACGATCATTTGGCCCTTGTTTTCAAGGGGTTTAGACTGGAGACTTTTACCAGTTTGTTGAATCCCGATCAGTTCGTTGCAGGTGGTCTCATGGATGGACAGTTTATCGTCGAAAATCCTTTCGGTGCCACTGGTTTGTTGGCGAATCTGAAAATCACGGATTTGAAGGCCTTGGATGTTGCCTTGGGGAATCTGAGTCTGGATGCATCTTCCAGGACAATGGGGGATTATGAAGTCAATCTAGCACTCAAGGATGGAGGAATCGACCTTGACCTCACCGGTGATTTCAAGGCAAATGAGGAAGCGGGCACATTTGATCTTAACCTTGATTTGAACAAAATAAATATGGAGGTCTTCGCAGGACTTTCGGGAGATGAAGTGAGAGATGGCTCTGGATATATTTCTGGTAACATCAAAGCCAGTGGATCTACCACCGACCCGATTTACTCAGGGGATATCCGGTTCAACCAAGCGGGCTTTGTCCTGTCGCAATTGAACTCCAAACTTTTGCTTTCCGATGAGGCGATCCGTATTGATAACGATGGGGTGTATTTGAAGAATTTCACCTTTTCGGATGCTCAAAACAATACATTTTCTATAGACGGAAGTGTCTTCACAGAAACTTATACCAATCCGTCTTTTGATCTAAAGATAAACGCCAAGAATTTTTCAGCAATAAATTCTACCATCAAGGACAATGATCTCTTCTTTGGCAAGGGGATTATCGATGCGGATGTGACTGTAAAAGGGGACCTCAATCTACCAGTGGTTGTGGCCACTCTGGGCGTAAAAAGCGGAACGAAATTGACTTTTATTGTTCCGGAATCCCAATTGGATCTGGTGGAGAGAGACGGGATTGTGGTGTTTGTAAACCGTCAGGATCCTTACGACATTCTTACGCGATCCATAGAAGAAACCACTTCCGGGTTTGTTGGCTACGATATTCGGGCAAGGTTGAATATTGATCCAGCCGCGGAATTCAACATCGTGGTGGATAAAAATTCAGGGGACAATCTCCTTGTTTCCGGTCAGGCCAACCTCAATATGGAAATAAATCCGAATGGAAGGATTACACTCAGTGGTTTGTATGAAATCAACAAAGGCCATTATGAAATGTCGCTTTACAACTTGGTCAGCAAAAGGTTCGAGATTGGTCAGGGAAGTAGGATCACCTGGAACGGGGACCCGATGGATGCAGATCTCAACATCAGTGCAATTTATGCAGTTAGGACTGCCTCTTCCGAATTGATGTCCAGCCAACTTTCTGGAGCCGATGCAGGGTCTAGGACGCAATACTTACAAGAATTGCCTTTTTTGGTGTTTTTGAATGTCAATGGGCCACTGCTAAGACCTGAAATATCCTTTAGATTGGATATGCCCGAAGACCAGCGTGGAGCCATTGGTGGTAATGTGTATTCCAGGGTTTTGCAGGTAAATGACCAGGAAGACGAATTGAACAAACAGGTGTTTTCTCTTTTGGTTCTCAACCGTTTTTTCCCAACAACGGGAAGCGATGGCTCCGGTGGAGGAACCTCAGCGATCGCACGGAACAGTGTGAGCCAGGTGCTTTCCGGGCAGCTGAACGCACTCTCCAGCAATGTTTTTGGAAAAAGTGGACTGGAGTTGGATTTTGATTTGGACAGTTTCACGGATTACCAATCGGGTCGGCCACAAGACAGAACGCAATTGAACGTGAGTGCTCGGAAAAGACTGTTCGATGATCGGCTGATCGTCCAGGTGGGAAGTCAGGTGGATATTGAGGGAAGTTCTCAAAGCCCGGATCAGGAAAATGCAGTTTTGGGAAATATAAGCCTTGAATACATGTTGACCGAAAATGGCAGGTATCGTCTCAGGGCTTTCCGGAGAAACCAATTCGAGAGTATCATTGACGGCCAGTTGATCGTGACAGGCTTTGGCCTGATTTTCAACAGGGAGTTTAACAGATTTACTGAATTGTGGCGCGGTATTGATTTGAACAAGGACAATACCAATCCAATAGAGGAGATTGAAAATCAAAATCGCGAAAATTCCGAAGGAAAAAAAGAATCCAAACCTTCCAAAAAGGAAAAAATTAAGGAGGAAAATGAAGATTAGGAACATATATATTGTCTTTTTGATTTTTTTGAACAGTCTATTTATAGGATGTAGTGTAAAAAAATATATCCCTGAGGATGAATTTCTCTATGAAGGTGCCGAACTGAAGTTGGAAACGAAAGAAAGGGTTTCCGACCTTAAGGCAATTGAGTCCGAGGTAGAGGGTTTGATCAGGCCCATTCCAAACAAAAAGATATTGGGAATGTACGTGGGGCTCTGGGCGCATTATAAAGGGTCCAAGGAGAAGCCTGGTTTTATCAATCGGTTTTTGAAAAAAAAGCTGGGGCAGGAACCGGTTTACTTTAGTGCTGTTGATCCACAAAGAACCGAAGAATTGATTTTGAACCGTTTGGAAAACAGAGGTTTTTTTTATTCCGTCACCAATTCAGATGTGACCCGAAAGGAAAAATTCGCCAAGGTGGATTATACGGTGAAGATTTCAGCGCCCTATACATTGGTCAATTTTAAGATAGACCGGGATTCTCTGGAAATTGACAAGCAAATTATCGCTTTGTTGGAGGATACTCAGATCAAGGAAGGAATGAGGTTTGATCTTGCCACACTTCAAGAGGAGCGTTTGAGGTTGGATGGAGCATTGAAGAACAAAGGGTATTATAATTTCAATCAGGATTATCTCGTATTTGAGGCGGACACCAATATCAGCGATACCCTAAGGAAATTTGACCTTTTTCTCAGGTTCAAGAAAAGTGTACCGACTTCCGGCATCATTCCCTACAAAATTGACAGAATCAAGGTTTTCCCTAACTATTCCATTGATGATGAACGCGAAAAATTGGATACCGTTTTCCTGGAGGGAAAGGAATTTATCCAAGGGAAAGTGGTGTTCAAGCCAGCTCTCCTGGATGAATACATCCTGATAGACAGCGCAGACTATTTCAGTCCAGAAAAATCAAGGCTCACCAGTAACCGTTTGAGCTCTATTGGCAATTATAGATTTGTCAACCTTCGTTACACCGAAGTGGAAAACCGGGGAGATCAGGGATCACTTGAAGCAAGCATTTACCTTTCGCCGCAGACCAAGCGCTCGGTAAGGGTAGAGCTTCAGGCGGTATCCAAATCCAATAATTTCGCGGGTCCGGCATTAAACGTTACCTATCGCAACAGAAATCTTTTTCTGGGTGGGGAATCACTGAACATAACAGGGAAATTTGGCTACGAAACGCAGATTTCAAGTGGGGAAAGAGCGGGTTTGAATTCTATTGAGTTGGGCCTGAAAGCAGACTTGATCTATCCAAGGGTGGTCTTTTTTATCCCAATCAAAGAACGTTTCAGCTATTCGGTGCCGAAAACCAAAATCAGCTTGGGTACCGAATATCTCAGCAGGGGAGGCTTGTACAAGTTAAATACATTCTCCGGTAACTATGGTTATTTTTGGAATGCAAACCGTTTTGTTTACCATGAAATCAATCCGATCAGTATCAATGTGGTGAACTTGTCCAGAACATCGGATGAATTTGAGGAAATTTTGAACAAAAATCCCTTTTTGCGCAGCAGTTTTGACCAGCAGTTTATTGCGGGAATAAATTACACGTTCAATTATAACAAGTTGTCAGACAAATTCAGGACCCATGGGATTTTTGTGGCGAGCACAGTTGATTTGGCTGGAAATGGAATTAATCTGGCCAACAGGGTTTTTGGTGGAGACCCGAACACTTTTTTGGGTCTAAGATATGCGCAGTATTCACGGGGCGATGTTGATTTTAGATATTATCTCAGGATGAATCAAAAGCACACCATCGCAACCAGACTTTTTGGAGGAGTGGGGATTCCTTATGGCAATTCCAATTCCTTACCCTTCGTCAAACAGTTTTTCTCTGGGGGACCAAACAGCGTCCGCGCATTCCGGATCAGGTCCATTGGTCCGGGCACTTACCGTCCCGAAGAATTCAATTTGGGCTCTTTTTTCGACCAGGCAGGAGACATCAGGTTGGAGGGAAATATCGAGTACCGCTTCCCGATTGTGTCAATATTGAAAGGGGCGTTTTTTATGGATGCCGGGAACGTCTGGTTGATGAACGAAAACGAAGCCCTTCCAGGGGGTAAATTCACCTCGAAATGGTGGAACGAACTTGCAGTAGGCACAGGGTTTGGCTTGCGGTTTGATATCGAGTTTTTTGTGATCCGCTTTGATCTCGCCACACCCCTTAGGGTTCCATCATTGCCCGAAAACGAGCGCTGGGGAAATTCCTTCGATTTCCGGGACCGAAATTGGAGAAGGGAAAACCTGGTGTTCAATTTTGCCATCGGCTATCCTTTTTAACCCGTTTTTCTCGGGCTTTAACTCGTTTTATGCCGGGTTTTAACCCCTTTTATGCATTTATATTTCTACTCGATCCTCAAATTACTTAGGAATCAGTCGGTTCTTCGAAATTTTGACTTCACCGATCGGTGCTATCCGTTTTTCTTTAAACCTGGATTTGCATTATCAATTCAATTTAAGGATGTAAATTCCTGATAATGATATATTTGGTTAATTTTTTTGACTTCACCACATAGGTGTGATGCCTTATTTTTCAAAAAGCCTGATTTTCTTGCAGGCATTGCTCTAAGGGAAACCTCATGGTTCTTTGAGTTAAACCTCTTCTTCAGGTCGAAACCTCATGCTTTTTGGATAGGGGAAAGCATGCAGCAATTCGCCCGTCCTTATTTTTTCCTGGATTTGGTTCCAATGGTCTGGATTGAACAGCTTTTCGTGAAACGCCAAAAAATGGGGCTTCACATCGGCACGGCCAATCATAAAACGTCTGAAGTCCTCGGGAAACACATCGTTCTTGGCAATGTCATACCAAGGTGCCGATGCATAGATCTGCTCATAGTTTTCTGCCTTAGGTTTCCACCTGAAATTCATGTCGGTCAAAAACTCGATTTCGTCATAATCATAAAAAATAACCCGCTTTTGCCGCGTCACGCCGAAGTTTTTGACCATCATGTCTCCGGGGAAAATGTTCGCCTGTGCCAATTGGAGGATGGCATTGCCGTATTCCTCGACCACGTGTTTGGCCTCTTCCAGTGTACAGCTGTCCAGGTAGATGTTCAGGGGGACCATTCTCCTTTCGGTATAAAGGTGTTTGATGATCAATTCATCCTGCGTGAATTCGAGCAGGGAATTGCAGGTGTTTTTCAATTCGGTGACCAATTCCGGGTGAATCCTGTCGAGAGGCAATCGAAAAAATTCGAACTCATGGGTATCAGCCATCCTTCCCACCCGATCGTGGAGGGAGACCAATTTGTATTTTTGCCGGACTTCCAGCCTGGTCATGCTTTTTGGGGGTTCAAAATGGTCCTTGATCATCTTGAATACGATGTTATAAGAAGGCAGTGTAAACACCGTCATGACCATCCCCTTGATCCCCTCTGCTTGGATAAAGGGATCCGAAGTCCGCTCGAGGTGGTTTAGAAAATCCCGATAGAATTCGGTTTTCCCATGCTTGTTGAAGCCGATGGCATTGTAGAGTTCATGGATGAGTTTTTGGGAAATCACAGAGTTCAGGAAGGCGATGATTTGGGATGGAATCTCTGCCTCCACCATGAAATAAGACCTGGAAAAGCTGAAAAGCCCACTCATGATGTTGGGGTCAAAAATCAGGGTATCTACATAAATGCCTTTGGGGCCATTCATGTAGGGAATGATAAAAGGCATCCATTTTCCACCAATTCTGGTTCTGCCGATCAGATAGGCCGCTTTGTTTCGGTAAAAAACACTCTTGAGCACTTGAGTGGTGGTTTCCGAAGTGGCTTGAAAACGGGTAAGGATCACCTCCCGGACGGCTTTCACCAGGTACTGGATGTCCTTTTCCTTTTCCATATAGGGAACACCGAAATCAAAATCCGCAACGATTTTTCTGATGATTTTCTGTAAACCCCATTGGGAGGGATAATTGTAGAACAAATGTTCTTGAGGATGAATGTCACAGGTGTCATAGCCTTCACGCACAAACATCAATTCATCGGAAATGGCCAATCCCGGAAATGTTTTTCTGATCACCGAATTGAAAAAGGTCTCCGCAAGTTCTTTGTCTTTTCTTTCTGTAATTTCCCAATTGTAATCAGATTTTATCTCTTTCCACAACATGATATTCCCCACCTGATCCTTTAAAATTCCTTCCAAAATGAGGCGGGTAGCATACACCTGATCCTTGTAAAGGAGTAATCTCCTCCTGTGGTTTTGTTGACTTGCATTCCAATCCCTTGATTTAAAGAAATGTGGGGCATGGCTGGTCAATTCCTTAAAAGAATTGATGTAGCTTTCAAATCCCTGATGGATGAGATGAACGATGGTTTTGCTTAATTCGGCATTCATGAAAATTCTCTTTTGATTTCGGCCAATCTTTTTTCCTTCTCTTCCTTTTTGTTCTGTGCTTCAAGAATGTGTGCAGGAGCAACTCTCACCTCGCAATTTTCTACGGGACACCTTTGACAGGTTGTCCCCACATGTTTGAGGAGGATTTTGGAATCATTATGGAACTTCACCTTTTTCTTGAATTGGGAATTCACTTTTAACCCAAATGAAATACTCACCTGCTCTTGCTTTTCCAGACCTGATCTGTACGCGATGGCAAAAACAAAATAGGATTGTCCATCTGGATAGAAGGAATACTGGCCTTTTCCGATTCGGTTCTTGTTGTGTATCTCAAACTCCTTGAAAATCGTAGCCGAAACCCATCTGCGGCAGTAATCCTCCTTGTTTTTGGAGGCGTGCGGATGGTGAATTCCCGTGAGATGCAATTCCTTGTTCAGGGAGAAATCCCCTGAATTCAAGTTTTTGGTGATTCTTAAGAAGAACAATTCCTTGAGACCAAAATGCTTTGGAAGAATATTCGTCATTCTGTAAACCAGTGTTTCGGGAGTGACATTGTACTTCTCGATCAAGGACAAAAGTTTCTCTTCATCTAATTTGTCCTGTGCAAAAAAAGACTCCAAGTCTTTGGTGATTTCTTTTTCCGGAATCAAAAGTGCGCAACTAAAATAGCTCGCTTTGAAGTTGTTCAATACTTCCTCAAAGGAATTGACGCTAACCCAGGAAGAGGTATAGGCCCTTTTCTGGAGACTCAAATGATTGTATCCAAGTTCCCTGCCCAAGGCAAAAACCCTTTGGTTTTCAGTCAAATGGGGGTTCAAAAGCAATTTTGGATTTTTGCCAGGGAATAAAACCGTCCGTGTTCCCTTGAGGCTCTGATCGAGATCAAAATCAAAAGACTCGATTTGATAATTGTACTTTTCCACCAAAATCTGATGCAGAATGGCTGAATTGGGCAAGTGAACCAAAGAGTTTAATTTTTTGAAGTTTTCTACCTCAAGCTCGATTTTAGGGAAATAATTGTCATGCATCTCTTGGTAGGCGCGGAGGGAAGAAAGGAAAAATTCCTCCTTGGAGATGTCGTATGCCCTGCTGATGTCCATTAGGGTGATGATAAAGGCATTCAGCTTAGACGGAGCATCGGAAAGCAATTCAATAAATGAGCTGACATCTATCCCGAACAGTTCCAGGGGAAGTTCAGAAAGGATGTCCGATTGGAGCAAATCAGAGATGGTTTTCATTTTGTCCTCCAACTTGAGGGAAACCAAATAATCATAGTTTACCCCCAGCACTTCCGCCAATTTGAATATTTTGTCAGATTTGGGGTATTTTTTTGACTTTTCAATCTCATTCAGATAGGAGATGGAGATTCCTGTCAATTCGGAAAGTTCCAGAAGAGAAAGGTTTTTCTCCTTTCTGAGATGCTTGACTTTCAATCCGAAAATTATCCTGATATGCTCTTCTTTCACGATTTACCTTTTTTGATTAAGCGAAGATATTAAAAATATCAGTTGAAATAATTTTTTGTGAAAAATCATAAATAAAAGAAAAGTAATAAAAAGCGAAATTTCGCTTTTTATATTAAATTCGTTTTCCTACATTTATCACATCAATCACATAAACCATTTATCATCATGACCATAGCAGTATCAGATACTTTACAGTTAAAGGTTTTGGGAGAGATGCCCAAAGCGTATGAAAAGATTCTAACGCCCGAAGCATTGGGGTTTTTGGCTTTTCTTGAATTGAAGTTCAGGGAAAAGAGGTTTTCAATTCTTGTCAGAAGGCAGCGAGTCCAGCAGCAGCTCGAAATGGGGGAGTTGAAATCGGTGTTGGCGGAGATTCCGGATGTAAGCGGGAATTGGAGGATCGCGGCCATACCGGAAGATTTGGAAGATAGGAGAGTGGAGATCACAGGTCCTGTGGATCGGAAAATGGTCATCAATGCGCTGAATTGTGGGGCAAAGGTTTTTATGGCGGATTTCGAGGACGCTACTTCTCCCACTTGGGACAACATCATTACCGGACAAATCAATCTTTACGATGCCATCCGAAATCAAATTGATTTTGAAGCCGAAAACGGGAAATCCTATGCGTTGAATGCCAAGCATGCGGTATTGAAAGTGAGACCAAGAGGTTGGCATTTGGAGGAAAAAAACATGGTCATCAACGGGGAACCACTTTCCGCATCATTGGTTGATTTTGGATTGTTTTTCTTCCACAATGCAAAAAAATTATTGGAAAATGGCTCAGGGCCTTACTTCTACCTGCCAAAGTTGGAAAGTCATTTTGAGGCCCGTTTGTGGAACGATGTATTTGTAGCGGCTCAGGACTACTTGAAAATCCCTCAAAAGACGATCAAAACCACTGTTTTGGTAGAAACCATTTTTGGGGCTTTGGAGATGGACAATATCGTCTATGAGCTTAAGGATCACCTCGTGGCCCTCAATGCCGGTCGGTGGGATTATATTTTCAGCATTATCAAAAAATTCAGAAATAATCCCGCCTTCATACTTCCCGATAGAAGCTTGGTGACGATGGAAACGCCCTTTATGAGGGCTTATGCCACCAAACTTGTGGAAATATGTCATGCACGGGGTGCGCATGCCATCGGTGGGATGTCTGCTTTTATCCCCGCCAAAGATGCAGAAATCAACCGCATGGCTCAAGAAAAAGTGAAGGCGGACAAAGAGAGGGAAGCCTCCATTGGGTATGATGGCACCTGGGTAGCCCATCCATTTCTGGTACCCATTGCTGAAGAAGTTTTTACAAAGGCCTTTGATCAGGGACATGTCAATCAAAAAAATAAGCCACCATTTCATTCAGGATTTGAAACAGAGGATTTATTGGATGTGAGGATTCCAGATGGGAGCATCACGGAATCCGGAGTGCGGACCAATATCAATGTGGGTATTCTTTATTTGGAAAGCTGGCTTTCTGGTGTGGGTGCAGCAGCATTGTATAATCTGATGGAAGATGCCGCCACGGCCGAGATTAGCCGCGCCCAACTTTGGCAATGGATCAGGCATGGTGTCCAAACCAAGGACGGCCAAACCATCACCGGAGAATTTTATTTGAGCCTCAAACTCCAGGAAATGGAAAAAATAAAAACCCTTTTGGGGGAGGAGAGGGCCAATGGAAGGGCTCTGCAACAGGCATCTGCGCTGATGGATAAGCTGGTGCTTTCTAACGACTTTGTCGATTTTCTCACGCTCCCTGCCTATGCAATGCTTTAAACTATAATGACCTTATTCTTAAATCACAACAATCAATTTAACCCTAACAATTATGAAAAATCAATCAATCGAAAATGCCTTGGCGATGGAAAATGACTGGAAAAACAATCCAAGATGGAAAGGCATCCTTAGAAATTATTCTGCACAGGATGTTTTGCGACTCACCGGAAGTTACAAGTTGGAGTTTTCCATTGCCAGAATGGGTGCAGAGCGGTTTTGGGACAAACTAAACAATCAACCCTTTATTGCAGGCCTTGGCGCACTGACGGGGAATCAAGCCATCCAGGAAGTCCAAGCAGGACTGGAGGCCATTTACCTGAGTGGCTGGCAAGTGGCTGCAGATGCCAATTTGGCTGGTCAAATGTATCCCGACCAAAGTCTGTATCCTGCTGATTCAGTTCCCGCAGTGGTCAGAAGAATCAACAATGCGCTTTTGAGAGCAGACCAGATTCAGTCCGTATCGGGAAACACGGATTTGGAATATTTGGTCCCTATCATTGCTGACGCCGAAGCTGGTTTTGGTGGAAACCTGAACGCATTTGAGTTGATGAAAATGATGATAGAAGCAGGCGCCTCCGGTGTCCACTTTGAGGATCAGCTGTCTTCTGCCAAAAAATGCGGCCACTTGGGAGGCAAAGTATTGGTCCCGACACAAGAAGCGATCAATAAACTTTTGGCGGCAAGGTTGGCAACAGACGTATGTGGTGTTCCCACTATTGTCATTGCAAGAACGGATGCTGACGCAGCCAATTTGATCACCTCGGATATTGATCCCAGGGATCACAAGTTCATTACGGGGAAAAGAACCTCGGAAGGTTTTTATGAAGTGAATAATGGAATCGAACAGGGAATTGATAGAGGACTTTCCTATGCACCCTATGCTGATTTGATTTGGATGGAAACCTCTAATCCTGACCTGGGTTATGCGAGGGAGTTTGCCCAAGCCATCCATGAAAAGTTTCCTGGCAAAATGCTGGCCTACAACTGCTCTCCATCCTTCAACTGGGCGGCGCATCTTTCGAAGAGCGAGATGCTGACTTTCAGGGAGAATTTGGCTGAACTGGGCTATAAATTTCAGTTTATCACCCTAGCCGGATTCCATGCACTCAACACCAGCATGTTCGAACTTTCTCTGGCTTACAAAGACAGGGGAATGGCGGGGTACTCCGAATTGCAAGAAAGAGAATTTTCTTTACAAAAAAATGGCTTTAAGGCAGTGAAGCACCAAGCCTTTGTTGGGACGGGTTATTACGATGCAGTTCAGCAAGTTGTCACTGGTGGAGAATCTTCTACAATGGCTTTGAAAGGGAGTACAGAAGAGGCGCAATTTTAACAGAATAAAATTTTCGCAATCGATTGTTTGCAGTTTTTAAAAACATTTTATACCTTTCGATCATGTTATTCATACTTTGAATATCTACAATAGGTTTAATAGGTTTGAGAGATAAAAAAGGTCCAGGCAATGTCTGGACCTTTTTTGATTTTTAGCCAAAACATGCTTGATTTGTATTGCGGTTTTGCTTTTTGGCCGCTGGTTTTTTCTGCAAAAGCGTTGAACCCGTTTTATGCATTCCGAACTCAATTCAAGCTTGTAATTAACGGATAATGAATGAGGGCTTGACTATTTTTGAACATGCTCTTTTGGCATGAAGAATTAGTCTCCCTATAGTCTGATTTTCTTCCAGCTTCGATCCCCTTTGGAAATGGAATGCATATTTCGGGTTTAACCCGTTTTTCCATTAACTTTGGATCCGGAATGTCTGGCTTGACTGTATTTGAGGCTTGATCCAATAAAAGCAATGAACAACACATTCAATTTTTGTCTACCAAATCCCACTCTGAAAAAATGGAAGTAGTTTTCTTCAATCGGACATCAAATCCCATTTGGTTCTTTCTTTTGATCTTGGCTTTTTCTTGTTCTTCTGATAAAGAAACAAAGGAAGAAACCAGTGAAGCTCTGATCTTGACCGTGGAAGAAAAAGAAATGACCATGGTCCTGGAAGGTTTGGGGCAATTTCCGGAATGGACGGCCAATTGGAAAAGCATTGAACCTGGATTCGACGCAACGGCTTTCGATTTTGCAAGAGGCTATACCTATGAGGTGTTGGAATGGCCTGAGGAAAATTTCATCATGCCCAACACTGCCTTTTATCCCTATCTGGTTCCTCAGCCAGATGGCAACGGCGTAGTAGACATCTACAGCTATAAAGTTTCCTTCAATGAAGAAGGAAAGCCGTATTTCAATCCGGATTCCGAAGTCATTTATTTCAAATCCAACGGGATGCGGGAAAGACTCCTTTTCATTGGGCCCTCTGGAGCTTTTGAGGAGGCCATTTGGGTAAGCCCCGATCACCTGCTGGTGGCAGGGATATTTGAAGAGGAAACCGGGGTCAGGCCCATCGTTTGGCTGATCATTCCAGGCGAAAATCGATACCTGTATTTTGAAAGTCCCGTGGTCTCCAGTCAGTATCCCCGAGAAGGATATCTAAAGAAGAAATTAAATAAGATCAATTTTTTGAAATGAAACTCGATAAAGTCATTCGTAAACTCGAAGAAGCTTTGAAAAAGCCCTTGCCTGGAAAGATGGGGCAGGGGACAATGGCGCCAAAACCGATTGATGCGCGCAGGTTCTCATTGAACATTCCTGAAAACCATCGAAAGGGGGCCGTATTGATGCTTTTCTATCAAGATGAGGAGGGTTGCTTGGTCCCATTTATCAAAAGACCGACCTACGAAGGCGTCCACAGCGGACAAATTGCTTTTCCGGGCGGAAAATGGGAATTGACCGACCTGAATCTCGGAGAAACGGCACTGCGGGAAGCGGAAGAAGAAATAGGGGTGGACCGTAACAAAGTGGAACTGATCGGCAGGTTGACGGATCTTTACATTCCGGCGAGCAATTTCATGGTTTCCCCATTTATCGGTTTTACCCATGAAAAGCCGGAATTCAGACCGGATCCCTTTGAAGTGGAAAGGATCATCACTTTTCCTTTAAGTGACTTGTTGGACCAAAAAATCAGAAAAATGGGGTCCGTAAATATTGATTCGGGACTCAAATTGGAAACGCCTTATTTTGACATTGACCAAGAGATGGTTTGGGGCGCCACGGCGATGATCCTGGGCGAGTTTATGCAACTCTGGGAAAATTCCAGAGAATGATTTTTTGGGCATCTGATGCATTTGTGGTATTTATGCATTCTCAAATGAACAGATAATGCAGGAAAATAGCCCACTGATCACCAATGATGCCGTAGTTTTTGGAATTTTGATGACCATATTGGCCTTGGTTTTTGCCACGGCTTCCAGCAAGAGAAATTTTTGGCTTAAATTTTACCGGGTTGTCCCTTCCATTTTGC
Source organism: Rhodonellum psychrophilum GCM71 = DSM 17998 (assembly GCF_000381545.1). GTDB lineage: Bacteria > Bacteroidota > Bacteroidia > Cytophagales > Cyclobacteriaceae > Rhodonellum > Rhodonellum psychrophilum. The sequence continues at coordinate 26,746 of NZ_KB906677.1, read as the reverse complement.
TTTGTTATTTTGTACCAGCGCTGCTCAATTCCTTTGGATTGATTTCAGGCGAAACATCCAGACTTTACTTCGTGGCGTCAAGGTATCTGCTACCGGCATCCTTGGTTTTGCTTACCTTGGGTATAGACTTCAAGGGAATTCTAAAATTGGGGCCAAAAGCCCTGATCATGTTTTTGGCAGGTACATTGGGAATCATCTTGGGAGGCCCCTTGGCTTTGTTGGTGGTTTCAGCAGTTTATCCGGAGATTTTGGGAGGTGTTGGGCCGGACGAGGTGTGGAGGGGTTTAGCGACCATCGCCGGGAGTTGGATTGGTGGAGGAGCGAATCAGACAGCCATGCTGGAGGTTTTCGGAGCAAGTCCAGCCTTGTTCAGCCAAATGATCGCAGTGGATGTCTTGGTCGCCAATGTCTGGATGGCAGTGTTGCTCTATTGGGCTGCGAAACCCGAAAAAATTGACAAGCTCTTCCGGGCTGACAGTTCTGCAATTTTGGAGTTGCAGGAAAAGGTAGAAAAATACAGGGAGAGTATCCTCAAGGTGCCCAATATGGCGGATACGATGAAGATATTGGGCATTGGCTTTGGTCTGACGGGTCTGGCGCATTTGATTGCGGACAATGTGGCGCCCTACATCGGCGAAAATTATCCCCAAATGGCCCAGTATTCATTGGATTCAACTTTTTTCTGGATTGTCATCATTGCCACGACAGGAGGATTGATGCTTTCCTTTACCAAATCAAGGGAACTTGAAGGTGCCGGAGCCTCCAGGTTGGGATCGGTTTTGCTCTATGTTTTGGTAGCTACCATTGGGATGCAGATGGATTTGATGGCTATTTTTGACAGTCCAATCCTGTTTCTGATCGGGATCCTTTGGATGTTTTTCCACATCACCATCATGCTCATCGTTGCCTATTTGATCAAGGCTCCTTTCTTTTTTGTGGCTGTGGGGTCTCAGGCCAATGTGGGAGGTGCAGCTTCTGCACCCATCGTTGCCTCTGCCTTCAATGCCTCCTTGGCTCCAGTAGGGGTTCTGATGGCGGTATTGGGATATGCGGTGGGTACATATGGGGCCTATTTGGCGGGATTGCTCCTGCGTTTTGTCCATGGACTATAAGAAAAGTGCCAGGGAAAAATACGGGTTCGAAAATTGCATTGAAGCAATTGCCTTAAATTTATCACAGAGACAATCAAATTATGCCAACTTATAGAAAATTCATTTTCGTATGCAACGGATCCGATTGTAAAAAATCAGGTTGTAAAAACCTCCAGTCTGAAATCAAGGAGTTGATCAAATCCGAGGACCACAAGGGGAAGTTCAAGATCATCAAAACCAAATGTATGGACTTTTGCAAATCCGCACCCGTGGTGGTGATCAACAATGAGGTGATCAAAAAAGCTGATTTGACGGATTTGAAGAAAAAAATGCTTTAGGCTTGTAATTTTTGCTTTTGAAAATTCCTGAGGCGAGATTTTGAAAGGACAAAGCCATTCAGGTTTTTCATTTTAAGATGGCTGTGTTTGTAAACCTGTATTATGCATTCTCCATTTCACGCTGAAATTGATTCACCATCAGTCTTTTTTGTAATTTCTGACTTCACCATATAAGCTCCAGTTGGTCTAAAGAGGGGCTGATTTCCTGCAGTTTCAAGCCCTATTCGGAAATTTAATGCATTTTTCGGGTTCAATTCCACCCTGAAATTGATTCATCATCAGTCTTTTTGTAATTTCTGACTTCACCATATAAGCTCCAGTTGGTCTAAAGAGGGACTGATTTCTTGCAGTTCGAAGCTCTATTTGGAAATTTAATGCATTTTTCGGGTTCAATTCCACCCTGAAATTGATTCATCATCAGTCTTTTTTTAATTTTTGACTTCACCATATAAGCACCAGTTGGCCTAAAGAGGGTCTGAATTCCTGCAGTTTCAAGCTCTATTCGGAAGAGGAAAGTATATTTCGGGTTGAACCGTTCCTGAAAAACCCAATCTCCTAAATCATGTCTGCTTGATTCAATCCGTTTTATTCATTACGGACTCAACGCAATATTGTAATTGAATGACAATCAATTGGATGTTGACTATTCTTGATTTCATCCTATTGGTGTCAGGAATTATTCTTCCAATCGGCTGATTTTCTTTCAGTTCCAATCCCATTTGGAAACCTATTGCATATTTCGGGTTCAAATTTTTTTGTTGGGACCATAAAAAAAAGGCTTTCCAATCATTTGGAAAGCCTTTTTTGGGTAAATAGAAATTTGTTTATTCTAGAAATTGAAGCTCATTCTGGCAAAGATAAACCTTCCGTTGAAGCCCATTTGTTGGACTCTTCTTGAGTAGACAAATCTTCCTGCACTGAAGTTTCCACTGTGGTTGTGCATGTCTTGATAGACATCAAATAGGTTGTTTGCACCCACATTCAATCTCAAATGATCCGTGAATTTATAGCTTAGCGTCACATCGGTGACCACTTTGGGACTAAAAGTCTGGTCAAGTGTTTCCCTATTGCCTGTAAGCGTATTCACCGGCCAAGTACCTGGATCATTTCCCATCGTTGGATCAAGGAACACCACCTGCCCAAATCTAACGGCTCTTGCCATAAAAGTGAATTTCCCCACGTTATAGTTGGCCATAAAACTCACTTTGTCCCTTGGATTGGCTACTTCGATCCTGCTTTGGTCTTCTCTGTTGAAATAGTTGCCCAATTGTCCAGTTTGCTCCAATATCGGAGACCCTTTGATAATCGCTTTGCCATCACTGTCTTTCTTGACGGTGTTGTTGATAAATGTACCGGCCAAGATAAAACTGATCGAAGAGGTGCTGTTCAGGTTGACATTGTAGGTGATGACAGATTCAATTCCCCTTGCGCGGGTGTCAATGGCATTGGTGAAGAAATTGGCGGTAGTGGCGTTGGCTGCTGCCAATTGTTGCCGAATGATTTCATTGCCACCGTCGTTGAAGTTGTTGGTCAATACAATCCTGTCATCGATGTCTATTTGATAGGCATCCACGGTGATTTCCAGATTTTCCGTGGGCTGTAAGGTCGTTCCGATGGTATAACTCCTGGAGGTTTCTTGTTTCAAGGTGGGTATGCCCAAGATCCTTGCAGGCTCACTGTTGTTTCTGAAAGTCCCACTTTCTATCGGGATAAGGCCACTGCCCGGCACTGTGACAAACAGCGTATTCACCCTGGAGTAATAAATCTGCTGCATGGAAGGCGCTCTGAACCCCGTACTGGTGGAGGCTCTCAAGGCGAATCCTTCAGCGATTTTATATCGGGAAGCGAGTTTGTAGTTGAAGGTACTTCCGAAATCGGAATAATCTTCGAATCTTATGGCGGCGGCTACGTTCCAGGATTTGGTGAATTCCTGCTCCACATCAAGATAAACTGCCTTGTTGTTTCTGTTGAAATATCCAGCGGTAGAAGGGGTGAAGCCGCCAAATACTTGAGAGCCAGCTGGAACACCTGCGTCAGGATTGAAATTTCTGTAGGAGGTTTCTTCACCTGCCCTCACTCCGAATTGCTCGAACCTGAATTCAGCACCTACCGCCACATTCAGACCTGCCAATACATCGTATTTTCTTGCCGCATCGAAGTTGATCGTGTTCTGGAGAAAATTCAATCCCCCGGCATCAAATTCTTTTTGGAAATTGGCCGTCTGAAGTGCTTGGGTGTAATTCACGGATTCGGTGATTTCGAAATCGAAAATGTTTTGTCCAAAAGTATTGCTCAAATCAAATCTCCATTCACCAAGTGTGCCCATAAGTCCAATGGTATTGGAAAGGTCAGTGATGTCCGTATTGATTTTGGGCAAAAAACCATTTGGGTAAACCTGAAATACATTTCCACGAACTGCTGCGGGAACACTGTTTGGATAGCGATAAAAACCTGCAGCGTTTCCTTTTTTATTGTTGTATCCTCCAAAGGAGTAAATTTCCATTCCGTTTTTTAGCGGAAGCGAAAAATTGATCATGATGCCTCCTCCGTTTACTTCAGAGTTGCCAATACGCATGTCAAAATCATCACGCGAAAGACCTCTTGCCAGCAATTCGGCATTGTCCACATTTACTCCGCCAACAGCAGGAAAGATCTGTCCGGCATACGTACCTGTTCTGTTGGTGAAGCCTCTTTTGACGTACTCGCCGGTAACGTTCAAAAAACCTTCCTTTCCGACTTTCATGCCATAATTCAAACCTGCGCTGACCATCGTTCCATCTGTTACGCTCACGCTTGAATTTTCCCCACCGCTGACGATGAAGTTTTTGTCATAATTGGTGACATGCGTTCCAGAAGCAAAGGATCCACTGAGTCCCACTGATTTTTTCAGGATAATATTGACTACTCCTGCGATCGCGTCGGATCCATATTGTGCAGCTGCTCCATCCCTCAGGATCTCGATTTTTTCCACTGAGTTTGCAGGAATGGCATTCAAATCCGTACCGACTGAACCTCTGTTCACAGTACCGTTTACGTTTACCAAGGCGGATTGGTGCCTTCTTTTTCCATTCACCAAGACCAAAACCTGGTCCGTTCCCAAACCCCTCAATTGTGCAGGGTCAACATGGTCAGAACCATCGGAAATGGTCTGCCTGCTGGATTGGAAAGAAGGGGCAATATAGGTCAGGATTTGGTTCAAGTCGACTTGACCCAAAGCGTCGATTACCTTGGATACCGGTATGATATCCACCGGTACGGGAGAATCTATCCTTGATCTCGCACCTACTCTGGTTCCCGTCACAATGATTTCAGACAAATCCGTGTCATCCGCAAGCATTGTGACATTGATACTGGATTGGTTGGCAATATTCACCTCTTGGGATCTCAATCCGATAAACGAAATCACCAAAATATTCCTACCAGCGGGTACGTCGATTGAGAATTTACCTTCCATATCTGTCGTGGTGCCAGTGGTCGTCCCCTTGATCAGGACAGCTGCTCCAGGCAAGCCCAATCCATCTTCTTCTGTGATCACTTTCCCAGTGACCGTTCTTGTTTGTGCTTGTAGGGTTTGAGAAAAACTCAGTCCAATGCACACCAATAAAAAGAGTAATGATTTTTTCATAGAGTTTCTTTTAAGTTTTGAATGATATTTTAACTAAATTTAACTGTATTTGTTTAGAAAAGGAAAAGTCAGTCTTTTTTAATTGACAATTCAATGTTATTCAGAACCTTAATTGGAATATTTGAATTTTTCAATAGGAATTGAACAGTGAAAAAATTCAGGATGAAGTATCGTATCAATGGGTTATTGGTCGTTCTTTCCAAACCATCCACCATTTTCGCAAACCAAGAAATGCCATAGGTCTGAAAAAATTCTTGCCTCAACCATTTATTATGCGAAAACCAAAATAATATACAATCAAGGTGGCTCCGACAGGACATCACCTATTGCAACTCTTTATCGGGAAGGCATCTATTTCAGTAAATGAGCATCTTCCAAACGGGGGAGGATCAACCTAAAATTGGTCGATCACTCCTTCCGTTTAGGAAAATAATTGTTGAAAAACAGCGAAAAATAGCGATGTTCAAGACTGGTTTTCTAAAGTACGGGTATCTTTTTTATTGGTCTGGAGCAGTCAATGTTTTTCAATTCCCGTCCATCCAATTATTAAAAGGAAGTTGCAGGATTGCTTTTAGGTTTTTAAAGGATGGTTTCCACCCGCACGGCAGTTCCACTGGCAGTTACCATCAGCATACCTTCTCGGATGGTTTCATAGTCCAGGTCTATTCCAACGACGGCATTGGCGCCAAATGCTTGTGCTTGCTGTTGTAATTCTGCCATTGCAGTCGATTTTGCTTCTCGCAAAACCCTTTCATAGGCGGAAGATCGGCCCCCGACAATATCGGTGATGCTGGCGAAAAAGTCCTTGAAAATGTTTGCCCCGATGATGGTTTCTCCCGTGACAATGCCCAAATAGGCGGTGATTCTGTAGCCTTCAAGGCTTGGTGTGGTGGATACTATCATTTTGTTGTTTTGTTTTTTTGCTGAATTTAAAAAATACATCGATTGAGTCAACGAAAAGACAAGGTTTTTTGAAACCAAAAGAAAGGAACGCAATAAGATCTAGGAATTAGAGGAAGAATCGGGAATGAAAATCAAAGGGTTTTTCAAAAAAAGAGCGGGTAATCGGGTTCGAACCGACGGCCTTCAGCTTGGGAAGCTGACGCTCTACCAACTGAGCTACACCCGCTTTTATAGCGCAAATTTAGGCTGAATTTTGTGACTTTTTCAAATCACAATGGATATTAAATTTGGATTGATTTTCCTCTCTTCCAATCCCCTGATTCTCAGGATCAATCTCCCTTCCTCCAGCAATTGGCTTAGGTTTGTTAGGATGGGGTCAAGAAGGTATCCAAGTGCTTTAGGGAAGATTTTATAGGTTATGTCATCCATTTTGAAACAAGTGGGTTGCGTGAAAACTCTATTATTTTTTTAAGGAGACAAAGAAATTATTACAGGAGAAACCCATTATTTCGATTTAAAGAGCAGGGAACGGGGGGATCTTTAAATCCAGAAACAGCGGCTTCCCAATTTTTGATTACCTTTAGGTGCTATTGAATAATTTTTAACACCCTTCCCTTCTTATGCAGACTGATCTTAAAATTGCCGTGTTGATAGATGCCGATAACGTTCCCGCCACCCAAGTGAAAGAAATGATGGAGGAAATCGCCAAATACGGCAACCCCACCATTAAGCGGATTTACGGGGATTGGACAAAGCCGCAACTTGGGAAATGGAAAAATGTCCTGCTTGAAAATGCCATCAGCCCCATTCAGCAGTACAGCTATACCACAGGCAAAAATGCAACAGATTCGGCGATGATCATTGACGCCATGGATATCCTCTATTCAGAAAGGGTAGACGGATTCTGTTTGGTATCCAGCGACAGTGATTTCACCAAGTTGGCGACACGTCTGAGAGAAGCGGGGATGTTGGTCATCGGAATCGGGGAAAAGAAAACGCCTGAACCATTCTTCGTTGCCTGCGACAAATTCATCTATCTTGAAATCCTGACCCAACAAAGTGAGGATCAGGATGATCCAAAAGAAAAGAGCGTTCCGAGACCTCAAGTGGACAAGATCAATCCGAAATTGATTCGATTGATCGCCAGTACGATTTCGGATTTGGCAGATGAGGAAGGATGGGCTTTCATGGGAGACGTGGGCAATCTGCTTCAAAAAAAGCAACCCAATTTTGACGCGCGAAACTTTGGTTTCCAAAAATTAACACCCTTGATCAGCGCCATCAACAAATTCGAAATCGAAAAAAGGGAAAACCAGAAAGGAAGGTTTAAATTGATCTACGTAAGGAATAAGGCCATTTAGTCTGAAACTGTTTTCACCCAAAGAGGTAAGTTTCTCACGGAGTACGCAAAGGTTTTTTTGATTTTAAAATCAGGGTTCGAAACCATTGTTTTTTTTGCGGTCTTTGCGAAACATGCTTCTTGCTTTGTGAAAACCTTCATTCTGCGGAATTTCAACGCAAAGGGCGCTAAGTTTCACGCGAAGGACGCAAAGGTTTTTTGGACCTGATCTCAGGTTTGGATTTGAGGGAGGGGTTTGGATGTGTTGTTATTTTCTTTGCGTTCTCTGCGAAACACGTTGCGTGCTTTGCGAAAAACCTGTTTTTGCTGAATTTTCAACACAGAGGGCGCTAAGTTTTACTCGAAGGACGCAAAGGTTTTTTGGACCTAATCTCAGGTTTTGAATTGAGGGAGGGGTTCGAACCCATTGTTTTTTTTGCGGTCTCTGCGAGAGGTTGTTTTAACGCAGAGGGCGCCAAGTGTCTCTGGAAGGTCGCAAAGGTTTTTTTGTTTTTAAAAATCGGTTGGTTTTCGGAAGATTTGGGAGGATGTATTTTTTTCTTTGCGTTCTCCGCGAAAAACTCTACGGACTTTGAGAGAAATTATTTTAACGCAGATTGCGCCAAGTGTCTCGGGAAGGCGGCAAAGGTTTTTTGGTAGTTTTAAAAATCGGTTGGTTTTCGGAAGATTTGGGAGGATGTATTTTTTTCTTTGCGGTCTCTGCGAAAAACTCTGCGGACTTTGCGAGAAATTATTTTAACCCAGAGTGCGCCAAGTGTCTCGGGAAGGTCGCAAAGGTTTTTTGGTAGTTTTGAAAATCTGTTGGTTTTCGGAAGATTTGGGAGGATGTATTTTTTTCTTTGCGTTCTCCGCGAAAAACTCTGCGGGCTTTGCGAGAGATTGTTTTAACGCAGAGGGTGCCAAGTGTCTCGGGAAGGTCGCAAAGGTTTTTTTGTTTTTAAAAATCTGTTGGATTTCGGAAGATTTGGGAGGATGTAATTTTTTTCTTTGTGTTCTCCGCGAAAAACTCTGCGGACTTTGCGAGAGATTGTTTTAACGCAGAGGGCGCCAAGTGTCTCGGGAAGGTCGCAAAGGTTTTTTGGTAGTTTTGAAAATCTGTTGGTTTTCGGAAGATTTGGGAGGATGTATTTTTTTCTTTGCGGTCTCTGCGAAAAACTCTGCGGACTTTGCGAGAAATTATTTTAACGCAGAGTGCGCCAAGTGTCTCGGGAAGGTCGCAAAGGTTTTTTGGTAGTTTTGAAAATCTGTTGGTTTTCGGAAGATTTGGGAGGATGTATTTTTTTCTTTGCGGTCTCTGCGAAAAACTCTGCGGACTTTGCGAGAAATTATTTTAACGCAGAGTGCGCCAAGTGTCTCGGGAAGGTCGCAAAGGTTTTTACTGTGGTTTTTAGAATCTGTTGGTTTTCGGAAGATCTGGAAGAATTTGTTTTTTCTTTGCGTTCTCTGCGAAACACTCCGTGGTTTTTGCATGAATTTTTTAAACGGGTGCCTCCAAGGATTTTTGACAGCTTTATTGTTGATGTTGAATAAATTTTAGTGTATTCAATTATGGACTATTTCTTTACAAACCTCAAGAAATACACGGTGAACTTTGTCCGAAATTTCACCTAGACATTCCACCAATAGGTGAATTTCAATGCCAATGCCCGGTTCTTTACATAGAAAGGTGCTGGAAGGTAGTTGTCTGTGTAAACCAAAAAGAGATCGGAGGCGGGTTTGAATCGCCATTGAAAGCGGGTATTCAAGTTGATGTTTTTGATCTGCTCGTTGTATTGGACAAATGCCGTGAAAAAGACCTTGTTGGTCATCGTTACATCCAGTCTCGGCCCCACCAACCAAAACCTGGTTTTTCCCCATGTCTCTGGCAAATGGATTTCATTATAGTTGGCATTTAGGGTAAGACTGAAAAAGGGCTGGAACCTGTAGCCGAGTTCCGCAGCCACATTGTATCGATCTCCGTCTGCATAATATCCTCCCATCCGTGTCGAAAAGGCATAGGTGAAAATGCTCTGGGGCTTTGATGTATATTCCGTTCCCCAGGAATTCCATTTGTGTTGGGTTCCAGTGGCCAAGGTATCCCCGCTATAATTCGTGGGATCAAATGGCCTTTGGAGTTGGACGTAATCGTGTGCGGTCCATGCGCTGAAAACACTTTGGCTTCTGAACCTCACCCGATACAACAGGTAACTTTCGTTGTCGGTTTCCTTCATATCCGTATTGAAAAAGAACTTGGTGTTGAATTCTGGACCGTGGCTGAGGATTTTTTTACTTTTGGGGAAAAATAGGTACCCGATGCTGGGGTTGATTTTGTAATATCCGTTTCTTGGCACGTAGCCAACTTCCGCAGTGTAGTTTTCGGACACGTATTCATGCTGCCAATTCCAAGTCAAGTTTCCGCTGCTATACCGCAGGTTTGCCGCATGGACCATGCTTTCTCCGGTTTGGCCGGGGCTGTAGGATTTTAGGACCAAGGCCTTTCCTGTCCAAAGGTTGTTGGAGGAAGCCAGATTGTACTCCAAGCCCACATTTCTGTTGAATCTGGAATAAACGGGTTTGTCTTCGCTGGGGTCAGGGCGATAGTTTAGGGATTCTTTGTTTACAAAGATGACGCCGATATTGGACCTGGAGAAGACCCTTCTTTGGAGGGCCAAAACACTGAAATTTTGGGCAGGCAATCCGGATTCATCCACCTCACCGGTTTGCATGTTCATGGCGCCGATCCTCCAATCTTTGTTGATTTTACCACTTAGCCTTGCCCCAACATTGATGGGTGCATTCAAGCCAATTCTCCTCGAGAAAAATGGACGGATGCTCTCGTAGCCAAAATTGGCAAACAAATCTCCGTTTTCCAGAAAGAACTGTCTCCTTTCGGGAAAGAACAATTCAAATCGGTCCAGATTGGTCACTTGTCTGTCCACTTCCACCTGTGAGAAATCAGGGTTCACCGTCAAATCCAGATTGAGGGAAGAGCTCAAGGCGATCTTAGCATCCAAGCCAACATCCCTCTTGAATACTTCTTGGCCACCTTCGGAGATGTTTTTGGTTACTCCCCCCATCGCATAGGGGATCAGGGAAATATTGGAACCTACTTGAGGCGGAGGATTGTCCCAGATCAAAGTACCCGTATAAGCCAGAGATGCTGAGGGAAACTGCCTTGGAACCGGCGCCCAACTTGATTTTTCGGTTGTTTTGAGATCCATCCGGCTGAAATTGATTCCCCATTCGGTAATTCCTTTTTTATAACGAATGGACTTGAATGGAATGGACGCCTCAAAAACCCACTTGTCGGGGTAGTTCCTCACGGTGGATTCCCATTTGTTGTCCCAGCTCAAGTCGATTTTTCCGCCTTCGAACATGATGCCATCCCATTGGGCACCGGCTGCATTGGCGCCGAAAGAAAATCCATTGGTTTGGTCATCGAAGGGATCCATAAAGAGGAGAAAATTGTCATTCTTGCCAAATGAAAAATCCCTGCGGAGGGATTCTACCATATAAGGCCCCTCCATGCCATGGTGATTGACGACGACCAAATAGAGGTTGTCCGCATCATAGGTCATTCTCACATCGGTTTTGACATGGGCAAAACTGGTGTCCATCGGGGTAATCATGAAAAATTCGCTTGCGACCGAAGCATCCAACCATGCCTGCTCATCCAACACGCCATCGATGACAATGGGGGAACTCGCCAATCGGATCGGCAGCTTGTATTTGTCATTTATCTTCTGACCGAAAAGTATAGCGACCAAACTAAAATATAGTATGGTCAAAACGGTAAGTTTCTTCATTAAATTCTGGCGATTGGGTTATTGAATTGTTCCAAAGGTACTGTGAATTGAATGACAAGAATAAATTTTGTGTGTGAATGCGTCGTAGGAGGGGATGAATGGGAAAATGCATCTGAAATTTCGCGAAAAGTAAATCTTTAATTTATGCAAATCTTTAATTATTTATCTTAAATCAATTTTATCTAACTTGAAAAAAATTAAATTGAAATAAGCTATTTATCTTTTTTTGGAAGGTAAAAATCCCAAACCTTCTCTTGCTAATTTTCTTCAGATGAAAAAGGCCTTTTTACTATTTAGGTCTGGGTTACCCATTTATTCAATTTAAGCTCATGCTTTAAATAAAATTTATATGATGAAGGTAACAACTAGTTCTGTCTTTGATATACTGTCCCATTGGAGGGTCTATTTTCAAGGAGGGAATGCGGCGATGATTGCTGAAACAAAAGAGCCTTTCCGCTCTGAATTGTTCAGTATGGACCAAATCTATGCCCATGGTAAAGTACTGGCCAAATCCCATAAACTTCAGGTTGAAAAACCGGCAGACAAGTTGCTCAAACGCTTGGATGAGAATGAAACGACACTGGTCGAGGCCCGAAACTTATTGGTGGAAAGCATCCGGCTGGGCAAAACCATTACGCCTGCCGCCGAATGGCTGCTGGACAATTTTTACCTGATAGAAGAGCAGGTGGTCATTGCAAGAGACCATTTACCAAAAGGATACAGTGAAACCCTCCCAAGTTTGGGGAATGGATTGTCTTCAGGATTGCCACGTGTGTACGACATCGTGTTGGAAATTATTTCCCACAGTGACGGTCGGGTGGATGTAAAGAGCTTGAGCAATTTCATCTCCGCCTATCAGACCGTAAGCCTCCTTACTCTTGGAGAACTCTGGGCCATTCCGATCATGCTTCGCTTGGCCGTGATCGAAAATTTACGCAGGATTGCCAATAAGATCGCACTGGATATGGTGGATCATAACTTTGCCGATTATTGGGCAGACAGGATGATTGCCACGGTGAAGGAAAGTCCGGGAAATTTGGTTTTGGATCTTGCCGACATGGCAAGGTCAAATCCTGTTTTGGTCAGCCCTTTTGTAGCTGGCATGGTGAGGAAACTTCAAGGGAAGGGACCCGCTCTGGCATTGCCTCTGACATGGATGGAGCAAAAGCTTGTCGAAATGGGCTATTCCAGCAATGAACTTGTCGGCAAGGAAAACCAAAAGCAGGCAGCCAACCAAGTTTCGGTAAGAAACAGCATCGGGACCCTGAGATTTTTGGGAGCCAATGATTGGCGTGAATTTGTAGAAACACTCAGCAGCGTGGAGGAAATCCTGAGACAGGATGTTTCCGGCACCTATCCTTTCATGGATTTTGCGACCAGGGACAGGTACAGGCATGTTGTAGAAGCCATTGCCAAATACAGTCCATTTTCCGAAACTGAAGTTGCCCAAAAGGCGGTGGATTTGGCACACGAAAATGCGATTAGCCAAGGTATTGAGGCCAGGATGTCCCACGTGGGTTATTTCTTGGTGGACAAAGGGTTGGAACAGACAGAAAAAATCTGTGAAAGAAGGTACACCTTCACCCAAAAATTCAAAAGATTTTCCGGGAAAATACCCATGTTTCTTTATTTTTTCTCCATTGCTGCACTGACCGGAATTGCCTCTTATGGCATGCTCCATTTGGTCAATCGCTACAGTAATTTCGAATGGCCGATCTTGGCAGTGCTGGCATTGATTGCGGTTTCAGGTGCGGCACAGCTTGCGGTTTCATTGGTGAATTGGATCGCAACGATCAGTGTTAATCCCAAAATGCTGCCCAGAATGGATTTCTCAAGGGGTATTCCCACAGAATTCAGATCCCTGGTGGTCATTCCGACAATGCTTTCGAGTAAGGCTTATATCGAAGAACTCGTTGAGGCCTTGGAGATCAGGTTTTTGGCCAACAAGGAGAAAAATGTGCATTATGGTTTATTGACCGACTTTATGGACGCGGGCTCTGAATTAATGCCGGAAGATGATGGTTTTCTCGAACTTGTCAGTGAAAAAATAGAAGTACTGAATCAGAAATATCAAAACGAAGAGGATATATTTTTTCTTTTCCACCGTCCAAGAACCTGGAATGAACGGGAAGGAAAGTGGATGGGCTATGAAAGGAAAAGGGGGAAATTATCGGCTTTGAACGCCCTTTTAAGAGGGAAAGATAAAAATGAGTTTTCCTTGATCTCTGGAAATCAAAGGATATTGTCACGTGTAAAATATGTGATCACGCTTGATTCAGACACACAATTGCCCAGGGAAACGGTCTGGAAATTTATTGCCACCATGGCACATCCGCTCAACCATCCTGTTTTTGATCCAAAAAGACAGATAGTGACAGAGGGATATGGTATTCTTCAGCCCAGAGTGGCTGCGGCCATTTCTAAATCAGCAGTATCCTTATATTCCCGAATGCAGGGAGATGTCACCGGCATAGATCCCTATACCAGAGTTTCCTCCGATGTGTACCAAGATCTTTTTGGGGAAGGATCCTTTATCGGAAAAGGAATCTATGATGTGGATGTATTTGAACAGGGATTGAACGGGGTGTTTCCTGAAAACAGGATATTGAGCCATGATTTGCTGGAAGGCTGTTATGTGCGTTCGGGCTTGCTTAGCGATGTGCTGCTTTATGAGGAAAATCCCTCCCAGTACCATGCCGACATCAAACGTTACCACAGGTGGACAAGGGGGGATTGGCAGATTGCAGCCTGGATTTTTCCTTTTGTAAAGGATGCAGATGGCCAATGGAAAAGCAATCCGCTTTCCAGCCTTTCCAAATGGAAATTGTTTGACAACCTGAGAAGGAGCTTGGTGCCTCTTTGTTTGCTGTTGGTTTTACTGATGGGTTGGACCATTTTGCCTTTTTCTTGGTTCTGGACTGCAGCCGTGACTTTGATAGTATTGTTGCCATTGATGATGGCCGCAGGCTGGCAATTGCTCCATAAACCCATAGAGCTGAATTCAACTGCACACCTTTCGGAAGTGGGTGGTGTGGTCAGGGATTTCTTGATCAGGTTTGTTTTTGGACTTGCGGTTTTGCCCTATGAGGCTTTCGTTTTTGCAGATGCAGTCTTTCGGACCATTTGGAGGATTTTCATTTCCGGAAAAAAATTACTGGAATGGACGCCTTCAGCCAATACGGCAAGGAAAACCGAAAATAAGCTTCTACAGATATACGGGAAAATGATTTTCCCTCCACTTTTGTCACTGGTTTTGATAGGGATTTTGGTTTACAACAGCCAATTTATATCCCTACTGGTGGCTTCTCCGATTCTATTGTTATGGCTTATGGCTCCTGCTCTTGCATGGCGTCTTGGCAAACCCAAATCTGAGAAAAATGTGCGATTACCTGAAGATGAGCTCTTTTTTCTGCACAAAACAGCCAGAAAAACCTGGTCGTTTTTTCAGCAGTTTGTTGCCGAGCCTGACAATTTCCTTCCTCCGGATAATTTCCAGGAAGAACCTGTTGCCAAAATCGCCCACAGAACTTCACCCACGAACATGGGGCTGGCTTTGTTGGCAAATCTATCCGCGTATGATTTTGGATACATTGGGAGCGGTGAACTGGTCAAAAGATCCAGGCAGACGATGTCCTCGATGCTGGAACTTGAAAGGTACAAAGGTCATTTTTACAATTGGTATGACACTGTTTCCTTGACCACTTTACAGCCCAAATATATTTCAACAGTGGACAGTGGCAATCTGATCGGGCACTTGCTTACTTTTCGGCAGGGGCTATTGGCTTTGCCCGAAGACCCGATTGTGGGCAAGCGGGTAATCGAAGGACTCAGAACTACCGCCGGGATTGTAATGGACTTTTCTGTTGGAAAACAAAATGAAATTTCTGCAAAAATCATGGGCATGCTGGAAACAGCATTGGCTACAGAAACCCTTTCTCTGAGAAAACTGAAAAACCTGCTAGATGATTTGGTTTCTTTTATTGAACAGGGAGAAACCCAAAATCCGGGAATTGAAACTGAATACCAAAGGTGGATCAAAAGGTTGTTGACCCAAATCAAAAATACACGGGAAGATTGGCTTCTTCTGGCGCCTTGGTTGGAATTGACCCCAGTTCCAGAACAATTTGGACTTCTTGCGCCAATAATCGACAACCCAACTTTACACGCCATCCAAACCGCATCAGAAACCTATTCCCAAATACTGGATGAATATGCCATGGCGCAAAATAGTCAAGAGCAAAAGGAATGGTTGGCCCAAGTAAGGGAAGCCTTGGCACAGGGAGGCATTATGGCAAGCAAAAGGAACCTTTTGATCACCCAACTTGCCGAATACTGCGAGCAACTGTCTGAGGTTGACTACGACTTTCTTTTTGACAAATCCACAAGTCTCCTCAGTATTGGTTACAATGTCGAAGAACGAAAAAAGGACAGTGGAAATTATGACCTGCTGGCTTCAGAGGCACGGTTGGGGATTTTTGTGGCCATTGCCCAAGGCAAGTTGCCACAGGAAAGTTGGTTTGCCCTCGGGCGCTTGTTGACCGATTCGGGTGGAGGTCCGATTTTACTTTCTTGGAGTGGGTCAATGTTTGAATACCTGATGCCCCAATTGGTGATGCCAGTTTATGAAAACACTCTGCTTTTTCAAACCAACAAAGCCACAGTCAAAAGACAAATTGAATACGGTGCGCAACGGGGGGTGCCTTGGGGAATTTCCGAATCCGGGTACAATCAGGTAGATGCCAGTTTGAATTACCAATATCATGCCTTTGGCGTTCCTGGAATCGGTCTTAAGCGTGGTCTGGAAGAGGATTTGGTGATCGCCCCGTATGCAACGATGATGGCTTTGATGGTTTCACCCAAAAAAGCCTACCAAAATCTTGAATTGCTTTACAAAGAAGGTTTTGAAGGGGAATTTGGTTTTTATGAAGCCATAGATTATACCGTAAGCCGTCTGCCTAGGGGAGAGAAAAATGCCATTGTACGCTCCTATATGGTACATCATCAGGGAATGGGGCTCTTGTCCCTGGCTTATTTGCTTCTGGATCAGCCCATGCAGCAGAGATTCGTTTCTGAACTCCGCTTTCAGGCGACGATTTTATTGCTTCAGGAGCGGATACCGAGGACGACTTTGTTTTTCGCCCACACTGCCGACCTGATGGATGCTTCAGTAACGGATGATGGGGTCAAGGCCCGAATCATCCAGACACCAAACACCCAAATGCCTGAAGTACAATTGCTCAGCAATGGAAATTATCAAGTAATGGTCACCAATTCCGGTGGAGGTTACAGTCGATGGAAAGATATCGTCGTGACGCGTTGGCGGGAAGATACTACCCAAGACAATAGGGGTATTTTCTGCTATATCAAGGATATCAGCAGTGGTGTTTTCTGGTCAAATACCTATCAACCCACCATGCATCCAGCGAAAGTGTATCAAGCGGTTTTTTCCCAGGGTCATGCTGAGTTTTACAGACAGGATTATGGAGTGGAAACCAAAACTGAAATTGTCATTTCTCCTGAGGATGATACCGAAATGAGAAGGATCAGAATCACCAACAAGACCAACTTCACCAAGATCTTGGAAGTGACGAGCTACGCCGAAATTGTGCTGGCCAGCCAGGCTTCTGATGAAGCGCATCCTGCATTCAGCAATCTTTTTGTCCAAACAGAAATACTTCCGGAAGACAAAGCGGTAATATGTACACGCAGACCCCGGTCGGAAGGAGAAATTCCCCCGTGGATGTTTCACCTGATGGAGACCCATGGAGCTGAATTGGAAGAGGTTTCATACGAAACCGATCGGATGGAGTTTATTGGAAGGGGAAACACCCTGGCCCATCCGCAAGCCCTGAAGGTGAACAGGTTGTCGGGGAAGCAGGGGTCTGTCTTGGATCCAATTGTCTCAATCCGTTTAAAAATCAGCATCAAACCCCAACAAACCGGAACGGTAGACTTGATCTATGGGATCAGCGATACGAGGGAAAGCTGTGAGGCGCTGATGCACAAGTACCGTGACCGTCATCTAAAAAAGCGTGCCTTTGAACTTTCTTGGACCCATAATCAGGTGCTTTTGAGACAGATCAATGCCACCGAGTCAGATGCGCATCTTTATGACCGCTTGGCCGCTTCTTTGATTTATCCCCATCCTTCGCTTCGGGCGGATCCATCGGTCATCCTTGCCAATTCCAGGGGACAGTCCGGGCTTTGGAGCCATTCGGTCTCCGGAGATATCCCTATCGTTTTGTTGCATATTCAAAATCCCGAAAACATGGAGCTTGTCAAGCAAATGGTCCAAGCTCATGGCTATTGGCGTCTCAAGGGCTTGGCAGTGGATTTGGTCATTTGGAATGAGGACCATGGAGCTTATAGAAAGGTTCTTCAGGAACAAATCCTTGGTCTCATCACCATGGAGTCTTTCAGACATGAAACCAATAACAAACCTGGAAATATCTTCGTCAAATCCGCTGATCAGCTTTCTCCGGAAGACAGAGTCCTTTTCGAAAGTGTTGCCCGCATCATCATTCACGATAGCAACGGAACATTGTCCGAACAAGTGAACAGAGAGATTGTACCCAAAGCACTTCCGCCACTATTGGAAGCGGCTTCCATGCCTGAATTTGGGGACCTAACGCCAATGGTACTGCCTCGCGACTTGTTGTTTTTTAATGGGACGGGTGGATTCTCTCCAGATGGAAAATCCTATAAAATCCTAACAGACAAGGTGAAAACCACACCAGCCCCATGGGTAAATGTGATTGCTAACCCTGGTTTTGGTTCGGTCATTTCTCAAAATGGGTCTGCGTATACCTGGTCAATCAATGCGCACGAATACCGCATTACCCCATGGCACAACGATCCTGTCTCCGATACAGGAGGGGAGGCCTTTTACCTCCGGGATGAAAAAACAGGTCATTTCTGGTCACCTTCTCCCTTTCCAAGAGCGGGGAAAACACCCTATATCACGACACACGGTTTTGGATATTCCACTTTTGAGCATTCAGAAATGGGTCTTCATTCGGAAATGTGTGTATTTGTGGATAAGGACCTTCCTGTAAAATTCATTGTTCTGAAAATCAAAAACCAATCGGGAACGCATCGAAAAATTTCAGCTGTAGGTTTCATGGAAATGATTTTGGGGGATCTTCGCTCCAAAACAAACATGCATGTTTTTTCCGAATGGGATCAGCCCAATGGGGCGCTTCTGTTCAGGAACAGGTACAATACCGCATTTGCTGAGAAGATATGCTTTTTCAAAGTGGAAGGAGCTGAAAGATGTTTCACCGGCGATCGCGGAGAATTTATCGGAAGAAACAGAAATCTTGAAGATCCCCAAGCCCTTCACCGGACCAAACTTTCTGGTAGCCTAGGCGCAGGGTTGGATCCCTGTGCAGCATTACAGGTCAAGTTCGACTTGCTTGAAGGGGAAGAAAAAGAGATAATCTTTCAACTAGGGACCGGAAATAATCCAGCCGAAGTAGAAGCGCTTCTCCAAAAGTTTGCTGACCAGGAATCTGTGAAGACTTCCCTTCAGGCAGTAAAGGAATATTGGGAAGAAATGGTCAGTACGGTGCAAGTGACCACGCCTGACCCTGCCTTGGATATATTGACCAATGGTTGGCTGACTTACCAAACGATTGCCTGCAGGATATTTGCCAGAAGCGGATTCTATCAATCCGGAGGTGCATTTGGTTTCAGGGACCAGTTGCAGGACGTATTGGCACTGCTTCATTCCAAACCCATGTTGGCTCGCGAGCAAATCCTTCTGAGTGCCTCCCGTCAGTTTGTGGAAGGAGATGTACAGCATTGGTGGCATCCACCAGAAGGAAGAGGCGTTCGTACCACCTGTTCGGATGATTTGCTTTGGTTGCCTTATGTGCTTTCCAGATACATCACAGATACAGGTGATTCCCAAATACTCGATGAACAGGTTGGTTTTCTGGAAGGCAGATTGTTGGCAGAAGGTGAAGATTCCATTTACGACCTTCCCTCGACAAGCAACCTGAAGGCAAGTCTGTATGAACATGGTGTCCGCGCCATTAACCAATCTCTTCGGTTTGGTAGCCACGGCCTTCCCCTGATAGGTTCTGGAGACTGGAATGATGGAATGGATCAGGTGGGGCACAAAGGCCAGGGAGAAAGCGTATGGCTTGCTTTTTTCCTATATGATGTATTGAGTAGATATGAAGCCATTGCATCAGGTTATGGAGATTCTCTATTTGCCGACACCTGCAGGACAACAGCCAAGACCCTGAAAGCGAAAATTGAAGCATCGGGATGGGATGGGGAGTGGTATCTTCGGGCCTTTTTTGATGATGGCAGCCCTTTGGGTTCCAAACAAAATGTGGCTTGTCGCATTGATGCCATTTCCCAAAGCTGGGCGGTCTTGTCCGGCGCCGGTGACAGTCAGAGAATCTTGACAGCCATGGATTCCTTGGAAAAACATCTGGTCAGAAAAGACCTCCAACTCATCCAATTGCTGGATCCACCATTTGACAAAGAAGGACCGAACCCAGGATATATCAAAGGATATGTCCCGGGTGTAAGGGAAAATGGAGGGCAATATTCCCATGCCGCCATCTGGACGCTGATGGCCTTTGCCGCACTGGGCCAAAGAGAAAAAGTCTATGAACTATTCAGTATGGTTCAACCCATCGGTCATGCCTCTGATGCCGATAAAGTCAAGGTTTATAAAGTAGAACCTTATGTGATGGCAGCGGATGTCTATGCCAATGAATCCCACGAAGGTAGGGGAGGGTGGACCTGGTACACGGGTTCCTCGGGATGGATGTATCAATTTATCACAGGTTCTCTTATCGGGATGAAAATCCAGGGCAATGTACTGAGCTTCAATCCTTGTTTCCCTTTGTCTTGGCCATCGGTATCCGTCATTTACCGAAAGGGAAGTTCCACCTACCGGATCACTGTTTTCCAGACAGCGGCGGAAACCGAATCTTGGTGGAAAATGGATGATCAAAAAGGATTGGGTGCTTCAATAGTTTTGGAAGATGATGGAAAGGAACATATAATCGAGATGCAGGTGCCGATTTGACCTGAATAAATCCGTAAGGTAATTTTCTGTTCATTCAATTCAAAACCACCCAAAACTGAAAAATTTGGGTGGTTTTTTTGGATTCTAAATTGTCCGCATATTTCATTTCCTTTAAAAGTAAAAATCAGATAGTTTTACCGAATAGTGTTTAAAACAATTGAATTGAAAAAATCGTCCAGCCTCTTCGTAAAAAATGCCTTTACCCAAATGGACAAATTTGTGGTGTCGGCGTTATTGGGGATTTATGTGGCGATCATCCTTTTTGGATTGGACAAAGGCTTTGATTTTTCCGATGAGGGCATGTACCTGATGCTGACCGATCCCCATCAACCCAATCAGTACGGCTTGTTGAATTATGATCTTTTTTTCAAATTGTTTTACCGGTTTACTGGTTTCCAGTTCGGTATTGTGCAACTCAGGATTTTGAGATTGATGTTGTATTTTATGGCGGCGGGTTTTGTTTTCCGGTTTTGGCTTGCTCTCTTTCCCGACGATTGGCAAAAAGGAACCGGGATGCAGATCGTTCCCCTGATTTTGATTTCGTTGTTTGGCGGATACGCTTTCTTGCCACAGTCTTTGTCCTACAATTCTCTGACAGTAGTCTTGACCTGTTTTCTTTTTGGGGTTTATGGAACGGCATATTGGAAGGGAAAAAGCAGTCTCATCACAATGCTTTTCACCGGAACATTTCTTGCTTTTTTGTTTTACATCAAAATCACGGTCTTTTTTGGCTTTTTGGTGCTGATTCTTGGATTTGACTTGTTCGCAAAAAAGAGAATAATCATCAGCCTTCTCCTGTTGCTGCTTCCTTTGGTGATCATGGAAGCCATATTTGGTTTGGTTTTGGGGAAATCAGGACTGTTGTCAATGATTGAAGGGTTCCTATTCAGCCAATTGCGGGAGGGGTATGGGTTGTTTCATGTGTTGAAGTCCGTTCTGGTGGGGATTTTTTGGAGTGGATTGATATTTGGATCGGGTCTTCTGGGCGCTCTTTTTTTTCAAAGCAACAATAGAAGGATTAAAACAGCCTTTGCCTTTTGCTCCCTTTCCATTGCCTTTTTTTGTATTTATTGGATCACCATTACGGAGGAATCGACGTTTTACCTCTTATTCGGTATCCTGTTTGCCATGGGGTTTTTGACAATGAACAAATCAACCAAGGCAAGCCTTCCCAAAATCAAATTCCTGCTCTTGGTTTTGTTTTTCTTGCCTTTTGTTCTCCATTTTGGGAGCAATGTGTATTTTATGCGGCTCGGCGTGCATTATCTTTTTTTATGGATCCTTTGGATCATGGTTTGGCTTAAAGTGTATGGAGAATTTCACCAACTCAGAATAGCGGTTTTGGCCATCTGTATTTCTTTTCTCCCATTTGTTTTGGATGGTTTGTGGTGGCGACCTTTTGGTATAGAACCGATCTTTCATCAGACGGAAAGGTTTGTTTATCAAGGAAAAAAAGTCATTTTCCTCGATCGGGAACAAATCCTGTTCCTCCAAAATCTCGAAGGGATTTTAGAAAAACTTCAAGCCGAAAACTTACAGGTACTTCCGCTCTATAGTATACCGGGACCTTTGTATTTACTGAATAGACAAATCCCCAAGACGCCGGGGATCTGGAACCCTTCCCACTTTGAAGCCTATTTTGCAAAGGATCTCAATGCAAAGGTGATTTTATTCAACGGTTTGGATTCATTGCCAGAAGCAGTTCAACAAAATTACTTGCGATATGAACACCCGGAAAAGCCTTTGATTGGGGTAGAAATATATGTTTTAAAGGAAAACCATGATTGAAAGGGGAAATAATCCGATGTCCTGTCTCGGGGAGATTTCCATCGCTGGATGGTCCTTGGTCATCGTGGTTTTATGGCTGCTGATGTTTCCATATCTCTGGCTGGGGGAGCAAGTCCCCATCATCGTGTCGGACAATTTGGATTCCAATGTCGCCTGGTATAAAATGCTCAGGGACCAGGGAATGATTTTTTCGGGACCAATGGAAATGGTAAAGGGCATGGTCATCGAAACCCCAAGGATGTCCTATCCTTCCGGCTTGAACTTGGAATTGTTGCTCTATTTCTTTTTCCCTCCCTTTTTGGCTTATGCCCTCAATAAATTTCTGATTGGGTTGATCGCTTTTGCCTGCATGTTTGTTTTCCTATCGCATCAAAAGCCAGAAAACAGTGCCTCCCTGACCAAGGTTCTCTTTAGCCTCGTCTGGGTAACTTTGGTCTTTTATCCACACAGAGGGATTTCCATTGCGGCATTGCCACTGATTTTTGTGCTAATGGACCAGCTGCGCTTCCAGAAACTTTCCGCCCTTCATTTCGGGATCATTTTTGTGTATGCGGGTTATTCTATGTTTGCCCTAGCAGGTTTCTTTATCTGGGTAACCTTTTCCATTTGGTCCATTTTCTGGATGTGGAGGGATCGAAAATGGCATGTTCCGCATATTTTTCTTTTGGGATTTTGGTTGTTTTGTTCCCTTGTCCAGGAATATCAGTTGTTGTATGCATTGTTTGGAAACCATGGTTTTGAAAGCCATAGAAAGGAACTTACATTTTCTTGGGGTTTATGGACCGATTGGACCCTTTGGGGAATGCTCAAATCCGGGGATTACAGCGGGGCTTTCTATTCGGTGATTTATCCACTGCTGGCAAGCGTTCTTGTGATTTTAGTAGCAGTCCAAAAAAAGCTAGACCAGACAAGCCTGCTTTTGTTGGTTTCATTGTTGGGGATACTCCTGTGCTGTTGGGGGATTTCCAATCTTGGATTCTTGGACCAAATGGGGACAGTCATATCCAAATTGAATTCCATTAACCTGTTAAGGTTCAATCACCTGCTTCCCTTTCTGTTGTTTGCTCTTCTCGGCACCCTGATATTGCAAATGGATTTCCGATTCAAAAACCTCTTGCTGATGGGGCTTATTGGATTGAATATTTTCGTGTATCAGTATGAATGGAGACATTGGGTCAGTCGAGTTGTCCCTTGGACCGAGCGGCAAGTTCCAAGTTTCCAGTCTTATTTTGCGGTAACCCAATTTGAGGAGATCAAAACCTATTTGGGGGAAGAGTGGAAGCATGCAGTGATTGGCCATCTCAATTTTCCTCCGGCCGTGAGTGCTTACAATGGATTGACCTGTCTGGACGGTTACCTCCAAAATTATGATTTGACACACAAACATGCTGTGGGAAAAGCCATCGCCCAGGAGATAAACAAAAATGAATTCTTGTTGGATCAATTTTACCTTTGGGGAAATAAATGCTATTTGCAGAACGCCACCTATCCGGATGATTTTACAGCTTTCAAATGGAGGGTTCACCAACCCATCCAAGACCTTGATTTCGATTTTACAACCTTGAAAAATGACCTGAAAGTGGATTATCTCCTTTCCTCCGTTTTGGTGGAGGTGCCGGAACTTGTCTTGTTGCATTATTTTCAAAATGAATTATCCGCTTGGGATCTTTATCTCTATCAAATCAAATGATTGCTAAAATCACCACTTACCATATATTCATCCTTATTGGGGCAATTCTGTATATGGTCGCCTACCTGCTTCCGTTCAGGTTTCAGGTCAATGATGACGTCTTGATGATGTGGTTGGTATCGGGCGCCTATACGGGAGAATTCGAAACTTATGCGGTGTTTATCCATCCCTTGCTCTCCCATTTTTTTGCTTTTTGCTACCGCAATTTCCCATCCATTCCCTGGTATCCCTTGACTTGGTTTCTGGTGGTGTATCTGGCCTATGTGCAGTGGGTGCGGATCGTACTTTCCCAGGAAAAGCTATTGAATCAAAGGATTTTCTGGATTGTATTGTTTCTGACCTATGCCATCCATCATCTTTATTTCCTCCAGTTTACAGCCGTTGCCGGGATTGCTGCATTTTCAGGAATTTTGGGTCTTGTTCTCCAGCTGCAGGGCAAAAAGGGGACTTCTAGTTTTCTTGCCTACGTCCTGATCCTCCTTTCGGTCCTGATCAGAACAGACGCCTTTTTCCTGATGGTCATCGGATTTGGCACCTATTGGCTGTTGCATCAAGGGTTCAAGGAAATCCATCTGGTGATTTGGAGGCAAAAATGGCTGATTTTCGGGGTTTTATTTCTGATTGGTTACCGAGTTCACTACGAAAATCGGGAGGAAATCAAAGACTATGTCGCCTTCAACAAGGCCCGGTCGGGCGTCATTGACCATCCAGTTTTTCAGATGAATAAGGCGCTGATCGACAGGGAGGAGGAGCCGGAATGGTTTTATTTCAAGGAATGGCTTTTTGAGGATGCCCAAAAAATATCCACAGCGGATCTGGTCGAAAAAAAGAAGGGATTGAACAAGGGATATTTCGATTTATTTTATTTCAAAACTGCTTTGTCAAGGGTTTTGGTAAGCACCAAATATGAGTATTATAAAAAAGCGCTCTTTTTCTTTTTCTTTTCCCTGGCCTTATGGGTTGGATTCCGACAAAAAAAGACGTTTTGGTTTCTCTTCATTTGGGTGGTTTTCTTTTTGTCGGTCAACCATTTTTTCTTGTTAGCAGGCAGGGTGCAGACCTTGTTTATCCTGATTTTGTTGGGTGTTGCCTTCCTCAACCGGTTGGCAAAAATACCAATGATCCTAGGGTCAGTGTTTGTCCTCCTTTGTTTGGCGCTAATGGGTATTCATTCCCTCAATGTTGTGAAAGCGGAGGCCAAATGGGCGGTATGGAACAAGGATTTTTATCAGCTTTTGGATCAGGTCCCTGATGGGGAAAAGGTTTTTGTGCATGCGTACAGTGTTGAATTGCTGAATCGAAAGTATGATTTCCAAAATCCACCGCCGATGCTTCAGACGGGCTGGATTTCCCGTAGTCCCATGCAAAAAAGGGCTTTTCAGAGGTTCGGGGTCAATGCTTTCAGAGAAATTGACCGGTACTACTTGGTCCAGCAAAAGGCGGATGAGTCCAGTCAGATGCCCGGCTATTTTCAGTATTTAGAGTTGGAATTGACTAAAACCAAAATCCTAAGCAATACTATATTTGAAATGTTGAAATATGAAAAATAAGGAATTTTTAAAGGTGGGGATAGTCAATGGATTCCTTTCCATGTTGTATTTTTCGATAGTGCTTTTTGCCTTTTCCTGGATTTTCAAATACAATTTTTCCACGGATATGAAGGGCCATGTTTATATCTATATGGACTTATTGGAAAAAGATATACTTCCAATGCCGCCCCTTTATTATTGGACCATCGGGCTTGTCGATAAATTCTGCTCATTCCGGTATCCTTTTGTATTGGCAGCTATCCTTGTATTGGGATTTGCTTCCCTAGCCAAATATTTCATTTCTCTCTTTTATCTGAAATCCCAAGCAATTGATTTCCGCGCACATTCTTGGTTTTCTGGAATGCTTGTTTTTGGCTTGATGTTTTTCTTTCCAGTTTATGCATATCGCTTTGAAGGACTTTATTGGTATCTGGGCAAGTTTACGCCCAATGTCTGGCACAATTCCACCACGATCTTTGTATTTCCTTTTTCCATTGCCTTGTTTTTTGTTAGTTTAGAATGGATTGGATCTCCCAAACAAAAGTGGTGGTGGGCGCAATTGCTGTTGGGCGTCTTGGTATTGTCGATCAAACCCAGTTTTCTTTTTGTGTTTATTCCCGCCCTGCCCTTGATTGATCTCCTCAAAAGAAAGCGATTTGACCAAAACTTTGCTCTGACAGTATTGCTATCAGGAATGCTCTTGGGAGGTGTGTTCTTTCAGAAATACCTGATTTATCATCAAAATCCCTTTACGGACCAAGTATTTGGTGTTTCGGCTAAATCTGAAATTATTTTAGCACCTTTTGAGGTTTGGGATTTCTATGTGGAGAACAAATTTCAGGATGTGGCCACCAGCTTTCTGTTTGTTTTCGCGGGGATTTTTTTGATGGGAAAGCGGTTGTGGAATGACTGGCATTTCCAATATGCCTTGATTATGGTATTGGGAGCCATATCCATTTATTTTTTGATTGCGGAATCCGGAACCAGGATGCTGGATGCCAATTTCTATTGGCAAATCCCCATTTCCCTATTTATCCTCTATCTGGTCTTCGTAAAACATCTCCTTTTGGAAATCCAATCTGTCCCAAAGATCAGTGATTTGCCATGGAAAACCCAAATGCTCCTTTTTCTGTATTCCCTTCATGTATTTTCAGGCATGCTGTATCTCATCCGTCTGCTGTGGCTGGACAAGTACCACTAGGTATTTCCCAAGGGCCCGACTGGGTTCGTAGTATTCCGGAAGGTTTAAAGGTCATGAAATATGATGTTGTCTATTGTGTTTCCAACGATGAATGGGTTTTCAATCAATTTCAAATTCAAGTCTTTCAGGCTTGGTCCTGAGGTCGTTTGGCTTGTATTTCCATTGTCATTAGCTCCATCCGTTCCATCCGTGGTCTGTGTCCTCGCAGACCACTTCCCAATTACCGTCCAATATCCGCGAAGTCTGAAGGACTTCAACCTTGAATAGCCGCGGGTTGAACCCGTGGGAATTGGAATGTCGTGGTTGTTTGTCTTTGGCTAAAGAAAAAGATTGAATCCCGAAGGTTTTTCGCCAAAGCAGGTAGTTGACATTAATCGCGATTTTTTT
>NZ_KB906676.1 GCF_000381545.1 Rhodonellum psychrophilum GCM71 = DSM 17998 | reverse complement strand
ACTTATCCCGGACTTTTCCGGGCTTGTGATGTCTCCATCCCCAATCTTTTCCACTCTTCCTTTTCAAGCGGGTTGCAAAGGTAAACAATTTGTCTTTCCTCGCAAGATTTAATTTTAAATATTTTTCTTCCCGTTTTACCGTTCTGAACACTTCCCCTCTTTTGGGATTGCAAAGGTGCAAAAGAAAATCTATTGTCCAAAACCTTTTCCTGAAAAAACATGGTCTCTAATTACAACACCACTGATAATCAGTGAAAAAAATACAGCCTGTTTTTAAGGGTCAATTTATTACTTCAAATTTATTTATGAAGGATGGAAAAAAAAAAGAGTCTTTTTTAAAAAAAGCCTACACTTTTTCTAAAAAAGACCCTAAAAAGCATCTTGTATGAGAATATCCGGGAAAACCCTT
The DNA here is from genome assembly GCF_000381545.1 of Rhodonellum psychrophilum GCM71 = DSM 17998. Lineage (GTDB taxonomy): Bacteria > Bacteroidota > Bacteroidia > Cytophagales > Cyclobacteriaceae > Rhodonellum > Rhodonellum psychrophilum. The sequence continues at coordinate 291,620 of NZ_KB906676.1, read as the reverse complement.
AAAGAGGTTTTAAAACTATATTTCTCCAGTAAACCTTGATTCCGCCTCCGTCATGGATTTGAAGTAAAATTCCTCCTTCGCCTTGGCCTATTTTCTCATCGGTATAATCCACCATTTCCGTGCCGTTAAGATAAGTGGTCACTCTATCTCCCATGACAACAATCTTCATTTTATTCCAATCACCATATTTCAGGGCTTTATCTTTTTCCGGATCTGGCTTGATCAACCATCCTCTTCCGTAAGACTCATAGATCCCACCGGTATCATGTTTTGGAGGCGCCACTTCTACCTGCCATCCCGAGACTTTAGTGCCATCCACAGTCGATCTAATGAATACGCCACTGTTTCCGTCCGCCTCTTGTTTGAATTCAAGATTTAATTCAAAATTCTTATAATGATCTTTGGTTCCCAAATACCCATATTCTTTATCAGGACCACTTTCGGAAATCAAAAGACCATCCTCCACGTACCATTTTTCTGTACCATATATCTCCCAGCCCGAAAGGTCCTTTCCGTTGAATAAGGAAATCTCCTTATTGGTATCACAAGAAATAAACAACAAAAGCCCGAAGACTGTCAAAGCACTCTTTAAAATCGATTTCATAAGTTTCTAATTTTCATATTTTTAAACCATACTGCACTTCCGTGATCCTGAAGGGAGATCATGCCGCTCTTGGATTTGGCATATTCAGGGAAATCATCCCATTTGCCACTGTTCCTTCGGGCATTCCAATCTTCTGAATAGGGTATAAATTCAACGGTTTTTTTCCCATTAAGCCAATAACTTGATCCTTTTTCTGAGGAAATGATTTTCGAAATGTTCCATTCCCCAGCAGGTTTAACGACTCCTTCATAATCCGGGTCATACATTCCATAATCGGCACCGATGGATTGCCAAGCTTCCAACGGCTCGGGAAACCCCAATTGATCGATGACTTGGTACTCCGGTCCTGTATAATAGGGAGCCTTAAAATCTGGCCCCTCTACCACATGGTAAAAAACGCCACTATTTCCACCCGAACCGATTTTCCATTCAAAGATCAATTCGAACTCGGAAAATTCGACTGGCGCGAAAACAATATCACCTCCAATATCTCCACCTTTTCCCAAACCTTTTAATGCTCCCTCTTCGACAATCCAGCCTTCGGGAAAGGAATCTCCATTATAAGACCTCCACCCATCGGTGCTTTCACCATCAAACAAAAGCATCCAGCCTTCCCCTTTTTCTTCCTCAGACAGGGAATTGTCTGGAAGGACCTCAACCGCCTCCATTCCTTCTACCTCGGTGGTTTCGTTCGTTTTTTCTGCTCCGCAGGCAGACAACAAAGCAAAGATCACCACCCCGGTAACTATTTTAGTTTTCATCATATTAGATAAGCTTCATGTTTTTTGGATCCCAATTGATAAATTTATTCTGGAAATAACTGTCGTTACACAACAATGCCGGTGCTGCAGCCCGAAGTCCAAAAACCGGGTCTTCTGCGACAGTGCCTCCTGTTCGAATGGCATTGAAGAAGTTGGCAAAGTGATCGTAGTGCGCACCTTTATAATTCTTTTCCGCGGCATAGGTGGTTTCCCTAGGCGGTAAAATCTTGGCTCTCCCTTCAGTTCCACCCCTCAATTTCGCCTGCTCCTTCAAAAATGGATCATCATCTTCGGCATTGCTGTTCATTTTCACAACCACCTCTTCCCATTTCACATCCATGGATCCTTTTGTCCCCACTATTCTAAGATATGTAGTTCCACTGGTACCATCCACAAAATTGCATCTCAACGAAAGATTGAATCCCGGGTGTTGGGGACTTTCTGGATAATCAAAAGTACCCAATAGGACATCCGGGACTTCTCTCCCATCCTTCCAATATCTCAAACCTCCCATAGAGGAGATCTTGGTTGGCCCGAGTGAATTGGTGATAAAATGAAGGCTGGAAAACAAATGGACAAATAAATCCCCAGACATTCCTGTGCCATAATCAAGATAATTTCTCCACCTGAAAAATCTCAAGGGATCCCATGGCCTATCCGTGGTATTTGAAATGAATTTCTTCCAATCTACTGTCTTTTCATTTCCATCTGCCGGGACATTGTATTGCCAAGCTCCTTCGGGGGAATGACGCGCCCAAAACCCTTCCGCATAGACAATGTCTCCAATGGCCCCTGCAGCCAATAACTCCTTTGCCTTTTCGTTGCCCAAAGAGGATACACCCTGGCTACCAATCTGCATTATTTTTCCGGATTTTTTCCATGCCTCGATCACCTCCGCTCCTTCTTTTACAGAATGGACCATCGGCTTTTCACAATAAACATGTTTTCCGGCGCCAAGTGCATCTATACTGATCTGTTTGTGCCAATGATCTGGAGTACCTATCAAAACAGCGTCAATGTCTTTTCTCTTGAGCAACTCCTTATAATCACTTGTCAAAAACAGATGATCCCCCCATCTTTGCTTTGCTGCTTCTTGCCTTCCTTTGTATAGGTCGCAAACAGCTACAATTTCAACATTCGGGTGTCTGAGTGCAGTCGTCATGTCTTCTACCCCCATGATACCCGCTCCGATCAATCCCAATTTGATGGGAGATCCCTCTTGAAATGCAGAGTTCCTTTGTAAAAATGATTTTATATTGGGTTCATTAGCAAAAGCCATTGGGGTAATTGCAGCAGCTGCTCCTGTTAATCCCAGCTTTTTGAGAAAAAGCCTTCTGTTGTTGGTCATGATATTAGGTTGATTTGTAAGTTTCATTTTCAAATTGAAACCAAAAGTTAATTAATTTTTTTAAAAAAGTATTCCCTTATGATTGATATTTTTATGAACGGGCTCCCGAAAAGTATTTCATTGCTATTTTGCCATTTGATCGCATCGATGATAATTCCCTTTTATTTACCGGACCCAAAAATATATCAAAGCAGAAACCGGTAAGCAACACGATTTTTACCAGAAATATGCATTGGCCTTCCTAATGGGGATGGAAACTACAAGAAAATCAGACTGTTTGTAGAATTAGGCTTATAACCGATATGATGAAGTCAAAAAACGCAAACAAAGACTGATGATTAACCAATTTCAAAATGGAGTTGAATTGGCAATCCTCAACACGGGATTAATCCAAATTTAGCCCCTCTCATTAAAACATATAATTCATTCCCTTTAGAAATCTCGCAGACTTGGATGGAATCGTCATCTGAATCCTTACCTCTTTTGACACCAAAAAATCCAAAAATTGATACTTAAGGTAATAAACATTCATGGATGAGTGATCATAGGGTGTTTATTGGGCTTCTATTTTTCTCTTTAGTTCTAAAAATCAGCAAGCATCTTTTTAAAATATCCAGCGGCGTGTTTCAATCGACTACCATACCATGAAAAAATCTCCCCATCAACAATAAATACCTGAGCAGTTGGAATTGACTTTTTAAATTCTGCAATATGCTTTTCCTTAAAAGGAAAAGGTTCAGAGCTCAGAAAAAGAAAATCAGGCTTCAAAGACCTGACTTCCTCCAAGCCCACCACAGGATATCGAGAAACTTCCATTAGATTTTGGAAGCCGGCTTTGGTCAGCATGTCGTCTATAAACGTGCCTTTTCCCGCGACCATGAGTGGATCCTTCCAGATAAAGTATAAAACTGAGCCCCTGTGCGGAATTTTGAAAGTGAAATCATTTTGAATTTCAGCCACCAACTTCTCCGCATTTGACAGGGTTCCCGTAATCTCCCCTATTCCCCTCATCATGGCAAAGGCGTCTTCAAGGTTGGCGATATCACTCATCCAAACGGGATACTTATCCGCTAAAGCATCTATTCCTTCTTGGTAATTCTCTTCTTTATTGCCAATGATCAGATCGGGTTTTAATCCATCAATTTTATCAAAATGAAAATTTTTGGTCCCTCCAATGATGGTTTTGGTTCGTTTAAAATTTTTGGGATGCACACAAAACTTGGTCAATCCTACAATTCTATCCCCCAAACCCAAATCCACCAGCAATTCTGTCTGAGAAGGAACCAAAGAAATGATCCTTTCGGGAATTCCTTTCAAAACAATGGTTCGATTAAGTTGATCCGTGAACATTGGCTTTTGGGGGTTGGAAATAAAAACACCTTTGAAATCCGATGATTTCAAAGGTGTTTTAAGCTTTAGGAAATATATTTAAAGTCAAAACCAGGATCCAAGTCTTCCAGAAATCCGAGGATCAATGCAATCACATTTTCGATATCGTCTTTGCTGGCGGTTTCCACAGTGGTATGCATGTACTTCAATGGTAAGGAAATCAATGCGGAAGGCACACCCTCATTCGAATAAGCGAAAGCATCAGTATCCGTACCTGTACTTTTTGAGGCCGCTGCCCGCTGAAAGCCTATTGTCCTTTTATTGGCAGAATCGACAATCAGATCCAGTAATTTCTTGTGGACCGATGCGCCATAAGTAAGTACCGGTCCTTTTCCTGCGGTAAGATCACCACTGGCAACCTTACTGTACATCGGAGCTGTGGTGTCATGGCAAACATCAGTGATCACAGCAAGATTGGGTTTGATTTTAGCAGCAATCATTTGAGCACCTCTAAGCCCTATTTCTTCTTGGACAGCATTGACGATATACAAGCCAAAGGGAAGTTTCAAGCCGGATTCATGAATCCTTTTGGCAACTTGAGCGATCATATAGCCACCAATCCTGTTGTCTAGGGCTCTGCCGGAATAAAATTTATGATTCAACTCAATGAGCTCATCCTTGAATGTTGCCACGCAACCTACATGGATCCCCATTTTTTCCACCTCGTCTTTTGACCTTGCCCCCACATCTATAAAAATATTGTCAAGGGTGGGCGTTTCCTCTTTTCCTTCTTTTCTGGTATGGATGGCAGGCCAACCAAATACTCCTGAAACAATTTTATCGGCCGTATGGATATTGACCCGCATGGATGGGGCGATCATGTGATCCGACCCCCCATTTCGCCTTACATAGATATATCCTTCTGCGGTGATGTAATTGACAAACCAGCTGATCTCGTCGGCATGGGCTTCGATGACAACTTTATATTCCGCCTCTGGATTGATCACTCCAACAGCAGTGCCATAGTTGTCAGTGAAATGGGTATCCACGAAAGGTCTGATGTAATCCAGCCAAATCTGTTGCCCTGAAGCTTCAAATCCAGTTGGGGAGGCATTGTTTAGATAAGTGTATAAAAACTCTTCGTTTTCTGTCATGGTTTTGAATAAATATGGGAAGTAGGTGAATTCGATTCATGACTGATTATAGGCTGAATCTTAATTCTTTTCCCAAAATTGAATTTTGATTGTATTATCTGTTTAACCGCTACACTTCTTTTTCGTTCAACAAATCTGTACAAGGCCCAACAAAAGACAATACTTCTGCATTATAAAGGGATATTCCCGTGCTTCTTCCTCGGCAGCTTATCGACCTTGTTTTCGAGCATTTTGAATCCCCTGATTAGTTTTTCACGGGTTTGGGAAGGCAAAATGACTTCATCGATAAATCCTCTATGTGCAGCGCGGTACGGATTGGCAAATTTGGAAGTATATTCCTCTACTTTCTCCTGTAGTTTAGCTTCAGGATCCACTGCTTCCGCAATTTCCCTTTTGAAAATGATTTCTGCAGCCCCTTTTGCCCCCATCACGGCTATTTCAGCAGTTGGCCAGGCAAAGTTCAAATCCGCTCCGATATGCTTGGAGTTCATTACATCATAGGCTCCTCCATAGGCTTTCCTGGTGATTACTGTAATCCTTGGAACAGTAGCTTCAGAGAACGCATATAGTAATTTGGCTCCATTGGTGATGATCCCATTCCATTCCTGATCCGTCCCTGGAAGGAAACCCGGCACATCCACCAATACCAACAAAGGGACGTTGAAGCAGTCACAAAACCTGACAAACCTCGCCGCTTTGACAGAGGCGTCATTGTCCAAGACTCCGGCCATGGATTGTGGCTGATTCCCAACCACTCCGATACTTCTTCCGGCTATCCTTGCGAATCCAACTACAATATTGTCCGCGAAATTTTTATGGACTTCCAAGAAAGATTGCTCATCCACAATCCCAGTGATTACTTCCCGGATGTCGTACGGTTGGTTTGGGTTTTCTGGAATAATCGTATCCAATGAAATCCTGCTTTCATCCTCTTTCATTTCATAAGGATAAACGGGAGCTGTATCCTCACAATTTTGAGGTACATAACTCAGCAATTGCTTGATATGCTGGATACATTCCAGTTCATTGGCACAGGCAAAATGGGTCACCCCGCTTTTAGAACTATGGGTACTGGCGCCCCCGAGTTCCTCTGCCGTCACATTTTCATGGGTGACGGTTTTGACGACATTAGGCCCTGTCACAAACATGTAGGATGTGTTTTCGACCATCAAGATGAAATCCGTAATGGCTGGTGAATAAACAGCTCCTCCCGCACAGGGTCCCATTATGGCGGAAAGCTGTGGAATCACTCCGGAGGCCAAGGTGTTCCTATAAAAAATATCTGCATAGCCACCCAAGGAAACCACGCCTTCTTGTATTCGAGCTCCTCCGGAGTCGTTAAGACCAATCACAGGAGCTCCGTTTTTCATGGCCATATCCATGATTTTGCATATTTTTTCGGCATGTGTTTCAGAAAGAGAACCCCCAAAAACGGTAAAATCCTGAGAATAAACATAGGTCAACCGGCCATTGATTTCTCCATATCCCGTAATTACCCCGTCTCCCAAGTAATGTTCTTTGTCCAATCCAAAATCCTTTGCACGGTGCATCACAAATTTGTCGATTTCCTGAAAACTGCCTTCATCCAAAAGGAAATGGATACGTTCCCTTGCAGTAAGCTTTCCCTTTTTATGTTGCGCCGCTATTCTGGCTTCGCCTCCGCCAAGAAGTGCTTCTTCATTTTTCTGATTGAGCAGCGCTATTTTATCCTTATTGCCTGGCAACGTATAAACACCTTTGATTTGGCTATCCATGATTCTAAAGTTATTTGGTTTTGTTCAAATATAAGGAGGGTATGATTATTGATGAAATATTTATTCATGAACCTAATATCATTTTTATAGAAAGCTGATTTTTAGTGATCTATTGATCTTCCTTTTTAAATAAACTTTCTATATTCGCACAACTAAATTTCAAGCCGTCATGGGTATAAGAAAGACAGCTATCATTGACATGGGGACCAATACATTTCATCTGTTATTGGTGCACTTGTCTGTGGACAATTTTGAAACAATTTTTAAGGAAAAGATACCCGTAAAAATTGGTCAAGGGGGAATAAGTCGAAACACTATCACACCTGATGCCCAAAAAAGGGCTATTCATACCCTTCAACATTTCAAAAATCTAATTGACGGGGAGGGTATCCAAGAAATATATGCCTTTGCTACCAGTGCTGTAAGAAATGCAGACAATGGTCAGGATTTTGTCCAAATAATAAAGGAGCTGATCGACATTGATGTGAAAGTAATCGACGGGGAGCAAGAAGCACATTTGATTTACGAAGGAATCCGATTCAGCGGCTCTCTCAACGGAGACACCAATCTGATGATGGATATCGGAGGAGGCTCTGTGGAATTCATCATTGGAAACGATCAAGAAGCTTTTTGGAAACAAAGTTTTGAAATTGGGGGGCAAAGAATGTTGGATCTGTTTCATTACCATGACCCAATTCTCCCGGAAGAAGTGGAAAAGCTCACCGATTTTTTGGGTGAAAAACTGATTGATCTGGTTTATGCCATTTCAAAATTCAAACCCACGGGTTTTGTAGGTGCATCTGGCACATTCGATACACTTTCGGATATGTATTACGCTGCGCTTCACCAATCAAAAACGAACCGTGAGAACGTCTTTCAGTTGCCAAAGGAAGAGTTTGAAATCATCGCAGAAAAACTCCTTACGCTAAACAAAGAAGCCCGCCTTAAAATACCCGGGATGATTCCCATGCGTGTGGACATGATCGTAGTGGCAAGCTGTCTGATCACGTACATACTGAGATTTGTCCCTGTAGAAACTTTGATTTGCTCCAATTATGCCTTGAAAGAAGGTGTTATTGCCCAGCTGATCAAAAAACACTCCCTTTGGGAAAATACTATCCTAAAGGAAAACCAATAAAAGACCGGGAAAAATCCGGTTTTCATCCATTGACTTTAATCATAGAATGAAATTCTCTTTCGAACAATTATTCAAATTCACCAAAAGCATTTTCATAAAAATCGGCTGCCCCGAAGAAGAAGCAGAAACAGCTGCAAAGGTATTGCTCTCTGCAGACCTTCGCGGCGTGGATTCCCATGGAGTGGCGCGTCTTTCCGGCTATGTCAGGTTGTGGGAAGCCAATAGAATCAATGCCACACCTTCCATCAAAATCATACACGAAACCCCAAGCACTGCTGTGGTCGACGGTGACGGCGGATTGGGCCTGGTCGTTGCCCCTTTTGCCATGCAGGTGGCCATTGACAAAGCAAAAATAGCAGGGACAGGATGGGTCTCGGTAAAAAACTCCAACCATTATGGCATTGCCGGCCAGCATGCCATGATGGCATTGGAACATGACATGATCGGGATTTCCATGACGAATGCCAGCCCTCTGGTCAGCCCTACGTTTTCGACGGAGAGATTGCTCGGTACCAACCCCATAGCAGTGGCGATTCCGGCAAAATCCCAACCTCCATTCGTCGCTGACTTTGCCTCCACCACTGCCGCCAATGGCAAACTGGAAATATTGAAAAGAAAAAGTGAAGAAGCGCCTCTTGGCTGGATCCAGGATAAAAACGGAAATCCTACCACCAGTCCGGATGGTGTAAAGGATGGGGGGGCATTGTTGCCCCTTGGCGGAGATCGGGAACATGGTTCGCACAAAGGGTATGCATTGGGTGCCATAGTGGACATATTCTCGGCAGTACTCTCCGGCGCGAATTATGGGCCTTGGGTTCCTCCTTTTGTAGCTTTTCTTCAGCCTGACCCCAACCCTGTAGGTGAAGGTCTTGGTCATTTTTTTGGTGCCATGCGCATAGATGCTTTTAGGCCAGCCGATGAATTCAAATCCAATATGGACATCTGGATCAATCGCTTCAGAAAAGCAGAGACCATTTCCGGCCAGGAAAAAGTCCTGATCCCTGGTGATCCTGAAAGGGAATTGGAAGCGGAAAGGAGATCGATTGGCATTCCTTTGTTGAAACCCGTTGAGGAGGATTTAAGGGCTTTGGGAGAAAAATTCGGAGTGGAGTTTTAGCAAAAAAACAATCAAAATTTTCACGGAGTCAAGGGCCAATGAATACAGTAGGATTCATTGGCTCTTGACTTTAGTAGCTTTATTTTTTATCCCCCCCCTTTATCAAGGGGGAAATATAAAAACGTTTTTACGCATAAAACCTTTGCAATATCCCATTTCTTTCAACCACCCATCAAATCCGATTTGTTTGGTTTTGACCTTTTTGTAAATTGAATGGTGTAATCTCAAATCCATGCCTAAATTAACCCAAAAACCTATGAATTCCACATCCCTGAATCGTCGTCAATTTTTGAAAGGAAGTTCCGCCGCCACACTTGTCTTGGCCAGTATGGGCATGATGAGCATGGATTTCATCAAGACGGAAAAGCCCCTTCGCGTAGCCTTAATTGGCACAGGCTGGTACGGCAAAAGCGACTTGTTTCGACTGATACAAATTTCAGATGTTGAAGTGGAAGCGCTTTGCGACGTAGACAGCAATCTTTTGAAGGAAGCCGGAGAAATGGTCTCAAAACGACAAAAATCAGGAAAAACGCCAAAGCTTTATAAGGATTACAGAGAATTGCTCGCCAATCACAAATTGGATATTGTGGTTATCGGGACACCCGATCATTGGCATGCGTTACAAGCCATCGCCGCCATCCAATCTGGAGCGCATGTGTATCTTCAAAAGCCAATATCTGTTGATGTCATTGAAGGAGAAGCGGTAGTCGCTGCTGCAAGAAAATACAATAAAAAAGTACAGGTGGGTGTTCAGCGAAGAAGCACCCCCCATTTGATAGAAACCAAAAAGAATGTGATCGAAGGAGGAATGCTGGGCAAAATCTCACATGTGGAAATATGCTGTTATTATCACATGAAGGCCAATGGAAATCCCCCTGAGCAACCTGTACCGGATTTTTTGGATTATGAGCTCTGGACAGGTCCGGCACCATTGCGGCCATACGATGGAATCCCGCATACCCGCTGGTGGAGAACTTTTATGGAATATGGAAATGGCATCATGGGAGATATGTGCGTGCACATGTTTGACTGTGTCCGCTGGATGCTGGACCTGGGTTGGCCGAACAAAATCAGCTCCACTGGCGGAATTTATGTCCAAAAAGAAGGGAAATCCAATATTTCAGATACCCAAACCGCCCTTTTTGAATACAATGAAATGAATGTGGTATGGCAACACAGAAGCTGGGGCAATCCTGTAGATCCTGACTATCCTTGGGCATTCAAGATTTTTGGCGAAAAAGGGATGCTGGCAGGAAGTCCGATGCGTGCAGATTTCACGCCTTACGGAGATGGGGAAAAGATCCACTGGGATGCTCTGTATGAAAAAGAAGAATATCCCGAAGATTTGAAAGAGGACCGAATTGAACTCCAAGCTGCTCCTGCGACCAGAAGGCAATTTCAAAACCTAATCCAGTCCATGGAATCCGGAGAAAAGCCTGTAGCAGATATCTTGGAAGGTCATATTTCATCCGCTTCTTGTATTCTCGCCAATATTTCCATGGAACTGGGGAGGCCACTGATCTATGACCCCGTGAAAATGGAAATTCCCGGTGATCCGGAAGCAACCGCTTTGTTGCGAAGGCCTTATAGAAGCCCTTGGATACATCCAGAACCCAATAAAGTATGATCATAAATGCAGGAAGCAGCCCATATCAAGGGCTGCTTTTTTTTAGATTGAATTCCCTACCTTATGTTCGTACACATTAATATTTTTTAACCCTTGACATCCACTACGAACTCAATCCAAGGACGTATCTACCTGATAATCAATATATTGTTTATTTTTTCTAACTTCATCCTAATGTTGTCAGAAATTAGTCTCCCAATAGTCTGATTTTCTTGCAGTTTCAGAACCCCTAAAAAGTCTATTGAATATTTCGGGTTAAACAGCATCTCCTGCTGTAGCATTTATGCATTTTGATACGTTATGGTACCATAAGGTTATTACATAAAAAAATGATCCACGCCAAATTCAACCAAACAATGAAGCCATTGCAAAAAATGATGCGCGCCAAAACCTGGAAGTTCTTTTCCTTGCTTTTTGTATTGGGAATTTCCACCCTCTTGACCGCTTGCCTGAATGATGATGATGACAATCCACTTCCTCCCGCTGCTTATGTATCCTTTTACCATGGTTCTCCAGATGCACCTGGATTGGATATTTTCGTTGATGGCAGAAAAATCAACAACAATCCCTTGAATTACAATGAAACATTACCCTATCAACCATTTTTTCTAGGAAAAAGGAATTTCAGGTTCACTCCCCCAAATGCAGTAAACAGTTTATTGGATTCTGAAATCACATTCGAAGCGGATAAAACTTATTCCATTTTCATCTCTGATTTGTCGAGCAACCTGAAAACATTGGTTTTGGAGGATGATTGGGAAACCCCCACCGCAAACAATGCAAAAATCAGATTTGTCCACCTTTCTCCCGATGCCGCGGATATTGAGGTCGAGATTTCTGGAACAGCAGGACCTTTTGGAGATACATCGGATTTCTTAAACGCGAGTGATTTTGTGAATTTCGAAAAAGGTATTCTGGACATCACCGTCAAATCAAAAATTACCAATGAAATATTGGTAAGTGCCAATGATGTGGAAATCAAGGGAAAAAGAGTTTATACCCTGGTTCTTCGAGGACAAAAAAGCCAGGCAAGTGGTGACAAACAACTCAGTCTCCAACTGCTCACCAATTTCATTCAATTCTAGGGGATCTTGTTGTCCCTGAAAAAATCAAACCCCAGAAGACTGCTTGGTTTTTTGGGGTTTATTTTTTTATCCAAATAAATCGGAGCTCAAATATCGGTCTCCCCTGTCACAGGTAATACATACAATCAAGCCCGACTCCAGCTCTTCTGCTATTTTTAGCGCAGCGAACAAAGCTCCACCACTGCTCATACCAGCAAGAATTCCTTCTTCTTTCGCCATTCTTCTGGTCATCATGGTAGCCTCGAGCTCACTGACGTCTACGATTCTATCCACTCTTGTCGGGTCAAAAATCTTTGGCAAAAACTCGGGCGACCATCTTCTGATTCCTGGGATATTTGACCCATTGGTGGGCTGGGTTCCCACAATTTGGATATCGGGATTTTGTTCTTTCAGGAATTTTGAGACCCCCATAATGGTACCGGTAGTACCCATCGCCGAAATAAAATGTGTGATTTTCCCTGCCGTATCTTTCCATATTTCCGGCCCTGTAGTCGAATAATGTGCCAGATAATTGTCAGGGTTGGAAAATTGGTTAAGCATAAAATACCCTTCATTTTCGGCCATCTCTTCGGCCAATTCCCGGGAATATTCAATGGTTTTCGCTGCTGGGGTCAGAATGACCTTGGCACCATAAGCCTCCATCGAAATCACTCTCTCTTTGGTAGAATTATCAGGCATGATCAAGGTCATTTTCACGCCCAATATATTTGCCACCATAGCCAAAGCGATGCCTGTGTTTCCGCTGGTTGCCTCAACCAACTGATCTCCTTTTTTCACATCTCCTCTTTCAAGGGCTTTACTGATCATGTTGTAGGCTGCACGGTCTTTTACGCTGCCCGCTGGATTTTGTCCTTCAAGTTTGCAAAAAATAGAGACTTTGGGCTTGACTGGGATTTGGATCAACTCCACCAATGGCGTGTTGCCTATGAGTTCAAATAATTTCATTTCCGGTTTTTAAAATGTACATATCCGTTGAATCCGTTCCATCCACATACATTTTGGTTTGGTAATAGATCTTGCTGTTTGGGGGAATGCTCTTGGTCAGCCATACATTTCCACCCACAACAGATCCTTTTCCAATAATGGTTTCCCCCCCAAGAATGGTAGCCCCTGCATAGATCACAACATTATCTTCTATCGTGGGATGTCTTTTTTTATCAGCATCTTCTTTGTTTACACTGAGCGCTCCAAGGGTGACACCTTGGTAAATTTTAACGTGATTGCCAATGCGCGTAGTTTCCCCGATCACCACACCCGTCCCATGATCGATACAAAAGTGGTTTCCTATATTGGCACCAGGATGAATGTCAATGCCCGTCCTGCCATGGGCAAATTCCGTGATCATTCTTGGGATCATGAAGATTCCGGCTTTGAAAAGGAGATTGGCTATTCTGTAAGCTGCTATGGAATAAAAGCCCGGGTAACTCCTGAGTATTTCAGTGCGTGATTTTGCCGCCGGATCTCCTGCAAACATCGCATCCACATCCTGATGGATCAAATCATAAACCTGACCAAGATCGTAAAAAAAGGTTTCTGCCAATTTTTGTCCCTCTCCTCTGTGAAGATGAGGGTTATTGGTCAAGATAGTTGAAAATCTGTCTTTAAGGTCCTCCAATCTGGACTCAATTTGCGTTTTTTCATGCAAAATTTCCACAGCATATTCTGGGAAAAGCACTCCCAGAAGTTCCTCGAAAAAATCATGAATCAATTTGGGAGATGGACATTTTGAACATTCCTGATGAGATTTGAAAATTTTATCGACAAGGGTTTTCATGATTACAAATAAAGGGGAAATTACAACACAAAACCCACCCTTATGACATAAGGTTCATTGTATGGAGATCTTTGGTTATCGTAAAGAAGATTGTAGAGGAAGGTGAAATTTGCACCACCTCTATTCCCAAAAGGGGCAAAATATCCCGCCCCTACAAATAAAGAAGGGACCCACTGCCTTTCAAAAACCTCCGTCCTATTATTGTAAAGATCAAAATTCAGGGCTTCATATTCCGTATGGGCAAAAATATTGGGAAAAACATTGTATCTCAAAAAAGTCCTTCCACCATAAAGATTACTATCCCCCCCTGGAAATCTTTTATTATTGAAGTATTGGTAGGTCATGCCCACCCCTCCTGAGAATTTTTCAGTGAGCATTATTCCCACCAGTGGAGAAACATCAATAAAGGTAATGGTCCCGAATTGTGCGGCAAAATTTCCGCCATAGTACAACCTGTCCTTTATCGGAGGCTTCATTTCTGGGTCATATTCTCTTTGAGAGAATCCTTCACTGATCCCAAACAAAAAAAACATTCCTACAAATACAATATTTAAAAATCCTTTATTCTTTGACAATGACATACAAATCTTCGGTTTTCCTTTTCATCAAATACCTTTCTCGTGCAAATTTCTCCAAAAGATCATTGTTACTCATCAGCTCCTCTCTGTCCGCTTTGATGACTTCCTTTTTATCTTGGTAGAATTCTTTCTGCTTTTTCAACTCGCTCAATTTTGACCCCAATCTAAACTGACTGACAAAGTCATTGGAATCAATAAATAGCATCCACAATATGAACAGTAGCGTAAAAACAAAATAAAAGTTCTTGGAGTATTTTAAAAACTTGCCCATGGGATTGGTAGATAATTTAAACAAATATAGAAAATTGAAATGAGATCGCGCAAAACAAGACAGTTTTTGGAGGATCTGATAACCCTACCTTTATAACGCCCTTTCCCCTACCATCCTCATTTAGCTCATTTTATCTAAATTTCAAACGAAATCATTCTGGTTTTATTTATATTCATCTCAAAATAAACCAAGAAATATGAATACAAATCTACGCCGATTAGGGGCATGGTTCATCTGCATGGGATTTGGCATGGGCATTCCCACCCTAAATGCCCAACAGATCAAACCATCCACCTCCAAGGCACTTCAGGAAGCCGTCAAAAAACATCAAGAATTAAATCTGGAAACACCTTTCTCCCAATTCCCAGTAAGAAATGTGGGACCTACCAATACCAGTGGTAGAATCGTGGACATTGAGGTCAGTCAGGATTTTAAAACCTACTATATCGCCGCCGCCTCGGGTGGAGTTTGGAAAACGGAAGACAACGGTCAATCCTTCCTTCCTATTTTTGACCATCAAGGTGCGCTTGGCATCGGTGACATGGCGCTTTCGCCTTCCGACAACAGTATTCTATGGGTGGGGACGGGAGAAAACAATTCCAGCAGATCCACCTATGCAGGTTCTGGGGTGTATAAATCCACAGATGCCGGCAAAAATTGGGAATTTATGGGCCTTCCCTTTTCCCAGCATATTGGACAAATCCAGATCCATCCCAGTAATCCGGATATCGTTTGGGTCGGATCCATGGGCTCATTGTATTCCAAAAACGACGAAAGAGGACTTTACAAAACCACCGATGGCGGAAAATCCTGGAAAAAAACATTGTCCATCGACGACAATACCGGGATCATTGATATCAAAATTGATCCTTCGAATCCCGACGTCATGTTGGCTTCCTCATGGGAACGCATGCGCCACTCCCATGATTTTATAGGCAATGGAAAAGGGTCTGCCATCTGGCGTTCGGTAGATGGTGGAGACACTTGGAAAAAAGCGGTGGACGGATTCCCCCAGGATGAATTCGTGGGTAGAATCGGTTTTGATTTCAGCCTTTCCAACCCAAAAATAGTGTATGCTTTGCACGATTATCAAAAAGCCAAAGAGAGTCAGGAAGGACCAAGAGCCCCCGCCGAAAAAACGGACGACCTCACCTTGGAGAGCTTTTTGACGATTTCAAATTCGGAAATAGAGAACCTTGAGGATGAAAAACTGAATAAATTTTTGCGAAGCAACCGATTCGCGACAAAGTATAATGCATCGGAAATAAAAAGACTGGTGCGCCAGGGCAAAATAACCCCGGCGCAGATCGCAAACTATAATGGTGAGCTAAAGGATGCCAACTCAATATTGTTGAGCAGCTCAGTGATCGGGGCTGAGGTTTATCGGTCTGAAGATTCTGGTATCTCTTGGAAAAAAGTCAACCAACCTGGGCTGGACCGTGTGTACAATTCGTATGGCTACTATTTTGGAGAAGTCCGAGTAAGTACTGAGGATGAAAATGAATTGTTTATTTTGGGTGTACCATTGCTTGTATCAAGGGATGGGGGCCAATCATTTGCCAATACGGATTCGATTGGGAACGTGCATTCCGATCATCAGTCCATGTGGATCAATCCAAAAGATGCAAAGCATATCCTTCTGGGAACAGATGGCGGTCTTTACAGTACTTTTGGAGGAGGTGCAAGATGGGACCATCTCAACAAACAGTTGACCATCAGCCAGTTTTATTCTGTGATGGTGGATGAAGCCAGTCCATACAACATTTATGGGGGCATGCAGGACAATGGCGTTTGGTACGGGAAATCGACAGATAAGCCTGAAGTTCCATGGAAATCCCTAATGGGCGGAGATGGAATGGTGGTAGCCGTGGATACCAGGACAAATGATATCGTTTACACGGGTTTTCAATTTGGTAATTATTTCAGAATCAATACTTCTACCAATGAACGTAAATCAGTAACCCCATCACATGACATCGGAAACAAACCAAATCGATGGAATTGGAGAACGCCCGCAACGCTGAGCAAGCACAATCAGGACATCTTGTATATGGGCTCGCAGTACGTGTACAGAAGCCTTGACCGTGGAGACACTTGGGAAACCATTTCACCTGACCTGACCAAAAACCAGAAAAGCGGTAATGTCCCCTTTGCTACACTCACTGTCTTGGAAGAATCGCCATTACAGTATGGGGTAATGTACGCTGGCTCAGACGATGGCAATCTGTGGATCACCAAAGACCATGGAATTACTTGGACCGATATTGCAAAAGGATTGCCTCAAAATCGTTGGGTGAGCAGTGTGACGCCATCCTCGCATGAAGAGGGTTTGGTTTATGTGACTTTGACAGGATACAGGTTTGATGAGTTCACTGCCTTTGTATATCAGAGTAGGGATTATGGAAAAACATGGACGTCCATCTCCGCAAGCTTGCCTGCAGAAGGTGCCAATATCATCAAGGAGGATCTTAAGGACCCAAACATCCTCTATTTGGGTACCGACCATGGCCTTTATATTTCCTTGGATGGTGGCGTAAATTTCTCTTTGGTTCAAGGAACTATGCCAAACGTTTCCATTTATGACATGGTCATTCAGGAGAAAGAAAATCATCTGGTGGTGGCTACTCACGGAAGAAGCGTTTATGTGATGGACCTTTCACATTTCCATAAAATCGGGAAAAACACAAAGGAAATTCTCTCCTTGGAGATCCCTGAAATCCGGTTGAATCCGAGATGGTCAAATCCAGGTTATTCAGGCCCCAAACCTGTACAAGGCATTCTGTATTATGTAAAAAATGCAGGAACTGTCCAATTTGTGATCAAAAATGACAAACAGGAAACCGTTAAGTCTTGGAGCCAATCGGCCATAAAAGGAATCAACAAGACCGAGTGGGATTTGAAACTTGACAAAGAATTGATTCCAAAAGGTAAATACACACTGAATATTTCGAATTATGGAGGCTCCGAGGAAAGCCTATTTGAAGTGAAGTAAAAATCAACACCATAAAAAAACCAGACCTTTAATTTCCCAGGTCTGGTTTTTTTTATGTTTTAACTTTTTTAGAAAAGCCTAAAACCAGCGGACAAAACAATTTGGTTTTGCCTTTGGTCGGTTTCAAAACCTGCTACGCTCTTGGAGTTTTTACCCAAGGAACTCTCGTATTTCAAATCCAGTATCAAATTGCCAATATCCAAGCCTACCCCAGCTTGATATCCAATGGTTGCATTTCTATAATCCACATCCTGAGCCACCTGAACGGCGTCCTCTATTTTGTAATCCAATAAAATACTTGCAATGGGGCCTGCTTGCAACCTGAAAAAATTCGCGACCTTAAATCCCAGCATCATGGGGATATCCAATCTATTGAAACTCGCATCAATATTGCGCTCTTCTCCAGCGTCATTTTTTTGAATTATTTGCCCCCCTGTGTTGGTGTAGAGAAATTCAGGTTGGATAAAGAACGAACTGCCACCCATCCTGACAAAAGCTCCAACGTGATATCCAAGTTTACTGTCTCCTGATGAATATCCTTCCCCATTCACGGCAATATTCCCTTGGGAAACTCCCACTTTGGGACCAATTGAAAAATCCTGAGCCATTGCGGATCCCATCATGCCCAAAAACGAAACTACTAGAAAATATTTTTTCACAAACCTGATTTTTTTCCCATTTAGAAAAGTAAATCTCCCCATTTTGGCAAGACAATAACACACTAACCAAACGACGGAAAATATAATTTCGTTTGGCTATGAGGGCTTTAATTTAGTGATTTATTTAAAAACCCTTTTGCAATGTCAAATAATTCATGAAAATCCATCGGTTTGGGTAAAAGCCGATCAAATGAAATTAAGCTCGATTTCCTGAAATAATCAATGTCCCCTGCCGTAAACCCAATAATCGGGATGTTGCTGACGGATTTATTCAATTTGATTTCAGCCAAAAGCTGAATGCCATCCATCTCTGGCATCATGATATCGGTTATGACAAGCTTAAACCCTGGCACACGCAACAATATCTCCATGGCTTCAAGTCCGTTTTTAGCGGTGAAAACCATATTGTTATCTTTCTCAAACAACTTTTGAAGTATCAATCTATTGATAGCATCATCGTCGACAACCAGTATTTTCATTAGATCTCCCTTTAAAACGCATTTGAATGTACGAATATCTAAATTTTATATTTAAAAAGCATATTTTTATATGTAAATAAAAAAAGAGACGATAAATCGTCTCTTTTTTTATTTACATATAACTCAAACAATTGATTTGATCATCCTCCTTCTTGTGGTTTTCCAAATACACCCAGCAAATCCATCAAAACAAGGGCAATAACGATAGGGCAAACCCATTTAATAAAGAATATCCATGTGGTCCTCAAAGCCCCTTTAAATACAGGTGATCCAAGGCTCAATTCATCTGCAAAATCCCCGATTTTCTTGGCCCAACCCGTATATAAGGCCAGCATCAAACAAATCACAACAACTGCAAATGTCCCAAACACAAAATCCATTATACTAAAGAAGCCTTTTTGGGGATCCCCCAAAAATGTCATCTCGAGATCCTGAAAATAATTTCCCTCAATCGAAGAAAGTGCAGACGGTATAGAAAGCGCAAACGCACCCAAACCGATGGTCCAAGCTGCCTTTTTCCTACTCCATTTTTTCTCATCAATCAGGAAGGATACCGGTACCTCCAACATGGAAATACTTGAAGTCAATGCTGCCACCAACAACAAAACAAAGAATAGCGCACCAATGAGGTTACCACCAGGCATGGCATCAAATACCAATGGAAGGACTTCAAAAACCAAAGCCGGTCCACCAGCAGGATCTTTCCCTGGCAGCAAGGCAAACAAGGCGGGGAAAACCATCAAGCCGCCCAACAAGGCAACTGAGGTATCCATCCCTGCTATCCAACCGGAAGAGGCTACGATATTGCCGCTTTTGGGTAGATAAGAACCGAATGTGATCATCAAACCCCAACCGACAGACATCGAGAAAAAAGCCTGACCTAAAGCTTGTAAAATTACTTTTGCATTGATTTTGGAAAAGTCAGGGTATAAATAATATTCAATACCTGCACTAGCACCTTCAAGCGTAACCGCTCTTCCTGCTATGAAAATAATGATGATGAACAAAACAGGCATCAAAAATTTAGCTGCTTTTTCAATCCCTCCAGAAATACCTCCCAATACCACCCCGATGGTCATCAAGATAAATAAAAGACATAGGGGAATGACATACATTGGTGTTTGTTGAAAATCCTCGAAATCAATAGGGATATTGATCAATTCCGTGAAAATATAACCAATCGTCCAGCCTGCAATGACTGAATAATAACTCAAAACACAGAAACAAACCAAAATACAAAGTACTCCGGCAAGTTGCCAAAATCGATTTCCTCCTGTTGCCCTGATGGCACCTACGGGATTTTTTCTCGAGATTCTTCCCAGAGCGATTTCATTAAGCAATAGTGGCAGTCCAATCAACAACACACAAAGGGCATAAACAAAAACGAAGGCTCCACCACCGTTTTCTCCGGTCAAGTAAGGAAACCTCCAAATATTACCCAATCCAACAGCCGAACCAGCTGCTGCCATAATAAAACCTAAGCTTGAGCCCCACTGGCCCCTACCTTCAGTATTTGAACTTACTGCCATACTTTACCGATTTGTTGATTTTATAAGAAATTTAAAATTTTAAGAATTGGCTAATTTAAGTGGTTTTGCTAAAATAGCAACTCCATACATATAACTTTTCAAAGTTTGTTCAGGCGAATAATACACGCCAAGATCTTTAAAACACGTTTTTTTTTGAGTACTAACATGCGGATTCAACCAACAATTCTGAAATAATCGAAATCAAACGTTAAAACTATTTGTATTCATTGCCGAATTCTTTGGTGATTTTGACTTTGGACATCTTTTCAACACTCACTTTCATATAGACAGGATTGATGGGCTTGTCCCGGTCTCCCGTTCTTTCCGCTGCTATTTTATCAATCACATCAATGCCCTTGATCACTTTCCCAAATACAGTGTACTCACCATCCAAGTGTGGAGTACCACCTATTGTAGTATAGGCTTTGATTTGCTCGGCGGTAAGCGGTTTTTCCAGTGAAATGCTATAGAAAGCTTCCAGGTCATCTTTCTTTCCGAGCATCAGTTGATTCAAGGCCTCGAACTCCCTTAATTCATAAAGCCTGATATACTCACTTTTCAAATCCAACTGGCTTTCCAATTGGATGTATTTATTGAAAGCATCCTGAAGCAATTTCATATCTGTTACCAACTCTGCCTTCTCGTACACTTTTCCCTGAATAATGTAGAATTGTGACCCGTTGGATTTGCGCTCTGGATTAATATTGTCACCCTGCCTTGCGGCTGCGATCATCCCTTTGCTGTGAAACAATCCAGGCTTGATTTCCGCAGGAATCGTGGGCCATTCGTTCGCCGGCAATTTCTCTTTCCCAAAAACATCTCCTCCCTGAAGCATAAAGGATTGGATCACGCGGTGAAATTCCGTAGAGTCAAATCTTCCCGCTGCTGCCAAGTCGATGAAACTTTGTTTGTGTAATGGCGTTTCGTCAAAAAATACCGCATACATGTCTCCATGTCTCGTCTCTATTTTGACCAAATAGTCCTTTTCTGAGGCACAACCAAAAAGCAAAAGGCCCAGAAGGCCCAAAGCAAAAGTCAAATTCAATTTCCTTTTCATTTTTTCAAAGTGGTTTTGATCTCCTTCAAAATTCTTTCACCTCCGGATTGGAGTACTTTTTCTGCCAAGAGTTTCCCCAACTCCTCGGCTTGATTGTTTTCCCCCTCCACTTCATGGATGATCCTTTCGGTCCCATCCAAGCTCACAATTCCACCTCTAAGTCTCAGGACTCCATTCTCAACAACTGCCAAAGCAAATACAGGAATACTGCAGCCGCCTTCCAACACCTTCAAATAACTCCTCTCGGCGACCAATCGATATCCTGTTTCCGCATGATGCGTTGCAGCGATTATCTCCGCCCTGATTTTTGGATCAAGATTCACAGCCGCCTCGATCCCGACACTGCCCTGACCAACGGCGGGAGTAAATTCATCCAAGGAAAGCTCATGTCGGATTAGGGGATCAAAACCCATGCGGTGCGCACCAGCATACGCCAGCAAAAGACCATCGCATAGTCCTGCTTCCATCTTTGCTATCCGCGTCTGAAGATTTCCCCTTACCTCCACCGTTTGGATATGGGGATAATAATGCTTGAGGGTGGCAACTCTCCTTGTGGAAGAGGTCCCCAGAACCAAAGGGATACTTGGGTTTTTATAATCAATCCCTTCTCTGTGGCTGAGGATAATATCATTGACTTTCTCCCTTTCGGTAAAAGCAATCAACTCAAATTCCTCAGGAAGGGAGGATTGCATGTCCTTGGCGCTGTGCACCGCAATGTCGATATCACCTGAGGCCAATTGAACCTCAAGCTCTTCGGTAAAAACCCCCTTGCTTCCGATTTTGGCAATGGAAACGTCAAGGATTTGGTCCCCCTTGGTGTCGATAGTGATGATTTCTGAGGCCAATCCTTTTGCTTTGAGCAAATTTGCCACATGATAGGCTTGCCAAAGGGCCAATTTACTTCCTCTTGTTCCTATTTTGATAGGTTGCATTATTCTTTGATTTTTCTTTTGACGGTTTTTCTAAGAACCGAATCCTCTATGAATTTGATGATTTCTCCGGCGACATCAATCCCAGTAGCCTTCTCAATGCCTTCCAGTCCAGGCGAACTGTTGACTTCTAGGATCAAAGGACCTCTGGCGGATTGTAACATGTCCACGCCGGCAATATCGAGCCCTAGGACTTTGGCCGCATCAAGCGCTGCTTTTTTCTCTAATCTTGAAAGTTTGATTACCGTCGCTTTTCCGCCACGGTGAAGATTGGATCGGAATTCACCTTCAGCCCCTTGTCTTTTCATGGCGCCTACTACTTTTCCATTGACCACAAAGGCCCTGATGTCGGCACCTTTGGCTTCCTTGATAAATTCCTGAACGATAATTCTGGCTTTTAAACCATGAAAGGCTTCGATTACTGATTGCCCGGCTTTTTTGGTTTCTGCCAAAACCACTCCCAGTCCCTGAGTTCCTTCCAGAAGTTTGATGATCAATGGAGCGCCACCGACATGTTCAATCAGCGTTTTTTCTCCGCCTTTGGAAAAATTGGTGAAAGCAGTCTTTGGCATGCCTAATCCTTCTTTGGAAAGGATCTGAAGACTCCTGAGTTTATCTCTACTTCTGACGATAGCCTGGGATTCCACGGCCGAAAACACCCCCATCAACTCAAACTGCCTAACCACTGCGGTACCATAAAAGGTAACGGAAGCGCCAATCCTCGGGATAATCGCATCTACACCCAGCAATTTCTCACCTTTATAAATAATTGAAGGGCCTTCCTGCTCAATGATGATGTCACAAAGTGCATGGTTTACGATCAATGATTCATGACCTGCGGCATGAATCGCTTCGATCAACCTTTTGGTTGAATACAGGTGGGAATTCATGGACAATATAGCTATTCTCATTTCTGTGATTTTTTGGACAAATTGACTTGTTGTACGTCTACTAAAAATCTTCCGTAAAATAATTTTCTACCGAGGAGTATGGCATTCCTCATTTTTGACCGATCCGTGAGGGTGAATTCAGCTTCAAATTCCTCTCCAAACATGACGACCTTCGTGGACACTTTGTACCTAATTTCAGACTGCCCGAAGGAATTCTTCACCTTCTTTTGCGTATAGTCTTCCGTTTGGAGAAGTTGACCATTGTACTTTTTGTCATTCGGAGAAAGGACCTTAAAGAAAAGGATCTTTTTGCCATCAATGGTTTTTTCTTCCGCATATTCACAATGGATGGAGCTGGTGTATGCTCCAGTATCTACTTTTCCCGTCACCATCTTAAGCCCCCAATCGGGAAAGGAAATTCGTTCTCTTCTTCCTATTGTTCTTTTTTCCATCAGGAACCTGATTTGATTTTCATAATATTATACAGTCTGAAGGACAATTCAGCAAACAGTATCTTTGCATTTGCATTCCTTTCCAAATGGTAATGTGCTTCGTTCAAGGCCTCATATATTTTGGACATCTTGATTTCATCCAATACATTCACCCCCAATTTTTCTATAAAATCCCTGTCTTCTGAAGCACTACGCATCAAACTGTCCAATTGGGCTTTTTTCAGCAAGACTTCCCGGATCACATTGAGCCCACTTAACAAATAAGCCTTTTGGGATTCTTTATCTGAAGCGGAAAATATTTCGGCGTGCTTGAAAATCTCGTTTATTTTCAATGAAAAACAAAGCCTGAACCAATCCCGCACAAATGAAGTGTTTTCATCCCGCACTTCATCCACAAGGCGGTAGGCTTCCCTCATATTCCCATCAGCCAACTGCGTGACTTGGTCGGCACCTTCCTTGGAACAAAGACCTTCAGTCAACAGATGGTCCCTGACTTCATCATCACTGAATCCCCGCACCATTATTTTTTGGGTTCGAGACAGGATGGTGGTCAACAATTGCTCAGGCTGTGTGGTCACCAACAAAAACAAGGTTTTCTGCGGTGGTTCTTCCAACACTTTGAGCAATGAATTGGCAGCGGAAGGGTGGAGATATTCCGGTGCCCAGATCAACATGATTTTATATCCGCCCTCAAAGGATTTCAAGGAAATTGTTTTGATGATCTGACGTGCGGCTCCCTTTGAG
Source organism: Rhodonellum psychrophilum GCM71 = DSM 17998 (assembly GCF_000381545.1). Classification (GTDB taxonomy): domain Bacteria; phylum Bacteroidota; class Bacteroidia; order Cytophagales; family Cyclobacteriaceae; genus Rhodonellum; species Rhodonellum psychrophilum. The sequence continues at coordinate 267,349 of NZ_KB906676.1, read as the reverse complement.
ATATTGAGCTGCTTTTTTTCGATGTCGTTGTGGTGAATCCAATCCGACACGTTTCCATAGGGACTTTCCAAGGCGAATTTCCTAAAAGAACCCACAAAATCGGTTTTCTTCTCCTTTTCTTTGTCCTCTTCCCCACTTTCTTTTCCCTCGCCGGGCATGGGGAAGACAAAATTCATGTCTGGATGAATCAGTTTCGCCATTTTTTGGCAAGCTGGACAGATTCCACAAGCATCATTTTCTCCTGGCTGTGCACAATGCAGGTATGTTGAAAGTGCCAAAGCCATTTTCAGGTTGGGAGAACCTTCCTGACCATGGAACAAAAGGGCATGTGCTAGATGGTTGTCTTTGACTGCTTGGATGATTTTTTCCTTGGTTTCTTCCAGGCCGGGAATGGATGAAAATAACATAACTTTCTATTGTACTTCTTTGTCCCAAATACGGTAATGCTTGGTCAATTCAAAAACTTTTTGAAGGATTTCTTTTTCTGTCTCATCGTAGGCCAGGCCTCTTCTCTTCATCACGGCGGTAGCTACCTCATCAAATTTTTTCAATTGGAATGTGGTAAAACCCGAGGCACCTCCCCAGGAAAAGGAAGGGATGAAATTCCTTGGATATCCATCGCCAAAAACATTAGCGCCTACGCCTGTGACCGTTCCGGTGTTGAACATCGTGTTGATCCCACACTTGGAATGATCGCCCATCATCAATCCACAAAATTGAAGTCCGGTATTTGAAAAACCTCCCCGGGTATAATCCCAAAGTTTTACCGCGGCATAATTGTTCTTGAGATTGGAGGTGTTGGTATCTGCTCCGAGATTGCACCATTCGCCCAACACAGAATTCCCCATAAAGCCATCATGACCTTTGTTGCTATACCCAAAAAGGACAGAATTGGAAACTTCCCCACCAATCTTGGAATGGGGCCCCACAGTAGTATCCCCTCTCATTTTTGCCCCCATATTCACCGTTGACCCCTCACAAAGCGCAAAAGGGCCTCGGATGATGGCTCCTTCTTGGATTTCGGTGTTCTTTCCGATATAAATCGGTCCAGCCTCAGCGTTGAGCACCGCTGCCTTTATATTGGCTCCTTTTTCTATGAAGATTTGACTGGCGTTATAGACAATGGTGTGTGGATCCATAATGGGTTCTGATGCTCTTCCTTTGGTGATGAGGTCAAAATCCTTCCTGATTTCACTGCCATTGAATTGAAAGATGTTCCAGCTTTTTTGGATGATCGTGATCGAACCGGTCATCATGATCAATTCCGTTTCCTTGGAATCATCCGTGTGAAAATCGATTGGATTATCGGAAAAAATTGCCAAAAGTGTCTGGTTGTACCAAAGTGACTGATTTGGCTTAAGCGTTTGGATCGTTTTCCACAAATCGGCATCGGGGCAAACTGCTCCGTTGACCAGAAGTGCGGGTTTGTTTTCAAACTGAAATTTCTTGCTGAGGTATTTTTGGGTATGAAAACCCGGCGTCAAACCGGAATACATCCCCCATTTCTCACTGATTTTCATAATCCCAACCCTGATATCAGCGATGGGTCTGGTAAAAGTAAAGGGCAAAAGAGAACCCCTGATCGCGGGGTCATCAAACAGAATCAGATTGTCCATGGCACAAAAATAAAAAAGTCTCCCGGAAAACAACTTTTCGGGAGACTTAACTTTAAGAAGTAAATTTTGACTACTCCTTTTTTGCGTATCTTCTGTTGAACTTCTCAACTCTACCTGCAGTATCCAACAACATTTTCTTGCCAGTATAGAAAGGGTGAGAGTTAGAGCTAACCTCTATTTTGTAAAGTGGATATTCTTTACCATCTTCCATCTCGATTTTTTCAGTCGTTTCGATGGTAGATTTAGTGATAAACTTATATTCACTGGAAGTGTCATAAAAAACCACTTCTCTGTAGTTAGGATGAATGTCTTTTTTCATTGTATTGCTATTTATCTTTTGATCGCTTTTTCCAAATGAGGCACAAAGTTATCTTTTTTTTGAAAAGCATCCAAACCTCTGCTGGTAATAATTTTAAGTTTATTGTTTCATCAAATTTAACCTCGGGTGGAAAAAGAGCTTTTCAATAAAAAATACGGACCAAAATCAAGTGCCAATCCTCCTCTTTTTTAAGGACGATAAAAGCGATTCGGATACAAAATTCAAGTTCATTCTCCTTCAATCTCAGCCAAATTCTTTATCAAGGCTACAATCTTCACTTTTATAATTTCTTTTCTATCCTCATGCCAAAATAAAGGACAATAACTTTCCCGTCAAAAAATTCTTCCGAAACACAATTAAAACATTCCCGATTTTTAATAACCCAATGGATCTTTTGTCTACCCCTAAATTCTTTAATCGTCGGTCAAATACTGACAAATGGAAGTTTCTTCCAAATCCCGTTACTTTTTTTAGCTTTACAACATTCTTGCTGGACATCATATGAAAAAAAATCTACTTCTCGCTTTCGCTCTGTTCTTGCTTTTTGAAGTACAATCTTTTGCACAAGGCGCCTATGCTCCCTTTGACAGGGATTATTACCACTTGATAGAGCGGTACGAAATTCGGCAGGGGACGATGAATCCAAGTTTTCATACAGGGTTCAAACCGTATCGGAGGGACCAAATCGCAGCGTTTTTGGATTCACTCAGTACTTCCTCAAAATTGACATCGAGATCGGACAGACAAAATCTTTCCTATTTGGGAAATGACAATTGGGAGTTTTTGAACGATGAGCCCGAAGATTCAAAAACCCCGATCCTAAAAACCTTCTACAGAAAACCAGCTGATTTTTTCCATTACAAAGACTCAATCTTTGACATTCATGTCAACCCAGTCCTTTATCTATCCGGCGGCATCGAACAGGGTTTTGAGGATGCTAGGTTTAGGAATACCAGGGGAATAGAACTTCGTGGATCCGTAGACAACAAAGTAGCTTTTTACACCTATCTCACCACTACCCAGACCCTTCACCCATCTTGGGTCGGCCAATACGCCAGAAACAATGGAGCGGTGCCCGGCGAAGGTTTTTGGAAAGAATATGGCGCCCAAGGTTTTGGATATTTTTCCGCTAGGGGACATATCAGCTTTAACATCACCAAACATATAGAAGCTCAATTGGGCCATGACCGGAATTTTGTCGGTGAAGGCTATCGCTCGATGATCCTTTCGGATTTTTCAAACCCTTACCTATTTTTGAAACTGAACACCAAAATCTGGAAATTCAATTTTACGAATGTCTTTTCCCAAATGACCGCAGATGTGCGCTACAACAGAGGAAGGCCAACGGATGGCAGATATCCCCAAAAATGGTTTTCGCATCACCGATTGGGAATCAATCTCGGCAAGAAACTCAACATCGGGATATTTGAGTCCGTCATGGCCAATGAATTTGACTGGAATTACTTGAACCCGGTCATTTTTTATCGATGGATTGAGCATCAGTTGGGGACGCCAGATAAGGTCATGCTTGGATTTGACTCCAAGTGGAATTTTTCTCCCGGCATGCAGCTGTATGGCCAATTTGCCTTGGATGAATTTGTGTTCGGTGAATTTTTCGGCATTGACGGAAAAAATTCCCTTCGAAACAAACACAGCATTCAAGCAGGCTTCAAGTACATCGATGCTTTTAAAATCCACAATCTTGACCTGCAACTCGAATACAACCAGGCAAGACCCTACACCTATCAAGAAAAATTTGAGCACCAGTCCTTTACCAATTATAGGACTCCGCTGACGCATCCCTTGGGTGCTAATTTTAGGGAGGCGATTGCCATCCTGAGATATCAACCCATTCCAAGGTTGTACCTGAATGCCACCGGCATCTATCAATTTTTTGGGACGGATCCAAATAATGAGACGAATTTTGGGGGAAATGTTCTCAAAAACAGGTTGGTCACCAATACAGGTATTGGTTTATTCGGAAATGTCATCGGCCAGGGAATCGAAAACAAAATCATGATGGGAACGCTAAACGCCAGTTATATGGTCAAACAGAATGTTTTTGTGGACTTGAGTCATTCATACAGGAGGCAAACCGCACAAAATTTGGATGCCGCTAGGATATCCAATGTCAGCCAATTGTCTTTAAGAATGAATATTTCAAGACAGGATTTCAATTATTGAGCAAAAGAACAAACTATAAAAAATGTTTAACTTGCCGGATTATTCCAAAGACCCCACATGAAGACCTATCTTAGGATTTTGGCATACGCCAAACCATACGGAAGATTTTTCCCTGTTTACATTGTCTACACGCTTCTTGCCATCATTTTTGGCTTGCTGAACTTCACCCTGCTCAAACCACTTTTCGATGTGATCTTTGAACAGTCCGGACCGGTGACGATGGACAAATATCTGGAAAAACCAGATTTCGCCCTCTCCATCGGCTACATGCTGGATCTCTTCAATTACTACTTTGTGCAGATTGCCACCGATTTCGGGAAATTCGGGACTTTGGTTTATGTCTGCATCATCATTGTGATTTCCGTATTTCTCGCCAACCTTTTTACCTACCTATCTGGTTTGGTTTTGGCAAAAGTAAGAGCGGAGGTCATCAAAAAAATGAGACTGAACATTTTTGACCAAGTCAGCCAGATGCACATTGGGTATTTCTCGAATGAGAGAAAGGGTGATCTCATATCCAAGATGACCAATGACATCCAGGAGGTGGAAAACAGCATTGTGCAATCCCTCAGGGTGGTTTTCAGGGAGCCTGTCACCATTATTCTCTATTTTTCAGTTTTGTTTTTCATGTCACCCAAACTGACACTTTTCACCATCCTGATCATCCCCATTTCGGGGGCCATCATCGGAGGGATCACCAAGCGCTTGAAAAAGACTGCTGTCCAAAGCCAGGAATCTTTGGGAAGGATCGTCAATATCCTTGACGAAACCATTGGGGGAATGCGTGTGATCAAAGCCTTTGGGGCACGGAAATTTATCGTGGACAAATTTGACAAAGAGACCGATTTTTATTCCGACGTGAATATTTCGATGGCCAGGAAAAACGAATTGGCCTCCCCCATTTCTCAATTCCTCGGCGTATCGGTTGTCGCAGGAATCTTGGTTTATGGCGGGAATTTGGTTTTGAACAACAACTCAGATCTGAGCGCCAGTGATTTTATTACCTACATCATCATTTTCACCCAAGTACTCAATCCTGCGAAAGAAATCTCAAGGGCAGCGAGCAGCATTCAGCGGGGCTTGGCTTCTGCGGATAGGATTTTTAAGATCATTGATACTGAAAGTGAAATTCAAAACAAGTCCAATCCGATTTTGACCAAAGAATTCAAAAATGCCATCGAATTCAATCAGGTCAGCTTTCGATATGAAAAAGACGAGGTTCTCAAGAATATCGATTTTAGACTGGAAAAAGGAAAAACCATTGCGCTCGTGGGGACTTCAGGAGGCGGGAAGTCAACCATTTCCGATCTTTTGCCAAGGTTTTATGATCCAACATCTGGGAAAGTGACTCTGGATGGAGTGGACCTGCGGGAGATTGAGCTTTCGCATTTACGACAGCTCATGGGCGTAGTTACCCAAGAATCCATTTTATTCAACGATACCGTTTTTGACAATATCGCTTTTGGCTTGGAGGGGGTTTCTGAAGAAAAAGTTATTGAAGCCGCCAAAATCGCCAATGCGCATGAATTCATCGTTCAGATGGAAAATGGTTACCAGACTTTCATCGGTGAAAGGGGTTCAAAACTTTCAGGTGGACAAAGACAGCGGTTAAGTATTGCAAGGGCGGTTTTGAAAAACCCCCCAATCCTGATCCTGGACGAAGCAACTTCAGCGTTGGATTCAGAATCCGAAAAATTGGTACAGGAAGCCCTGACCAAATTGATGGCCAATAGAACCACTCTGGTCATTGCCCACCGATTGAGCACCATACAACATGCCGACGAGATTTTGGTGATCCACCAAGGGGAAATAGTCCAAAGGGGCAAACATCTTGAACTGATGATGGAAGAAGGACTTTATAAGAAACTTTCCACAATGCAGTCTGTTTAGTATATTCGGGTATTAATTCTTAAAATCTAAATTACCATGAAAAAATTCAATAGCATTCTTCAACTCCTGGTTGCGCTCTTTTTCGCAATATCTCTTGTTTTTTTTCTATCCTTTGATACCCTGAAGGGTTTGTTTGGTTTGGAAGATTTGACCCCCGGAACTGTTGTGACCCTCCTATTGATAGGACTTGTCCTTTTTTTAATCACTTGGGGAACAACTTCTTTGGTGAACAAAAATTACGAAAGTCAAATTTCAAAAATCGAATTGGAAAAGAAAGAGTTGAAAGCCAAGCTTTATGACTTGGAGCAGGCGCACAAACCTTTGGTTCCAGAAAGAAAACCATTCCAGCCTGAAGAGGAGAAAGAAAGTTCGGTGATCAGACCACGCCAGAATTTCAAGGAATAAAAACTAAGAAAATTTTATTATATCAGTATATTAGGAAATCTTTTGGATTTCCTTTTTTTGTTAAAATCATCTAGGATATGGTAGCGAAGACTTTTGGCAGTGCAGTTTCGGGAGTAAATGCAAAGTTGATTACAATTGAGGTCAATGTGGGACAAGGCACCAGTTTTTTCATGGTAGGACTGCCCGACAGCGCAGTCAAAGAAAGCCAACAGAGAGTTGAGTCAGCGCTAAAATATTTCGGGTACCGAATGCCGAGGCAGAAAGTCGTGATTAACCTTGCCCCTGCTGATATTCGGAAGGAAGGCTCCTCCTATGACCTGCCCATTGGCTTGGGAATCTTAAAAGCTTCCGAACAGGTCTCTTTTCCGGAATTGGAAGAATACGTGATCATGGGAGAACTTTCCCTCGATGGCAAACTCCGGCCCGTCAAAGGAGTACTTCCAATCGCCATAGAAGCAAGAAAACAAGGATTTAAAGGATTCATCTTGCCCCAAGAAAATGCTTTGGAGGCCTCCATTGTAAATAACCTGGATATTATCGGTGTGGAATCCTTGGAAGAAGCCATCGGGTTTTTAGAAGGCCAGATTGACATCAAGCCCACGGTCACCGATACCCGTGATATTTTTTACAATTCATTGGACCATTATGAATTTGACTTCACCGATGTCCAGGGCCAAGAAAACATCAAAAGGGCGATGGAAATCGCTGCCACAGGAGGACACAATGTCATCATGATCGGTCCTCCAGGGGCGGGCAAGACCATGCTGGCCAAGCGACTTCCATCCATCCTCCCACCGTTATCCCTTCAGGAAGCATTGGAAACCACCAAAATCCATTCCGTGGCAGGCAAGTTGAGCGGCAATTCTTCCCTGATCGCCCAAAGACCTTTCCGATCTCCGCATCATACCATTAGTGATGTGGCGCTGGTCGGAGGAGGAGGTAACCCGCAACCAGGAGAAATTTCCCTTTCGCACAACGGGGTTCTTTTTCTTGACGAACTACCGGAATTCAAAAGGGCTGTTTTGGAGGTTTTGAGGCAACCTTTGGAGGAGCGCAAAGTCACCATTTCACGGGCAAAAATCTCAGTGGATTTTCCTGCCAACTTCATGTTGATCGCCAGCATGAATCCCTGCCCTTGTGGCTACTACAACCATCCAGACAAGGAATGTGTCTGTGGCCCGGGAATTGTCCAGCGGTACCTAAACAAAGTAAGTGGACCCTTATTGGACAGAATTGATCTCCATGTGGAAGTCACCCCAGTCAAGTTCGAAGAAATGACTTCCACCAGAAAAACTGAATCCAGCAAATCCATCCGGGAACGCGTGATCAAAGGGAGAGATTTGCAAGTGGAAAGGTTTAAGGATTCTCCCGAAGTGTTTTGCAATGCCATGATGCCATCGCATATGGTGAAAGAAATTTGTCAAATTAGTCCAGCTGGAAAAATACTGCTGAAGACTGCTATGGAGCGTTTGGGCCTTTCCGCCAGGGCCTACGACAGGATTCTGAAAGTGGCCAGAACCATTGCGGATCTTGCCTTGAGTGATGAAATCAAGGTAGAACATCTTGCTGAAGCCATTCAATACCGAAGTCTAGACAGAGAAGGATGGGCTGGATAAATAAAAAAAATTGAAACAATAAAAGATAATTTTTTTTCGTTAAAATCATATAAAAAACAGATTAATTCAAGATTTTGGTGTAAAAAGTTGTCTGTCATCCCAGGATTAAAAAATTCAATTAACTAAAAGAAAAAAGGCTGTGTCAAACACAGCCTTTTCTCTTTTAGGAAAGTGCTTCATTCAAGTCTTCCAAGAGGTCATCCAAATGCTCTAAGCCAACCGAAACCCTGATCAGGTTCTGTGGGGTTTTGCTGTCTGGTCCTTCAGAAGCCGCACGTCTTTCGATAAGACTTTCAACTCCACCTAGGCTTGTGGCATTGGTGAAATATTTCAATTTGGAAATTACCCTGTCGGCTTCGGATGCTCCGCCTTCGACAAGAAAAGAAAGCATTCCGCCGAAACCAGTCATTTGATTGGCGGCAATTTCATGTCCGGGATGATCCAGAAGACCAGGATAAAAGACACGCTCGACTTTGGGATGCTGGGCCAAAAAAGTAGCAATGACCCCAGCATGTTCGGCATGTCCCTTCATTCTGTAAGGCAATGTCTTGATGCTTCTCGTCAAATAATAACAATCAAAAGGTGAAGGAACTGCTCCTCCTGTTTTTTGGACATTCAAGATTTTTTTCCAAAAATCATCTTCTTCTTTTGCGATCAACGCACCTCCCAGAATGTCACTGTGTCCACCAAAGTATTTCGTACTGCTGTGCATCACGATATCTGCTCCCAGAAGCAAGGGATTTTGAAATACAGGCGTAGCAAAGGTATTGTCACAAACCACTTTGGCTCCTTTGGCTTTGGCCAGTTTGGAAAGTCTTGAAATGTCGGAGATTTTAAGCAGCGGATTAGAAGGCGTTTCTATCCAAAGCAATTTCGTTTCCGCTTCAAACGCATCTGCCACTTGAACAGGATCAGTCATGTCCACAAAAGTAACGCGAAGTGAATCGTCAAAAATCGTCAACAAGGCATTTCTCAATCCGTGATACATATCATCCGGGGCCACGATATGACTTCCAGCTGGCAATGCTTGGAATACAGCAACGCCCGCAGCATTTCCCGAAGAAAAAGCCGCTGCTGACTTACCCTTTTCCAATTTCGCGAGAAGGCTTTCCAAGGCAAAACGATTGGGATTCTGTGCCCGGGAATAAATCATGGAGTCTGGTTGGTGCACAAAGGTGGTGGACAGCGTGATCGGTTGAACGACTGGCTTGTGGGAATCCGTGATGATGTTTCCGGCGTGTATAGCGAGTGTTTCTAATTTCATATCATGCTATTATCCCTAGGGAATGGATCTCAATAATTAAATTTATACTCCGAAATATAAGCATTATATTCTTTCTTGATTTCTCGGCGATAATCACAAAGAAGGTGGCTTTTAATATCCCAATGAAAGAAATTACCTGATTCTATCCACAGATCTTACTAGCAACTCATCCTTTCTGATAAATCTATTGGCAAGCAAATTCATGATCATCCCACCAAATATGGCATAGAAACCAAAAACAAAAGTCCCGTCCTCAGTTGGATTGAACACTTGATTGGCGCTATGGCTGGTCCAGATAATCAGTGCCAAATTCACCACCAAGGCAATGGAATTGATCATGTTCAAAAACATTTGCTTGGTTCTGTTTTTGTATTGGAAAATACTGAAAACCGCCAAGCCCGCCGATAGAATTGCAAGCAATGCAATAAATATTTTGTTTTCCGAAGCCAATACGGCGTTGGTTTGGACATCCAGCGTATCCAAACTCCATGCGGAAAGCACCATCATTTGGGTTTGATCCGCATTGAATTGCTCCCAAATCGGAAAAGAAACCTCAAGTACCATGGCCACAGCCACCAAAAACAGAAAAACAGTTTGAATTCGTTGTATCATTTTTATCTAAATTTCAACAAATAAACAGGGTTAATTGGTTAATCGCAAGGAATGGGAAGTTGAGGGTTTAAATTTAACGGGGAATAGTATCTTTGCACCCGTGAATATAAAAATGAAAAGATATTTTTTGGAACTTGCCTACAAAGGAACCCGTTATCATGGGTGGCAAATCCAGAAAAATGCAACCTCCATACAGGAGTTGTTGGAAAAGGCAATCTCACTTGTGTTGAGAACCCCTACTGCCACCATGGGAAGTGGAAGAACGGATACCGGAGTACATGCGAGTCAGCAGTTCCTTCACTTTGATACGGTGGAGGAATTGGACCCCAAAGATTTTCTGAAAAAGATAAATTCCATTTTGCCAAAAGACGTTGCCGTTTATGCCCTGAGAAGGGTCAGAAGCAATGGACACACGCGATTTGACGCAGAATGGCGAAGTTATGTGTATAAAATTTCACTTCGAAAAAATCCTTTTGAGCAAGACACTTCTTGGCTGTACATTTCCGATTTGGACTTCAAAAAAATGAACGAAGCCGCCAAGATGCTCCTTTCTTATGAGGATTTTCAATGCTTCAGCAAGATTAAGACAGATGTCAACCATTTCAGATGCATTTTAAAAGAAGCTTATTGGGAACAAAATGACCACCAATTGGTATTTCATATTACTTCCAATAGATTTTTGAGAGGAATGGTAAGATCAATTGTGGGGACCTTGATAGAAGTGGGAACCGGAAAGTGGAGTCTTGCAGATTTTAAAAAGATACTCGAAAACAAAGACAGAAACCAAGCGGGTTTTTCAGCCCCCCCACATGGTCTTTTTCTTTGCAAAGTAACTTACCCAGAAAAAATATTTATCTAAACCATTTGAATTTTGAGTCTGGAACAAGAGAATGTAAAAAGTGGTGAAATCATTGACACCAAGGTGCTCAAAAGGCTGTATGATTTTGTACGTCCCTACAAAGGGAAATTTTATTTTTTGATTTTCTTGACTTTGGCCTTGGCAATTCTGGCTCCAACCAGACCTTATTTTATACAGATTGCCATTGATGAGCATGTGGCTATCGGCGACAAACAAGGCTTGATCAATATCGTGTTGCTTTTGATCTTCCTGATGGTGGTCCAAGCAGGAGTGCAGTTTGCACACACCTATATATCAGGTTGGATTGGCCAAGCGATCATTCGGGATATCCGAATCAAGCTTTACAGGCATTTGCTTAAGATGCGCCTCAAATTCTTCGACAACACCCCTATCGGGAGATTGGTCACGCGAAACATTTCCGATGTAGAGACCTTGGCGGATGTTTTCAGTGAGGGATTGGCTGCTATTATTGGGGATTTACTCCAGTTGGTGACCATATTGGGCGTGATGTTTTACATTGATTGGAAACTTACTTTGGTCAGTTTATGCACCTTGCCCTTGTTGATCATCTCCACTTATGTCTTTAAGGAGAAAATAAAAATCACCTTCAATGACGTAAGGAATGCTGTATCAAACCTGAATTCATTTCTCCAGGAACACATCACCGGAATGACCATCGTCCAGATCTTTAACCGGGAAAAAAAGGAGCATGAAAAATTCAAAGCCATCAACAAGGACCATAGAATAGCCCATGTGAAGTCGGTTTTGTATTATTCCATTTATTTCCCTGTGGCCGAGATTATCCAGGCAATGGGAATAGGATTAGTGGTTTGGTATGGAGCGACGGGCGTATTTGATTTGGAAATACAGATCGGGGTTTTGATTTCCTTTATCATGTACTTACAACTTTTTTTCAGGCCGATCAGAATGATTGCTGACCGGTACAATACCCTTCAACTCGGAGTGGTCAGCTCTTCCAGAATTTTCAAATTATTGGAAAGCGAAGAAAACATCGCCAATGAAGGGGATTTTCAACCTGAAAAAATCCAGGGTAAAATTCAAATGGAGAACGTATGGTTTGCCTACAATGATGAGGATTGGGTATTGAAAAACATCAATTTGGATGTGAATCATGGGGACACCGTGGCTTTGGTCGGTGCAACAGGCGCCGGAAAATCCTCCATCATCAATCTGCTCAGTCGATTTTACGAAATCAACAAAGGATCGATTAAAATCGATGGTACAGATATAAAAGACTTTGAACTCGCCACCTTGAGAAGGCATATCGGTGTGGTGCATCAGGATGTGTTTTTGTTTTCAGACACCATCTTTTACAACATCACATTGGGGAATCCTGACATCACCAGGGAACAAGTCATGCATGCGGCGAAAATGGTCGGTGCAAAAAAATTCATAGAAAGGCTTCCTGGCGGATTGGATTACAATGTGATGGAAAGAGGCGCTACGCTTTCGGTAGGTCAGCGGCAACTGATCTCTTTTGTGAGGGCGATGGTTTACAATCCCGAAATCATTATTTTGGATGAAGCCACGTCTTCTGTGGATACGGAAACTGAGGAACTGATCCAGAAGGCAATCCATAAAATGATGAAAGGTCGAACCTCAATCATCATTGCACACCGACTTTCGACGATCCAAAAAGCAAACAAAATCATCGTTCTCCACCATGGCGAGATCAAGGAGGAAGGTACGCACGAGTCGTTGTTGGCACTGGAAGGCTATTATGCACAGCTCCACCACATGCAATTGAAATCAATGGCTATCTGATAGATAGCCTGTTCCCGCAGAAAAATGCCAAATATTATTCTGAAATTAGGCAATGTTTTCACAACGGGGCTTAATTTTGTTTCGTAGTATCTTTATTATTTAACCAAAAAATTATTAATCGTGAAAAAATTATTAATCCTTGCATTTGCAATGCTGCCACTTTTGACTTTTGGACAGGAAACCGGCATCGGCTTGCGACTCGGAGAACCTTTGTCCATCACTTACAAAACTTTCATCGATGACGTTTTTTCGATTGAGGCCATGGTCGGAAGTGCCGGAGCCAACAGTGCCCAGTATTACCAAAGGGCCTTCGACAACAATCTCCCCGCTCCCAATGCCTTTTATTCTGGACACAGCACCTCAAATTCATTTTCATTCAACTTACGGGGTGCCTATCATGAGGATTTCACAAGCGATCTGAACATTGAGTCAGGATATCTTTTGGGATATGCCGGTGCAGGGGTCCAATTGAGAAGTGTACGCGTAGACTATGCCTATACCAATCCCGTTTCTTCGGGCGCCCCAATATTGCGGGATAGAAGGACAAACATTGATTTCGGACCAGAAATCTTTGGTGGCGCTGAATATTATTTTGATGACCTTCCCATCAATGTCTTTGCGGAAATCGGCTTGTTTATGGAAGTCCTCAACCGGTTTGGACATGTCAGGCTTCAGGGAGCCATCGGAGCCAGATATCTTTTTTAGATTATGAAAAAATGGATCATTGGCGGTTTTCTGCTCTTCCTGATTGCTTTGGGATTTTATCAATTTGACAGAATGGGAGGATTCAACGAGATCGTTATTGATATCCAAGAAATCGAAGCCATCGACCTTACAGGAATTTATTTCAAAGGAGTGCCAGAAGATGAAGCAATAGGACTGGCATTTCAAACGATGGGAGATCTTCAATCAAAAGCTTCCGGATCTACACTGCATACCATTTACTTCGTCGAACCTGCTGGTAAAAGAGACACCATGGAAGTCTTTGTGGGTTTGGAAGACCGGTTCATATTGGAAAGTGAAGGGTTTTCGAAGCAATCCTTTCCGGCCGGAACATCTGTTGTTGCCCATATCGAAGCGAATCGGTTCGTGATGCCCTCTCCCAACAAAATAAAACAGAAAATGGAAGCCTTTGCATTGGAGAATGGATTGAATAAACCTAAGGTGTTTATTGATATGCTTTTGGGACCGGATGAAGTGCGTGTAGTCGCACCGATCGTGAAATAATTTTCACGCCAGCCCCTTTTTCATACCCTTGGTACAGTTTTAGATAATAGTTTGAAACGACTTGGGCCGAAACAAACCTTCCCCTTAAGAAATTCGTGTATCCACTTACCTTTAAATTTCAACTCCTATGAAAAAAACACTTATAGCATTCTTGATTACAGGATTTGTAGCACTTCAATCTTGCGAGGGGCCACAAGGACCTGCAGGTTTACCCGGACAGGACGCAACCAATATTGTCAGTGAAGTTTTTGAACAGACTGTAAATTTCACACAGTCGAACAATTATGAGGAAGTGTTTAATTTCACCCCTCCAATCTTTACCAGTGATGTAGTTTTGGTTTTTCTGGAATGGGAAACGCAAAACAACAATTCCATTTGGAGAGCCCTTCCCCAGACCGTTTTCCTCGAAGAAGGAGTGCTTATTTACAACTTTGATTTCAGCAGGCAAGATTTCCGGTTGTTTTTGGAAACCACCTTTAATGCGGGATTATTGCCTGACGTTTTTACGCGAAACCAAAAATTCAGGGTCGTAATCGTTCCTGGAGAATTTGCAAATGCCCGAATCGATTTTTCCGATTATGAAGCGGTCATGAATCTAATAGGAGCTAAGGAAGGGAATGTCGTTGACTTGGACCTTAGAAAATAATTGAAAAAGAGCTTCCTTCGGGAGGCTTTTTTTATTTTTTATCACATCGCCTTGTTTGAATTTTTTGTCGTATATCCCAAAATAAAAATTCTAGCTTATCTTTGCCACATGCAATTGAAAAACGATTTATTATTAAGGGCTGCCAAAGGTGAACCCGTGGAAAGAACCCCTGTATGGCTGATGCGCCAAGCGGGAAGGATTTTACCGGAGTACCGGGCAGTTAGAGATAGCGTAAGCGGTTTCATAGAACTGGCCCAAACCCCCGATTTGGCGGCCGAAGTGACCATTCAACCCGTGGATATCCTTGGCGTAGATGCGGCCATAATTTTTTCCGATATCTTGGTGATTCCCGAGGCCATGGGCTTGCCCTACGAAATGGTGGAGAAAAGAGGCCCCTACTTCCCTAACACGATCCAATCTGAAAGGGACTTAAAAAAACTCAAAATAGCGAATGGATCACATGACCTTAAATATGTGATCGATGCCATTCTCATTACAAAGAGAGCATTGAACGGAAGGGTTCCCTTGATTGGGTTTGCGGGAGCTCCTTGGACCATTTTTGCCTATATGATCGAAGGGTCTGGAAGCAAAACTTTCTCAAAGGCCAGGGCGATGCTGTACACACATCCCAAGCTTTCTCACCAGTTGCTGCAAATGATCACGGAAAGCACCATCAACTACCTGAAAGCACAGATCAATGCCGGTGTAAATCTCGTCCAGATTTTTGACAGTTGGGCAGGTATATTGCCGCCTAACCACTACGATGAGTTTTCGCTTCGGTACATTTCCCAAATCTGTGATGCCATCACGGAAGTCCCGAAAACGGTTTTTGCCAAAGGTGCTTTTTTTGCAAGGGAAAAAATGGGAGCGCTCAATTGCGAAACCATCGGACTGGATTGGAACATGGGCATTGCCGAATCCAGAAATATGATCGGCCCCAACAAAACCTTGCAGGGAAATTTGGATCCAGCGGCTTTGTATGGCAATGCGAATGAAGTCGAGGCGGCGACCATCGCCATGCTCGACCAATTCAAGGGAACCCGACACATCGCCAACTTAGGCCATGGTGTTTATCCTGACATTGATCCTGAAATGGTGAAGGTATTTGTGAATACGGTGAAAAATTACCGGTAACACAACCTGAATTAAAATAAGAATAAACGGTGGGCTATGGCTCACCGTTATTTTTTTAGGAAATTAGGGAAATCAAATTGCGGTAATCAAATCTCCAATTTGAACTTTTTCACCTCCGAGTAATAACATATTCTGTCCAAACATCACGTTATTTCCAACAGTTCTATATTTTGAGAGGGTCTTGAGGGGTTCTTTGTTTTTGATCCCAGAATTCTGATCTATGGTTGTCATCACACACCTGGCGCAAGGCTTTGTGATTTTGAATGTCGCCTCACCGATCCTGATTTTATCCCAACCGTCTTCTAGAAAAGCTTCTCCGCCCGAAAAGACAAGATTCGGCCGAAACCTATCCATAGGTACAGGAATATCCAATTTTTCATTCAAATCGTCAAGTGAGGATTGTCCAATGATCAAATAAGGCATTCCATCTGCAAAACTCACTTCCTCATTGTGGACTGCATATTTTGGTTTCAGTCTTCTATTGGCCTTGTTGTTCATGACCACAAGTCTACATTTTGTTCTCAATTGACCGGAAAACCATTCATTTATCGCGGCATCCAACACCTGGGCCACTACCTGATCCTCCCAGATTTCCACCCTA
The DNA here is from genome assembly GCF_000381545.1 of Rhodonellum psychrophilum GCM71 = DSM 17998. Classification (GTDB taxonomy): domain Bacteria; phylum Bacteroidota; class Bacteroidia; order Cytophagales; family Cyclobacteriaceae; genus Rhodonellum; species Rhodonellum psychrophilum. The sequence goes on along the minus strand of NZ_KB906676.1, from coordinate 251,191 downwards.
ATTTCCTCTTCATTTGAATTCTCAAAGGGAATATGGATTTTTTGATTTGGATCCGTTTTAACATTTACCAGCAGCCCATTTGCTTCAAGCTGAACTTGCAAGAGCGCCATTTGAGGAAGGGTCCGCTGGCTGCAAAACAACCCATTTTCGTCCACCAACATCCAACGTCGATCATATTGAAAACCTTTCTCCTCAAGCATGGCTGATTCCAGCCTTATTCCACCCAATGATTTGATGGGGTAAATGTAAATATCCTTTAAAAACATGGCCTTGTATTTCCAGCCAATATAACCAAAAATCGAAAATTATGACAAGGTTTACTTTGTTCAATCATTGTCCGGAATCTCCCGAATCCTCTCCAATATCCCCGGCGATAATTGAAGTAACGATTTTGTGGTTGGGCTGCACCCCTCTTAAAAAACTTTGGATAGGGAAAACATCAAAGACATTATTTTTTGGAGGAAAAACCAAAATCAAAACAACATTCAATAACACAACTATCCCCCATTTCCATCTTTCCTTGGCTAGCGTCTTTTTGAATTCCTTGTCCATTGCTCACAAGATGCTCCAATAGGGGAAAAGGTTGCGTTAGCTCTTTGATTTAAACCAGAATGCTAAGACAGCGGAAAAGAAACGTAAAGCATCTAACTGGAATTAAGTTAGATGGAATATGCAGTGGGATTTCAAATGGGATTGAAACTGCAAGAAAATCATACTATTGGGAGAAGGAGTCGTCTAACCGATATGACGAAGACAAAAACATTGGACAATTCACCACTTTTTAGGTAATTATAAACTCTATTAGAAATATTAATGCATAACACGGGCTAAAGAAACAACTCAAATCCAACGTCTTATAACCAAAGCCTTTTGGGGAAATTGAATTTGACCATTTTGGCACGACACCAATATCCAAAGGATTAATATCTAAGGTTTGACGGAAACAAAAGTGACAAATGATGAGAAACGGCTGTGAGGACTGACAAAAAATATGTCAATCTGACACAAAAAACTCTTAAAAAGCCCTTGGCACATCGCTTGTAAAACCCTTTCTACGAATAATAAAATTGTATTCAATAACCGAAAAAATATATAATCATGGGAAAAATCATAGGTATAGATCTTGGCACAACCAACTCTTGCGTAGCAGTAATGGAAGGAAATGAGCCAGTGGTTATCCAAAACAGTGAAGGAAGAAGAACCACTCCTTCCATAGTGGCATTTTTGGACAATGGCAACGGAGAAAGAAAAGTTGGGGATCCTGCAAAACGTCAGGCCATCACTAACCCAACCAACACCATTTCATCTGTAAAGAGATTTATGGGCAAAAGATTCTCCGAGGTTTCCGAAGAGAAAAAACATGCTTCATACAAAATCGAACAAGGTCCAAACGACACCATAAGCGTCAAAATCGGGGACAGGTCTTATACTCCCCAGGAACTATCGGCCATGATTCTTCAAAAAATGAAGACGACAGCCGAGGATTTTTTGGGTCATGAAGTTACTGAAGCGGTGATTACCGTTCCTGCTTATTTCAATGATGCAGAACGTCAAGCCACCAAAGAAGCTGGTGTAATTGCTGGATTGGAAGTAAAAAGAATCATCAATGAGCCAACTGCTGCAGCTCTGGCTTACGGAATGGACAAGAAAAACCAGGACATGAAAATAGCGGTGTATGACCTTGGTGGTGGTACTTTCGATATTTCCATCCTTGAACTGGGAGATGGCGTTTTTGAAGTGAAATCCACCAATGGTGACGTACACTTGGGTGGTGATGACTTTGACCAAGTGATCATCAACTGGTTGGCGGATGAATTCAAAAGCGAGGAGCAAATCGATCTTAGAAATGATCCCATGGCTCTTCAAAGACTTAAAGAAGCTTCTGAAAAAGCAAAAATAGAGTTGTCAAGCTCTTCGACTACGGAGATCAATCTTCCTTACATCACCGCAACCCAAACCGGGCCAAAGCACTTGGTAAGAACTTTGACAAGAGCGAAATTCGAGCAACTTGCTGACAGTTTGGTCAAAAGATCAATGGAGCCGTGTAAGAAAGCCTTGGCAGATTCAGGATTTAGTGCCTCTGAGATTGACGAAGTCATCTTGGTAGGTGGATCGACCCGTATTCCTAAAATTCAGGAAGAAGTCGAGAAATTCTTTGGCAAGAAGCCTTCCAAAGGTGTAAACCCTGATGAAGTTGTCGCCATTGGTGCAGCGATACAAGGTGGTGTTTTGACTGGCGAGGTGAAAGATGTATTGCTTTTGGACGTAACCCCGCTTTCTTTGGGTATCGAAACGATGGGCGGTGTATTTACCAAACTGATCGAATCCAATACGACCATTCCGACCAAAAAATCGGAGGTGTTCTCGACTGCTGCTGACAATCAGCCAGCGGTGGATATCCACGTATTGCAAGGTGAGCGCCCCTTGGCGAAGGACAACAGGACCATTGGTAGATTCCAATTGTCAGACATCCCACCTTCCCAAAGAGGTGTTCCGCAAATCGAAGTAACTTTTGATATCGATGCCAATGGTATCCTTAATGTCTCCGCAAAAGACAAAGGCACCGGAAAAGAGCAAAAAATCAAAATCGAAGCTTCTTCAGGTTTGACACAGGAAGAAATCCAAAGAATGAAAAGTGAGGCAGAAGCAAATGCAGTAACTGATAAAGCTGAAAAAGAGAAAATCGAGAAGTTGAACCAAGCAGATAGCTTGATCTTCCAGACCGAGAAACAGTTGAAAGAATATGGTGACAAGCTTTCCGAAGGAAACAAAGCCAATGTTAGCGGTGCTCTCGAAGCATTAAAGACTGCGCATCAAACGCAAAACCTGGAGTCCATTGACAGTGCTACCGAAAACCTGAACAAGGCTTGGGAAGGTGCTTCCCAAGAAATGTACAATTCTACACAAGGTGGTCCAGGTGCACAGGATGCTGGCGGAGATGCTTCAGGTACCGGATCAGCTGATGCTGGTGATGGTGTATCGGATGTAGATTACGAAGAAGTGAGCGAAGACAAAAAATAATCGCTTGATAATAAAAAGAAAGAAGGCATCTGTATTTATATGGATGCCTTTCTTTGTTTCAAAACCCTAATCCAATATCAAACAGATGCACTTGACGAAAGATAATAAATTAAAAAAACTCATTATCGTGGGAGATCGGGTTTTGGTCAAATTGAAGAAATCCCAGGACAAAACCAGCAGCGGACTTTACCTGCCTCCGGGGGTTCAGGAAAAAGAAAAGATTCAACAGGGATACATCATCAAAGCAGGACCTGGATACCCAATCCCAATGCCCGCAGAGGATGATGCGCTCTGGAAAGAGCAGGAAGAAAATGTCAAATACCTCCCGCTTCAGGCAAAGGAGGGGGATTTGGCAATATTTTTATTGAATGGAGCCTTTGAGGTGGTTTATGAGGGGGAGAAATACTTCATCGTTCCACAAAGCAGCATCTTGATGCTGGAGAGAGAAACAGAAATGTAGCAATTAATCTCTTGATGAATTCTTAAAGAGAATGGGGAAGATTGTAACTGTAAAAAAGCAGGAATAGTGATAATCGAAAACATCTGATCCTTGCTTTTTTTTAATTTCTCAGAACCTTAATCAACCTTGTTTCCTGCCCCAATGCGCAAGGCTTAAAGAGTTATATTGAACTGGACTCAAACCGAAAGATGCATGCCGTTTCCTAATGGGATGAAACCGCATACAAATCAGACTATTTGGAGACTAAGGTGTAGCGCCGATTTGGTGAAGTCCAAAACAGGAAACAAAGACTGATTGTTAGGCAATTTCAGACTGAAGTGGAATTTGTAATGCACAAAACAGGTCCAACCTTTATTTAAAAGTAATCAAGCTGTATAAACTGATTATACTGGCCATTTAGTCTTCATTTTGTATGATGAAAATCTTCGAGCTGGCAATCTACATTCCTCCCACGGTTTGGGATGCCTATACTGGGGATGGATTTTGATAACGTAAAACTTTCAAGAGGAATTTTTTTATTTATTCGATTCCCATTTGTGTGTTTGAAAACGAGGCTGGAGATTTTTTAGATCTTTAAGCAGAATTAAATAATTCAAATTTAAAAAAAACGTGATATATGGGCCTTTTTTTGGCAGTGAAGATATAAAAAAAGCGAAACTTCCAAAAAATTCTTGGGAGTTTCGCCAGTATTTGAATTTCAATCTATGTTCAATTATTTTTCCAAGGCTTTCTGTTTTTTGCTTCAGGCCCCGTTACTCTTCTTTTCTCTCTTAATGTGGTATTGATCTCGACTTGATCAGCATCCGCTTTCCAAGCTTTTCTGTTTTTGAATGCAGGTCCCTTTTCGGTAGTATCCACTACCTTTGCCATCAAAACGCCTGTTCTTGCTTGTTCTTTCCAAGGTTTGTAGTTTTTGGCAGCTGGCCCTTTTAAATCACTGTGAGATTGCGCATAGGATACATTAAACGCAAGAAATAAAGCGGCTAATATAAATGTGAATCTGGTCATAATATAGTTAGTTTGTTTTTCGTTCGATTACAGTATTATATACGTAAATAGAAGAATATGTTTTCCAAAAACAGGGATTTACACATAAATAATCGAAAAAATAAGAATAAAATACTGTTTAACGATTTTAAAAAATGAAAAAAAGGTTTGATTTTATACCGGTTTTTAGTGCCGGCTATGCATAAAACAGAAAATGAGCTGTAAGAACACCCAATTCTGACAAAATCATCAAAAAACAATAAAACCCTCGTCTTTTTTGGAAGACAGAGGGTTTTATTCAAAAAATTGACTGTAATTGTTCAATTAAAATGAAAATACCGCAGCAAGGATAAAAGAGGAGAGGTTTTTTGTAGGAGAAAGGGAAGGATTCACAAAGAAATCTTCTTTCATGGTATCCAACCTCAATTCAGGGATAATGGTAAGGTTTTTCGCTACCTTGGCATTTCCGGTAAGTGTCAAGGCAAACACACTGCCATCACCGGCTGCATTGGTACCTACTACACCGCCAAGCCCACCGTTAAACACTTTAAAATATTCTGCTCTTGTTCCGATTGAGAATTTTTCAGAAGTAGCTGCCTGTAAATAGCCGGCGATTCCATAAAAGCCTGCGCCGTCACCATCAACGTCACTAACTGAAGAGCCATTGAAAATTTCACCGGCTGCAGATGTATTGTAAGTGGCATTCAATCCTGCATAAATGGTTTCTGATAAATTGAATCCTGTAGTCAAATCGATCTGGAACGTTGATCCCATGGAAGATTGCCCACTTGTCAAAGGGAAATCCGTATCCAATCTTCCATCTTGGTCACCATAGATTAAATTCAAGTAGGTACTTCCCGCATCTGTTGCATATCCCAATTGTGCGCCAAAAGTATATGACCCGGCAAGATTAAACTCCGTCATGTCTGTAGGATTCATCACTGCCGCCATAAATGACCATTTGTCCGTCAATGCAAAATCAGCTTTCAAACCTGTATGGGAAAATGGACCGTAGGAAAACATGTAAGAAGTGGAGTAGTTGAAATTCCCAGTTGGAGAAATGACCTCATAACCGAGGAAGGTATTGAAATTACCCATGGTAAGCGTCACTGCATCATTTACAGACCAATAGACGTATAACTGGTTGACAATTTGAGAGCTTCCTGCAAGTCCTCCAGCATAAAGTGGGGATCCGAAAACCGCATCTTCCCCCCTTGGCCCAAAGACTAAATCGGCTACAAAACCCACTTTTTTACCTTCATAGGTTGCGATAAGATTCGCCATACCAAGAGAAAATCCTGGTAAGTTCCCAAAGGAAGTTGCAGGGGCCTGAGCAAACTCACCCTTGTTTGGGGCATTGAAATTTGCACGGTAATAGGCGTCAACAGACCCAGTGATGGCTACTTTTGGATCTTCTTCGGTTTCAACTTCTTGCGCAAAACCAGGCACTGCTACGAATATTAATAGTAAAACTATTAGTAGTTGAAAATTTTTCATTTTAATTTTAGTTGTTGGTTGAATATTTTATTTGACTGATAAGAACCCTGACCCAATCAGAAAGAGAGTCGCATTTTTTTCCTTGGGCAGGGTTCTGCTTTTTTTAAGATATTATGAGCATTGGACTATTCGTCATATACGATTGTGTATCCGCGGATACCATGCTCATGAGAATCAAGACCAGATCTTTCGTGCTCCTCAGAAACCCTGATTCCTACGGTTACTTTTAGGATGTAGAAGATCAGGAATGCCGACCCGAAGGCCATTGCTCCACAGACAGCCACACCAATCAACTGTGTCAAGAAGGAGTGATCAGGATTTGTTGAGAAGATCCCCACGGCCAATGTTCCCCATACACCACAGGTGAGGTGAACCGAGACAGCACCGACCACATCATCCAATTTCATTTTGTCCAAAAAGACTGCTGAAAGAACCACAAGGATGCCGGCAATGAAACCAATGAGGAGTGATGCTCCTGGTTTAAAAACATCAGCTCCTGCTGTAATCCCCACCAATCCGGCCAGAATACCATTGAGAACCATGCCTAAATCCAATCTTTTGAAAGCAAAATAGGCGGCTAAAAACCCCCCCATTCCACCAGCTGCAGCTCCAAGGCAAGTGATCACAAGAACCATAGAGACAAGTCCCGGGTCAGCAGAGAGTACGGAGCCTCCATTGAAACCAAACCAGCCGAACCAAAGCAAGAAAACCCCGATTACTGCCAAAGGAACACTGGCCCCTGGCTTATCGACAGTTTTTCCATTGACATACTTTCCGATACGCGGACCAACCAAAATTACACCTGCCAATGCCCCCCATCCCCCAACGGAATGGACCAACGTGGATCCAGCAAAATCATAGAAGCCCATGGCGTCCAATGCACCACCACCCCATTTCCAGCTTCCAATGAGCGGATAAACAATACCCACGAAAATCAGTGTAAAAACTAGATAAGCAGAGATCTTCACCCTTTCGGCAATGGCTCCAGATACAATAGTGGCGCAGGTCGCTGCGAACATTGCCTGGAATAAAAAGTCTGTCCAATAGGTATATCCTGCATCCGCATATTCTGCGGTGATATCGGCATTTTCCGGGTTCATATAAAACATGGACCATCCTGCGGAATCAAAAGAAAACCATCCTGGGACTTCAAACCCTGGGTACATGAGAAAGAAACCACAGACAGCATACGTGAGGATACCGATAATTGGGGTCACTGTATTTTTAAAGAGAATGTTAACGGTATTCTTGGCCTGGCCAAATCCAGTCTCGACCCCTGCAAAACCCAGGTGCATGATAAATACCAGCGCGGTACAGAGCATCATCCAAACATTATTGGTAGTCAGAAGACCTTGAGTGATTTCGACAGAGTAGTCTATACTTGCCGCAACACTTTCGCTTCCTATTTGTGCGAGTAACGTAGAATTCCAATTCATAGGTTTAAATTTTAATTTTTAAGGATTATCAAAATTTTATATAGGTTTTAAAGAGAATAATTTTCATAAATCTAAATATATTTTTGGTAATAAAACAAACCTATGTTTACAGATTTTTTAATTTTTGAAACATTTACCGCCTTTATTTATATCATAAAATCGTTTTTTATTGTAATTTTTTATTTTTGAAGTGTTTTTTTAAACCTTTTTTTTAAAATGTGTAATTTCCAAAAAGCCAATATCCTTCTGCGAAATCGATTCCGTAAATTAGGATACCTTTATTTTTTACTTTCATAGAGATCAAATTCAAAATTAAATTTTGAATTACTGTAACTTTCAATACTTTACACTTAAAATTTTATGTATCATGGATTTATTCCAAAAATTATTCTAAAAAAAATTTATTTATTTTTCAAAAAAAATTAAAATCCTCATTAATAGACTCGAAAATTATCCAATAAATCAAAAAATGAAGAAAACTGATATTAAGAGATTGAATTAATACCCTGTTTTTTTAAATTAAACAGTTCAAAAAGAAAAAGCCCTTCATTCTACAACCTGTAGAATGAAGGGCTTCAAAATAAACTGTCTGATTTGTCTACTTTTCCATCATGGCAAACTCTTTTGCAAAATAACTCAGAATGACATTTGCCCCTGCTCTTTTTATGCTGGTCAGGGATTCCAACATTGCTTTTTCCCCGTCTATCCAACCCCTTTCTGCGGCAGCTTTGACCATGGAGTATTCTCCGCTGACATTGTAGGCCGCAATGGGCAGGTTGGAATTGTCCTTGAGCAATTTGATAATATCCAAATAAGCCAATGCCGGCTTCACCATCAAAAAATCCGCTCCTTCCTCAGTGTCGAGCTGCGCCTCAATCAAGGCCTCTGAATGATTTGCGAAATCCATCTGGTATGTCTTTTTGTCACCCATTTTAGGCGCTGAATCCAGTGCATCCCTGAATGGACCATAAAATGCACTGGCATATTTGGCCGTGTACGACATGATAGAGACATCTGTGAAGCCATTTTCATCTAACACCTTCCGGATATACCCGACACGGCCATCCATCATGTCCGAAGGCCCCAAAATGTCCGCTCCGGCCCTGGCCTGCGCCAATGACATTCTTCCGAGGATTTCCAGCGTCTCATCATTGAGGATCTTGCCCTTTTCGACAAGGCCGTCATGGCCATCTGAACTGTATGGATCCATGGCCACATCCGTCATCACGCATGCCTCAGGAAAGGTCGTCTTTATTTTATGAATTGCTTTCAGGTAAAAAGTTTCAGGATTATGGCTTTCTGTCGCAAATCGGTCCTTCTTGCTTTCTGGATAGGCCGGAAAGATATCAAATGCCATAATGCCGAGCTCCATGCAAATTTCTATTTCCTTCAACATCAAGTCCAAAGAATACCTGTAAATCCCCGGCATGGAAGAAACCTCCACTTTTTGATTGATTCCCTCTATCAAAAACATGGGGAAAATAAAATCCTTGACAGAAAGCCTGGTTTCTTCCACCATATTCCGAATGGCTTGGGACTTTCTGTTTCTTCTGGGTCTTTTTAACATATCGTTATAATATCATTTGATCACAAAGGTAAGGTAATGATAGTAAAATGGGTATCCGGACCGGAAAGTTTCAAATATCCGCTTTCTTTAAAATGAAAAAGGAGGTCAACTGAAAAACGATCAGGTAAATCACAAGCACCAAAATCAATCCCTTCGGAAATCCCCCCAAATTATACAAATCATTCATCAGCTCCATGGGACGGAAATACTTGAGGTGATCCACTCCATTTTGCGCCTCATTCAATTTCCCCATCAAACCAAGGATCATTTCCACAAAAACCAAGGCAAAATAGATCAGGATTGGCCACAAAGCTCTCCCAAATAAATTGACCAAAAACACCGCGAAAAAACCCCAGGTAAACAGACTGAGGAAAAATCCCAAGAACGAAACAGCATTGATTCCAATAAAAAATGAAAAGTCACCCGTGGTGATCAGGGAAAGACCTGTGAGAGAAACAAAAGCCAGAATCAACATCGAAAGCACATAAAGCGCCACCAGGACAACCTGCGAAATGAAAAGCTCATGTCTTTTGTATCCATTCAACAAGCGCTTTCTGTTCACATTGTTGTCAAACTCCCTCGAGGCAGCGACGATCACTCCCCAAAAAACGAATTTCGTCGCTACAGAATGATAAAAGCCGAGCAAAGTCTGACCATCCAAATTTTGCAACAAAAGGTCCCCCACAACCAAGGGCAATACGAAATTCGTCAACACAAACAGCCCCGTGAAAATATAATAATCCGTTCGGGCCAATTTATAAACCTCTATTTTTACCAGTCTATCGAAATGCATCTTGCTTAAAGTTTGTTGGTGAGTGCGGATTCCAAGCTGTCAAATTTACCTAAAACGGCTTCTTGGGAGCCATGGAAAACCAATTCCCCTTTCTTTAATATCAGAAAATGGGTACATACCTTTTGGATTTCCTCGAGGTAATGGCTAGAGAGCACGATCGTTTTTCCCTGTCTTTTCAACTCCATGATCAATTCCCTGATAAAAATAACTCCTTCAGGATCCAAGCCGTTCGTCGGCTCATCCATGATGACCAATTCCGGATCAGAAAGCAATGCGTCAGCGATTTCCAACCGCTTTTTCATGCCGTAGGAAAAACTTTTGAAGGGCTTACTCCCTACTTCACCAAGTCCTACCTTTTCCAGTAATTCGTCCACTTTAGCAAGCGGTACATTTTTGGTCATCGCGGAAATGGTCAGGTTTTTTTTCGCAGAAATGCCTGCATAAAAATTCCCTTGGTCCAAGATCACTCCCACTTTGGCCCTGACATCCTCGGGATTGGTCTGCCCAAAAATTGAAAAAGAACCTGAGTTGGGCTTCCTTAATCCCAACAAAATACTGAACAGCGTGGTCTTCCCACTCCCATTTGGACCAACCACACCCAAGACCTGTCCTTTTTCAACAACAAAGGACACCTCATTTAGCGCCAGCTGTTTGCCGTACCTTTTACTGAGATGCTCAACCGAAATAATTCTTTCTGTCATAAAACAAACTTTTCATATCCGAAAGCTAAAAATTTATCGGGAATGCATTTCTAAGGTTCATACATTAGTTTTCCCCCAATGGGAAAATTCTGACTTAATATTGAAATAAAGCTGATTCCAACACCCTCGGCAACATGGCAATTAGCGCTTTCCCCAAACAAAAAAAGCAGGCCTTCGAAAGGACCTGCTTTTTTGTTTGGGAGAAATATTCTTTAAAAATTGATTTGCGCCTGAAGCCTGAGCAAACTGCCTTTTTGGCGATTGTCTGGATTTAGAGAGTTTTCAAAGGTCCTGTCTGAAATCGTGTACATCGCCACCAGCTCAAACGCTTTGTGTGGCTGCCATTCCACGCCGATTTCGAGTTCATTCACCCGATGTTTGGCCGCATCCAATTCATGCTTTTTCCCACCTTTATAATAGTGGTAGCGGGAAAAAGGAATGAAGATATCGTTTCCTTTTTTGAGAAAATATGAAGCCATCACATACCCGCCACGAAGCGGGGCATCCTTCACAGTATTGCTCTCAGGATCATATTCGGGCCCCCTTCCCCAATTGAATTCTGCCTGCAAGCCAAAGGGCTGCGGATAAACGATAATGGAAGTCCCATATCTGTATTCCGAAAATTCAGTCTGGACAAAATCTGTTGCGGGATTTCTATTGATCACAAACTTCCCGGTATATCCTTGAAGGGAGCCTTCGATGATTTGCCCGGAGGGCAATTCAAAAGGATAAGTCAATCTGGACACCACATGTAGGGAATTGTTTTTGTCTGGCATGTTGGCCGTTTGCCCATTATATACACCGATTCCAAAAACGCCATAGTCGCCTGATCCTTTCAAACCTGAGGAAACAAGATAGCTGAATCTTTTCCTGATTTCGGAAGGCGCATAATAGAACATGACGCCAATATCCCGTTCATTGGCTACGGCAGAGTTCAGCCCGTCATTTCGATCAAGTGGGATTCTGTTTTGGCTGGATTGAAGGTTTTCGAATCCAAAAGGAACTTTGCTCTGCCCGATTCTCAGCCTGAATTCCTGTTTTGCATCCAAGCCCAAGTCAAAATAAGCATCCCTAATCTGGGCAAAATTATTTCCCCCAGAGGCAAGGTCCGGTTGAATATAGAAATACACCCTTTCGTGGATCTGACCATAAAAGACCAAACGGATTCTGCGAAAGAAAAAACCCCCGTTTTCTCCCCAGGACTTATCGCATTGGTCGCATTTGAGATCGGGATTTGTTTCGAGAAGTCGGTTGTACCTCAACTGTGCATATCCGCGAAGTTGGATGGTTTCGTACCAAGGCTTCTTGACAATTTGAACAGGGGATTCTTTTTTCAATGAGTCTTCACCAGCGTCTCTTGCAAAAACGTCAGTGAAAGCCAATACCATGCAGGCAAAGGCAATAGCGAACTTAAATCGCATACAGGAAAGGAATTAAAATAAATGATTTTTTATACAGCGCTGCAAAATTGCAAATCAAATATTTCTTTATAATGAATCAAATATTACCAATTTGTTATGGGCAAAAGCCTCAAAAATCAAAACGAAAACCCAACCCTCCTATCCAGCAGTGCTTAACATTAAAATATTGCGTTTCTAAGGTGTTTTATATGTTACGCAATTGTTAAACCCTCGATAAATGTTAAGAAATTTTTATCCGAAAGTTACCAAAATCAGCCAGCTGCGATCAGATTTCGTACATCAACAGCGGTAATTTCCGTATAATCGTTGATGTAAAGGTCGCAAATCGGAAGTTCTTCCACAGTGTGTGAGGACAAGACACCGACCACCTTCATGCCCGCATTTTTGGCCGCCGAAACACCAGAAAAAGAATCTTCGAACACCACGCAGGAAGCAATATCCACTTTGAGATTGCTGGCAGACTTGAGGTAGACCTCTGGATCAGGCTTGTGTTTGGTGACATTCTCACTTGCCATTACAGATTCCATCCTGGTAAACAAGTCCAAATGTCCTCCTATCAACTCCATGTTTGCAAATGGCGCCGAAGTGGCAACAGCAGTCAAAAACTGATGGGTTCTCAAAGAATCAAAAAACTCCAAAAAGCCGGCAATCGGATTCACTTGGTCCTTGTAGATTTCCCTGAAAAGGCTTTCTTTTTCATCCTCCAATTCCAAAAGCTCCTGACCTTCGATTTTCCTTCCAAAAAAGTGGCTCATGATATAGGAATTGCTCTTTCCGTACATGTGTTGGGCAAATTCTGCTTCGGTGGGATGCATATTCCTTTTTGCAAAAAAGGATTGGAAGGCCAAGGAATGGAAGGGATTTGTATGACAAATGACACCGTCCATGTCGAAGATTACTGCTTTTTTCATTTTTCAATAGGTTTTAAAGAATGCACAAAGCTAGGGAATGAAATGAAAAAACCCTCCAAGGCTTAAAACTCTTGGAGGGCTCTCTTTCAATTTGGGATCAAACAATCATCCAAATCCTATTTATTTTTCAAACGCCTTCACCACCTTCTCGATGATGTCGCAGCATTCGTGTAGTTGCTCTTCGGTCATCACCAATGGCGGAGCGAAGCGGATAATATTGCCATGGGTAGGTTTGGCGAGTAGACCATTGTCCTTCAGGGCCACACACATGTCCCAAGCTGTGCTGCTGTCTTCGGAATCATTGACCACGACGGCATTCAGCAAACCCTTGCCTCTAACGAGGTTGAGGATTTTGTATTTATCCACCAAAATCTGCATTCTTTCCCTGAAAATTTTACCTAACTTTCTTGCGTTTTGGGCGAGTTTTTCATCTTTTACTACTTCCAATGCGGCAATTGCGACCTTTGCTCCCAATGGATTTCCTCCGAAAGTGGAGCCGTGCTGGCCCGGCTTGATGACTTCCATGATGTGGTTGTCTGCCAATACTGCCGACACCGGATAAAAGCCGCCGGAAATCGCCTTTCCCAAGATCAGCATGTCGGGCTGGGTATACGTCTCTTGCTTTTCGCAATGTCCTTCACAGGTACAGTTGCCACAGACAGCCAGTAGTGATCCTGTACGTGCTATTCCTGTCTGGATCTCATCCGCTATAAAAAGTACGTTTTTGGCCTTGCAGGCATCCGCTGCTTTCCGGAGATAATCCTGGGCAGGTGTGTACACCCCTGCCTCTCCCTGAATGGGCTCTACAAGGAATGCAACAATATTTTTATCTTCCAACGCCGATTCCAGCGCCGCGATATCATCATAAGGTATCTTGACAAAACCCGGGGTAAAGGGTCCGAAATTTTTTCTTGCATTCTCGTCATTCGAAAAAGAAATGACGGTGGTGGTCCTACCATGGAAATTATTTTCGGCCACGATAATCACAGCCTCATGGGCTTCAACACCCTTTTTCTCATAGCCCCATTTTCTGGCAATTTTGAGAGCGGTTTCCACTCCTTCAGCACCGGTATTCATAGGAAGCACTTTGTCAAAGCCAAAATATTCGGTAATATATTTTTCAAAAGGGCCCAATACATCGTTGTAAAATGCCCTGGAAGTCAAAGTGAGTGTTCCCGCTTGCTCCACAAGTGCTTGCAAAATCCGAGGATGGCAATGGCCCTGATTCACAGCGGAATAGGCAGAAAGAAAATCATAATATCGCTTGCCTTCCACGTCCCAAAGGAAAACCCCTTCGCCTCTTTTCAACACCACTGGCAAGGGATGATAATTATGCGCACCGTATTTGTCCTCCAGCACGATGGCTTGTTCACTCGAATTTATGGTTTCCATCATAAAATTTGTATTTTTAAAGTTCGAAAGGGAAACATCAATAATCGAATCCCTTTGTACAAATATAGCAAAAGCCCTTTAGGATAAAGAATGCAGCACAAAAAGAAACCAAATCAGCCACTTACGTTGATCCCAGGTGATTATTACCTCAACGAAAACGGCATGATGGTCTTCACCGCAGCCTATCATCTGAGAAGAGGGACATGCTGCGGAAGCGGGTGCAAGCATTGCCCATATCCAGTGGCGAAAGAAGAATCTCACGATTTAGGCAAATAATTTCGACGCCTCTCTTGGTAATTGCCGAAAACTTCCGATATTTGCAAACTCAATTGTAAAAACGTCTTAAATAATACGATCATATATCATGGCAAGAGTTTGTGACATCACCGGAAAAAGACCTCAATCAGGTAACAACGTATCACATGCGAACAATAAAACCAAGCGTAAATTTTATCCAAATTTGCATAAGAAAAGTTTTTACGTTCCCGAAGAAGATTCTTGGATTACGCTGAAAGTTTGTTCAAAAGCCTTGAGAACCATCAATAAGAATGGGATCAGTGCCGTTTTGAAAAAAGCTCAGGAAAAGGGTTTCATTATCATCAAATAAGAAATAAGATATACTCTTACTAATAAAAAGACAGAGCGATGGCTAAGAAAGGTAATAGAGTACAAGTGATTATGGAATGCACAGAGCATAAAACTTCTGGTCTTCCAGGTACTTCAAGATACATCACAACCAAAAACCGTAAGAATACTACCGAAAGATTGGAATTGAAGAAATTCAACCCGATCATGAAGAAAGTAACGGTTCACAAAGAAATTAAATAATTTTAGGACATAGTACTGCAACTTCGCAGGATATTTAACCTCAAAAAAATGGCTAAGAAAGTAGTAGCAACCCTGAAAAAAGAAGGTGGCGTAACTTATGCTAAGGTGATCAGAGCCGTAAGGTCTGAAAAAACCGGAGCTTATACCTTCAGAGAAGAAATGGTTCCGGCCGCATTGGTTCAGGAAACATTGAAGAAATAATTGCAAGACCAAGGTTTTTCCTTGTTTTGTAAAATATAAAGTCCCCCCGGGTAAGTCTCAGGAGGGACTTTTTTGTTATATTCGGGCTCAAATTGACATAAATTATGGGAATTTTCGGTTTCTTTTCGAAAGAAAAAAAGGAAAGTCTTGACCAAGGCCTACAAAAATCCAGTGAGAATATTTTTTCTAAGTTAAGCAAGGCTGTCATTGGCAAATCCAAAGTGGATGAGGATGTCCTCGATCAACTTGAAGAAATCCTCATCACGGCAGATGTGGGGGTGGACACCACCATCAAGGTCATTCGCAGAATCGAAGAAAGGGTGGCAAAGGACAAATACCTCAGCACGGGAGAACTCGACGTCATCCTTAAGGAAGAAATCGCTGCACTTTTAGAGGAAAACAATACGGAAGATCTTTCCAACTTTGACCTACCCAAAGACAAAAAACCTTATGTGATCATGGTCGTAGGCGTCAATGGAGTGGGCAAAACCACCACCATTGGCAAACTGGCCCACCAGTTCAAGCAAGCGGGGAAATCCGTTGTCTTGGGCGCAGCGGATACTTTTAGGGCGGCCGCTGTCGATCAATTGATCCTGTGGGGAGAGCGTGTCGATGTACCGGTAATCTCCCATGGCATGAATACAGATCCTGCCGCGGTGGCTTTTGATACGGTGAAAAAAGCCGTGGAAATGAATGCCGACGTGGTGATCATCGATACGGCCGGCAGGCTGCACACCAAAGTAAACCTAATGAACGAATTGACCAAAATCAAAAGGGTCATGCAGAAATTCATTGACGATGCCCCACACGAGGTGCTCCTCGTCTTGGATGGATCCACGGGGCAAAACGCCTTTCTTCAAGCGAAGGAATTCACCAGAGCGACAGACATCACTGCACTGGCCATCACCAAACTGGACGGGACGGCCAAAGGTGGCGTCGTGATCGGCATCTCCGACCAATTCAAAATCCCTGTAAAATACATAGGTGTGGGTGAAAAAATGACGGATTTACAGGTTTTCAACAGAAAGGAATTTGTGGATTCTCTATTTAAGAAAAAGTAGATAAAATTTCAATTCAACACAAAAGGCACAAAGGATTCATTCTTTGTGCCTTTTTTCGTTACAATTGAATTCTCAAATACGCTTCCCTATCATCGCTGTCCTGTTCTGCCAGTTTCAGATAAAACCCATTGGGGGTTGAAAAGCCAGTAGTCAGGATCTTTCTGTTGTCGAAAAACAATTCAGCAACCTTGTTGAAATCTTGGTCCAGCACAATAAAACTGCTTTCGTTTTTGAATTTGTCTTCCTCCAGTTTGTATGTCTGAATATCCACATATCTCCAAAATCTTTTTCGGTAGGGATCAAATTGTGTCCCTTTGTACCTGCTGGTTTCCATACTCGGAAGAAAAACCGTCCATTCACCTCTTGGTTCCGTTTTCCCCTTTTGGAAAGTCAAGGATCGAGTGCTTCCCCCATCTACCCAAAGGGTTTGGTCAGTATCCAACAGCAGCAAGGAATCATTTGCAGCAAAACTGATAACGAAAAGACCTTTATCTTCCAGATAAGTATGTGAAAACATTCCTAGTTCGGGGTCATCATAGTATTCCTTATAGATTTCGGGATATCCAAAACCCACCGTTGCAAAATCTCCCGTCTGGGTATCAAGTTTCCATAACCAATCCCGGTAGGACATGTTGGCTGCTTTCAGGACAAAAGGCACATCCGCCAATACCAATACTTTGCTCTCCGCATTATAGGACATCTCATTGCCGTTCATGGTGGAAAAATTAGCACCAAGCCTCTCTCCCGGCACAGCAGGCAAAAGATATCTACGCACTACTTTTCCTCCAAGATCTGTATGAACAATCTCTTTTTGATCTGAAATGAAAAACAATCCATCATCCGTAATCAGGGTTCCTGAAATATAAGCACCTATTCCATCAGGGCCTTCGGCAAAGAAGTTGGTACTCGAAATCAATTTTCCGGAGGGGTATGCGTATTGCAGAAGCCTATTGGCCGACCAGCAATAAAGTAAACTGCTGTCACTTTTTTCAAAAAAGCTAAATTTTGTCGGGAGATTTTTTGTGAATTCATCCTTTTCAAAGTAGAGCGTATCGGTAATGAATTCGGTCAATTCCCGAGATATAAATTCAGGTGATTTGGGTTCCCTAGAACTGCAGGAAAAAATAAAAAACGAAAGAAGCCAGAAATACTTACCCATATCCTATTATAGTACTTAAAATGGTTTTTCAACTATTGACAGTAAAACTCAGTTTTTATAATGAGGCTAATTTAACCATAATGGCTTGAAATGAAATAGCTAAAGTGTCTCCTCCGATCGGAAAAGTCTCCTGACCATCCTAAACAAAAAACCTCTGCGTGGCGACAATGTCCTCACAGTCTATCAGAAATCCTTTACTTGATTTGGGCCTAAGCGTACGCTTTATTTCTATGCAAAAACTTCAAGCTTAACCTCCAATACCAAATCAATTTCTGCATCTGCCGCTATCTTGATATACCAATAATACGCTTCTTTCAGCAGGCAAGAAAACATGTTCTCAATAACAAAACCTTCCCAGCTAGCAGCTGCAACAGGATGACTCAGGAGCGCATCCAAATTGGGCCAATATTGTCTTCCCTACCTGCCTTGGTCCGATAATCACCACAGCAGGAAAATTCTCCATTAATTCCTTGCGTTCAGCAAATTTCTTTCTTCAAATCAACCTTGTAAATTTTAAATCATATTTTAAATTTACAAGGTTGATTGATTAGTTTTTTTTGCAATTTTAGCAGTTGGAATAGAAGGCATTCAATATCCTGATGATCATCTTAATACATCATTTTTTTACCTCTTTCTTCCTAAATCTACACTTTATCCGAAACTCGATTTTGGAATGGAATTGTTCAAGTTATTCTTCCACCAAAATTAGACCTACGGTGCCTGGAATTTGTCAATCTTTCTCCGAAGACTATTCGTGACCACGAACTAAAGAGGATGTTTTTACTATGGAGAAGCCTTTATTCCGAATTATCCAATGCCGCTATCTTCAGGTAAATTTCTGAGTCATATTTGACCAATCTCAGTGTATTCCCATGATTGTCCAGATTCAAAATAGTGTAGGGAAGTAGCATTTCGGTCATTTCACCATTCTCACGCTGCAGGGTGATCAGCTCTATGAAATTCAGCCCCTTGTCATTTCTCTTCAAAACCCTATGGTGAAAAAGAATATCATCTCCCGTAACCACAAGACTCTTGTATCCATCATTCTGGTAATTCACTCTTTCGGCCTGCGGAATAGAAAAAAAGGCTTCTGTATCCCCATTATACGGTGGGTGATATTGAAAACTTCTATTCTTTGACTGATTTAAAGGAAGGGAGTCAATTGATTTTGATTCCAAATTCAGGATGGACAAATGAGTGCTTAAGTTTTCTACATAATATATTTTCCCAGCATGGGCACCAATCTTTATTTCAAGAGGGAAATCCATTTCTTTAGAAAATACGCGTTCCAACTCCTTGGATTTCAAATTATAGGTATGCACGGATGACATTCTACCGTCGTTTAATGCCCTGTCAACGGTTCCAATAACAAGCCCATGCTCCGAATAAGAAACAACATCAACAACGCTTTTATCTTTTGAAATTGGGATTTTATGCTCGCTTAAAAGATTTCCGTCCAAATCGAATAATTTCAGGGTATTATCAGATTGATAAAAAAACAAGTCATCTCCATGGAATCCGAAAAAATCCGTTGCATTGCGGATTTGAAAAATGCCACTTGGATCTCCGCTTGTTTCACTTAAATTAATTTCCCAAAGAACCTCCCCATTCGAATTGACGGCATAGCAATCTCCTATCATTTTGGCAAAAAGAAAAAACACCCCCTCTTTGTACAAAGCCATAAAATTAAACCGATCATATTTTGATAGGGAAACAAGGGGAGTGACATTCACCGAATCCTTTTGAATCAGATAGTCATTTTCAACGTAAACAACTTTTTCCATACAGGAAATAGCGGCCATCGTAATCAACAGAAAAATCCATACTTTATTCAGTAATCGCGTTTTCATAAGCAAAGTCAGTGGGTTCAAGTTCGGTAATCATCCAATGGCCATCTTGGTCTTTGGAGATCAGCTGCGGCAAAGAAACATAAACCTCCAACGCAAGCAATTCCTGCGAAGAGATATAATAAAGTGGTTCGTGGTTTATTAATGTACCAATTTTCTTCCTTTGATTGGAAATGATAAAGATATCGATATCCCCAACTTCCAAATAGCGAGTCACCATCTCTGTATAGTAAGCCCTGCAGGAACTGCAATGATCCCAATTAATCAGGAGTAATCTTTTGCCAGAAAGAGCCTTTTTTATTTTTAGATCCTGAATCCAGGAGTTCCCATCGCTTTTGGCGACACAGTTTGTAAAGTAAATTAAGACAAGGATGACATAAACGTATCGAATCATTTCCCCTTAGATAAAAATGTCAATTTGGATTTTTTCTTCCTCTATTTCATTGTTCCAATAATTGGTTCTGGGAATGCAGAGACCCCTCTCAGAAACGAAGGCCGTGAATATGCTGTAAATCGACCCTTGGAATCTGGTTTCAGAGACAACTTCCATGTCTGCATTCAGCTTGATAATACTGAAGGGAGAGCGATTAAAAGCAATTGAATTTTTATCTTCATTTTGGTTGAATTCCCTCGGATGGACTACGATCCTATAATAACATGCTCTGTACCCATCATATAGCAATCTTCTATATTGACCTGATTGAACCGCATGTCGTAAATGCTCCTCACTGTCGAGATTTCTCTTCATTGGGAGAATCTCTTTTACATATTGACTCTTTGCAGAAAAGGATTTTTTCAGCTGAAAATCCAAATCATAGACAAATAAACTATCTGAAGCGTGGAATGAAACCACCCAGTCATTCTCATTGTTTTTTATCCACGAAAACATGGCATGATAAGTACTCCAGCCCTTGTTGGTATAGCTTTTTGGAAAAGTAAAACTTTCCATTTCCTCCAAATGATTTGTTCCTAGATCATATACTCCGGACAATTTCATGTCATTTTGAAAATTTTCAGGATCCGAAGTATCAAAGAAACCGACCACCCCATAATAAATCTTATTCCCTACCAGTTGGCTGCTGATATTCGGTAGGCTATAATGATTTAATCCATACTTGTATGTCATCATATTGTCAGGGGTGAGCGATGCCTGCAAAGCACCCTCATTGTTCAGCAACTGGGTATTTTTAAAACTATTTTGATTGAATACAAAAATGGAATCCCTTCCCGCCATTAGAAATGCATAAGGATCCGATATACCATACGGCCCTTCTGAAGGGATTGGAAATCTTTTGGATAAATTACCGGATTCCAGATCATAGGTATCGAAACTCTTGTTTTGCTTATTCAACACACAAAGCAATTCTCGACCGTTCTCATTTACGACTTGATGACTGAAAAACTCATAAGTGGAATACTCGTCCAAATGGAGCATCATTGAACCTGCAAGTTCAAGTGCTGGACCTTGATGAGCAACGCGATCGGAATCCTCGAGCTTATTGGAGGTGCAGGAGATCAATATGCACGCAAGGATTGCGGGGGAAAACACATTCTTCATGAAAAATGACATTTGATTCTGATTTTATTTAAAACAAAAAGCGCAAGTCCATTGGCAATCTGCAGGACAGGGAAATCTTTCCATTTGATTGATGCCCGGACAACTAATCTTTATCAAATTAAAACCTAAAAATTTCATTCGCAAATTTCGTCTGGACAGGAAAGCTAAAACATGTACATTTTGAACTTTTAAAAGCTAAAAAAACCAAATATTGTTCTGATATACTAATCCCCCCCCTGAAAACTAATAATTCATAAGTAAATTGCCTATTTTTAGTTTATGAAACTTTTTTTGAGGTTTTGAAAAAAATCTTTAAAAAAATATCTGAACCTGATCAATTAACAAAATTACCCAAATTTACAGGTGGTTTTCAAAACTTGATCCACTTCCATAATGGGCCAAGCATTAGAAAGAAATAGCTGACAGATCAAAAGACAACAAAAAAAGCCCCCAAGGTTTGATCCCCTCGGAGGCTTTTGCAATTCATCTATTTCTAATTCTTCTTTCGATCTGAAATCTTATCTATTTTCAACCTTGATCTTTTCCCAAGAATGGATATTTGTAATCCACAGCAGAGACAAAGGTCTCTTTGATTGTTCTTGGAGAAACCCAACGCAGTAAATTGATCATCGAACCTGCCTTGTCATTGGTACCGGAAGCTCTTGCTCCACCAAATGGTTGCTGACCAACGACTGCTCCTGTCGGTTTGTCATTGATGTAGAAGTTACCAGCAGCATTTCTGAGCTTTTTGGTGGCCAATTCGATCGCATAGCGGTCTTGGGAGAATACCGCTCCAGTCAATGCGTAGGGAGATGTCTGATCCACCAATTCCAAAGCGGTCTCAAAATGCTCTGCATTGTACACATAAATGGTCAGAACAGGCCCGAAGATTTCTTCACACATGGTGGTGTACATTGGGTCTTCGACGACAATTACCGTTGGCTCGATGAAATACCCTTTTGACTTGTCATAATTTCCACCCGCGATGATTTCCACTCCATCTGCATTCTTGGCATTGTCAATGTATTTGGCGATTTTATCGAAGGATTTTTCATCGATAACGGCATTGATGAAATTGGTGAAATCTTCCGTTCCTCCCATTTTCATGGATTTCAAATCCTCTACCAAAAAGGTTTTTACATCATCCCAAATATTCGTTGGGATGTATGCCCTTGAAGCGGCAGAACATTTTTGTCCCTGATATTCAAAAGCGCCCCTTGACAGACCCACGGCAACGGCTTTGGCATGCGCAGATTTGTGTGCAATGACGAAATCCTTCCCGCCGGTTTCCCCGACGATTCTTGGATAGGATTTGTAGTTCTGGATATTGGCACCGATCGTCTTCCAAATGTTCTGGAAAACGCCAGTAGAACCCGTAAAGTGAATCCCTGCAAAGCGAGGATGATTGAAGATAATATTGCCTGCAGTAGGTCCATCGACATAGATCAAGTTGATCACACCATCAGGTACGCCAGCTTCCTTGAAGACATCCATCAAGACTTTTGCAGAGTA
Organism: Rhodonellum psychrophilum GCM71 = DSM 17998; assembly: GCF_000381545.1. Lineage (GTDB taxonomy): Bacteria > Bacteroidota > Bacteroidia > Cytophagales > Cyclobacteriaceae > Rhodonellum > Rhodonellum psychrophilum. The sequence continues at coordinate 228,839 of NZ_KB906676.1, read as the reverse complement.
AATCTGCGTGTAAGCAGGTTTCCAGACGATGGTATTGCCCATCATGGCGGCAGAAGTTGGCAGATTTCCCGCAATCGCGGTGAAGTTGAAAGGCGTCAAGGCGAAAATAAAGCCCTCAAGTGGTCTTTGTTCCAGTCTATTCCAAACACCATCACCCGAAACCGGAGGTTGCTGTGCATAAATCTCGGTCATGTACAGCACATTGAATCTCAAAAAGTCAATGAATTCACAAGCTGCATCGATTTCAGCCTGCATCGCATTTTTGGATTGACCAAGCATGGTTGCGGCGTTGATCTTTGCCCTGTATGGTCCAGCTAAAAGATCTGCGGCTTTCAAGAAAATAGCAGCTCTTTGTTCCCATTCCATGGATTCCCAAGCTTCTTTTGCTCCCAAAGCAGCATTGATAGCCTGTTCCACATGCGAAGCATCGCCTTCATGAAAATAGCCAAGAATATGCTGGTGGTCATGAGGTGGAGACATGGACTTTTTCTTGCCTGTTCTCACTTCCTCAGAACCAATGTACATCGGCACATCTATTTCTTGGGCTCTGAATTCTTTAAGTGTTTTTTGTAATTCTATTCTTTCAGGGGAACCCGGTGCGTAAGCCTTTACAGGTTCGTTTTTGGGTGTAGGGACATTAAAAAAACCTTTAAGCATATTATTTGGCGTTTATTTGATTTCTGAATATGACAAATATAAGAAACTAGGCTTGGAATGCCTTTTTTATCCTATTCTTTTATCCAGGTCATGAAGGACAATGGGGAAATGCGCTATTCGCCTACCGCTGTAAAAATAATTCAGAGATAATCATTCAGTCAATGACCAAGTTTGACCCGTTTTATGCATTACCAATTCAATTCCAGCCTAAAAACACCTCATAATCAGCCGGTTGTTTTTATTTTTGACTTCACCATATTGGCATTTGCCTTAATCCCCAAATAGTCTGGTTTTCTTGCGGTTTCAACCCCAATCAGGAAGCGGAATGCATATTTGGGGTTTAAAAAATATTCATTTAGTTTTACCCCATGCAGAACACAAGGATTAGCTTAATCGTGGCCATCATTATTTTTATGCTTCCCCTTTCCGGAATCAGTCAAGACGAAACCAAAAGAGAGGCGGTTTTTCTGGAAGGCTTAGGTTCGGGGATTCTTTATTCCTTCAACTATGACTGGCGATTCAAAGATCAGGCAAATGGTTTGGGTGCGAAGGTTGGTCTGGGGTACACCGCTATCGATGGATATAGCGTTACTACCCTTCCTTTTGCGGTTAATTATCTGGTAGGTCGGAAAAGGAATTTTCTGGAGCTTGGATTGGGGGCAACGGTTTTATTTTTGTCTAGAACCAATTCCACCTTCACATCTTCGGCCCCCCGGTTAACTGCAAGTGGTCTATTGTTCAATGGCATCATTGGTTACAGAAGAGTGGCTCAATCGGGATTTCTTTTGCGAGCGGGTTTAACCCCTTTCTTTTCTTCCGATCCTGCGCAACTCCTTGCACCTCAGGTTTCCATTGGTTATGCTTTTTAAGCCGAAATATGCATTGAAATTCCTAATGAGGATGTGACTGATAGAAAATCAGTTTATTTGCGAGAATGACGTATCTACCCGATATGGTGAAGTCAATAATCAGACAAAAACTGGTTATGAAGCAATTTTAGGCTGGATTAGAAATGGCAATGCAGTACAGGGGTTTAAAGAAAAATCCCGGCTTTTGGCCCTATGAAAATTCCTCTTGTATTGAGATTTTTGTCCAGAAAGATCCCTCCTTGTATTCCCAAACTCACTTTATTGGCGATGATTTTTTTCACAGCGTATGTCAGGGGAAAGTGAATGCCTGTCTCAATATCCCGGTTCCATGAAATGGAGGTGTAAAGCCCCCTCTCTTCATCAAAGTTTCCGGCAACATAATTCTCACTGGTTTCGATATATCCTCCAATTCCAGCACCCAGACTTGCTTCAATTTGATAAGGAAATATGACTTTCCTTTGAAAAGTAAAGTATAAATGATCTGATTTGACCCTTCCGGACGTGATGAAATCGCCAAAGGAAAGTGGCGTAGCTGCCAATGACGCTCTATCAAAATTAAAAACTGAATGATTGATAACCGTACCCATTTCCCAATGATCACTGAGCTGGTACATCAAGCCAATATTCATATTGAATCCTTGTTTAGGCAATTCAAATTTAATTTGATTGGGTACTCTGTAACTGCCAAAGCCTAGGCTTAAATCGAGTTTTTGTCCATTTACTTGAAACAGCACACAGGCGAGAAGTAAGATGGTTAATCCAGATCTTTTCATACTTGATTAAATTTAAAATCTATAACTGACCTCAGGACCTAAGTGAAATCCGCCAAAAATATAAAAAGGGGTTAGGAAGACGCCGGACTTGATACCGATGATTACATTTTTTGATATTTCCCTGTTGAGATTGATCTCAATAGGCATCGTAAAATCTCGTTTGTAATCTTTTTCCCCAGACAAATAATTCACTTCACCTTCCCAATGCTCCAAAAAATATCCGATTCCAGTTCCTACATGGATTTGCCAATCATTTTTGAGTTTAAACTTCCGTAGAAAAACAAAAGAAACAGCATTGAAGCTTGCTCTGGATCTTTCTCTCTCGTATCGCTGCCCATTGATACGCTCTTCTGCTCCTGCCGGAGAAAAATGGAAATTTCCATGGAAATAATTTGAAGAGAGGGCGTGTTTTTCATTGAAATGGTAATTGAATTTCACGCCTGTGCTAGGCCCCATTCCCCCATCTACATAATACCAAAAATCAATCGGTGTAAACACCCCTCCGTGAATACCGATATCATAGTACTGTGCAGAAACGCCAATTGAACAGAGGCTGAAAGTCAGAAACAATAAAATTTTCTTCATGGTCCTTAATTTACCTCAAAACTAAGGATTTATCAATTAGGGTTACAGAAAATCTTCCAATTCTTTCAAATGTTTGATGGTATGGGTGGGCTTTATTTCTATCCCTTTGCCGTGTGGATCAAAATAGACCTGATCAATATTTGCATTGATGGCTCCGAGAATATCTGAATTGGGATTGTCTCCGATCATGATGACCTCCTGATTGTTGATCCCAAGATGATCCAAGGCATATTGAAAAATTCTTGCATCTGGCTTTTTGTGGCCTGTTGTCTCTGATGTCACGATCAAGTCAAAATAGGGATTCAATCCGGAAGCATGAAGTTTTTTGGACTGGCTTTCATTGAACCCATTGGTGATGATGTGCATGGGATAATTGGGTTTCAGATAATCCAAAATCTCCATTGCATAGGGAAGAAGGTAATTCTTTGAAGAAGTCCGATGCATAAAGTCAGGCTCGAGAAGTGCGGGGACACTTTCCGGGTCAACTCCTGCATTTTCGAAAATCAACTTGAAGCGGGTTTCGCGAAGGCTGTCTCTGTCTATTTTACCGACATCATAGAGTGCCCAAAGTTTGAAATTTACGTTGTAAAAAGCCTGAATCAGTGCCTTTGCGTCAGTTATCCCCAGTTCATTTAATTGATGAACATCATGGAGTTCGGTCAGGGATTCCTGAACATTGCGGTCATAATCCCAAAGGGTATGATCCAAATCGAAGAAAATATGTTGGTATCGTTTCACTCAGTTTTATTTACGGTAAGGATTGTTCTGGATCTTGTTGGTCGCCAATTCCCGATTGGAATGTAGGATTTCGTAGACCTCCTGATCCTTGATCAGGTTGATGTCCTTTTGTATAAACTTAAAAATCTGAATAATGATTTCAGTTGCCTCTTCTAAGAGGTAATAAAAAATCCATTGGTCCACCCTTCGGCTTCCGACCAGGCCTGCATTTTTGAGATAGGCCAAGTGCCTGCTTGTCTTGGTTTGGGTAAAGTCGAGGATATGCTCCAAGTCTGAGATAGACAGTTCTTTGTTGTGGATCAAAAGATGTACTATCCTGACGCGTGGCTCCTCGGACAAGGCTTTGAAAACCCGCATTCCATAATTCAAACTGATGTTTTTTAGTCTCATTAATAACTTTTAACGAAGAAATATGGTTTGAAATTAATAAAATCATACGGAAATAGGCTATTATAGTGGTTTAATTTGAAAGCTTTTGAAAACCCGCTACGCCGTAAGCCGTAATTATAAAGAAAAACGACATTGAAAATAAAACCAACACATATCGTCCTTTTTACATTCTTTGCCCTACTCTTTCTGGGAATGGAAAAAACCCAAGCTCAGGATCAAAAGGAAAGAAAGGTAATACAATTGTCAGGGATCATCCTGAATTCGGACAGTACAGACGCTGTGCCGGGAGTAAACGTATATGTGCCCAAAAAAGGAAGAGGAACCAGTAGTGGTAGATTCGGATATTTTTCCATGCCAGTGCTCGAAGGTGATAGTGTGGTCTTTAGTTTTATCGGTCTCAAAAGGCAAACCTACGTGGTGCCCAAGCAGATGGTAGACGATAAAATCAGCTTGATCCTCACGATGCAGGATGACGAAATTACTTTGGCAGAAATTGAGGTCATGCCTTATCCCACCGAGGATGAATTTAAAAGGGCCGTTTTGGCCATGAATTACGAAGCGCCAATGTCCATCGACAGCCGTGGAAATTTGAGTCCTGCGACTTTGCTCAGATGGGCGGAAAACATGCCAGCCTCAGGAAACGAGAATTTCCGGGGATTCCAACAGGGTCAGGTCATGCAGATCCAGGACCGATATGGACCGAGACCCTTCAGATTGCTTGATCCATTTGCTTGGTCACAATTTATCCAGTCCATCAAAAGAGGTGACTTGAAGAAGAAGGATTAGAAAGTCAAACAAAGACTGCTTGTAATCAAGGAGAAATTCAACAATTACAAAAACAAGTATCGATTGAATCTCGAAATAATCTGGGAAGAAAAACCATTCATTTTATAATCCCCATTCAAATCAAAAGGCCTCAGAAAATATTTTCTGAGGCCTTTTGATTTCCCTTTAACCCGCTTTATGCAATACGAACTCAATTCAATATTGGAATTAACAGATAATCAGTTAGTTTAAACTATTGATAAATCCACCATTTTGGTGTCATAAAGTATACTCCCAAGGGTCTGATTTTCTTTCCATTTCAATCCCACTTGGAAACCTACTGCATATTACGGGATTAACCTCGATTTCCTTTATCCGAGAATTGAAGGATTAAATTTATGTATGGCTAGAATTTAGACAGACCAACTCCAAAAGAAGTGAATTCCTCCCATCTTGAGCACTTATAATTTCTGCAAAACACCATCTTCTTTCATCAATTTTTCGATGTCAGCCACCGTCCTAGGCACGAATTGGCTGAGGTTTAGATTTCCTGTTTCCGTGATCAGGATATTGTCTTCAATCCGGACGCCGATTTTCCACCATTTGGGATCGCAATTGCTTCCTTCCGGAATATAAATTCCCGGCTCCACGGTCAATACCATTCCCGGCATCAATTTGCCGTAGGCGCCCCTATCGTGTACATCGAGTCCCAAATGATGGCCAATTCCGTGTGGGAAATAGGGATGCCGCTCTCCTTCCTTGATGATCCCCAAGTCCACCAATCCCTTGTCGATGATCTGCTTGGCCACAAGCCCAACATCTCGGAAATCCTCTCCGACCTTACACGCTTCAGTTCCCGCCTCCAAGGCCTTCAACACGATTTCATAAATGGCTTTTTCTTCTTTGGAAAAAACGCCTTTCACCGGAACAGTCCGCGTGATGTCTCCTGAATATCCTCTGTATTCCGCCCCAACATCCATCAGGATGACACCATCCTGGAGTTCTCGCTTGTCATTGTCTACATAATGAAGAATACAGCTGTTGTTCCCGGCACCCACGATAGAGCCATAACCGATGTCTTCCGCACCCATTGCTTTGTGGACAAACTCGTGCACGCCCTGGATCGCCCGCTCGGAAACACCGGGCTGGATGGACTTGATGGCTTCGATGTGTGCCATGCCCGATATTTCAATGGCTTTTTTCAATATTGTCAATTCCTCCTCCGACTTGATCACCCGCAACTGGTTCATCATCTTATCCAAAGCCATTGCCGCGGGTTTGGCTGGCGAAGGATTGTTGGTGTAAAAAACCTCCATCATGCCATTCAAAGTCGCATTGTGTCGCCCTCCCTCTGTTTGACTTTTGGCCGGCGAAAGCACTTGTGCAAACTTTGAAAGATCCATTGCGGGGGATTTCATGAATTCACTGTTCAAAAATACGGCTTCCAGCCCCAGTTTTTCCTGAACACCCTCCACGCCCAATCGCGCACCTTCCCATTGTTCGGTTCGGGGATCTCTGGCGGGAACGAAGATAAATTCATCCGCACTGCCATTTCCAAAACCTTGGGGAGATTTAAAGACCACCAAAACAGCATTCGGTTCTCTAAAACCCGTCAAGTAATAAAAATCAGAATTGGGCCTGAAGGCAAAATCAGTGTCATTGGACCTGTTTTTGATCGGGTTGGTGAAGAAAACAGCGACGGAATTTTCCGGCATCAGCGCCCTTAGGGCTTGGCGGCGTTCTTTATGGAAAGCCGGACTCAAGCCATCGTCAAACCAGGATTGGCCATTGGCCGTGGTATTCCATCCAAAAAACCCAAAAAGGAAGGCAAAAAGAAAACATTTCAAAGTCTTTGTCATCTCGATATAATTATTGATTTCGGTATTCGAAAGATAACATTCCTTTCAAAATAATTTAAACCGTCGATCAAAAAATGGTGTTGACCTTCCTAAACCAATTATTGACAGCCCATCCAAGGCAAAGTGCATTTAACAAAATCTTAATCTGTCCTTCTTTTTGAATCCCTATCTTTGCCTCAACCAAAAATCAACGCATTATGAAGAGTACCTTATTGACCATATTCCTTGGACTGATATTGACTTCAGCCACATTTGGCCAAAAAACCGAAAAACCCGCAGGAAAACCAAAGCTTGTCGTTGGCATCGTAGTGGATCAGATGCGTCAGGAATATTTTTACAAATACCAAGACAGGTACACTGAAGGCGGTTTCAAAAGGCTGATGAATGAAGGATTCATGATGAAAAACGGCCATTACAATTATATCCCAACCTATACCGGTCCTGGTCACGCCTCTGTTTACACAGGAGCCACCCCTTCCACACATGGTATTATCGGAAACAATTGGTATGTACCCAGCTTGGGACGCAGCATCTATTGTGCGGAAGACAGCACAGTGACCGCAGTGGGAGGTTCGGCGGAAAATGGAAAAATCTCACCGAGAAACATGTTGTCCACCACCATTTCGGACGAAATGCGGTTTGCCAGCAACAAGCGGTCAAAAGTGGTAGGCATCGCCATCAAAGACCGTGGCGCTGCTCTTCCTGCAGGGCACATGGGAGACGCTTATTGGTTTGACAGCAAAACCGGTAATTTCATGACTTCAAATTACTATTATGACACATTGCCTAAGTGGGTGAGTGCATTCAATGAAAAGGAATTGGCCAAAAAATACCTTTCCCAGAAATGGGAACCTCTATTCCCCATCGCCACTTATACCCAAAGCATTGCAGATGACAATGAATTTGAGGGGCCGTTTATCGGCATGACATCTCCTTCATTCCCCTATGATCTGCCTGCCTTGATGCAAGACAATGGAGAATTTGGATTGATCTCCACCACACCTTACGGAAATTCACTTACCCTTGACATGGCGTATGCCGCTTTGGAAGGTGAGCAACTGGGCAAAAGAGGCGAGATGGATTTATTGGCTGTGAGCTTCTCCTCACCCGATTATATTGGACACCGATTTGGGCCGTCCTCAGTAGAGGTTGAGGATACGTATCTCAAGCTTGACAGGGAAATGGAAAAATTCCTGAATTACTTGGACAAGGAATATGGTAAGGGGGAATATTTGGTTTTCTTAACCGCTGACCATGCCGTAGCCGACATTGTGGACTACATGAAAAGCGAAAATATCCCTGCTGGGAATTTCAACTCCAGATTTATTTTAACACAACTAAGAGGTTTTTCCCAAGCCCAATTCGGAGAAGGAAATTGGATTTTGAATTTCTCCAACGAACAGGTTTTTCTGAACAAAGCTTTGGCGAAGGAGAAAGGATTGGATGATGAGAAGATGCAAAGACAAATCGCCGAATTCCTTTTGGGATTTGAAGGGATCAAGGAAGTCTACACTGCTACCGACCTGAGAAGAAACGAGTACCTTTTTGGGAGAAAAAACTTGTTACAGATGGGATACAACCACAAGGCTTCCGGAGATTTATTATTGATCCTTGAGCCAGCCTGGCTGAGCAATTCTTACAAGGGAACGACGCACGGTACGGGTTATACTTACGATACGCATGTTCCGATCGTATTCTTTGGATGGAATATCCAGCCTGGCAGCAGCAGCAGATATGCGACCGTCACGGATATCGCTCCCACCCTTTCGGTATTGCTCGAAACCAGATTGCCAAACGGAGCCACGGGACATCCGATTCTAGAAATTACAGATAAGAAATAATCCGACTTATACCAAAACAGAAAAGCCGGAAAGGCTGAAAGCTCAGGAAAAATCTCCTTTGTCTTTCAGCCTTTCCGGCTATTTTTTTTGAAAGCTTATCTGGACAAACCTGAAGGGAAATTTATTCCGTCCAACTCATTGGATACTTTTCATCTACAAATTCAAGAGCGGCAGTGGTCAGGTACAAGGGTTTGAAAGTATCCAACATCACCGCAAGCTCTTCGGTGGCTTTTGCTCCGATGGACTTTTCTACGGTCCCGGGATGCGGACCATGAGGCAATCCGCCCACATGTTGGGTAAAAGATCCCCTATCGATGCCTTTTCTGCTCATAAATTCTCCTTCCGCATAATACAGAACTTCGTCCGAATCAATATTGGAGTGATTATAGGGGGCAGGAATGGCCAAAGGATGGTAATCAAAAAGCCTTGGCACAAAGGAACAGATCACAAATCCTGAGGCCTGAAAGGTCTGATGGACTGGCGGTGGCTGATGAATTCTTCCCGTAATGGGCTCGAAATCATGAATGGAAAGTGTATAGGGGTACAAATAACCATCCCAACCCACGATATCCAGAGGACTGTGTTCGTAGGTGTATTGATGGAGCATGCCTCCTTTTTTGATTTGAACGAGGTATTCCCCTTTCTCATTTTCAGTGACCAATTCCCCGGGGGGATGGATATCCCTTTCACAATACGGAGAATGCTCCAACAACTGTCCGACTTCGTTTCTGTATCTTTTTACAGTTTCGATGGCACCTTGGGACTCGATGACCAGCAGCCTCAAAGGGCCAACTTCATTCCACTCAAAGCGGTAAATGGTCGTTCGGGGAATGACGATATAGTCACCCTTCACCACCTTCAATTTCCCGAATTGTGAATACAGGTATCCTTCACCATCATGGACATAAATCAACTCATCCCCGTCGGCATTTTTGAAGTAATACTCCATTTTGCGCTCCTCCGGGGAACAAATCCCCATCATGACGTCATTGTTCATGAGCAATATTTTCCTGGCATTCAGGTAATCCTTTCCTGTGGAGGTGACATTGGAAGTTTTGAGATGGGTTTGCAAAAGGCCAACATCTTCCGTCTTTTTCCAAGAAAAGGGAACGGGTTTTCCAATGGATTTCACCGAATTTGGGTTGTGGATGTGGTATAAAGTAGAAAAAATGCCTGAAAAGCCTTTAGAACTGACCAATTCTTCCTTATAAAGGCTTCCATCCGGCTGACGGAACTGCGTATGTCTTTTTGGCGGGATATTCCCCAATCTATAATAATAAGCCATTTTCTTTTGGGTTTATGTCAAGGGTTAAATTTAGAAAAATCGACGGGATTATTTTAGGATCCAATGTTAATCTTCAATCCTACCTTCTTTTTAGATAACGCTTATCCCCGATATTCAGTTTTCCCCAAAACAAGAAAAGCGGCCTAGGCCGCTTTTCTTGTTTTGGGTATCAGTGGGTTAATCCTTGTCGAACAAGAACTTGTTCAATTCATCTTCGGCTGCGCCTGTTTTTTTCTGAAGCTTGCCAAGAAGTTGATCCTCTTTGCCTTCTACATAAATAAGGTCATCATCTGTGAGTTCCCCGTATTTTTCTTTTAATTTACCTTTCAACTCGTTCCAATTTCCTTTTAATTTCAGGTTAGTAGACATAAATTTTTCGTTTAGATTAAAAATAATTACACTAAAATTAAAACAAAGACCATTCCAAAAACCTTTTAATAGAACTAAAAAGATGAAATATATAACAATAATATTTTTAGCAGTCCTTCATTTTTCATGCAGCGAAAAAAATTCTGATAACCTGGTTTGGTCCGATGAATTTGGAAAAGACGGAATGCCGGACCTAACCAAATGGGGATATGATCTGGGAGATCATGGCTGGGGCAACAAGGAGCTGCAGCTTTACACGAAAGAAAAGCTCTCCAATGCTCGGATTGAAGATGGGAAACTCATTATTGAGGCACATCGCGACAGCACGACCGATAAAGGTTATACTTCAGCAAGATTGGTGACCAAAGGAAAAGCTTCTTGGCTTTACGGCTACTTTGAGGTGAAAGCCAAAATCCCTTACGGAGTGGGAACTTGGCCCGCCATCTGGATGCTTCCCGAAAAAGACAGCTATGGCAACTGGCCGAAAAGTGGGGAAATCGATATCATGGAACATGTGGGCTATGATCCCGGAACCATTCACGGTACCGTCCATACCGAAGCCTTCAACCATATCAAAAAGACACAAAAAGGCGCAACAAAACTGGTCCCCACCTTTTCAGATGAATTCCATGTATATGCGATTGATTGGCAAGAGGATAAAATCGACTTCTTTATCGACGATGAACTGTACCACACCTTCGCAAATACGGGGAAAGGGTCGGATGAATGGCCCTTTGACCATGCCCATCACCTGATTCTAAATATTGCCGTTGGCGGTAACTGGGGAGGCGCCCAGGGTGTGGATGAAAGTATCTGGCCACAAAAAATGGAAATTGATTATGTGAGGGTTTATAAGGAAAAACCCCTGGAAAAATAACCCTTTCCGAATAGCCATTTTGGCTAATGCGCCAAAGAGAAGAAACAATTCCGTAAATTTGAGGCATCCTTTTTTCAAATTCCGCAATATTAAAAACTCATGCCCCAAACATTGACATCAAATCCCCAAGAAATACTCAAGAATTTTTTCGGCTATTCTGGATTTCGGGGAAACCAGGAAGCAATCATCCAATCGGTAAGCAAAGGCCAGGACACCATTGTGCTGATGCCTACCGGTGGAGGAAAATCTGTTTGTTATCAGATTCCTGCGGTCCTTTTTGGGGGCTTGACATTGGTCATTTCTCCCTTGATCTCCTTGATGAAAGACCAAGTGGACGCTTTGAACACCAATGGGATTCCTGCAGCTTTCCTGAACTCCTCCCAGAGCATAAGTGAGCAGCGCTACATCACTTCCCAGATCCAGGAAGGCAAAATAAAACTTCTTTATATCGCCCCAGAACGACTTTTTAAGGGAGAATATCCATTGATTGAATTTCTAAAAACCGTGGATCTCAAATTGGTCGCCGTGGATGAAGCGCATTGCGTTTCCCAGTGGGGGCATGATTTCCGTCCTGAATATTTGAAAATCGGAGCGCTTCGGAAGGAATTTTCCAACACCCCATTTATCGCCCTTACCGCCACAGCCGACAAACTCACCCGGAAAGACATTGCAGAAAAACTGGGATTGAATTCCCCAAAATGGTTTATTTCCTCCTTCGACCGGAGCAACATCACCTATAGAGTGACTGCAAAACGAGATTCGATGGACAAATTGTTGGAGTTTTTGGATTTCCACAAAAAAGATTCCGGAATCATCTATTGTCTCTCCCGAAAAAACGTGGAACAGACAGCGGCCACCCTTGAGGCAGAAGGACTATCAGTTCTCCCCTATCACGCTGGCCTTTCGCGGGAAATCCGCGAAAAAAACCAAGAACTATTTATCAAGGACGAAGTCAAAATCATGGTTGCCACGATTGCATTTGGGATGGGAATCGACAAATCCAATGTGCGCTTCGTGGTGCACATGAATATGCCACAAAACATCGAGGGCTACTATCAGGAAACCGGGAGGGCCGGAAGAGATGGACTGCCGAGCGATGCCTTGCTGTTTTTCAGTGTCGGGGATGCCATCACCTTGGGCAGGATGCTGGAGCAGTCGGAAAACCAGGGATTTTCCGATGTCATGCAAGGGAAGCTTGACAAGATGAAGGCTTTTTGCCAAAGCAAAACCTGCCGGAGAAAGTACTTGCTGAATTATTTTGGCGAAGAGGCTGCCGACAATTGCGGGAATTGCGACACCTGCTTTCAGAAAGGCAACCTTCAGGACATGACCATCCCTTCTCAAATGCTGTTGTCCACCATTGCCCGATTGAGCGAAGCGTTTGGATTGGGATATGTGGTGCTGGTCCTTCGGGGATCCAAATCTGCAAAAATCCAGGAAGCCCATCAAGCACTTTCCGTGTACGGAATCGGAAAAGACAGACCCGAGTCCTTCTGGAAGGATCTGGGAGAAAAACTCCAACAGGAAGGCTATCTTGCTGAAGCAGGAAGCCAATTCCCAACCCTGAAACTCACCACCTTGGCATGGGAAAAACTGAAATCCAAGGAGAAATTTCTCCTGCCGATGGAAGAAGAACGGACTACAGCCTCTGCAACTTCAGCTAAGCATGATGAAGGTCTTTTGGACGAGCTCAAAATGCTGCGCCATCGACTTGCCCAAAAGGACAATGTGCCACCATACGTAGTTTTTGCAGACAATACCTTGGTGGAAATGGCCACGTATTTCCCCTCGGATGAGGATGCCTTGTTGACGATCTCAGGAGTTGGTAAGATCAAGGCAAACAGCTATGGAAGAGATTTTCTCGGCCTGATAAAAAAATACGCCAAAGACCATCAACTGGAACCCATCCAAAAAGCCCGCCCAAGAAAAGCCCCCGTGGGTAAGGACTCACAATCTGAAATGCTGACTTTGAAATACCATGAGGAAGGCATGAATATTTTTCAGATTGCCCAGGCCAGAAGCATGACGCCAACCACCATAGAGTCCCACCTCGCCAACCTTGTCAAAAGGCAGCTTATTGATCTGGAAAAATTCCTGTCAAAAGATGATGTCCTGAACATCCGATTGGCCTACCGAAGACAGGGGAATTCATTCCTAAAACCTTTGAAGGAACATTTCGGTGACAGGTACAGCTATTTCCAGTTGAAAGTTGCATTGGCGGATGAAAGAGAGGGCTAATTCAAAAATTCCCGGAGGTCAAAAAATAAACCAAGTTCATCCCCAGCAGTTTGAAACCTTACAGGAGAGATTTGGGTAAAGTCTAATGAGTAGAAAAGTAGAAGTTTTTTGAGAATACAAATCATCTGAAATCTGAAAACTTTTCTGAAAAAAACATTTTAACCTGAAATAAGCATTCCGTTTCCCAATGGGATCGAAACTTCAAGAAAATCAGGCTACTGGGAGATTAATGCGTAACACCTATTTGGCGAAGTCAATAACGGTTAACAACTCACTGATTTAAAGATATTTATGATCAGCACCCAATTGGTAATGCATAACACGGGCTTAATTTTTTTGATGAATTGTTAAAAGTTGACTTTCAACAATTGGTAGATTAATTTAGTTGGAAAGATTGATGTTGACTATTGACTTTATCGCTTACTTTTGATTGAAGAATCCCAAACCTATGCCAAAGTCATTTTCCATCTGGAGTCTATTGAAAATCAGCAGGCCTGTGAATCTGGTGATCGTGGCTTTTGCCCAGCTGATGACAGCGCACTTTTTGGTAGGGACTACCCGACAGGGACTGCCGATCCTGCAAGACATCAATCTTTATCTGATCATTCTTTCCACCGTGATTTTGGCTGCGGCCGGCTACATGATCAATGATTATTACGATGTGAAAATCGATTACATCAACAAGCCCGAAGAGGTGATCGTAGGAAAAGGCATGCGCAGGAGAATGGTGATTTTTCTACATTCACTACTCAATTTCACGGGAATTGGTATCGCCCTAATTGTCAGTCCAAGGATCGCATTGATCAATTTCGTGGCTTCTTTTCTTTTATGGCTTTATAGCAACTCCCTCAAAAGGCTTCCTTTTATCGGGAATTTTACTGTGGCACTTCTGACCGGGACTTCGATATGGATGATTGGGTACTATTACCAGCAATCGGAGTTGTTGGTGTTGACCTATGCCATTTTTGCATTCTTTATCAACCTGATCCGGGAAATCATCAAAGACATTGAAGACCGCCAAGGAGATCGAAAACACGGTTGTCGAACGCTTCCGATTGTCTTGGGCTTTCGAAACACCAAAAAAGTGATTTTCCTGATTGCCTTTGGTTTTGTCTGCGCCATTCTGATCGTGACTTTCAAGATCAATAACCTGCAGCTTTTTTATTATTTCGGGGGCATGAGTTTCCTCTTCTTTTACTTTATGTACAAAATATATGTTGCCGACCGGAAGGCCCATTTCACCCAATTGAGCATCCTGTCAAAGATTTTGATGCTTACCGGTATTTTGAGCATGGGTTTTTTATGATCAATTTCATTGTTCTACTCAATTCCAAATTGAAATCCCGGTCTTCTTTCCGCTTTTTTCAATCCAAAATATGGAATAGAATTCCTAAAGAGGTTTGAAACTATAAGAAAATCAGATTATTTGGAATATTAAGGTTTCCCACCAAGGTATTGAAGTCAAAAACAGCAGAAAACCAACCGATTAATAGTGGATTTTAGACTGGAATCAAATTGGTACTACACAAAACGGGTTAAGTTGCGCGCCTTTTATTTTCCTACCAACTGTTTTCCAAAAATCAAATCGAAAGGGACTGGGACGAAAAGAAAGCGATCCTCTTCGATTTCAAAGGATAATCCCTATTTTTACCCGTACAAATCAACCTGAACCCCACCTTGAAAAAGATCGCCATCCTCGCCTCAGGCAGCGGAACCAACGCGGAAAAAATAATGGAGTATTTCCAACATTCCCCAAAAGGTAAAATTGTCCTGGTGGCCTCCAATAAAAAAGATGCTTTTGTGCTGGAAAGGGCAAAGAAATTCGACGTCCCCACTTTTACCTTCACCAAATCAGAAATGGAGTCTGGTGAACTCACCAAAAAATTACAATCCCTGAGAATCGATTTGGTGGTATTGGCAGGATTCCTTCTTAAAGTGACGGATGACCTGATCCAAAAATTCCCTGACCGCATCGTCAACATCCACCCTGCCCTATTGCCCAATTATGGAGGAAAAGGCATGTACGGCGACAAAGTCCATCAAGCCATAAAAGAGGCTGGGGATACCGAAACCGGCATTACCATTCACATGGTCAATGAACATTATGATGAAGGGAAAATCATCTTTCAGGCTGCCGTAGCGATTGCACCCGAAGATACCCCCGCACAAATCGCGGCAAAAGTCCATCTTTTAGAACACAAATACTTTCCAAATGTCATCGAAAGCCTGCTTTAATGCATTGGTTTTCCTACCTTTGCCCTTTGATTTTAAACCTTAAAAACCAACGATAAACCGCATTGTGCTTAAGGAAAAAATCCAAATCCTACTAAGCGATGCGTTTACAAAACACAAAACATGGCTGCCAAAAAAATCCAATCCGCCCTTATTTCTGTTTATTACAAAGACAATCTTGAACCTATCATCGCCCTACTCAAAGCACATGGCGTAAAAATATACTCCACGGGAGGCACTCAGGCATTCATTGAAGGCCAAGGAGCCGAAGTGATTCCTGTTGAAGACCTGACGGGATATCCTTCTATTTTTGGAGGAAGGGTCAAGACTTTACATCCAAAGGTATTCGGCGGTATTCTTCAGAGAAGAGACCACGACGGGGATATTTCACAAGCTACTGAATTTGACATCCCGGCCATTGACTTGGTCATCGTGGATTTGTATCCCTTCGAAGAAACGGTTGCATCAGGCGCTGGAGAGGCGGATATTATCGAAAAAATCGATATTGGAGGCATTTCATTGATCCGTGCAGCAGCCAAGAATTTCAAGGATGTGACCATCATTGCCTCTAAAGATCAATATGGCGAACTTGAAGAAAGACTGAACAACCAGGACGGCGCGACCACCTTGGAAGACAGGCGGTATTTTGCAGCCCAGGCGTTTCAGGTCTCCTCCAATTACGACACCCATATTTTCAATTATTTCAACTTAAACGAAAATATCCCTGCGCTTAAAATCTCTGAAACCAAGGCAAAAGCCTTGAGATACGGGGAAAACCCACACCAGTCTGCCCGTTTCTATGGAAATTTGGATGAGGTTTTTGACCAATTGAATGGCAAAGAGCTCTCCTACAACAATCTGGTGGATGTGGATGCAGCAGTTGCTTTGATCGCCGAATTCAAAGGCGAAACAGCTTTTGCCATTCTCAAACACACCAATGCCTGTGGCGTGGCTTTGGCATCTAGTGTCAAGGAAGCCTACCAAAAAGCGTTTGCAGCGGATACCACTTCCGCTTTTGGCGGGGTTTTGATCACGAATCAAAATGTGGATTTGGCTGCGGCTGAAGAAATGCATGGCCTTTTCTTCGAGGTGCTGATCGCCCCATCATTTGACGAGGATGCACTAAAAGTGCTGAAAGGCAAGAAAAACCGGGTCTTGTTGAAACAAAAAATCCAGATTGGCGGTACAAAACAAATCAAAACGCTACTCAATGGTATCATTGAGCAAGACAAAGATCTTCAAACCGAAACCAAGGCAGACTTCAAAACAGTGACCAAAAAGTCGCCAACAGAGTTGGAAAAAGATGCCTTGGTATTTGCGGCCAAAATCTGCAAACACACGAAATCGAATACCATCATCCTAAGCAACGGAGATCAATTGTTTTCCTCCGGCGTGGGTCAAACCTCTAGGGTCGATGCATTGCTTCAGGCGATTGAAAAAGCCAAGGCATTTGGCTTTGACCTCAAAGGTGCCGTAATGGCTTCGGACGCTTTCTTCCCTTTCCCGGATTGTGTGGAGATCGCCTCCAAAGAAGGGATTTCCGCGGTCGTTCAGCCAGGTGGCTCTATCAAGGACCAAGACAGCATTGATTTCTGCGACAAGGCCGGCATGAGCATGGTCTTGACAGGCGTGAGGCATTTTAAACATTAATTTGCGATCCATTGTATTGGCTATGTAGTATTCAAACCCCGAATTCATTGATTTACAATACAATGAATTCGGGGTTTGAAAATATTAAACACCAAGAAATAAAGAAGTTAAAATACCAAATCCCAAGCGCACGAGCTGCTAAATAACCCGTACGCTATACCGTTTTTTTTAACCCCTATGAGTGATCTGAAAATATACAATACGCTATCCAGAAAGAAAGAAACCTTTGAGCCGCTAAACGCGCCCTTCGTGGGGATGTATGTCTGCGGGCCAACGGTGTATGGAGACGCCCATTTGGGACATGCCAGACCAGCTATCACGTTTGACACGGTGTACAGGTACCTGAGTCATTTGGGATACAAGGTCCGTTATGTTCGCAACATCACCGATGTAGGTCACTTGCAGGGAGATGCGGACGAAGGGGAGGATAAAATCGCCAAAAAAGCCAAGCTGGAGCAATTGGAACCCATGGAAGTGGCGCAAATGTACACGGACAGTTACCACCGGGACATGCTGGCGTTGAACACCATCAAACCCAGCATTGAGCCAAGAGCTACTGGACATATTCCGGAGCAGATTGCTTTGGTAGAAGGGATTCTCAAGGAAGGATTGGCCTATGAGGTCGATGGCTCAGTATATTTCGATGTCATGAAATACAACGAAAGCTACCAATATGGCAAACTTTCAGGCCGGGTATTGGAGGAGTTGGTCAGCGGAAGCCGGGATCTGGACGGACAGAGCGAAAAAAGAAATGCAGTGGATTTTGCCCTTTGGAAAAAAGCTTCGTCGGAGCACTTGATGAAGTGGGAATCCCCATGGGGACTAGGTTTCCCAGGCTGGCACTTGGAGTGTACAGCCATGAGCTCCAAGTACCTCGGAAAGCAATTTGACATTCACGGAGGCGGGATGGACTTGATGTTTCCCCACCATGAATGTGAGATCGCGCAGGGAAATGCCTGCAACCATCAGGATCCGGCAAAATACTGGATGCACAACAACATGATCACCATCAATGGCCAGAAGATGGGCAAATCGCTGGGCAACTTCATTACTTTACAGGAGTTGTTCACCGGCAAGCATGACTTATTGGAACAAGCGTATAGCCCGATGACGATCCGTTATTTCATCTTGACGGCGCATTACCGGTCTACTTTGGATTTCTCCAATGATGCGCTCAAAGCTGCACAAAAGGGATACAAGAAAATCATCAATGCACTGCGCATAGCCAAAACGCTGAAATACAGCAATCCCGATCAAGTTGAAAAGGATGCTGACCAAATCAAACAGGTCGAGCAAAGCATTGCCAATGCCTACCGTGCACTTGATGAGGACTTCAATACAGCACAGGCCATTGGACATTTATTTAACCTGTTGAAAAAAATCAACAGCATGTACACCGGGCAATTGTCACCTGGTGTTTTTGGAGAAGAAGTGTTTGAGAAAACCAACCAAACCTTCATCCGCTTCGTAGAGGAGATTTTGGGATTGTTGGAGGAAAAAACGGACAATCAGGAAGGACTGTTGTCTTTGTTGATCAAACTGTATAGCGAGGCAAAACTGGCCAGAGACTACAACCGTATTGATGAAATCCGGGCTTCATTGAAGGATTTGGGGATCATCGTCAAGGATATGAAAGATAAAATTGATTGGGCTTATGAAGAATAGACTGGGATTGGGGATCGTTTTGCTTTCTCTCTTTTGGGCATGTAGTGGCGAAAAAAACGGAGTGGTCGTTCAAACTCCCGTGGATTTCAGGGAAACCCCAGCTTTCAATGCAGATTCCGCATTTCATTATATCCAAAAGCAGGTGGATTTTGGCCCGAGGGTTCCCAATACCAAAGGACATTCCCAAACCAAAGACTGGTTGGTTTCCAAATTTGAAGGTTTCGGTTTGGAGGTTCAATTGCAGGAATTTCAGGCCAAAACCTATGACAACAAACTTTGGGACCTGACGAATATCATTGCCTCCTACAACCCTTCAGCCAAGAAAAGAATTCTTTTGGCCGCCCATTGGGATACACGGAGAATGGCCGATAAGGACAGCCAAAGAATCGACCAACCCATTGATGGCGCCAATGACGGCGGATCAGGTGTCGGTGTTTTATTGGAAATCGCACGGATTGTCGCATCGGATCCAAATTCTCCCGAAATAGGCATTGATTTCATTTTATTTGACGGGGAAGACGACGGGGAACCCGAACAATCGGTATCCCGCAACAATTCCCAAATCTGGTGGTGTCTTGGCTCCCAACATTGGTCAAAAACACCCCATGAAAGAGGTTATTCGGCCTACTATGGAATTCTCTTGGATATGGTCGGCGGCAAAGGAGCCCGGTTTTACAAAGAAGGATACTCCATGGCTTATGCCAAAAACATCGTCAATAAAGTATGGAATTATGGAGTAGAATTAGGATATTCGGACTTCTTCATCATGAAAGAGGCCCCCGAAATCATTGATGACCATCTTTTTGTGAACAAAGATGCGGGAATTCCAATGATCGATATTGTAGAATTTTCTCCGGATTTTGGGTTTGGTCATTATCACCACACCCATGCCGACAACATGGAGCTGATTGACAAAAGAACCCTGAAGGCGATTGGACAAACCGTATTGTTCACCCTATATCAAGAGTAGCAAGCCATTTACCGTAAATACCCCCAAAATGAAAAAAGGCCACCAGGTAACGATGAAAGAGATTGCCAAGAAACTGAATGTCTCTGTTTCTACTGTTTCCAGGGCATTGAAGGATTCTCCCGAATTGCATCCGGACACCAAAAAACGGGTGGTCGAGATGGCCGAAAGCATGCACTATCAGCCAAATCTATTGGCTCAAAGCCTCAGAATCAGCCGAAGCAAAGTCCTTGGCGTGATCGTGCCCGAGCTCACCTCACACTTTTTTTCGAGCAATATTTCCGGGATTCAGGATACCGCCTACAAAAGGGGCTACAACATCATGATTTGCCAGTCCAATGAATCCTTTGAGCAAGAAAAGGCAAACATCAAGATATTGGTTTCCAGTCAGGTAGACGGATTGTTGATTTCCTTGAGCAGGGAGACCAAAACCTACGAACATCTGAAGGAATTGGTTGACCGCGAAATCCCCTTCATCATGTTTGATCGGGTAACGGAGGAAATACCGGTCTCACGGGTGACCGTTGACGATGCACATGGCGCCTATCTCGTTGTGCACCACATGCTCGAACAAGGCTGCAGAAAAATAGCTTATTTTTCCGGCCCAGAGGATTTGTACATCAGCAAAAAAAGGAAAGAGGGCTACCTGTTGGCGCTTTCTGAATATGGTATTTCAGAGGAGGAAAGCCGGACCTATATCACCGATCTGACCTTGGAAATGAACCGAAAAATCGCGCTGGAAATCATAAATGAAAAAAACAGGCCGGATGGAATATTTGCCATGATCGACCCGCTGGCCGTAGATGTAATGATGGTTTTGAAGGAAAACAAAATCAGGATTCCACAAGACATTGCCTTGGCTGGATTCACAAACAACCCCACTTCGGCGGTGGTGGAACCATCACTGACCACCGTGTCCCAACCTGGCTACGAGATGGGACAACTGGCAGCCAATCACCTATTGGATCAATTGGAAGAACTTGTTTCTGATGATCCTCAGTCTTTTGTTTTAAGCACAACCTTGATGGTTAGGAATTCTTCCTTGAAAAGTAAGTAACCCTACTCTTTCGTTATTTATTTCTTTTCCATGAAGAACAAGCTCTCACAGACTACCGAAATATTTGGATTAACCCCAGATGGTAGAACAGTCAACCTTTTCACTTTTTTGTTGGCCAATAAGATCAAGGTCTCCGTCATGAATTATGGGGCCACACTTACTCACTTATTTGTTCCCGATAAAAATGGGCAAATGGAAGATGTCGTGCTGGGATTCGACGATTTTGATGGCTATATCCAAAAGGAATATTTGGACAATTATTGCTATATCGGATCCACTGTAGGGAGGGTTGCCGGAAGGACCGCAGACAATCAAATCCTGATTGATGATCAAATCTTTGCACTTCCTGCCAACCAAGGACATGTCCATCTGCATGGAGGAATCGAGGGTTGGGACAAAAAAATATGGGAATCCACCCCTTTTCAGACAGCTGAAAAAGTTGGCGTGGCATTCAAATACCAAAGCGCCGATGGAGAAGAGCATTACCCCGGAAAAGTCGATGTAACTGTCACGTATTCTTTGGATCAAGCCGGCATTTTGGAGATCCACTACCAGGCGGAAACAGACCAGAAAACAATCATCAATCCTACCAATCATAGCTATTTTAACTTGAGTGGGGATTTCACCCAATCGATTGATGCTCATTTGCTTCAAATTGCGGCGGAGCACTACATGCCCCTAAGAACAGAAAGCCTTCCCACAGGAGTTTTTACGGAAGTGAATGGAAGCCCTTTTGATTTCCGTAAGCCGGGAAAAATCGGGATTGCCCTTGAAAATGAAGATCCCCAATTGCAGTTGGCCAATGGAATCGATCATGCTTTTTTATTGGACAAAAACCAACCAACCGCTACACTTCATCACCCAGGATCCGGAAGGGTGCTGCACCTTTCCACCACAGAACCCGCGGTACAGGTTTATTCGGGCAATTACCTCAATAACCGCTTCAAAGGAAAAAATGGCATCACCTATGACAAGAGGGCAGCCATTTGCCTTGAAACACAACATTTTGCCGACAGTACCCATCATTCTCATTTCCCAACAATTGTATTGAATCCCGGGGAAACCTTTGATTCCAAAACCAAATTTTGGTTTTCAATCCAATAATCCAATCCTTGAAGACATGATTACAGAGAAAATTCGCAGTGTTTTTTTGCAGACTTTTGGGGAAAGCCCTTTGCTTTGCCACTCACCAGGCCGTATCAACCTCATCGGAGAACATACAGATTACAATGGGGGCTATGTGATGCCCGCAGCGATTGACAAAAAGATGGTTGTGGGGATCGCTTCCAATGACGGCAATCAAGGAAGGATACATTCCATTGACTTTGACGAAGATTTCACCTTTGACCTCAGTTCTTTTTCTCCAAAAAAAGGCCATTGGGGTACCTATATCATGGGTGTGGTTGCACAATTTCAACAAGCCGGATATCCAGTGAAAGGATTTGACATGGTATTTGGGGGGGACATTCCAGTTGGCGCAGGATTGTCTTCCTCGGCAGCGTTGGAATGCGCAGTAGGTTTTGCATTGTCCGAACTGTTTCATTTCGAAATTCCACAACGATCCTTGATTCACTATGCCCAAAAGGCAGAACACGTTTTTGCGGGTGTCCAATGTGGAATCATGGATCAATTTGCTTCTGTAATGGGCAAAAAAGACCATGTGATCCGATTGGATTGCAGGAGTTTGGACTATCGACATTTTCCTTTGGTACTCCCCCATCACAGTATTTTATTGATTGATACCCAAGTCAAACATTCCCTGGCTGATTCTGCCTACAACCAAAGAAGACTTGAGTGTCAGGAAGGCGTAATCGCTGCACAAAAAATCAATCCGGAGATCCAATCTTTAAGGGATATGGATCTGGGCATATTGGCCTCTATTCAACATGAGGTCAGTGACATTGTATTCAACCGCTGCAAATATATTATCGAGGAAAACGAAAGGGTTTTGACAGCCTCCACACTTTTGGACAACAATGACCTTGAAGGTTTTGGTGAAAAAATGTACGGTTCGCACGAAGGGTTGTCGAAATTATATGAAGTCTCTTGTGATGAACTTGATTTTTTGGTGGACTTCACCAAAGACTTGCCTTATGTTTTGGGAAGCAGAATGATGGGTGGAGGATTTGGCGGCTGTACCATCAATATTGTCGAAAAGGAAAACGTACCATCTTTGCAACAGGAGATTGAAACTGCCTTTGAATCCAAATTCGGCGTTAACCCAAAGTTTTATGAGGTGAGTTTGGAGGACGGGACAGGCTTGGTGTGATTTTAGCCAAATCTGAACCTATTTTATGCATTGCGAACTCAATTCAATATTGCAATTAACTGATTTTCAATTATTTATTGATTGATTTCAACTTCACGCTATTGGTGTCAGGAATTAGTCTCCCAATAGTCTAATTTTCCTGCAGTTTCGATCTCATTTGGAAACGGAATGCATATTTCGGGCTGAAGGGACAAAACTGATTTTTTTTACACTTCAATAAAGCAATAAAGGCAGTCCGGAATGGACTGCCTTTATTTTTAGACCTGTATTGTGCACATGCTTTTTTATTCAGGGTTGAAATTGCAAAAAGACCATACTGTTTGGAGCCTTCGCCATAGCACTGATATGGTGAAGTCGAAAACACCAATGAAGTGACTGATTTTCAAACAATTTAAGCCCGCCATTCAATTGCGCATAATTCAGTGAAACTTAAATCAATGTGCTGCAACAATTGTTTCAGTCCTTGGATTGGCGTTCTTTTGCCAGAAATAGAATATGGTAAACAAGACTACAAGGATAATTGGGAAAATGACCATTTTAGCCAAAGTATCCTGACCAGCAGCAAGTTGGAGGTCATCACCTGTAAGACCTGCCGCCTGATTGATTGCAGTGGATCCATCGATCCAACCTCCGATTATCGGTTGGAAGATAGCCGTAGAAAACATGCCAACACCACCAATAATCGACATTCCCAAGGCGCCAGTCAAAGGCGCTCTTTGCGCGGTGGCACCGATCATAACCGGCCAGAAATAACCCACACCCAAAGCGAATACTATCGCTGCAAAATAAGCAATTGGTCCTGTGACTACACTAAACATGTATATGCCGATGGTTGCTAAGATTGCACCAGTTAGCAATACGCCTGTTTGACCCAGTCGCTGCACCACGGGACCAGCGAAAAATCTAGCGAGAGCCATCACACCGGTGGTCAAGGCAAGAATCAACATGGCATCTGCACCACTGCTGCTCAAGACAATGCTCACCCACTGATTAGGACCAAATTCGGAGATGGCCGTAAGCGCCATTGCAAAGAACAGGAATATGAATACCGGTCTGCCCATTGCTTTAAAGTTTTCAGAGAGGGAAGTGACACCCACAACTTTTGGTGTTGGGAATCTTTTCCCGAAGAATAAAACGGCATAAATTACCGTTGGGATCATCAATACCCACATTTGGGTTTGCCAGTTGCCCATTACTCCTCCAAAATCCGTCATGAACTTGGAGATCAGAGCGCCAAGGAGAATGCCTCCAGGAAACCACATGTGGAATCTGTTCAGCATTTTGTTCATTTTAACGCCTGAGTACATGTCTGCGATCATCGGATTACAAGCCGCTTCTGTACAGCCGTTACCGAATCCAATGAAAAGAGTGGAAATCAACAATGTGGTGTAGCCGTCTGCATAGATTGTAAGCAGGATACCCAAAGTATGGGCGACGAATGCTACTCTCATGATATTTGCAGGGCCAAAAGAATGGTACACAAGACCGCCGATGATCATGGAAATGGGAAAGCCCAAAAACCACATAGAGTTGATGAAGCCAAGTTGTTCGCCCGAAAGACCGAATTCCTGACCGAGCTGCGGCAAAATACCGGCCCTGATGGCAAAAGTGAAAGCAGTAGTGATCAAAGCAAAGCAACTCCCATTGAATAGGGCGCTTTTGTTAATGTTTTCGTTCATTGAAGCTGGGTTTAAGAGGTTAATGGTTTGGTTTTATTGAAGATAGATTTATCAACCTGAAAATATAAAAAAACTTAAGGAGATGGCTGGTCTTTTTCTCAAAATATTGCCGATTAATTTGATCAGCGCAAAAAAAACAATGTGGACTCAATCCAAAATCAGGAGGCTCTTGCTGACCTTTTCATTTAACCCAAATCTTTCACTACGATAGACCAAGGTGACAATATAGGTGCCAGAGGGCACGTTTCTCCCATTTTCATTCCCATTCCAGTTGCAGAAGGATACGCTTGGCACGACGCTGTAGTTTTCACAGAAGAAAACCAGAGACCCGAATTTGTTATGTATCCAGACTTTTGCCTCCTCCACAGGATCATTCACGAATATTTCAAAATGCCTTTTTTCATCGCTAAGGATCATTCCCGTAGGAAACACGTATTTAAAAACACAATCCTGAAAAGCGGAGAATTTCCCCAGAAAAGAGCAGCCCAATGCGTTGGTGACGATGATTTCATAATCCCCAACTTCTCTGGGTTTAAAAGTTGGGGATTGAGAAACCAAATTCCCTTCAAAATACCATTCATATGCTTCATAAGCACCCGGATCAATGGTTTCCCCAAAATTGGTTTCTGAACAGATATAATAAATACTTTCCAAAGTTGGCGGATCATCAGCACTGTGCATCAGCAAAATCAAATCCCTCCCCAATTCACAACCCCGATCATTGTAAACTACCGCTTCATAACTGCCCTCATTTTCGACTTCTGCGGTTTTATTGTTTTCAAAGCCTTTGAGGATTTCTTGCTTTCCGTTTAGATCGGTAAAGATCCATTCCAGCCTATCCCCTGTATTCAAATCTGTTTGGACACTTAAGGTTGCACTAGGAGCATTCGGACAAAACATCTCCGCTGAAATGGCTACGTCTACGAAAAAAACAGGTGTTTCCACGAAAAATTCGTGAATTGAGGAGGGGCAATAGCCGCTTTCCAATGGTTGTACCTCCAGAAAATACCGCCCAAATGCAGGGAGAAAAAATTGGGATCCTCTACCCACAATGCTCCCATTTTCGTTGAGCCAGCGGATACTGACAGTATTGGGATTTCTTCCAAACAATTCGGCTTCATACACCACATTGCCTGCGCAATCCTGACTTGCAAGTTTTTCTTCAAACACAATGGGTTCAAAAAGTGAAACATTGAAATCCGTTTTTCGGGGACAGCGATCAGGATTAGCCAGCAAGCTGGATCCCATTAAAGAATAGCTGCCCGCCTCGGTCAAAGTAAAGGCCTCGCCTGCATTTTTGTTGATTACCTCTCCGTTCGGGAAAGTCAAACTGAATAAAAGACTATCCGTGGTGAATGGAATGAATTCAAAAGTCTCACAAACATTGATTTCCTCAGGCACGGAATAGGAGACAAAATTTTTGCCCGGAATGGTAAATACCAGCTCTTCGGGCAGGGTACATCCTGATGTGTCCACTATTTCCAAGGCGAAATTCCCTCCTGACACCGTCAATTCAAGGGAAGGCAAATTTGGGATTGTCCCCGATTGGACAATGCTTCCCCTTTGATTGACCAATCGAAATTCCCCTTCAAAAGCACCATCCAAAAAAACCACCTTGATCTCGCCGAGCTTTTTGCCTGTATCGGTACAACTTTCCCCAATCTTTTCCAATTGAAACCTTTGAGTAGCAGGAGGAGAATCATTAGGGACAATAATGATACTGGAACGGGTACATCCATTGTAAGTACCTTCCAATGTATAAATTCCCGGCTTTAGCCCTTCAAAAAGCATATTCTCATTTTGGTCAATGTCAAAAATTTTTGATCCCAATTCCTTGATCTCCAAAATATCCAAGGGGGAATTTGCGGTAACTTGAAATGCTCCGTTTTCCATTTCGCAATCTGAAGCATTCTTCAGCAGGTTGGATTGGAATTTCGGCCCATTTTTGACCTCCACCAACACTTCCCTCTCCGAAGCGCAATCTGGATGTTTTTCATCTGCTACATTGAAAAACACCCGATATAATCCAGCACCACCCAATTCATTGTCTGTATTGAAATTGAGTGAAAAGGAAGTGCCCATATCGACACGGGAAGTTGCTCCTTCTTTTAGGACCGACCAATCCCCTAAAAATGGCACATCGGGCGTTACTGTAATCCTTTCGCCCAAGCAGACTAGGGTTTTGGAAATATTAAGCTTGAAATCGTTTGGAGGGCCGACAAAAGTGGAGCCATTGATCAGACAGTCCGCTCCTCCGCTTTCATTATTCAGAAAAAGGGAAACCGAATAGGTACCTTCCCTCGACACCTCCAAGGTATTTGTTGTCCCCACGATAGCGCCTTGGGCATTTTTCCATTGGAAGGTATATTGGTCAAGGTTTGGCGTATTGGAGTCAAGAACGGAAACACTGACGGTGTTTCTACCGCAAAGCAAATAGTCGGGCTGAAGTATTAAGGAAGGACCCTGGATGACTGACAGGGATTTAGTTGCATTATAAATCACAGTATTCCCCCTCCTCACACTTAGACTCACGCTGTAGTTGCCGATTTGTCCAAAAGAAAAACTGATATTCTGAAAGGTTCCTCCCCCTGTACGGTTAAAAAGCTGCACATTGCTTGGGGAAATGATTTGCCAACTGTAGACATCTGTTGCGGGCTCTCCAAGGCCTGAAAAGTCCCCGATGACACTGCCAAAAATCATACAAAGCCGATCCGGACCAGTAAGCTCTGGATCGATAAAAAAAGGAATGTCCATTTTCTCGTTCCATTCCAAAGGAACCATAAATCCTCTATTGATTCCAGGAGATGGATTGCCGAGACATTCCATAAAAGGATTTATCCAAAATGAGCAGGCCATCAAAGTTGCTACAAACCATTTGTTCATAAAACCGATGCTTAAAAAACGAAAAAACTCAATGCCCAAAAACAGCATTTACTAATGACCAAAGACTATTGTCTTATTTTTGACTGCCTTTTTGAATACACCGAAAGTGCTAAAACAATCAAAACAAGGCTACCTTAAAACATGGAAACTATCCATATCGATTGAGCTCAAAACAAATTCCCAATTAACAAATATTGAGATTAAAATGCAGAAAAAGTAATTTTATATATATAAAAAATGATATTATTGAATTAATGTTTTAATTTAAATATTTTTTTACACAAAATAACCATGTTTAAAAGAATATCAACTTCGTGGATTTAGCGAAAACAGAGAATTTTCAATCCAAAACAGAAAGGGACTGCAGCATGGTTCTATTGATGTTGCGTTCGGAATTTTTGAAATTTACTTTGATGGAATATGTGCCATTGGTGATTTTCTCACCATCTATGGTCCCATCCCAGAAACAAGTCGATTCTTCGGCGATCAAATCACTATTTGTACAGTGAAAGATCAATGTTCCCCATTTGTTATAAACCCAAACTTCCAATTCATCCACCAAATAATTGGTATAGATCAAAAACCCTTTCCCCTCCGTAGCTGGGATGATGGCAT
The DNA here is from genome assembly GCF_000381545.1 of Rhodonellum psychrophilum GCM71 = DSM 17998. Taxonomy (GTDB): domain Bacteria; phylum Bacteroidota; class Bacteroidia; order Cytophagales; family Cyclobacteriaceae; genus Rhodonellum; species Rhodonellum psychrophilum. Next base: position 200,576 of record NZ_KB906676.1, on the reverse strand, counting down.
TGGGAAAAGAGACTTTTAGATCGCATTCTTCCTTGACGGTAAAGGGGACGGAATATTCACACCCTTCTCTACTCTTGACCAGAAGAAAATATTGACCTGCCAATTGAGGTTTAAAATCAACACTGGAAGACACAAGCATGTCCTCTCCAAAGAACCAATTGTAACTTTCAAAATCACCGGGATTAATGGTTTCTCCATAATTGCTTTCTGCACAAATCGAATATAGAGCATTGACTTCCGGCCGCTTTTCGTCCATGCTTTTCATGATCAGGATGAGGTCCCGACCGAGCTCACAACCCCTCTCATTGTAAACAATGACCTCATAAGTCCCTTCATCCTGGATCTCTATATCCGTTTCATTTTCAAAATCCGTCAAAATGAATTGATTGTTTTCCAAATCAATATAAACCCACTCAATCCTTGAGATTTGATCAAGTTCTGACTGCATGGAAATCGTGGTTGAAGAAGGATTTTCACAGATTGATCCTGCCTGCAACTCAACATCCACCTGAAGAACAGGCAATTCCACCTGAAACTGCTTGGGGCTGGCGGGACAAATCCCACTCCCCAAAGGCTGGACATCCAAATAAAACGTCCCTAATGAAATCGGAAACCATTGTAACCCACGACCTACAATCTCCAATTGTTCGTTCATCCACCGGACACTTACTTTTTCAGGTTCAATTCCATTCAATTTTGCTTCAAACAATTGAATGCCGAAACAATCCTGATCCACCAAAACTGGTTCAAAATCAAATGGATCAGAAATAGTAACAACAAATTCTCTGATTCTTGGGCAAAGCGCGGATTCAGTTCCCAAACCTATTCCCTTGAGCAAATAAACCCCGGGTTGGTTGATGATAAAAGCTTGACCTGAGCCTTTGATAATTTCTTCTTCCGATGGCGTCGTTAGCGTGAAGTTGAGATCCTGCCCCGTCGCAGGGATCAATTCAAAAGATTCGCAAACAATGAATTCTCCAGGAATCGAAAATGTCACAAAATTGATTTCTGGGATTTCCAACAGTGTTGGCCATGGCAGTGTGCATCCATTTTCATTCAAAATCTCCAATGCATAATTTCCATTGGGGGCTGGAATCACAAAAGAAGAGGTATTGGTGATGCTGCCAGAAGACAATTCATTTCCGGATTCATTTACAACACGGTAAGTTCCCGTAAATACGCCCATTGGAAAAATCACTTTGATTTCACCATCCTCTTTTCCGGAATCATTGCAACTTTCCCCAAAGGATTCCACATCATAAATTTGGTCGATCGGCGGATCCTGATTTGGGACTATCAGGATCTCTGTAAGGGTACAGCCGCTGAGCGAAGCTGAAAGGGTATAAATTCCAGGTTTGATATTGGTGAAAGAAAGCGTTTCGTTTGGACCAACATTCAAATTTTGATAACCCAGTTCTTCTATTTCCAATTTATCGAGAACCGAGATGGTGACAATATTGAATTCACCATCGTTGGCGGTACAATTCGCAGCGGATTGGACAAGGGAGGATTGGAATTTTGGCCCTTCGTTGATTTCAATGGCAACTTGTCTTTCTGTTGCACAAACGGGATTTCTTGGATTGATATAGCTGAAAAATAACTGGTAAATTCCTGGACCACCTAAATCCTCACTTGTATCCAAACTTAGCCCAAAGCCCGAACCCAAAGAAATCCTTTCCGGGCTTCCCTCCTTAACATAAGCCCAATCACCACTCACCGGGATATTTGGCGAGACTGTGATCGTTTCTCCCAAACAAGTCTGCGACGATGATATATTCAAGCTGAAATCACTTGGCGGTCCTACGTAGGTGACTCCGTTGATCAAGCAATCTGCTCCTCCGCTGGAATTGGTAAAAAACAGAGATATTGCATAGGTCCCCTCGGCAGTTACCAAAAGAGAGTTTTCGGTCCCCACGATTTCACCTGCTCCATTGGTCCATTCAAAGGTATATTGATCAAGGTTTGGTGTGGAAGGATTTAAAGCTGTAATCAGAGCGGGCTCCCCACCACAAAGCAAATAATCGGGAAGAATTGCCAATTCTGGACCTTTAAGGACAGTAAGGTTTCTGCTGGTTTGATAAATAATGTCATTGCCTCTTCTAACAGTCAAGGCAATGGTATATTCTCCAATTTCGGAAAAAGGAACATTGATATTTTGAAAGGTCGAACCTCCTGTTCTGTTGAAAATTTCGGCGCCACCGGCAGAGGTGATCAGCCAGGTATAGACATCGGTTCCCGAATCTCCATTAGCAGAAAATTGACCGATAACACCTCCGAAAACTATGCAGAGTCTATCAGGCCCCGTCAATTCCGGATCATTGGAAGTGGAGGCACTGAAAAGGTTTTGTGGCAAATTATAGCCCGACACCCTGCTCCAAGCGCTATTTAAAACCCCAGCAAAAAACACCCAAAACAGGGTAAATGTCATCAAATTGAGGATATTTTTTTTTAGAGAAGAAGTGGGCATTTCCGGTGATTTTACGTGCTGAAATTCAAATTAAGGAACAATTAACCCTTTAATCTGTATGGCAAATCCTCATTGGAATTGAGGACATGACACAATATCAAAAACAATACCATCAATTCTTCCTAAGATTGATTTCTTTAATTCCTCATTTCCTAATTCAAAAGCAATACAATATGATTCGCTAAGACTCCAAACCGATGGAAGTTCTTTCGTTGCAAAAGAGGATACTACCACCGAAAAATTCCAATAAAGTTGATTTTAATTCTGTAGGCAATGTCAGAAATTTCGTGAAAATTTAACCCGATATATGGCTGGCCCCAAACAATTCAAAGCAAAACACCAATAGCCAAATGATTCTCCAAAAATCAATTGCTACCAAACCTGAATTCATTCCAACTCCAAAAAAAATTCAAAGCAATTGCGAAATAAAACTCCTGCTTAGGTCAAAAAAACTTCCCCTTGAAAATGAATTCCCCATCAAATTCAACCTAAGCAGGTTCAATCAACCACCAAAATCGTTTTCAACAAGGTTTTATTGATATTCTTTTCGATGTTTTTGAAGGCTATTTTTATGGCATAGGCTCCATTTGGGATTTTTTCACCATCAATCATTCCATCCCAAAAACACGTGGACTCCTCTGAGATCAAGGATTTATTTTCACAATGGAAAACCAATGTTCCCCATTTATTGAAAACCCAAACTTCCATTTCATCTACCAAATAATTGGTGAAGATCAAAAAGCCTCTTTCTGGATCACCAGGGCGGATCGCACTCGGCAGCACAAGTTTCAGCTCACATTCCTCCTCCACAGTAAATGCTACGGAATATTCACAACCTTCACCGCTGTTGACTACAAGTGAATATTCACCGACCAGTTGCGGTTTGTAATTGGCACTGTTTGAAACCAGACTGTCATTTAGAAACCAGTTGTAATTGGAGAAAACCCCTGGATTGATCGTTTCGCCAATTTCGTATTGTGCACAGATCAAATATTTTTCCTCAACCTGAGGCCTTACCGTATCCGTACTTCTTAACACCAGTACTCTGTCCTCTCCCAATGGGCAACCCAGAGCATTGAAAACCCTCACCTCATAAGTTCCTTCATTGAAGGCAGAGATTTCTTGTTTATTCAACTGATCCAAGGCTGATTGATTTCCATTGATGTCCGTAAACCACCATTCTATTTTGGCGACTGAAGTGAAGTCTGCTTCCACTACCAAAACCGCAAAATCAGCCTCTGGACACAAGCTGCCTGCATTTAAGAAAACATCCAACTCTAAAACCGGCTTTATGATCTCGAAACTTTTGGGCTGTATATCACATGGCATGCTGCCTTTTGGCTGTACTTCCAGCGAATAATTGCCGGGAATACTGGAAATGAAAAGCTGTTGGTCACCCACCACCTGGTCATTTTCATTCCTCCAGGTGAAAAGGGCAAGAGTCGAATCAGTTCCAAAAATATCTGCTTCAAAGGTGAATTGTCCGATACAGGTTTGATCAATAAGTTTTGGCTCAAAATCTATTGGCGAGACGATAAAAACTTCAAAAATCTTTTCATTCGGGCAAACCAAATTATTAACGTCATTGCTTTCTCCCCTGATCGTATAGGATCCTTCTTGATTCAGGGTAAAGGTTTCTTGGGAATTGATGATGGTTTGTTGACCATCTGGATATGTAATGGTAAAAGTAAGATCTTCATTGGTAGTCGGTCCGACCTCAAAACGCTCACAAACCGTATAAACTGGTTCGATATCAAAATTAACCAAATTGGTACTTTTCTTTATGGTGATGATTTCTCTTCCCAACTCGCAATCAAACCTGTTCCATACAATGGCTTCGTATAATCCTTCATCTGTGACGGTGATGGATCGTTTGTTTTGTTCCCCTGTAAGTTCTACTTGATTATTGTCCAAGTCGAAATAAACCCAATCGATTCGATCCACTTCGTCAAAATCTGTATCCATGTCGATGATTGCTCCGGGACCAAACGGACATAGTGGCGTAGCAGACAATTCGACATCCACTTGCAAAACAGGCCGTTTCACTTCAAATTCCTTGGGTGGAATCGGGCATGCAAAACTGTTAATTGGCTGTACGTCCAGCTTGTAGATCCCATACGAGACAGGATACATTTCCAAACCAGTACCTATTTCCTCATCCAATTCATTGAACCAACGGATTAGAACTTCATTTAAGGGCTTGTTTTTCAAATCGGCTCGGTAGGTCTGATTTCCCACACAATCCTGATTGAAAAATTCAACCTCAAAATCAACTGCAGAAATCAAACTGACAGTGAATTCCTGTTGCCTTGGACAAAATTCCGGGTCTGAATTGTGCGTGGCAAGAAGGGTGTATAGTCCGGGAAGCGCCAAAGTAAAGGGAGTTCCTTTGGGATTGGTACTGACCCCTCCGCTGGGATCTGTTAATGTAAAAAAAACATTATCCCCTGACAGGGGTATGAAATCATAGCTTCCACAAATATTAAAATCATCCACTTCAGGAAGGTCAACTTGTGGAAGTCCCAAAATTTTGATTTCCTCAATTCTAGGAAAAGCGCATTCTTCCTCTTTGAATAACTCGAAATAATAAGTCCCACCTCGGACCTCTATGATCAAATCAGTGTCTTTCTGAATTACACCTGACCTAGTCAGATCTCCCATCTCATCAATCAGATTATAAAAGGCATCGGTCGTTCCATTTGGTCTCGTGACCTTAAATCCTCCGAGATTTTTGCCGGTTGGAGTACAAATTTCATCATAAACTCCTTCGATTGAAAATTCCAATTCCGGAGGTATATTGGCAAGCGGCACAACAAAAGCTTGATTGAATGGACATCCTCCCAAATTCCCAACGAAACTATAAACCCCGGACTGCAGTCCTTCAAATTTAAAGGATTGTCCTGCTTGTAAGGAAATGGGTGAAGAAATCGTCAGCGGATCTATCTCATAATAGAGTTGATCCAAATCCGTGAATGCCGTAATCGTCAATGACCCATCAGCAGCAGAGCACCCGCTGGCCGGCTCTGCGACAATCACATCATAACTCGGACTTGGGTTGTATTTTATATTCAGGCTGTTGGTAATCTCACAGCCTGGCAAATCCGGATTTTCGATAGATAGGGAAATGGTATAATCACCATAGCCATCCAAATCGACCGAAGGACGAAAGCCAAGGTTTTTAGATGACCCCATTGATACTGCTGTTCCAATACCGTTTTTCTGGTAGGACCATTTCCCAAACAAGGGTAGGCTTGAAGAAATTTGAATAAAATCCTCGGGACAAGCGATAGGTTTGTTTGATGAAAGGCTGAAGGACAACGCTTCAGAAACCTCTGTTTTTACTATGTTTTCACATTCTGGATTACCCAAAGTATTTACAAAATAATATCTGACTTGGTAATTACCTGTATTCGAAATCGCTATGTTATTGGCATTTCCCACGGTATTTCCATCAGCATCTGTCCATTCAAAAACAAATTCACCAATATTTGGCGTCAATGGATCTATCGCCATCAAGTTTAGCCCAGCACTGCCACACAAATCATAATTTTCTTTCAACAGTACTTTTGCCCCTTTTACCACATTCACCTTTTTGATCTTCGTGAAAAAGTCTTGGACCACCCCCCTTCTGACCTTGAGTTCAATAGTATGCTCACCCAATTCGGAAAAAGTAAACGGAAAAGTCTGCAAAGCAGGCCCTCCACTTGCCAACCTCAGCACCACACCATTGGGGCCAGTGACCTTCCACTGGTAAAAATCAATACTTGGTATTCCTGCTCCAAAAAACTCTTCTAGAACATTTCCAACCACCAAGCAGACCCGATCCGGACCAATGATATCAGGCATGTTCACCAATTGTGATGCTTCTTTCTGATTCAAAAAATCATTACCAGAAAAGGCATTGCTTTTCACAATCGACAATGTCAAAAGAAACATCCCAAAGAGGGACAACAAAACAAGGGTACTTTTTAAATTCATTTACAATTTTGTAATTAACCGGAAGTGTCTGGTTTCATCCATGCACCACCATAGGCTTATCACATCTCCTTGGCGGGTAGGGTTACAAAACCAATGGTTTACAATCATTTAGTAAATCCATTATTATCCAAAGTTAAAGCTACGTTAATTTTCTTTGACCAGAAAAAATCATTTTGAGGACGACCATTTAATTGAAGTAAACTTTTCTTTCACAATGGAAAAAACCCTACTTCTTTACCCATTTTATTTGGGTTTATTTTAAAAAATTCTCCGATTTATTGAAAATAAATCTATTTCTGAAAGGTATAATCCTATTTATACAAGAATCATCTTTTGATTCAATTGAAAATTTTATTTTACTTTTATCTGCATTTTTTTGACTACAAAAAATCATTCGAGTACCAAAACGGTGGCAAAGTCGGTACCCGCTCCCATGCCCGTCCTTTTATAGAATAGTTTCACGCTATAAACTCCTGGCGGGATCCTCTCCCCATTGCGTGTCCCGTCCCAATGGCAACCCGAGGATTTCGAAAGAATATTGTCATTCTTGCAATGAAAAATCAGCCCTCCCCATTTGTCAAATACCCAAATTTCAAGTTCCTCGACATCTCCATTGGCATAAATCAAAAAATGCCGATCCGGATCTCCAAGTTTGATGGCATTGGGAAATACCAACCTGAATTCACATTCCTCCACAGCATAAAAATCTACACTGTATTCGCAATTTTCCTTACTGCTGACCACCAGGCTGTACTTTCCAGCTGCTGTGGGCTTGAACGTAGGGTATGTTGCAATTAAGCTTCCTTCAAAATACCAATTGTAAATTTTGAATAATCCCGGATCAATCCTTTCCCCAATATTGTTTTCAAAACAGACGGTATACTCTTCCTTTACCGATGGTCTCACGGCATCCATGCTTCTCATCAAAAGGATTTGGTCTTTTGCCAGAACACAGCCTTTTTCGCTGAAAATCACAACTTCATAAGTCCCCTCCTCCTTGGCAAATATTTCCATAGGATTGGCGGGATGGATTGGGGATTTATTTCCACGAAAATCAGTGAAATACCATTCAATCCGAAAAACCCGATTTTGATCGGTTTCCAAAGTCAGCAAAGAAAATTCGGCCCCAGGACAGAGTGTGTTGGTGACAATCTTGAGATCCAGATTGACGATTGGTTCTTCGACGAAAAACGAAATCGGCGGATCAGGACAGGAAAAGCTTCCTTTTGGATACACTTCTAAACTGAAATCCCCATGACTCGTCAATGAAATCAATGCTGCATTCCCGATGACCGACCCATCTGAATTGTACCAATTGATAATCAGGGAGTCTGGGTCGGCTCCAAAAAGCTCCGCTCGATATACGGATTTCCCGGAACAATCCTGCTCCACGAAGACCACATCATACTCCACGGGTGGGTTGACCTTCACCTTGAAAATCTTGGTCGTCGGGCAAGTATTCTTCGACAAATCACTGCTGGTTGCCGATAAAACATACTCTCCCTGCTGATCTATTAAAAAAGCTTCGTCCTTACCCCGAACTAAGGTTTGCCCATCGGGCAATACCATTGTGAAAACAAGATCTTGGAGAGTCACTGGCGTGAATGCATAAGCTTTGCAGACGAACAACTCTTCCGGTACATCAAACTCCACCAGATCAACGCTTTCCTTTATTTCAATTGTTGTTCTGCCCAATTCACAATTGCCTTTGTTGAAGACCACCACCTCATAAACTCCCTGTTTTTCAACAAGAATCTCTCGTAGCTCCTGAAATTCGGATAGCTCAATACTGGCTCCTTGGTTGTCATAGTAAATCCATTTGACCAAATGGATAATGTCAAATTCTGCTTCAAGACTGATGACCGATTTTTTTTCGGATGGACAAAAGGGAGTGGCACTAAGCGATAATTCTTCTTCCAAATCAGCCTTTTCAACTTGAAAGATTCTTGGGGGATACGGACAGGATTGACTGTTCAAAGGCTGAACATCAAGCTTGAATTCACCATGGGAAGTTGGAAACAATAAAATCCCATTCCCCACGATTTCATCCTTTTCATTGTACCATTTGATGACAACCTTGCTCGGATCTGTACCAGATAGATTGGCACTGAATGCCTTATTCCCAAAACAATCTTGGAAAACCAGTTCCGGCTCGTAGGTTATGGGAGCGGTAAGCACTACCTCAAAACTCAATACTCTTGGACAAAAACCACGATTACCATCCATGTCAACACCAAGCAAGAAATATTTCCCTGCTTGATCAAGGACAAAGGGCTCACCTTGGATTTTGTGGACTTTCTTCCCATCTGGATAGGTGAGGGTAAAGGACAGGTCCTCCAACCCATCCACTTCCGGAGTGTATTCAAAAGATTCGCAAACGGTGAATCTCTGAGGTGCCGAAAAAGCAATCTGTTCTTTTGATGGGACCTCAAATCGCTCAATGTATGGGTTTTTACAGCCGTCTTCCTCTACAACCTCCAGATAATAGTTGCCTGGACCAATTGAAATCTCAAATTCCTGTTCTGTTGCGACAATTGAACCTGATGCGATTTCAACTCCTCCCGTGTTCAGCACCCTATAATCTCCCATGAATCCCATCTGCGCCATTTTTATCCTGATCAAGCCTGGAATCTTTCCGATGTCGTTGCAAGCTTCTCCTCGGATTTCAACAATGTTAAATTTGATGGATTCTGGTGGTTCAAGGAGCGGGACAATGGCCGCTCTTACTTTTGAACAGTTCCCTAACCTTCCTCGTGCATGGTAAACCCCCGCTTTCAGATTGGGTATTGGATAGGTCTGCCCCATTTTTAAGTCATTCAGGACGATGTCGGTACCCAATATTTGGACGATATCCATATCTGACCAAGCCGTCAACAATAAAACCCCATCATCATCCGCACAATTTCCTGAGCCTTTTTCCAAGGACATAGAAAATTCGACAGATGGCAAAACCTTATAGGAAATACTTTCTTGGGTTTTACAGTAGATTTTATCCTGATTGTCCAATTTGAAGACTATTTGATAATTCCCAGGACCTTCTAGGTCTCCACTTGATGAAAAACTCAATTGGGAACCTTCATTCAAAAATTTCATTTCAGAATCCCCTTCTTTTTGATAGTACCAATTTCCAGAAACATTCTTATTTGAAGTCACAAGGATGACTGTGCCCCCATCACATTCCTCTGTTTTGGAAATTTGAAGTGAATAATCTTCTGGATAGTACACCAAAGTGTTTGCGGTATAAGGACAGGTCAATTCGCCTTCTCCATCCAAAGAGTAGAAATAAACAGAATACACATCTGCTTTATTGACGACGATACTATTGGCCTTTCCTAGAACTTCACCATTGCTGTTTTTCCACTCAATGACATATTTGTCAAGGAATGGGATTTTGGGATCAAAAAGCGTTAAAACCGCATTTCCGTCATCGCAAAGCAAATAGGAGCTCTCCAACAACAAATCAGCCCCTTTCACCACTTGGAAATTTTTGTGGCCAGAAAAAACCTCCTCCAAACCTCTCCTAACTTTAAGTTGGACTTCATATTCCCCCAGAATCGAGAAAGTATGGCTAAAAGTCTGGAATCCACCTACCTTTTCCACGAGCAGGCTTCCATCAGGCTTTAGGATCTTCCAGGAATAAACATCGGTATCGGGATTTCCCCCTCCAAAAAAATCCCCGATAACGCTCCCAAAATAAAGGCAAAATTGATCAGGGGAAAAAATTCCCAATTCCTTGTTCTGTTCTTTGAGCTCTGATAAAGGGTTTTCATTGCGTACCCCCACTCCCAAAGGATTTGACTTCCCAGTTAAAAACACAGGCAAAAACAAAAACCATATAATGATCCCCTTAGCCATAAAAAAAAGTCAAAAATTACAATTCAATTTACAATTATTCCTGATTCATTAAAAATATTTAGAGAATAAAATACATATTTTTTCATGTAAAAAACATATAATTATGTAGAAAAAATATTCATCACCAACTTTAGGGTAAAAAATTCAAAAAATCAGTATTAAACGCCTATAAAAATACAAGGCAGAAATTCGGGCAGAAGGGTCAAGAAAGCTTTCCTTGATCTGGGTGATTTAAGGACTATTGTCCTACCGCACAAATCGCCAATCCTTTTCGTCTCCTGTCAGTTGATAACCCGCTTCATTGAAAAGCTTAAGTTGCTCAGGATCTTCCACTCTGTTTTTGATGATATAATTCGTCATCATTCCTCTTGCTTGCTTGGCAAAAAGCCCGATCGTCTGGAATTTTCCATTTCTGTATTCCTGAAACAGAGGGCTGATTACAGTGGATTCGATGGTTTTTTGATCTACCGCCTTGAAATATTCTTGCGAGGCCAGATTGATGATCGGTCTCTTGTTGGCCACTTCATTGATTGCTTTTGCAATCCTTGTCCCCCAAAATTCATAAAGATTGTTTCCCTTTTTATTTCCCAATCTGATCCCCATTTCCAACCGATAAGCTTGGATCAGATCCATGGGTTTCAACAAACCATACAATCCCGACAAAATCCTCAAATGCGCTTGCGCAAACTCAAAATCGGCATCACTGTAATTTTCAACGTCTATTTTAGTATACACATCTCCGTTGAAAGTCAACAAAGCCTGTTTTGCATGGGTGGGTTCAAAAGTTTTTTTAAAATCTTGGTACCGTCTTTCGTTTAGCGCAGCGATGTTTTCGCTCACACTCATCAACTTCTTGATTTCCTCCGTGGATTTTTTCTTCATAATGGAGACAAGTTCCCTTGTTTCTTTTTGAAAATCCGGAGTTGTATAGGTTACATTATCAGTGGTACTAAGATCCAAAGTCTTGGCGGGTGATATAAGGACGATCATAGGTTACTCGATTACTACAATGGATTTTCTAATGGTTTTCACTATGTTTTGATTCTCACTTCTAAACCTCACAATCACGGGATATGTTCCGATGGGCACAACTCTCCCTCCAACAGTCCCATCCCATGTGCATAAAACTTCCTCACCCTGAACATTTTCACTTTCACAAAAATAAATCAATTCTCCCCATCGGTTATAAATCAACACATCTACATGGTCGATAAAATCATTGGCATACACAACAAAGAGCCTCGAAGGATCGCTCGGTCTCATGGCGTTAGGGAAGATTATCTTCAATTCACAATCCTCCTCCACGACAAACTCAATCGTAAAAAGACAATCAAATTCATCGCTCACTGTGAGTGCATAATTCCCCGGCAGGGTGGGTGTAAATGTCGGTGAATTGGACACTTCTTCACCTTCCAATTCCCATGAATAATTGTCATAAACTCCGGGATCTAAAACATTGACCACATTTTCGGCGGCACAAATGACATAGCGTGTTTCCAATACCGGAGGCGTGATAAAGGATTTGGTGATTTGGACCTGCTGCCTTCCAAGTTCACATCCAAACCCACTAAAAAGAACTGCTTGATAGACACCATTTTCAATGACGGTAATGGTTTGCTGATCATCAAATCCTGGAAGCAAGGTCGCCACCCCCCCCTGAAGGGAAAACCATTGGATGGATGCCACATTGGTTAAATCTGCGACAACAGTAATCGTGGTGAAAGGATCATCGCCACAGAAAGGCAATGCATCCAAAACCACATTCACTGGTTGACCAAAATCCTCCACCGTAAAATCAATCGGAGCGGCTGGGCATAATGAACCTGCCCGTGGCTGCACCTCAAGAGAATACTCCCCTGCAGCTGCTGGAAAAAAAGTTTGATTTCTTCCGACAATAGCCCCGCTTTCATTTTTCCAAAAGAAGAAAACATCCGCAGGATCAGTACCATTGAGAATAGCATCATAAGAAATTGCCGTCGCACAGGGATCAGCCGGTCCGGAAAGAGAAAATCCTATTGGACCGTTGATCTCAACATTCATGGTTCTGACCCTAGGACAGTCAATTCCAGTTGGATCCTCTCCGGTGATCTGGTAAGCCCCGGAAGCCAAAAGGGTAAATTCCCCATTTGCATCCGCTGCTATTCCATTTCCTAATGCATCGGTCAAGGTGAAAACCAAGGACTGATTGGTCTGTGGAATAAATGAAAATAATCCGCAGGCGATCAAATTCGTCGGCACGGTGAAATCGACCTCTAATTTTTCATCGACCAAATAATTGACAGGTTCAGGCAAGGTACAGCCGAGGGCGTCCGAAACCTCCACAGCATAATCCCCTTCGGGCACAGAGATTGTCACAATTTCTTGATTTGTAATTGTTCCTGAAAACTGTAGCCCATCTTGCTGTCGGGTAAGGACATAAGATCCTGATTGAGGTCCATTGGAGAAGGTAATGATCACTGCACCATTTTCAACCTCATTAGGTCCACACACTTCCGGATTGACTGCGACTGTGTATTCAAGCGCTACTGGTGGGTTGAGGTTCGCGATGGTCACGCTTCTTGTGAACACACAGCCAAAACTGTTTGTAGCCTGAACCGTGTAAATGCCTGGTTCAAGATTTGAAATCACCGGCAACACATCCCCGGCATTGACATTGTTAAAAACCTCCCCGGTTTCCAATATTTCTATCCGTTCCGCATCCAGAAGCGCCGTAATTTCGAAACTCCCGTTTGGCGTGGCGCAGTCATCCGCATCGGTCAAGACCAACAGCTCAAAATTGGGCAAGGGATGCACCAAAAGTTCAAGTTTTTTCTCCACCAAACATCCCGGAACAATCGGGTCTTCGGTGATAAATATGATTTCGTACAAGCCTGGAGCGGGAAGGTCTGTTGGAATCAATTCCAATTCAAAAAACTCACCAATCAATGTTCTGGTGGGACTACCGACCTGCTGATAATACCAGTCTCCTATCACAGGAGTATTCGGGGCAAACACCACCAATGTCTCGTCGTAACAGACTTCCTCCGCACTTTGCGTCAAGTCAAATTCAAAGGCTGGACCTACAAAGACAGATTTTGAAGCCGGACAGACATCAAAAAACACAGTATCAGAACCACTGGGAGTTCTGTAGGAAACCGTAACGGTGTAGATGCTTTCTTCCTCTACTGCAATACTGTTGGAATTTTCATCCCCAATCAATTGACCGGCGGCATTTCTCCATTCAAAATCATACAAGCCTTCATTGGGATCATATCCATCAATCGCCACCAAGGTTACGGGCGTCCCGCTACAGAGCGTGACATCATCCACGAGGGTGATTGGTGGTGGAGCGACCACGACCACTTCCATGCTTGCTTCAAAGTAATTGGCATCACCACACCTGTCCACTCTTAGCGAAACGGTGAAGGTGCCATCTTCCTGAAAGACATGTGTTAAGGTTTGGAACTCCTCACCTGGACCTCCAAAATTGGTCAATACTGCTTGACCATTCTCTGACACAATTGTCCAGAAATAACTGTCAATATCCGGTTCCCCTCCACCCTCAAACAATGCTTCTGTCCCGTTTTCGGGATCCAGACACAGTCGGTCCGGCCCACCCAAGGTTGGCTCAGGAATACTGCTGCCTGAATTTTGGACAAAAGAAGGCAGTCCCAAATTCGTAGTTCCGGTTAGGGTGGATGTCCCCATTTCTACATAAGCACTGTTTGCGCAACCTTGCCCTGCATTGATGGTTCCCAATACATTTTGACCGGGCCTTGCCACATAAATCTGTCCATCAGGCCCTATTTGCAAAGCTCCGAATGGACCGGCGCTGCTCAATGTGTTTCTCGTGCCCAATATGCAGGATTCAACAGCCGCTTTATCTCCTGCATTTTCAAAACATGTGGCGCAGGCAGAAGGGGTTGCCGCCCCCTGGGCATCCGGGTTTTTGATCAAAAACTCTTCGATCTTTCCTCCACCACCAGTGTAGGAGACAAAAACCCTATTGCTGTCATCTGAAAACTCCAATCCATATACGTCTTCCCCACTGCAGCTCAATTCCAAGAGTGCATATTCGGTGAGCTTCCCCGTAGTTTGGTTAAAATCAAAAATTTCCAAGCGACTGCAACTCCCATTCTGGATGGTTACCGCCAATTTTGACCCATCTGGACTAAATTTCATGCTTCCGACACCAGATCCAAAAGTATGCGCAGAACCGACAGAAGAAAGCACAGGTGGCCCAATTCCAAAGGTTGTAACAGGATATGTCCGAAAGGTATTGTTGCCCAATTCATGAAAAATAACCCAAGTGGTATCTCCCGAGTTCAGGCCTGCGGAATGCTCGGTACTCGGACTGAAAAGGAAATTGTCCTTGCTCACGACATTCCCCACGCCGGTCGGATTATCCACCTTGATGTCCACCAGGGAAAATTTCACTTGATTGGTCCCATCTTCTGCTTTTTGGGTCGTGAAAAGGTAGAAGATGGTTTCATCCTGGGGAAGTGGTACTGCGACCACACTTTGCGTTGCTAGATTGCTTCCTCCGATGCTGTCCCCATTGGCCATAGTATCTCCATTGAGATCCCAAACAGTTTCTCCATCGGTGTAAAACAAAACCTGACCCGTTTCGTCGGAAATGGTCGTTGTACCGGCCGGGATATTCGTCGGATGGCTGACAGGACGGGGAACAGGCGCATTCGGATCATTTGGGTCTGGATTGAAATCCAAACCAGCTCCATCTCCAAAGTACCACACATTGTTGCTTTGGTCTGGCAAATCCCAGATTTTCACCCTGATACTCGCATAGGCATAACAATCACTCCCCTCTTCCCGAACCAAAACCCAATACAAGCCTGGAAGAAGCACACAATTTTCCTTGTCTTTTACCCAACCTTCTCCCCTGCGGTTTGACCAGAAATATTCATAATTTTCTTGTTGGCCACCGCCTCCACCTCCAACATTTGGATTTTCGCCATCTCCACCTCCACCTTTTTGAACCTCCAATAAAGAGCCGATATCCACACAGGCGCCTTCGCAAACCGTGGTGTCCTGCGCACTGAAATTGGCCTCCAAATCGTTTTCTTTGAGCGTGATGGTCTTCGTCACCGGGACAACAGACCCATCCGCAAATGTTACGGTCAAGGTAACTGTGATGCTTTGATCCGCAGTCGCCTCTTCAGGAATCAACAGGTGTTCTTGGTTAAAGTCAATATCCACCGGTTGGCCATCCTCATCTGTCAAGGCAGGTTCGAATGTCCATACAAAACTCACAGGCCTGTAGTTTTCGGGTGTGATCAAGCTGGTCAATTGAACAGGATTATTGCTACACGGTTCCTCTGGGTTCCATTCAAAATCAACAGTGGGGTTGATGTCCTGGTTGGGTGCAAACTGAGGAAAAACACGCCCACAAAAATCCGTACCGTTGAAAGGGTCTTCATCAAGCTCCAAAAGATCCAAATCAGATTCATTCGGATTGTTGACAACTCCGATCAGCTGCGGCCCTCCGAGGACCTCTTCATATAGATAATAGAGTTTTCCATCCGGCCCGATTTTGAGATCATAAACCTTGAAGATGTCATTGCCAAAAGGAATCACGGAAGGAGTCGCACCCAAATCTGCCACCGGAACCCTAAGGAGTTCATCCCCTCTGGAGAAATAAACAAAGACTCCATCAGGAGAAAAGCTGGCGCCTTCAATTTCTTCTGCACTACCCGATTGGGAAATAGGAGTGACCGCTCCAAAAGATCCGGTTGCGGTATCAAAATCTACCAGCAACAAGTCTTCGATTGCGTTTTCAGGAATGAGGATCAATTGACCTGTGCTCTCGTTGAAAACAATCGCTTTTGGTGTGAATGGGATTCCTTGCGTAGCTGTCAGAGTAAAATCACCCTGCGTGGATTCAATACTTCTTGAAATTAGGTTCCCTCCGGCAAAGCTGATCAGGTATGAAGGTGATGCCGCTGTTTTGACCACGGCGATTGCTCCTGAGGCAGGTCCGATCGGCTGATCCAAGGCCGTAACGGCACCCAAAGGAGGTTGATTTGCTGAAGCTCCTCCGGGCGCATTCATGTCCACTACCGAATACAATAACTGTCCACTTGGCGAAATGTAAAAAGCATAAAACAGTTTTTCGCCATCCGGATCGTAATCCAAAGCTCCGATAGCGACAGTTTGTCGACCGTCAAAATCCCCGTTAAAACCATTTGGAGCACCTTGAAGAGGGACATTGTCATAATTGTAGACCAATTCACCATTTGAAAAAAACAGTTTTTGCCCGGTAATGGGATCAATGGCTAAAGCGTTATTATTGGCTCCCACCACAATTGAACCGGGAAGGGATCTTACGATTGGATCCCCACTTTTACCAAAGGACAAATAATTGTTTGGATCATTTGGTCCACAATATCCAAAAACCCATTCGTTGTTATTGAACCCTTGCGAAAAGCTTTTATTTATGTTTATAAAACAAGAAATCAAGCAGATCCCTACAAATATTAATGCAAAATTTATGTTATTATAAGGGCTTTTCATAATTTACGTGCTGCATACAAAACAACAATTGAGTCGAAACGTTTAGATGCTGGATTGAATCAACTTATAAACGAACAAACAAGTGCTAAGGTCTTATCTAATTGGTGTTTTTTTTACCATTTTTTTGCTATCCACTTTTAACGTGGCTCTGGCCCAAGACCCGCAATATAGTCAATATTATGCTGCACCACTTTACCTAAACCCAGCTTTTACGGGATCGGAAATGACGGGAAGGATCGGTGCAAACTACCGCAACCAATGGCCTGGATTGGATGCCCAATTCACCACTTTCTCGGCTTATTACGACACCTACCTGGATGACTACAACAGTGGAATAGGTGTGATGGTCATGAATGATGTGGAAGGAGCGGCAAAATTACGATCAACGACGATTTCGGCATTGTATTCCTACGAGCTTCGATTAGGAGAAAGGTCCTTTTTCAGACCTGGTTTTCAGGCCAGTTACATCAGAAGGGATATTGGCTTTTATGAAAACCTTATCTTTGCCAACCAAATCGATAAAATTGATCCCTTCGGACCAACACTCCCAGGAACCGATTTGCCGGGATTGGGTGAGCCGGTCAATATGCTTTCTGTCTCTTTTGGAGGTTTGTTTTTCACCGAAAACTTTTGGTTTGGAGCTTCCGCACACCATGTCAACCAGCCCAACCAGTCCTTTTTGGACGGGGTGAGCCGTCTTCCAGCAAAATTTTCATTGCATACGGGATACCGAATTTCTTTGGGAACGGGTGGATATCGAAGTGATTTTTCACACACTTTTAAAGAAAGGTATTTGGTCCCAACTTTGAATTTCAAAAAACAAGGCCCTTTTGAGCAGTTGGATTTAGGTGCCTATGTCTACATGGAGCCTTTGGTTTTCGGGTTGTGGTACAGAGGATTGCCTTATAAACCCGTAGAGCAACAAAGCAACAGGGATGCTGTCGTGGTGATGGTGGGCATGAATTTACCTTCTGGACTCAACATTGGTTACAGTTTCGATTACACGGTTTCTCAATTGGGGATTCAATCCGGAGGAGCCCACGAAATCAGTATTTCATTTTTATTGGCTGACAAGAACCAAGGAAAACCCCGAGGAAGGGATACCATTTTACCTTGTCCCAAGTTCTAAAAAATCTGTGGAATGGATGTGGAAGATTTGAAGTTCCTCCTATTGGGGATATTGACTTTTGGCTATGTATTTAAAAAAGCACTTGATTTTCTGAACATCAGAAGGCCCATTGGGCAAATTCCAGAAACCTTATCCGAATATGTCAATTCCCAAAAATTAATTGAGGCAAGAGCCTATGCTTTGGCCAACTACAAATTCGGCTTGCTCACAGGTACGATTTCTTTTCTTCTGACCTTTTGCTTTATTTATTTTGGCTTTTTTGGAATAGTAGATCACTGGTTAAGGGGATTTATTGAAAATCCAATGTGGTTATCAGTGGTCTATCTTGGTGTTGTTTTTATTGGATCCGACCTCGTCGCCATTCCCTTTGACTACTACCATACTTTCGTAATCGAGGAAAAATTCGGTTTCAACAAATCCACTAAAGCCACTTTTTTTTCAGATAAAGCAAAAGGATATTTGCTTTCCATCATTGTGGGTGGAGGTTTGCTTTTGGTTCTGCTCATGCTTATCCATCAGATGGGGAAAGATTTTTGGTGGCAATTTTGGGGGATTTCAGCCCTGTTTATGGTCTTTGTCAATCTCTTTTATACCGCTTGGATTTTACCGATTTTCAACAAACTGACTCCGCTTCCAGAGGGGGAATTGAAACAGCAAATCATTCAATATGCGAAATCCGTAGATTTTTCCCTTGAAAACATTTTTGTCTTGGATGGCAGTAAACGTTCCTCAAAAGCCAACGCCTTCTTTTCGGGTTTGGGGAAAAGAAAAAAAGTAATCCTGTATGACACCCTAATAGAACAACACACCCCCGATGAATTGGTGGCGGTTTTGGCACACGAAATCGGTCATTACAAAAAGAAACACCTCCTGTCCGGCATGTTGATCGGTATCCTTCAAATTGGGATTTTGCTGTTTATCCTTGCCCAGTTTATCCACAATGAAAACATGAGTATGGCATTGGGTGGGTCCGAAATGGCCATTCACCTCAATATTATTGGCTTCACAGTCCTCTTTTCCCCTATTTCCACGGTTTTGGGAATTGGAATGAACCTGATCAGTCGAAAAAATGAATTCGAGGCAGATGCTTTTGCCAAAGAAACTTTTTCGGGATTGCCACTGGCGGAAGCCTTGAAAACACTCTCGGTGAATACGCTCAGCAACTTGAATCCCCATCCCTGGTACGTTTTTGTTCATTATTCCCATCCCCCCTTGTTAAAGAGACTGGAGCGTTTGGAGAAGGACACTCTCGTTCCATTGGTGTAATGGAACGGAACAGGACAGAAATTATGATTGGAGGTTTTTGATTTCAAACATTTGATACTGCCTTTTTTGACGGACATTTTCTTCTTGTAAAAATTTCCAGAGGTAAATTCCGCTTACTTTTTCTTAAATTGATTTTCAAACCCAAAGCGCCATGCATGACCTATCTTTTTACCATTATCCACTTTCGGATTTATTTTCATTTCCAAATAGCCCCAAGGAATGGGAGCCATACAAACTAAGCCAAGATCAAATCGATTTTTTTCATGAGCAGGGTTATTTGAGCGATGTCAAAATGCTCAATGAAAAGCAAATAGCGATTTTGAAACAGGAACTTGAGGAAGTTTCCGACCCAAAGCATCCCTTAAACCATCTTTTCCACGAATTCCATAGCAACGAATCAGCAGATCCAAATACCGTGCTTTTCCATTCCCTGGGACATTGGCGGATCTCCAAAGCTTTTCACGACGTGCTTTGGAATCCAGCTTTTGTCATGGCTGCCAGTCAATTGCTGGGGAATAAAAGTGTGCGGTTTTGGCATGATCAATTGTTTTGCAAACCCGCGCATCATGGAGGCGTCGTGGCCTGGCATCAGGATTATTCCTATTGGACCAGAACCATCAAAATGCAACACCTCACCTGTTGGTGTGGGTTGGATGATGCCAATATGGATAATGGATGCCTTCATTACATACCCGGCAGCCACAAATGGGGATTGCTTGAGAAACCCGCATTGGCGGGAGAAATGGAGGGCTTGAAAACCTGGTTGACAGCAGAACAGAAAGCAGCATTCAACCCAGTTCCAATAGCACTAAAAGCTGGCCATGCCACATTCCACCATCCATTGATGGTCCATGGGAGTTATGAAAACAAATCCAAGAGAAGCAGGCGAGCATTTGTATTGAATGTTTTTGCCGACGGAACGCTATCCAATGCGGATGAGGAATTGTTGAAAGGTGTCCCCATCATTCCAAAAGGACAAAAAATGAGTGGCCAGTTTTTCCCTCTGCTCCATGAGTTTAAAAATCAATCCGAATAAAAATCATCTCTCAGAATTGTCCACAAGCAAAAAGTCCATTGAGATTTCAAAACCTCAATGGACTTTTTGTATTCATTATAAAATGATTTTTGGAAAAATTGAGAAATCACACATCCCAATGAAATGTCTTCCGAACAAATTTATTTTTCTGCCATCACCTTTTTGATATAAGCCACACTTTGAGGGATCTGCTCAACCGATCGGGAGGATTCATCTTCAATAATCAAGTACTTGGTCCCGGATTTTTGAGCCTGTTTGATCAAGCCCTTGATGTCCACATCGCCTGTCCCCAAGACCACATTGGTCTCCACATCTCCAGAGCCATCCGAACTTCCAGGAGTGCCGTGAGCCCGATCCTTAAGATGTAATAATGGAAATTTGGATGGGTACTTTTTCATGATGGCCAGTGGATCTCCTCCCCCCATTTGCACCCAAAAAACATCCATGTTGAAGTCAAAATTCCGGGCATTTTCGAGGATGTAATCAAAAAGAAATCCATCACCATGTGTTTTGAATTCGTAACCATGCGGATGGTACGTCAACGTAATGCCTGCGTCTTTGAACATCTTTCCGGTTTTATTGAACAACTCCACTGCTTCCATGGCTTCTTTGAAACTGAAGTTTCCTGAAGTATGGGGAATCCAAAAACAGGTTGCATATTTTGCCCCATACGCTTTTGCATTGTCGATGATTTCCTGGGGATTTTCCTTCAGCTTGTTGTAATCTGCGCCTACTGCAACGATGGAGAGATCCAGCGCTTTGAGCATTTTTTTGTACTCCTCTTGGGCCATCCCATAGGTACCACCACCCTCTAGATTTTTGATTCCCCAATCGGCAACCAATTGGTGACTTCCGCTGACATCTGTTTTCATTTGCTCTCTAAGACTATAAAGCTGGAGGGCTATTTCCTGAGCATGAAGGTTTGCACTGATCAATATCGCAGAGATCAGCAGAGACAATTTGAAAATTTTCTTTTTCATAGGTTTTAAGGGTTTTATACAAGATACCAAAAAATGAAAAACAATTTTTCGAATAATTGATCAATGGACAATTTCTGGTCCCTTTAAATCCATGTTATCCATTGCCGAATCAACTCCAACCTGAAATTGATTAATAAGCTGTCTTTCTTTCTGATTTTTTTGACATCACCATACAGGCACTCCGCCTTATTCTTCAAATAGTTTAATTTTCTTGGCGTTTAAACCCCATTGGGGAACAAAATGTATATTTCCATCTAACTTAATCCAATTAGATGTTCTACGATACTTTTTCGGTATCTTAGAATTCGGGCTAAAATGCCAGATGAAACTCTCCAATTTCTTACTTAAATTGCTTTTGACAATGTCATATCCCGAACTATGAAAATTCCCAGAAGACATTTCCTCAAACAAACAGCACTAACCGGAATAGCGATGACCATTCAACCCCATCTTTCATTTTCAATCTCAGAAGACGGCATCATTGGCCATGGTGATTTCAAATATAAAATCGACGCAAAGTGGGGCAACTTGGATCCGGAAAAAACCCCCGTGAAAAATTGCCACGAAATGGTGATGGACAAAAAGGGGAGACTGATTATGGTCACCGACGAGGCCAGGAACAACATCATCATCTATGATCAATCCGGTCAGCTGCTCGAATCTTGGACTTTGGGCTTGGAGGCTGCACATGGGTTGACTTTGGTGGAAGAAGGAGAAGAAGAATTTCTTTGGATCGTGGACAATGGAGGTCGGGTCATCAAGACCGACCTCCAGGGGAATATTGTGGATGAAATCGCTTCCCCAATCAAAGAAGGGATTTATGAAAAGGGAATGCGGTACACGCCAACAGAAACAGCGGTAGCACCCAATGGTGACCTCTATGTCACGGATGGATACGGCTCCCAATTTGTACTTCAATACGACAAAAACGGGAAATTTGTGCGGGAATTCGGAGGAGACGGACACGGAGACGCACAATTCAAAACCGTCCATGGGATTGCCGTGGACCAGAGAAAAGATGGAACACCAACACTGATGTGTACCTCCAGAGGTCACAATTCTTTCAAGCGGTTTACAATGGAGGGGGAATATTTGGAGACGATTTTTCTGCCGGGAGCATTTGTCTGCCGACCCGTGATCCATGGGCAAAATCTATATGCCGGCGTGTGCTGGTCGAGAACGAAGTATTTGGAGCAGATGGACAATTCTGGTTTTGTAACCATTCTGGATCAAAACAACAGGGTAGTCTCTAATCCAGGAGGAACAGCCCCGGTATATTTGGATGAAAAACTCCAATTGATGGTCCAAGAAAAACCGATTTTCAAACATTGCCACGATGTCTGCATAGACCAAGACGAGAACATCTATGTCTGCCAATGGAATGCGGGAAAAACTTATCCGATAAAACTCATCAGGGTATAATTGAAATGTCGATTTACAAGACCTGAAAATGGAATTACAAACCATTTCTTTACACGAAGGAAGAATTTTATTTTACTGAATTTTTGGTATTTTTTTCACAAACTAAACAAAAACAATTATGAAAAATGTGACTGTCAGCTGGTTTGAAATCCCAGTACAAAACATGGAAAGGGCCATTGCTTTCTATGAAACCGTTTTTGATTGTAAACTTCATCGGCAACAAATGGGAGAAATTGACATGGCTTGGTTCCCTTGGGATGAAGCGGGCAAGGGTGCCGGCGGAAGTTTGGTCAAAAACGACGAATTTTATTTACCAAGTGCCGATGGGGTTCAGATATATTTTTCCTCTGAAAATGTCGATACCGAAATTGCAAAAGTTGGGAAAGCAGGAGGTAAGGTGCTTTCCCCAAAAAAGGAAATTGCTCCAGACATCGGATTTATGGCTTTGTTTATGGATACTGAGGGAAACAGGATCTCCTTACATTCCAATCAATAGTTATGGGCAAAATGAGTAGAAAAGGACATTTCTGATCATTCTGAAATGGGGTTTTCCAAATCAGAAAAATCTTTTGTCGAAGAAAAAAGGGAGGATATCGATTATCTTGACTTTTTCAAACTCTGGGTGATTGGTATTGATCACATAGTTAAATTCATCGGGAATGACCGCGGAAGGGACTTTCAGCATGGGTTTAATTTTAGATTGATACCAATCTGAGCCCAGTTGCTGACACACTTCAAAAATAGAAAGTTGGTTCCAATTTGCCGGTAATCCTTGGAGATCCACTTGCTCAATCGCGAAATTGTCGGGAACATAGATGACCATGGTTCTAAAAGATGCCGTTTCGCCAAGTCCTCTTTTGTGAACAAGGTTTTCAAGACATGCCAATGATCTGCTTGAAGCGGTGTAGATAACTTCCTCACCGGATTTATTCCACCTTCCAGAAAATCCCGGAGCAAATAGTTTTTGTGAAAATTCAGTTTTTGTAATCCTAAAAAGCTCCATTGATCAGACCACATATCCATGGACAATCCGCAAAAGAGCCTGCTCCACCAAATCCACTCCGGTGGATGTATTCAAAAAATCCAGTGGTTTTTTATTGTTAAAAGCAAAAGAAGGGGCATAAATCCAAGTTTTAAAGGCCTCCATTTTCTCAAAAGTGTCTGCGCCAAAATCAAATAATCTTTCCAATTTTAAAAGCAACTCCCCCTCCAAAGCCCCGAAATTTCTTCCTTGTTTTCTATAATTGTCAATGGTCCGAGGATCAAGCCCCATCAAGCTCGCCAACACTTGCTTTTGCAAGCCGGATCTTTCAAGCAACCGATCAAAATTATTAACGTGAACCCCTCGGTCAACTTGGTAGACAACTTGGAAATCATCTCGTAAAATACCCATTTCCTAACTTTTGATACTAATTTAATCATTTTTTCGTATTGCGAAAGAAATTTTGTTGTATTTTTTTTTACTTTTAGACAATTTGAAATCTTCCTCATTAATTAAAAACCAAAATCAGTAAATTAAAAAAGACAACTCCGTGCGTCGGGTTGTCTTTTTGTTTTGTGACTTATTTATTGGGGCTTCAATTGATCTTCTTTACAACTTGTAATATTGCTCCCACCCTTTTCGCGGTTCTGCACCAGTGAGTAACTGGTTGGCGAGCTTGTGATTTGTGATTTGCTTTGTTTCCCGATCGAACAACAACTTGGCATTCAGCTGCTGGGATAGAACTCCAAGGTTAAAAACCTGACTCAAAGGACCCGCGATATCAAAAGAGGAACGGCATTTCTCCTGACCTTTGCAGGCCAAAAGGAAGTTAGCAAAATGATTGGAGGGACTTTCAGGTACTTCAGGCAACTGTGACTTCATGTCCAGGGCTTTGTCAGCAGGAATGATCGAAAGCGTACTTCCGTGCGAACCTCCTTTAAAGGTCAATTCCTTGCTGTAAATGATCTTGCCAGGGTTGAGTTTTGAGGGTTGTATTTTGCCGTTACTTGCTGGCGGAATGTTGGGATCAAGAGCAGATTCTCCGTATCCTTCCGGAACTTCGGGAACATTGTCTACACCATCATACCAGGTAATCTCGACGGGAGGCATTTCCCCCCGTTTTGGAAACTTGAAAGCCAAGGTGGTGGATGTTGGAAAGAAAAAAGAATTATGCCCGGATAATAACAAGGGATCGATTTCGTAAGGCAATCCCAAATCCAGAAATTCATGTGCGGTATCGATGATATGTGCTCCCCAATCGCCCAAAGCTCCCATTCCGAAATCATACCAACAGCGCCATTGACCGTTGATAAAGTCTTTGTTGTAACCGTGCAGGTGGGTCGCAGAGTGCCAGGTATCCCAATCTAGCGTTTCCGGAATTGGCTCGGCGGCGGGAAATTTTGTGATATTGGTATCCCATCCGTGCCAGCGACGGGGACTGTTCATGTGGGCTGTGATGGCAGTGACATCTTTGATGATGCCTGCTTCTTTATAGGCTTTAAACTGGAAATAATTTTGTTCCGAATGGCCTTGATTTCCCATCTGATTGGCCACTTTGTATTTTTTGGCAGCTTTGGTCATGAGCTCCACCTCATTGAAAGTCCTGCCCATTGGTTTTTCGACATACACATGTTTGCCCATACTCATGGCCAACATGGTGATTGGAAAGTGAGAATGGTCAGGGACACCCACGGTTATCGCTTCGATTTGGTTTCCCATTTTATCCAACATCACCCTAAAATCCTTGAATCTGGGAACATCTGGGAATTTTTCGAGGATTTTTATTGTGTGCGGCGCTCCCATATCCACATCGCAGAGCGCGACAATATTGGCCAAACCAGTATTGTACAAAGAAAGAATTATTTCCGCTCCGCGATTTCCAATGCCACAGCAGGCGAGATTTACCCTTTCACTTGGGCCAAACTTTGGTACTTGGGTTCGTGCTGATGCCGAATTTAAAAGGATAGAAGGAACTGCCGCAACCGCAGACAATGCAAGTGCTTTTTTCAAAAATAATCTTCTGGCTGAACTATTCATTTTTTCAAGGTTTAGGTTGAGTGGGTTGTTGATTTGATGCCATGTGTGTCAATAAGTAAAACAAAAAAGGAAAATAGAAGAAAAAATGTCTTTCACCTCCATATTCTCTTTTCATAATAGGTAATGATAACTTATTATTTTAAAATATCCCCAATAAATTATACCAATGGATCAATAAATATTCATTTTGTTTTGCTCAGTGGATTTTCAAAAAAGGGGAATCTTTTTTGCTCATAATATCATATTGGTGTCAATCTCTAGAACCGGATATTAACTCCATAAAACAAATATTTGAAGTACTTATCCTTTTTCAAAATAGCTACCAAATTCAAGAGAAACACGTTTTGGGCAACTGCAATAACAATACCTCTGTCAATAGTAAGATCTTTTGCGCCAATCGAAAACCGGCAAAAGATTGTTTAAAAAGAAGCGTGTGCATTATCCGCTTCATTTATTATTGGAAAAACAATTGATAAAAACTTAAACCCGTTTTATGGATCACCAATTCCATTCTTGGCTATACTTGAATCAGAATCAGTCAGGTGTTTCCTGTGTTTGACTTCCCTAAATCGGCACTACGCCGTATTCTCCAAATGGTCTGATTTTCTTGCAGTTTCAATCCCATTGGGAATCCCAATACATATTTCAGGTTAAAAATAGCTCCGCGACAATATTTGAACTATTTACCTACTTCACGACAATAAAATTGTCGTGAAGTAGGTAAAATTGAAAACAATTATAGATTTAGCGACAATTTATGTATATTTCTGTCGCAAAATGCATAAATTTGGAGGTGGTGAAAATTTCAGAAAATAAACTGTTTGACCTCGTCAAGGAAAAATTGGCGAAGCTTCCCTATGGAGCCTCACTAGAAGAAATCAAAAAAGGCCTCGGGTTCCACATAGAGCTTCGGACCCTACAACGACGACTTAAGAAACTGACAGAAGAAGGTGAAATATATACAAGTGGTGGCTCTCGTGCGACAAAATACCATTTGGCCTTTGAGACTAACCTCGTCCGCGAAAGTGAGTTGGAAAAGCTAATCCTCTCAAAAAAAGAGGGGATTTATATTTCGCCAGCCGGTCAGAAAATCATGGATGCCGTTTCAAAACCTATTAGGGAAAGAACAAGAGTTGGATATAATAGGGATTTTTTGGAATCCTACAGACCAAATAAAGACCAATTCCTGACGAAAGATGACCTGATCAAATTGACAGCACTAGGGAAGACAAACACACCGAACCAACCCGCTGGTACTCATGCGAAAGAAATTCTCAATCGTCTTTTGATCGACCTCTCATGGAACTCCAGTCGGTTGGAGGGGAATACCTACTCGCTATTGGACACAAAAAGATTGGTGGAATTTGGAGAATCTGCGGATGAGAAATCAGTTGAAGAATCGCAAATGATCATTAATCATAAAGATGCCATTGAGTTTTTGGTTCAGTTGGGAGATGAGATTGAATTCAATAGTTATGTGATACTGAATTTGCATGCGCTCTTATCAGACAATCTCTTGCAGAATCAATACTCAATCGGCCGATTGAGGTCTATCCCAGTTGGAATTCATGAATCCACATATACGCCATTGGCTATTCCTCAGCTGATTTCCGATCAGTTTGACTTGATATTGAAAAAGACAAGAGAGATCAAAAACCCATTTGAGCAAGCTTTCTTTATTTTGGTTCATCTCCCTTACTTGCAGCCTTTTGATGATGTGAATAAAAGAACATCCCGCTTGGCAGCCAATATTCCCTTTGTCAAAAACAACCTCTCCCCCTTATCATTTGTAGAAATGCCAAGTGATCTATACATCAAGGGGATTTTGGGTATTTATGAGCTCAATCAGGTTGACCTATTGAAGGATGTCTTTATTTGGGGATATGAAAGGTCAGCTGTTCGCTATGCCGCCATTAGGCAGACGGTCGGAGAGCCTGACCCGTTCCGGACAAAATACAGAAATGAAATCAGAGACCTGATCACCGATATCATCTCCAATAATTTAAGCCCAAAAAAGGGCTCTCAAAAAATCAAGTCCCGTTCGATGGATTTCCCGGTGGATGAAAGAAGCAGATTTGTGGAATATGTAGAAGCAGAACTTATTGCGATCCACGAAGGTAGCTTTGCTAGATTTCGGGTAACTCCTTCGGAATTCAGAGTATGGAAGGATCATTGGTCAAGATAAAATGCCCTGGTTTTGGACTTTTATCTTGACTTTATTTTTACCGTTTTCGTAATTTCTAACCTTCAATAAGACATATTTCTAGTTTGGACACAACCAATTCGCCTATCGGTAATCCCAAGGTTTCCTAATAGGGTTGATACTGCAAGGGAATAAAGCTATTTGGACAATTAGGTGTGGCTAAGATGTGGCGAGGCCGTAAAGAGAAAAACCGGCTGCTTATTATGTTTTCATGGCTTAAACCGAATGGATACTGCATAAAACGGGTTCGCTGTATATTGACGCTACATTTACCTCAGCTAAGAAACCGTCACGATCACCCGCTGATATCTCGTCAAAGCCGGAAATCCATTGTCCGTCACCTGTAAAATCAAGTGGATTGTATCTCCAATTCTGGCTTCTTGGGGAATTACGAAAGAAGTTTCAGCCGCATCCTTGTCTTGGATTTGAACAAGCCCTTTAAAATCACCGGCTTCTAAATATTGCCACCAAAGAAAGGTGAGTTCATTGTTATCGGGATCTGTAGCTGTCCCACTAAGGGAGACCAAGTCACCGATGCCAGCAGTCAAATCATTGGCATGTTTAAGACTGACCTGCGGGGGATGGTTGGCACTAGCAAAGTCTTTCACGCACCAAGCCGCTCTTGCCGCAAAATCATGCTGCAATTCCTTTATCCAACGGGTTTGGGGGAATGTCGCATCTTGCTTGCCGGTATAGAAATTGAAATCCGACACATTTTCACCATCTTCCCAGCGATTGGGATTTTCCGAAGATTGAATAAATCTGCCACCCCAGCCACCATATGATGGGTTTTCATGACTTCTCAAACCGACATCCAGCAAATAAAAATAGGCTGGAGAATCTCCCTCAGAAATGAAATCATATTGGTTGCGGTTGTTTTCCCTCATGGATTGCAAATCACCATGATGGTGCTCAGGATCGTTTTCTATCTGACGTCCATCTCCCCAAGTATAATATTCTGCCATCAAAGCCCCCCTGTCAAATAGAATGTGCTCTGAAAAAAAATCCCCCGACAGGTACTGCTGAAGTTTCTCGGGAACCCTTGAAGGCCAAGGGTAGGCAAGACACCAAAACTGATCGGAATTATAAATCACCTTGACCTCTGGCCAATTGGGAGCGATGTATTTTTTGTAGGTCGCATCCTGGTCCAAAACCGTGTAAATGATGGCCTTTTCTGTTATTTTCTGATAAATCTCCTCCCACTCCGCACTTTCCTTAAATTCATCTTCTATGGATTTCAATGCCCTGGCAATGGTATTGGTCCCACCCCAAACCTGCAAGAAAACAGGACTCGGATTATCATCCAAAAGGATGGCTTTGATCCATTCGGAACCTTCGGTATCTTTTGACATTTCCCCTTCAAAATCAATATTGCCAACTTTCACCAGCCCAAGTAGATGATCAGCCGTAGGAAATCCCTGCGCGTGCAGGAGTAAGTTTTCACGGACTTCTCCATATTTCCCGATCAATTCTTCCATCCAATTTGTCCCAGGCCATCTCAATTCCGTTCTTTTTCCATAAATGGAAGCTGTCAAGGGCATTTCGGACATAAATTCCGTTCCTTTTCCATCCCCTTTGTAATGCCATTGGGAACTGCTGTAAACCAATCCTTCAATCTCAAATTCATTTGCATAAAGCAACATTCGGATAAAGGAATCTACATCGTCGACTTCTCCATCTGTGGTAATGATGGTTCTGGCTTTCTCTTTGATCTTGGAAGCAGTGGTTTGATTAGGTTCCTTACACCCAATGCATGAAAAAATCAAAAAAAGGAGTAAAAGCGAATTTGGAAAATTATTCATAGTGGCTTAAGATGCAAGGTTTTCTAAAAATAAGTATCTATTTGTATAAAATACAAGATGATTCTATTTTAAAATTAAAAAACAAAATATTATTCGTTTTTTTTATCAATAACCAAATTTATTTAAAGATTACCCTCGAATTCTAAGACTCCAAAAGAGTAAGGTAAAGCAGTTAACTTAATTAAGTTGGGTTTGCTACAACGAAATTGGCGATGCATAACACGGATTGAAACAGGCTACGGCAATACATTTTCTTCCAGTGTCTGGGTTAAAACCCCGACATAAAACGGGTTAAACCATTTCAAATTCATTTATTGTGAGGATCTGATATATAGAGGTTTTGAATCTTGGAGGTTTTTGATGGTTTCCATCCCTTATTCCTTGCAGAATAAGTGGGTGGCCAACCCTCATTTTCATGGACTTCGCAAAAGAACACTACACGATTCACCCTATATTTTAAAGAAGATTTTCTTCTTGTACAGGAAATAACACAGGTACCACATCCCGCCAAGAGTAAGCAATGCCGTCAAAAGCAAAAGAAGGGGTTCAGGTATTCCAAGCGGTTCCAAAAACCCAAAACTGAATATTTTGAGAAACCCAAACAGCCAAGCATGGCCCAATATTTCAGCAAATAGATAAATGAAAATTGAATTCATGCCGACGACCAAAAAAGCAAAAGTCCAGGATTGGACCTTTTTTACATCCACCATCCAGTAAAAGAAAGCCAATGTCAATATCGCCCATCCTCCGGAGGCAAAGGCAAAGGAACTTGTGCTGATCCTTTTGATAATGGGAGTGATCCCGCTGAGATCCAGTCCGTATCCCAAAATCAATCCGATTGTCCCGGCAAGAACCATGGTTTTAATCTTTGTCTGGATGCTTTTATCTGAAAGCAATAAATTTCCGCACATCGCTCCCCAAATTGTATGCGCAGCAGTTGGGATAAAATTGACAGCGACCCATCCTCCTCCGTTGATTTTCCCCATCAAAATCATGTCTGTATAAGACCCGAAATTTTCTCCCATGACAAATGGACTTGCCGGATGATACAACCGGTAAAGAATTTCTGTCAAAACCAACAAGCCGATGGAAACTGTCAATTGAATCCTTGCGGGCAGCTTAATCAAAAAATAAGTGATCAGGATGGTAGCTGAAAGTTGGGTCAATACATTCCAAAGTTCAAAAACCAATGTTTGACTGTACACGCAATGAAGCCCCATCCCAAAGAGAAAAAGGAGAAAACACCTTTTCAAAATATGGCGCGTCACTTTCCCCTCACCACCCACTTCTGCTAAGCGCCTGTTTAGGGAAAACGGCATTGCCACACCCACGATAAACATGAAGAACGGCTGTATCAAATCCCAGAACCGCAGCCCATGCCACGGATGATGCGTGAATTGCTCGACCAAACCCGAGCCAAAACTGCCTTCCGGAAAAACGTCCTGTAGCGCACTATAGACCAATGCCGCTTCTGCAATCAATAAAAACATGGTAATTCCCCTGTACGCATCGAGGGAAACCAGCCGATGCGGGGACGTAAGTTGCGGTTGATTCATGTGGTGGTTTTTTGGCTTGGTAATGGAAAGGTTTGAGAATGGCTGAAAGGACTTCTTGAACTCAATCTGGGTGGCTAAGGATGATTCTTCTGTAGGAAAAAAGAGAAGGGCTTCCTGAATCCTCCACTTCCAGGATAAGATGAATTTCTTGACCAGATTTCAACTGTGGCATCATAAATTCCACCATTTCCGTATTGGAATTTTTCAACAGTAGATCACCAGTGTATCTTCCAGCCCCCTTGTATACCCACCATTTATATTTCAACTCATTTCCGTCAGGGTCATAGGTGCCTTTTGCGGAAAGCGATACATTGTCGCCCGCCTGAATTTTTCCATGTGCAAATGCCTTTCCTTTGTTGCCATTCAGGACAATTATGGGATTATGGTTGGCCTTATTGAACTCGTCCGCTACATTCCAATCCATTCTTGCTGCAAAATCATGTTGAAAAGATTTTCTCCAGCGCCAAATGGTTGCTTGATTGGAAGCTATTATTTTACCATTGGGCAATTCAATTGCGTCAAATGAATTGATCGAACTTGTCCATATTTTATCCACTTCGGCATAGGCTTTAAAAAAATCATACCTTCCAGCCCAACCTCCATAGGAAGGGCTTTTATACCAAGCCAGTCCGTTTTGGATCAAACCCAAAAACGCTGGTGTATCCCCTTCCATGATGTAATCCAGTTCAGGATAATTGGCTCCCAAAGGCCCGTGATTCTCCATGATATTTTCCTTGAGCCATGGATTATCAACCAATTCAAAGTGGTCTCCAAGTTCATGTTTGTAGAATTTATCGCCGGAAATACCTGTCCAAGTGGCCTTGTAGTATTCTATATAAGAATCTCCTGCACTTGGGTCCACGATATAAAAAATTCCGGGAAAATTATTCCTTACCCAAGTACCCGCAAAGTCTTGATCGGAGATGGCGTATATCCTGAGTTTGGAAACAAAGTGCTTTACCTCTTCCGATGATCTTGTATTTCCCACCTTCCATAGCGCCTGGGCAAGACAATTGGCTCCACCCCAAACAGAAACCCAAAGTGGTCTATCATCCGTTTTGTCAACCGCCTTGATGAGCAGCTCAGATCCTTTAGAATCTTTCCCATCCCCGACACCGTCCATGCTGTACAAAGGCAAATGGCTCGCTGTCACTGCCAAAAGATCCTCCATACTTGGGAATCCCGCCGCATGCTTGTCCAAATTGGACTTTACCTTCCCATAATTTCTGACCAATTCTTCGATTTTTTCCTGCCTGGTACTACTTCTCAAGTGGGTGGATGTTGTGGCCACAATTCCTTCGACATCATATTCATTGGCATACACCAGAAACCGGACGAGGGATTGCTGATCATCCGGTTCGTTGGTGATATCGGTGAGCACAAATACCCGCTGCTTGACAGGTTCCTCGAAGGTCAGTTGGGTTTGGGAGGAGGAAATAAGAGGTAAAATCAAAAAATAAAAAAGGAAAAGGTGTTTCATTGGGTGTCCTGTTTTGGTTTTTCCAATTTATACCAAAGCAGATTAAATCACAAGAACAAAACCCTTCAATGAATGGATTTCGAGTTGAATGGCAAAATATTAATAGGGAAAAGGTAAGAAACACCTCTCCAAAACAAACCGTTCTTGGAGAGGACTTAATTTACTCCTTAAACAGATGTCCTAAAATCAGGTCATGTATTGCGGTGGCTTCCAAAACTCCCGTATTCAGCAAGCTTTCATTTTTTGTGACAAAAATAGGCTTGTCCAAGGAATCTTCATTTAGCCTGCCATGGGAGCCTTTTACCAAACTGGCATCCAAAGGAATGATGTCCATTAGATACCTGAAGCCAAGCTTTTTCTTCAAAATTTTCATTCCGACTGTCGCTTTCAAGAACTTGATTTTTGGATCTGCAAGCATCTCGACCGGATCATAACCTGGTTTTTTGTGGATATCCACGCACCTGGCATAATCAGGAGCTTTGGCATCGTCCAGCCAGAAATAATAGGTAAACCAAGAATCCTTATCTGCGACAACTACCAGATCCCCGGCTCTTTCATGGTCAATATGGAAAGCCTTTTTACCTTCTTCATCCAAAACCAATTCTATTCCCGGCGTATTTTCCAACAATAATTTCACCTTCGGAATATCATTTTTATCCCTGACGTGGATATGTGCCAGTTGATGGTCAGCAACAGCAAAAACCTTGCTGGTCCCGGCGTCCAATGTCTCCAAACCCTGTTCATCTTTCACTACAATATATCCTTCCTTTCTCAAAATCCGGTTGATATGGATGGGATGGTTGACCGAAGTAATGGCATATTCCGAAAGGAGAATCACATTTGCGCCTTGTTTCTCATAATACGTGATGAGATCCTTGCACACTTCATCGACTTCCTCAAGGTCTTTCCCTATTTTAGAAAAATCAATCCCGCAACGCTGCAGGTTGTAATCCAGGTGTGGCAAATAAATCAGCGTTAGGGTTGGATTGTGCCATTCATCCACTTTTTTGGAGGCTTCGGCGATCCATTTTGTGGAAGAAATGTTGGCGTTTGGGCCCCAAAAGGAGAACAGGGGAAACTGTCCCAATTCTTTTTGGAGCCCTTCCCTCAATTCCATCGGCTGACTGTGGCAATCGGGCAATTTCCTGCCATCTGCCAAATACAAGGGCCTTGGCGTAACCTGGTAATCCGCGGTGGAATACATATTGTACCACCAAAACATATTCGCACAGGTGAAACTTGGATCTATTTTCTTGGCTGCATCCCAGACACTTTCCGATTGGACCAAATGGTTGGATTGTCTCCAGAATTTTATTTCGCATTCATCCTTAAAATACCAGCCGTTCCCGACAATTCCGTTTTCTTTTGGCCATTTCCCGGTTAAAAAGGCAGTTTGGGATGAACAGGTAACTGCGGGCAATACGGGATTGATCACTGCTTTTTTCCCTTTTGCTATCCAATCCCGCAAGAAGGGCGTATGTTCCCCTATTACTCTACCCGAAAGGGCTACGACATCAATGACTACTGTTTTTTTCATGAAGCTTTAAAATTTTCTCCCACCCATTTCAATTCCCGAACGATGGAATTCCCCAAATCCAGGTTGACACTTTCGGGCAGAACCTCCCAAGTGTAGGTCTCTACCTCAAGGTGATTGCAGACCTGATCTGTTTGGATGTACTGCAATACATCCTGGATATCACTTTGCGTGGAAGAGATTTTTCCATAATCCGATAAAAAAACCGGGACATGAAAATGTATTCTCCATTCCTCCATTTCGGTTTCCATCAATGTTTCCAATGCTTGGGGAAGGTCTTTGAAGGAGATGAGCTTTCCATTGGTGTTGTTTTTTGCCACCACCTGATGCAGGTAGGTGGATTCTACGAAGGGAAGTAGTATTCTTTCCACCTCTTTTCTCCCTTCCAAATCAGTGGGCAAATTGACCTTC
This sequence comes from Rhodonellum psychrophilum GCM71 = DSM 17998, assembly GCF_000381545.1. Lineage (GTDB taxonomy): Bacteria > Bacteroidota > Bacteroidia > Cytophagales > Cyclobacteriaceae > Rhodonellum > Rhodonellum psychrophilum. Next base: position 165,928 of record NZ_KB906676.1, on the reverse strand, counting down.
AAGGCTGCACTGATCTGAATTTTTCCGATTTTGATTCCTTCCGCTTTGAAGGCCTTGAAGATTTCCTCCGGCTTTTCATAGACCACCGCAAAATGGCAGACATCGTAACAAATCCGGATATGCTCCTTAAGGCAATTTTCGGCTTCCTCGGCACTCAAGCCTAAGTGGTTCATCAGGTAGATGCTTCCGATGGGAACCAACCAATCTTTATAATAAGAGATTACTTCGGCTGTATTTTGAAGCATCCCATCCGGTTCAGGTTCTATGTCGAGGTGCAAAAACTGCCCTTTGGATTGTTGGATTTTGTATAGCTTTTCAGCAACTGCGGCCAAGTGCAAAGTAGATTTCCTAAAAGCATCCTCAAGTTCATCCCTGTCCTTGTGCCAAAAGCGATAGGAAAGCGGTGAAGTAGAAATCCCACCGTCCATTCCCTCAGGCAAAAGAGCGGATAGAATGTCTAAAAGCCTTTTGGTATACGCGACTCTTTCTCGCGTGGTCCAGTCTGGCTGATGCACTTCGTCTTTGACTACCTGACGGTGAAATCCACCATAAGGAAAACCATTGAAAGTAAACACATAGCAATTGTTTGCTGACAGCCAGTCCTTGAAGACCTTCAATTTTTCAGGATCGATCAATTCCAGACTGGCTTCGTTTGAGAGGCGCAGTCCTATCCCGAAAGGTTTTTCGGCGGAGACTTCCCGCTTGATCCCGGGAATGTATTCCTTTATATTCTCAAAGGTTTCTGACCAACTTTCACCGGGGTGAATATTGGTGCAATAGGTCAGATGAAAACCGTTTTTTAACATTGGTGATGGATTTATGGGAATTCCTTTGCGTGAAGAAAGTCCTTGAATTTTAATTTTCTACCAGGGTTTCCTGATGGAAGGCCTTCAATTGATCGATGGCTTTTAGGATCAGGTTATTGTCCATTTCATGGACTTCCACTCCTCTCCCTATTTTCTCTAGCAAGGTGATCGTCAGTTCACCTCCCAAATGTTCCCTAAATTCTCCCAAACCTTTCAAGAGGGCTTCGCCGTTCAGTTCCGGCACATACAGTGCAAAGCCAAGGGATTTGATGAGTGTAACCACCCTGATCAACTCTTTGTGTGTGATCATCCCTTTCAAATAGGAATATGTGGTGTCCAAACCGATGCCAATGGCGACGGCTTCTCCATGACGGATGCGGTAACCGCTCAAATGTTCCATTTTATGCGCTGCCCAATGCCCGAAGTCCAAAGGCCTGGAGGAACCGGATTCAAAAGGATCCTTGCCGGCAATATGGTCCAAATGCATTTGGGCACATCTGATGATCAATGTTTTCATAGGCTCCATTTCCCGTGCCGACAATTGCTCAACATGCTTTTCCATCCAGCAGAAAAAATCCTCATCTTTAATCAAAGCCACTTTGATCGCTTCGGACATCCCGGATCGCCAATCCCTGTCCTCCAAGGTTTTCAAGAACTCCGAATCATTGATGACGGCGAATGGAGGCGCAAATGTTCCCAGATAATTTTTCTTTCCGTAGGCATTGATGCCATTTTTAACACCCATTCCAGAATCGTTTTGGGAAAGCACGGTGGTCGGAATCCTGATGTGTCGGACACCTCTGTGCGAGATGGCGGCAGCAAAACCGACCATATCCAATACCGCACCGCCGCCGATGGCGATGATGTAAGAATGCCTGTCAATCCCGTGAATGTGGGTCGCATCGACTACTTTCTTGAAGGAAGTCTCGTCATTTTTGGAAATTTCGCCACCAGGCAGGATCAGCGGCTCGGCACACAAAATGAAGCTGTCTTCATAGGTCTTGGCATACGCTTTAATGGCATTTACCAGTGCTGGATGTGCATCTGCAACTCCACTGTCGATGACAAAAAATGCTTTTGGTTTTTTTTCGGCTTTCAGCAATTGGGCAAGGAAAGGATTTCCTTCACCAAAAACCGACTCGGTAAAACAAACCTGATACCTAAAGGGTACAGAAAAGGTTTGTTCAATGATCTTGTTCATTTATTTTAGGCTTAAGAGGCTTTTAACTTATTTTTTTGGGTCAATTCAGATCCAATGAAATCCCCAACTTCATTGCAATTTATTTAATCAAATCTATGTTAGGTCACGGCAAATTTCTTTGCCAACCAAAGGGATATCGGCAACAAAAGCATTACGACAAGCCCAAATTTCCAACCTGCAAAAACTGCCGATAGGGAGGCATTCAAAATAATGAGCGATATGACACCGGCTTTTACCGCTTTCCCGATCAACTGGGGTTTCTGAAGGCGAATCGCTTTGACCAAAGGAGGGAAAATCATAGAAGACATCAGGATAAGGAAAGGCAACACTTGCCAACCCTTATTGCCGACCGTAAAGGCCAGTATCAGCACCACTGTTAGGATCAAGACATAAAGTCCAAATCCTCCGATCAATGCTTTTTTGTTTTTTCCATGCACTTCTCCCCGGCTGATCATGGTGATGGCTGCTACAAAGACAAGTGGAATGAGTCCTATCAAGGCATATTTGCTTACCATTAACGGGACAACACTTATTCCCAAAAGGAGATTCCCTGCCCTGCAAAGCCCCATATTGATGGGGCCAAGGATAAACTGATGCTTGCCCCAATAATCATAAATGACTGCTAAAAGTGCCACGGTAAGCGCGATCAAGGCACTTAAATACCCAACCTGCCAAGCTGCGATCACTCCCATCAAAAGAAGCATAAAAGCCATCCAAGCTGCATTGTTTTTACTGACGCGGCCACTGGGGATGGGTCTTTCGGGCCTTTCCCTCGCATCCAGTTTGGCATCAAACACATCATTGAATGCCACTCCGCCGCCATAAAGCCCTATGGTAGCCAATGTCAACCACAATAAATCCTGGAACATTGGCGGGGAAACCACCGATGTCAGTTTGGAAAACACCAATAGTGATCCTCCGGCGATGGCAAAGCCCGCCCAGATATCCGCAATGGCAGTAATGATATTTGCAGGGCGGGTAAGTTGTAAATAGGCTTTGATATTTGACATTTTCTTGGACTAATTCTCCACGATATCAGAAGCCTCGCCTTCCACCTTGGGGCTTTGGCCACCTCTCAAAACGGAATTGCCGAATTGACGCTGTCTTTGGTCGATAGGGTCTGGCTTCAACCAATCCATTTCTTCCATCTGTCCACTTTGGGCATAAGCTGTCAAGGCATTTTGGTAGCAAACCAATCGGATATGTTCTTCGGGAATCCCCATCTTGCGCATCAAGGCAGCTGTTTTTGGCACGGCGAGTGGATCACTTACGCCCCAATCTGCGGCACTGTCCACGATGATTCTTTCCGGCCCATATTGTCGGACGATTTCTACCATTCTTTCACTACCCATTTTGGTATGGGGATAAATGGTGAATCCAGCCCAATAGCCCCGGTCCAAAACTTCTTTGGCGGTTTCTTCATTGTTATGGTCTACGATGACCATTCTCGGATCCAGCCCATGTTCTTCGCTGACATCCATGCTTTTGGTCGTCCCTTTCCGCTTGTCACGGTGAGGCGTATGGATCAAAACCGGGAGGTTGACCTCTTTGGCCAATTCCAACTGTAGGCGGTAAAACCTATCTTCAGCAGGAGTTTGGTCGTCATATCCGATTTCCCCAATGGCTACTACTCCTTCCTTCCCCACAAACAGGGGGAGCAATTCCATCACCTCTTCTGCCAAAGGCACATTGTTGGCTTCCTTGGAATTCAAGCCCATGGTACAGTAATGGACAATCCCAAATTGCTTGGCCCTAAACCGCTCCCAGCCCACGAGACTGCTGAAATAATCCTTGAAACTACCCACTTCGGTCCTGGGTTGTCCCAACCAAAACGCAGGTTCGATGATGGCAACGATACCCGCTTTTCGCATGGCTTCATAATCATCGGTGGTTCGAGACGTCACATGAATGTGGGGATCGATATACATTTCCATTTTATATTGCTTTTTTTGACTAAAATAATTGTTTGGGATCGCTCTTCATAGCGCTTATTGACCAACGGTAGCGTGATTTTTACATGAGAAGCTATTTTGGGGATGACCTGAATCCTGCACGATGGATTCAAGGGTTTTCTTTCCGCTTTTTACTGAGGCCGACTGAGGTTTTCGAATTCCCTCCCGATCTTTTCCCAGGTAAGTTCTCCCTGCTGTATTTCTCTTTGGACTTTTGGGAATTGTTTCAGAAGGGAATTTGCTGGTACAAATCCACTCTGGTGACAAGCCAACAGCGCCGCATTTTTCTCAAGTGGATCACTGGAGTGGATTACTTTTTCAATGTCCCCGAAGTTTTGTATATCCAAATAAGGCCCTACAAAACGCCAGAGTTCCGGCATTACTTTTCTTCCTGCCGCCCATCTTTCATGTGCAAAATCCACGAGAATCTTTGCCAAAGTGGGATTGGCACGCTTATCTGCACCTTGGATTCGGTAAAGTGGACGCTGCATAAACACTGCCTTGAGGACCATTTGATTCCATGCCCTTTCTTCCATATATTGGCTTGGATAGGGATTATCAAGTGCAATGGCATCAAACACCGATGCAATATTGGTCCGAAGGCCTTCCACAGCCCTTTCCACCATTTCTTCCCTGAATGGCATCAGTGGAAGCGCCGCATACAGGGATTGTTGCTCATGCATGTCAGCCGTTTCGAACAATTTATTGATGGCATCTACCCAAGCAGAAGCATCGGCGATTCCAAAATGAAGCAGTAAATAACTGCGGGCAGTTTGCAATTGATCCCAAGACTCCGGACTGAATCCTTCCACAAGGGTTTTGGCTTTCTGGATTTTTGTTTCCGAAAGGTCCATCAGGTTTTTTTTGAAATATCTTGAGGCCATGCCAAAGGCCAAATAAAATTTCATGTAGGAAGTATCCTCTCCTATTTTTTCTTTTTGGAGCGCTAACCAGTCCAAGGATTTGGGCTCCGCATTCATTTTCAATATTTCCAAAAGGAAAGTTTTTGTTTTTTCTAAATCCATGGATAAGTGAATCATCAACTCCAGCAATAGTGCTTAAAAAAACCGTATTTTAAAGATAAGGGAAAAAATTAAAATTTAAGGAACGGAACATCTTGATCCTTTCCCCAAAATGGCAAAAAGAAAGAAAGCTGAACATTGGGCAAGTTTTGAAACTTCCTCAAATTTGAATATTTAATGAAATATTACCTAATCCCCTACCTCAATTACCCTTAAGTCATCATAGAATGGAAAAATTGGCTTTTTCGTCAAAAGGATAAATGATCAAAATCATTGAATTTATTTTGCTTGAAATCTTCAAATTATTGACGTGATTATTCCTACGTTTCAGGGAAATCAATTTCAAGTCAATTTTCGGAAAAATGAAAATGACTGGACTGGTAAAATCAAATCCTACCCAGAACATAAAAGCCCATTTTTCCAAAATTGACGAATTCAAAGCCTTATTTTTGTGCGTAAGAGAATGAAAAAAACCCTCCCCTATTGAATGCGAATCACTCATGAAAGAAAAAGAGATACGTTTGCGCTGTTGGATTGAAAAAGGTGGGGTCAAATTTTTTGGCCCGGGAAGATTGGAAATTCTGGAGCTGATCGAAATCGAAGGATCGATCTCCAAAGCTGCAAAAAGAATGGGCATGTCTTACAAAAAAGCATGGGACATGGTGGATGATCTCAACAAAAGGGGGCAGCAACCTTTCGTCATCCTCAGAAAAGGGGGCGAAAAAGGTGGTGGAGCAGAAATCACCGAATCGGGAAAAAAGATCATTTCTGACTACCGCAGGCTTGTCAAAAAACTACAGTCCATCCTGGAGGAAGAAGCTGAAATCCTTCAACTTATTTAATTATATGGGCACCTCGTTTTTAGATTAACAGTTTCTTTTTATCTTTCGATATATACGCACATATAGATCGCTGTGGTCGGAGCAAGAAATCACAAACATAAATTTCTGTTTTAAAAGGAATGAAAAATTATATTCTGGTTTCATGAAAACAAAGCATTTCTGCACATTGATTCTATTGTTATTTTGTTTTTCTGCACCTGTTCAAGCCCAGCAAAACACCAGAACGCGCATAGCTGCGGCCGCAGATCTAAGGTTTGCACTGGACTCCCTCATTTTGGTTTTCAAGGAAAAAAATCCGGGAAAGATCGATGCGATCTATGGGTCCTCTGGAAAATTGTTTGAGCAGATATCCAACGGGGCACCTTTTGACCTGTTTTTTTCTGCCGACATTGCCTATCCTGTTCGCCTTCGGGAACTTGGGATGGCTTCCTCGGAAATCCATCCTTATGGCATTGGCAGGCTGGTTCTTTGGAGCAAAAAAATGGATCCCAACCAAAAACAGATGAAGACCCTACATGATCCCGCCATTCGCAAAGTAGCCATCGCAAATCCTTCCCATGCTCCCTACGGGGAAAAGTCAGTGGAGTCTTTGACCCATTATGGGCTTTATGATAGGCTCGAAAAGAAACTGGTTTATGGTGAAAACATTTCACAAGCGGCCCAATTTATCACCAGCGGCGCGGCCGATATTGGATTGGTGGCTTTGTCCCTTGCCCTATCCCCAAACATGATCAAGCAAAAGGGGAAATATTACCTTATTCCTGAAGAAAGCCACCAACAATTGTTACAGGGAGCTATCCTCACCAAGTTTGGTCAGGACAACAAAATTGCTTCACAATTTTTGGGTTTTGTCAAGTCGGATCAGGCCATCGCCATTTTGAAACATTTCGGTTTTATGCAACCTTTGGGACAATGATGGATTTGGCCCCTTTTTATCTGACTTTAAAACTCGCTTTTTTCACCACCATTGTCCTTTTTGTTTTGGGTATTCCCTTGGCCTATTGGCTTGCTTTTAGCAGATGGCGACCGAAGATCATCGTAGAAGCCATCGTCGGTCTTCCTTTGGTATTGCCCCCTACGGTAATGGGGTTTTATTTGCTGCTGGCCTTTAGCCCCGAAAATGCTTTCGGCAGATTCCTGGATAATTATCTGGATATCAGGCTCGTCTTTACTTTTCCAGGCTTGGTCGTGGCTTCTGTGATTTATAGCCTTCCCTTTATGATTCAACCCCTACAATCAGGTTTTCGAATGCTCCCGCACGTCCTGACAGAGGCTTCATATACCTTGGGCAAAAGTAGGTTTATTACTTTGGTGCATGTGTTGCTCCCCAATATCAAGGGGGCCATCCTTTCTGGATGCATCTTGACTTTTGCGCATACGATCGGGGAATTTGGTGTGGTGCTCATGATCGGGGGGAATATACCGAATGAAACCAGGGTGGTTTCGGTATTGATCTACAATGAAGTAGAAGCGATGAATTATGAAATGGCCAATTTCTATTCACTTATCCTCTTGATTTTCTCTTTCTTGGTACTCATTACCGTTTATGTTTTTCAATACAAAAGGGCAGACTCCTCCATTTTCCGATGATCGAGATACAAATTACACGAAAACTCCATGGCGCAGATGGGGAATTGAACCTCCAATTTGAAACCCGGATAAAACCTGGGGAACTGGTGACCATCTATGGTCCATCCGGCGCTGGAAAGTCAAGTGTGCTCCGGATGATTGCTGGGCTGCTGAAACCAACCTCTGGAAAAATCATCGTGGATGGCCAGGTTTGGGTTGATAAGAATGAAAAAATAGACCTTAAAACTGCTTCAAGGGATATTGGGATGGTGTTTCAAGAGTATTCCCTTTTTCCCAACATGACCGTGAGAGGCAACTTGGAATTTGCCCTGCAAAAAGGTCAACCTAAAAATGTGGTTGCCGAAATATTGGCGTTGACCCAACTGGAAAATCTTCAGGACAAAAAACCAGCCTTACTCTCGGGAGGCCAAAAGCAAAGGGTTGCCCTTGCCAGGGCACTGATCCGTAAACCCAAGATCTTATTGTTGGATGAACCCCTTTCCGCTTTGGATTCTGGGATGCGGGCAAAACTTCAGGATTATATTTTGGAGTATCACCAGAAATTCAACTTGACCACGATCTTGGTCAGTCATGATTATAATGAAATCGTAAAGCTTTCCAAAAGGGTATTGTTGCTAGAAGGAGGAATGATCCAGAAAGATGGACCACCCAAGGAAGTTTTTTCAAGCCCAATTGGCTGATCAAAAGGGTCATATTCAGATCGCTTTACCTTTTCTTAAACTTCTTCCTGTATTTGTACTTCCATTTGGCACGGGAATAGGTTGGAATTGCCCTAAGGGAAAGGAGTATGATCAGCACCAAAAGGCCAATGCTGATCATAAACACCACATTGAATCCCAAGCCTGCATCCAAGATCACCCCAAACAGTGCCGGACCAACTGCCGAACTCAATACCATCATGGAGGTAAACAAGCTTCTGACAGTCCCTATGTACTTTTGCCCAAAAAACTCCACCTGAAGTGCCGCGATGGTGGCATTGCCAAATCCAACGGAAAGCCCCATAAAAATCATATACCCGAACATTCCCATTGGCCCCTTCACGAGCCAAATAATCAGCAAAGCAACCAAAAAGGGGATCAAATAAAACGGAAAAAAGGTTTTGGCAGAATACTTATCAATCAATGGGCCGGCAGTCAAAATACTGAATGCACTGGCAATGGCAAAAGCTGTGAGCCCAAACGCGACCAATTCCACTCCCCATTCTTTGAACTCCACGATTCCAAATTGGTAGAAAAACAATCCTGTGATCGCAAATGGGATAAAAAACACATTGGGTGCCAACAACCAAAATGGCCTAGACTTCAGGATATCCCTTTGACGGACCTTATCTATCTTTTGAGAAGTTTTTTTAACCTCCTCTTGGTTTTCCAGAATGGATTCGGGTTGAAGATGGGCGGGTTTAATGGCAAATATTACAAAAAACGTGACGATGATGCCGACCAAAGCGGCATTGACCCAGAGAGATTCCCTCCAGCCGATTTGGGCAATAACCAAAAGCGTAATGGCTGGCAGTACAGCCTGGCCTAGAGGGTGCCCAAGTGAAGCCACGCTGATCGCCTTTCCCCTATTTTCCATAAAATACCGGGACATGGAAGTAATGGCAATATGGGAGAATAAGCCCTGCCCGGCCAATCTCAAACCAAAAAATGCCAAGGGGATATGCCACCATTTCCATGAAAAACTAAAAAACACCAGGGACACCAAAAAAACGGCAGTGGTCATCAAGGTAAATTTTTTGAGCGGAACGGTATCGATAAACTTCCCGAGTTTTGGCAGCATCAAGGCACTGGCGATGGTGGCTATGCCATAGAAAGAACTAATCAGGCTATTTGTGATCTTGAATTCCTCAATCAAAAAAGGGACATACAATGCCAAAAGAAAAGTTTGCCCAAAACTGGAGAGCGTCGTCATCATGGCCCCAAAAATGGACATTACCTTGTTTTTTCGGATAAACTGGAAATAATTCAATATCGGGCTGAATAGATGGGATTTCGGTTTTTGCGCATCTTGATAGATAATTTTGTTTTTGACTCAAAAGAGGCGATTTTAAGAATTATTGTATTTTGGATTATATTACCACAAATGTAAAATAATGAACCCAAAGTAAAAATAAACCAAAATAAATGTGACTTTACGTATAAAAATCAAATATACCAGCCCAATTCCAATGGATTAGATGATCCTAGGTAATATGAAAATTCAGAATAATATTTCCTATAAAAAATTATTCTACTTACTTTTGCATCCTAATGTAAAAAATACCCCCAAATTTAGTCCCCCATTCAACAGCACGGAATTATTCCGACTTTATTTTTTTGCTATTGATTCTAAAGCACAAAATTTCTCAATCCCATTAAAAATCATCCCTATGATTCAACCTTTTTACAGATTATTTGTCCCCAAAGAGACAAATTTAAAAGACGAAGTATTGTCCGGACTCACCGTTGCTTTGGCTTTGGTACCAGAAGCTGTAGCATTTTCCATTATTGCCGGAGTCAGTCCATTGGTCGGTCTCTATACTGCATTTATCATTGGACTGGTCACCTCAATCATGGGTGGTCGACCGGGAATGATTTCCGGAGCTACAGGTGCGATTGCGGTTATCATCGTGGCATTGGTGATTAATCACGGGATAGAATATCTTTTTGCCGCCGCTATCCTGATGGGGCTTATCCAAATCCTGGTAGGTGTTCTAAAACTGGGGAAATTGATCCGTTTGGTCCCCCATCCCGTTATTTTTGGCTTTGTGAATGGTCTGGCCATTATCATATTCATGTCCCAATTCAGCCAGTTCAAATTCATCAACACCTCTAGAATAGAGGAGTGGATCAGTGGCAACAACCTTTATATCATGTTGGGCTTGGTGGTTTTGACGATGGTAATTATTAAGTTTTTACCAAAATTAACCAAAGCGGTACCCTCTTCTTTGGTCGCAATTTTGGTCATTTCATCCATTGTTATTTTTGGAGGTCTCAACACCAAAACCGTTGGAGACATTGCCTCGATCAAAGGTGGTTTGCCTCAATTTCACCTCCCATTGGTCCCTTTTAATTTGGAGACTTTAATGATCATTTTGCCTTATTCGGCTATCATGGCCGGTGTTGGATTGATTGAATCCCTGCTTTCTTTGACTTTGATCGATGAGATTACCGAGACTCGTGGTCATGGAAACAAGGAATGCATCGCGCAGGGCGTGGGAAATATTGCGACTGGTTTTTTTGGAGGAATGGGCGGTTGTGCCATGCTGGGACAGAGTTTGATCAATGTCAATGCAGGTGGTAGAACCAGGATTTCGAGTTCAGTAGCGGCAATTGTACTGCTGCTGTTTATTTTATTTTTCTCGGAATATATAGAAATGATCCCGATGGCAGCATTGGTAGGACTGATGTTTATGGTTGCCATTGGTACTTTCGAATGGGCATCCCTGAAGGTGTTTGGAAAGGTTCCTGTTCCTGATTTGATCGTCATGGTATTGGTCACCGGGATCACGGTAGTGCTTCACAATTTAGCCCTCGCGGTTTTGATCGGTGTGATCGTTTCCTCTTTGGTGTATTCCTGGGAAAATTCAAAAAGGATCCGTGCCCGAAAAAGGGTTGACGAAAATGGCATTAAGCATTACGAGATGTACGGCCCTTTATTCTTTGCCTCCGCCACCACGTTTTCAGAGAAATTTGACCCAATAAATGATCCCTCTGAAATCATCATTGATTTCAAAGAAAGCAGGATTGTGGATCATTCTGGAATAGAAGCCATCCATAAGGTGACAGAAAGATACCACAAGCTTGGAAAAACAGTTTATATCAAACATTTAAGCTCCAGCTCTAGGGTATTGCTGGAAAAAGCGGATAAAATCATCAACGTCAATTATACGGATGACGACCCAAGTTACATTTTGGTGATGGATTGATCGTGAAAATAAGGCCAAGGGTTTTGAAAGACAGCATTAAAACAACATTTCAATAACCTTGTTGTATCTTTCTCAATCAATAACTCAAAACAAACTTATGAAAAACGCTAAACTGTATTTCTTTGCCCTTACCCTGATGGTGATTTTCGCCGCCACTGGCCAGTCCAATGCCCAGATGCAGGCTCCCGCAGCCAGCCCAGCTGCCTATGTTTCCCAAAATGTAGGCTTCACCAAAATCAGCATTGACTATTCCTCTCCTGCCGTGAAAGGCAGAAAAATATTCGGGGAGATCGAAAAATATGGGGTAACCTGGAGAGCGGGTGCCAATGCAACCACCATCATAGAATTCAGTACTGGAGTAAACATTGGGGGAACCAATCTTCGCCCGGGCAAATATGGCGTGTTCATCACACCTCAAGCTTCCGGTGACTGGACCATCCATTTCAACGCAAAAGGAAACTCTGTTTTTGCCTACATGAAAGATGGAAAAATAGACGAGGAAGCAATGGCGAAGGACAATGCCGTCTCCATCAAAGTAGCGCCCATGATGGCAGCTGACAACCAAGAAAGATTGATTTATACCATCTCAGCCGAAAACAATAAAGTTGCAAAAGTGACGATGGCTTGGGAAAAGGTGAGATTGTCCTTTATGGTAGACACTCAAGTTGACCAAAAAATGGAAGGTTTCAAATCTGCATTTTAATTGAATTCAACAGTTCCAAGTAGGTTCGATTGCTCTTTGAAATTAAGCAATTGAATCCAATCTAGAAAAAACCTCCTAAATGGGAGGTTTTTTTTATTTCCTCTTGCCTCCTTTCCTGACCATTGTCATTTTTTTTACAGGACCTGATAACATGCTCATATTCAAGTTTTTCGTTATTTTTGATAGGATAATCAAGCAAATGAAAAAGAGGAGGTCAATCTACCCTCGATATTTTCATCCCTAAAATGCTTGAAGATGAAAATCCTGAAGCGACCAATTTTTTATTTTTCTAGTGTTTGATATTGGCGATTTATTTTCCCATGATATGAACAGGCTATTGAATCCCTTTATGATACAAATTGATCCAATGGAAAAACTCTTATTGGTCAATTTTGAAAAAGACCCAGACGAATTTTATATGGGCTTTGAGCCACAGGTTTTTGATGATGAGAAAAATGGGAAAGGCCATTTGATCATTGGTTGGCGGGTAGACGGAAGGGTGGATGTCTATCATCAACCAAGTTTAACTCTGGATCATGCAAAATATGATATCGCTGGGAAGGGTTTGGCAAATATGGTTTCGGTGGAAATGAAGGCTGCCGAATTTGAGGTGGACGCTTTCGGTGTCCACGCACATTATCAATTCAAGGACCTGAGAAACAGGTCCGTTGAATTTAAAATCAATGAATACAACCAAAAAAAGCGCAAGCCTTTTGGTTTATTGGCTCCTATGGGAAATGCGGCTGTGCATCCTTCTTCCATGCCCTTGGTGCTGATGCATGATTTTTATTTCGTCCGAAGGACTAAAACGGTTTTTTTTATTAAAATTGATAAAAAAAACCATCAACCCGACACTTTTCCAATACCGATGGACTGGACAAGGATGTATTTTGCCCGATACAGCCCTGAACCAGTTATCGCAACTCTAAACCCTGCCTTTGACGATGTATTGCCTGCAATTAAACTGGGTAATGGAAAGGAGCAAGCCTTCGAGGGCGATTTAATTTATGAGATAGAGTGGGAGAATCGGCTGCCAAAATTAAAATCCCTTATAAAAAACAACAAGACCCACCCGATCAAATTGTCATTCCATCCAGCCTTTCCAAATTTGGACCTTCTGGAGGTAGGCTCACCGGTAAAGGGCACTTTCGAGATTTCAGGCCATCCCTCAACAGGCTTCGTAGCCGGTGATTATTTGGTTTCTCCGAATAAAAAAGGTACGACCATTGTCTTGGCACCTTCAAAAGGATGGAAGCCCCGGCCTACCAAACTTTCCCTTTGGATTTTATATAGCGTCGTCAGGATTTTCAAACTATGGCCAACTACTTACCGATGGGAAGCCAGCTTGGAAAGGAGCAAGGATGAAGTTTGGCACATGAAATCATGTTGGAAAAGAACCGGGAAGATCTTGTAAAAAGTTTTTTCACACAATAAGCAAACCATGAAAATTATCCTTTTTATCATCCTCTTCCTTCATGGCGCCATCCATTTGCTTGGCTTCCTAAAAGCCTTTGGGATTTCGGAAATAGGGCCGCTATCTGCGGAAATTTCAAGACCCATGGGCTTGGTTTGGCTTTTGGTAACGGTTTTATTTTTAGTTGCGGGAATACTTTCCCTTTTGAATGTTTCCTGGTGGATCCATCCAGCCCTCATTGCAGTGATGCTTTCCTCTTTTTTGATGGTATTTTTTTGGGCGGATACTAAATATGGAATGATACCCAACCTGATCATCCTTTCAGCTGTAATCCTTGCTTATTCTTCAGATTCATTTTATAAAAAGATTGCCCGCGAAACCAGCGAGATCTTGGCGACCATTAATTTATCAGAACAGACATTGGTTTCAGAAGATGATTTGAAAAATTTGCCTGCACCTGTTTCTAAATGGATGCATATTACAGGAATCATGGGAAAACCAAAAATCAAAAGTGGTAGAATTGTCCAACATGCCCTGATGAAAATGAAGCAAGACCAAAAGGATTGGTATCATGCTGCTGCTTTGCAGTACACCACAACAGAAGAGCCGGCCTTCATCTGGACGGTAAATCTGAACATGATGCCCGGTATTCATATTAAAGGCCGGGATAAATTTGAGAATGGTACTGGGGAGATGTTGATCAAGATGAATTCGCTGGTGAAAATTGTGGACGAGAAGGGAGAAAAAATAAATGAAGGTAGCCTTCAGCGCTTTTTGGGTGAATCGGTCTGGTTTCCTTCTTTGGCTTTGAGTCCTTATATAAAATGGAAAATCATAGATAATTATTCCGCAAAAGCCACCATGACCTACAAAGGAACTTCTGGGAGTGGCGTTTTTTACTACAATGAACAAGGTGATTTTGTCAAATTCATAGCAATGCGATACCAAGGAAATAAACCTGATTCCAAAACCTATCCCTGGGTGTTGACAGTTGATGAATACAGCGTCTTTGAGGGAATAAAAGTCCCCTCCCGCATGAAAGCCACTTGGGAACTGGAGACAGGCAGCTGGACCTGGCTGGATTTGGAAATAAAGGACATTCAGTATAATGTTCATGGGATGGATTAAATGAAAATTCATTTTTAAAATGATCACTTCTTAAGGTTCCTTAAATCCTATTCAGGCCAATGTTTTCATTCACCTTTTTGAACTTCCATATATAATCCATATTGTCTTTTCTGATGATCATATAGGCAGCAAAAGCAGTAATGAGCGGAAAAGGAAAAGCTGCGCCAACGCCGAGAGGTGAAATGCAGAGGAAAAAGACAATAGATCCTATACAGGCAAGCTTAACCCAAATTCCTTTGAAAGCCATGCCTAAAGCAATCAATCCCTGACAAACAGAAATTATCGTGACCATTTCCCGGATATTGGTTTTGAACCAGCCATTGATAAAGTCTCTATAAACGGGGATTGACAATTCCGCATAAGCCAAATAATCTCCAGGATTTTGCTGTGCAACAGTAAAATTGAGCCAGCTCGCCCAGCCAAAAAGCAACATAAAAAAGAGACGTGTCAGTTTGGGTTGATAGAACGAAGAAATCAGGATTATAATAGCCGCAACGTTTGAAATAATGTACGGCAATAGATAATGCTGTAGAGTTTCCATAACAAGTGTGATTGAAAGACTGACGCTCCGTGCTAAGTCAATATGAAACCAAGAGAGGACTCCAAATTGAATTGGAGTCCTTCATTTTTAACAATGGACATCGGTCTATTTTCAATTCTTGGTCTCATCGGATTCCTTTTTTTGCAATAAGGTCTTGATCAGATCCGGGACTTTATCAAACATCTTGGAAATCCCTTTTTCCTGATGGGTG
Source organism: Rhodonellum psychrophilum GCM71 = DSM 17998 (assembly GCF_000381545.1). Classification (GTDB taxonomy): domain Bacteria; phylum Bacteroidota; class Bacteroidia; order Cytophagales; family Cyclobacteriaceae; genus Rhodonellum; species Rhodonellum psychrophilum. Next base: position 150,611 of record NZ_KB906676.1, on the reverse strand, counting down.
GAGATAAAGGAAATCTCGGATCCCTTGGTAACCAAAAACCCTATTGGCTCAATGCCCATTCCAACACCGGCGCCCAAACCTTGTCCTTTCCCATTTTTGGAGGAATCACCTTCGCCTCCCCCACTTCCGAGGCCCATTCCGACCCTTACCACCGGCACGCAGGTGAATTCTCCCAGAATGAATTGTTCACCTACCACGGTTCCTGTTTTGGCTTCCCGATGGAGGAATTCGGTCAGCTTTTCAATGACAACATTAAAATTCGTTTCCATGATTTTATTTTTTAGTTAAAAATACGAGAAATGTAAAAAGCATTTTATTCAGTCTCCCTTCAATGATCAGGTCTAGGAAATAGTTGTTGTTAAGGTTGGAAATCAACTGAACTGGACCTCGGTTTATAAATGGATAAATGGCATATAATTGGGAATGGAGCAACACATCGTCCAAATCGAACGTTCCCACCAATCTTTTTATCCTAAAACTTTTGAGCAAACCCTTTATGAGAAACAGCCATGATTGCATTGACCTTTTGAGGAATGGTTTTCTTTTTTTCTTAATGTCAGGCTTTTTGGGGTACTTTTTGGATTCGGGGATCAAAACCCCAAAAACGCTCACTTTAAAATTTGGCCTTTCCCCAGGAGTAAAGGAAAGGTGAAAAGTACCCATCTGGGAAATGATATACAGCTCCTTTTGGGTATCTATTTTCAGGTAAATGGGAACAAAAATAATCCAGGAAATCAGCCCCAGAATTAGCAGCAAAACCCAGCCAAAGACTTCCATTTTCTTGGTTTTTAGTAAATGCTTATTGCTTTTCCCAAATCTAAAGTTCGTGTCAAATTGTAAAATTCAATAAATATTTTTATTATTACTAAAAATTAATTAAGACATATAAAATAAATTATTAATCAAATAAAATTATAAATTTTAATATTAAAATCATAAAAATAATCTCAATTTACTATGAAAAAGATGATTCAGATTTTAATGGGTGGGTTTGTCATGACCCTTATACTTTCAGGTTGTGCCTCATCGGGCATGCACATGTCTTCCTCACTGACCAACGTGGAATTGTCCGAAGCCAATTACCAAATCGTGGCCAGGTCGGTTTCTGGTGAGGCGAAAGCAGGATATATATTAGGGGCCTCCTTTGGCGTCGGCATGTATGCGCAGGTCTTTGGCGTGGCCCGTGTAAGTGGGGACAAGGCGCTCTATAAAACCGCAATGGATCACCTTTGGGAAAATTTTGAGGCAAAACATGGAAGCGTAGAAGGCAGAAACCTTGCTTTGGTCAATGTCCGGTATGATGTTGATGCCCTAAACTTGATTGTGTATACCCAACCTGTTTTGACCATTCAGGCAGATATCATTGAGTTTTTGGAATAGCCGAAAAGAAAAAAAAATATCCATTCTCAGATTTTCACCTTTGGGGTATTCCTTTTTTTCAGTTCATCCCGTTTTATGCATTACGAACTCAATTCAATAGTATAATTAACTGATATTCAATTATTTGTTGATTTTTTTTTAACTTCCCTTATTGATCTCAGGAATTAGTCTCACAACAGCCTGATTTTCTTGCTGTTTCGATCTCATCTGGAAGCCTGATGCATATTTCGGGTTCAATTGAAGCAAGCTGTTTCCAAGTCTAGCGTCTTGGAAACAGGATTTACCTTCCTCCCGGTGGACAATACATTTTCAGGAAATTGGTGTATAAAGTGGAGAGATGTTCAAAAGTACCTTCACCTTCCGAAATCCCATGCGCCCTGTTGGGGTAAGGCATCACTTGAAACTGCTTGTTGTGTTTGATGAGCTCACTGATGAGCATTTCTGCGTTTTGATAGTGCACATTGTCGTCTCCGGTACCGTGGATGTACAATAGATTTCCCTCCAGATTTTTTGCATGGGTAATGGGCGAGCCCTGTACAAAATCCTCCAAATTCTCCTGCGGCAAGCCCATGTACCTTTCCTGATAGATGTTGTCATAGGTCAGCTGGTTGGCAACTGCCGCGATGGAAATCCCGGTTTTATAGATTTCGGGAAATTGGAACAAAAGGTTCAAGGTGGCAGATCCTCCACCGCTCCATCCCCAAACCGCAACCCGATCGGAATCGATGAAATCCCATTTCAAGATCTCCTTGGCGGCATTGGCCTGGTCCTGAATGTTGACCACGCCGATTTTTCTGTAAATCGATTTCCGCCATTCGCGACCCTTCGGCGCAGGAGTCCCGCGGTTGTCTATGGAGATGTAAACATATCCGTCCTCCCGCATATCTCCTTTGTACAATCTGTTTTTCGAGGCACCATATCCATCCATGACCGTGGCTCCCCAAGGCTCGGAATACACATAAAATACCACGGGATACTTCTTGGTAGAATCAAAATCCGATGGCTTTACCATCCAGCCGTCCATCTCCACTCCTTCTTCCGTTTTGATTTTGAAAAAGGCAGTGACATTTTTCTCCTGGGCATTAGGAAGTTTTTGGGCGATGCTTTCTTTTTCATTCAAAGCCTTGTGTTGAGGCAAGCTGACCAATTCTCCAAGTGGCCTTGTATGGGTATTTGAAAACCGGTGTTGGGCAAATTTCCCATTGGGGGAAATGTTGTAATAGTGACTTCCAGCCAATCCTGCGGGTGTTATCAATTCGGGTTTCCCTTTCCCATCCAGCTTGGTCCGGTACAAATATTTTTGGGTGGCATGGGTCGGAGAAGCGATAAAATAAACATAGCCGCTTTTCTCCTCATAATTTCCCAGGGAAATCACATCAAAATCTCCTTTGGTCACCAAAGTTTCTTTTTTGCCATCAATGCTGATGCGGTACAAATGCCTCCAGCCATCCTTTTCACTCGTCCATAAAAATTCCTTTCCACCGGCAAGCCAATGAAATGGATGCTTGAAATCCACGGCATAAGTATCCTCATTGGGCGTCATCACATCTATCCAAGCAGCGTCATATTCTGTGCTGATCACGGTCACCGCCCCCGAACCAACATCGCAACGGATGATTTTGCTTTCCTGCTGTTTGCGATTCAGTTGCTGTACCAAAAATTCATTCGTGCCGGGAATGAATTCCAATCGGACAAGATAATGCTGTCTCGGATCGCCTTCGATTTTCACCCATTCAATTTTTGACGTGGACAAGTTAATGACGCCAATACGGGCGGCGGATGGATCCTGACCTACTTTCGGGTATTCAACCGGTATCACCTTGGAATATACCGAATCGATATTGTTGATCATGAAGAAATCACCCGTCCCTCGCGCATCCAACTGCCAAAAAGCTATGGACTTGCTGTCCGGACTCCAGCGAAAACCATCCCTATTTGCAAACTCTTCTTCATACACCCAGTCAAAAGTACCGTTGATCAATTTTCTATTTCCATCTGTGGTCAGCGCTTGAATGGCTTGGGTCGAAAGGTCTTCCAGATAAATATTGTATTGGCTGACATAAGCGACCTTAGTGCCATCCGGAGAGAATTTCGCAAACATCAGGGAGGATTCCGGCAATGATTTCCCAAGCTTGTGAAGGCTGTTGTGCTCCAGATCCAAGACCCAATAATCTCCTCTGGTATTGATTCTCCACACCTGTGCACTGTTTGTATAGATCAATAATTTCCTACCATCCTCTGAAAAAGAAAATAATTCCAAGTCAAGCGGATCAGTTTGGCCTTCGGGAATCATGAGGTTTCTATTGATCAAAACACTTCTGTCATTGGAAGGAAGTGCATATTGAACAATCTCATTTTGCTCCACACGGAAATAGGAATTCCCGTCCTTGGACCATTGAATCCCATCCTGCTGCGCCTTGGCATGGAAAATTAAAAAAATCGAAAATATGAAAAGATAAAATTTCAAATAGATTTTTGGAAGCCTCATCGTTCTTTGAATTTGATTGTTTGAAGCACTTTTGACAAGAACTAAAATCCCATCAAAAACGAATCTCAATTTAAGGTAAATTCATTGATCTCCTCTCCCAATCAGGCAATGTTTTGACCATTCAAAAAAACATGAATTCAATTGTCGCATCCCCCACTTTATTTACGTCTGTCTTTTAGCAAGTCACCTTTATAAAATTTTTATTTTCACTTAATAATCTGAAGAAATGAAATCCCAAACAGCCAAGTACCCCATATTTTTGTTGATTGCCTGCCTCCTGATGGGCTGCGCATCCAACGAGGAATCCACCCCTAAAATCCAGCTTTCAGAAGTGGGATTCGTGGGTTCATTGCCTGACGGCAGGAATTTTGGATCCACAGGAATCAAAACCTCAAATTCCACTGGACTCAGCGCAGAACTTTATTCCAGCAGGGCAGCGGCATATGTCTATCACGGATTAACCATAAGGGATGCTATATCCGGGATTGACATTTATTTACAACTTCCGAAAATTAAGTTCAAAGAGGACTTTGGGATTCAAGATTTGGATCAGAAAGGGATTGCCAATGAATTTTACCCCTATGACAAGGTGAAAGAAATCCTTGCTATTGGAAACAAAAACATTCCCTTTGAGGAAGGGGATTCGTGGGAAGACAATTATTACATCGCTGTTTTGGATCAGCGAAATTACAATGGATACACACTTTTGCCAGGTCTTTTGGATGCCGGGAATTTTCTCAAAATCATTCATCTCATAGAAGGGACCGAAGAAAATGCTGCTGGGGAGAACATCAGAACAATAGAAGTCATATTCGATGTGGATGTCAAATTGCAATCAAACGATGCCGGTCTTGAGCAACAAGGCAATCTCAAAGGTCAGCTAAGGATGAAATATCGAGAAAATTTTGACCAATCTGAATTTGAGTCGAATTAAGTGGGGGAAGGTATCTGTGCAACAATCAGCCAATTGGAATCAATGATCACAGACACGCCTCTTCATGCAATCCAGGTCAATCAATTCATAAAATCATATTTGGTCATATTTCACCTCAATGAATTTCACCCCAAAAATGCAAATACGGATGATATCAAAACCAAAAAACCTCCTTGCTGGGAGGTTTTTTGGTTTTTTGTGGGATTTTCATTGATCACTTTTCAGTCCATTCCACCCCGGTATCTTTCCATCTTCTTTCGGCAGCGGAATCCAGGACTGCCTGACAGACTTTTTGGGTTTCCAAAGCATCTTTGAATGTAGGCGAACAGGGTTCTCCCGTCTCAAGACTTTTGAAGAAATCCGCCACCTGATGGATAAAGGAATGCTCATACCCGATGCATGTCCCCGGAATCCACCATCTGTCCATATAAGGTTGGTCGGCATCAGAAACGTGAATGGATCTCCACCCTCTCACAATGGAATCGTCGCTGTGGTCAAAATATTCCAATCTGTTCAGATCATGTAAATCCCAACGGATCGAAGCATGTTCCCCATTGATTTCGAAGGTGTACAAGGCTTTGTGTCCCCTAGCATATCGGGTCGCTTCGAACAATCCCAAGGATCCATTTTCAAAATGACAATGGAACAAACAGGCATCATCAATCCCCACTTTTTGGACTTTACCGCTTTCCTGATGCACTCTTTCCTTGATAAAAGTCTCCGTCATGGCAGAGACATCCTTGATGCCGCCGTTTAGCCACATGGCCGTATCGATGCAATGTGCCAACAAATCCCCAGTCACCCCGGAACCTGCTGCATCGGCATCCAGTCTCCAAAGGGCATCTCCTCCCTGAGGGAGATCCGGATTGATCGTCCAATCCTGAAGGAAATTGGCCCTGTAATGGAATATCTTTCCCAATTTTCCGGAATCGATCACCTGTTTGGCCAAGGTCACGGCAGGAACCCTTCGGTAATTGTACCAAACCGTATTTTTCACCCCGGATTTTTCGATGGCTTTCACCATGTCCTCCCCTTCCTGGAGTGTTCTGGAAAGTGGCTTTTCGCAGAGGATCATCTTTCCCGCCGCCGCTGCGGCAATGGCGATTTCAGCATGGGTATTGTTCGGCGTACAAATATCGATCGCGTCGATATCGTCTCGGGCAATCATTTTCCGCCAATCCGTTTCGACGGAAGCATATCCCCATTGTTCTGCAAATGCAGTGATTTTGTCTTCTCTTCTGGAGCAGGCCGCTTGCAGCACTGGGCGATATTCCAATTCCGGAAAAAAATCACCGAGTCGCTTGTACCCGTTGGTATGGATCCTACCCATCAATCCTGTTCCTATCAATCCTATTCTAAGTTTTTTGGTCTCTTTCATCGTTCTAGGTTTTTTTAAAGAATTTACTCCGCTTCGTACCAGCCGTGTTTTTCACGCACCTTGACCATGGCTGACAAGATATCATTCCATGTTTTGGGCTCTGTCATCACTTCATTGGGAAACATACAGCCATCCCAGCAAAGGTGTCGGAAGGCTTTGGTCAGCTCCCCTTGCTCATCCCTGAGCCAATGTCCGGCATCTGTTGCGATATCCAATTTTCCGTTAGGATCGGAAGCGAGGCAATGTCTGCCTGTTTTGTCATGGGATCCAGAACCGAAAACGGTCCCGTCATTTTGGGCAACATGAAAATCTATCGTCCAAGGCCTCAATGCCTTTGTCAAGGTTTTGAGTGCTTCGGTCAGTGTGGCCCGGTCATTCCAGTCAAAATCTTTTGGGAGTATCCTGTCCTGCGGACTGTTGTATCCCAATAAATACAAAAAAGTATGGGACATATCCGCCTGAAAGCCAATGTTCGGTCTGTCCACTTGCTCCAGTGTGTCGATCATCGCTCTCCAACTGTGCATGCCGCCCCAGCAGATTTCTCCTTCGGCTGCCAGTTTTTCGCCAAAATCAGCCGCCACATCACAGGCTTCTCTGAAAGTTTGGGCGATCAATTTGGTATTGCCAACTGGGTCGACTGCCCACTTTTCGACTGAACTGGCAGAATCGATTCGGACGATGCCATTTGGCCTCACACCCAAATCCCTTAGTTTTTGACCAAATAAGCAGGATTTCCTGACCATTTCCACGAAAAGTGCTCGGTCCTCTTTGCTCCCCATGGCTGGGCCTCCCCAGATGGGCGCAACCAAACTTCCAATGTTCAGGTTCAGGCCGGCAACCTTCTCTGCCAATTTCTTGATCCCGTCGTCAGACATGTCCAAATCAATATGGGGATCAAAAAGCCCGATATCCACCCCGTCAAATTTCACCCCGTCCACTTCTGCGGCGGCGGTACTTTCCAACATGGTGTCAAAAGAAATAATTGGCTCTGAGTCGGGTCCTTTTCCCACAATACCCGGCCAAGTGGCATTGTGGAGTTTTGGATAATTATTTTGGGTCATCTTTACAAGAGTCTATATGAAAGAAAATGATTGAAATTATAAGATGAGGTCCGGATTGTTGGGACCAAAATGTTTCAGCATGACAATTGGGTCAGTCTTGGAAGGATTGGCGATTTTCACGCCCGCCATTGCGGTTTTTTCGGAAACAAAGAATTCGTCGTTCGTCAATTGTCCATAGCGGATCAATGCCGGGGTTTCGATATCCCAAACACCCATCTTTCCATGCCCCTGCATCACGATCAAACCATAGGCCGCCTGGTCTGTAATGGTGACGGTCTGTCCCGGGAAAATGGTCAATTCCTTTGCGCTGAAAGCTTCGGAACGGTAGCAAACCCAGTTTTCGATATAGCCCTCGGCCTTCATTTCCTCCAAGTCTCCAACCGGCTTTGGATTCATGAATCGGGTTTCCAGGAGATTGGGATTCACGTTCAATTCCCAATCGATCACTTCCATCAACTGATCGAAATCCCCCATTCTATCCTTTGGCGTTCCGTTCCAAAGCAATTCTTCGGGGATAATCGCCTCATTGACCAAGGACTGATACATGGCGAAAACGTCAGATGCTTTCTGCGGCTCGTAAGTACACATACTTCCCGGTGCGTGCAACATTCCCGGAGGAACATCCCAGCCAGTTCCAGGTTCCAGACGGAATGCCTGGGAAAAATTAGTGATTTTGTTGTCTCCCTTGGTGAAGTTCACAAGGCATTCCCGGATCTGTTCTTTGGTGGTTCCCGGAGCAATGCCAAAGAAGGTGTAAGGAAAATCCCCTCCATGGTTGTTGAGTTGTGGTGGGAAATAATAGGCTTCTGGTTTGCCCTTTTGGCCGATCAAAGCGGCATGTTCGTCATTGTGGTGGATATGGTGCGGAAGAGGCCCCATGTTGTCAAAAAACTTGGAGTACATCGGCCAACTCTCGTATTCGTCCCAGATGCGGTCTCCGATGATTTCACCTTTTAATTCCTCGATGGCGTCTTTGAGTAAAAACTGCGTTTCCTCATCTCCGTCCTGAAAAACCACGGGGCTCAAACCTTCGCTTTTTCCTGTCAAAGGCCCATTTTGTGCAGGCGTAGTGGAAGACAACCAGCGCTCGTCAATCCCTCCTCTTTGTCCGCCAAGGACATAATAATCATCGGGATGTAATTTTATTCTTCTGCCGGGAACGCAGAAGGACCTCGGAACCCAGGTGGGTGCCAATCTTAGGATTCCCTCGCCCTGTTCTAATGCTTTTTTTGCCAAACTCATATTGTACTGGTTGATTATTTGGGATAGATTTATTTTAGGTTTTATTGTTTTATAGTTGTTTTTCGCGTTCTCTATTGTTGATTCTCAGGAGGGCTTCGATTTCCTCCGCTGTGGTCAGGACGCTCATTTCAAGGGAATAGCATCTTTTTTCTCCGGGAGGGATTTTGATCAAGGCATTTGCTTTCCTGGCGGCGGCTTGTCCGATTGGCGGATTTGTGGCAGGTTCCAAGGCGGTGACATATTCGCCTTTGCCCCAATGCTGCCAATTTACAAGCCAGGGCAATTCCTTTCGGTTAAATTTAATGGAGAATCCAATGCCCAGTTTTTGATTGACAAAACCACAAACGCACATTTCATCTTTTAGAGAAGAAAGGTCAATAAATGCAGCATCCTCGCCAGAACCGGCATGCGCATCCATCGGGGCTGGGCATTTCTTGAAATCGTTTTTGGGGTTGAAAATCCTGTTGTCGGGATCTCCATCCCTTGATTTCCAATTCCCTTCCCAGACCATCTCTGTTCCCTCATCGATAAAAGGCCAACCAAAATTCAAGTGGTAAAGCAGCATGTGGGCAGCCTCGGTATTGCCGAGATTGGTGATTTCATCGCGGATGACCAGGCTTGGTTGCCCCAATGTTCCCGAAATGGTCCTCCTCAGTTCCAGGTTGGGTCCGAGAACACGCGTTTCTTTTATTATTCCCGTGATGGACATTTCCAGATTTCCCCGAATAGGGTCAGGCTGCTGGATAGAGATGATTTCTGCAGGAGTATTGCTAATGTTGCCATGAAGGCCTCTGTTGCCAAACTCATCCGACTCGGGACCGCCCACGTGCGACAATCCGCAAGTGGTCATCAATCCTCCACCGAATGTTCTTAGCCAATTTGCACCTTGATCCGAAAAAGGCTGCGGGGCCGTGGTTCCTGCGTGGCTGATCCAGGCAAGACTGTGCGCATTGAAAAAGGCTTCAGCGATGTCCATCCCACGATCAATGACGACCTTATACCGCAATCCCGAACCCGTGTTTACCCATGCCATTCGGACTCCCTTTCCTGGGCCATTGTCCAATATGGAGGTTTCAATCCCGCCCAGTTGTGCGGAATTTGAGATAAAGTCCTTCGAAAAGTTAATGTCCATCTTTCTAGAAACGCAATAGCATTTAGGTATACAATCAAATTTCAATATATCAACACCAACATTAGGGACTATCCTGTTCTGTCGGGCTTCGAAAATCTTCCATTATAATATATCCACAATAGATGGGGAGATTAAAGCTGGTTCCATTTAAAGATAGCAAACTGCCTTCAAGAATCGAAAATTATAAGGTCCAGGATTCCCAATATTTTTATCGATTCCCCTTCTCGGCGCATGACCGGTTGTTTTCAGCCATTTTATTGTTTTTCTGAAGGAAAAGTCAATATTTAATTTCAGGAAATAACACTCTAGCCAATCAAGATTCTATCTTGGAGAAAAAGACAACTTGGCCATCTCTATCTGTTTTAATGGTTTGTAGGATAAAACCATTCATTTGTTTCGAAAAGGCAATTCTTGTAAAAAAAACAGTCCCCATTTTTGCATTTTTCTCCTTTTATCAAATACTGGGGCACCATATCAATAATTCTCTGCTTTGGCTTTTGGATTGCTTAAATTCAAGCACTAACAAACCTTAAACCCATTCACAAAAAATGAAAAAATCAACACCATTTCTCATCGCACTATTCTGCATCTTTTTGGTTGCGGACCTCTTCGGCCAAGGCTCCAAAAGGGATTTCTATGAATTGAGAATTTACCACATCGAGAATAACAATCAGGAAAAACAGATTGACGCATATCTTCAAAATGCTTTGCTACCGGCGATGCACAGAAACGGCGTCGCCAAAGTTGGGGTTTTCAAACCGGTCGCTTCTCAGCCAGATGCTGGAAAAAAGGTATATGTGCTGATTCCTTACAAATCCATGAAACAATATTTGGCTTTGCCGGCCAAATTGGACAAAGACAGCAATTACCTTTCGGATGGCGCTTCCTACATCAATGCACCGCATGACAATCCTCCCTATAAAAGGATTGAAAACGCCCTGCTCCATGCTTTTACCGGCAGCCCAAGGTTTATCGAATCGAAGGTGACGGGTCCAAAAAAGGACAGGATCTATGAATTGAGGAGTTATGAAGCTGCAACAGAAAGACTTTACAAGCAAAAAGTAAAGATGTTCAACGAGGGTGAAATCGATATTTTCGCCAAGTTGGGTTTTAATGCGGTCTTTTATGCCGAAACACTGGCCGGAGCAAACATGCCGAATCTGATGTACATGACCACATTTGCCGATATGGCATCCAGAGATGCACATTGGAAAGCCTTCGGGTCGGATCCGGATTGGGATAAGTTGAAGGTAATCGAAGAATACCAAAACACGGTTTCCAAAAACGATGGTAGATTATTGTACCCAACGGACTATTCAGATTTCTAAAGATTACTTCACTGACAATCAATCGCAAATCCCTTTTAGAAGTAGGCTGATTTTTCTGGATTCCCGCAAGGGACGTACAAATAAAAAAAGCCCGAAGTTGAATCTCAACCTCGGGCTTTTTTGTACTTAAGCAACAATAAACAGATCTGGTTTCACAAGAGATTGCCTGTGGAAAAACAGACCGATTTCTGGTACGGCATCAAAGCTTTTTCATCAGGACATTCTTGAATTGGACCTTCATCGGAGGGCCTACATGCACCTGAAAACCCATCAACCCTGACATTTTCCTGTTTTTCGGGTCGTCATCGGTGACTTCACTCATCAAGGTCCCATTCACGAAGTGCTGCAACACATTGCCTTTGATCACCACATGCAGGGTGTTCCAATCATCTTTCTTGATCAAGGCACCAAGTGTGTCCCGATCGCCCAGTTCGCTTTCCAGATTCAGTCCTTTCCAGGCATTTCTTTCCACAAATCCTTTAACATCGCCGGATTCCTGGCTGGTAATTCGGGTTTTCTGTCCACGATAAGCAAGTGTCGTTCTTTTCCGCTCCTCATAGTTTTGGCCGGTATATCGGTTTTGTCCGTCGATATCGGCTTGATAGCCTTTGAGCGCAAAGGGTACTTCCTCCACCCTATCGCTTCGATAGTTGAATCCCGAATTGCCGGCACCGCTGATTTTGTAGTCCACTTTCAACTCAAAATCTGCAGGCTCACCACCTTTCCAGATGATGAAGGTATTGGTCTTGAGCAGCGTTTCGGACGTGATTTCCCCGACGATCGTACCGTCCACAACGGACCAATACACGGGGTCGCCCTCCCAGCCTTCCAGGGTTTGCCCATCAAAAATTGAGACAAATCCCTCATTTGGGGATTGGGAAGGAGAGACTTCAGGTGACTTGGATTTGCTTGTTGAATTTTGGCAAGACCCGCAGCTCAGCAAAATAAAAACCGCACTGAGTCCGAATACCCTAATTTTATGGAATGAAAATTTATTTGGTTTTCTCATTTTGCTGTTATCTTTTTGTCTTGATACACCTCATGGTCCGGATTGCCACCTGAGATGAGGTAGGCCATCAAATCCTTCAATTCTTCTTCATTCAACCTGTTGATCATTCCCGGCAACATGATGGAAACATCGGAATTTTTGGTACTTGCGACCTCACTTTTGGCTACGGTTCTGATGGTTTCCGGTGCAAACGGGTTTTGGGAAACATAATAATTTGTTTTATCCTCATCCGTCAATCTACCCACAACCGATCCACCTGCTTTCAATTCGAATATGGTGGAATGGTATTGTTCAGAAATCACGTCACTTGGATTGATGGTGGATTCAAGGATATCCTTAGCGGAAAATCTTGTCCCAAGCTGGGTCAGATCAGGTCCTATGATACCACCTTCTCCTTGCATGGTATGGCAAGAAAGGCACAAAGTCGCCGAATACATCGCTTTCCCTTTTACCAGATCCCTGCTACTTAAATCAGCCATCAAAGGCAGGGCTTCTTCCACTGTCCATCTTCGTCCTGGACCTTCTGGCTGAACATCCGAGACGACCAGATCATTTCCACTTCCGGTCAGCAAAGCGGCACCTGACATTTCATTGTACAGATCAAAATCTTTCTGGTCAACATGCGTCAAGGCCATTTTTCTTGCCCTGTCGATAAAGCCTACATAACTTCTTCCACCTTTGTATTTGAATGCATTTTGGATCCAAGTAAAATATTCATTCCTCAAATCTGGATTCCATCCGGCTTTTGCATTCCCTAGAACGGTCGCATAATACGTCTGCTGGGCTGGCGGCACATTTGCAAGCATTTGTGCGATATCAAGGCCGTATTGAGGATTCCTCAAGACCAAATCCGAAGAGGAAATAAACGTCTTCTGGTATTCAGGATCATCTTTGGCATTTTTCAATAAGGCCAAGGTTTTTTCCACGGCAGTGGGTGCATCCAAGTGGACCAGCAATACACTCAACGAACGACCTAGGTCATTGTCATTTGCAGGGAAATTGGGATCCAAGTACGCAATCAACTGGTTTTTCACTGTAGCATTTGGGGTTCCCTGTCTATAAAGAATCAACTCAAAAGCCCGTAACAAATCCTGTTTTCCTTTTTCGTTCAAGGACCCGTAATCGATCCCTATCAAGGCCTGGATCATGGGTTCTCCCTGGCCTTTGCCGGAGTGTCTCGCCAATGCGATCATCGCTTGAGTCAAAGTGGCCGGATCTTTTTCTGCCAAAGCTTTCGCTTTCCAGGAATTCACTGGCTGATGTTCCAAAACGATTCGTGCAGCATATTGAACAAAACGATCACTGTTTTTCAGGTTTGGCCATGCCAAATCAAGCCCAGCAGCAGGCGCACCGCTTACATGATATTCTTCCAGCTGTCTTCTCAATTTGGCCTCTTGTGGCAAATCAGATGCAAGCAACGGCTTTTTCTCGCTGGCTTTAATCTCCCCATCATAGTACACCCGATAAAGATCGGATTCCAATCTTCTTCCTCCGGTCATAAAATACATCGCTCCGTCAGGACCAATTTCTCCATCGGTCAAAGGAAGCGGAGAGCCGGAAATAAACTCTTCAGCCGTGGCCTCGTAAGTGGCACCAGCCGGTTTTAAATGAATGGCATAGATAATTCCAAAGCTCCAATCGAAGGCATAAAGCGCTGTTCTGTATTTTTCGGGGAACTTCGCATGGGTGCCAAACATGGCATTGGTGGGCGAACCCTGACCGATGTTCAGCACTGCGGGTAGATTGTCTGGGAAGTTGGGCGACCATTTCGAATTGCCCGTTCTCCAGCCAAATTCACTGCCGCTGGTCACGTGATTGATTCGGGTAGGTCGGTACCAAGGCATTCCAAAGTCCCATTCCATATCTGCATCATAGGCAAACATATCCCCTGCTTCATTGATGGCGAAGTCGAATGCATTTCTGAAACCTGCCGAAATCAATTCCCAATTTGTACCTTCAGGATCAATCTTGGCTATCCAACCGCCGGGCGCCATTCTGTTGTTGGCGTGGCCACGGGGATCTTTGATGAGCGGAAAAAGATTGTCTTCATCCCAAACTTTCGGGAGTCGGTAAGCGTCCATTTCGGGCACATCGACATGGTTTCCGGCGATGAGATAAATGGATTTTCCATCCGGGGAGAGTTTCATGCTGTGGGGGCCATGTTCTCCCGGTTCACCGGTGAAGCCCCTGATCTGGGTGACGGTTTCATATTGATCATCGCCATCTTTGTCCTCGAGGCGGTACAATCCCGTGCTTTTTTCGAAATTTTCGTTGGCATTGTGGTTGACCATCACATAAAGGCTGTTGAAGGCATAAAGGAGCCCTTGGGCGTAACCCATCCCCACTTGGGGTTCCTGCACATTTCCCACGATCAATTTCTCGATTTTGGGAGCCAATGAATCCGAACCGATTTCAGGGATTTCCAAGCGATATAAAAAGCCGTATTGGTCCGCGGTGATGAGTCTGTTTTTGTCATCGAAGGTCATGGCCACCCAAGAACCCTGTTCATTTTCACCGGGGCTATGGATATGCTCTGCGACAAATCCATCGGGCAATTTTAATTTTGCCACTTTGGGATCGATAGGTCCCTTGTCTTCGGTTTTTTTGTTGCAGGCGGCAAAGACCAGAAGCAGCAAGGGAAGAAATCGGAATAGTTTAATTGAATTCATTGGATGCATATTTTTATGGTTTTTGGGTCAAGTGTTTTAGTGGCCTTCAATTCGAAATTCACAGATTCAATTTATCTTATTTTGTGGACAAATAATGGGAGAGTTTTATAAACACTTTGAATTGACTTAAAAACGGTTTATACAAGAGGTTTTATGAAGGAACATTTCATTTGAATGCCTAAAAATTTATAAAACACCCAATATTATTGGGTTAGATAGATGAATGGATTGGATTAAGTGAAATTTTCATAAAGCTATTTTATTAAACAATTTAACTATCCTGTACTATCCTTCCCTAAAAAAAGCAAAACCTATAAAATCATGTCCCGCCTGATAGTTTTTAAAACACAAGCTTCTAAATTCCTTTCAAGGGGAGGAATAATCGCTTAATTAAATAAATCCAACCAAAATTTATCCTGTAAATATGAAGATACGCCTCAATAGGCTTGATCTGATCTTATCGGCAAAATCACTACAAATCAAAAAAACCAGCAACCCATAAGGTTGCTGGCTTCTTGTATTGGCAGTAAATCAATTTATTTGAACTGCCAAAAAGGACTGCTGCTTTTTATTTCGATAGGGAATTGATCCAAAGGGCAATTTTCATTGCGTCTTCCTTGGACACCTGTGGCATAGGAGGCATTGGAGTGGCATAATCCGGCCAGTTTTCAGGCTTTGGGTTATGAATTAATTCCACGATTTTCTCCGCTGTATACTTCCTTTTGGCTACGTCAACATAAGCTGGCCCAACTTGCTTTTTAGTAGCATTGTGACATGCCGTGCAGGTGTTTTTGGAAAGTAGTGCTTTGATTTCCAATTCTGAAGGAATCGCGCGAGCAGAAGCCAAGGACTTGCTGGCGGATTCAACTTTGGGTTTTGGATTTACTGCAGAGGTGGACTTTTCTGGACTTGAGGGGACCACCACACGCGGCTTTATCACCATTTTTTCTCCACCAGGGATTTGATTCAATGTATAATACGCATCTTCGTGTACCAACTGATGGGAGTCGTTTAACTCCCTTACCCCTGGTAAACTGATTTTATGAATGTGGTATTGTTGCAAATTATTGATGGCTAGCCTTACCTTCATTCCATCTTCGGAAACTTCCACTCCCAGAATTTCGTGGGTCATTTGTTTCACTGGGGGGCTGCCATAAACTGGGAAATATTTATAAATAAAACTTTCAACTACATAAGAACTCAAATCCTCTGCAGATTTTTTATTTATTGGTTTGGTAAATTCAATTTCAAAACCATCCGGTTTAGCTTTTACGGTTCTCATTTCAAAGGGCAATTCCCTATTCCAAACCAAACGCTGCAATCCTTCATTGGCCTCTCCTGCAGAACCCCAGCCTCGGTTTGTTTCTCCCACAAACAAGGATTGATCCGGCGCAAATGCCATTCTCAAAACCCCTGATTGAAAATTACTTCTAAAATCAATTGATGCTCCCTGGTACTGACCGTTGATTTTCTCCAACATCACACGCATAATTTTGCTTTGCCCTTGATCCCCGATCAGAATTTGACCTCCAAATGGCCCCAAGAAATTTTCAGGTATTTTCAAGGGCTCTGAATTGGATATGCCATGGATACCATGCGGCAACCATACGGCTGGCAATTTCAAACTTGGCAATGACTCTTTAGCCTCGTACATGGTGATAAACTCTTCATCAACAACATTTTCCGGTTTATTGAATCTTCCCTGTTCATTTTTAACTTTCTGCGGATCTACGATTTTATCAAATTGAGCAGTAGTCATTTTGACCGGAGAATTTGGCAATTCCGCCCAGCGAAGGCCCGCTGGATGGCCCGAAAAGTCGCCTTTTTCGAGGTGCCAAAGACCGCCAGAACCAATATAGTCACCTTGGTTTTCAGTATAAAAAACTTCCTCATCAAGGATTCCGATTCCTGCGGGCGAACGCATTCCCGACGCATAGGGCTCAATGGTTCCATCCCTGTGGATTTTTAAAGTCCAACCTCTGTAGGGTACCCGACTTTCTCCCCTCCACCATTCTTGATCACCGAAGGCGACATTCGTGGTTACAATAAACGCACCATCGGCGGCTATTTTTGGACCGAAGCTATATTCGTGGTAATGCGTAGAAAGAGGCCAAGAAGCAACCGTTTCAAAAACATCTGCCTTCCCGTCAGAATTTGAGTCCACCATTTTGGTCAGCTCTCCTCGCTGTACACTATAAAAGGCTCCTTCCTCATAGACCAATCCTAAAACCTCATGCAATCCAGATGCAAATTTTCTGAAATAGGGCCGTGCTGAAGTTGGATTTTCGACAATAAAAACATCTCCTCTTCGAGTGGCAACACCGAGGCTACCGTTTGGAAGCATCGTCAATCCTCCTACTTCCAAAAGCAAACCTTCGGGAGCAGGTACACGAACGATTTTAAAATAATCCTCTTCTTTTGGCGATTCTTGGGCAATGGCTGTAACCCCAATTCCCAACCCAATAAGGCTAAGGATTACAGCTTTCAAATTAAATTTTAAACGCATCATATTTTTCAGTGCTGAATTAGAACAAAATAGCATAACTTAATTTTGAGGTTATTGGCAAGAAAATACCATCCTCTGAGTCGACTTTGGATGCTTGAGGTGAAACACCTTCAGACAAAACCTGCAAATAAACACCGGTATCTGCTATCAAATAAAGATTTGAAGAAATTTTCCTAAGTTGCTTGCCTGCCGAAACCTTTATCAAATGGGCTTGACCAGAACCTTTCAAATCCATGTTTCTTACGATCCCCTGACCATTATCCATCAGCTTAAGATGGTCCGAAAGCATGGTGCCGGTTTCCGATTTGCTGTCAAAGATCAGCTCCCCATCTCCTAAAACACGATACCCACTGCTCTTCAATTCTTTATCGATCGGAGTGAAGTCTTGCGAAAACAAGAGTGATTCACCCATGTTCAATGTAGTCACAACACCCAATGGCAAGGAAACCCCATTTCCACGGTTATTCCACATAGGAGTCGCATCCAAAAACGCTCCCCTCCATACCTGAATCAGTTGATTTGTACTGAGATCATAAGAAAAATGAATTCCTGATTTTCCAGAAACGGAAACTGCATGAGATATTTTCTCTCGATTTGGAAGCTGAATAAAGCTTCTTAATACTGGCGTTTCATCTGCATTTACCCATATTGGATCGGTGGAGTTTTCAAAGGAAATCACAGGCTCACTGAACTTAACCGGCCATAAGCCCTCTGCGCTGGCACTCCAAAAAAATCCTTGGGCAGTCCAATCACGCGGCTTTGAAACCCAAAGCACGTAGGGTATTTCACCTGGGGAAAGTGTTTTTTCAACCTTGATTTTACCTTGTTTGAATTCAGGTTGTCCCGAATCGCCTCCAAGCTGCAAAGCACCTAATCCTCTTGGAACTTCCACTTCGAACGTGTAGCTTCCAGTCTCAAGAATCCTAATATTCCCTTCGAATTTGGTCAAAGAGGCACCAGACACTCCAGTCTGGAATTCTTCAAATGAGTTCAAGTCACCTGAATGCCCATTTTCTAAATTCTCTATCGCTGGATATTGCGTATACGCACCGGGATAAACCTGATACTTTATGGAAGAAATTTTTGGTGCAGGAAAATTCATTTGCTGAATCTCCAAAGATTGGATGGCAATCGGACCATGATCTCCCTGAATTCGGATGGGGCCTTCCGCCACTTCATTCGCTTTCAAAGCCCCTCGAGTGGGGCCAAACAATTCAACATCTTCATGGATCACAACACCGTTTAGTTTTATGAAGTTAAACCTGGCATTCTGAGTTTTTCCTCCACTTTCAGAAAATCTAGGCGCTTGAAATGACACCTCCAATGTTTGCCAGATTCCCGGAGCCTTGCTTACATTTTGTCTCGGTGCATAGCCCTGAAATCCTTTTTGTCCCTCAGGTTTTAAATCATCCCAACGCTGATAAATCCCGCCGTTATCCCCGGCCTTAGGTGTGATGGTTTTCCAGCTATCAAACAATTGGATTTCATATTGTCCTTGGATATAAATTCCTGAATTGGAGCCCGCGGCAAGCATGTAGGTTAGAGAAAGTTCGATATCCCCAAAATTCTCAAGGGACACAATATCTTTTCCAGGGTTCTTTTTAGTTGGCGTATTGATCAATACATTGCCTTTTCCCTCCGAAAAGAGGAGTTGGTTATGGATTGGATCAGTCCATGCATCACGCACTTCAGACCAGCTTCCTTTTGTTTGGACAAAGGAATCCAGAGTAAGTGTGGTAGTGGATTGTGCCAGAGCATTATTGGAATTGGCAGAAATGGCAAATGCCATTCCTATCAAAATTAATCTGGGGTTCAACAACATGATTTTATTAAGAGTTTGGTAATATGTTTTGAAATTAAATTCATAAAAAAGAAGTGCTGAGGAAAAATTCATCCTCAGCATTTCCATCTTATCCAGTGCAGTAAATCAATAACCCGGATTTTGAATTAGGTTAGGATTGGAATTTGTTTGGATTCTTGGAATTGGGAAAAGCTCCAATTCAGGATTATTTGATGCTTGGTGATCCCACCAATTTGTCGTGGTGAATTTGCCAAACCTGATCAGATCGGTCCTTCTCTTTCCTTCAAATATAAATTCTCTCCCCCTTTCGGCAAGCAATTCATCCATGGTAAGGGTGGTGGTGGTATAGGCTGCCGAAAGCCAATCTCCATCTGAAAAAGATCTTTTTCTAGAGGCATTGATTAAATCAACCGCTTCTTGGTTTGCAACGCCTCCATTTTTTCTCATTATTGCTTCCGCCTTATTGAAGTACAATTCTGTCAATCTGTAGATGATATAATCATTTTCCCAATATTGATCATCATCTAATGTACCGGAACGGAATTTATGAAGCCTTGCACCGCTGTTTTCTTCTCCCTCAGTCATGGATCCTTCGCCCGTTGCACCTTCAGAGTTTCTGCGAATATTATTCACATATACCAAGGGTTGGTTTTGAAACTCTTCCGTACCAAGAATAGGCTCATCTGTTCCAAATTTGAATTGGGGGCCAAAAAGAAACCATTCCTGCTTTCTCTTGTCGTTTTCCTGGTAGGCATCAAAAGCAGTTGGAATAACCACAAAAGCATTGTTTCCACTGTAGTTCACATTTAACGCCTGGGACATGTTGCCATATCCAAAATAAAATCCAGACCAGTTAAAAGTAAATCCTCCTACTCTGCTAAAGGCAAACTGGAAAATGTTTTCCGGAGACAAATGGTTATCCGCCTTGAAGGGTCCAAGAATATCAACATCCAGTCTCATAGGGCCATTTAAAGATCCCCCTTCACCGATTATGACCTTATTGGCATACTCGATTGATTCATCCCACATGGCTGTACCACTCCATTTTTCTGCATTGAGGTACAATTCGGAAAGCATGGTATAACCGGCAGCTTTAGAAACCCTACCGACTAAAGCTTGGGACAAAGGCTCTAGCAATTCAACATTTTGTTCCAATTCTTGTCGAACAAAATTAAACACCTCTGATCTTGGCGCAGTTGGAGGACTCAATGGCTCCCCAACTTGTGTGATAATGGGAACATTTCCCCAAAGATCCATAATCCTTATATAATGATAGGCCCGCATTACTTTCACTTCCGAAATGAGCGCTTGCCTTTCCTGTTCGCTCAACCCTGCCCGAGCAATATCCAGATCCTCTAAATCAATCAAAATTGAATTTACGTAGCCAAGACCTTCCCAAATGAGAGACCATGCATTTCTCATTCGAGGCTCATCAGGACTCCAAGTATGGTTATGCAACCGAATATGGTCTCCTCCATCAAAACCATGTCTTCCTTTTTGTGGCCACGCAACCTGATCTGCTGCCATTTCGCTGTGGTAGTAAAAACCATTTTGACCTGTTGGTGCAAGCCAGGCTTGCATGTGGGTGAAAGGTCTCAAAACACCTTGCATCACCTCGACTTTGTTATTGTAAAAATTATCCTTGGACAATTCACTGTAAAAGGTCTCCGAAAGGTCCATACATCCCACAAATCCGAGGAAAAGGAATGCCAAAACTACGCTATAGTTCTTTATAAAATTTTTCATTTTCAATGTCTTTAGAAAGTTACATTTAAACCTAGGGTGTAAAAATTGGTCCGCGGATAAAATCCACGCCCATCAATACCGGTCGTAAATCCGGTATCCTGCAACTCAGGATCCAGACCTGAATAACCAGTGAAAGTCAGCAGGTTTCTGCCTGATGCATAAACCCGTAGATTTTTAACCGCTTTGCCCACCAAATTGAAAGTATAACCGAAGGTCACATTGTCCAATTTGACAAAATCACCTTTTTCAAGGTAGTAATCTGAAAATTGAGGATTGTCATTGAGTTCAGCATTTTTGGTTATCGCACTCTTCAGGAGATTATTGGGTAACCAAGCTTTGTTTCCAAAGTACATTTCTTGGGTATTCAGGATATCAAATCCAAACTTACCCCTGAAAAACACCGTGAGATCCATGTTTTTGTATTGAATGGTATTTGAAAAACTGGCCATGTATTTTGGTACACCATTTCCCAAAATTGTCAAATCCTCAGGGGAAATTCCACTTGCAGTAACAGTAGAACCATCGGCTTTGAAAAATAGCCATTTTCCATCATCATTAAATCCAGCAAATCTCTTTCCATAAAAATTCCCCACTTTTCCTCCTTCGTCCAACCTGATTGCTGGCCCTAGGTTTCCTGGGGAAGGCAAAAATCCGAATTCCAGAAAATCTGAACTATAAAACTCATTTGATAGTGAGGAGATGGTATTGAACTGAGAATTACCCGCAAAGTCAACGGAATATTTAAAATCGTTTTTGTCAACGATGATTGCATTCAAATACAATTCTACACCATGGTTTCGGATACTTCCCACATTGGTATAAATTGAACTTCTAACAAAAGGAGGCTGCTGGGCAGAATAGTTATTCAACAAATCAACTGTTTCCCGATTGTAAACATCCAATGATCCCGAAATCCTGTTATTCAACAATCCAAAGTCAAGACCAACATTCCATTCTTGTTTTTTCTCCCACTTTATGTTGGGGTTTGGATTTCTGGATGGTCCATAAGTTTGATAGAAGACGCCTTCCTGTGGGTAAACGCCTCCTGTATTCAAGGTCACCAAAGATTGGTAATTAGGAATCCCCTGATTTCCCGTCACACCGTACCCTATTCTCAGTTTAAGATTGTCGATTTGACTTATATCGGTCATGAATCCTTCTTTGGAAATATCCCAACCAACCGATGCTGCAGGGAAATTACCCCATTTATTGTTCGCCCCAAACTTTGATGAGCCTTCTCTCCTGACGATCACTTGACCGAAATATTTATCACTAAAGGCATAACTCACCCTGCCAAAAACAGCTATCAAGGTATTGTCCTCCTTGAAACTTCCCATTCCCGGCCTTGGCAACCTCGTATTGTTGATCGCACTTCCTGCGCCTATATTCCAATCCAAGAAAGAATCCGTAGTGAATCCGCTATTGTTTACCGCGAAATTTTCATAAGTAGAATATTGGTAACTATAGCCACCAATAAAATCAAAAGAATGGTCTCCGATTATTTTTTTATAATTAACCGTAGATTCCAATACGTCCGTCCATGTTACTTCATTGTATTTTCTGGCAAATCCCGTCCCTTGATATTGGGAATTGGGTCTTTGATCAAAATCGGTTAAAGAACGGTATTGACGATCATTGATTACATTTCTTACATGTGCGCCGAAGGCACTGACGGTCAATCCTTCAAAAATCTCAAAGGACAGTTTTACATCACCTGAGAAAGTCTGCTGATTTCTTTCATTTAACCGGTTCTGCAATCTAGAAAGCGGATTGTAGTTGTTAAATGCTTCAGTTTCCACAAAAGACCCATCGGCATTTCTGATAGGTGCTGTTGGGTTTCTCTGGATACCTTGTTCATAATCACCTCCACCGCCTCCAAGAAGGTTTGCTTTGTTAAAGTTTGTGGCTAGATTGGATTGCATCTGCAGTCTGCCATTCAGTCCGGTTTGGTTGAAATTAATCCTTGCACCATATTGCTTTCGCGAATTTTCTTTGGCGATACCTTCAGCATCATTGAAGTAAAAAGAGGCCCTATAATTCGAGTTGGCAGTACCACCTGATGCTGCGAAATTGTGGTATTGGCTTAAATTTTCCTTGTTCAACAACTCATCATAGAGATCGGTGGAAGCCCCCAGATCATTTCCTTCACTGATCAATCCTTGTGTGATCAAATTCCTGTATTCGGCTGCAGTAAGAAAGTCGGGCTTCCTATCCACGACATCTCTCTGAAAATAGGTAGAGTAATCAAACCTGGCTTCACCTGCTTTTCCTTTTTTTGTGGTGATCAAGATTACACCGTTATTTCCACGTGTACCATAGATAGCCGCGGCAGAACCATCTTTCAATACTTCAAAAGATGCAATATCATCCTGCTGAAGAAGATCCAGATTCCCACCTGGAATTCCATCGATTACAATCAAGGGATTAAGGTTTCCTGTGAGCGAGGTCACTCCACGCATTTGGATGGATGCCCCAGAGTTAGGATTATTGCCTTCCGTTCTAGTGATGCTAAGACCTGCCACTTTCCCTTGAATAAGGTCAAGGGGACTTCTTACGCCTCCTTGATTAAAGCTTTCTTCATCAACTTTAGCGACAGAAGAAGTAATTTCTCTCCTCTTTTGGGTACCATAACCAATAACGACTACTTCATCCAATGACTTGGTGTCTGCTTTCATCGACAAGTTAAATACTCTTCTTTCCGCTACGGCAAGCTCAATAGTTTGCATCCCGATGAATGAAAAAACAAGGACTGCATTCTCTGATGCGACCACAAGCGAGAATTTTCCGTCAAGGTCGCTAATGGTGCCGTTGGTAGTTCCTTTTTCTATAATGGAAACTCCTGGCAAGCCCATATTTGTTTCGTCTACTATCACTCCGGAGACGGTCTCTGTGGGATTTACTTCAATGCTTACTGCATCTTGTGATACAATTTCTCCCCCTTTTCTAACATGGATATTTCCATTGATCTGTTTGAAGTGCAATCCTGTTTGCTTCGAAAAATCCACCAAAATATCATATAATGACTCATTGGCATTGATATTAACCAATGGAAGATTTTTTGTTTCCTTGTTTGTGTAAACAAAGTTGAAACCGGTCGCAGATTCAATTTCTGAAAAAGCTTTGGTAACAATACTATTGTTAAGGTGCAAACGGAGTTGAACCTCATCTATTTTTTTCACTTGGGCATTGCTGTTGGAAGCAAGCAGAAAGCTCATAGATATGCATTGAATTAAGAAAATATAAAGTAATCTTTTGGACATGGCCAGTACGTATAACAGTATGATTTTTTTCATAACTTTACGAGTTGTTTAAACTATTTAGGATGGTTTTTGCAATAGGTTCTGAAAGAAAATTTGAACATGACTTTCAGACGGAATCCAGCTGGAGGTGTTGGCGCACCTCCAGCTTCATTCTTTCACAAGGTTTTGTTTCATTGGCTATTTAGATTTGGGTTAAAATTGAATTTTGATTTCTTTTCCTTCAATGGAATAGCTGAATCTAGATCCATAACTAAGTCCCTCCAGAATATTTTTCAGGTTTTCATCCTTGAATTTTCCTGACACCGTCAAACTTTTCGGAATCGGGTTTTGTATTTCGATCTTTACACCAAACCAGTTTTCGAGTTTCAAAATCGCCTCACTCATCGGGGTGTCGTTGAAGATCAGCGTTTTGTTCATCCACGCAATGATCTCTTCCGGATCAAATTGTTCCTTCCTCCAATCATTGGTTTCTGTGTTTGCAAACACACCTTCTCCTGGGGCAAGTCTCACCTGGAAGTCACTGTTACTGTCATTGTTTACGAACACACTTCCGGTCAGCAATGAGATGGAAATCACATGATCCGAATAGGCTTTAATGTTGAATGAAGTCCCTAGGGCGGTCGTACTCAATTGATTGGTTTTCACAACAAATGGCCGCAAAGTATCCTTTGCAACATCAAAAAAAGCCTCGCCACGCAAAGTGAGCAGTCTAACATCACCTTCAAGATTTTTTACATAGCGAAGACTGCTTCCGGAATTCAAGAAAACCTTTGACCCATCTGGTAGGGCAATGGTGGTCTTGACCCCTGCTGGAGCTTCATGCAACACAAATACCTCTTTCGGTTCTACTTCTGAAAAATCTTGATTTTTGATCTGAAACCAGAAAAAGGCTGTACTAGCAAGTACCAACAAAAAACTAGCGGCTATTCCTCTCCAAAAATGTTTTTTCCTTTTTTTATTAGACTCGTCCTTATGGCGCTGGATTGCAGACCAACTGTCCAAGGACACGACTTTTCCAGAATGACTAGGGTGATTTATTTGACCAATCCTTTCATCGATTTTTTTCCATTGAAGATCCAATTCATCCTGATTCATTGCATACTTTTTGCGCGAAAGATTGATCAGGATTTTTCGTGCATGCTGAATATCATCTATTTTATCCTTATTCAGGCCCATGAACTCGACCCAATACGCCTTAGCCTCAGGATCATTGTTCAATACCCATTTTTTAAATTCAGGATCGAGGACAAAGTCCTCTAATGTATATTCTGATTTATTCATAACTTTTGCATTCAATGTGATAAGTCACAATCAATGAAAAGTTATCCCTCAAATTAGAAAAATATTTGAAAAATAAAATGAAGTCAAAATATTAATTATATATACTAGATAATATCAAAATAATAATTGGTTGACCTATTTCTCTTTTAAGACTCGTTATTGCCTTCCAAGCCAAAGTATACACAGATCTAAGATTGATATTCATCAATCGAGAAGTCTCCTCGTAAGTGAATTGTTCAAAAAACAAACAGTTGAGTACCTCCTTTTGCCGCATTGGCAATTCTTCCAAAGCAATGGAAAGTTTAATTTTGACACTTTCCTCTGTGTTTATATTTATCAGATGCGTTTCTACACTATCCAAAAAATGATCTTGTTGCATTGCATGATCCTTCGAGATAACTCTCCTTTTGGACTCCTCTTTGTTTCCCTTATAAATCCTGTTGGAAAGGCATTTAAATAAATATAGTTTGATATTATCTGTAGATTGAAGAGTGGAATGGTATTTCCACAGGTCTACAAAGACATCCTGGAGGCAATCTTTCACAAATTCTGGATCATTGATCAAAGAACAGCCAAATTGAAGTAATTCACCTGCATGTTTCCGGTAAATTGCTTCAAGTGCACACCTGTCCCCTTGGATCAAACGCCCCCAATTTAAACTTATCTCATCGTTTAAATGAGTTTGCTTCAATTCTTCCACGAGATTTTTTTTGGGTTTCCCGCTAACTTAAAGTAAATTTTCAAGAAAGTAATTACATTTTTTCAAATTAACACCAAGCGATTCTGTAAATCTTAAAATTATTCAAAAAAATAAAACAGAAAAATCTAATCCATTTCTCCTCCTGATTGTATTTTAAAACTTCAAAAGCACTTTCCAAACACTGCAGTGAACTTCAAATTCACCCCCGCTTCTGCCAAAACTTCAATTTTCCTTTGTTCTGGGATTTGACAAGGGTGTAAGTTTCGGGGATTTCTATGTCTTGGCCGCAATAGGTCACGATCTTGGTGCCTTTTGGGACCAGGTCAAATTGATCGTGCAGAAATTGACAATATTCTTGGTAAAGGAGGACATCAAAGGTGTTCTCTGCGTCAAGCTTGTCGGTCAGGTTGATGTTCTCCTCAAATGAATTGAAAAAATAGAAGGCCTCATACTCCTTAAAATCAATCGTTTTGATATCCCCATGGACAAAATCCACGTTTTCAATCTTGTAATTTTCGGCCATTTTTCTGGACAAGCGAACCAGGTTTTCCCTTTGCTCCACACCTGTGACCTTTGCCTGTGAATGACTTGCCGCGACCAAACAAAACTTGCCTGTACCCGAACCAAGGTCCAAGACTTTGACACCGGGACGATCCGCCAGAAACTCGATTGCTTTCCTGGCGATGGCCACTGGAGTCCAATGGGTAGCCGACAGTTTCCTCATCTTGATGGGATAAAACGCATCGAAATCCTCATCCGTAAAATCGCTCAGTTCCATGTCCGCAAAAATGGGGTTGTTTTATGAAAATAAAAAAAAGCATTGAAAGCGGATTTGATCCAGCCCTCAATGCCCATTCAATCCTTATTGGACAATCTTCTCAGACATCACAAATCTCCACTCCCTGCTTGAGAGAGGCCAGTTTATCAGGTCTTTTTGGGATAAATTCCTGACCGACAAAGCCTTTGTATCCCGTCTCAAGAATGGCTTTCATGATCGCGGGGTAATAAAGTTCCTGGGTTTCATCGATCTCATTTCTCCCCGGAACGCCTCCTGTGTGGTAATGCGAAATATAGGGATGGAATTTATTGATGGTCGCGATGACGTCCCCTTCCATGATCTGCATGTGGTAGACATCGTAGAGCAACTTGATGTTTTCAGACCCAACGGCCTTGCACATCTCTGCTCCCCAAGCGGTATGGTCAGCTTGATAATCCTTGTGGTTGACCTTGCTGTTGAGCAATTCCATGCACATGATCACGCCATGTTTTTCGGCAGTCGGCATCAGTCTTTTCAATCCCATCGCACAATTTTCGATTCCTTTTTGGTCATCCAAACCTTTTCTGTTTCCGGAAAAACAGATGATTTGTTTGAAGCCTGCGGCGGCTACCTTTGGGATCATTTCCTCATAGCTTTTCACAAGATCATCATGGAAATCGGGATTGTTGAATCCTTTTTCGATACCCATTCCGGCACCCCAGGGCATGGCGGATGTCAATCCGTATTTTTTGAGCATTGGCCATTCTTCCGGACCGACCAATTCGATGGAAGTCAATCCAATTTCATTTGCTGCTTTACAAAGGTCCTCCAGTTCGATATCGTTATAACACCAACGGCAAACAGAGTGGTTGATGCGGCCTTTCAAGCCTTGAGGCATATTGTCTTCCGAGGCTTGGATCCTCTGGGAAATCGAAGCGCCCAAGAATGTGAGAGCGGTCGTTCCTGCTATTTTCTTCAAAGTATTTCTTCTGGATTCCTTCTCGTTGATTTTTTTCATGCTGGTTTATGTTAGGTTTTTGCTGGGCAAGGAAATGGGAATTTCATCCTATTTTAAGGATCTAATTGATTTTCACTGGCTTTTACTTTTTAAAGTCATCAAGTACTCCACCAAATCCACCAACTCTTGACTGCTCATGGATTTTTCCAATCCCGAAGGCATCATGGAGTTCTCCATTTGTGTGATGGAGGTGATATCGCTGGTTTTCAGAGGAGTGACAGTTCCTCCGGGCATTTTCAGGTCGATATCGGTTTCTGTCCGACTGGAAATTATTCCTCCCAGTGTACTTCCATCCTTCAATTTAACCATATACCCTTCATAGCCAAAACTTATCCCTGCATCTGGATGAAGAATGGATAGGTATTGCGCTTCTTTTGGCAATTTACTGCCGATTTCGGAAAGTTTTGGACCAAAGTCCAATCCGATCTCATTTACTTGGTGGCACACGGAACAGTTTCTCTTAAAGATTGTCAATCCATTGTCTATGTTTCCTTCCATCTCCATCAGGGTTTTGATGGGAAGGGTTTTATTTTCTTCGTCGTTGTTGTCCAGATAGGAGGCGGCTTCCATTCTCACACTTTTACGCCAGGCATTGCTCACCCCTGACACTGCGGCTGCTTTGAGGTTTTCGGGGAATTTCTCGGCTTTCAACAATTCCAAGACTTTCCCTTCCCCATCATAACTCCCCCCAATCGACCCGGCTGCTTCCCGCCTTACGGACAATGGCTGCTTTTGGTCAAAAGTCAAGGTTTCCAAAATCTGAATGGATTCTTTTGAGCCAACCCTTTTGATGGCTTGCAGCATTGCGAAAATTTGTTTTTCATCCTTTCCAGCCAACACCTGATTTACATGATCTGCTCCACCCTGTCTGAGCAAGGTACCGGCAGCACTTCGACCAATATTGTTGTCGCTGTTTGCCAAGACCAGTTTCAGAAGTCTTGGGTTTTCTTCCTTCACTTCAAACCGCTGCACCATTTCCACAAATTCCTGGGTGCCTTCCACGTCATTCAAAACACCTTTCAAAGCCGTCATCGCAAGGTTTGACTTTCTGGTGAAAGCTGGATCAAGATGGGCAAGAACCAATTTATTGATTGGGCTGGGTTGCCGTTTATCACTTTCCAGCATGTTGACCAGTGCTTTGGATTTGGCTTCCCCATCGGGATTGAAATCAAAAGCGCGGAAATACCTGAGCCTTTGATCAATCTCCTCTGAAGAATCAGATGCCAGGGAGGCCAACATCGGGATGGATTTCCCTGTTCGGGCTCTCCAGATGATATCCCGGTTGGATTTGTTGGCAAGTGCCTGGTCTTTGACTTCTTCGGCCCAATTGGAGAAATAACTGTCCCATTGGCCGTCGGCGCCTATTCCCAAAGCTTCCAAATACCATCGGTCTTCTCCATCATGCTGCAAGGCCAATTTTGTCCAAAGTGCGGCTGCTTCAGGCGCCTTGTTGTGCCGCAATGCGATGGCAGCTTCGCGCCTCACTTGGGGATCTTTGTCTTCGACCAATTGCTGCAGATAAGGAATAAGGTCCATTTTCATTTGCCTGGCAATACGGATTCCTGTTATTCTTATGTCTGGATTTTCATCCTGAATGGCCTTTTCGACATGGATTTTTTCTTTCCCCTCTATTTTTGCAAGGAGCCACAATGCCCTTGCCTGCATCCTTGTATTTTCATGGTTATCGAACATTTCCGACAAGCCTTGCTCGGCTTTTGAGCCCATGCCGTTCAAAGCATTCCAGGCTTGGTATCTCCAAGAAAGGTTGGGATTTTGAAGGGCTTCCAATGCCCCGTCCACGGTTTTGAGATCGTAATCTGGATTCCTATAAGGCGTTTTTGGCGGCGCGATTCTGAAAATCCTTCCCCGGTTGAGATCACCAACCTGATGTCCACCCACACCCGGATCATACCAGTCCGCCACCATCAGGGAGCCATCCGGCGCCACGGCAACATCCGAAGGACGGAACCATTGGTTCTTGCCTCCTTTCATGATGTCCACTATTTCTGCTTTGTATCCTGCACCGGATTTAGTAACAGGATAGGCCCGGACCACGTTGGGACCGGCATCTGTATGGATCATCTGGTCCCAAAAAACCTCAGGCAATAATCTCCCTTCATAAACCAAAATACCAGTTGGTGAACCCGCTCCGGTCTGAAGTAAATTCGGCACGACGCCGGGATCGTTGAGATGCCAATGCTGGAGAGGGATTTCCGCCTCTTTGTTGGTCCTGTTGGCACGCCAACCCGCGCCGGTCATTTCGTCCTGATAACCGTAATTCCCATATTCCATTACAAAATTGATCCTGACAGCTTTGTTGCCATCATCGTCATTGTCAGATTGCCAAAGGGTGCCATAGGAATCCACGGCCACCTCATAATTGTTCCTGAAGTTTTGGCCCAAGACCTCTATGTTCGTGAAATCCGTATCGCACCTAAAAACCAAGCCTTGCCTGTAATTTGCCGGGGAAATTTCCTTTCCGGAAATGTCTTTTACGATTTCCCCGTTTCTATCCTTCAACTGACCGCCTTCATTTCCGAAGTTGAAATAAAATTTGCCATCGGGGCCAAATACAAAAGCATGCATGCCATGGTCATGCTGCTCACCGGAAATCCCCTGGAAAATAATCTCTTTTTTGTCCGCCTTGTCATCCCCATCGGTGTCGGTAAACAGCCATACATATGGACTTTGGGAAACAATGGCCTGATTGCCCATCACCCAGATTCCCAGTGGGGAACTGATTTCAGGACCTTGGTAAAAAACGGTGCTTTTGTCTTGGACACCATCTCCATTGGTATCCTCGAGAATCATGATTCTATCTCCTGCTTCCCTGGTGTCATTTCCTGTGATTTCCGGTCGGTAATTGAAGGCTTCACAGACCCAAACCCTTCCCTTGTGGTCAATGTCGATATTCGTGGGATTGGTGATGGTGGGTTCAGAAGCGAATATCTTGGCCTCCAAACCCTCGGCAAGGGTGATTCCCGCGAGTGCGTTTTCCGGCAACCTCCTTTCTTCTTCGGTGAGCAGATCAAAGTCTTTGGGCGGGGTTTTGGAAGTGCAGGAATAAAAAAAAGAGACCATCAAGACAATCATTGAAATTGGCTTGGCCACAGTTGAATTTATCATTTTCGGTTTTTTAGGCTTATTCTTTGGGAAATGGTTCATTTTCCAATATTAAAGTTAGGTCTCTATTCTGAAATACCGGTTTTTATGATTGACATTTTTATGAACGGACAATACAATCGATAAATAGCATGTCCGATGGTTTCCGATCTCCTTTTTCATTTGGTGAAACAATGACTGAAAAAGCGACCAAGGATTTTTTCCTAGAAAGAGAAAGAAGTATGAATGGGATCGTTTTTTCAGAAAAAAATATCTTCTTTTTGTAGATTTTTAAAGAGAAAACCAATTCAAATCCGTTAGGTAGGGAACACTTATGGAAAGCAAACAAATCACGACCATCACCATTTTTAGATTCGAGGGCAAAAACAGGTACTGGATTTTTACCCAGATGCAGCGGTCCTTAGCAGGATTCAAAAAAATC
Source organism: Rhodonellum psychrophilum GCM71 = DSM 17998 (assembly GCF_000381545.1). Classification (GTDB taxonomy): domain Bacteria; phylum Bacteroidota; class Bacteroidia; order Cytophagales; family Cyclobacteriaceae; genus Rhodonellum; species Rhodonellum psychrophilum. Next base: position 119,377 of record NZ_KB906676.1, on the reverse strand, counting down.
AAGGGCTTGACGTTTTTTAAAATGCTGGGGAGTGGGGGCAAAAACGGGTTCTCCAAAATGCTGAATCTCAATGTATATGCCTTTTTGGGTGTTTGGGAATCCGAGTCTGATGCCAATGATTTCTTCGATAATTCGGCTTTTTATCAAGAATTTGATACTCGCTGCACAGAAGCCTGGACCATTTTTATGGAAAATAAGGCCGCCCATGGCCGGTGGTCAGGGGTCTCACCTTTCGAAAACTTCCAGCCCTACGCCGGCGGATTGATCGCGGTGATCACCCGGGCGCGGATAAAGCTGAGGTTCCTTCCGAAATTCTGGAGCTATGTGCCCCGCGTGGCCGACAACCTTTTTGACCATGAAGGCTTTCTTTTCTCAATAGGTATCGGAGAACTCCCTCTGTTGACGCAAGCCACTTTCAGCATTTGGAAGGATCAATCCTACATGCACCAGTATGCCTACAAAAGCAAACTGCACAGCGAGGTCATCAAAAAAACCCGGGAATTGGGCTGGTACAAAGAAGAACTGTTTGCCAATTTCATCCCTTATAAAAGCGTGGGAAATTGGGAAGGAATCAATCCTTTGGAGGAGTATTTGAATAACGAAAAACCCCTGGACACATAAGTCCACACATTCATTTTTTTGTATTGGACTTTTGTGCAAAATGCTTGAGAGCTTACCGGAGGGTTATCCCATCGAGTGTAGGCTCGATTTTCAGGATATAGCCATTTTCATCAAATTCCATTTTATCAATACAAATTTCCCTATGGAATCCAGCTGAAGAACCCATTCTGATACCTTCAGGTCTCTTGAATCGGTGATATACGATCATCCAGTCATCGGTATCTCTGACATTGATTACTGAATTGTGGCCAGTACCATATATTCCCAATATTGGATTTTTACTCAGAATCAGGTTGTTTTTCGGAATTTCCAATGGTCCAATCGGAGAATCAGAGATAGCATATCTCACCCTGTAATTTTCAGACCTTGTATCATCCTCTGACCAAAGGAAGTAGTACTTTCCTTTTCTAAAGAAAACTTCCACACCTTCCCTAAAAGTATTGTCAGGAGTCATGATTTTTATCTGCTTTTTGTCAAAACTCTTCAAATCATCATTTAAAGGAACTACAGCCAAGTAGCCATTCCCCCAGTAAAGATAAGTTTTATCAGACTTTGGATCCTTGAAGATATCAGGATCGATCTCTTGTCCACCTCCAGCACCTTCTGGCCTGAAGTCAATCAAAGGTTTGCCCGAATCCTTAAATGGCCCTGATGGACTATCAGAAGTTGCCAAACCGATTTTTTGGCTTGCGGTGAAGTAATAGAAATATTCGTATCCATCTTCTCTCTTGACTTCAAGCATTGCAGGCGCCCAAGCATGCTTATCACTCCAAGACACATCCTTCTGAAGATCCAAAATCACCGCTTCCTCTTTCCAATCCCTGAGATTTTCTGAGGAAAATGTCTTAAAGTAAGTTCCTGACCAACCATCAAAGCCATCACTTGTAGGATAAAGGAAGTATTTCTGTTCTTTATCCGAATAGATAATTTCAGGATCAGCATAGTAGCCTTTCAATACTGGATTGCCTGATACAACCTCATCTGCATAGCCAAAGTCATTGATCAATCTCTCTTTTTCTTCCAAAGAAATCGGAAGAACAGAACCATGTCTAGGGTGAAAGTCCATGCTAATTTGCTCATCAATGATGCTGAAATCCTCCAAGTCGGTACTCTTCGTAAACTGGTAGGAACCATTCATATAAACATCATACATCAAGATGTAATCATCAGAATCGTTCAATTTGAAAATACCGGATCCCTCAACCGCCTCTGTGGTCTGCTGGAGGTATTTATCATGTATTTCATATCCTTGTGTCAATTGGTCAGAAACCGCCTTTTTGAGTCCATTACCATGACCTTCGGTTTTGAAGAATAAGTGGTATTTTCCTTCATGAAAAATGATATCCCCATCTATACAAGATTTTCCATCTGGATGGAAAAATAGTTGCTGAGGCTCGGATTCCAAAGCTGTAAAATCCTTATTGGCATAGGCATAATAGATAATATCTTCCTCGCCTTCAAACTGCATTGACCAGTAAACCATGTATTTTCCGGCTTTGGAATCAAAAATAGTTTGTGGTGCCCAAACTCTGCGTACTTCACTGAATTTTTCAGGAAAAACAGTGGGAATATGAATATTGCTGTGGGTCCAATTGACCAAGTCATCTGATTTTAACAAGATCATACTTTCATTTGTCCAGCCGTCGTTTGGGACATATAAGTCTGTGAGCGCCATGTAAAAACTTTTACCATCATCCGATCTAAGAATATGTGGATCGCGCACTCCCCCCTGCTTGCTGATGACATCATTGTCTAGAATCGGCAGGTAATTATTCAAGGCCCGAAAATTGAAACCATCATCACTGATCGCATAATGGACAGATTCCTGACCTGCACCATTCCCGATAAAATATGAGAATAAATAAGCTTCAGTTTTAATGGGTTTAGAGCAGGAGTTCAGAGACAATAGACATATGCAAAGTATGTCGAAAAGAAAGTTCTTGTGGGATTTCATTAGATAGACTTTACGTGATTTTTATATCTTTTGATTGCTTCCAAAAAATAATAATCCCCATAGGTCAGGGGTGTATCTACTTCTGTGTTTTCAGGAATATGACCTACTCCATGATTCAGGATAAATCCACCATTTGTCTTCGGATCGGCCAAATAAGGTGCAGAAACGAGTGATTCAAGCATGATTTCTGCATTATGGAAATACTTTTTTGAAGCACTTTTATCAACATAAGTTGCCAATTCAAACAGCGCAGAGGCTATGATTGCACCCGCCGAAGAATCTCTCAAAGCATCTGGTATATTTGGCGCATCGAAATCCCAATATGGGATTTTGTCTTCTGGAAGGTTTGGATGGTCTAGGATCAAATTCGCTATGTTATTCGCTAAATCGAGGTATTTCTCGTCTTTGGTAAACCTGTACATCACAATATATCCGTACAATCCCCATGCTTGTCCCCTTGCCCAAGCGGATTCATCTGCATAGCCCTGGGCGGTATGCTTTTTATTTACCCCCCCTGTTTTTGGGTTATAGTTGACCACATGATAGGTGCTATAATCCTCTCGGAAGTGGTTCTTGATCGTATTGTCAGCATGTTTGATGGCGATGTCTCTGTACGTCGGATCACCCGTCTCTTGAGATGCCCAAAAAAGCAACTCCAAATTCATCATGTTGTCAATGATCACTAGGTAATCTCCCTCTTTTGAATCCCAAGACTTGATCACGCCTACTTTTTCATCGAATCTTGAACTGAGTGACTTCGCACTTTGGATCAAAACATCCTTGTAACTTTCATCAGGAGCTATTTCCAAAGCATTCCCAAAACTGCAAAACATCATGAAGCCCAGATCGTGGGTTGTGGTATTGAATTTTTCTTTCTCAAGCACTTTCATGATTCTATTGGCTTCCACCAAAAGTTCCACATCCTTGTTTTGCTCATACATGTAGAGGAGTGATCCCGGATAAAAACCGCTGCACCACCAGCCTGAATTGGAAGTTTCAAGTTTGTCTTGATCAGCATGATATGTCTTTGGAAACCTATTTTCAGGTAGGGTTTCCATCATAAATTTATATTGATTCGAAGCTTGGTAAATTACTTCATCCAATTTGGAATTTAAATCTTTATCCTGGATTGCCACGCTTTTTCTTTCAACTTGACAATTCGAAAAAATTATCGATGAAAGTAAGATAAACAATGTGAAAAGCCTTTTCATTTTTTAACCTTTAGTATATGAATAATATTAATTGAGTTCGATAACTTGAACAGGACTTGATTTCCCATCTGCTATTCCCTCTCCATCTATTTGCGCTACATTTTGCAAAAATAAGTGGAGTGATTTTGAGGATTTCCAAAGTGAGATATCATAAGTCGGCTCCCATTGACCGACAGGAAGCTCGGTCAAATCCCTAATGTCCCATCCTAATTTGGTTTGATATACCAAAGAGACCTTATTGTCTCTTTCCTCATCTCTATAAATGATATAAATCTGTTCTTGATGATCCACAAGAATCTGAGGTCTGGAAATTGGAATTCTTTTCGTACCTCCACCTCCCAAAGAGAAAGCTTGTGTTCTATTGTTAGGGCTTACTTTTTCCCATTTTCCATCCTTCAAAAAAACAACCTGTAGCTGCGGAACCCCATTTTCAGCCCAATAAGTAACGATATAAGGATTCCCCTTCCTATCTGCCGACATGCCGGTCTGATTGATCAGGCTACTGTTTTGGGGTATTTTCCATGCGTATTCTGCCGAAGATGCGGTAATCGGTAGTATGTATTTTTCACCAGTTGACTTTTCCCATGTCATTCCCTGATCTCTGGATACTGCATAACTCATGTCATGGTTCGTCGAAACATCCCAGGATTCTCTCCAGACCCAGCTTAGATGAATGTTTCCAAGATCATCGATATAGGATTGCCAATAGGCATTTCTTTGATCTTCTCCATCGATGAGATTTGAATGGATTTGAAGCCAGGATTTAGACTTTAAATCATATTTATTGATCAAAAGATTTCCTCTTCCTGATGCTCCTGATCTGTACATAAAAATCAGATTTCCATCGGGTAATCTGTGAAATTCAGGATAAGTGACTTTTGATTCCTGAAGTCCTGTCATGTATTCTTTATCTCCCAATTCAAGACTTAACGGCTCTTTGCTTTTGGCATATCGCAATTCATTGTCATGGTGATCCCAAGAAACATGCAAATACCCTTGCCCATCCAGCGCAATGCTGATGGAATTGTGTGCATCCTTGACATTGCCCATGTATGCTGTCTTTTTAAGCTCCCAAATTTCCGAGGACAGATTTCTTTTACCAAGAACAACAAATCCCTCCTGATCATAGAAAGCGATAAATTGATTCTTACCATCAGAGTCCAAAGAATTTCTTCTGAAAATGACTGTATTGATAGAATTATTCGCCCAACCCTCACCGACCAAAGTCGCAGTGATCGGTGCTTTCTCCAACTTTTGAGCCTGACAGGAACAGACAATCAGAATAAATAGTAAATATGATATTTGAATCCTTTGAATCATCTCAAATTGCTTTGTCAATCACTCCTTTTTTCCCACCCCAGATTTTCTGTTGTGTCCATTCTTCCCTTGGCTTTGCCCAAAAGTCAGCTGACGCAGGCAATCCAAGAACCAGGAATACTTCTGCACATAAATAAAGGCTACCGGTAGAAATGTAAGGCTCTGCCAATTCGGGTTGGTTGCCGTTGAACCCAAGTTTCAGCCATCCATTTTGATCGAACATGGACTCAGACGCCATGTGTTTGTCCACAATTGCGAGTAAGGCAGCACGGACCTGTGGTGGAGCAATTTCTTGAGGCAATTCTTCCCAAAGTGCTATTTGGGCAAGTGCCTGAAAAGCACCAAAGCGATAGGCCATAGATCTTCCAATCACGGGATAGGTGCCTTCTGGAGAAATCAATCTTTCTTGAATCGCTGCATATCTTCTTGCCCTTTTTAAAAAAATTTCAAATTCTGCTTTATTTCCGCTACCTGCTTCCAAGAGTGCTTTTGTGACATCCAATATCATCGGCTGGATGACAAAGCTGTTGTAATAGTCAAAGTGAAAGTCAGGACCATCTCCATAAACTCCATCCCCGAGATACCACTCTTTGTGCTTGTTGAGGGCATAGGAAATTCTGACATAATCCCCATCACCGTCAAACTTGATCAGTGCTGCCTCAACCATGGCTGTAAAAAGCAACCAATTGCTGTAATAAGGATTGATGGTTCTTGTGGATTTCAATGCTGTGATTGTATTCTTCTTGGTTTGGGCATCCAGCCGATCCCAAAGCTGGGTCGGTGCTCTCAACAATCCCTGAGCTAAAAATGCTGCATCCACAAGCGGCTGTCCCCCTTCTGTGAAATTCATATAATCCTTGGCATTAGGGTCTGTTGCATTTCTGAGAGATTGGTGAACCAAAAGGATATATTTCTCTCTCAACTCACCTTCTTCCGAGTCATCCGGACCGAGCTCCAACCAAGGTGCCATTCCAGAAATCAATCGACCAAAAGCCTCCAAGTGAGTGACTTTATCCCGATCACCATATGCATTTGGAGCAATTTCGATAGGCATATTTTCCTTTAACTTGTCCTGACTTAAATTGACCAAAACTGGATCAGCGATTTTTGTCAGATAGGAAATAAAAGCTTTCCTATCCTCCAAATCTTCTGCTTGGGCTGTGCCTAAGCTCCAAAGGATTAATAAAATGCTGAGTAGTTTAATATTTTTCATTGCGTGATTATTATTTGTTGGAATACCCTTGCGTAGTCCACTTCATAGGTTTTGGGAAACAATGTGTTACTTGGATCTCCACCATTTGAGCCAATAGCAAGATTGAGAAGTAAGTAATGGGGCTGATGGAAAGGGTTGAAACCATCTGGGTTGATGGTTTTGGAAAGGTCTATTTCATTCAATAACTCCCCATCCAGATAGAGTAGAATCCTGCCCTCATTCCAATCCATAGTCCAAACGTGAAATTCGTTTGGCCAATTGCTGTTTTTTTCAATAAACCCCTCAATCTTAAATTTAGCTTCATCCCACATGACAGAAGGTTGGGTTCCTTTCCATGCCGCATTTGCCAAGATAAAGGCGTTATCATTTCTGCGGTAGAATTCCATGACATCAATTTCACCATTGGAAGGCCAAGGTTTTGAAACGCCAAGTGTCCATATGGCAGGCCACATACCCATCGCAGTATCAATTTTTGCCCTGACCTCGACGATTCCATACTGAAACTCCATTTTTCCCCGCGTATTGATACTTGAGGATGTGTATTGGGAGAATTCAGAATTTCTTCTCCAATCTTGGCTATTGGGATCGAATTTTTGGTTTGTTGCTTTTTCCCTTCTGCCTTCTATAATCAAAAGCCCCTGTTGGACAGCGGCGTTGTCTTCTTGGTAGTACTGGAGCTCATTGTTCCTGACAAAACCTATTTCATATGACCAATTACTAGAATCAGGTTTGTTCCCATTGTCGAATTCATCAGACCAGATAAGTGTATACACTTTATTATCTTCCGCTGAAAACAAAGTCGGAACAGGGTTCTGTGCATATGCACTGCCAGGAGTCCAAACAATGAGATAGAAGGAACAAACCCAAACAAGTGAGGTGAGTGAAAAATTGCCATTCATGGTTCCTATCCTTAAATTATTGATGTTTTCGAGCATTTGCTATATTTTATTAAACCCGTTTAATGCATTATCAATTCTTTTCCGGCCTGAAATTGCTTATTAATCAGTCGGTTGTTTACTGTTTTAGACTACAACATATTGGACTTTACATTATCATCCAAATAGTCTGATTTTCTTATAGTTACAGCCATATTGGGAAGCCTATTGCATATTCCATCTAACTTAATCAAGTTAGATGCATTCCGTTACTTTTTCGATGTCTTAGAATTCGGGTTAAAGGGTAAATATGCAATTACCAGACAAAGCCCGGTAATTGCGATAGCTACAATAAACCCTAAAAATATTTAATATGATTATCCGTTTTTCTGCCAGTTACTTGATTTTCTCTCAATATCGGACTTGAAGACCGAAAACGGAAGAAATCATAAATTCTGAATTTTTCGGGTTTTTCAACTGGCCCATTGGTCTAGTGGAAAAGTAGTGGATATACATACCATTTAATATTAACATTCAAGAATATGTGAGTCCCTGGATTTAATACCCTTCATTTTGCTTCAGTTCGGCATCTTTGTTCAAATCAATCTCAGACTGAGGGATAGGGAATTTCATGTGAAAATCCTGCAAACCACCTGTCGTTTCAATTTCACCATTCGCCAAAGGACTCGTCCCGTTCAATCTTCTGGCTCTTTCCACAAGAGTCCCCGTCCTGACGAGCGTCATTCTTCTGTTTTCTTCGGCCAAGAGTTCTCTCGCTCTTTCATCCAGGATAAAATCCAGGTTCACTTGTCCCGCGTTCACCAGAGGTGCATTTGCCCTTTCTCTCAACACATTGATGTCAGAAGCTGCGCCTGCCAGGTCTCCCTGAAGCATCCTAGCTTCTGCCCTTAACAAGTAAGTCTCGCCCAATCGCATCAACATGAAATCTTTCCACATACCATAGCCAAAAACATCTCTGTTATCAAATTGACCCCACTTCATAGAATAGGGAGCCATTCTCCAAATAGTATCTGCGGGAAAAATTTTAATGACATTTCCATTAGTAAGGGTAAATTCTGAATTTTTACCATAAGGTACCTCTTGTCCTCTTATGTTATCGTAAGCACTTCCCCTATTATTAAAATACAATTTCCTTTTGATGTTAAACTCTGAGTTTCTCATGTCAAGCTCATCGTACAACCCATATAAAACCCAATTATTAAGTCTGACCCTTGCGATACCTCTTCCGCCAAGAGAATCTGCTGGCTCCATTCCTGGAATATCGTAATATCCACCTACCCATAATCTTCTTTGCTGTGGGTTTCCAGAACCACCACCTGCAATATCTGCTGGGTTTTCCATTTCCAAAACCCAGATAGCCTCTGTATTCCCTTGGTTCCTCCGTTGATTTCCTCTGATAAACATATCAGAAAAAGGATCTCCTGGGCTATTTGCATTTACACCATATCTCTGATTGACAAGAGAATACCTTCCATTGCCAATGATTGAGGAGGCTTGTTCTTCTGCCTCCGCTGGTTTTCCTAGTCTTAGGTAAACCTCTGCAAACAGTTGGTGTGCCATCATTTTATTGATTCTACTTTCATGACGGGCAGATCCTGCATTAGGAAGAAATTCCGTTGCAAAAATCAAATCCTGCTCGATAACTGCATTTATTTCATTGATCGGGATGCGAACAAAATCCGTTTTGGGTGCTGTCAACGGTTCAGTCAAAAGAGGGACGTCTCCATAAAGTGTTGCAAGCATGTTGTATGCATATGCTCTGAAAAACCGTGCTTCTGCATTGAATGCGCTGATTTCTTCGGCATTCATTCCAGTAGGATTGTTGTTTTCAGCACTATTGATTAAAATGTTGGCATTATTGATCAGAATGTACAATGAACTCCAGGTTTTTCTAGCCGCTGGGTCCAAGGAGTTCATTTGAGAATAGCTGAAAAATGATCTTGAATCTCCGTTTGACCTACCTGATGGTGCCCACAAAATATCTGTTCCCACATGCCATATCCCTATCAAGGTTTGATCTTGATCCGTATTGAGCATGGAAACAAAATGTCTATGCAAGCCAATGGCTGCAGCATCAAAGCCCAATCGATCATTCAATGATTCCGGAGCATATCTGTCCAGGACTTTCTCATCTAAGAAAGATTCGTCGCAAGCTGTATTGGTAATTACCAAAACACAAAGGATTCCTATATATATGATTAATTTTTTCATTTTCTTTCTGATTTAAAGTGTTAGGTTAAGACCAAAGGAAACTGTGCGGACCAAGGGGTAATTATTGGTCCAATTCCCAGATCCTCTTGGATCATAATTCATCTCAGGATCCCATCCAACCCATTTTGTAAAAGTGTGCAAGTTTCGGCCTGCCATGTAAAGTGTCAATCCTTCAATATTGTATTTTGACAGAAATGGTTTAGGCACGACATAACTCACCCTTACATCTTTGATTCTCAAAAAGCTAAAATCTTCCGTAAACTGATATCCTCTGTAATTTCTGAAAGCTGCAAGACCAGGCCAGTAATTGTCCTGGTTCTCGGGAGTCCAGTAACCGACCTCTTGAGGAATGTTTCTCCTCCCTGCCTCATCCGCATAGGACAAGTCTCTATTGCTTTTTAAGCCGCCCTTCACTGCTTGAAGGAATATACTCAAATGGAAGTTTTTGTATTTGAAATTATTGGTCAATCCTCCTATCCATTTTGGATCTCTTTGACCCAATATCATTCTATCTTCTGCATTGATGATTCCATCTCCATTCTGGTCCCTATATTTGAGATCCCCAGGCCTCGCTACAGGGTCATGATTGGCTACTTCTTCCCCAACTTGCCAAATGCCAATTTTTTCATAATCAAAAACCACCCTTAGCGGTTGACCTATGAACCAACCGTTTCCAATATCATCACGACCATCCCCGTAAAGCTCCAAAATTTCATTTCTGTACCTGGAATAATTCAATGATGTTTCCCAGGAAAAATTATCTTTGGCGATGTTTACGGTGTTTAAGGTAAATTCAAACCCTAGGTTTTGCATCTTCCCTAAGTTTGTCAAAACATTGGAATAGCCAGTGACATTGGGGAGGTTTCTTCGCAATAAGATGTCATTTGTCACAGTTTTGTAAGCTTCGACAGACCCTCTTATTCTATTTTCAACAACTCCAAAATCCAAAGCCAAGTTGGTCGAAGTGGTGGTTTCCCAATTTAGATTAGCATTCCCTAAATTGTTATAAAGTACCCCTACTAAGGGTGTCCCGTTGAACGGCTGTAGAAATGTATTGGCCGTTGTCGCAGTTTGATTCACCCCAATGGCTTGATTTCCTGCTTGTCCGTGAGACAACCTAAGTTTTAACTCACCTACTGAACTGGCATTTGCCATGAAGTTTTCGTTGTGAATATTCCATCCCAAGGCAATGGATGGGAAAAGACCATATTTGCTTGTGTTTGCTCCAAAAGCTGAATATCCATCTCTTCGGGCAGTTACTGTCAATAAATATTTACTCATGTAGGAATAATTCACCCTTGCCATTTGAGACAATAAGGTGTAGCTGTTTCCTGCCGATCCGGTTTGTTGTGTCGATCCTGCACCCATATTGTTGAAAGACAGCGCATCATTTGTAAAAATCCTTGATTGTCCACTTGTGAAAAAATAATCAACTTTTTGTGCACTGTATAAACCTGTAAAATCAAGTCTATGCTCGCCAATCTCTTTGGTATAAGACAAAATATTTTCCAAAACCCAATTGGTTACTTCTGTATTGGAAACATTGGCCGTGCCGTTTAAATCATTGAATTGGCGGCCTGTATACTGGGCTGTTCTGTCGATATTGTAAGTATAGTTACCATTGAGCCTATAGGTCAATCCTGGAAGAAAACTTGGGGTGATGTCCACATAAGCACCACCTGACAAGGTTTTCCTTCTGTCTTCTCTGTCCACCGTAAGCCCTAACATCGGATTTAAGAAAAGCTGCTCGGGTGCCATAGGGAAAATCTGATATTCTCCATCATCATTCGTAGGTCTTGAATAAGGACTCATGGCAGTCGCCAAAAGCAGGTTTACCCTTCCACCATCTTGATTTCTATCCGTAAAGAATGCGCTGGTACCCACTTTGATTAAATCATTGATCTTTGCATCTATATTTGTTCTGAAAGAAGCTCTCCCAAACTGATATCCTTTGACCACGCCCTCTTGGGCAACCTTAGAGCCAGAGACAAAGTATTGAACATTCTCTGTCCCACCCGAGATACTCAAATTGTGCTCGGTGATTCTTCCTGTTTGTGAAGCTTCATTTAACCAATCGGTGGTGATTCCATTGTTGAAATTTTCAACTTCCGCAGCATTGGGGAGAATGTTCGTCATGGAAAGATTGTTGGCCACTAAAAAATCTGAATATTTTTGAACATATCGATCTGGGCCCATAGGTGTTAGCAGATTGCCAATCCCCTCAAATCCAGTATAGGCATTGTAGTTAATTCTAGGTTTTCCAGATGTAGATGAACCTCTCTTTGTAGTGATAAGGATGACCCCGTTGGCACCTCTTGTGCCATATATCGCAACCGCGGATGCATCTTTTAGAATCTCGATTGATTCAACATCATTGGGACTGATGTCATTGATACTTCCAAAAAATGGGGATCCATCTACGACCAAGAATGGGCTTGTGTTGGCATTGATTGAATTGACTCCTCTGATCTGTAAGCCTCCCGTACTTCCAGGAACAGATGAACCTTGAGTAACTGTCAAACCAGCCGTAGTTCCCTGAATGGCTTGGGTAATGTCCGTCACCGGAAGATTTGACAATCTATCTTTTGGGACCGATGCCACAGAACCGGTAATGTCCGATCGCTTCTGCGTACCATACCCAATGACCACGACTTCATCTAGCTGGCTGATATCCTCCTCCAACAAGACCTCTATGAAGCTTTTGTTATTGATGCTTATTTCCTGTTGGGCGAATCCAATAAATGAAACAGTGATGAGTGAAGCGCTGGAATTAACACTGATTTTGAATTTTCCATCCACATCCGTTACGGTTCCATTTGTGGTGGCTTTTTCTAAGATCGTCACCCCTGGTATGGGTAAGCCATTTGAGGCTTCTTTTACAACTCCTTCGATTGTGATTGATTGATTTTGAGCATCAGCAGAATTTGCCAACATCAAAAAACAAACCATAAGGACAGTTATCCTTCGTATTAGTTTATTCATAATTAAATTGGGTTGATGTTAATTGATTTGAGTGTATTGATACTTATTGAAATTCTGAGTTCGAATTATTGTGGTGATTATTCTTTTTCACAGACTTTAACCTTATCACATTATAGTTTTTGTAATCAGAGAAACATTCAAAATTAAATTGCTTCAATCTGCATTTCTACCGACTTTGAATGCTGTAATGATTGTAATTAAAAATTAAAAATCTAAATTTAACGTACTTTTAACGGTATCTTTAACGGTTAAAAGATGACTTGAATCAATTTAAATGGCATTTTTCTAAGCACCATGACACCGATACCCAAATCCTAAAACCGATGGACCAATCAAAAAAACTAGAAGCATTGCGGCATTTGCTTGAGCATAAGTTGTTCTCAAGATCGCCTTCTACGAGCATGTTATTGAAATATCTTGTCGAAGCATCTTTAGAAAAGAAAGACTTGAAAGAAAATACAATTTCCATGGAGTTGTATGGAAAGGATTATGCAGATGAAAAAAGTGCAGCCCACATGCGGGTAAATATCTATCATCTCAGAAAAAAAATAGAAAAGTATTACAGCACCGATGGAGAAAACGATGAAATCAAATTGGAAATCAAAAAAGGTCAGTACCAAGTTGAATTCATCGAGAGATCAAATGACCCTCAGTTGATCATCCAAAGAAGAAGAAGAAAAAAGAGGTATTTCGTCTTGGCCGCTTCCATACTTTTGGCAATTTCCCTCGTTTCTCTCTCGATTTATCAAAAAAAAATCCCCGTTTGGCAACCCTTTTTTAGCAACAATAAACCTACCACTTTATTTATCGGAGATTTTTTTGGGATAATGGGAACTACAGTCACAGGGAATACTGGCTGGAATAGAGATTATGATATCAACAACCTTCAAGACTACTATAACTACCTGGAAAGAAATCCAGACAAAAAAGAGCAAATGTCCCCGGCAAACTATCCTTATGTCACAGGATTAGCGGCCATTGGAACGATGAATATCTCTAGGATTTTCCATTTCAACGGCAATGACTTCGATATTCGTTTTACCTCTCAAACGTCCATAAAAGACATTTCCTCTGTGAACTCCATCTATATCGGTCCGGTAAAGAACAAAAATATTTTTCTCGCCCTTTTCAATGACAGTAACTCAAAATTCAAAATTGACCAATACACCATCTCCTACAAAGATGCCGCTGCCGAAAGAGATACTTTGATCAATTTGAGTATTGAAGATGGTACAAAATATGAACATGCCGTCGTTTCGAGAATGAAAGGGCCCAACGGCACAGAGCAGTTTATGTTTTTCTCCGATCATGATATTGGGGTAAAAGCTACCACAGAAAAATTTACGGATATCAAGTGGATAGAAGAAGTGTTTTTCAAAATGACTGAAGAAAACATTGAGTATTTCACCGCGGTATTTTTGGTGAGAGGTCAAGAAAGGACAAGCCTTGAACTTGAACTGCTGTTATGGGAAAAGTTGTGAAAAGTGACTTTATTTGTCTGAAAAATAATTCTGCAATAAATTAAGAATACCGGAAAATCGAATCCAGACCTAATTGTAGACACATCTTCCTAATTGCTCTACCAGGGGAGATAAGGCCCAAATTTTCTAATAGTTTTGAGAATTCAGAGTGTCAAAAGTGTTTCATTCGTCTATTTTTTGGTGATTATGAAAAAGTCGAACAGGGTTGATTCATCTCATAACCTTTTCTATTCCATTTATTTGAGGTGATTTCTCCTATAAGGTTCAATGATAAACTTTTAAAAAGTTGTATTCTTTTTTTTAGCTTTTCCCCACCCCATTATTCCACAAAAAGCTTGATTAGCGATATTTTAAAAGAATCATTCCCATGCATATAAAAAATGTTTAAGATTCGCGATATTTTGTCCTTATTGATTCCGATACTAAAAAAATGAACCATGACAACACGTTTTTTTCAATCCATCACCTTTCAACCCAATTCGAGCATCCGGTTTTTGATGGCCTTTGCGATGGCGATCTTTTTTACCTTGGCCTGTCAGGCACAAAAAGATGTACAATGGCTTCAGTTTGAAGGCAAAGAAGGTCCAGGAAAAGGGAAACACATCGTCTTGATCAGCGGGGACGACGAATACCGCTCCGAGGAATCCATGCCAATGCTTGGCAAATTGCTCGCCCAGCACTATGGCTTCAAATGTACCGTCCTATTCCCCATCGACCCAGAAACGGGGGATGTCGTTCCCTCCTACCAAAACAATATTCCAGGACTTGAGCATTTGGCAACTGCGGATCTGATGATCTTGCTGACCCGGTTCAGGGAATTGGATGACAAGCAAACCCAATATTTTGAAGACTATCTTAAGGCCAGCAAACCGATCATCGGCATGCGGACGTCCACCCATGCTTTCCATTATTCCAAAAACAAAACAAGTCCTTTTGCCAAGTACGGTTTTGAAAGCAAGGTAAAGGATTGGACCGGAGGTTTTGGCCAGAAAATCCTTGGCGAGACATGGGTTGCCCATCACGGTGACCATGGCAAGGAAGGAACCAGGGCCTTGATCGATGGCCCAGCACAACTCGCGGATCACCCCATCTTGAGGGGTGTGAAAGACATTTGGGTAGCTTCCGATGTGTACACAGTGAAAAACCTCATTCCGGAAGCAAAGGTCTTAGTCTACGGACAACCCACCAAAGGGATGACCGCCGACACGCCTTTAAACTGGGAAAAAGCCGTGATGCCCATTGCCTGGACCAAGGAGTATCAAATAGAAGGTGGCCAAAAAGGAAAGGTTTTCACCACCACCATGGGCGCATCTGTTGACCTGGAAAGTGCCGATTTGAGGAGATTAATTGTCAACGCCACTTTTTGGAGCCTTGACATGCCGGATAAAATCACGGAGGACATGAATGTCTCCATTGTGGGAAATTATCATCCCACTCCATTCGGTTTTGGGACATTCCGGAAAGGGATGAGGGTTTCTGATTTCAAGTGATTTAGCAAACAAATTTGTCCTTACAAATCAACATCATGAATAAAATTGGATTTAATGTATTGGCTTGGTCCGCAGACATGTCGGATGACCTCATCCCCATTCTTGACAGACTGAAAACCATTGGATACGACGGCGTGGAGTTCTTTGTGGGTTCTCCCGATAAGGCCGCCTACAGCAGAATTGGCGCCTACGCAAAGCAGATTGGCTTGGAGGTCACGGCTGTATTTGTACTGGGCCCAGACGAAAACCCAATAAGCCCCGATGCCCACAACAGGCAAAAAAGCCTCGAAAAAATCAAGTGGACCATTGACAGGGCACATGACTTGGGTGCAAAAGTAATCTGTGGACCTTATCATTCCGCTTTTGCGACGTTTACTAAAGCGGCTCCACAGGAAATTGAATATGAGCGCAGTGCCGAGATCTTACGCCAAGCCGGAGAATACGCAGCCCAAGCCGGGATTTTGCTCACTCCGGAGGCACTGAACCGGTTTGAATGCTACCTCTGCAATACGATGGAGCAACTCGCTTATTTGATCAAAAAAGTGGATCATCCCAACGTGAAAGCCATGTTTGATACCCACCATGCCAATATGGAGGAGAAAAAATTCCGGGATTCCATCCACAAAATCGCGCCGATTCTGGGCCATTTCCACATCAGTGAAAATGACCGGGGCACACCTGGATCCGGACATGTCCCCTGGGATGAAACATTTGCAGCATTGGCCGAGATCCATTACAAAGGCTGGCTCACCATCGAAGGTTTCACCCGAAACGATCCCGGCTTTGCCAATTCGATCGGAGTCTGGAGGGAATTTTCCGAACCTTGGGACATGGCCGAAAGTGGCTACACTTTCATCCGGGAAATGGGTGAAAAGCATGGACTCTGAGAGCCGTGATTTTTGTGAAGTGTTGAGGAAATAGGAGTTGACGTCAGAATTGCAAGCTTAGTGTGCGGAGAATAACCCTTTTATTCTCCGCATATTTGTGGTGAATAAACCATTCAATTTCCTTTGATTCGGCGCTGATTCCCAATCGGCTTTACTTCTGATTTAAAAGCCAATCCCGCACCCTTACATTAAAATCCTCCAGATTTTCCCAATGAAAAGCATGGCCGCTTTTCTCATAAAGATGCAATAATGAATTGGGAATGGCTTCCGCCACCTCATGGGTCATCCAGACGGGGGTAAAAGCATCTTCTTCCCCTCCCAAAACAAAAGTAGGACAACTGATCCCTGACAATGCATCCAAAACCGAATGATGGATACAGGCAGCAGCCTGTCCTTCCAAACCGATCAAGGGTTGTGGATTGGGATCCAGAGCGGCATTTTTCCGGTCTTCCAACAGACCTTCGTACACTTCCTCATCATCCCAGGAGCGTTTTGAAAAGATCAACAGTTGGATATAAATGCTGAATTCCTCCGGAACGAGCCTGGCCTTACAGTCCACCATGTGTTGAAATATTGCCTTCGCGGTATTGTCACAGCGTGCCCAGGGACACATCAAAACCATTGCGCTTATTCTTTCGGGAAAATGGATGGCCAATTGCTGGGCGATGATACTGCCCATGGATACGCCCACAACCTTGGCAGAGGAAATCCCCAAATGGTCCAACACGCCAATACAATCCTTCGCCATCTGCAAGGAAGTGTAGGGGCCGGGTCGCTTGTCGGATTTGCCCACACCCCTATTGTCGATCAAAATGCACCTGAAGTGTTTTTCCCAATGGGCAACATGCTTTTCCCAAACCTCACCGGCCGCGGTGATTCCCATGATTAGCAAAAGGGGCTCACCTGAACCTCTTTCTTCAAAATAAATATCAATTCCGTTGGCGTTTATGGTTGACATGGTTTCTTATTTTAATCCGGGAACCAAAGTTTTCTGGATCCATTGTCCATCATGGAGCGTGACAAAATCAGGATCTTCCAAAGCTTCCTTTCCTTCATCTTCACAGATAATCCAACCCTTGTAATGGATATCCTTAAGCCATTGGGTGATTCCCAAAAGATCAACTCTTCCATTTCCCATTAGGGCAAATTCCGGATTTCCATCCCAATCTTTGTAATGGACATGGTTGATTAGGGATTGATATTCTTTCATTTTCCCGAGGGGATCCATGCCGCCATTGATGATGTGTCCAACATCCGGACACCATCCCGTGGCCGAAGTATCCAAAGCGTCCAAAATCACCTGATAATCCTCCTCTGTTCGCGTTATGGAACTGTGCGGAGAATTTGGGTGAAAACTACTGATCACGCCATGATCCGCAGCTCTTCTGGAAACTATATTCACGATATCCGTCAGGTTTTTTCTCCTTTGGACAAGGTCATGACGGCCTGTTGGTATCTGAACGGTACAGAGCACTGAACCCGGAAACTTTTTGAGCAATTCAATGGCATTGTCAGCTACTTTCCGCTCTTCGTCTGTCTCCTCTTTGCCGTTCCAGTCCAATGCCAAAGCGACCGCTGCCAGTTCTATTCCCTGTTCCTTGAGTTTTTCCTCCAACAAGACCGGATCACTCAATTTTCCCATCCAAGAAAAAATAGGTTGGATTCCCGTAAATCCGGCCTTGGCAATGATTTCAATCATATGCCCCAACTGATCTTTGTAGGTTTCCCCATTGTTGTTCATGTACCAGGTATAAACTTCAGCTCCGAATTTGAAGGGTAATTGTTGCATCTTATTTTCCATTTAATTTCAAAAATGATTCAAACCGCTTTCCCATTTGGGGCACACGTGTAACCAATAATACATTTATTTTCAATTCTCCATCGGATGTACTTTCAGCAATTCCGCAGGGGAATAAAAACCGGTTTTCCCGGCTTCGGCAGCCCTGACAGCTTTCACCTGTTCAGGTTTGATCGGAGAAGCCTGATTGCCAAATGAGTTTCGGACATAGGTCAAAACCGCTGCCACTTCATTGTCATTCAACATTCCCCCAAACGGCGTCATGGGCACTTGTCCGGGATAGTCCTTTCCGTTGACTTCTATCGGCCCGAGAAGTCCTTTCAAGGTCAACTTGATCAACCGTTCTTCACTTCCCAACACCCAATTGGTCCCCACGATCGGTGGAAATCCCGAGGCGGGGAGTCCTTTCCCATCTTCCTGGTGACAGGTACTGCAATATCCATCACGGGCATAAATCTCTTTTCCCATGTTGTAAAGTTCCAAATCGCTTCCAGTCAAACTTGACAGAATGTCTTCCTCTTTTTTCTGCTTCACAGAGATTCCATTGAGATGGGCCACAGCGGTTTCATGTGCGTGCACCATCCATTCATCCATCGGTTTTTTCTTGGCTTCCTCTAAAATCGGCAATCCTTTTTGTTTCTCCAGCCATGAGGCCGATACGATGGCTTCCAATCTCACCCTTCCGTGATCATCCCGAACGGCTTCCATCAGTAGATTTGGCTGATCGGCAACTTGGTGACCGGTATACCGCAATACTCTGACGGCAGCTGATCTTACACGGAAATCCTTCGCCTTTAAAAGCTGTTTAAGCAGGTCTTGATCTACCTTATTCAAGCCCCAACTCACCCACAAAGCTTCCAAAAGATGATGCTCATACTTGGGGTCGTTTTTATTCAAGCCAGCCTGGTAAGTTTTGATTGCCGTGAGAACATCATCGACATTTCTTCCCCTCAATTCCCTTCGGGTTCTGTATCTCGTTCTGAATTCGGGGAGCTTGAGGTTTTCCAAAAGCTCCTTGATGCTTGCCCCATCAATTTTGGCAGGTTCCACCAAAGGTCTGGACGGATACGTGATCCGATAAACCCTTCCATGGACGTGATCCCGCAGCGGATCCCTTGCATTGTGCTGCATGTGCCCGATCAGGACATTGTGCCAATCGATAAAATAAAGCGATCCATCCGGAGCAAATTCCATGTCCACCGGCCGGAAATTTCGGTCATCACCCACCACGATATCCAATCTGTGTTTGCTGGTATATCCCGTTCCATCATCGACCATGGTATGTTGTTTCATTCCCAAAAAACCAATGGTGTTGGCGATCAAAAGGTCTCCTTGAACTTCCTCTGGAAAATGTCGGCTGGACACAAACTCCAGTCCCGAAGTCGGTCTCACGCGGTGGGCATCTTCCACGAGATTCGTGGACTTATGTGTCGCTTCACCATAGCGAGGCAACACGGATCCGGGCATCATCCAGCGGACATCTGGTCCGGAAGTCTCCGCAAAGAAGTTTTGTCCATAATCGTCAAATGCGATTCCCCAGGGATTAGGGATGGAAAGCTGGGCGGTGCGTTCCAAGTGCCTTCTGGCGGGATTGTACCGATAGAAACCGCCGTTCGTTGCGCGAACCGGACCATAGGAAGTTTCAACATTGGTGTGCAAAAACACACCTTCGCCCATATAGATGGCACCGGAAGGATCCGCTACATAAGCACTGTGGGCATGGTGGGTATCGTGGTCATCAAATCCACTTAAAAGCGTTTCGATTTTGTCTGCCCGGTCATCTCCATCCGTGTCTGTATAGAGTTTAAGGTTGGTTCCCTGAGAAACATAAACGCCCTCCGGCGCTATTTCAAACCCGATTGGCAGATGTAATTTATCTGCAAAAACGATTTGTTTGTCCGCTTTGCCATCGCCATTGGTATCTTCCAAGATGATGATTTTGTCGTTAGGTTTTTGATCTCCAGGCTTGTAATGGGGGTAGCTTGGAATGGTGGCCACCCACAATCTGCCTTTGTTGTCAAAGGTCATTTGAACGGGATTGGCCAAATCCGGAAATTCTACTTCCGAGGCAAAAAGTTCGATTTTATATCCTTCTGGCACTTTTAACCTGTCTAAGGCATCTTGACCATAGAGGTACTTTAGACTGCCATTCTGATCGGGATTGTAATTGGTCTCTACTTTTGGCAATTCCCTGGTGGTTTTATCAGCAGCCACCAGATCCATTTTCTCTCCTTTTGAAGCCAACCAAATCGCCTCATCCCGGATGGCTGTCATCTGCCGTATTTTCTCCAATTCAGCAGGATAATTGTCCGGACCGAAAGGCGCATAGCGACGGCCAAAAACATGAACCCCATTTGGGATTTTATAGTCATTGTGCCACATCCAGTTTTTTTCCATGACCGCTTCATGGATGATTTCCCTGTTTGCACCGGCCTGTTCTTTTGATTTCCCAAAAACCTTATCGGCCAACAAAACCGCAAATTTTTTGTAGCCAGCCTCATTGAGCTGCGACCCATCGATGGTCAAGGGCTCTTTGCTGGATTCAAACCATTTTTTTGAGGGGGAAAAGGCATCCACAAAGAGCACTTTGTTTTTTTCGGCCACTTCCTTCATCGCATGGGTATATAAGGAAAGATTTTCATTTTCCTTTTTCCCATTGGGCAAATCCATAAAGGCCGATAAATCCTCAAAAGCGATCGGGGAAACAATGGCCAGTCGGGCTGCGGATTTGCCATTGTATTTTTGTGCCAAAGTATGCTTGATAAAAGCATCCAATTCCGCTTTATAATTTCCCAATCCTTGTTCACCTTGAAAGGATTCATTGAACCCGAAAAAAGCGATGATCACATCCGCCCCATGTCTGGCAAGCCATTCGTCGGGAGATTCGAAATGCCCTTCACTCCCTGAGTTTTTTGCCAGTTCGGTTTGGAACTCCTCCGCACCCGGAAATGCCCAAGGGGATTCCCTTCCTGAATGCGGTCTAAAACCCGGTGTATTTCCCCCATCACTCATGTTGCGGATATAGAGTAAACTATCGGGATAGCGTACATGCATTTCCGTTTCAAAAAGCCCATAATCCATCATTCTGGACCCAAGATTGTTCCCGATCAAAATAAGGTGATCACTTTTTTTGACCTCTAGCGAATCCGATGGGCTGCATTGAAAGGCACTGAAGGCCATGGCTACAATACCAATGGCTCTGCTCAGCTTTTTGAAACTGAATTTGAAAGGGTTTATCATTTTGGGTAGTGGCTTGTTCATTTCTGTATTTTGGGCATGCATTTATCCACATGCAAAAAGGTCTTCAATGGATATAAGTAAGTTTTAAGACCCTTGATTTCTGCCCTCATTAATCCTGCTGGAATGAAATATTTCGTTCCAGCAGGATTTCTTTGGTTTTGCCCATCAAGGTAAAAAAAGTGCTTTGCATTCCAAAGAGCAAAAAAGCTGGTTTTGAGGATATTTCGATACTTTATTATCTTCTTGGGCAAAGAAATTGCGCTTGGAAAATCAATCCTTCAAAATTTGATTTCTTTGGATTCGCCAACGGAAATTTCTTTGCCATCTTCCGGGATCACAACTGAATTTTCGAAAATCACGCCTTCGGCAAATATGATGGAGCCTCCGGTTTGCGTGTGAATTGTACTGTTCTTGATCCTTATATTCTGTATTGCCGAAGTTTCCGCTCCTGCTATGGTGATCGCCATCTTGGATTTTTGGACCTGCAGATTGGTGATCTCTATATTTTTGAATGTGGGAATACCCAATGCTTTCGGTACCACTCGGGTCAACATCGTCTTCCAATGATCAGGAACACTGTCCGCATCAAACCCTTCGGGCAATTCCGAGTAACTGTACGAAGGATTCCAGTTCAATCCGATTTCAATGGCAACCCCGACGGTATCCATCTGAATATCTCTCAGGTGAATATTTTCCACTGTCCCGCCTCTTGTCATCGCAGACTTGAAACGCAAGCCAACACCTGTTCCTTTTGCCTGCAGGTCATGGGCAACCACATGCCTGATCCCTCCCGAAGTTTCACTTCCAAAAGTGATCAAACCTCCACCTGCACGGGAAATTGAGTTTCGAATCACGACATATTCCGTAGGCCTATTCACTCTTAAACCATCTGCATCCCGACCTGATTTCAGGCAAAAGTTGTCGTCATTGCAATCGATATCACAGTTTTCGACCAAAATATAGGAGGAAGAATCAATGTCAATCCCGTCGGTACTCGGACCGTGTCCGTCCAGATTGTTTCGAATTATGAGACCCTTGGCGGTGATGTTTTGGGAATACAAAATATGGACTGTCCAAAATCCGGCTTGTTTCAAGGTGAGATCCTCCAAGGTGACATCGCTGGATTCTGAAACCAAAATTGTCCTTGGCCGCTTCACATCATAATCCACAATCCACCTTAGGCCCCGCTTTTCGTATTCTTCTCTGGTTCTCCAATAGGCCTCCCAAAAGGGTTTTCCCTGTGCATGAATTACTCCTTTCCCGGTAACCGCTGCCTTTTGCTGCCCGATCACATTGATCAATGCGGCCGGCCAAACCATCTCAATTCCAGCAACCCGCGTTGGCATGTCCGGATAATCTTCGAGATTTTGGCTTCCCAACAGCGTCACCTTTTCCCCAATCCATAGGTTGACGCCTGACTTGATGAAAAGTGATCCTGTCAAATATTCTCCGGCATTGAAGGAAACTACCCCTCCACCCTGTTTGGCACAAGCGTCAATGGCGGATTGAATGGCTTTTGTGTTCATTGTCTTACCGTCAGCCACAGCACCAAAATCATTGACAAGAAAGGGCTGTTTTTGATCCGGAAAATCCTTTGCACCAACCTTATCGTACCAGTCAAACTCGTCCTTTAAGCTTCTCTCTTTTTCACCACAGGAAATCACGACCAGCGAAATCAAAGCCAACAAAAGCAATTTGGGATTCATCATTTTTTAGTTTCCATCAGGTTTGACATTGGAGGTTCTTTTGCTCAGGGGCCAATAAAAATCTTCAAACCTTCCGGGAATTTCAGGGTCATAGGGCACGATTCCGGGCTTTAAAAATTTGATCACCTCCAGATCCGTATTTTTCAAGCCTTCGACGACAGCTTTTGCCAATTCATTGGCGCCATAGGTGCTGAAATGGGTATTGTCGGCAAAATCCTCCTCTTGTCCTTCGAAGGTTCCTTTGGCAAAATGGACAAAAGCCTTTTTTGAATATTCAGGTCCCCAAGATTCATACAGGACTTTGCTCATCGCATTCAAGTCGATCAGCGCAACATTTTCCTCATGGGCGACCTGCCTGACCGCTTCGGGATAATCTCCAAGCGTATTCACAATCTTTCCGTTTTGATCGAAACTCCTTCGGTGCATGGAGGTTACCAAAACCGGAATCCCTCCTTTTTGTCTTGCCGAAGCAATGTAGGATTTCAAGGTTTCCTTGTAGGTGGTAAAGGCATCTAGATGATTTCCTCCGGTTTTTTGGTCATTGTGGCCAAATTCGACAAACAGGTAATCTCCGGGTCTCATTAAATCGAGGATTTTGTCCAATCGATTTTCCCTTTGGAAAGACAAGAGACTTTCTCCGGATTCTGCGTGATTGGCGATAGCCACTTTCCCT
This sequence comes from Rhodonellum psychrophilum GCM71 = DSM 17998, assembly GCF_000381545.1. Taxonomy (GTDB): domain Bacteria; phylum Bacteroidota; class Bacteroidia; order Cytophagales; family Cyclobacteriaceae; genus Rhodonellum; species Rhodonellum psychrophilum. The sequence continues at coordinate 95,697 of NZ_KB906676.1, read as the reverse complement.
GCTTGGAAAAAAACAGGAAACATTTGGCCCCAAGCCGCCCAAGGCTCATACGCTTGATCCACCACGGTGCTGTTTCCTGCGAGGAAAACAGTTACCGCTCTGGTATTCAGCTGAATCTCAAGCCCGGTCACCCTTGGATTTTCCCCGTTGAATTCGATTGTCAACTTGTCATCCCAGTGGAGATAGTCCAGCTCCCTTTCCTTCAATTTCACACGCTCTCCGGTATTCCCAATTTCAGGTTGCCTTATATTGACCGTGAAAGTCAAGGCCTTTATTTCCCCGTAAGCAGTTTCGGTTTCCTCCAGCATCAAGCGTCTGCATTCGGCCCGGATAGTGGTGGCAGATTTTCCCTGCAAATCACCGAGATAAACCGTTACATCATAATTTCCTTCGGGCAAATCCACCAAAAAATAAAATGGATCTAAGCTGGAGACGCCATCGATAACAAGCGGGTCGCCCTCCAAATTTTCGATCCCGATCAAATCAGTTCCTCCCAAAAACCCAAAGCCCTTTTCTGCAGCATAGATATCCCAGGGTTGAACGGCTTCATAACCTGCCTGCACTTCCCCGGTCCCGAAATCAAATTTCCATTCGGTCTTTTGGTTCCCTTCCTGTGCCAAAGTAATCTGGGGAAGGAAATACCAAAGAAAAATCAGGGCTTTGAATATTGGGCCATATCGCTTTAGAACACGCTTCATTTTATTTTCTCAACAATTGGAGGGAGCTGTCATTGATCTCAAAATCATTGTTTTGGAGCAAACGGATCACTTCCGCTCCTGCTGCGATGACGGGACCATAACCATGGGCGGCAAATTTATTGATTGGCCTGTGGTAATAAAATGCGGGATCAAAGGCCATTCCTGTTCCGACACAAGTTCCTTCCACCTGCCCAGTATTGTTTACCATCGTGGCCACGGCATTCCATGCGAGAAGTGTCATCGGTGCATGCGCCAGACCATCAATCCATCCTTCATTGATCGATTTTGCGATGCAATAGGCATATATGGCGGTGGCGGAGGTTTCGAGATAACTGTCATTTTTATCCAGCAACTGATGCCAAAATCCGGAGCCGGATTGTAAAGCGGCTAGACCTTTGATGTGTTTTTTTAATAAATCCATGACCATTGGCCTTCCTGGATGGTCTTTCGGCAAAACGCTCAACACTTCCACCTTGGTGAGCAATGCCCAACCATTGGCTCTCGCCCAATGAAATTCGGGATGGACATCCATATCCTCTACCCAACCATGCATATAAAGACCGTTTCTTTCATTGAACATTCTTTTCGAAAACAATTCGATTTGCTTGACCGCTGCATCGTAATATTTCGTTTCCCCTGTCAGTTTCCCCATTTGAACAATGGCAGGAACACTCATGTAAAGATCATCCAGCCAAAGCGTATTTTTCAAGGGCCTGTTTCTCGCCAAGGTTCCATCATTGAGTCTAAATTCTTTCTCCATGATATAGGTCATGAAATTGTCCACAATGGGTCGGATATCGGCATCCGATCCTACCGCTTGGGTTTTGATGAAGGCCGCACAAAGTGCCCCTGCATCATCCAAAGCTCCAGGATGGAGAATGGAGTGCAGCGCATTTTTTTGTTCTGAAAGTGCTTTGAAATGGGGATACAGGTCAGCGATGAATTTCACGCGGTCCTTGGTGTAGTCGGTGTATTTGGCGTCTCCGGTGATTTCACCGGCTGCCAACATCGCAGAATAGGTCACGCCCCACTCGTAGCTCAGCAGTCTGAAATCCCCGGGTTTCAAGAGGCTATTGGCATTCACTTTAGAAAAATCCGTGATTTCCTTCTGAGTGGTTTTGTCGATAACAGTTGTCGGGGTGACTGCCGCCAAATAATCCCTCACCCGATCGATCACTCCTTTTACCTCTTCCTTTTTGACCATTCCATAAGGAACGGGATAATCAGGTTGGAGCAAATGGAGCGGGGTATTGCTGTCTGTGAGTTCTTTTTCTTTTGAGACTTTTCCTTCCTTTTCAATTTGGAAGCTGAAAAGAAAAAAAGAAACCAAAAGAAAGATAAATGGCTGGGCGGTTCTGGTTATAGCGCGTTTCATTGTCATTTTTGAGTTTTATGTACCTAATCTAGCTCCAAAAATATTGATTAAAAGCTAAAAACTTTCCTGTAGTGTCTGTTTGAATGGAATTGAATTCGGCATGCAAAGAAAAGCACGGCTTTTTGTGAATTAATAAATAACAAGACCATCAAAAGAAGCCTTTGCAAAGGCTTCTTTTGATGGTCTTTAGGTTTTTGAATAATGAAGAATTCCTTATCAATATCCCGGATTTTGATAAGCGCTTCTCGCAGAAGGATCCAAAGGATCACCATTTTCATCCGTCAACTGGACTAAATAGTTGAAAGGCCACATTCTGAAAGTATGGTGCTTTTGCAGTTGTCCTTTGCCATTTCCATTCTGTCCATTTCCACCGGCAGTATTGGTCGCACTTGGCCATAAACCTGTCCTATTGGAGGCCATTTGGTTATGATGCATCACTCTCTCAAACAAGATTCCTGCATTGTGTAAATCTTCCCACATAATTCCCTCTGCCAAGAATTCTCTATTTTTCTCATTATAGATAAAGTGAACAAACATATCCGCTTTGGTGGTCACTGAAGGGATATACCCTTCGCGGGTTGCTTCAGGTGTGCCAGGGGTAAAGTGATTTTGTGTTACCATGATGGTATTGTAAGAATCTCCCGAAGCGGCAAAAGGAGTTTGCCTTTCGGATGCATTCAACTCCCGGGCTTCAGGATACCACTCGACAATGGGTGCTGGTCTGTTTTCCCCACCTTTGAAGGCTGCTCGCTGTCTCAGGATATTGATGTCATCCAATGCCGCTGCATAGTCGCCTTTTCTACCATAAGCTTCTGCTCTAATCAAGTGGGTTTCCGCCAATCGCATCAAAATAGCATCTCTTGTTCCTGCCTCACTGTTAAAGTTACTTTCGTCAGTGCTGCCTCCACGTGAAGGATCTACATATTTCTTCACTGCAAGATAGGGAGCAAGTTGCGTTGCAAGCCCCATGTTGGCTCCGTTGATAAATAGCCGATAATAATAATTCCCTGTTTTGGAGGAACGAACCCATCTTACCATAAACTGATAAGGCTGGCTCATAACCTCCATAGAGTCAAGCGCATTTTCTTTGTCATTTTCCAAATAAATCAATGCTCTTCTTCCATTTTGGACTCTTCTGTCTCCAGCCTTTACCTCTGGTTGGTCGGCTGGTTTATTGGCATTCCACCAAGCGGCTGTTGGGGCGGTCCAAGTAAATGAAGTAGAGTTTCCAGCCATGTTGCCAATGTATTCATGTTGGAAGGTTTTGGCATATCTTGAATCATGCATTTTGTCCTTAAAATTATCATAACCAAAATCAGTTGGCTTGAATGTCCCGAAGGGTCTGCCATAGGCCATGGATCTGTTCACCCCAGATTGTTCTGTATAATTTCCAACATGGTAGTTCACGGACCTATTGCCTCCAAAACGGCCATTGAGGCCAATATTAGTATCAAACTGAGCTGACCAAAGAACTTCAGGGTGTGGGTTGGTTTCTGAAACAGATGGATCAAACAGTGTAGAATAGTCTGGTGCAAGGCCTCCGGCGCCACTGATGACCTCGGTGGCAATCTGAATGGATTGCTCCAAATCGGTTGGATTTGTTCCTTTGAAAAGCATTCTCAAAGATTCATCTCCACTGTTTGCAAATTCCGCAGCTTGGGCCCTGTTTAAATAAAGTTTTGCCAAGAAATGCCCAGCTGCCCATTTTGTAATCCGCCCTCTTGGCGCATTGGTGGGAAGATTTTCATACGCAAATCTCACATCTTCAATGATTTGTTTATAAACAGCTTCCAGAGAGGCTTTCGGGTAATGATAAATACCGTCATCCTGTCTTCTCGGTGTCAAAAGAAGTGGGATATCCCCCAATTGGTTGGACACCAAATAAAACGCCCATGATCTTAAGAACAATACTTCGGCTTTTCTTTGGTTTGCAAAAGCTTGATCTGTACCAAATACACCCGGCTTACCATTTTCAATCACATCCAAAGCAAGGTTACAATTATTGATATGGGGATAAGCACCCATCGGGGCATAGGCGGCGTTCGCATTACCCAAATAATTGAATACATTTCCTGCCACATTACTGAGGTCATTCCCATAGGTACCTATTTCCACTCTTGCCCAAGCCGGACTTGAACTCATATAAGCATCTGTTTCGGCTTGCGTCAATCTTGATCCACTCGCATCCCATTCATGTTTTATCCGTGCAAAAACATAAAGTCCATTGATCAATGATTCAAGACCATTCTGATCATTGTAATAATCTTGGGTAAGATTGGAAACTTGCCTTTCGTCCAAAAAGTCCTGACATGAGTTGAATGTTCCCATCGCAATCAGGGCTATTATCCAAATATATTTTTTCATCTTCTTTTTTTTTAAATTATTAAAACCCTGCTCTTAATGTGAAGACGAAACTTTGGGGTAGAATTGTATTGCTATTCATCCCACCCAAAGGATCTCCTTGACCGTTTCTGTTTTCCCACGAGGTATCATCATCCGGGTTGAATCCCAAACGAACCATGTCTCCTCCAAAAATGAATGGGTTCACAAATTGAACATTCACCTGAAGACTGGACATTCCCATTCTCGCTATTGTTTGAATTGGAAAATCATACGCCAAAGAAATGTGTCTGATGGAAACAAAAGAGCCATCATTGAATTGAAGTGGATTTACGATATTTTGAACGTTCGCACCAATGATCGGTAAAGGCCATCTTCCATTTGGATTGTCCCAATCCCAGAAATCGGTCTCATACCTTCCATTTGGAAAAATCCCTCCTGTACTGGGAAGACCCCCAAAATAGGTTTGACCGAATCGACCATAAGCCATCATGCTCAAGGTCCAATTTTTATAAATAAATGTATTGGTGATGCCACCAGTCCATTTTGGTTGTCTCGAACCCAATACTTCCCGGTCATCACTATCGATCCTGTAATCACCGTTTTGATCCACAATTTTCACTGTGCCCGGATAGAATCGATGTCCATTTGCATTGAAAAGCGCCATTTGTTCCAAATCCTCAGGAGTATTTTGCCAAATACCATCATGGCGATAATCGAAAAAGGAATGGATGGGATGACCAATGAATAGGTTATTGGCGATCATATCTTCAGCACCATTTACAAGACTAACTATCTGCTCTCTATTGGCTCCGAAGTTGAAGTCTGTCTGCCAGACAAAACCATTTTTTTCCAAATTGATCGTGGATAGCGTCAATTCCACTCCTCTATTTCTCGTACTTCCAATATTCTCGAATTTTTGAACATAACCTGAAACAGCTGGCAGCGACCTCCCGAAAATCAAACCGGTGGTCGTCATGTCATATACTTCAAGCGCGCCCTTTACTTTGCCATCAAAAAGACCAAAGTCCAATCCAGCATTCCATTGCGCGGTTTTTTCCCATCCCAAATCGGGGTTCTGTACCAACTGAGGTAAGAAACCAATCGCAGCATCACTGCCAAAAACATAAGGATTTTGGCTCAAAGGACCTGTGGTCGTATAGGGATTCACCGAAGAGTTACCTGTAACACCAAATCCCAACCTCGGCTTCAGTTCATAAATCCAGCTGACATCTCTAAGAAAACCCTCTTCTTGCATTTTCCAAGCTGCCGAGAAAGAAGGGAAAAAATCCCATTTCTTTCCTGGGGCAAGCACAGATGAACCATCATATCTTCCTGAGGCCGTAAAAAGGTATTTGTTTTTCAATGCATAATTGACTCTCAGCATCCAGGATTGAAGCGTGTTTTCTGTGAAGGAAGACCCATAGCTATCTGGGCGGCCATTGGTGTTTGAGGCCAAGTTGTACCACTGACTTGCCGGAATTACGGTATTGGAAACACCAATACTCATTCCTTCTCTTCTTGAATATTGCGAAGACTGCAACAAAGTGATTCCTATTGCATGGTCATCGCCAAAAGTCTTGTCCACGAAAAGCAGGTTTTCTGCGACCCAGGAGAAGTTTTCATCTCTGGACATGCCTGCGGTATTTCTTCTTAAGGTTAGGTGGTTAGACGCATTTGGTCCAGTCCAGCTGCCATTTCTGAAATTTCTGATTTGTCCTCCAAAATTGACTCTGTACTTTAACCAAGGCGTGAAGGTTATTTCAGAATAGATATTGGCTAATACTGAAGCTGTTCTTCTTTCATTCAAAGCCTGATCGATGTCCATCACAGGATTCCAAAGATTCAGATTCCCTCCCGGATTCGGGATGATTTGACCATTCCCATCTCTTGGGACTGCATATGGAAATTGTCCATTTGCCCTTGAAAACAAATCCTTGGCTCCGGTATTACTTGTATTCGGACCCATGAAACCGTAATTCTGGTTCGAGAAGGATCCAATTACTGATGTACCAACCGTCAACCATTTTGTAGGCGTAACATCCCCATTAAGGTTCAGTGTAAATCTTTCGAAGTCTTGGTCTTTCTGAACACCTACTTGTTCATGGTATCCAAGAGAAAGGTACAGCCTGGAGTTTTCAGTACCCGAAGAGAGTGACAATTGATGGATTTGTGTGATTCCCTGCCTGGTAACCTCGTCCTGCCAGTTGTGGTTTCCAACATTTTCAGCATTGTAAACCGGCACCTCATTTGGCCAGCCCATACTTCTTTCCTCCGCAGTGGTAGGTCTCAATCTGGGGGTTACGCCAAATTCCTCCCACTCATACCCTCTCCAAACAGCATCTCTGGCGTTTGGATCCTGTCCAAGCCCCATCACTTGCTGATCTAAAAATGGATCCGGATACCAAGATGTTGCAGCAGTATTCAAGTTCTGATTGCCATTGCTGCCATATAAACGTCCATTGATCAATGACCTTCTCCAGATGTCGACATATTGTCCTCCACTCATCCAATTCGTCAGGTTCTTGTAAGAATCCAAAGAAACGGTCGCAGTGTAATTCACTTTAAGTTGGCCTTTTTTGCCTTTTTTAGTCGTCACAAGGATAACTCCATTTGAGCCTCTTGATCCATAAATTGCTGTGGCGGATGCGTCTTTAAGGACCTCTATGGATTCAATGTCATTTGGACTGATGTCATTGAGGGAAAATGAACTCACGCCCAATTGTGAAACAATCGGAATCCCATCTACCACATATAAAGGATCATTTGAAGCATTGATCGATCTGTTTCCCCGGATTCTTACCGCAGGCAATTCTCCAGGTCTCATATTCGAGGTTACATGGACTCCAGCTGCGTTTCCCTGTAGGGCTTGCGCAATATTGGTGATTGGTCTTTCCTCTAATTTGGCGGCACTGACACTGGTGATGGCGCCGGTCAAGTCACTTTTCTTTTGCGACCCATATCCAACGACGATCACCTCTCCCAATTGCTGGAGGTCTTGATTCATGACAATATTGATTGTGCTGTTTGACCCAACACGGATTTCCTGGGTGACAAATCCGATTGACGAGAACACCAGAACAACATTCCCGTTTGGAATGGTCAGTGAATATTTCCCATCAATGTCCGTTACAGTCCCCACTGTAGTTCCTTTGATCAGTACGTTGACACCCGGTAGCGTCAGTCCTTCTTCATTGTCTGTCACTACTCCGGAAATGATAATCTCCCTGTAGTTGACTTTTTCTTCCGTCGCACTCCGCTCAGAGTCCATCGGTAAAGAACCAATATTCATTGTCTCCGCAATGGAAACATTCAGGCAAAAGGGCAGAAACAGGGTCGTTAAAACTCCCTTTTTGAACCTTTCACAATACTTGAGTAAAAATCGTTTTTCCATTAATTTTCGGCTTTGATTTTAGGTTTATTTACAAATGGTTAAACTTGACATTAATCACCAGAAAAATCTTCAATGAAGATTCCGTGAGATTAATTAGTTATAAAACTACCACCCAATAAAAAGAGATCAATCCTGCAGTGTCATGCTCGCATAAAAAAATTTGTTGCCCATTTAATTTATTGATGTGACAAAGTGCAGGATAGGACAGGACACAAAACATTGGGATTCCTATTAGTTTTAAATTCATTCCCTACATCTCCATTCCGATAAAAATGTACCCTTGGTACAGCAGATTAAACCTTATCGGAAGACAACGTCCCCAACTATGGAAAAGAAACCCGTTTATAAAATTCACCAACTGATACTCACTATCTTTACATTGATTCTTCTTTCAGGATTTGTGATTCAAAAAACCACTTCTGAAGAAACTGAAAAAATATCCGTTTTCCTCATCGGGGACTCCACTGTCAGGAATCAATCGGGCACCGGAGGTCCAGGACAATGGGGCTGGGGAACATTTTTGCAGGATTTTTTTGACAGCGCCAAAGTCAAAGTACACAACCATGCCATGGCCGGACGAAGTACCAGGACTTTTGTCAAGGAGGGTCGATGGGAGAAGGTATTGGCGTCGATCAAACCGGGAGATTATGTGATCATGCAGTTTGGTCACAATGAAGGGAGTTCACCGGACACGACAAAGGCAGGATATCGAGGAGTGCTTAGGGGAATGAGCGATGAAACCAAAGAATTTGCTTGGTCTGATGGAACGGTGGAAACGGTCCACACCTACGGTTGGTACTTGATGAAATTCATCAAGGAAGCAAAAGAAAAAGGAGGGTATCCGATTGTGGCCTCCATGATTCCTAGAAACAAATTTCAAGATGGCTCATTGGAGAGAGCCAATATGGATTTTGGGCTATGGGCAAAAGAAGCGGCAAGGAGATCGGGAGCAGGTTTTGTGGATCTGAATAATATCGTTGCTGATCAATATGACAAATGGGGACAAGAAGTAGTCAAAGGCCTTTTCGAAAAAGACCATACCCATACCAATGAAGCTGGAGCTCGAATCAATGCTTGGTCGGTCGTTCAAGGTCTCAAATCACTTGAAGATGAAAAACTGCTGGCACTTTTGCCAGGTAAAAAGCCTACACTTTACCTGATTGGTGATTCTACAGTCAAAAACGGCCAAGGTGATGGCGCCGGAGGGCTTTGGGGATGGGGAGATTTTATATCGCCTTACTTTTATAAGGAAAAAATTAAAGTGGAAAACCATGCACTGGGAGGAACAAGCTCCCGAACATTCCAAACCTATGGGCTATGGGATAAAGTGCTTGATAAAATTGAGCCTGGAGATTTTGTGATTATGCAGTTTGGCCACAATGACAGCAGTCCGCTAGATGATGAATCCCGGGCAAGAGGAACAATCCGCAGCGCAGGATTGGAGGCGCAGCATATCTACAATCCCATCACCAAAAAACAAGAAACCGTCTATTCCTACGGACAATATCTTCGCAATATGATTTTGGATACCAAAGCAAAAGGTGCGATACCGATTGTATGCTCATTGGTCCCCAGAAACAGCTGGAAAGAGGACAAAGTCAATCGCGCCTCAGAGGATTATGGACTTTGGGCCAAAGAGGCTGCAGAAAAAGCGGGCGCGGTTTTTATTGACCTCAATGCGATCCTATCCGATGCCTATGACTCAAAAGGGGAAGCCTTTGTGCGAGAGCATTTTTTCAACACAAAAGATCACACGCACACCATAGAAGAAGGAGCGAAATTCAATGCGGAAGCGGTGGTCAAAGGGATTTCTATGAATGAAAATAATCCTTTGAATGCTTATTTGAAAAAATAAAACTTCGAAAGGTTTGGATTCAAATCTTGATTCTTCCCTGGGTATTGATCGCATGGATTTTGCTATTTTGGTCATTGATTCCCAAAGTGACTTCACGATCAAAATCGTTGCATGGGTAGGAATCAAACGTACCTCAATGTTGTATTCTCCTTTTTGCTTCACCTTAAAAGGATATTCCAAATAAGGTTGGTTTGATTTTGCAAAAGTGACATTGTCGAAGGGAAATTAAGTTATTGCTGTATCACTATACCCCAATGCTTCTACGGTTTTCCATTCATGATTTGCTGAATTTTTCAAATTCGAATAGTTCTTCGCCTGAATGGCAATTGCCTCGGGGAGTTTGCTTTTGCTCTTCACTTTTGGTGTAGTTTTTTCTTCCACATGAAAAACCGGCATCGAAAAAACCAGGAGATTTCTTGGATTCATCGACATCATTCCGCTCCATTTGCCAATGCTTATGTTTTGGTTGTAGGTTTCTGTCAAGCTGATGATGCCCTGATAAGCTTCTTCTTCCTGATTCGTCAATTTTTCTTTTCCCTCCACATTTTCCGTCAAGAGTGCCTGTTACTTATGGTTCATCAATACCGCCCTGACTGGATACAGGACAACTCAGGATAGATGGGCCATATGCTCCAGTTACCTTTACCCATAACTATAACAACTCTCTAAACCGATAAGTGTATGAAAGCATTATTTGACTTGAGTGGCAAAAATGCCCTCGTGACCGGAGCAACGCATGGATTGGGCATGGCCATGGCATCCGCCCTTGCCAAAAGTGGCGCCAACCTCCTCTTCAACGATATCGATCAGCAAAAAATCGATCAAGCGACCAAAGACTATGCAGCCAATGGCATCACCGCCCATGGATACCTTTTTGATGTCACTGACCAAAAAGCGGTAGACGAAAATATTTCCGCCATTGAAAACACGTTTGGTCCAATCCATATCCTTATCAACAATGCTGGTATCATCATGCGTGTTCCCGCACTGGAAATGGATCCCCAAGATTTCAGAAAAGTAATTGACATCGATTTGGTTTCGCCCTTTATCATGTCCCAGCGTGTGGCCAAAACGATGAAAGAAATCGGCGGTGGCAAGATCATCAACATCTGCTCGATGATGAGCGAATTGGATCGTGACTCAGTGTCCGCCTATGCTGCGGCCAAAGGTGGTCTGAAAATGCTCACAAGAAACCTCGCAACTGAATGGGCCAAATACAACATCAATGTCAACGGTATCGGGCCGGGATATTTTGCCACCGCGCAAACGGCTCCGATCCGAATTGGAGGACATCCCTTCAATGAATTCATCATCAACCGAACACCTGCAGGACGCTGGGGAGATCCGGAAGACCTCCAGGGTGCTACCATTTTCCTTGCGAGCAAAGCCAGTGATTTTGTCAATGGACAGGTGATCTATGTGGATGGTGGGATACTCGCTACGATTGGCAAACCTTCCAATGAATAAAAATTTAATTTAACCCAAAATATGCATTAGAATTTCTAATACGAACCCTAATGCGAAACATGAATATAAAAGTACGGCGCGGGTAAATTCCGCACCATACTTTTAAATGAACTTAATAATCATTTTACCCCAAAATCGCTAGACAATGCATTGCGGACAAGCCCCATTGGGCTGTCGAATTTGTGGAAACACCTAGGGCTTCGGTACGCGGGGTGAGAACTTCGGGACCGGAGATTTCTTTGGCTTCGCCGTGTCTGCGGATGCCACCTTCTCCTGCGTAGAATTCTTCCCATGCACGTTTTGCCAAGCGGGGATCTGATTTTTCTTTTGCTACGAAGGCTGTTAGGCGTGCATGTCCTTGTTGTAAATTGAGTTTTCCTAGACTATTTCCGAGGACTCTTTCTTGTTCCTCCTCACTGGCATTGTACATTTCGCAGTATTGCAGCCAAGCTTTATTGAAGGACTTCATGTCCACGAGTTTGTAGAGCTCAATGGCGATCTCGGTCAGCCCAAACACAGCTGAAAGATGGGAAGCGGAGGCTCTTTTGGTTTTGACTTTCTCGAATTCCCCTGTTAGTAGGTTCATGCGGCTGCCCATGGAGTAGAAACCTTTGGGTTGGTTGCCGATGGAACGCATGCTGTTGAGAAGTTTTTCGCGGATTCCCTTGTCTTCGGTCCTTTCCCACTCGGTCAGCCAAGCAGCCGCTACCGAGCCCCAGTCTGTACCGAAACTTAAATACACGTTATTAGGATCGTCTGTTCCCCAGGTTTCCTTGGGAGCTACTTTTCGGATAGGCACGACTTTGAGCAATGCTTCAGCGGCCGTGACCTGCTCCCGCATCAAGTCCCCCGTTCTTTCATCTGCGGTGAGGTAATAGAGAAATCTTCTGTTGGCCGAGGTGCTGATCCGGAGTTGCTTCGCACTACAGCCCCAGTGCATGACATTGTGCCTGCTTCCCAATGGCGCAAAGGGTCCGGAATGATGGACATCCACTTCCCCGGTATGTCTTGTCATTGCCTCAGCAACCCGAAAAACTTCTTTTTTTCCGGTTTTCAAATAATAATACCAAAGCCAAAGGTCTGTGGAAAGCTCTGAATTGTCCCAGGCAAAACCTCCAACATCATACCTCCACACATGTCTGTCGGCATCATAGGTATGCATGAAGTCCCCATAATCCCAGAAACCAAACCATTTGTGTTCCTCAACTTGTTTTTGGTAATAGTCAAAGTACCAATCCAATTGCATGTCGATTGCTTTCGCTTTTTCGCTTTGCGGTGCATCGGCACTCCACAGGCTTCCGAAAACGCCGACTTGAAGCAGGTATTTTGGATCAGCCGTAAGCAGCGGTGGCTCTTCCAGATAGGTGCACATTTCATTGAAAAGGGAATGACCCGGCGTCTCTTCCAAAGCCCAAAAATTCAGTTCCGAGGTTCTTGCGACTCCTTTGGCTGTGCCAAATCCCGGCTCGTAGTCTTCATAGGTGATGTCCAATGCATCCAATTGCTTGGGATAGGTATCTTGCCCCATCCCGTCATGGTAGAAACGCAAGTCCATCGCTGGAGAATTGGGCGCCCAAAGCCAAGCGGTGATTTCCGAAGAATCGGTATGGGCATTTTTGATATCCAATTGCCCGGGAAAGCTTTTCCAAAAATCCCGAACACCAAAGGCAAAACTCCCACTTGGTCCACCTACTGCTGCAAGTCCTCGGGAACGCTGACCTCTAGCGGAATTCAGCCACGAGTGTCCTTCGGCGGTTCTTTTCTTGATGGAAAATGAATCTGCATTTCCTTGGAAGAGTGTGTAGTCTCCAAATGCCGGAATGTAGTTGATGTTTTTGGAAACATTTGCTGGGAATTCACTGATTGGGGGTATCTTTTCTCCCGCCAGTTGTGCTGCGATGATGGCTTTTCCCGGATCTCTTCGCAATCCGGTCAGTCCCCTCACTGCTTCGCTGAATATCCCATCGTCTTTTCCCGCAAACCTGATATGTCTGTCATGCAATTCGTCCTGCATGGGCACATCGAATTTCACCCCAATGCCTTTGATAAAATCGGTTTCTTCTTCTCCATCAAAAATGATGGTATGTACCATTTTAAAAGAAACTGCTTGATGGTAAAAATACAATCTGACTATAAAAGAGATAAAATCTCTTCCTGTATCCGACCTGTGTGAACCCTCTATCTTTACTACGGAGCGTAATGCGCCTTTTTGCTCCAATGAAATGTTGGCAATATTGCCTTGAAATGCTGTTTTTTTGATCTGATCAGCGGCATCTTCGTCGGAAACATCCTGGTGCAACACGATCAAGCGGCCATTCTCAGCGATGGTCGCCGGGCCTCTTTTGATCGAAGAAATGATTTGATTGCCCGATTTCGGGAGGGTGTATTGTACTTCTCCTGTATCAATCTTGAAGGCCGTATCGGATTCCTCGACTTGAATTCCCTGAATTGCCTTTGGTTCGCTGTTTGGCAAAAGGCTAAAGGCTGTTTGGCTAGAAAATTCACCCGCTGGAGCTGCATGTCCCGTCCACTTGAGAGAGCCATCCGGCCAGTACGCCAATGGCCAGCTTTGGATCAGAATTTCTTCTTTGTCCGAAGAGCGCAATTCGAAACCTGCTTCTCTTTTCACTTTTCCTTTTGGCCAGCAAGTCCCCCAGGTAAATCCCTGATTGTGCTTGGGAGCCATATTTCCCAGCCAAGTGAGTTGGACGGCACCGGTTTCCTTATGAAAAAAATTAGCATTTGCCAACATCGGTGAAAGCAGATACGCTCCGCCTGTGAGGGCAGAAGAGGCTTTGACAAAAGTGCGTCTGGATATTTTTGGTTTATTTTTCATAATACTTGTCAGATTGATAAGTTGGGTTCTGGGTCAAAGTCTGGTGATTGTCAAATCACTGATCTCCTGTCTGGACCAGGTGGACCGAAATCCAAAGTATCCCGATGTCAAAGGTTCAGGATCTTTATATTCAAAAAACAGGACATCGTCCACCAGAAAACTTACCTTTCCATCCTTGCAAATGGTTTTGATCTGGTAATCATGATTGGCTTGGAGTAAATAAGGACCTTCCAAATACTCCCCGAGAACTGGTTTTTCTCCCTGATCATATTTTCTGAATCTTGTGGTGGAATTGTGATTTCCCCCAAAACCCACATAATACAAGTGCATGTCATCATAGGATTCAAATTGCCCGGATCTGGTAAACATACCTTTTGAAGTGGGGTCGCTTGCAGCCCAAAACTGATTGAGGTCGGAAATCCGGTCATTCTTTCCACTATCCAGCACTACTTTCCTTGAATAGCTGATTTCATAATTCCCTTCCAATTCCAAGTCCAACCAGACCGTCACCCCACCTTCAGTATCCATGACCAATTTTCCATTTTGGGTATAAACAGAAGAATTGGGCGTGGAATCCATTTCTATTTTCCAGGTGTCGAGGTCCAAAGGTTGGCTGAAATCCGATTCAAAAATGAGGGAATCATCTTTGGTTTTGATTGATGTTATTTTCTTTTCACTTTCTGCACAGGATCCCAAAAAGAACATCAGGAAAATGAGATACAGCAATGCGAATTTTATCTTTTTGATGAATGAAATAAAGCGCTTGGGAAGAAACAAAGAGAATCTCGAGGGATACACAGCTTTTGGTTTTGAAAGAGAATGATAGACTTGAAATATAATTCAATCTTACTCAGAAAGTCTCCCGTACTGTCATGGAAAGAATTAGAGAATCAATTGCCCACATACTTGATCGTTTGGATAGCAGGGAATTTCGGCTTTTCCATGCCATGACCGAAATAGTAATCTGTGTGGGGAGGTTGATTGTAAGCGACGTTTTGCCATGCGATGCTCAACCGATACTGTGGATTGTGCATGAGGGTATAGAGCCTGTGTGCGGATGGAATGGTCGTCGAAAATATCCTCAGTTCCATTCCATCTTCGGAACGGGCAATCAACTCCTCTCTCCAATCGCCCAAGATATCGGCAGATAAACTGGGATTGGACTTGGTGCCGTTATTCTTTGCTACCTGATAGTCCGCACCTGACAAGATCCTCACAGATGCACTGTTTTCGTAGTCCCACTTGTCAATGTTGACACCATCCAGGATCTCGCGGAGCAAGTCTCCGTCCCACCAGATGGCCATATTCGCCGATGTTGGCTTGTAATCTGAAATCACTTCTCCCTTGACATTCCAAAGTCCTGTCAGCCCCTCTCCAGATGCCCAACTCTCGAATCCCCTATGCCTCGGATCAATGTCAATGGATATCCCTCGGCCAACATCTTTGGAAGGAAAAGACCAAATCACTTCTCCGGTCAGGGCATCACGAAGATTGACACCATGTGGATGTCTGGCCCGCTCGTGAATTCCAAAAATCTCCATACCGGTGCGATCAGGATCAATGTCAGAAAGATGCATGGCATCCCCATGACCAAGCCCTGAACTGTACAAACCTGTTCCATCATGGTTGATGACCATGGATCCAAATACGATTTCATCCCTTCCATCTCCATCAATATCTCCCACGGACAGACTGTGATAGCCTTGTCCGGCATATTTCCTGTTTTCTTCATCGCCATCGTGGCTGTCGAAAGTCCACACCTCCGTAAGCTCACCGGCTCTCCAATTCCAGGCAGCAATGACGGTTCTTGTGTAATACCCTCGGCTCATGATCAAACTGGGTTTTTTGCCATCCAAATAAGCAATTCCTGACAGAAATCGATCTATTCTATTCCCATAACCGTCTCCCCATATTTCTTTCATTTCATCGGGACTTGGATCTGCAATGTTCGGATGTCTGCTTGGCACATAGTCGGTAGTCGCCAATGCAGCACCTGTCAATCCATCAAAAATGGTCAAAAACTCAGGCCCTTTGAGGATATAGCCATCTGGATTTCTGTGATCCGCATTGGGGTTGCCGATGATTTCCCCATTTCCATCCTTCGTGCCGTCGGCAGTCTTACAGGCAATCTCTGACCGTCCATCCCCATCCAGATCATAGACCATAAACTGGGTATAATGTGCGCCCTCTCTGATGTTTTTCCCAAGATTGATTTCCCATAGAAATTCTCCTTCCAAAGTATAGGCATGAAGAATCGGTTCGTCCGTGATTCCTTTTTGGGAATTGTCTTTTCCTGATCCTGTCATGTGCACCACTATTTCATATTTCCCGTCACCAGTAAGATCTCCAACAGATGCATCATTGGGCGTGTATCCTTTTGGTGTTCGCAGTGGAATTGACAAATACGGCTTTTCCCAAGTTTTTACAGAAGCGGAATTCTCTTGCTCCTTGCCCTCCAAAACTGCCCTAACATAATAGCTGTTGGATTGGTCCGGCCTTGCGGATTTATCCAAAAAATTAGTGCTTTCCGTGATCGGAGTGGGATTGATTCTCTCAGGTTGGCCTCCGGCAATAATGCGGTAAATGTTAAAGGACACTGCATCGGATTCGGTCCCCAGCAAGCGCCAACTGATAAACACCCCATCTTCGGAATCAATCGCCACAACTCCCCTGTCCAAATATTCCATCTGCCTTTGGGAATAACCCTCAGAAATCATCAGGAATACCATCACAAGCGTTAGGATTTTTGGTAAATATTTCTGGCTGGTCAACCCTTTTCTCTTGGATTGAATATTGGGAGAATGGGTTGATCGATAATTGGGTATTTTTTTGTTGTTCATTTTTTTATTGTCTTTATCAAAAGCTTCAATTCATGGCCACCAAGAGCTCCCGATGTACGCAGATAATTCTAATCCCTAAATTTTATTTCTCGACTTTTTCACTTCCTTGACTTGGATCGTCACCTCATCCGAATGAAGCCCTTTTGAGACTGCTTTCAACATGGTTTTTCCAGAACCACTTTCCGCACCGATGATGGCTAGCCCTTCGCCTCGATATACTCTCCGGCGTTTTCCCTTTGAAGAAGAATGATCGACCCTGTCGCCATTGTCTAAGGCAAGCAATTTTCCAGAACCGGAAATCTCATAATAAATCAGGTTGTCAGCATTTGGACATTTCACACCATTTTCATCCACCACATACGCCATCACGTGGGTAACGTCATCCCAATCATTGTTCATTTCTTCCTGATCGGCAACCAGTTTGATTGCAAAAGGCTGTCCTGCGGTCTGTAGGTTGTGGATGGCCGCTTGCTTTCCTTGGTTTCGACCAATTACTTCCAGTATACCTTTCTCAAATGTCAGGTTGTAATTCACTGGAGAGGCATCATTAGGGACTTTTTGAATACCTTGAGATTTTCCGTTTAAGAATACCTCCACTTCTTCACAATTGCTATAAATCTCCAAATGGGCTACATCGTAGGTATCAAAATCCTTTGGCGTCCAGTCAGGGACCAACTCCCCTCCCCCGGCATTGGTTTCCCTTCTGACGGCATACACGACAGGCTCATCTGTCCACCAACTTTTTCGTTGCAAAGCCCTGGCTTTCATACCACCAATCCTGTCCAACAAACCAAAATCATGCACTATTGCCGGCCAATCCGCCTCTCCCAGATAATCGATCCCCGTCCATAAAAACTGACCCGCCATAAAGGGATTGTCCCGAAGGGCCAGCCAGGCTTGTCTGGTATGTCCATTTTCGGTACCCAAAACCTTCCGTGCTGGATTTTGCTTGTGTGCAGCAACGAGCTCTTCCTCTCGGTAGTTTTGCCCTACCACATCCATCATTTCCACAAATCCATTGTCATAGACATTTTGAGAATTTGGTCTGAAAAGACCCATGGTTACCGGACGGGTGGGATCCAAGGAATGGATCAAATCCTGCTGGTCTTTGTATTTTTTGAAACCATCGGGGGAATCCAGGTTATCCCTTATTTCATTTCCGATGCTGTAGCTAAAAATGCTAGCGTAATTTCTATCCCTTAAAATGACATCCCGTGTATCTCTCTCCCACCAATCCTCAAAATAAAGGTTGTAGCCATATTCGGCATGATTTTTTGGAGCTGTCCAAGTGTCAAACGTTTCATCCATGACCAAAAAACCCATTCTGTCGCAGAGTTCATAAAATTCGGGCGCAAAGGGATGATGTGAAGTCCTGATGGCATTTACGCCAAGATCTCTGAGCAGGTTGAGTCTGCGTTCCCAAACTTTCATGGGAACGACAGCACCCAATCCTCCACCATCATGATGGAGACAAACGCCTTTGATCTTAATGTTTCTGTCATTGATGTAAAAACCTGTGGAGGGTTCAAACCTAAATTCCCGCACCCCAAAAGTGGTAATCTCCTGATCAATCACTGTTTTACCATCCATTACTTTGGAGAGTGCTTGGTAAAGATTGCCTTGGGCAATGTCCCAAAGTTCGGGATTTTTGATATTTGCTTGTTGTTCAATATCAAAAGACCCACCTGCCGGGACGCGTTGTTTGGTCTCCAATTTTTGCAGTATTTTACCCTTGGAATCCACAATTTCAGTAAGCAGAATGATTTCTTTTTGGGAGCCACTGGTGTTGATCACTTTGGTTTGGATCTTGATGCTGGCATTTTTTGCAGACACATCCGGTGTACTTACAAATACACCCCACTGGTCAATGTGGATGGCGTGTGTCGTAACCAATCTGACATGACGATAAATCCCTGCGCCGGTATACCACCTGGAAGCGGGTTGATCGGTGTTGTCTGCCCTGACGGCAATGACATTCTCTGCTCCGAATTTCAAATGTGGGGTGAGTTCATACCGAAAACTCACATACCCAAATGGGCGTTTGCCGAGGTGCACGCCATTGATCCAGACCTCACTGTTGGCCATCACGCCATCGAAGTCTATAAAAACCCTTTTCCCCTGATCGGCATTCGGCATTTGGAAATTCTTTCTGTACCAGCCAATTCCATCCGGAAAAAATGCCCCGCCCCTTCCCGAAGGATTGTCCCGATCTATGGGTCCAAAAATACTCCAATCATGGGGAAGATCCACCAACTGCCATCTGCTGTCATCAAAACCGAGGGAACTGGCTTCCTGGATATCATCAAGCTGGAATTTCCAGTTTTTGTCAAAATTCAATATTTCCCTACTGCTCGTCTGAGCTGAAAGGGTTGAACCGATTGTTGACAAAACTATTGAAAAAAGGAGGGTAAGTATTTTCATGGTTTTGAAGGTTAAGTATTTCAATTGAGAATAGAGGTCAATTCACTTCTGACCGAAATATGCATTCGTCTTCTTAAGGGTATTGAAACTGCAAGAAAATCAAGCTATTTGAAGGATATCAAATATTGCTAATATGATGAGGTCAAAGTTTGTAAATAACCAACTGATCATTCAGCAATTTCAGACTTGAACAGAAATGGTAATGCATAAAACTGGTTTAAGATATAGCGATTGCTTTTAAAACTCTTTTTTTGGCCCTTCGCTCACCTTAAATGAAAGTTTACGAAGGGATTAATCAATGCAAAGACCCTCAGTCGGGTCTTTCTCAGATGATCCGGTAAACACTCAAAATTTTTAATTTTTCTTATTGAAAAACCTGATCATATGTTCTTTTCAGCCAATGTTCAGGAACCGATACAATACATATATTCATCGATCGGTCATCTTCCGATAGCATTGCAGACTGTATCTGGATCTTGGTTCCGTCGGGACTGAATGTAGGATGTGGGTGATCAGCGGCGGTGGTCTTGTGACCAGTTGAGAGCATTTTCATCTCCTTGGTATTTCTATCAATCAAATAAATTGTGCGGGAAAAATCATCCCCAACGGCCCATCTCCCATCGGGTGATCCATGAACATGCCATAAGCCACTTCCGCTTTCTGTCTGTCCCTCAATTCTCATCTCTCTTGTTCTTATGTTGACAATAGCTAAGCCTGTGGGTTTCTCTCTCGTCCCGGATGGACCCCAAGATGTTTCCTGCCCAGGGTTTGCAGCAGAAGATTCATTGGGATTTTCTGTACCAAAATCAACTGGTCTATGACCCATTATCGCCATAGCGACTTCATCTTTGGAGATCACTGCTTCGTGCGTGACCCACTCATATTCAGACTCGGGATATAATGGTCTCAATCCTGTTCCATCTGCCAAAACTGTCCAAGTTCGCTGAGGAGATTTCCCTCCAGTTTCCCAACAAAAAATGATCTCATTGGCTGCCCAGGGATTGGTTTGAACATGCCCTACTTGAAAAGGTACTGAAACTACATGGGAAATTTCTCCAGATTTCAAGTCCATTGAAGCTATACCTCCTGGTCCTGCACCCATATTCCTTGGCCCAAATATTGGCTCAATTGACACATTTTCAGCCAAATGTTTTGCAGATTCTTCCTTATTTGTTTTAAAATAGATTTGATTCTCTTCGGCATCTAGTGCCATATCTCCACCATTACCTATCGCTTTTGGGACTATCCCATGAATGGTTTCATAAACTGACTTTGTCTTGAGCTTTTTTGTCATGCTATCTGCAAAAAGCTTTGCAAGGTCTATCGAAACAACTTCCATATCTCCTACATCCAGTTTCCTCATATAATAGAGTCGCATTTCTTTTCGCGCTAAAGTCAACATGCCATCATAACCCCCTTCGGTCACTTGGATAATATCACCTGTCGATTCATTCACTGCCATCGCTTCTCCTTTGACGCGATTGGAGCGGAAAATCAACCAATTTCCATCTGCTGACCACTGCGGATGCGTAGGATAAATTTTTGAATCACCCGCTGGAGTACTTGTCAAAAATATTAGGTCAACTCCAGTAACGGAGTCTTTTACAACTTTTCTTTCTGATGGAAATCGTGTGCCTATTTGTGATTTGACCTCACATACACCAATAAGAACACTTAATAGGATTGTGAAAATAAATGTCTTCTTCATTATTCTTGGGTTATTTTGTTCACTTGAATATCTACTTGAATTTCACTGACTAAATCACGCAGATATTGCTCAAAATATGCTGCATCTCTAAAACCTTCATCACTTAACTCCCAGGCACCAATAGCGTAATATTCTATGGATTCATTATTGACAGTTTTCATTTTGGCTAAGTACGAATCCGTTACATTTCCCTCCTGCGGTGCTTCTATCATTTCTATGAATTGAGCCTTGGGAAGAATCAAAGCCATCCCAATGATCCATTCTTTCTCATAACCCTGTGCATCATGCGTCATTAAGACTACCCAGTCATCGAAATCATCAATTTGCTTGATTCCCTTATCATTGTGGATATTGACTAAGCCGATAGCAATGTGCTCGTCTCCTTGTAATCCATCAAATTTCACCTCGTTTTTGAACCCATACATGCCAGGGACAATGCTCACTTTTTCTTCTACTTTTGAATATTTTCGATCAAACGCATCCCAGTTGTTGTACTCAAAATGAATGATGGAACGAACCGGTCCTTCGGATAGAATCCTGAAAGTGGATTTCTCTATATTATTTACCGAATCAGTAAACAAAACACCTAGTCTTGCTGGCTTATTATCTTTCAGAAGGGTAAAACCACCAAGACCAACAGAATTCCCAACTGCCAAAATATCTCTCCCCCAATCTTCCATCGTATGATAATTGTCCTCAACTTCTCCATTTGAATTAACGCCAACATCCTTCGGACTCATGGCTGAAGTCTTTTTCCCGAACAAATCCTTTGAATTTCTACCATCAAAATAATGCCGGAATCCGACTTTGTCATTTTCCCAAGAAGGGCCATCCGTCTGGTAGGGCTGGTACCCAATACTTCGGGGAAGTCCATTTGCCATAAGCGTATCACCGGTCCTTGGCTGAACAGGAGAATCCGCCGCATCTCTTTTCCCAAAGCGAACGCTGGTACGGATGGTATATTCAGCTTGCTGCGCAACCCATTCCAGCGTCAGGGTTTTTGATTCCTGAGGAGCAAAATCCGTGACCAAGAAGAGCTCATCCCATTCTCCATCCCCATCGACATCGTCAAGCTGGGAAGGCACCAGGCCTCCTTCTGCATTCTTCAAGGATGGGAATTTCCCTTCCGCTATTTCCAATTGATTTTTCCCAATGGAAACCCCTTTGTCTTTGAGCTCCTGCCCTGAGCCATTGGTCAGTAAAATAGTGTGCTTGAAATTTTTTTCCTCTGGCGTATTGCAGGCAAACATTGCCACCAATAAAAAGTACGCGGCTGATGATTTGATCTTTTTCATTTCAGTCTGGATTTGTATTCTTGTATTTTATGTGAATAAAATGACTCTTGGTTGCTCAAAAAAAGGGTTGTTAATGTTTTTTTCGGATGAATGACCTACCATTCAACCCCATTGGGGCATCTGATGATTCGTGAATGAAAAAAAACCATTCCTTCAGTAAAAGAATGGTTTTCAAACAACTAAAACCCTATATCAATCTTCACTATGAGAATTTATATTCAATGAATTGCAATTGGGCAAAAACTATTTTTTTGCCATCGATTCCTTCAATTTAATCACTTCAATCCCCGCGTCAATAACAGAACCCACCCCATGCTTTTCATTTGCCCTGGCTGGTCTTGTATAATAAAAAACCAGGTCGTCGCTGATTCCGGTGCCTACGCAAATGTCCTTCACTTGTCCATCTTCGGTGATCATGATTTTCTTCAATCCTTCCCAACCCCTCAGGGCCACAGGAGCAAAACGCTTGTCTATCCAACCTTCATTGATGGCTTTTGCAAATCCCTGTACAAACATCGCTGATGCGGAGGTTTCCTGATAAGAATCGTTTTTATCCAATAATTGTCTCCAAAGTCCATCGCTGTCCTGATACCGCGAAAGTCCAATCAATTGTTTTTCTAGGTTTTTTCTGACTTTCTCTTTGCCTGGGTATCCTTCCGGCAATCTTTCCAAAAGGTGCACCTGCGCCAACACCAACCATCCATTGCTTCTTGCCCAATGGGCTACTCCATTTTCTTCGGTATCACTGTAATAGCAATGATAATAAAGCCCATTTGAAGCATTCCACAAATACTTGTCAAAATTCAAAATCTGCAAGATGGCATCGTCGAAGTATTTGTTTTCTCCGGTATAAACAGCCAATCTGGACAAGAAAGGGACACTCATATACAAGTCATCCGCCCACAAAGTCATCTCCTGTGGAAATGTCCGCACCAAAGTCTGGTCATACAGCCGCACCTGGCCTTTTGACATTCTTTCAGCTCCATTCACGATGTAGTCCTTATAGTCCTGCCTGTCCACTTGCGCCATCACTTCCAACATACTGGCTGAAATAGCGCCAAAATCATCCAATTCCAGCATCGTCCACAACTGTCCCAGGGGATAGCGGTGGTGCGGTCTGTCATTCTTAAACCTGTTTTGAAAAAATTTATAATTGTCAAATCCAAAGGCGATATGGTTTTTGGCAAAATCAAAATATTGCTGCTCACCGGTAAGCTTGGAAAGATGCATCATCGCAAGATTGATAACTCCGTTCGTGTAATGCCATTCCCCATATTTGGAGGCAAAACCTACTTCGAGTTCCTTTGGGATGGTTTTGAAATCCTTAAACTCCTTTCCTTTTTCGTCCTTAAAGCCAAGTACCGTTTCGCTGAGAATGAAATCCGCCACTTTTCGGACCACTGCCTCATCTTCTTGAATAGATTGCTGCGCAAAAATCGGAGCCCCTAAAAAACAAAGGATGAGAAATATGCTGAATGTCTTTTTGTTCTTGTACATAAAATCAAAAGGTAAAATTGGTTTCATCGGGTTGAGTGCTGCAGTAGAAGAATTGGAATGCACAAATCGGGTCCAAATGGGAATAGTTTATTTTGATTGTGATAAAAGTAACTTCCAGATTTTTATGGCCTGTCCTGTACTATCCCGAATTCATATAAAATCATCCCGAGAGGGTTTCCAAAAAACACATGAATAGCAAATAAGTAAATGAACTCAGTAGGCTACAAAAGGACAAAGTCAAGATTTTCACAGCCAAAAAACCCAAAGTTTAGGTTTAAAAAAACACTTTTCAATCCGTAGTATGCATCACCAGTTCTATTCCAGCCAGAAAACACCGAATAAGCAGTCATCGCATACTGTTTTTGACTTCACCACATCGGCACTTTGTTTTATTCTCCAAATAGTCTGATTTACATGCAATTAAAAGCCATCAGGAAACCATCGCATATTTCGGTTCAACTGTGCTGGACTATCCTGCAAAAAACTTTTAGTGAATAGAAAAAGCTTGCCAATACCGGATCATTGGCTTATCCTTACTTTTCAAAATCCAGAATATGTCAAAAACGAATTTCATTTTCACCTTTCTATTTCTCCTGTTCCTTCACCAAGAAAGCGCTGCCCAAACCAGCGATTCGGAGGTCTATCTCTTTTCCTACTTTACAGGAAATGGTGAGGATGGTCTGCATTATGCCTACAGTCTGGATGGCTACCAATGGGAAGTTTTGGGAGATGGCGGTTCCTATCTAGTGCCGACAGCCGGAGGAGATAAATTGATGCGGGATCCCTGCATCATCAAAGGCGGCGATGGAATGTACCATATGGTTTGGACCGTGAGTTGGAATGAAAAAGGTCTGGGGTACGCCTCCTCCCCTGATCTGATCCATTGGTCAAGGCAAAAATTCCTACCGGTCATGGAACATGAAGCCAATGCCAGGAATACCTGGGCACCGGAAATCTTCTACGATGCCAAAGAGGATACATACATGATCTTCTGGTCCACCACCATCCGCGGGCGCTATCCAGAAACCCAATCCGATGCGGAAGACGCCTACAACCACCGCAAGTATTTCACAACAACAAAAGACTTCAAATCCTTCAGCCCTACGGCACTATTGTATGAGCCCGGTTTCAACGTTATCGATGGCACCATCATCAAGGAAGGTGGCGAATACCTGATGTTTGTGAAGGACGAAACACGCGAGCCTGCACAAAAAAACATTCGCATCACCAAGAGCAAAACGTTGACTTCTGGCTATTCTCCAGCCGGAACGCCCATCACAGGGGACTACTGGGCGGAAGGTCCAACCGTCACCAAAGTCGGTGATCAGTGGGTAGTCTATTTTGACAAATACATCGAAAAAAACATGGGAGCCGTCGCATCAAAAGACTTGGTCAACTGGACCGATGTTTCTGACAAAGTCAAATTCCCAAAAGGAACGCGGCATGGAACCGTCCTTAAAATCTCGAAGGCTGAATTAAATGCCCTGAAAGAAGCATTGCTTTAACCCCTGTTATGCAATGCTATTTCAGCCTGAAATCGCCTAACAATCAGTATTTGTCTACAATTTTTGAATGCACCATATTGGTAATATGCGCAATTCTCCAAACGGTCTGATTTTCTTGCAGTTTCAACCCCATCATTGGGAATCCCAATTCATATTTCAGGTTTAATGGGAGTATTTCAAAATCAGCGCTTAAAATTCAACAACCTGTACCTACAAGAGAAACAAATGAAAAACAGCATCGCTTTCCGAATGAAAATATTTCCTGGAGCTGAAATCGAATATGAAAAAAGGCACCGGGAAATCTGGCCGGAACTTGTGGTTTTGCTAAAGGAAAGTGGAATAGAAAATTATTCGATTTTTTTGGACAAAGAAACCTCCACGCTCTTTGCGATTCAGGAAAATACGGGGAAAACCAGTTCCCAAGATCTGGGAAACAATCCTGTCGTCCAACGTTGGTGGGCATATATGGCCGATCTCATGGAAACCAACCCCGACAATTCCCCGGTTTCGGTTCCTTTGAAGGAGGTATTCAAATTGGAATAAATACGCTCTCTTTTTTAATTGCAAAAACTGATTTTCGAAAACCGGAAAATCTAATTTGTTTCAAAAGGGATCAAACCCGAATTGCCGTTTTAAACAATTTTCCAAATGACCTATAAGTTCCTTAAATCCATTGCCGCCGTGACCATTTTCCCGGTTTTTTTCTGCTGCCATACCCAATCTGCACAAGAGGACCTGCCGCTGGACCAATGGCCAGAAATCACCAAAGAGGCCAAACCCTGGACCCGCTGGTGGTGGATGGGAAACGCCGTGGATAAGGAAAACATTGAATTCCTTTTGGAAACTTACCAGGAAGCAGGCCTTGGAGGAGTGGAAATCGCCCCGATTTATGGCGCCAAGGGTTTTGAAGACAGGTATCTGGATTTTCTTTCCGAAGAATGGTTGACAGCCTTGGAAACCACCGTTCAAAAAGCCCAGCAATTGGGCATGGGCGTGGACATGACCCAGGGAACCGGATGGCCGTTTGGTGGGCCGCATGTCAGTCCAGAATTTGCCGCGTCCCGGATCGCCATCCAAGATTATGAAGTCGGTGGTAATCCAATCCGGATTCAATACAAAAAAAGGGATGAAAGAGAGTTGGATGCCAAGCTGCTTGCCCTATTGGCCTACGGAGAAAATGGATCGGCCGAAAACATCACTGACAAAATCGACAAAAACGGGAATCTGAAGGCATCATTTCCAGAAAAAACCCAAATCAAAGCCGTTTTTCTGGCCAAAACCGGTCAAATGGTGAAAAGGGCGGCTCCTGGCGGAGCAGGATTGACGCTTGACCATTATTCTGAAGCTGCCGTGGATGTCTATTTGGCACATTTTGAAAAAGCATTTGGGGAAAAATATCCCGCTTTCCGGTCCTTTTACAACGATAGTTTTGAATTGTACGGTGCGGATTTTACGGAAACCTTTTTTGAGGAGTTCGAAAAAAGAAGAGGCTATGACCTGAAAAATCACCTCCATGAATTGCTGGGAAACGAAGGGACTGAAACGTCTATCCGGATCAAATCGGACTACAGAGAAACATTGAATGCGCTTCTGCTAGACAATTTCACCAAAAAATGGACAGATTGGGCACATTCCAAAGGCAAACTGACCAAAAACCAGGCCCATGGTTCGCCCGGAAACCTGCTCGACCTGTATGGCACAGTCGACATTCCCGAAGCGGAAACATTTGGCTCCAGCTATTTCCCCATCCCGGGATTGCGCAGGGACAGCGCGGATATCCGAAATGTCGATCCAGATCCCATTATGCTCAAATTCGCCTCCTCGGCTGCACATTTAACAGGTAAAAAACTGGTGTCTAGCGAAACCTTTACCTGGTTGGGTGAACATTTCAAATCCTCATTTTCCCAGATGAAACCTGAGGTAGATCAGGCCTTTTTGGCGGGTGTCAACCATATTTTTTATCACGGAGTCACTTACAGCCCAAAAGATGTCCCTTTTCCGGGCTGGCTGTTTTACGCCTCGCTTAACCTGACCCAACACAACAGCCTATGGCCGCATTTCCGGGAATTCAACGCTTACATTGCACGGACACAATCCGTATTGCAACTGGGGAAAGCCGACAATGAATTGCTGGTGTATTGGCCGGTGTATGATGTCTGGGCAAATCCAAAGGGAATGCTGGACTTGATCACCGTACACGGTATCGATGAATGGCTGCATCCCACTGCTTTTTATCAGGAATCCAAGGCATTGATCGAAAAGGGCTATTCTCTTGATTTCATCTCAGATGACATGATTGCGAATTCCAAAGCCAAAGAAGGAAACATATTGCCCCATCCAGACGCCTTTCCAGCAAAAGCCCTATTGATTCCCAGAATGGAATTTATGTCCATAAAAACCTTGGAAAATATCCTCCAACTGGCCAATGAAGGCGCAACAGTCATC
Organism: Rhodonellum psychrophilum GCM71 = DSM 17998; assembly: GCF_000381545.1. GTDB lineage: Bacteria > Bacteroidota > Bacteroidia > Cytophagales > Cyclobacteriaceae > Rhodonellum > Rhodonellum psychrophilum. The sequence goes on along the minus strand of NZ_KB906676.1, from coordinate 68,021 downwards.
TTTCAAGCAAAACCGATGGATGCGCCGGGATTACAGACCTTGGGAAATGGAAAAAATCAAATCAATGAAATTTGGGCAAAATTGGATTTGAATGATTTTGGCACAACAAAAACCTGGGGTAAAGGGAAAGTGATCCTTTCCAACGATTTCTCCAAAACATTGGAAAATGAAGGGATCCGTCGGGAAGAATTGGTGGACAGCGGTTTGAAATTCATCAGAAGATCCACCGACACAGAAACCTATTATTTTCTGGTCAACCACAGCCCGGAGACAGTTGACAAAAAAATACCACTTTCCATTTCGGCCAAAAGCCTAATCCTGATGGATCCACTCACGGGTAAAATCGGTCTTGCAAAAAGCGATAACCAAGGGAATCAGACAAGGGTTCGGATCAGATTGGCGCCCGGTGAATCGATGGTCCTCAGGGCGACCAATAAGCCGGCACAGAAAATCTCCAACTGGATATATGCCACTTCGCTTACCAATTCCTTTGAAATCCCCGGGCCTTGGAAATTGGCCTTTGACCCAAAAGGCGGCCCAGAAACCCCTAAAGCCACAGAAATTCCAAAAATCGTCCCCTGGACCACATTGGAAGATCCTTTGGCTTCCTTCTATTCAGGTTTGGGCACCTATAGCAGCCACTTTGAATTCCATCCGGAATCTGGACAGCAGCACGTTTTGGTTTTCGATACTATCCATGAAAGCGCAAAAGTTTGGATCAACGACCGATATGCAGGCCAGGTTTGGAGTCTTCCGTTCAGGTTGGACATCGGTGATCATCTCAAATCCGGTCAAAACAACATCCGCATCGAAGTCGCAAATTTGATGGCCAACCATATCCGGTATCTGGACCAACAGGAAATCTCCTGGAGAAACTACCATGAAATCAACTTTGTCAATATCGACTACAAATCCTTTGATGCCTCAGATTGGAAAGTGATGCCTTCGGGAATTTCGGGACCGGTGAAAATCATATCCCTTGGTATGGAATAAAGAGGACAAGGAGAATCTGAACAATCGATTGCACGCAATTTGCAAATAATTGAAAATTATCGGATTTTTTTTCAAAGAAAAATTACAGGATAGACCAGCACAGTTAAAAGGGAACAATCTGTTTGATTCTTGAGAATAAACCTTCAATAAATCAATATTATTTTTTCATTTTCACTTTAAACAAATTTTATTCTTTTAATGACCAAAAAACAAAATCTAAATGAAGCCAAGCCCAGTCCATCAGGATTAAAATAACTTAAACAAAATTTCCTGCTAAGCCCATTTTCAATTATATTGTTTTCGATTGCACAAAACAATAAACCCTAAATGATTACAGCTGAAAATATTATCAGAATTGAATGCGATTCCCGGATCCCCAAATACAAGCAAATCGTCAACTCCATCATGGAGAACATCGAACGGGGCTACTTGGTCGTGGGAGAAAAAATTCCTTCCATCAATGAAATCAGTGAGGAATTTTACCTGTCTCGAGACACGGTCGAAAAGGCCTACAATCAGCTCAAAAATCAAAAAATCATCTTATCCGTCAAAGGTAAAGGCTATTATGTAGCCAGATCCGTAGACCAATCTCAAACAAAGGTTCTTTTTTTACTCAATAAACTGAGCAATTACAAACTCAAGATTTACAATTCATTCTTGAACAGTATGGATTCCTGTACAAAGGTTGATTTGAAAATCTATCACTGCGACCCAAAAATCCTTTTGAATATCTTGGAAGAAAATATGGGCGCATATGATTATTATGTGGTGATGCCACATTTTAAGGAGGGAAACCAAAAGCATCAAAATGAAAATCAAAAAGCAATTGACGCCTTAAAACAAATCCCGTCTGACAAATTGGTAATCATGGACAACCTAATTCCTTCCATGGGTGATGAAGTGGCTTCGATTTATCAGGATTTTAAATCAGACATCTATAAAGCACTGAAAGAGGGAATTGCTAGGCTCAAAAAATATGACAAACTCATTTTGGTTTATCCTGAAAATGAAGTTTACCCCTATCCCAAAGAGATCAAAATAGGGTTCCAGAAATTCTGCCTAAACCATGGATTTGATTTTGAGGTCATCCCCACCATTTATCCGGACATGGAACTTGAACGGAAAGATGCCTATATCGTCATCGAGGAAAATGACTTGGTCTGTTTGATCAAACAGATGCGGGACCAAAATTACCAATTGGGAGAAGACATCGGCGTAATCTCCTATAATGACACCCCACTGAAAGAATTGCTGGGAATCACCGTGATATCCACGGATTTTAAGGTAATGGGAGAAACGGCAGCCTACATGATCAAAAAGCGCAAAACCGAGATTGTCAAAAACGTCTTCAATTTCATCGATCGAGGATCAGTATAATTCATGTTTTTTCTTGAATACAGTAATGTACAGGACACTTTGATGCATCATGCTTCATAATTTGTCTTTCAAACAAACCCGGATTAATCCCAATGCAAAAGAAGAATAGCCTGAAGGAACAGTTGGACGCCATCAATGAGTATGAGCGTCAGCCCATTCCAAAAAATAAACTTAAAAGCTGGGGGAGTTTCATAGGGATTTATGCGGGAGAACATACCGCAGGAACCGAATTTGTCCTTGGACCTCTTTTTGTCGCCCACGGTGCGAGCGCAATGGACTTGGTCACGGGTCTTTTGGTCGGAAATATCCTAGCGGTCTTGAGCTGGGCATTTTTCACGGGAAAGATCTCTGTGAAAACTCGACTCACCCTTTATTATCAACTGGAAAAAATCGCAGGAAGTAAATTTTCTCTGGTGTACAATCTGGTCAATGCAGGGCTCTTCTGCTTTTTGGCCGGAGCCATGATCGCTGTTTCCGCCACAGCCGTGGGGATTCCCTTCAACATCGCCATGCCCACCCTGACGGACATTCTCCCAAACAGTCTCGGCTGGGTAGTGACCGTATTTGCGATTGGCGCCATCACCACGGTTGTGGCCATGTTTGGCTTTAATCAAGTTTCTAAGTTTGCCAATATTGCAGCGCCATGGATGATCATGATCTTTATCGCTGCAGCAGTGGGCGTATTGCCTCGATTGGGCATCAATTCCCTTGCAGATTTCTGGCCTGTGGCAGAAAGTAAAATATGGACAGGCATTCCCCTAGAAGGCCAAAGCAAATTCACATTCTGGCATGTCATGTTCTTTGCATGGTTTTGCAACATGGCCATGCACATCGGGATGGCAGATATGTCCTTGTTGAGATATGCAAAAAAATGGCAATATGGCTTTTCTTCTGCCTCAGGAGTGTTCCTCGGACATTACATTGCCTGGATAGCATCGGGAATTCTCTATTCACTTTTCTTGATTGAATCCAACAACAGCCTGACTTTTGCGCCGGGACCGATTGCCTATGAAGCCGCTGGCATAGCTGGTGCAATTTGCGTAGTGATTGCTGGATGGACCACTGCCAATCCCACTTTATACAGAGCGGGTCTGGCCATCCAATCCATCAATCCAAAATGGAAAACATGGAAGGTGACGCTTTTTGTGGGTTTGATCACGACCATTGCCGCCTGTTTCCCAGCGCTCGTCATGAGATTGTTGGAGTTTGTCGCCCTCTACGGCTTGATCTTAATGCCCTTGGGAGCCGTGATTTTCATTGATGTCTATGTATTGGAAAAAATGGGCTTGAAGAGCAATTATGCGGAGCTAAAGAACAGTAAATTCAATCCTGCTGTCGCCATTACCTGGGCCATCACACTGATTGTCTGTGTCTTTCTCAATATATTCGGAGGCATTGAAATCTTCTTCTTGGGACTTCCGGGATGGTTTATAGCGGTCTTGGTATATGTGGTCAGCAGCAAATTGATCCAAAAACCGCTCCCTACAGGCATAAAAAGCCAATCAAAACCTACGACCATTTTATCCAACTGAAACTATGCCTCTTCTCTTTAAAATACTCTCATTTATTGCCCTGACCATGACCCTGATCCCTTCATTTTTGGTTTTTCAGGGCATAATCGAACCCAGCCTGTCCAAGACCCTGATGTTTATCGGGACCGTTTTGTGGTTTCTGACCGCTCCCAGATGGCTCAATAAATCACAAGAGGAGACTTTGGAAGAATAAAAGAATCACACACCAATGGATATGAAAAAACAGCTTGTTCTCTTGCTCATGGCACTTTCTCCACTTCTTGTTTTGGGTCAAAAAGTGGAAACACTTGCCCTATATCCCAATGAAGCCCCTTTTACCAAAAATCTGATCTCCGAAGATCAAATCGGTGAGGGTGGAAGAATCCAAAAAGTGGCCCTGCCCGAACTGACGGTCTATCATCCCGATCCAGAAAAAGCGACGGGGAAAGCCATTCTTATTTGCCCAGGTGGTGGCTACTACATTATCGCCATCCAGCATGAAGGCCATCAGATCGCAAAGTGGTACAGTGACAATGGAATCTTGGCAGTGGTGCTGAAATACAGGTTGCCGGATCCCGAATTGTTGCACGAACACTGGAATGTCCCGCTGGAAGACGCCAAAGCAGCCATTAAAAAAATGAGGGCAAATGCAAAAAACTGGAAAATCGATGACAAAAAGGTGGGTGTATTGGGCTTTTCCGCTGGAGGACATTTGGCCGCGTCGCTGTCGGTCCATGGAAAAAACAATGTTGATTCCAATAAAAACGAAAGACCTGATTTCAGCATCTTGATTTATCCGGTCATCAGTATGGATACCGCCATCACACATCAGGGTTCGAGAAAAACCCTTTTGGGTGAAAAATTAGATTCTCCGTTGGAGGATTTTTATTCAACCGAAAAACAAATTGACTCCGACAGCCCACCCGCATTTTTGGTGCACTCCTGGGATGACAAAGCTGTCCCTGCGGAAAATTCCATTCGATATGCCAAAAACCTGAATAAATTCGGTGTGAAAACAGAACTCCACCTTTTCGAAAAAGGAGGACACGGATATGGAAAAGGAAATCCTGATGTCCATGGCAATGCAGCCTCATGGATGGAATTGAGCCTGAAATGGATTCGGGATTTATACTGATAGAAAAATCCCGAACCTTGCCAGCGGTACAGGAGAGTAAAGGACACTCTTCACATTCACATTGATTAATTTAGGACAATAGACATCCATTTGTTAAGCCTAAATTCCATCCAAAAATTTAAGATGCATCCAATTCGATCTATTGCGCTACTTTTTATTCTTGCTTTTTCTTACGGGAATTCAAATGCCCAGACCAAACCTCAAAACATTCACACGCTTCAATCCTTGGGAAAAACGATGCGGTTGGAGTTTTACAAACCCGACCTATTTAGAGTCAGAACCAGTTTAAATGGCCAATTTGAAAATGAATCTTCACTTATGCTGGAAAAACAGGAATGGAATACCCTTTTTGTCGCCAAGGAGGATCATTCCGATCATTTTATTTTCAACACTGAAAAAATCGGGGTCAAAATCAACAAAGAAACCCTACAAATAACTGTGTTCAACAAGAAGGGTGAGGTGATTTCCACGGAAGAAAAGGTGGGAAGTGGCATGTATTCAGTGGACAACAAAATCGGCACAAGAAAGCAGCTCCAGCCAAATGAACATTTTTTTGGTTTTGGGGAAAGAATGGACTTTCTGGATCAACGGGGGAAATCCATTCAACTCAACGTGGGTCGGGGATTGCTCAAGCCACACATTATCGGAGCTTACAATGTACTTGAGGCCAACTATGCACCTGTTCCATTCTTTATGAGTACAGGAGGATATGGAATTTTCTTCCACACTCCCTATGCCAGTGATTGGGATTTGGGGAAAAGTGATCCTGAAACCTACTCTTTTCAAGCACAGGGACAGGAATTGGACTATTTCTTTATATACGGGCCTGACTTTCCCAGTTTACTGTTTCATTACACGGATCTTACGGGAAGATCTCCCTTGTTGCCCAGATTTGCCCATGGGCTGCATGTGGGGACTTATAGTGGTGGCACATGGGGTCATGAAGACCTGACTTCCACACAATATGTGGTGGAATTGGTCCGGAAATTCAGGGAAATGGGTATTCCTTTGGATGTCCTTCATTTGGATTCCACTTGGAGAATGTTTGGGAAAAATGGAGGCAGTGGTGCCACTACGTTTGAATGGCGAGAAACCTTCCTTGATCCAAAAAGCATGTTTGACAGCCTCTATGCCCTAGACATCAATATGGTGGGTCTTCATGTCAGACCAAGGTTTGACAACGGAAACCAATTGAATTTACTGGATCAGGCAAGGATCGCAGGCCATGTTTATCCAGAAGAGAACAATCAGGGAGAATTCGTGAATTTTTTCGATAATAAAGCCGTAGACTGGTGGTGGGAAAATGGAGTTAAAAAAATAGCCGACGTAGGTGCCATGTTTCTGAAAACCGATGAGGGCAGTGCCTTTGGCCGGCAAGCCAATGAAAGCACCAAGACAGGCCCAACGGGAGCATCTGCTCAAAAATTGCACAATATTTTTCCAGTTGCTTACGCAAAAGCCCCATTTGAAAAATTCAAGAAGCATAATCAGATGAGAGGGATGAACCACACCCGTGAGGGATATGCGGGTATCCAACGCTATCCTTTTATTTGGGCGGGAGATTGGCCAAGCGAATGGCAGTATTTCGCACCCGTCATCAAGGCGGGTATCAATATGGGCCTTTCCGGAGTAGGCTACTGGTCCCACAATATGGGGGGATTTGAACATGACGCAGACCCCGAACTTTATTCCAGGTGGGTACAATTTGGCATGTTTAGTCCCATAGCACATTTGTTTGGCATGGATCACCCCGGGTACAAAGAACCTTGGAACTATGGTGAAAAGGCATTGGAAATTTTTTCCCAATATGACAAACTTCGCTATCGACTTATTCCTTATATTTATACAACTGCCTTTCAGCAGCACCAAGAGGGATTGCCCATCATGCGGGCACTGGCACTCCATCATCAGGAGGATTACAATACATACAATATTGATGACCAATATTATTTCGGGGAGCAAATGATCGTCTGTCCGGTAATTACCAAATCTGCCAGCACAAGGACAGTTTATCTTCCCATTGGAGATTGGTTTGATTACTGGAACGGTGATAAATATGAAGGCGGAAAATACCACAACATCGTTACCCCACTTGAAAAATTACCCATATTCGTCCCATCAGGAGCCATTATCCCGATGCAGGATGAGGTGTCATTTGACAACAAAAAACCCTATGGCACTATCACATTGGAAATTTTTCCGGGAGAAAATGAGGGTTTCGGGCTTTATGAAGATGATGGGATTTCCGAAGCTTATTTGGAAGGAAATTTTTCTTTGACCCAAATAGAAAAATCAACCCAAGGAAAAGAAACTGAAATCACCCTTAATCCCAGCGAAGGAAAATTCCAGGTTCCCACCAGAAAATATATCCTTAAAATCCATGTCGCAAAAGCCCCGACCTCAATATCCTCCAATTTGGCCAACGAATTGAAAACCGTCCCAGTTGAAGACCTTTCCCAAGGTGTTGAAGGATGGGCATTTGACCAAGAAAAAAGTCTGCTTTGGGTAAATTTCAGCAAAAAATCACTTCAAAAAATAGTTTTAAAAATCACCAACTGACGCAAAACGATCAGTACAGAACAGGACAGTGCAAAATAAATAATTCTGTAATTTCCCCTTATCATTAGACCTTTTAAATTATGGCAGTTTTGAACAAAACCTATAACCATGTCTCTTACCTATGGGACGACGAAAAAGCAAATTCTCTGGGCGACGATCAAGTTGCCCTTTTGATATACAGATCCAACATCCTGGGCGCAGACCTTAGGATCACCAATTATGGTGGCGGAAATACCAGCTGCAAAACCATTGAAAAAGATCCCCTATCGGGTCAGGACGTGGAAATCATGTGGGTGAAAGGCTCCGGTGGCGACATCGGCACCTTGACAAAATCCGGTTTGGCGGGGCTCTATGTAGACAAACTCAGGGCACTGAAAAACATCTATAGAGGCATCGAATTTGAAGATGAAATGGTAGGCCTTTTTTATCATTGTATCTATGACTTGGACTCCAAGGCACCTTCCATTGACACGCCTTTGCATTCTTTCTTGCCCTTCAAGCATATTGACCACCTTCATCCAGACGCAGCCATCGCGATTGCTGCCTCTAAAGAAGGAGAAAAAATCACCCAAGAACTTTTTGATGGCCAGATCGCCTGGGTACCTTGGCAAAAACCGGGTTTCGACCTTGGTCTCCAATTGAAAGCAGCATTGGATGAAAATCCGGGAATCCGAGGCATCATGTTGGGTGGCCACGGTTTGTTCACTTGGGGAGACACCGCCCATGAGTGCTATGTCAACAGCCTCGAAGTCATTGAAAAAGCCTCCACTTATCTGGAAGAAAATTACGGTAAAAAAAGACCGGTTTTCGGAGGACAGAAAATCGATTCGCTTGAACCCGAAAAAAGAAAAGATCAAGCTGCGGCCATCGCCCCTTTGTTGAGGGGTTTGGCTTCGAGCTACAAAAGGATGATCGGAACGTTCAGTGATTCTGAAACCGTCCTGCAATTTATCAACTCCAATGACCTTGACAAACTCGCTCCTTTGGGAACCAGCTGCCCGGATCATTTCCTGAGAACCAAAATCAGACCTTTAGTGCTGGACATTTCTGCCGACCACGATTTGACAGATCTCAGTTCCCTGAAATTGCACATCGGCAAACTCTTCGATGATTACAGATTGTCTTATCAGGAATACTACGAAACACACAAAAGAGACAATAGCCCTGCGATTCGGGATGCCAATCCAGTGATCATCCTTTGGCCGGGAGTGGGCTTGTTTTCCTATGCCAAGGACAAACAGACTTCACGGGTTGCGAGCGAATTCTACATCAATGCAATCAATGTGATGCGCGGGGCAGAGGCCGTTTCCGAGTATGTTCCTTTGCCTTTGCAAGAGGCATTTGACATCGAATACTGGTTGCTTGAAGAAGCAAAACTGCAGAGAATGCCGAAAGAAAAACCCATGTCCAGAAAAGTGGCTTTGATCACCGGAAGCGCGGGTGGAATAGGGAAAGCCATCGCAGACAAATTGGCTGCTGAGGGTGCTTGTGTGGTTTTGACCGATTTGGATGCAGACAGACTGAAAGAATCCGTGAAGGATTTCGGCAAAGACACCGCCATTCAGGCTCCATTGAATGTCTTGGACCAAAGCTCCATCGCCTCTGCATTCAAAGCTGCAAATTTAGCTTTTGGAGGAGTCGATATCGTCATCAATTGTGCGGGTTTGGCGATCAGCAAGCCATTGCCGGAAACCTCTGAAGCCGACTGGGATCTTCTCAACGATGTCCTTGTCAAAGGACAATTCTTGGTTTCCAAGGAAGGGGTAAAAATCCTCCGTGCCCAGGCATTGGGCGGGGACATCATCAACATCGCCAGCAAAAACGCCTTGGTTTCCGGACCTAACAATGTGGGCTACGGAACTGCCAAAGCCGCTCAGGTACACATGTCCAGATTGCTGGCCGCTGAATTGGGCCCTGACAAAATCCGGGTGAACGTGGTCAACCCAGATGCCGTAATCGAAGGATCCAAAATTTGGGAAGGCACATGGGCAGCCGGAAGAGCGAAAGCCTACGGGATTTCAGTCGAAGAATTGCCTGGACATTATGCCAAAAGGACCTTGCTCAATGAAATCATCTCCACCGAAGACATCGCCAATGGTGTGTTTGCCTTTGTGGGAGGCTCACTTTCCAAAAGCACCGGAAATATACTCAATGTGGATGGCGGAGTCGCCGCCGCATTTGTAAGATAATCGCTCAAATCCTTAAACCTCCATACCGGAAGACCTTCCAGGTTCAAACACATTTCCAATTTGAAATCGTTTGATTCAAACCCCTGGAAGGTTTTTTTCTAAGCCCTTGGACCGAACTGATCAGAAAACCGGATAGAAGACAGCTTTAATTTAACCCGCTGGCCAAAAATGCGGATAGTTACCATTGGACTAAACCATTTTCAGGAAGCCTTGCAGGGAATCACAAACAATAAAACCAAAAATGAAAACAAGCTCCGACCACATACAGGATTACAATGCCCCCTTGGAAAAGGAGCAAAAAAGACAGTTTGATTTTTTGGCCGAAAGCCTGGAAAAAAAGGGATTGAACGTCCCTTCCCTCCTTCAAAAGATCCAGGATTTACAGATCGCCATTCCCAGTTGGGCTTTGGGGACTGGAGGAACCCGTTTTGGGAGATTTTCGGGAGGAGGAGAACCTGCCACCCTGACCCAAAAAATCCAGGATGTAGGCATTATCCATGCACTGAACAAATCCAGCAATGCAGTCTCCCTGCACATTCCCTGGGATATTCCGGAAGATTACGAAGCGATAAAGGCAGTGGCGCAGTCGGTTGGGATCGGCTTCGACGCCGTGAATTCGAACACCTTCCAAGACCAAGACGGACAATCCCAATCCTACAAATTTGGCTCCCTTGCCAATGACACGCTGGCAGTTCGGGAACTTGCCGTCCAGCACAATCTCGAAGTGATCGAAATCGGAAAAAAGCTGGGCTCAAAAGCACTCACCGTTTGGCTTGCCGACGGCAGCAGTTTCCCCGGCCAAAACAGTTTCAGAAAATCACTGGACAACACCTTTCAATCCCTCCGCGAAATCTACAAAGGCTTGCCGGAAGACTGGAAAATGCTGGTCGAATACAAACCTTACGAGCCCAATTTCTACAGTACCGTGATCCAGGACTGGGGAACTTCTTTTCTCTTGGCAAATAAACTGGGGCCAAAGGCATTTACCTTGGTGGACCTTGGCCATCATCTGCCCAATACCAATATTGAACAGATCGTGTCCACTTTGATGACCGAAGGAAAACTGGGGGGATTTCACTTCAATGATTCCAAGTATGGCGACGATGACCTCACCGTAGGAAGCATCAAACCTTATCAGCTGTTTTTGATTTTCACAGAATTGATTGCTGGATTTACGGAAACCCAAAATCCCAATCCAGCCTGGATGATCGATGCGAGCCACAACCTGAAAGATCCCATGGAGGATTTACTCCAGTCTGTGCAAGCGATCAAAATGTCATTTACCCAAGCTTTGTTGGTGGACAATGAACAACTGAAATCCGCACAGGAAAACCATGATGTCGCCGCAGCACAGGAAATCCTACAGGATGCCTTCCGCACGGATGTACGCCCCTTGGTGAACGAGGCCATCCGACAATCCGGTGGCGCCATCAACGCGCTGGAAGCTTACCGAAAATTGGGCATCCGCGAGCAGCTGATCAAAGAAAGGGGATCCAAAACCAAAGCCACGGGCTTGTAACATGGGAAAAACCAAAGTCACCGCCATTTTTGATATCGGGAAGACGAACAAGAAATTCTTTCTCTTCGATGAAAACCTGAAGGAAGTCTACCGGGTCTATCACCGTCTGGAATATGAAACTGACGAAGATGGTGATCCCTGTGAACCTTTGGAAACCCTGACTTCCTGGGTCAAGGAAACTTTGGAACATGCCCTTTCCCTACCTGAGTTTTTGATCCAAAAACTGAATTTTAGTGCATACGGTGCCTCCTTGGTTCACTTGGACGAAAGTGGCAAAACCGTCGCCCCTTTGTACAATTATCTGAAAGAATTTCCCGAGGATTTATTGGCGGAATTTTACAGAAAATACGGGGGGAAACAAGCCTTTTGTACCGCCACCTCCTCCCCTTCTCTCGGAATGCTGAATTCCGGCCTGCAACTGTATTGGCTCAAATACCGGAAACCGGAAATTTTCGGGAAAATCCGGCATTCTCTCCATCTCCCCCAGTATTTCAGCTATTTGTTTACCGGGAAAGCAATCTCGGATTACACCAGCATTGGTTGTCATACGGCGCTTTGGGATTTTTCGAAAAACGATTACCACCATTGGCTGAAGGAAGAGGAAATCTTGAAAGTCCTGCCCGAAGTGGTGAAAACGACACACACCTATTCGATCGAGATGGCGAATCATCCCGTCACCGTTGGCGTGGGCGTGCACGATTCCTCCGCTGCCCTTATTCCCTATTTAAAAAGCAATGATGAACCCTTTATCCTTATTTCCACCGGAACCTGGGCGATCAGTATCAATCCTTTCAATTCGTCAGCCCTCACCCTGGAAGAACTCAAGCAGGATTGCCTCCATTTTATCGGCATGAATGGACAAGCCATTAAAATCAGCAGGTTGTTTATCGGGGAAGAACACAAGGTGCAAATCGAATGGCTTTATGCGCATTTTGGTTTGGAAAAAGGATATTACAAGGAGCTTTCCTTTGACAAAAACCTCTATCAAAAAGCAAAATCCCATCCGGGGAAAAGGTTTCAGTTTGCCTATCTCAAACCCGAGCTATTCGATATCAGCCAAGCAAGCCAAACCCAATTGGAAACTTTTGGGGATTTTGAAGAGGCCTATTATTGCTTTTTACATGAACTCACCGATCTCCAGGTCGCTTCGCTGAATCTCGTCCTCAAAGGCTCCGATGTCAAAAAACTTTTCATCGATGGCGGCTTCAATGCAAATGAAATTTTTGTGGAAATGCTGCGGGACAAGCTCCCCGAAATCAAGATAGAAACCACGGATTTTGCTTTGGGATCGGCACAAGGGGCGGCGATGTTGGTGGACGAAAAGGGAATAGAATTTTAGGAGGGAATTTATCCTGAAATGGATATTCTCTTTTATGCATGTATATGTTTTTAAACCGTATCGCCAAACGGTAAAACAACTTATTTATCTGCAAGTTTATTTGTCTTTTCGAAAACGGTGAGATTGCAATGGCCTCTTCTCACATTGATCTTTTAGGGGGAATTTCTGTCGTGCCGCTGGCACTTTTATTGAGAGATTGTTTTCTCCTCTCCCCACAATGAATTGTGGGGTTAAGAGTTGATTCAAGCCTACGGCTTTTTGTCGGTAAGTATCATTTTTTCAATCGCATAGCGATGCCAGAAATCTTAACCCGGGATTTTAAATCCCCGGAAATTAGGGTTACTCTTTAGTAAAATCCCATAGGGATGGGCCAAATATTTTTCTCTTGGAATCCAATATTCCGGACTTAACAAAATTATTTTCAACAGCTTTAAAGCAAATACTTGAGAAACTTAAAGATAAGAGACATTTATCTCAAAAATAAAATCTTCATAAATCAGACATATCTTTTTTCAAAATAGACAAAACCTTCACTCGGGTTGGTGAGTCAAACCGATCCCAAATCAAAATTTTAGGCCTAATATTTAGATTACGATCTAAATATTAGGCCTATTTTTTAGATTACAATCTAAAAATTCAGTGTCTTGAATCAAAATTAAGCAAAAGATGATTCAAAAATCAATCTTGGAAAAGCTTGTTTCTTCCTGCTTCAAGGGCAAAACCATACTGCTTTTGGGTCCGCGTCAAGTTGGAAAAACCACACTGCTTAAGGAAACTGTCAAGCAATTGAATACGCCTTCCGTTTGGTTCAATGCCGATGAAGCGGATATTCTGGAGGCATTTTCTTCTGCTTCCACCAGCACCCAATTGATCCGGCTTATCGGTGCCAACCACAATTTGGTCATCATTGACGAAGCGCAGCAGATTCCGGATATCGGAAAGAAGCTCAAACTTATTTTTGACAATTGGCCTGACATTCAAATCATCGCTACCGGATCTTCCGCTTTTGACCTTCAAAACCAAACTGCAGAACCGCTGACCGGTAGAAAAAACACTTTCCATCTTTATCCAATCAGCTTCAAAGAAACAGTAAACCATACCTCAATAATGGAAGCCAAAAGACTATTGGACACACGGTTGATCTATGGGTGCTATCCCGAAGTCATCAATAACCCTGGAAATGAAAAGGAAATCTTGGTAGAAATCGCACAAAGCTATCTGTACAAGGATGTTTTGCAGTTGGACAACATCCGAAAACCAAGCCATATCGACAAACTCTTGCGTGCTCTGGCATTCCAGGTTGGCAGTGAGGTCAGTTACCATGAATTGGCCCAGACTATCGGCAATATCGATACCCTGACGGTGGAAAAATACCTGGATTTGTTGGAAAAAGCCTTTGTCATTTTCAAACTTCCTGCATTCTGCCGCAACCTGAGAAATGAAATCAAGAAGAGTAAGAAGTATTATTTCTATGATAACGGAATCCGGAATGTGCTGATCAGTAATTTCTCACAACCAGAAATGCGACAGGACAAAGGGGCTTTGTGGGAGAATTTTCTGATTTCGGAAAGATTGAAACAAAACCAATATAACGGAAGGTTTGTCAATACCCATTTTTGGAGAACCCATGACAGGGCCGAGATCGATTATATTGAAGAAGAGGATGGGATTCTTCATGCCTTCGCAATCAAGTGGAAAGAGCAAAAAGTGAGGTTCCCCGCATCCTTTCTCCAAGCCTATTCGGAGCACCAAACGGCTGTGGTCAGCAAAAAGGATTTTGAGGGATTCGTTGGAATCTAGAATAATTCCGAATGAAAGCCTACTGATCCAACCACCAATTTTCGGGATTCTACATTCGTCCACGCTGACTTCAAATCTTAATTATCCCCAAACCAAAAACACATGACAGTACAGGATATCCATTCAATTAGTTTTCTTTATTTTTATACCTGAAGTCCCAAAGACTGGCATTTTGATTCATTTGAATTGGGATCTATTTGGATTTCTATATTTGGTTTCAGAAAAAGATCAATCCATCTTTACCTAAGCCGGCGGATGCGTTGACCATCAATATCCACCAATTTCATTTATTCCAGACTTCTGTCTAAAATTTATGGTGCAAAATAAAAAAATCGCCCTTTTTATCCCCTGCTATGTGGATCAATTCTATCCTCAGGTAGCCATTTCGACTTTGGAACTATTGGAAAAATTGGGTTGCAACGTGACCTATCCCATGGGACAGACCTGTTGTGGGCAACCCATGGCCAATGCAGGTTTTGAAAGAGACACTTTGGGCACCACTGCCCATTTTATCCGCACCTTCAAAGATTATGATTATGTCGTGGCCCCTTCCGGCAGCTGTGTACTGCATGTCAAAGAACATTCTCCCCAGGTTCCTGGTTTGGAGAAGGATCAAAAGGAACTGCATGACAAGATTTTTGAAGTGACGCAATTTATCGTGGACGTACTGAAAATTCCCAAAATAGAAGGGAAATATCCCCACAAGGTCGGTTACCATTCCAGTTGTCATGGACAAAGAGGCCTGAGACTTTCCTCCTCCTCGGAGCTCAATGAAGCTCCTTTTGGGAAGGCAAAACAGCTGTTGACGCAACTTGAAGGCATCGAATGGGTGGAACTGACCCGACCGGACGAGTGCTGTGGATTCGGCGGGACTTTTGCCGTCACCGAAGAGGCCTTGTCCATCCAAATGGGAAAAGACCGCATCGCCGATCACCTTGGGCATCGCGTCGAAATCATGGCTGGAGCGGATATGTCCTGCCTGATGCATCTTCAGGGAATTGCGAAAAGAAACAAACAAGATCTCCAATTCAAACACGTTTGTGAAATCCTAAACGAAGCCTTATCATGAGCCATCCCGTCGAAGCAGAAGCATTTCTCAAGGACAAAGCCACCTCCAAGTGGCATGACGAGACCCTTTGGTTTGTGAGAGACAAGCGCGACAAAGTCTCCAAAACCGTCCCTGAATGGGAAGAGCTGAGAGAATTGGCTTCCCAGATAAAGGACAATGTCCTTTCCCAACTGGAAGTATATTTGGAGGCATTTGAGAAAAATGCGGTGGCAAACGGCATCCAAGTACATTGGGCGAAGGATGCTCAAGAGCACAACAAGATTGTCTTGGAAATCCTGAAGAATAAAAAATGCAAAGCGATCGTCAAAAGCAAATCGATTTTGACCGAAGAATGTCATTTGAATCCTTTTTTGGAAAAAAACGGCGTCGAAGTCGTGGATACAGATTTGGGAGAAAGGATTGTTCAGTTTTTGAACCAGGCCCCGAGCCATATCGTGCTCCCCGCCATTCACCTTAAAAAAGGCCAGATATCGGACATTTTCCATGAAAAACTCCAAACGGAAAAAGGAAACGACGATCCGACTTACTTGACCCAAGCGGCGAGAGTCCATCTTCGGGGAAAATTTTTAGGCGCCAAAGTGGCGGTCACCGGGGTGAATTTCGGTGTCGCCGAGACAGGTGAATTCGTTGTCTGCACCAACGAAGGCAATGCGGATATGGGCGTACATTTGGCCGATGTCCATATCGCCTGCATGGGCATTGAAAAAATCATTCCGAAAAGGGAACATCTCGGCGTATTCCTGCGCTTATTGGCCAGATCGGCCACAGGACAGAGCATCACCAATTACAATTCCCATTTCAGAAGTCCTGCAGTGGGAAAAGAAATCCACCTCATCTTGGTGGACAATGGCCGGACGGCACAACTCGGCCGGGAAAAATTCAGGAATTCCCTGAAATGTATCCGCTGTGGCGCCTGTATGAATACCTGCCCCATTTACCGCCGAAGTGGCGGTTTCAGTTACAAAAGCACGGTTCCCGGACCGATAGGATCCATACTTTCCCCGGGCATCGACCTGCAAAAACACAGCTCACTGCCTTTTGCCTCGACACTTTGCGGCAGCTGTACCGATGTATGCCCCGTCAAGATCAACATCCACGAGCAACTCTATGAGTGGCGCCAGGAAATCACCAAGTCCCAGTCTGCCTTAAATGGAAAGAGCATCGCGATGAAGATCGCCAACGGTATTTTTTCCGTCCCATTTGCTTATCACGTTTCGGGGGCAATGATGCGGGGCGCCTTAAAGATCCTGCCTGAAAGCGTGACTTACAGTGGCCTGAACACTTGGGGAAAAGGAAGGGATTTACCCGAATTGCCAAAGGAATCCTTTAGGAATTGGTACGAAAAAAACAGAAAATGAACAACTCCAAAGACAATATCCTTTCGAAAATCAGGGCCGTCAAAAGGACTGAAATCCCCTTGCCCACCATTGGTGAATTCGCACATCCGGCAGATTTGAAGAAAACTTTTTGCGAGGCCATCCTTTCCAACAAAGGTGAAATCCTGACGCAGGAAGGTTTTATGGAAATCATGGCATCGGCTGATTTCCCAAAAAGATATTCCCCGATCGAGGCTTATCGAAAATTCAACACCTTTAAGCTTCCACAAGATCCGCATGCGCTGAATGATTTGGACCTTGCGATAGTCCAGGGACAATTTGGCGTTGCCGAAAACGGAGCGATTTGGTTTGAGGAAGAAGATCTTATCCATCGGGTTTTGCCCTTTATCACGGATCACCTGATCGTGGTTTTGTCCATCGACAACCTACTGGGCAACATGCACGCCGCCTATGAAAGGATGGACAACAACCACTCGGGATTTGGCGTCTTTATCGCAGGCCCTTCCAAAACGGCGGATATTGAGCAATCCCTGGTCATCGGTGCGCAAGGAGCGAGAAGCTTGAAGGTGGTATTGGTCTGAGCAAGTGGGATTTGAATACGGAGATGGGAAAGGAGCGGTTTCGGTATGTTTCTGTTGCTTTTACTTAACTCATTATTTAACAGCGTCCCATCTCAAAAGAACATAAAGTATTCAACTATTTTTTAATATTTTAAAAAGAGGGGAAACCCGCTATTTTTTGAACGCAAACCGAATATTATTTTTTTTAGTCACCGCTTGAACTACTTTTTTAAAATAAAATTCTGAAAAACAACCCCCAAAAAGCGCAATATCATTTAATTCCTTAGGTTTCCAAGAAAGCGGATTTTGAAAATTAATTTTTTCGGATTATAATTTTTTTACCCAAGCATTTAGACTTAAGCTTTTTTATTGATTTATAGTATTATTTAAACCTAGTTCTCTGCATTTGTCTGAACTTCTGACAGACTGTGCTTTGGAAATTATTTGCGCCCCCTTTACGGTTGGAAATGGGGCTCATGCGGGGAACCGTTTGTTTGGCAATTTACGATTTGGGTTAGGACAGCAAATTTTTCCTGATTGCCCTGATCACAGTTCAAGGTTTTCCTTTTTAAATTTAATCGGTTTTTAAAATTATAAAATTCACTTTTTATGAGCGACAAAATTTTCCCGGCTTCAATCATCCAAAACACTGTCGAGGTATATGATTCAAGGATAAGTGTGAAGTCCAAATTTATCTACAATGCCAGCCTTCGTCAGCCTCACCTTCTAACCTTACAATTTTCTAACCTTTTAACCAATTCAACTGATCAACCAATAACTAAATTAACTAGACCATGGAATTTATCAAACAAATAGAGAGATTGCAGCTGCTGAACAAATTGGTAAAGGAACAGCGAACTGGAAGTCCAGAAGAATTTGCAGAGAGGTTGGGGGTAAGTAGAGCAAAGTTGTATTTGATGCTGGATGAATTGAGAGATGAGGGGGTTGAGATTAGGTTTTCAAAGCGATCAAATTCATTTGTTTATGAAAATTGTAATGGTGTATCTGTGGTGTTTTCTCTAAAGGTTCTTGGATCAGATGAAATACGAAAGATCTCCGCTGGAAAAATTTCAAATTATCTTCCAGCGTCTAAATTATTAGACGGAACTATCTTTTCTTTGGTTTATGATCAATCAGCAAATCAACATGCTAGCTAATTCGGTTTGCTAGAGCGAGATTGGGAGCACCCGATGCCCGGAAAAGATTGGGGGGGAATGAAAATTTAATTAGATTATGAATAATTTAAAAGAGTTGAGTTTTGAGGAGATGGTGGAGGTTGATGGGGGATGGATTTTAACAGGACCACTATGGATAACAGAAGCAGTGTATGAGTTTGGTAGTGGATTTGCGGAAAATATAGGTCCAGCTTTCGAGCGAGCATTTAATAATATCAAATACCAAAATTAATAGAAACATGAAAGAGTTAAACAATTTCGAATTAATTAGCATTAATGGTGGCGAGGTATCTTTTGCCAAAAAAGCTGGTTATTTTGCAGCAGAATTTGTTGCAGTAACTGCCGCTTGCGTAGTCTGGCTGGCAGATTGTACAGTTGACGTAATAAAGACAATATTTTGATGTTATAAATTGGGGCATTAGATCTACAAATTGATTTATTGTCCCAATTTTTGAATTGTTTTCTAAAACAAAAATGGTTGAAAATTAAAAATTTTTTTTGTGATTTCATATTTAGAAAATCAATATAGTAAATATGAAATATATAAATTTTCAATACAATAATAAATGTTAGCATTCAGCAAGGAATTTTATAAATTTATAACCAAAGATCAGGTTATAAATCATTTTGTTTCTTCAAGAAAGAACTTTTTTTTAAATGCATATGCATTTAAATGGTTTCTATTTTTGTTCTTTATAATATTTCAATTAATATTTTTCAACCTAAAAAACAACAATGGAAGCCCGGTATTTACTGGAGACAATTACTTTAAAATTTTTATCAATGTTGTTTTTCTGGCACCTATACTAGAGGAAATTGTTTTTCGATATCACAATGATTTAAGGTTTAAAAACCTATTATTTTCCATACTTGCATCAATTACATTATTTCATATTAGTTTAGTAGTTCTTTTTGTAATCCTGTCATATTTCTTGATTCTACTCACTCTTTTAAAGCTTGATTTTAAAATAAAAAGATTGGCGTTAGTTTATATATCTTCTTTTATGTTTGCAATTTTACATGTGATTTTTTTTGAGAGTTATGATAATATCGAGAATTTGGTTTTCATTTTTTTACCCCGATTTTTTGGCGGACTACTATTTTGTTATGTGTTTTTCAAAAAGGGAATCGTACTATCAATACTTCTTCATATGTTTTGGAATCTTTTTCCTTTTATAGTGTATTTTATAAGAACCCAAATGGTAGATTTTTGACTTAATAGATTTTTAAATCGAATAATAATATACTACACAACGAGCTTAAAACTAAACTATATGAAATTTCCCATTCGAAAGTCTTAATAAAATGACACAAACATTTACCAAACTAAAATCCTTTCTCAAATCCCCATATCACAAGGAATCTTATGAAAACATAAGAGGTAAAGAATTCTTCTTTTTGCTTTTGATCACTTTTGCCATTGTGATTCCTTATGCATTTATTTTGGATTTGGCAGGGATGGATCAGTTTGACCATAAACTGGAGTTTCTGTTGAAAAAGAATAAATGGCTTGTCGCTGTACTTGCCATCGTAATTGCCCCATTGTTGGAAGAACCGATTTATAGGTTGCACCTAGATTTTAAAAAATCATCTATTTGGTGGGGTTTAGGGCTCTCTTTATTATTGATCAGTGAAGTTTGGATACCGGTAGCTTTGCTATGGATTTGGTTGTTTTTCTTATTGTATAAGGTTAACAAGGGTGAGATGCCGAATTTGAAATATAGTATTTTTATCTCTTCAGTATTATTTGGATTAGTCCATCTGATGAATTTCACGGACTTTGATTATGCACAATATTTCTATTGGGTGCCATTTATGGTGGGTGCCCAGTGTTTGATTGGACTGGTGCTAAGCTATGTCAGGTTGAACTATGGCATGAAATGGGGTATTATCTTTCATGGTGTTTATAACGCTATCTTGATCATCCCAGCTGTATATTTTTATGAAGTGTGAGAAATTGATATCTTCCGTCCCTACGGGACTTTAGCTTAATCGCAGTTTTCTCTATCGCTGGGTTGAAACCCAACGTTACTAAATCATTCGTGCCGCTGGCACTTTGGCACGAGCGCTTTGATAGATTGTGTAGATCAAGATAGATAGTGTATTCTCCAACAGCTCCGTAGGATTGATCGATATATTAGTCCATGCATTTCAATCCATGACAAGGGGATAGCCACCATGCCATAAAGTCCCGTAGGGACAAGCGGTATAGTTTATAACCAAAAACAAATCACCCCGCTAGCTAATTCGCTTTGCTAGAGCGAGATTGGAAGCACCCGATGCCCGGAAAAGATTGGGGGAGAATGGAAATGTGTTTAGATTATGGAAAAGTTTATAGGTTTGAATGAATTTGAAAAGGAAAGAATTAAGGGATTCAATAAAGTGTTAATTTTAACCATATCTATCATGAATAAGAAAATCATCTCGTTTTTAATAATCATAGTTTCCTTACTTATTTCAATATCGATCTTCAATGATTGGGAGAATTTTAAAAGAGGAATTCATGGTAAGCCACCTGTTGAAAAAAAGGGAGTTTATAATTAGGGTTGATTTTTGATTTAATTATCTCAGAGAATTTGAAAAAGTAACTGATAACAGAACGAATTAATGGGGAAAATTTAGAAAATTTGAGCGATTCAGAACTGATACAAACCAATTGAGAGAAATTAGGATGCAACCCCAGCACACGAATCGGCATTACACGGCCCAAATTCCAGGCCTACGGGTTGATTTAACAAAAAGATTGATGCTTTCCTTATTTAAATAAGGATAAGCATCAATCTTTATATAAAAAAAATTTAAGGAAAAATCATCATGTCCAAAACGATATTATATGGGCCCATATTTTAACATTATTTAAAAATTGTGACTTTATATTTCTCAGGGTTTCTTCTCGCTAGTCATTACCCGCCTTTTCAAAATAGACAGGATTTCTTTGATTTTGGGTTGGCAGATTCCGATGTTGGGTTGGCATCTATTATTGCAGTTTATTTGATATTCACACCTACAAGTAAATCAAGACTACAATTTGTAATCGAAAATAAAACTAGAATGCGATAAATAAAATAGCAACTCACTATACAGAGATTTTTAACCCAAAATCATTTGCACTGTTGCAGAAATTCCATTTTGATTATCAATTATTAAAGAGATGAAAAGAAAATATTTATTGATTTTTATTGGACTAGTATTGTTCTTTTATTTGGCTTATCTAGTCCGTAATTGGGAGGCTTTTGTTGAAGGATTTAAAGCTGGGTGGAATTAGATTTTTTTTTAAGTGGTCAGAAAATGAAACCTTCTCAACCGATTTTATTGGATTCAAATCACCATAAATGTAGGGATTTTAACCTCCAATCTTATTGAAACCTTTTAGGGCTGAAAACAAAGTGATCGCTCCTCACCCAAATCCTTTGAATCAAATTTTTGCTTATCTTGTACTTCGATCAAACCAACAAAGCCATGAGAGAGGTGACCTTGAGAATCCCTGATGACAAATATGATTTCTTTATGGAACTGTTTGAACAGTTGGGATTGGAAAAATCCGATGATTTCGAAATCCCTGAGGCGCATAAGGAGATTGTAAGGGAGAGAATTAGAAAATCGGAAGAAAATCCGGAAATCCTATTGAATTGGGAAGACGTCAAAGATACTTTTAAGTTGGAATGAAATATTTCAAAATTCAAATCAATAGTGAAGCCTACCAAGATATTCAAGAAGGTGTCGATTGGTACAATAAACAGAGAAAAGGCCTTGGAAAAGAGTTTCATCTTGAAGTAAAAGATGGGTTTGAAAAATTAAAATACTTGTCATTTTTCCAAATCAGATACGACCAAACCAGATGTCTGCCCTTGAAAAGGTTCCCCTTTATGATCCATTACACGGTGGATCAAAAAAAGGAGTTGATCATCGTTAGCGCTGTGTTCAATACTTTCCGAAATCCGGACGTTTGGAAAAACAGATAGCAGAAAATTCAGAAAAGAAAACCTTGATTGATACGGGGATTTCGCCCAGATTTATACATATCAATTTGCCAGTAATACATACCCAAGCCCAAAACCCATGCATGCCTTCCCAAAATACTTCTTTATTTTTTGGACCCTGATCTTCCTGCTCTTCGCCTACTTCCAACTCAATGATCCGGACCCCGAAATCTGGGTGAGCATTTATGTGGCGGCCATGGTATTTACAGGACTTGCTGTCCGTGGAAAGCATCCCCTCATTCCCCTTTCCATCGCTATCCTGGCCTGTATTATTGGTGCGCTTTACTATTTCCCGGAATCTGTTTCAGGATGGATCAGCCAGGAATTGGAACAGAAAGACCTCACCATGAAAACACCCCAAATGGAGGAAGCCCGGGAAACCTTCGGTCTTTTGATCATTGCGGTGGTACTTGGGTATTCCGCCTTTTTGGGATGGCGGGAAAAACGACATTTCTAATTAAACCATCTACTCAAACTAACCCCTATTAAATGAAAAAGCTTTCCCTATTGTTCCTATTTTGCCTTTTGGCCTTTGCCTTCACCGCAGAAGCCCAGCAATCGCGCTACTATGAAATGCGGACCTATCATTCCCCCGAGGGCAAAAGGCCGGACCTGATCAAACGCTTTCAGGACCATACATTGAAATTGTTCGCCAAAAACGGAATAGAAAATGTCGGTTATTTTATTCCTACGGACCAAAATAACTACACGCTAACCTTTATCCTGGCCTATCCCAACCAGGAATCCAGAGACGTTTTGTGGAACAAGTTTGCCAATGATCCCGAATGGCAAAAAGCCTATAAAGCCTCAGAAGCCAATGGTCCTTTGGTGACAAAAGTGGATCAAGTATTCATGTCGGATGCTTCGGAACTCTCAACTGAAATCAGCAAACTCTCCCCTCAGGCACCAAAAATATTTGAACTGAGAACCTACCATTGCTTGCCGGGAAAGTTGGACGCGATCAATGCCAGATTCAGGGACCATACCCGAGAGCTGTTCGAAAAACACGGGATGCTCAATGTAATCTACTGGTACACCGTGGAGAAGGATGGCGCACAAGCCAAACTGGTCTATCTCCTTGCCCATAAAGATGAGGCTGCTGCCAAAGCATCCTTTACCGCCTTTGGTAGCGATCCGGAATGGATCAGGGTCAGGGATGCCTCTGAGGAAAACGGAAAGATCGTCGAAAAAGTGGAATCGGTTTACCTGAAAGCACTTCCTTTCTCACCCCTTCGCTAGGAATTCTGCCGGTAAAACCGAGCTTAAAACCCAATTGTTTTCAGCTCGAAAAGTGCCAATCCTTTGGGCGTAAAGATTAGATCGGGCTTTCAAAATAGTCGCCACCTTTACAGGCCAGCAGATTTTCAAATCCCCCGATCACCATTTCGGGAGTTACAACGATGAGAACCAAACACTCCAAAGCAGAAAAGCCCCACCGACTTATCGGTGGGGCTTTTCTTATATACAATCTATTGACAAATTCCTGATAAATACGTCGTTTGGAGGCATTTATCGGGGGAATCTTACTTTGCTTTCAGTTCCACTGACATCAGCGCTGCAGTTCCGGTTTCCTGCGCATTGGCAGGTCGGGTCACCACGAAAAGTTCATGCTTTTTCCCATCTGTTATCGGCTCAATGGCAATGGATGCCATTCCGCCAAAAAAGCCGCCAGCTCCTGGGCCACCAACTTTGAATAGAGATTCCCCGATTTTTTTGCCATCAGGCGTATCCAGTCTCAATTCGACCACAAAACCATGCTCGGTCGGCTTCTGACCTCCACCTATGATGTCTATTGAGGAAACCGAAGTAAGGTCCATGGCAGGTAGGCCAAAATGCGCCTCTTGTGCCGGAACCAGCAACAAAGTCTGTCCATTGTAGGACATTGCGGAATATCCTTCCATCTTGCTGGCTTGGTCCATTCCCATCTTGCTGTTTCTCAGACCCAGTGAACTGTTTCCGGTCAGTGGCTTGATGTTTTCCCCACCTCGATCGGTAAAGCTGGCAGAAAGGATCAACACGCCATTGTCGCTTGGCGCTTTGTCCAGGGTTGGTTTTACGGTTCCTTTGGCTGGCAAAGATGGGAGAGTTTCTCCCCTTCTGCCCAAGGAAAGGATGTAAGCAGCGATCTTACGGCCGTCATCATTTTTCAATTCCGGGTTGGCTGGCATGACAGTTTCTCCCCAGATCCCTCCGCCTCCTTTTTGGATTTTATTGACGAGATAATCCACCGCATTTGGGTTTCTTCTGTATTTTCTGGCCACTTCTGTGAAGGAGGGCCCTATGGAAGCCTCGTCGTCTTTGTGGCAAGTCTTGCAGGTCAGTGAACCCATCAGGCTTTTGCCTGTCATCGCTTCGGTCATGATGAGATGGCCTTGGGAAGCTTCTGCCATGTCCACTCCCGAGATGTAATCCGCAGATACAAACAAGGAGGAAAGATCTTTCCCAACCTCTGCATCATCCGGATCCGTGACCGTGATGGTGTAGGAAACTGGTTTGTTGGCGAAATAAAAGGTTTGGTTGCCTTCAACCTGGATATTGACAATTGGAGCAATGTTGCCCGCATAGACTGAAACCAGATTGCTCTTTGCAGATAGCTTTCCTGGATCGCTTACCTGCACCTGTACATCGTAATCCCCAAGTGCATTGAAGGTATGTTTCAATTCGGGTTCGGAAGTCGTGACCGTTTCGCCATTGCCCAAGTCCCAGACAAAAGTCAGGGGATCATTCTCAGGATCGCTGGCGTCCACCTTGAAGACCGCCGTAAAAGGCAAGGCACCTGAGGTTTTGTCCACGGTTATTTTCTGTACCACCGGAGTTCTGTTTCCATCGTTGAAATCAATTCTGGAGAGCCCGGAATCCGCATTTTTGGTAAACCAACCATTGCCATATTCCAAGACGTAGATTTTTCCGTCCGAGCCAACTTCCATGTCCATCAATGCATTGAATTTGGTGGTGGACATAAAGGGATCCATCTTGTCGAAATCGCCATTTGGCTGCATGGTGACTACTTTGATCCAACCCCTTATCCAATCATACATAAAGAATTTTCCATTGTAGTAGTCCGGATATCGGGTTTCTTTGGGAAACATATCGGTGTAATACACCGGACCTGCCATGGCGTTTCTTCCGCCTGTGCCCAGTTGTGGGAATTCTTCTGAAGCACCATAAGGATACCAGATAAATGCAGGTTCTGCCTTTGGCAAATCTTTGATACCGGTATTGTTCAGTGAGGTGTTGACAGGTTTTGCAGGATCGAAAGCCTTGGTGGATGTTCCGGTTTCATAATCGTAATCAAAATAACCGTAATTGTCTCCCACAAAGTACGGCCAGCCAAAATTCCCGGCTTTTCTTGCCTGGTTGACTTCATCGTAGCCACGTGGGCCCCTGTTGTCCAAACTGTCCATATTGGCATCCGGCCCAACTTCTCCCCAATAAAGGAATCCGTTTTTCTGATCTATACTAATCCTGTAAGGATTTCTGTTTCCTTGGACGTAGATTTCCGGTCGGGTGCCCTCCGTTCCTTTTGGATACAGATTGCCTTCGGGAATTTCATAAGTACCGTCCTCTTTGACTTTGATCCGAAGGATTTTACCCCTCAGGTCATTGGAATTTCCTGAACTCCTTCTGGCATCAAATTGCTCATGACCTGGTCTGCCATCCACGGGCGCGTATCCTTTGGTTTGGAATTTTTGACCTGCCTCATCAAAAGGCGTCGAGTTATCTCCTGTAGACACATACAACAACCCATCCTTGTCAAAGGCAATGGAGCCGCCTGTATGGCAACAGATATTTCTTTGTGAATAGAATTCCAATACGATTTTTTCGGAAGCCATGTCCCAAGTGTCGTTTTTAAAGGTAAACCTGGACAACCTGTTGACTTCCTTGTCAATAGGGCTATAAAAAACGAAAACATGGCCGTTTTTGGCATAATTCGGGTCTTTTTGGATACCCATCAGGCCTTCCTCGGCATTCACGCCAGGGGTTTCTGTTTTCCAGTACACATCCAACTTGGCGATTTCATTTGCTGTGGAATCCCCGCTTTTATAAAACATCACTTCTCCTCTTCGCTGTGCGATCAAGATGTCAAGATTGGGAAGAACAGTCATTTCCGTAGGTTCGGTAAAGACGCCTTTCACCAGATCTGTTTTTTCAAAACGATTTTCCTCAGGAATCCTTTGGGTTTTGGCTTTGGAATAGTCCAGCTTCTTGTTGTCTCCAATGGCATACTGGATGCCTGCGAGTAGGTGCTGGAGGAAAAGATCTTCGGTATAGGATTCATTGGTATGGCCACCTGCGGTGTAAAAAGCCCTTCCCCCATCGTATTCATGGTACCAGGCGACAGGATGCTCTCCCATTTTGACACCACCTTGGTAGCTGCTTTCATCCAGATTCATGAGGACATTTACCTCAGGATTCAATTTTTTGAAACTGTACCATTCGTCTTTTCTGTTCCAGATTTCGGGAAGAAACTTGGTGGTGGAATGGCTGCGGTCGGTGACATTGATTGTTCCATCCTGCACATTTGGATGTGGATCATTGATCCCTGGGTGATCTAGGAAATAAGCGCCTACAAGTCGGTTGTACCAACCCCAGTGGTATTCCGTGTCGGTAGCGGCATGGACACCGACAAATCCTCCACCCGCTTGGATGTAGCGTTCAAAGTCGGCTTCCTGATAATGATTCAGTACTTCTCCTGTGGTGCTCAACCAAATGACCGTTGAATATTGGCTGAGATTTTCTTCGTTGAAATTATCCGAATTGGTGGTGGTGTCCACGGCAAAACCATTCTCGGCGCCCAATTTCTGGATGGCGGCAATGCCACTGGCGATGGATTCATGGTGAAATCCTGCCGTTTTGCTGAAGACAAGGACTTTGGGATCGCCCGATCGCTTGTTGCAGGAGGAAAAAAGGATAAGCGTACAAGCCAATAGCAATAGGCTTTTTTTCAAATAGGTTTGGGTTATCATAGGGTATTGTTTTGCAGGAAATATA
Organism: Rhodonellum psychrophilum GCM71 = DSM 17998; assembly: GCF_000381545.1. Taxonomy (GTDB): domain Bacteria; phylum Bacteroidota; class Bacteroidia; order Cytophagales; family Cyclobacteriaceae; genus Rhodonellum; species Rhodonellum psychrophilum. The sequence continues at coordinate 40,486 of NZ_KB906676.1, read as the reverse complement.
AATATTTTTTACAGATCAACTCAAAGTTGATTTTTGAATGGGGAATAATGGGTTGAAGTGGAGAAAACGAAATGATAAATACATTTTGAATTGACAAAGCGTGAAATTTACAAATAATATTTAGATAAAAAACGCTTCAATGTGTACTTTTTACATGCTGGGCAAATCACGGTTTCCCAAGGCCATTGAACCAGAATTCTAAGACAGCGGAAAAGTAACGGAAAGCAGATAACTTGAGGTTAGTTAGATGGAAATATGCATTAGACTTCTTAAGGTTATCGAAATTGCAAGAAAATCAGATCATTGGGAGACTAATTTCTGACACCAATAGGGTGAAGTCAAAAATAGCCAACAGCTATTTGATCATCAGTGAATTACAATCCCAGATTGTAATTGTCATGCATCACAAGCGTTGAATTGAAAACCACAGGGCTAAAAAAGGATCCGGATCGGATTTTGGGCAACTACTTTTTTTCTGAATCTGGAAAAAATAATGCTTAACGGATCAAAAAACAACAAAACCCTTTGGGGAAGCAAATCCAAACGTACGGCTATTCAACTTTCTTTTTGTAAACACGATTCACGCAAACCACACTGTCGATCTCACTTTGTTCGTTCTTGATGTCTAGCGACCACAACTTGCCGTCCTCATCCCGATAGGTGAAAACGCCTGTTTCTTTGCTTCTCCTGATATCCTCCATAATTTCAAAGGAGGTGCCGTCCTTGAGATAGACCATGCAGGGATCTTTGATTTCCTGAATATCCATACAAGCCAATAGCCCCAACAATAAAAAACAGGAAGCCAAACCCTTTTTCATACTTCTAACAATTTCATACCCATTACCGACCAAAAGTAAAGTTTAAAACTTTACCAACCTTATATCCGGAAAGATATTGTTTTCAATGATATCTCCCTCATGGGAAAAAAGATACATCGGTAGCTAAGCGAGGGAATATACACCATTATCGGAAAAACACATAAGGTTAAACATCTTTAAAGCAAAAAAGACCGATTGGATCGGTCTTTTTTGTATTTGTATACACTGAAATTTCAACACTTTTTTATTTTGGCTGCAAGGCCTCAACACCAGGAAGCACTCTGCCTTCCATGTGCTCTAGCAAAGCACCACCACCGGTGGACACGTAGGAGACCTTATCTCCGTAACCAAACTTATTCACCGCAGCTGCGGAATCTCCGCCACCGATCAGGGAGAATGCTCCGCTTTTGGTCGCCTCCACCACAGCATCTGCCACGGCTTTGGTTCCTTTGTCGAAACTGTCCATCTCAAATACGCCCATTGGACCATTCCAAAGAATGGTTTTGGAGGCTTTGATCACTTCTGCAAATATCTCCCGGCTCTTTGGTCCAATGTCCAATCCCATCCAGCCATCAGGGATTTCGCCCTTATTGGCCACGCCTTGCTCCGCATCATTTGCGAAAGCCTTGGACGTAATGGAATCTTCCGGAAGGATGATTTTCACACCTTTGGCCCTTGCCTTTTCCAGCAATTCCAATACAAAATCCAATTTATCTTCCTCGCAAAGTGAGTCCCCGATGGTGCCTCCTTGAGCCTTTGCGAAAGTATATGACATTCCGCCACCGATGATCAAGTTGTCCACTTTGTCCAACAAGCGCTCGATGATCATGATTTTATCCGAAATCTTGGCACCGCCCATGATGGCAGTGTAAGGCCTTTCCGGATTTTCAAGGACTTTGTCTGCATTCTCCAACTCGGATTGCATCAAATACCCACTTACTTTGGTATCAAAAAACTTGGCAATCACAGCCGTGGAAGCATGTGCTCGATGAGCGGTTCCAAAGGCATCATTGACATAGACATCTCCAAGAGAAGCCAGTTTTTTCGCAAATTCCTCGTCTCCTTTTTCTTCTTCTTTGTAAAATCTTAGATTTTCCAATAAAAGGATCTCTCCTGGCTGCAGCCCCGCGGCCAACTGCTTCGCTTCTGAACCAATACAATCCGGAGCGAACTTCACGGAACGTCCTACCAATTTTTGAAGGTGGTTGATCACGTGTTTTAATGAATATTTATCCGTGGGGCCATCTTTAGGCCTTCCCAGATGTGACATCAAAATTACAGAACCCCCATCTTCGAGTATTTTCTCAATGGTTGGAATGGCCGCGCTGATCCTAGAATCGTCGGTAACATTCAAATGGTCATCCAAAGGGACATTGAAATCTACCCTGACCAAGGCTTTTTTACCTTTAAAGTCAAGGTTATCCATATTTTTAACTCTGTTTTTCATGTTTATTGTTGGTTAATGGTTGAAAGTCGGAAATCCGAAGCTTATTTAATTATTTTTTTACAGAACCGGAAAAAGACAAGATTTTAAATCCTCCCTCTTTTCAGCTAGAATGATGCAATCCCTGTTTATTATCGGCCGCGGCTCTCCTCAGCCTGTCGTTGATTGCCCTGCCCAAACCTTCTTCGGGCAAAAGTTCTGCTAAAATTACAGAAACATCCATGCTATCCAAAGCCCTCATCGCGGCAAAAAGATTTTTTGCCGCCTCGTCCAAATCTCCCGTAGGACTTAAATCCAGTTGTTGGGTCTCTGGGATTTCGGCAAAGTGCTTTTTGAAAGACAATACCGCGAAGGTTTTTTTCTCGCTTATACATGAATTGACCAACTCTTTTAGATTGCCTAAAACAAATGGTTTTTTCGGTGCGTAATGGCTTTTGAGCATTCCCGGAGATTTTGGATTGCTGCTGGAATGGGTCTTTACAACAACCCGGCCAACAACCGACTCGATGGCATCGATATCCAATCCACCCAAACGGTAGACAGTCACTTGGCCATTCTCCATGCCCACTATGGTGCTTTCCAATCCTACTTTACAATCCCCACCATCCAAAATATAGGGTATTTTGTCACCCAGCTGGGCATTTACATGGTCCGCTTGGGTAGGACTGATGTATCCAAAAGGATTTGCACTCGGAGCAGCCAAGGGAAAATCCAAAGATGCCAGCAGAGAAAGTGCCAAAGGGTGTTGGGGAACCCTCACCGCCACGGTGTCCAAACCACTCGTGACCAAGTCAGAAATATTGGGTTTTCTCTCCAATAAAAGCGTCAATGGTCCAGGCCAATATTTTTTTGCCAATAGAAAAAGTGAATCTGGAATATGGGTCGTGAAATCGGAAACTTGGTGCAAGGATGCCGTATGAATGATCAGTGGGTCAAAACTTGGCCTGTCTTTGACTGCGAAGATTTTGGCTACGGCATCGGGATCAAAGGCATTTCCCGCCAAACCATAGACGGTTTCCGTTGGAATCCCAACCAACTCGCCGGATTCCAGCAAACCCTTGGCTGTGGTAATATCCTTCCCTATCGCAGCCATTACTCTTGGCAAAAATCGTTGATCCAAGTTTTGGCTTCGGTATAACCCAAACTCAAGGACATCTTCAAGTTGGCGCAACCCTCTTCTTTCATCCCCAAAGCACTCATTTGGGTCACTCCCAAAAGATAAAAAGCGGCTCCGTTTCGGTTATCGACCTCCACAGTGGCGGCCAAAGTCTCCAAGGCTCCAAGAGGATCATTGTTCCCCAATTGGGCTTTTGCTTTGTTGAACAAGGCCAAAGGTTGGTTTGGATTTGCCTGAAGCGCCATGTCAAAATCCAACAGGGCATCTTCGTAAGCTTCCATGCCCAGCAGCGCCAAACCTCTGTTGTAATAGACATCAACTTGCTGGAGGTCCAAACCATTGGCATAATTGTAATCAATTAAGGCTTCTTTGTAGGATTTTTTCTCCAAATGGGCATTGCCCCGGTTGAAGAATGACTTATAGGAAGTGGAATCCAATCGGATCGCCGCAGTAAAGGAGGCGATTGCACTGTCGTACGCTTCCTGTTGGAAGTAGGCGACTCCTTTCGCATTGTGCGCAGCGATAAATTCTGTATTTTTTTCAATTGCCCGGTCAAAAAACCCGATTGATTTATCCAATTGTCCGGACTCCATCAATTTGATTCCTTCGTCAAACAGCTCTTGTTCTGAGGGTGAGCACGAGAACATGAGAAATAGGGCACTCAGCAAAATAATTGATCTTTTCACGTGGTTGAATTTTGGGCAAAGATAGGGATTTATGCCTTGCCAAAAGTACCGACCAGCATTTTTGATACGTATTCGGAAGGAACCGGTGTTGGCCTCATGGATTTCATATCCACGGATACCATGGTGGTCATGGCTGAAGCAAAGACTTTTTCTTCCCCATTAGCCGTCAAACCCATCAGCACCTGTTCCAAAACAAAAGAAGATTTACCGACTTCCAGGCAGCGCACATAGGCAATAGGGAGATCCAGAACGTGCATGGGTCTGAAAAAATCAAGATTGATATTGGCGACAACGGTACCTATTTCCAAAATATCCCAATCACAGACCCGGAAAAGATATTGGGCACGGGCATGTTCAAAATAATTGAAATAGATCCCATTGTTCACATGCATGTACCCATCTATATCGGAGTACCTGATTTGGATGGGGATTGAAAAAACAAAGGAGGATTTTACCTCCTCTACGGTATATTTTTTTACCATCAGATCAATATTTCCGATTTGTTCGTCTTTTCCAACATTCTCACAATGGAGGGATTGAAACCAATCATGTCTTCTATAGAATCAAAATTGATCCATGCCAAGTCATTGCTTTCTTTGCTGATGATCAATGGCTCATCCAATTCCGCTTCGATCAGGTACCTGACATCAAAGTGAAAATGCTCCGGCACATCGCCCCTTTGGGGAATGATATGCTTGTCTATATCAAAAATCCGCCTGTCTACCAATCTCAGGGAGGTGAGGCCGCTTTCTTCGCGCGCTTCTGTCATGGCAACTTCCAATAGGTTTTCATTGCCATCGGCATGTCCCCCCAACTGTAGCCAGCGGTTCAATTTGCCATGCAAAGTCAGAAGGGAATGTGTCCTCCTTTTGTTTACGATCCAGGCAGATGCGGTAAAATGACCCTCGAGTCTTTCCCTTTTGAAGGCCAGGTCATCAAATGTCAATTCTAGAAATTCGGAAGTAAAATCTGCTTCCTCTTCATAAGGTGTGCGGTAATTTTGAAGGTTTTCTCTTAGGGAAATTCTATTCATAATATTTTAAATTTGAAACAAATCATCAATAAACAGGTCAAATGGACGTGCCTTTTGATATAGGTGATCCGAATATACGGTAACTAGTATTTTAAGAAAACTTGCTTTATCGTTGATGCTCGTTTTTTCTACGCTGATATTTCCATAGAGCTGATCGATTTTCTGCTCTATCAGATCCGCACTGCTCAGGGGCGGTTTGAAATATTGTTTCTCGATTGTGCGGACATCGTCATTGATTTCTTCGATTTTTCTATCCAGACTAACTTGATTATAACCCAAATCTAACATTCGCCTTCCAAATGCAAAGAAAAGCATCGAAAAAGTTTTCTCATCGAAGGGATGTTCATAACTGATCGCAAAACCATTCGCATAGGGGGATTTGAGAATGTGGATTTCCGGGGAATCGTTGATGCCTGCTGTTTTGTAATGGTAGTTTTTATGGACCAATGCCAAGATTTTCTTGCCTTCATCGGACCCAAACCATTTCTCAGTATCGGCTTTGGACGTTTCCGACTGCACAAAATTTTCTTTGATTGAAATCGGTGTCTTTTTTTGGGGAAATAATTTTCCAATTATTTCGTCGATAAATGAGGGCATCAGGCTTTGATTTTATAGTTTCCATTGGCTTCGGAGTGAATCAATCCCTCCTCTTCCATTTCTCTGAGCACACCAAGTGTCAAATTGTCATTTTTCAGGCCTGGTGTTTCTTGTAGCGTATGAATAGAAAACGCTTTTCCATCGGATAAAGTTTGAAGGATCTTTTGCCGAAGGTCTATATTTACCTTATCCAGCATCCCTGCCTTTTTATTGGCGATGCAGGTATCACAGATTCCGCAAAAGAAATCCCCCTCTTCCCCAAAGTATTGGGAAATCTGATTGGCCCGACAAAGTGTCTGGTTATGGATATAGGCTATCATCGAGGCCGCCTTTACCTTGGTGTTTTCCCTCCTTTCGTCAATCCTTCTGGCGTTCAGCGGGAGTTTTCCCGCATCATACCTGGGAGAGAGAAAAGTCACCTGAGGTTTGTCTTTCCTTTTGTTGTATGCCAATATCCCGAACTTGTCCAATTGTTCAAGTTGGTTGATCAATTCGGATTCGGGCAAATTGATGGATTTGGCGAGTTTGGATTCTTGGATTTTCAGATATTCGACAAAAAGCTCCCCTCCAAATGTCCGCAAAAGGGCTTTGACCAGGGGATCGAGTTTTGCATTGGAAATCTGGAATTCATAGAGCTTTCCCGGATCCACCAGCAAATGGATGGAAGAAGGGACAAAAAAACTCTCATTCAAATCCACCAAATCCTCTTCCTGAAGAACCTTAAGCGCGTTGTAGGTGGAAAGTACATCCAGCCTATAGGTCTTTGCAAAATCCGCCAGGTCAAAATCATAACTCACAAACAAGCTACTTCCCACCGCAATCCGGTACTGATTGGCCAGACTTTGGTACACTTTCTTGAGAAATTCAGTCGGAGGATAGGCAATTGCGGCCCTCTCCGTCAGCGCAATCATGTCCTGCGCATTGGTCAGCAAAATGCCAAATGCCTTGATTTCATCCCTTCCTGCCCGACCGGCTTCCTGATAATAGTTTTCCAGGTTTTCGGGCAAGTCCAAATGGATCACCGTCCTCACATCAGGCTTATCGATTCCCATCCCAAAAGCATTGGTGGCCACCATCACCCTGATTTTGTTAGATTTCCAATCCTGCTGCCGGGATTCCCTGGATGCCCCATCCACACCTGCATGGTAGAATGTGGCGGAAATCCCCATTTGGTTGAGGACGTTGGCGATGTGCTTGGTCCCTTTTCGGTTTCGAATATACACAATGGAGGATCCCGGTACCCGCTTGAGGATGTCTATGGCTTTTTCCAGCTTGTTTTCCACTATTCTCACCGAATAACTGAGGTTTTTTCGGCTGAAAGAGCGCACAAATACCTCAGGCTTCTTCAACTCCAGCTTCTCGATGATGTCCTTTTTGACGACCAAAGTGGCCGAAGCCGTGAGCGCCATAAAAGGCACTTTCGGATGGAATTCCCGGATATTCGCGATTTCCAGGTAGGATGGCCTGAAATCATATCCCCATTGGGAAATACAATGTGCCTCATCGACCGCGATCAGGTTGACTTTCATCTGCTTGAAACGCTCGATGAAAATCTCCGTTTTCAAGCGCTCGGGTGAAACGTAGAGGAATTTATAATTGCCATAAATACAATTGTCCAAAACCGTATCGATCTCCCGGAAATGCATTCCGGAGTGAATCGCGGCGGCCAAAACCCCTTTTTTCCTGAGATTGTCCACCTGGTCTTTCATCAGGGCTATCAGTGGGCTCACGACCAGACAGATCCCTTCCTGCGCCAAAGCCGGCACTTGAAAACAGATGGATTTTCCTCCTCCCGTCGGCAGCAATGCCAAACAATCCTTCCCTTCCATCGCAGAAAGCACGATTTCCAACTGGATGGGACGAAAGTCTTCGAATCCAAAAATTGTCTGGAGAATATGTAAGGCCTGGGTTTTCAAATTACCAGGTAATGGGTTTTTTGTTCAAAAATGCATCAATCCCTTTTTTGCAATCACTGGTACCGCGGGCTTTGGCATTCATGGCGGCTGCATATTCCAACCCTTCTTCGAGTGTCCGTTCTTGGATTCTTGCAATCATTTCTTTGGTCAGGGCCATGGCGCTACCTGAGTTTTGTTTGATCAATTTCTGGGCATAATCATAGACGATTTCGTCAAGTTGATCAGCATTCACCACCCAATTGATGAGTCCGATGTTTTTGGCTTCCTCCGCAGAAATCGGATCGGCATCCAAAAGCAATTGGCGGGCTTTTCCTTCCCCGATTTTGCGCAGCAGAAAAACCTTTACAATTGCCGGAATGAACCCAATCTTGACCTCCGTATAGCCAAATTTGGCTTCGGGAACGGCAAAGGAAAAATCACAAACCGATGCCAGCCCACAACCTCCCGCCAATGCATGCCCCTGAACCTGGGAAATAATCACTTTGGGAGAAGTGTAAATCAGGTGGAAAAGTGCTTTTAGATTCCTGCTGTCGGCAAGATTTTCTTCAAAGGTATTGGTTTGAAGGGAATGGAGGTATTCCAAATCCGCCCCGGAGCAAAACACCTTTCCGGCAGCCTTGATGACGATGATTTTCACATCAGGATTTATCCCCAAATCCGTCAAGGCCTCCTTCAGCGCCTCGACCATTTCGGCATTCAGCGCATTCCGCTTTTCGGGTCGGTTCAATTCCAAATATCCAATCCGGTCTTTTATGTTTACACTGAGATAATCGCTCATATTTTTTTAATTTTTTTGATCCCACATTGATTCTGTGGGGAAAGGACTACAAAGGGAAATATAACCACAAGTTGCTCCCTTCCAAAATTCAAGACTAGTTTAGGTTGATCTTTATCGCATTTGTGCCTACCGGAATCGTATCCTTGAAATCCAGCGGCATCCACTGCTCATTTTTCCAGTGGTGGACGGCTTTCACTGTTGCCACCGGCGAAACAACCAAATGGGCACCCGTAAAGGTAACCGTTCCATTTCCTTTGGGAAGCCAAACCTTCAGATTGTTTTCCAAACCGAAGGCTGGAAGTTTCAAGATTTCACCGGAACTCCCCCTGTTGGGAAGTACTTTATAAGAGAGGTCTGCTTCTTCCACACTCTCCTCCCAATAAAATACCGCTCCATTTTGCCGGTAATCCATCGCAAATCCACCCCCTGAGGCATAGAGGAGCAATTCCTTGTCATCGGAAGGAAAGACAAATTTGGAGAAATGAAAGGCTCCAAAAACCAAAAGCGCAAGCATTCCCGTGTATAACTGCCATTTCATGGGCATCACCCAAAGGAGGAGCAACATCGCCAAGACAAACCAATACATCCAAATGGAAACAGGATCGATATGGAGATTGGAGATTTTGGCCATGGGCAAACCCTGGACAGCAAAAATCAATTGGTTCAGCAGCAGAATCAATTTCTCCACCACCCAGCCCAGCCCTTCCGAAACATAGGGGACCTTGGCCAATACCATGAATGGCACCCCAACGGACATGATCAAAAAAGCGCCGGGAATCGCGATGAGATTGGACAGGATAAAATAGGTGGGGAACATGTGGAAATAATAAACCGAGATGGGAAAAGTGGCCAATTGGGCGGCGATACCCACCGAAGAAATCTGCCATGCATATTCCAAGAATCTATTTTTGGGCAACCAAATCCCCACGATCAAGGGTTGGAAAAGCAAGATCCCCAAAAGCGCCATGTAAGAAAGCTGAAACCCTACCGCATAGATCAGAAAGGGGTCAAAAGCCAACAGAATGAGTGCAGAAAGCGCTATGGCGTTGAAAATGGAGGGGCTTCTGGATTTCATTTGGGCGAGGGCCATCAAGGAAAACATCGTCGCGGCCCGCATCACCGAAGGTGACATTCCCGTCAACAAGGCATAGCCCCAAATAATCAGGATAAGAAAGGAAAGGTATAGGATTCTTTTGCCTAGGGAAAGGCGAAAGGGTTTGACAAAAAGAAAGAAGAATCCATAAACGATCCCCACATGAAGCCCCGACACTGCCAAAATATGCATGGCACCCGTACTCGCATAGGCTTCGCTGAGGTCTTTCTGCATGTTTTTCTTTTGGCCAAGGAGCAGCGCTTTCGCGACCTGATTGGCTTGGTAATCGATGATTTTCAGATCCATTTCCCGAAGGATTCCCGATCGGATTTTCAGGAACAAATCTTCCACAGGTTGCTCATTGACAGTTCCCAACTTACGGAACCGATTGCCGATGAAGTGCTGGTGGGAGATTTGCTGCCGCTGCAAAAACTTCCGGTAGTTGAATTCCTTTGGGTTATCCGGTGGGGAAATCTCCTGCGGCATTCCCTTCACCCATAACAAATCGCCTGGCTGCAATCCGGCATCTCCGCGATGGTAAATGAGGATTTCCCCCTGAAGGGGAAAATGATCCTTCCCCTCAAAGCCGGATTTAAGCAAAAGTCTGTTGGCAATCGAGTTGGGCTTTTGTTCATCATTGCCAAGGACCACAGCAACATATCCTGTCAGTGGTTTTTCCCGATGGAGTATATGCTGAGGATGGTTTTGACTGTCTGTCAGATGGCTGAAAAAAGCGCCGGTTAAGAGCAATTGGGCATAGGCCAGAACCGACAGCCAAGGCCTTACCAAAAATCGATTCCATTTTTCCTGCACAACCAAAAGCAGAACATAGGCAAGAAACAAGGAAACCAAAAACCCCAAATAGAATTGTGGAGAAAAAGAATCCAGAAGGGGGTACAACAGAATCCCCAACACGAAAAAAAGAATATATCTTAAAAATGGAAACTCACTGAATCTCATCGGCAAGGAATTTTCCATTAATCTAGGCATTAAAACAAAAAAAGGAACCCCTTTGGGCTCCTTTCACTATAAATTAAACGACTAATTTCAAAATCGAAATCCTACAGAAAATCCAGCTTTGAATTCCACTGCAGAAAAGCGGTCATTGACCTCGGAACTGAATCCGCGGGCGATGTTGGCATAAGGCCCAAAGGCAAACTTGTCATTGAAAACCCATTTGTAACCTGCCCCAAGGCCAAGGTAACCAGAGTTCAGATTGGTCACCGTGGTGATTCCGTCAATGGCTTCGGTGAATTCCCCAAATCTGTATTTGAAGAAAGGAAAGAGATAAAGTTTTGCATCCTGATTCCCATCAAAATAGAAATTATAGGAAACGAGCACCGAGCTGGCATCGAAATCCCTATTCCCCTTTTGAGAATTGTAGCCAAATCTATCATTGAGGTGTAGCTCTACGCCGATGGATTGTTCACGGGAAAGAAACTGTTCATAGCCCAACTCAATGGATCCCAAAATAATGGTGTTGAGAAAATTCAGTTTTATCTCGCCGGTACTGTGGTCCTTTTCCATTTTGACAGCAGGCTGCATGTCAGTCTGTGCGTAGATGGAAAAACTGATCAGGAATATGGCCAAGAAGCCAAAAATGGATTTTTTCATTTTTATAAAATTAAATTATCAACAAAGTTAGGGAAAAACCCTTCTACAAATACAGTTCCATTTTGAAATGCTGGATATTACATTCCTCGAACATGGGGCCGGTTTTTTTGAAACCAAATTTCTCGTACAAAGGAATGGCAGTAAGTTGGGCGTGCATGTACAACAGTTTCCCTTTTGCCGATTCATGGGAAGCAATGTCTTCCACGACGGCCTTTACCAAAGCCTGTCCAACGGCCTTCCCCCGCATGGGTTTCAATACGGCGAATCTTTCCAGTTTGACTCCGTTTTGGGTGAACCTCCAGCGGGCGGTTCCCGCAGGCTCCCCTTCTATTTTGGCAAGGAAATGCGTCGAAGTATTCTCGAATTCGTCGTATTCCTCAGCCGGATCCACTTCCTGCTCCACAACGAAAACATCCTCCCTGATTTTGAAAATGGTATTAAGCTGCTCCTCCGTCTGGACTTTTTCTACTGATATATTCATCTCTTTTTTGTTCTTTTTTGGCATCGTCTTTTTCATAAGCTTCAATGATGGATTTCACCAATCGGTGTCGAATCACATCCTTTCCGCTGAGTGTCACCACGCCGATTCCCTTGATGTCCTTGAGTACAGCCAATGCTTCACGAAGCCCTGATTTTTGTTTGGTCGGGAGATCCACTTGGGTCTGATCTCCGGTGATGATCACCTTGGAGTTGGGGCCCATTCTTGTGAGAAACATTTTGATCTGTTCGTTGGTGGTGTTTTGTGCTTCGTCCAACAATACAAAAGCATCGTGCAAAGTTCTCCCCCTCATATAAGCCAAAGGAGCAATCTCGATCACCCTGGTTTCCTGATAGAATTTGAGTTTTTCGGAAGGAACCATATCGCTCAGAGCATCATAAATAGGTCTCAGATATGGATCGAGTTTCTCCTGCAAATCCCCTGGCAAAAACCCGAGGTTTTCTCCTGCCTCGACTGCAGGGCGGGTAATGATGATGCGTTTGACCTCCCGATTCTTCAATGCTCTGACGGCCAAAGCCACGGCGATGTAAGTTTTGCCCGTTCCAGCTGGACCCAGTGCAAAGACCAAGTCATTTTTGGAGGCGGATTCTACCAATTTGCGTTGATTTTCGGATTTGGGTTTGACCACGACGCCTTTGTTTCCGTAAAGGATGACATCGTTTTTGATGTTTTCTTCAAACGGAACCCCCTCCAGAGAGATATACTCCTTGACATTATCGGCGGTGATCCGTCCGAATCTTTCGAAGTGCTGAAGGAGCATGTTGAGGACATCGTTGATTCTTAAAATCTCGGGTGCACGACCCTGGATCCGAATTTCATTGCCTCGGGAAACAATTTTGCTTTCCGGAAATGCGGCGGCAATCTGACGGATATTCTCGTTTTCTGAGCCCAAAAAGTCCAGTAACGGAATGTTTTCTAAGGTAATTACTTTTTCTACCAATCGATTTGTTTTGATTTAAAGGATTCTGGTAAAGGTTAAAGAATAAAATTTCTACTTTTGTTTGACCTATCACAAAAATACAAAATTTTAATAGACTTGCTCATATGGCACTGATAACATTCACATCAGATTTTGGAGACGGGGATTATTATGCCCCGGCGGTTAAGGCGAAGATGTTATCGATCAATCCCCAATTGAACATTATTGATATTTCACACAGTGTAGACACCTACGACATTGCCCATGCGGCCTTCATCTTGAGGGCGGTTTACAAGGATTTCCCCAAAGGAACCATCCACTTGATGGCCCTGAATGGCACCAGCAACATGACCGATGGTTTTATTGGTATTAAACTGGAAGACCATATTTTTGTTGGCCCCAACAATGGGGTTTTGAGCTTATTGTCGGACCATGACCCCGGCATCATCGTACAGTTTGCGGATATCCACCTGAAGGACAGCACTTTTCCTGCCAAGGACATTTTGGCACCCATCGCCGCAAAAGTTGCCTCCGGCGCAGCCATCCATGATTTTGGAGGCCCTTTGATGCAGATGAAAAAAATGATCCCCAGGCAGTTCAAGGCCACCCGGAAACAAATCATCGGCCATGTCGTGCGGGTGGACAATTATGGCAATCTGCTGACCAACATCAGCAAGGAAATCTTCGATAAGCTCAATCCAGGAAAGTTCACCATCGAATTTAGCCGGGAATCCCTGACCAAACTCAACAAGACCTACGACCATGTCGAGCCGGGCGATTGCTTTGCGATCTTCAACAGTTTGGAGCTATTGGAAATTGGCATCAACCATGGGCATGGTGCGGATTTGCTCGGCCTGAGGCTGGACAGTCCTGTTTTCATTAATTTTTTCCCCGAGGAGGCTTGATATGCTGATACGAGTAGTCAGGATGACCTTTAGGGAAAATGCGGTGGAGGAATTTCTTTCCAATTTCCACGCCATCAAGGAAAAAATCCGGGGATTCCGAGGTTGTCACCATCTGGAACTCTGGCAGGACGAAAACCAGAAAAATATTTTCATGACTTTTAGCCATTGGGAAAACGAGGAAGCCTTGGATCAATATCGTGATTCCGAGCTCTTTAAATCCGTCTGGGGTGCTACGAAGCCCCTTTTTTCGGAAAAGCCAATCGCTTTCAGCTCAAAAAAAATCCTGGAACTGCCCTAAAGGACTTGCATGGAATAAAATCTTTATTCATCTTTGCATCCCGATCAGAAAGGAACGGGTCAAGTTTCTTACCAGAATTTGAAATTGCATGCCCAGGTGGCGGAATTGGTAGACGCGTTGGTCTCAAACACCAATGAGGTTACACTCGTGCCGGTTCGACTCCGGCTCTGGGTACACAAAACCCCTTTAGAAGCGATTCTGAAGGGGTTTTTGCTTTTATTGGCAAACCATTGGCAAACATTTAGAGAATTCGGTTTTTTTAGTCTGGAAAATAATAAACATTCATTGTAAAGGTTGCTGCGATTTTTTAACAAGGTCGCTTAATTTACTTGGTGAAATCAACTAAAACCTCATCTTCATAAAAGGCCTTAATATTGACATTATTAAATCCTAAGGCTTTTGCCCATTTTCCAGTAGGTGTTAAAAAAGCACTCGTTTCTATTGTTTCGGTTTTTAAGTTTTCTTTGAAAATTTTTAAATTTGTAGACATGTTATCTTCAAAATCTTGAAACTCTTCACCAGCGTGCCAACTACCTTTAATGATAGTAATTGGAACCACATTGTTTATTTCGTTAAATATTTTTTCAAATGCTTCAAAACCATAGCCATTTCTTTGATAATTGGGATGAAAAATTTTGACAACACTTACTAATTCCCCGTACTTATTTCCAAATCCTTCTACAGTTCCAATATCCTCATTTTGACCATTTGTCAATTGGTAACATTTGGTTAAATCGGTATTTTCAGAATCAGGAATATAAATTATCTTCATAGGTCGATTTTCAATTATTGGTAGTTTACAGTTTATTCTAAAGGATGATCATTTTTCACCAGTTCCCACAGCATCATCAACGCTTTCATTTTGTCATGGGATTGGATTGAATATCCAGTTTCAGTTTTCTTAAAAGATTTGATTGCCCCTGTTTTTTTGGGATCAACTTCACTAAGGGATTTAAAAGACCAATCCTCGTTAAAAAAATCGGTGACATCCGCAAAAGCGATCTTTGCTAACTCTTCTAAAACCTTTTCCTGTGTTACCCCAATTTTTTCAAGGATGTCAGATGATTTCGCTTGAATATATTTTTTGATGTAAGGTTTTGTAAGGTTTTCATAACCCTGCTGTCTTGCTGTATGCGCACTGTACCCTGCAAGTTTCGCTGCTTTTGTTGCATTCATTCTTGCACCACCCAAATAGTGGCCAACAAAGTGAAGCTCTTTGTCTGTTAAAAACAATTTTTCGTTTCCAAGGTCGATTTCTGTTTTCATTGTTTATCCCTCTATTGATCTACTGATTATTAACTATTTCATGCCTACTTGTATGGAAATCAAAATTATGGCAGCATTTAGGCTCTTTGGGTGATTTGGACCTGAATAAACCTGAAAATTTTTATAGGTTGTCTGGGTTTCCCAATAGTCCTGACACAAACATAATTCAACCCCTAATTTGCATCCCTTTGATTCAAGCTTATCACAACATTAAATACAACCTTTTTCTGCTATACTACATGTCAAACTATCTTGGTTTTCGCTTTTTTAACCTTTCGTGAAAAACCTTGCATTAAATACAGGCAATTTTCATTAAACATTCTATGTATAAAATGCATACTTTTTATGCTACTGGAATTGAATTCAAGAACTTTAGTTTTTTTTCAAGTAATTTTTCTAGCATTTGGTTATAGTCCTCCCCTTTAAACTCCTGGCGCAACTCCTCCAATCTTCGCTCATAACCTTTGTAGGTCCTATAGTTTGATTTCTTCTTCAAGACCTTTTTAAACAATGGATTGCTCATAAAGATAATAACCGAAGCATCATGAAAATCTCTGGCTTGCTCAGGATCTAAACCATAATCAAAACCTAATGAAGAAATGACTTCATACAATTCAAAAGTCAGAAATGCAGCAGCGCTTTGGCTCCAAAGGTCCCTTGGATTAAATATCAGAATAGGATTCAGCCTTCTCTTCTGAAAATAAGCCATGTTCATTTCGATTTCTATCCTAAGAGTTGGAACAATGTCCAATCGATCACATTTTTTAACCTCAAACTGTTTATCATAAATTTTGATATTATAATGTGTACTTGGATACCTCTTCCCATAAACAGTCCGACTGTTCCTGGGTCTCATCGGCTCCATTGGATTTCCTTTGAAAGAAATCAACCTTTCAATAATCCGCTTCGGATCACACTCTAAATTGATGGCAACTGTCAACTTGGTGATTCTGGATTCCCAAAACACATCACCAAAAACAGCACTCAAAGTCTCCATGCACTGCTTAATTTCCCACTCTGTAAATTCAGAATAATTGTTCCCGTGGTAAAACTTATGCAGAGAGTTTACCACTATGATTTTCCCTGAGATCATTTTCAGGTAAAGGTTTTTTAGCTCTCCGGTATAGCTAGTCACATCCCCGTTTTTGTTAAATTCAGGACTGAAAACCATACCATTCCACTCAAATGGATGGGTGATTTTTTGTCTGAATTCCAAAGGTGGGTCAAACGGTATTTCAAACTTAATATCATCTATCATTTCCCACTAGCTTTTTGTGGTTCTTTGAGATATCCTTCTTTGGGAAAATCAAACCGGAAAGCTATGGTTCTCTCACTTAGCTTTCCGAAGACTTTTATTTTATGAAGACCAGAACTTGTAAGAAAAGGGTTTAATGGGATCTCTTCCCAGCCGTGCCGACTCATTTCATGAATTGAAGCCAAAAAATAACCGGAATCAATGTTCTTACTGTGAATCAACCCGATTGCTGAAAATTGTACTTTTTTAAAAACAATTTTATTTGGGAGATTATCAAGTAAAGCGGCAACCCATAGCACATCAGCCTTACAGGAAGCCCAGTCCTTTAAACAGAATTCATCGAGGGAAGAATTACATCTATGGTAGTGAACCATAAAATGGGGATGGATCTTATTTTTCATATCCCGGATCCGTTTAATGGCTTCATAGCCTTCTCAATGTCAGAACGAAGAAAATAAACACGGTTCCCAATGCCATAGGGCTGAAGCTTTCCTTTCTTGCACCAATTGTGCAACGTGCTTAATTCAATCTTCAGAAGTTCTGCCACCTCTTTTCTGGAGAGATATTCTTCCTTTGGTAATACAGGAGCGATTTCCTTTTTTATAGAATCAAGCTGGGATTTAAGCGCCTTTATGATCGCTTCCTCGAACTGCTCTGGAGATAATTGAGTGATTTGAATTGTTTGCATTTGCATGTCTTTATTATTTAGCTCATGCAAAGTCTCAATTCGTCCGTACCCTTCAAGGTACGAAATCGTACCTTTTTCAAAAGATCAAATAAAATTTTGCTATTTCAATCCTATAGCACTTTTTGCGGCAGAATAAGCTTGTTGTCGCTTCACAGTATCGACATCAAACCATACTTTGTATTTTCCCATAGCTTCAAGTTCTGGATACTTATCGGCCAAAAATAAATTGAAGGATTTTTGAGTTACATGAATAAACGGATTCTTCTCCATCTCTTTCATCATTCGGTAAAAAAAAGCAATATCTGATTGCCAGCCGGTTCCAGTCGTTAGATGATTTTTCATCAAATAATCAAACAACCTAAAGCCATTGGGTGAAAAAATATCAAGGCGATAATTCTCATCTTCAAGGTTCTTTTTGATTTCGCCTGTAACACCCAGAAGTTCACGCTTTGCAATTTTTGAAGCAATCAATCTCTGCAAAGTAGCGATCATAACAGCGGCATCATTTCCATAGTAGAGCCGAAAGTCATCCCAAGTCAAAACATCTTCTAATATATTTTTTAAATACTCTATTTCATCTTCTAACCCTGCTCCTAACTTATTGAGCCGTTCTGACAAACCTTCTTCTGAGAGGATCTGGGAATATCTATTCAAATCCTTAACTATTGCATCCATTTGACCAGGGTAATTACTAAAAAGCTCTTCAAACACATCAAATGACTCCCTGATAATCTTTTCAGTTTTAGAATAAAAAATTACCGAATTTGCTTCCCTTGAGTTAGGCAGGTCCAAAAATTCCCCATCATCGATCAAATTCAAAAGCATTACAAGAGCACATTTGACTTGATGCAAAGATTGCAATTCGATTGGTATGGAATTGTTCAAAAAAATCAAGGAATAGGTCCTAGGGTTCTGAAGTTTCAAATTCTTAAAAATAAATGCTTCAAGTATCTCAACCGCCTTAGTCCTTAATTCATTTATTTCATTTTGGATGGATTTATCAGAATGTTTTTGAACCTCCTCAAGAAATTTGTTTACATGCTTTTCTACCATAAAAAGTCAGATTTACATAGTTACCTTTTCTTTTACCAACTCCCATAGTTTCAATAAAGCACCAAGTCGATCATGCATAATTATCATCACTCCTGTTTTGGTTTTCTTAAGCGTTATAATACCTGCTGATTTTGATTTGGGTATATCTTTCAATTCTTTCAGAGCCCAATCGTCCTCAAAATTAATCCGTCTCATTCGAGAAGGCTATGTTTGCTAATTCTCTTAAAACTCTTTCCTGAGTAACCCCAAGTTTCTCCAAATTAGAATTCGTCTTATCCTGAATGTATGCTTGAATGTGAGGTTTTGTCAAATTTTCGTGACCAATTTACCGTGCAGAACACCCACTGTATAGTGCTGCTTTTGCTGCTTCAGTTGCATTGAAGGTACAGAGGTAGTTTTCGGCGAAAGAGATTTCTTTTGGTGTCATATGTCAATCTTTATTGAAACTGTGAAGGAACCTCAATACCTAATTTAGAACATATTCCCAAAAAGGATTCTTTTAAATCATCTCTTTCGCTGAACAACTCTTCTAATCTATTCTCCAGGGAAAACGGAGAATAATCACGCCTAAGTACTCCAGAAACGAAATTTACAGATGACTCATCAAATCCTTCAGTTTGAAAATAACTCTTGAAAAGAAATGAATTACTATTTATCCAATTAAAGCTCTTTTCCTCAATGGATGAAAAAAGATAGTCACTTAGACAATCATAAAACCTATTCCTTTTCAAAGGAATATAAGTTTCCTCGTTTAATTCAAAATGCTTTAAAAAACTTATTATAGAAAGGTTCGATTCACCTATCTCATCTTTAGGTATTAGCGAATTTCTTAACAAAGCAGCATAGACTTCTAATGGATTTGAATATTTACTAAGTCTAGTTTTCCAAAAATTACGAACATCTTCTGCAGTCAAACCAAGCCAATTTACAAAATTTGGATTATGCTTCAAATATTCTTGGAGGAAAGACTCTTCATTTTTAATAAAATCAGAAAAAGTTGTAATTAATTGTTGATTTCCGCTTATCAGGAGTTTATCGATATAATCCAATATCTCATTATTTAAAAATAGATACTGATAAGAATCATGGATTACTGCAAATGACCTCATTAAAAAGTCCCGAATATCATCTTTTGGTACTACTGATTCAATTTCATTTATCAGCGGAGTTACATCTTTTCCTTTAGGAGTGAAATTTACATCGTAATGCTTTTGAATCTTTTGAATTAAAGACATTATACCTCCCTCTACGGTGATTTTTCCCAAATTTGACTGAAGGAACGCCCAAAAGACTTCAACGTGAGACTGTAAAATCAAACTACCTTTATTATGAGCACATTCATTCCTTCTATCTTTCCAGTATTTTATTTCATCTCTGAGAGAATTCGGAATTGTGAAAACTGGAGATCTTTGGATAGACTCATCTTGATTTATAACTACTCTTAATTGCGTTAAATCAAAAATAGCAGACTCCCATACATCTTCATTTCTGACTTTTTTCAAATGTGAATCCCATAGTCCTTGGGGAAAAATGATTGGCTTGTCAGCAGTCAAAACTCTATGTTTGAGGCTAGTTGCAAAAGCTAAGTACGATAATAATAAAGAAGCTCTATAGGCTCCCGCTTTATAGCAAACGATTGACTCCACAAAAAGTACTTTTGCATCATCATTAATAGAATTTACAGTTTCTACCCAAAATTCAAATTTCAACTTCATATACTCAATTTTTAATCACAAAATACGCATCACGAATTACCTTGGCTATTAACTTTCTTCGCTCTTCCAGAAAATCCAAATACACCATTTCTTCCCATTCCTCTGGAAGTGCATGCCAGTAATACAATTGTTGCTTTTCTCCGGATTTTAATCTTTCCAGATAGGAAGGAAGATATTCTCTTGGATGCTTTGCCGATATATTGATATTATCACTCCATTCCACCAAAGCATAATTCGCAATCTGATTCCGCACCGTCTGATCTGTAAATCCATTCTTCTCCAACCACGATTTCGGGAATAAATGATGACGTTCCAAAGCTGATTTTTTGCTACGTAAGCCCTCCTGCAACAAATCCGAAGTCTTCAACTTGCTAAATAAGCCTAATGCCCCAAGTACGTACTGAGCAGCATAAAATCCATAAAGAGATGGTGAGGTGGAGGAAGATGTCGCCAAATCTAACGGAAGTCTGATTTCCCAAAAATCATCTGTTAGCTGTGCTTCTATTATGCTCTCCAATATCTGTTTGAATTCAGCAGCTGTTTCAAAACCTCTCAACTTTGCTAAATCAATCTCCATTACTGTTTCAGGAGAGCCAGTGTACCGCTGAGTAATTGAAGACATGAAAAACCATTTCGCTATTAAGTTTTTTAACTCATATAGATCCATTTTAAAATCCTCTCGGCCAATCAAAAAGAAGATGTAAGAATAAAGCAGATTGTTTGAAGAACTGATGTAGTCCTTACGGGCAAATCCGGCCTGTTTGATTGCTTTGATAAATTCATGCCAGTTTACGACATTTAAAACTTTGCTTTGAGCCTCTTGAAGCTTGCCAAATTGCAATGCTCGCCGGTCCGTGCTAAATTCTCCCGTATCCAAGTCTTTCCCTCTTAGAATGCTGTAAACATACTGAAGCCGAGCTCTCCTGAATGCTAGTCCTACTCCAACACGCAACATTTGATCTGGATCTGGATCAATCAAGTAATTAAAGGGCGATGCAGACTCTTTGCTTGGTAGTCGGCAAAGTCTGCAAAATTCTTCCAACCCCCTTCTTCCATCCTCCCAAAACACACTCATAAGCGTAAGAATGAAGTCAGCTTGATTCAATTTCTTTCCTTGCGAATTGATTCGAACGAACACATCTGCAACCTGCTCTTCGTCTATTTCTGAAGAAAGCTCAAGCGCAGAGAATGGATAATTCTCTAGATTTTTAAGGTTATTAAAAGATTTTCTAATCTTTTTGATTTCTTCCTTTTCTAATTCCTTTACCAGGCTTAATCGCTCTATAAACTCATCTGTTATTTCGAATATATCTGCGTCAGGCCTCCATACTTTGGAGATATTTTGGAAGTATCTTGGATTCTTTCTAATAGTGGCATCAGGGATCTCAAACTTCTCTTCTAAAGGATTGAATGAAATAATGATATTTGCCTTCTCGTAATTCTCCCTAATCACTTCCTGTCCTTTAATTACTGCATACAATGATGTTAATCGCTGCTGACCATCGACAATCAATAAGGAAGGGTGTTTCTGTTTAGCTACTGTTCCGATTCCTTTGGTGCCTTCGATATTGGCATTTGCCCAAAACAGAAAGTAACCCACCGGATAGCCTTTGTACATACTGTCAAAAAGATCCCGCACCTTGATGTCCTTCCATACAAATGGACGCTGAATATCTGGAAGACCAATTAATCCCAAATCAATCTGCTGGATCAAGGATGCCAGATTGTAGTTTACTTCTTTAAAAAGTGTTGCCATATCTTAATTTGCTCAATATATATCAAATCTTAATCTCCAGGACCAAGACTTTTTCCACCGTGTTTACAAACAATTGCCTCTTTCTTCAAATACTCCGCACAATAAGGACATCTTTTTGTATCCCCTTTTCGAAAGTTCTTTTCCTGGTCATTATCAGAGGTCAAAAATGACATCAACAGGCCAATTGGACCTAACAATACGCCCATCAAAAACCAGCCTCAACCTCTATTTTGCTTAGCTACTAGCGATCATGGCACTTTCGACCACAAATCCCAACCAAATAAGTAAATATCCCAAATTAGTTTATTTTAAATTGGGATAACTCAACTACCAAAATTCTACCTCCATATTACCTGCCACAGCTTTTCTCTACATATACACCCCCTAAACCAGCCATGATATAACCATAAGAATAAGACCAATTACAGCCAACCAAAAGAAAAATTTTAGGTACCACCTAATATCAGTCATTACCTCGAATTGCCTTTTTTGCTCTTTTATCACGGAGTTAAAGAATTCTTCAGTCGCAGCACCAAGGACCTCGTTTCTCTTTCGAATCTGTTTGGCGGCATTAATTTTTTCAGAATAAGATTCAAGCTGAATATATTTATCCTCATCCGAATAAAGATCTAAGCTCTCTCTTATCCTATCATAAAGGATACCTGCTTCCAATGCCAAGCCCTCGCTAATAAATTCATCTAATTTTTTAAGGGATTTCTCAAATTCATAAATTTCCATTTTAGTCATTTATAGTGTTTTAATTATCCCCCTAAACCCATCCAAAGCAGCCTCCACATCTTCGACGATTTCCAGAGCCAAAACATCAGGATCGGGGAGATTGTCAAGGTCTGCCAAGCTTTTGTCCTTTAGCCAGAAAATATCCAGGTTGGTTTTGTCACGGGCAATGATCTCCTCATAGGTGAACTTGCGCCATCTGCCTTCGAGACCAATTCCATTTTCGGGAGAAAGCTCCGCTGACCAAGTTTCATTTCTTCTGTGTCTATTGCTTGGATTGTAGCAATCAATGAAGTCTTGAAGATCTTCGAGCTGCATGGTTCCCTTTTTCAGGGTGTGATGGATATTGGTTCGGTAGTCGTAAATCCAGACATTCTCCGTCCATGCTTCTCTTGCAGCAGGTTTATTGTCAAAAAACAAGACATTCGCCTTTACTCCATTTGCATAGAATATCCCTGTTGGCAGTCGGAGAATGGTATGGAGGTCTGTTGTTTTGAGAAGTTCTTTCCGAACCGTTTCCCCTGCTCCGCCTTCGAATAGGACGTTATCCGGTAGAACTACTGCTGCTTCCCCGTTCACTTTCAGCAGAGTTCGGATATGCTGAAGGAAGTTCAACTGCTTGTTGGAAGTAGAGGCCCAAAAATCCTGTCTGTTATAGCTCAAATCCTGTCTTTCCTGATCGCCTTCTTCGTTGGTGATGGTCATGCTGCTCTTCTTGCCGAAAGGCGGATTTGCAAGCACATAATCCACCCGGAATCCTTCATCAGCTATAAGCGCATCATTTGGAGAAATGAATGTATTCCCGTCTATCTCTCCAATGTTGTGGAGGAACATATTCATCAGACAGAGTCTGCGGGTTCCAGCCACAATCTCATTGCCTGAGAAGGTTTTGTTTTTGAGGAATGCTTTCTGATCCCGATCCAAATCATGATTTCTGATGATGTGATCGTATGCTGCAAGGAAGAAACCACCGGTACCGCAACTTGGATCATGAATGGACTTCATCGGTTGTGGATCAAGACAGGCTACCATGGCTTTGATCAAGGCACGGGGAGTAAAATACTGCCCTGCACCGGATTTGGTATCGGCAGCGTTCTTTTCCAGCAAACCTTCATAGATATCCCCTTTGATGTCAGCACCAACCATGGTCCACTGCTCTTTACCGATCATATCGATCACCTTCAGCAACTTGGCCGGGTCCTGAATCTTGTTTTGGGACTTGGTAAAGATCTGACCCAAGATTCCCTTTTCGGTTCCCAGCGAGCGAAGCATCTGGGTGTAGAAAGCTTCCAATTCTGCTCCCCGTTTTTTGGACAGCGTTTCCCAGCTACAGAATTCACCATTCGGAATCTCATTGCCTTCAGTATCCTTGATTCTCGGGAATCCGATGTTCTTGTTGTAAGGTGGCTTGGACATCTCATCTGCCATCTTCAAGAAGAGCAAATAGGTAATCTGCTCCAGGTAATCCCCATAGCCTACTCCGTCATCACGCAGTACATTGGCAAAATTCCAGACTTTTGATATTAGGGCAGATTCGGTCATAATTTTAAAATCAATAAATCAAGAATTTTTTTCCTAAATCGTTTTCACTCTTCTCGTAAGCCCAATATTCAATTTTAATAGATATTAGCTTTCTAATTGATTCGAAGTAGCTTTTTTCTGAGTCATTAAGTTTCACAGGACCTACTATGACCAGTTTTTTAATATTTACTCTTGAATCTAAATATGCGTATTCAAACAATTGCCCCAAGGCTTGTCTAAAGTTTAAAAATCCAGATAGGCTTGTCTTTACTTCAAAAATGGAAAATTGATCGTTTTCTAATATGACGAAATCCAAGACTCTTGGACCAATTGTAGTTTTCTCAGCTGAAAGGTTTACCACATTTAAACCTAGAATATCTCTATGATACTTAAACAGGTCTTTTGTAATGTGAGAATGAATTCTCGCCACATTAGTTTCAGAAGCCTCCCTTACTCTCTTAAATTTTTCTTTAAAAAGAATTTCACCTGGCAGGAAATCAAATGATGGGCTTGATATTAACCCCATCCCAAGATTTCCCAAATCTTCTGTGGAAAGTTTGAAAGGCTGGAACCTTCTAAACTTTGACTTATGGATATTGATAAAAGGAGAAAAAATCAATTCGGGATAGATTTTAGCATTTTCTGGCTTAAATCGAACATTAAATCCTAGGCCTTCCTCTTGAAGTACACGATAGTCCGCTCCTACTTCTTTATGTTGTTCATGTTTGGATTTTTATTCCTTTTTCTGCATGTTCTTCGGCTTCTTTGGTTCAGGAATTATTTCCACTTGAGCCAATTCCCCAACCAAATACCTAACCTTGGTTTCCCCATGTATTGTGAAAAGAATAATCTTGTCAATAAATAAATCCTCATAGGGCATCCCATCAACGCCACGGATATAACCGTACTGATATCCTTCATGATAAAAATCCGGATTTAAAAACCACTCTTCGTGACCAAATCCAAATTGCTGTTCATAGGCAACAGAAGTATTTCCCTGCTTACTCTTAGACCATTTATGTCCTTGAGGCTTCTGCCAATTGAATTTATTCCAGGTCAATCGCATCAAACGAGCAGCGATTTGTTTTTCTTTAGCCATAGTTATTTCTTCCTTTCACTCTTAATCCTCTCAAACAACTTCTCCGCAGGTTCCCAATCAGCCTCCTTGCGACAAGCTTCAAGTTCTGCTTCAGTGAGCAGCTTTCCCTCAAATGCCTTTTTCAAAATACTCTGCCGCAAAGCTTCTGCTTTTTGCAGACTGGTCCGAATGGTCTCAGCCATCTTATCCGCTACTGAAAGCCGGGATTCTATTTCTTGGACGATTTGGATTTGTTCACTCGGCGAGCAAATTGGGAAACTCAAATTCTCAACATCACCTACCCTTAAATGCTTGACACCTGTTCCAATGGCACTTTTATCCATTCTTTCTTGAAAAAGAGGATCTTGGATTGCATAATAGAGATATCTTTTTTCCAAAAAATCATTAAAAACTCTAAAAAGCATCATTCTCTGTCCGAGACATACCTGCGTATTTTCAGGTATTATTGCAATTTCTCCCATTGGAGCTTCTCTTGTAAACAAGAGATCACCTGATTCGGGAACACATCTTCTTGACCAATAATCAAATGTTTTCTGGGAAACGAACCTAATACCAGATAACAAATTCAATCTGCCATTCTTAACGTTTGTGGTTCTTATTAAAAAAACACCATCCTTTTCATAAGGTGCAGTCTTATTGTGGCAATCAACGACTAGATTAGAGGACTCCAAAATTGTAGTCCAAGTCCAGCTAGGGGGTAATTCTTTGAACTCGGAAAAAGTTGATTTTACCTTATTTAGCTTACTTTTCAATCTTTTTGCTTCTGAATTACCTTTTATTGTTTCTATATCAATCCATTTTTTCTGTTCAATTTTAATTTGACCTATAATTTCTTCACCAGAAATAGATGAATTAGTTTTTCTCCACTCCTCAGTAAATCCCCCCTCAAACGCCTTTTTCAGCACGGCTTGGCGGTAGATTTCGAGTTTCGCTTGAGCGGAATTGAGGTTGGAGATGGAGTGATCCAGTTCGCTAAACAGTTCCTCGATCCGGGCGACTATGGCCCGCTGTTCGGGGAGGGGGGCTATAACAATTGGAAGATTTTTAAGAATTGTCTGACTAATATTTGGTTGAGCTCCACCTGCCCCTTTTTCTACAAGTTTTCTTCTATTATGAAAAAGGAAGTAGTATAGGAATTTTGATTCAATTCCTTCATTCTTGAAAATCCCACATACCGCTTGATTAGTCGCCGCATTTATTCCAAGGAATGCAAGTTTTCCAATAGTTGCACCATAAAGAGCAATAAGTAAAGTCCCTTTTGGGAAGATTTTTGCACTTGAGTTTTTGACTGCCTCCTCGGAAATATGCTCCTCTGTTTCTAGAATAGTATTCTGGTTCAATTCACCTGATTTAACCCATGGAATTGAACCTGTATAGTAATTAGAATTACTTCTGCTAGGAGTACCTCCACTAGTGGTTTTAAGAACTTCTCCTAACTTCAATTCAATCCAATATTTATTCATTATTTTCCGCTTGCTACTATTTTGTCAAAAATATTTCCCGGCATGGTAGGAGAACCATCGTCTTTCAAAAGCCCTGTATCCGCTCTACTGAAAAGGGATTGCATGATCAAATGTCTCTCGGTCGGATCAATAGCCTTTTCCTTCTGCATTGCTAAAAACACAAATGTCAATTGTTCTCTTTCTTCTGCATCACGTACTAAGTGAAAAGTACTAAAGGTCATCTTAGATAAAGTTTTTATTAGAAATGCTAAAAATGAAACCAGAGTAATAAATGTTATCGAATATTTAATGGCAGTAGCAGTGTCATCAAAAATTTCTTTCATGGTACCATCTGCTAGGAGTTGCAAGGCATAAATAAATATTCCAACTCCACCTAATATGGACAAAATTAAACCTCCTAACCAAAGGTATCCCTCCTTCCTTAATTTTGTTGCTCTTAAATTCCAGTATTGAGCAGGTGCTTCAAGTTTCAGTTTTTCACGATACAGAACTTCAAGATCCTTAATTTGATCTAGAGCTTCCTTATTAAAAGTTTTTAGATCATTTTGAACACTAGTATACCATTCACTAAAAACCTGTTCCTTTTCTTCTTTGAGTTTGGTGATTTCATCTGAGTGTAAATCAAATACTTCTTTTGATGATTTTAAGTGAGACACTAATTCGAGCTGGGTTTCCGAAATAATATCATCGTAATGATTTCTAAGTCGAGTTAAAGTTGCTTTCTCGAGGTCAAAACGTTTTGTTATTTTTGATTCGTCATCTTTTATGTGAAACTCATATGCCAGAATTGAACCTATAAAATAATCTCTTTGCCTTATTCTATTTTGATCTATGTTGTCCAAAACAAATGCTAACGCACCATCATAATACTTAGCATTTGCATTAAAAAGATTTATTAAAAACCTCGTTTCTAGCATCTCTATCAAAAACCATGGCTGCCTATTAAGATTTCGTGCTTCTCTATCCCAATAATGAATTGGAGAATTATTTGCTTTCAATTTTGTTTGTACAAACTCCTCAACCTTTTTAATTAAAATTTCAATCTGATTCTTTGATTCCTGTATTTCTGAAGGCAAACTTTCTGGAATACCTGCATATCCTTTTTTTTGTTCTAAAAGAAACTCAAAAAAAGAAGCCATTCCTTTTGAGGTTTTTGGACTGTCAGAGTTAATAATTGGAATTGATATTTCAATATTTTTGAAATGATCAACTTCAATAGATTCAGAAATTATAACTCTTATTTCTTTTAATGTCATGAAAAATTAAGCTGATAAAGCTTCGTTTAAGTTAATAATTACCTGTTCCATATCCGTACCAAATAGCTTCCACATTCTTCCTCTTCCACCTTGGGAATCAAACGGGGTAAAGTCCAAATCTTCCATTTCCAAGTGGAAACTGGTTGCCATATGATCTTTGATCATTCGGAGCCAAGCCATTTGATCTTCAGTAAATTTGTTGTGCTGTCCGGCATTCTGTCGGAAGATCCATTTTTGAAAATTCTCATTGACCGTTCTATCATAAGGAGTCAGCTGTTGATCGATTCCTGATACTTTACGGATCAGAGAAACCAAGGCTACCAATTCATTCTTGGGACTGTTCTCCTTGACTTGACTCAACTGTTTGTACGCTTCCCAGACATAGTTTGGGACAAGGGTTGGTCTTTCCAGTTTCAGAGTCTCCATCACCTCCTGAATCATCTTGAAAGTCAGTTCACGTCTTCGGTAAGGCTGATCATAGAAGATGCTGAGCGCAATGATTTCATCCTTGTGCTCCTCGATGTAGGTGGTAAAGTCCTGAATTACTTGCTGAGCCTTTTCAGTGGTGAACGTGTCCCATTCAGATTTGGTGACCTTATCCTGATTGACTGTATCGATGATCTGATCATGGGCTTTTCGGACATTCTCCACGTACTCATTCAATTCT
This sequence comes from Rhodonellum psychrophilum GCM71 = DSM 17998, assembly GCF_000381545.1. Taxonomy (GTDB): domain Bacteria; phylum Bacteroidota; class Bacteroidia; order Cytophagales; family Cyclobacteriaceae; genus Rhodonellum; species Rhodonellum psychrophilum. The sequence continues at coordinate 12,295 of NZ_KB906676.1, read as the reverse complement.
CCGGTAAAAACTTTGGCAGCAGAAGATCGAAGTTTTTCGATTTCCTCAGCGATTGATTTTGATATTTCATCAGGTGCATCACCAAGTTTTTCATTTCGAACCTGCGCTTCGATGCTTTCGATGACATCCGGATTGTAGGCATTCAAGAGTTCTTTGACGACTGTCTGCATGCTTTTGCCTTCCGTTAGGGCTGAGAATTTCGCCTTTTCCGGTTCGGTCAGTTGCTTGTCCAGTCTGAGCAGACGGTTTGCCAGGGAAAGAAACAAATCCTCATCCTGAGCGCCCATTTTCACAGCGCCTAACAAGTCTTTTAGCGGAATAGTGGGTTGGCGTTCCAGAGGTCTGCTATCCGTCTTTTTGGACTTGATCGCCCCGATTGCATCCACTATTACAAAGTGGGTTTTGGTATGTTTTGCTGTTCGGGAGACCTTTAGCAAATCATCAAAATTGATGGTTCGGGTTCCCCGGCCTTTCATCTGCTCGAAGTAATTGGCACTTTTCACGTCCCGCATAAAGAGCAAGACTTCCAAAGGCTTCACATCCGTACCTGTTGCAATCATATCGACAGTCACTGTAATTCGAGGCGCCCAGGAGTTTCGAAAGCGATTTAAAACAGACTTTGGGTCTTCCTCTATCTTATAGGTAACCTTCTTGCAGAAGTCGTTTCCTTCGTTGAATTCCTCCCGAATGATTTGAATGATATCGTCTGCATGGCTGTCTGTCTTGGCAAAAACCAGCGTCTTGGGTACTTCAAATTCCCCAGCTTCATCAATCCGATCGGGGAAAATAGTCGGAAGTGCTTCCTTGAAGGCACGGATGATATTTCGTATTTGGCTGGGATTGACTACATCCTTATCCAGTTGATTAGCGGTGTAATCCAAGTCTGAGTCCAGCTGTTCCCATCTTTTCTTTCGGGATAGCTTTTCTCTTTTGTCCACAAACTCCTTAGCCTTGATTTTGGCACCAGCTTGTGTAATCTCAGTTTCGATTGTGTAAACGTCATAGGGAACATTTACCCCATCCAAAACAGATTCTTCATAAGTGTATTCGCTGACGACGTTTTCATTGAAAAACCCAAAGGTTCGCTTATCCGGTGTGGCCGTGAGCCCGATCAGGAAGGCATCGTAATAGTCCAAAACCTGTTTCCAAAGGTTGTAGATGGAGCGGTGGCATTCGTCAATGATGATGAAATCAAACTGTTCGATTGGGTTTTTAGGATTGTAGGCGACTGGCAAAGGGTCTTTTTTCTGCCAGCTCCAGGAAGATTCATTCGGGTTTTCCTCCTCTGCCGAGTCTTCTAATTCCTTGCCTTGCAGCAGGGCATACAATCGCTGAATGGTGGAAATACAAACCTGACTATCCGAAGCAATGTAGCTCGAACTCAATCGCTGTACGTTGTACAGCTCTGTGAATTTCCGGTTGTCGTCTGTGGGTTGATATTTCAGAAATTCCTGTTCGGCCTGCTCTCCCAGGTTTCTGGTATCTACCAAAAACAGGATTCGTTTGGCCTTTGCAAACTTGAGAAGCCGATATACAAACGTGCAAGCCGTGAATGTCTTTCCTGCGCCTGTAGCCATTTGAATCAAGGCTTTCGGTCGATTGTCTTTGAAGGACACTTCCAGGTTTTTGATGGCCATCTTTTGGGCAGGTCGTAAGCCGTATTCATCCAAAACGGGAATCTCTCTCAGCCTTGCCCGAACGGTGTCAACTTCCTTTATCCATTCTCCCAAGGTTTCGGGTTTGTGGAAATGAAAAACAGGCCTTGATCTTGGTTTGGGATCTCTGTAGTCAGTGAACCGGGTGAGTGTACCCGTGCTTTCATAGACGAATGGCAATGGACCATTTTGAAGGTATTTGAGCTTGCTGCTTGCATATTCTCTGGACTGATCCTCCACCGTAGTCAGTCTCTCTCCTTCTTCCTCTCGTTTAGCTTCAATCACTCCGACAGGTTTTCGGTCAAGAAACAACACATAATCAGCCGGACCAACAGTTGTTTGATATTCCCGTACAGCAATTCCCCTAGCGGCGGATAAGTTAACCTCGGATTTGGATTGAATCAACCATCCTGCTGCCATTAGCATGCTATCGATCAGGTCTCTTGCAAGTTGTTCCGGGTTTTGGTTTGTAGTGGGCGTCATTAAAAAGTGCTGGTTCGAGTTTCAAATTAGAAATTTAATTTGAAATAAAAAAAAAGATAATTACTTGGAGTCCTATTTATCAATGATTTTCGATTAGTTCCTGCATTCGTAACGGTTTTCTTACTGGCATCAACAGCCATAATACCTGTTTTTTGGAAGGACATTTAATGGCTTGGGTTAAAAATCAAATTGGGAATTGAGTGGGTGCAGTGAAACAATTGAGTGGGTGTGGCTAAACAGCCCTTCTAAAATAGGGACTTAATAAATTAGATGGCTAACATTGGGGTGGAATATTTACTGGAAATGAAAATTACAATGCTCAGATAGTTAAAAAGGCTGTTTTTATCAAACAGGGTTTTTCAAACCAAAAATGGAATGTGTAGTTTAGACAAGTTTTGAATAGCCCTTGAAGTAAAAAAATGTTAGCATTTGTTAGCATCCAGGGATAGTAAAGTTAAAGGAATATTTTTTTGGGTGATTATTGCTTGATTGGCAAAGATTTTAAAAACAGATATACATGATTAAAAACTTTCTCTTCCCAATCAACAAATAGACCATGTCTGTGTAATTTTAGTTTATCTATTTTAATCTTGGATCCTGCTAAACTTCCTTTTAGGCTTTCATCCAACCCACCCTTAGAATTATACGAATGCTTAATAATGAAGTAAACTCCATTTATTCCGTCATAATCGGAATCCAAATAATCGCCTTGATGAGTAAAATAGTTTCGAACCTCAAATAGGCTTTCAAACTCCTTATAGAAATTTTCGATTATTTCATAAGACTTTGATGTTTTAAAGCTTACATTTTTTTCCACCAAAAACCATTTAAGCTTCTTTTCAGGCAATCCAATTTGATAGGCTTTATTTATAATTTGAACCATCGTATCTCTAACAACAAAAATTTTATTTAGGGTCATCTCGGTAAAGAGCCGGATAGTATCTAAATCTGAAACTTCATCTTTACTCAACCAGTGTTGTGGTTCATATTGAATAAATAGATTTGATATTTTTGTAAGGTCTTCCAAATGGTTCACTAGCCTAGTAAGAAAATTAAATTCATCTAGGGTTTGAGCATCATCTTCAGGCAATATCTCTTCCCCCTTTTTACCATTTTCCAAAAAACAATCAATCTCTCTATTTAAAATAATACTTGCTCGTTCAAAACACTCCTTGTAATAAGGATTGTCGAGGATTTCATCAATTCCCATTTTCTGAAAAATATTTTAAAAACAATTTTGCATTATCATCCCTATCCTTTGGCTTGTTGATGTATTGAAGGAAGGTGCTTTCCTTGGAATGCCCTGTGACCCCCATAATTACCGTTGTAGGAATTATTTTGTAGTAATTGGTACAAAAAGACCTCCGGCACCCATGGGAAACGATTAACTCATGCTTAGGAAATTTTCCAAGAACCTTCCGACCAGTTTCAGGATCCATTTTTTTCCCCTCGGTCAATTCATTTAAGCCTGCTTCTTTGCACAAATCTTTAATGTAGTCGTTAAAATTCTGAAGAGAGATACTTTCAGGAAACCCTTTATCCAATACTCTTTTAGCTCTTGGTGTAATTGGAATTGAGACATGTTTTTTCCCTTTTTTCTGAAACACATCCACAAACGCACCATCTTGGGTATGCCGAAAATCATTTGGCCGAATCTCTATCAAATCCTCACCCCTTTGTCCTATTTCACAACCCAACAACAGCCATTTTCTGGCATTGATCAATGCTTCTCGCTTCAATTCTGCTTTTTCAATTTGGTCCAACTCATTAAATGATAGCGTTACAATATATCGATCCTCATTGGATTCAGTGAATGTTTCAATCTTCAAAGCATTTGTATGTATGGTTACACCTAACTTTTCTGCATCCCTTGAAATGCTTTTGAGGAAAGCCATTTGTTTTCCTGCATGATTGACTGAATACCCCTTCTTTTTTAGCAGCCAGTTCTTGAAATTCTCTACCAATTCTGGTGACAAATCAATGAATCGCAATGGCTTTTTAATAACCACTTCAAACCCTTCGATGATATTCTTGAAGGTTTGATAGTTTTTTACAGTGTTTGCAGCGAGACCGATTTTGCTTTTCCCCTGAATCTTTCGGGTATCAGCATGATCAATGATGTACTGTATCTGATACGTCACCAATGAATTGTCGGTCTTTTCTTCTCTATTGAAACATCCATTAGTTTTCTTTTCTAGGAAATCCGTATTGATTTCTATTCCATTCGCCTGCGCATCATTTATACATTCAAGCAAGTGCTTCTCTAGTGCTTTCAGATTAGTGGCAATTTTCTTATTGGCTTCATCATTTTGTTTAGGGAATCCTTTCGCTTTACTCCAGCTCGAAGGATGAATTGAAAAACCTGTTCTTATTCTAAAAAATGAACCTCTCCCCATTGAAAGGTAAAAGTAAATTGGAACAGCCTTGTTTGCTTCGCTCCTGAGCTGAAATTTGATTGTCGCCATTTCAATGATGTTTGCCAAATTTATATATTTGGCAAACCATTGGCAAACATTTAGTGGATTTCTTTAAATAACATGATACTACATACTATAAGTTTAACTTTCAAAAAGTGGTCATTATAGTCTATTTGGCCACTTTTATAGCAATATTTGTACAATAGGACAAGAATTCAAAAATCATGAAATCCAACATGTTCGACTCCGGCTCTGGGTACACAAATGATCAAAAAAGGGCTTTACTTAACTGTATGGCCCTTTTTTGTTGCAAAAATGTTCGGCAACAAATATTGCCCCTTTAGCTGGAAACGCACTTTTTGAAATTTTTAATTTCCAAACTCAACACTTTGTTCGGCAGATATGAAGGCAAAAAAGCAAATCGCAAAACTTTACGCTTACAAAAAAAACACAACCAAAGAAGGTTTAACGGGGCTTTATATTGCGGTTAGCTTCAATCGAAAGACAAAATACCTCCCCTTAAAAATCTATTGGCCGGCATCACATTTTGATTTTGAAAAGCAACAAATTATTAAGCGATCCGGCAGGGATAAGGAATATTCTGATAACATGTTGATAATTACCCAGGCCATTGGGATCTGCAATGAGATTTTTGTACAGTATAGGCTCCGGGATCAGGAAATATCAATGGAAACCTTTTTGGAGGAATATTATCAATTCAACCTGAAAAAGGATTACATCACTTATATGGAATCCATTATTGAAAAGCGATATCGGAAAAAAGATATTTCTGAAACAACTAAAAAAAATCATACCAACACCCTTAAGAAGATCAAAAGTTTTCATCCCAAATTACTTCCGTTTTCTGCGGTGAATGTAAAGGTTGCTGCGATTTTTTAACAAGGTCGCTTAATTTACTTGGTGAAATCAACTAAAACCTCATCTTCATAAAAGGCCTTAATATTGACATTATTAAATCCTAAGGCCTTTGCCCATTTTCCAGTAGGTGTTAAAAAAGCCCTCGTTTCTCTTGTTTCGGTTTTTTAAGTTTTCTTTGAAAACTTTTAAATTAGTAGACATGTTATCTTCAATATCTTGAAACTCCTCACCAGCGTGCCTACTACCTTTAATGATAGTAATTGGAACCACATTGTTTATTTCGTTAAATATTTTTTCAAATGCTTCAAAACCATAGCCATTTCTTTGATAATTGGGATGAAAAATTTTGACAACACTTACTAATTCCCCGTACTTATTTCCAAATCCTTCTACAGTTCCAATATCCTCTTTTTGACCATTTGTCAATTGGTAACATTTGGTTAAATCGGTGGTTTCAGAATCAGGAATCCAAGAATTGGGATAACTCAACTACCAAAATTCTACCTCCATATTACATGCCACAGCTTTTCTCTACATATACATCCCCTAAACCAGCCATGATATAACCATAAGAATAAGTCCAATTACAGCCAACCAAAAGAAAAATTTTAGGTACCACCTAATATCAGTCATTACCTCAAATTGCCTTTTTTGCTCTTTTATCACGGAGTTAAAGAATTCTTCAGTCGCAGCACCAAGGACCTCGTTTCTCCTTCGGATCTGTTTGGCGTCATTAATTTTTTCAGAATACGATTCAAGCTGAATATATTTATCCTCATCCGAATAAAGATCTAAGCTCTCTCTTATCCTATCATAAAGGATCCCTGCTTCCAATGCCAAGCCCTCGCTAATAAATTCCTCTAATTTTTTGAGGGATTTCTCAAATTCAAAATTTTCCATTTTATGTCATTTATAGTGTTTTAATGACCCCCCTAAACCCATCCAAAGCAGCCTCCACATCTTCGATGATTTCCAGAGCCAAAACATCAGGATCGGGGAGATTGTCAAGGTCTGCCAAGCTTTTATCTTTTAGCCAGAAAATATCCAGGTTGGTTTTGTCACGGGCAATGATCTCCTCATAGGTGAACTTGCGCCATCTGCCTTCGGGTCCGGTTCCATTCTCGGGAGCAAGTTCCGCTGACCAGGTTTCATTTCTTCTATGTCTGTTGCTTGGATTGTAGCAGTCAATGAAGTCTTGAAGATCTTCGAGCTGCATGGTTCCCTTTTTCAGGGTGTGATGGATATTGGTTCGGTAATCGTAAATCCAGACATTCTCCGTCCATGCTTCTCTTGCAGCAGGTTTATTGTCAAAAAACAACACATTCGCCTTTACTCCATTTGCATAGAATATCCCTGTAGGCAGTCGGAGAATGGTATGGAGATCAGTTGTCTTGAGAAGTTCCTTCCGAACTGTCTCCCCTGCTCCGCCTTCGAATAGCACGTTATCCGGTAGAACAACTGCTGCCTCCCCGTTCACTTTCAGCAGAGTTCGGATATGCTGAAGGAAGTTCAATTGCTTGTTCGAAGTAGAGGCCCAAAAATCCTGTCTGTTATAGCTCAGATCCTGTCTTTCCTGATCGCCTTCTTCATTGGTAATGGTCATGCTGCTCTTCTTGCCGAAAGGCGGATTTGCAAGCACGTAATCCACCCGGAATCCTTCATCGGCTATTAGCGCATCATTTGGGGAAATGAATGTATTGCCGTCAATCTCTCCAATATTGTGGAGGAACATATTCATCAGACAGAGTCTGCGGGTTCCGGCCACAATCTCATTCCCGGAAAAGGTTTTGTTTTTGAGGAATACCTTCTGATCCCGATCCAAATCATGGTTTCTGATGATGTGATCGTAGGCGGCAAGGAAGAATCCTCCAGTTCCGCAACTTGGATCATGGACGGACTTCATCGGTTGGGGATCCAGGCAGGCTACCATGGCTTTGATCAAAGCACGGGGAGTAAAATACTGCCCTGCACCGGACTTGGTATCGGCAGCGTTCTTTTCCAGCAAACCTTCGTAGATGTCGCCTTTGATGTCTGCCCCCACCATAGTCCATTGCTCTTTGCCGATCATATCAATCACCTTGAGCAACTTGGCCGGGTCCTGAATTTTGTTTTGGGACTTGGTGAAGATCTGACCCAAGATTCCCTTTTCGGTTCCCAGCGAGCGAAGCATCTGGGTATAGAACGCTTCCAATTCCGCTCCTCGTTTTTTGGAGAGCGTTTCCCAGCTACAGAATTCACCATTCGGAATCTCATTTCCTTCAGTATCCTTGATTCTCGGGAATCCGATATTCTTATTGTAAGGTGGCTTGGACATTTCGTCGGCCATCTTGAGGAAAAGCAAATAGGTAATCTGCTCCAGGTAATCCCCGTAGCCTACTCCGTCATCACGGAGTACGTTGGCAAAATTCCAGACTTTCGATATTAGAGCAGATTCGGTCATAATTTTAAAATCAATAAATCAAGAATTTTTTTCCTAAATCGTTTTCACTTTTCTCGTAAGCCCAATATTCAATTTTAATAGATATTAGCTTTCTAATAGATTCGAAGTAGCTTTTTTCTGAGTCATTAAGTTTCACAGGACCTACTATGACCAGTTTTTTAATATTTACTCTTGAATCTAAATATGCGTATTCAAACAATTGCCCCAAGGCTTGTCTAAAGTTTAAAAATCCAGATAGGCTTGTCTTTACTTCAAAAATGGAAAATTGATCGTTTTCTAATATGACGAAATCCAAGACTCTTGGACCAATTGTGGTTTTCTCAGCTGAAAGGTTTACCACATTTAAACCTAGAATATCTCTATGATACTTAAACAGATCTTTTGTAATGTGAGAATGAATTCTCGATACATTAGTTTCAGAAGCTTCCCTTACTCTCTTAAATTTTTCCTTAAAGAGAATTTCACCTGGCAGGAAATCAAATGATGGGCTTGCTATTAACCCCATCCCAAGATTTCCCAAATCTTCTGTGGAAAGTTTGAAAGGTTGGAACCTTCTAAACTTTGACTTATGGATATTGATAAAAGGAGAAAAAATCAATTCGGGATAGATATTAGCATTTTCTGGCTTAAATCGAACATTAAATCCCAAGCCTTCCTCTTCAAGTACACGATAGTCCGCTCCTACTTCTTTAAGTTGATCAACAATGGATTTTAATTCCTTTTTAAAAAACTTCTTCGCCTTCTTTGGTTCAGGAATTATTTCCACTTGAGCCAATTCCCCAACCAAATACCTAACCTTGGTTTCCCCATGTATTGTGAAAAGAATAACCTTGTCAATAAATAAATCCTCATAGGGCATCCCATCAACGCCACGGATATAACCGTACTGATATCCTTCATGATAAAAATCCGGATTTAAAAACCACTCTTCGTGGCCAAATCCAAATTGCTGTTCATAGGCAACAGAAGTATTTCCTTGCTTACTTTTAGACCATTTATGTCCTTGAGGCTTCTGCCAATTGAATTTATTCCAGGTCAATCGCATCAAACGAGCAGCGATTTGTTTTTCTTTAGCCATAGTTATTTCTTCTTTTCACTTTTAATCCTCTCCAACAGCTTCTCCGCTGGTTCCCAATCCGCTTCCTTGCGACAAGCTTCCAACTCAGCTTCCGTAAGCAACTTACCTTCAAATGCTTTTTTCAAAATACTTTGCCGCAGGGCTTCGGCTTTTTGTAGACTGGTATGGATGGTCTCAGCCATCTTATCCGCTACCGAAAGCCGGGATTCAATTTCTTGGACGATTTGGGTTTGTACGTCTATCCCACAAAAAGGGACTAGTGTCTCTCTTATCGATTTCATTCCAACATTACCTTGTCCAACATTTCCTGTTTCCGATCCAAAAAATTGATCTTTGAAAAAGTCAGTCCAGGAAAAATAGAGAAAGAATTTTGGATAATATTTCTCACCAAACCTTAATGCAGCCACTCTTTGGTTCAATAATAAATTATGGCCTTCAACAAAAGCTGTAAATCCATAATCCCTCTTTTTCCGAGTTCCGGTCAAAGTTATTAGAACATCGCCTTTTAGAATTTGGGCTTTTGAAAGTGTCTTTGAATCCAACTTATCTAAGAATATTGGAGATTCATTTAATCTAATTACTCCGGGCCTAATATTCCCTATTCTTATTACTTGATATTTGAATCGTTCCTTTTTAAAATCTCCACTTTTAAAGGCAAATCCACCAATTGCATCACTTACCTCTTCTAATCGCACAAAATTTTCTTGGGGATTGGATTTGGAATATCCCCCCTCAAATGCCTTTTTCAGCACTGCTTGGCGGTAGATTTCGAGTTTGGCTTGGGCGGATTTGAGGTTTGAGATGGAGTGATCCAGTTCGCTAAACAGTTCCTCGATCTGGGCGACTATGGCCCGCTGTTCGGGAAGGGGGGCGATATGAAACAGGATGGTGTTAAACTTTCCTTTGTTTACAATCGGCACAGTCGTAGCCGAGGATAGCTTATCTAATTGGTTTTTAAACTTAGGAGATTGTGCTTGGTAAAATGTAAATGATGAGTCAATGCCGGTTAAGGGCTTAATTGCATTTATCTGTTGATTAAATGCTACTTGATTTTTGGAAAGACCGACCCTTCCAAGATTACCAATACATGTTACTAAAATCGAACCTTTTGGCAAAAGCCTAGATCTCTTGGCTCCTTTTTCACTTAAGAACTCTACTGCCTTCGAAATTGGTCTATTTGTGACTTCAGGTGGTTTCACAAAAGGAATCTTACCTCCATAATTTTGAGGATCATTTTTGGGTGGAGTATTCCCAGTAACAGTTTCGAAAATTTCTCCCAATTCAACTTCAATCCAATTTGCTCTCATAAGGCTACTTTTCGAATTTTCCCATTATATAATATGTCGTATCCGAATGGCTTTTTCTCATTTACTGCGATTTTGGATATTTCGGGCCATGCTTTAGCAAGGATTTCAACCATTTCCCAAATGGTAAGCTGGAGCTTTTTATTTTTTCCTTTCAGGAAAAATATCCCAAGGTTGCTTTTTCTAAAAAGTTCGATTTCATGCCTCCGCTTAGCGATATGGATATCCTGGGTAATCATGCATGCATTCAAAGCAGCAATTTTGGGCATCCACTCGTGATCCTTCTCGCTATAAGCAGAAAATTCAGGCCAATGAATTACCTCTATTGGAACTCCTGATTTGAGACTTTCGGGCGCCTGAAGAATATTGAAGCCTTTTGCCAGATGAGGAGGGATGTTTTCATCCGTAAAAATAATCATGCTACCTGCTTACAATAATTGATAGCATCCTCAGCTTCTTTCTCCGTGATTTGATAAATATACGATATGTAATTCAGCGGATCTCCTGCTTTAAAATGTCCGTAAATCGTTTCCGGATAAATATTTTTTCCTTCTATGATGGGATGACCAAATTTTCGAAGTGGATCAATTACAATAGAATGATCCTTCCCCATCGGCCAGAGTTTGGAAACTACTTCACCATCAAACTCTAACTTCTTAAAGAAAAACTTAATAATATTTAAGTTGAATTGATTCGATCCATTCAATGAAACCAGATTCTCTCCATTTTTCCAAAAGATCGTCGTGCCATCCGTATTAATTTCCTCAAGCACTTCCTTTTGTGCAAATGGAAATGGTGTAAGATAGATTTCAGAAAGTCTTTGATGAGCTTTCAAAACATCAGAGGTTTTTACTCCTTTCTCTGCGAGCTGAATCATAATATAAAGCTCTACCACAGTATGAAAACTAACTGCTCTTGAGCCATCTCTTTCCCAAGAATATTGGAGCTGGAATTCTTTACCCAACTTCCCATCCCAATAGGTGCATACCCAACGATGTACCTTAGCATAAGGTAGATGAAGGATAGTCGCCACATCCTTAAGGGTATAAATCCCTTTTCCTATTTCTGGTTTATTTTCGAATGCAATCATGGTTTAAGTTGTAAAAGTAACAGTTATGATGCCAGATTAATATTCATTTCATCAATAATTGAGAACATATCTGTCCCAAAAAGATTCCACATTTTTCCTCTTCCTCCCTGAGAATCAAATGGGGTAAAGTCGAGATCTTCCATTTCCAAGTGGAAACTGGTTGCCATATGATCTTTGATCATCCGGAGCCAGGACATTTGGTCCTCGGTGAATTTGTTGTGCTGTCCGGCATTCTGTCGGAAAATCCATTTTTGGAAATTCTCATTGACGGTCCTGTCATAAGGAATCAGCTGTTGATCAATTCCTGATACTTTCCGGATCAGAGAAACCAAGGAGACCAGTTCGTTCTTGGGACTGTTTTCTTTGACTTGATCCAGCTGTTTGTACGCTTCCCAGACATAGTTTGGGGCGAGGGTTGGTCTTTCCAGTTTCAGCGTTTCCATCACCTCCTGAATCATCTTGAAGGTCAGTTCACGTATTCGATAAGGCTGATCATAGAATATGCTGAGCGCAATGATTTCATCCTTATGTTGCTCGATGTATGTGGTAAAGTCCTGGATTACTTGCTGGGCTTTTTCAGTGGTGAACCTGTCCCATTCAGATTTGGTGACGGTATCCTGATTGACCGTATCGATGATCTGATCATGGGCTTTTCGGACATTCTCCACGTACTCATTCAGTTCTCCGGTAAAAACTTTGGCTGCAGAAGTTCGAAGTTTCTCGATTTCCTCAGCGATTGATTTTGATATTTCATCAGGTGCATCACCAAGTTTTTCATTTCGAACCTGTGTTTCAATGCCCTCAATTACATCCGGATTGTAGGCATTCAGGAGGTCTTTGACGACTGTCTGCAAGCTTTTGCCTTCCGTTAGGGCTGAGAATTTCGCCTTTTCCGGTTCGGTCAGTTGCTTGTCCAGTCTGAGCAGACGGTTTGCCAGGGAAAGAAACA
>NZ_KB906675.1 GCF_000381545.1 Rhodonellum psychrophilum GCM71 = DSM 17998 | reverse complement strand
AATGGCTTTTAGAGCCTACATCAATTCCAGCGGCAAAAGGATTGACAACAGCCATACTTTCAAACTTTTTCTGCTTCATCTTATTTTTGGTTTTGATTAAAAGCAGCAAGAGAAATGTATATTTGATTTGATTATTCCATACGGGATCCATAACAAAACATGGTCACCAATTAACGTTTCAAAAACCCTGACCTTAAAGATTGGGGTTGAACATTTCTACCAGAATTCGGGAAGGGATAAAATCACCATTCGATGCATAGGCTTTCATGCTGCAACCAAAAGTTAGCGCATTAACGTTACTTTTCCAATGTCTTAGAATTCGGGTTTAATTATCAATTGAGATTGAGCCAGAACTTATGGTTCCTTTGATGAAATCCTTCGATTGATTGTTGATGTCGAGGTTCCTACCTGTTCTGATAGTCCCAACTCTCAATGAACCCGAACTTGCTTTTAAGGAATAATTAAAGTCTTTAAGATTTGAAGGGGTTTGGATACGAAAAGATCCAGAAGATCCAGAAAGATGGGTTTTTGAACCCAAGCCTGCATTTTCTGCCCTGATTGACCCCGAAGAAATTTTAAGTTCTCCCAATTCTCCGATGTTCACCAAACTTGCGCTTCCTGAAGTCAGGGAGATAGCTGTCAAGCCTTCGATATTCTTGGCAGTTATCCTGCCACTGCCTGAAGAATAATGCAAGTCCCCTTTTACTTCATTGATATCCGCAGAGCCTGATCCCAAAGTGCACTTTACATCTCCAGTGATGGAATTCAATTTGATTGAACCTGAGCCAGATTTGGCTTGAAGATCCCCCCTTATCTTTGACGCTTGGATCATGCCAGAACCGACAGTCAAGTTGGTCTGCGGGGAGTTGATGTTTTCAACCTTGATTTTCCCTGATCCGTTCTGGAAATTCAAGACCATCGCTTCGGGTCCTGAAATCTTGATGTGGCCCTTGGTTCGGATATTTCCCATAGATCGAGAATTCCCAGTTTGCTGGTAGGAGATTTTGAGAACATCACCCAAAGTCACAAATATGATATCTTGGCTGGGATTGTTTGATTCCAAGAAAGCATTGACCAATATTTCTGATCCAGCAGAAGAACCAATATATTCCACCTCAAGTGAACCACCGGAAACTTCGATTCTTTCAATTCCGGAAAAGGTCTTCTTGACATCTACCAAGACCTGAGCTTGGGCCGCAAATTCATTGGAAGCTGATAAAATGACCATCAGCAGGACAATGAAGGAGGATTTTATGTGTTGTTTCATAGGGTTTCTTTTTTGTCTTGTGGAGAAAATTCAATGACTCAAGCCAATGGTCATCATAGCGTGTAAAAACTTTTGGAATACGGAAAAGCAAGAATTTTACTTTTAAAACACAATTCCAAAACTGATGGGATTCAATTCGGGACCCTTTCCATTTTGGAAGAATGTATTGAGGTCGTAGGTGGAAAAGAAGGTAAAACTACCGACTCCGATTTCTCCTCTAAGCCCATATCTCAGGTTGTTGAGGTAAATACCTGTGGATTGTTTTTCTGTTTTTCGCCCAGATCCGTCTAGTTCCCGATAGGCAAATTTGCTGGTTCCGCCCAATCTGTAGCCAACATATGGACCTGCTGCCAATCTCAATCCTCTCTTCCCATTGTCGTTCATTTTTCCAAAATCCAGTTTGAGTAAGGTCTGGGCGGTTAGATAGGAAGCGGAGATTTTACTCTTGAAACCATTCACATCCGTTCTTTCCAAGAAGTCAATTTCATTGTCGCCCTTAATGGCTTGGAAATCTCTATTTTCGAATTTGAAATTGTACCACTGTACGCCCATTCCAAAATCCCAATAGAACCCTTTGCTTATTTTTTGTGAGGCCATCCAATTAAGGCCCAAGTTCCAGCTGCCCCAGCCCTTGACGGCATAAGGTTGATCTGAGGTGGGGAATTGACCGTCTGAATCCAGGTAATTGTTGATGCCCAGATCCACATTGAAATAGGAGCGGAAGGAAGGGTCCGTCTTTTTCTTGTTGCCGGTTTCTACCCGTACCTTGGTGTTTCCGCTGGATTCGTCTACGATGACTTTGATTCCGCCGACATACACCTCTGTTTCCATACCGTCTTCCCGTACCCTCACGATTTCTTTGCTACCGGATTTGTTTTTGATTTCGACTACTGTCAGTTCTCCGGTTTCTTCATTGAGTTTGAGATCCAGTTCCTGGACAATCTGGTTGATATTCATTTTTTTCAATCTTTCAAAATCCTCCTTGTTGTCCACGATCAGGATGATTTTTCCAGACTTTCCGAATTCGACGATGATGCTGTCTTTTTCAGCCACATAGGGTTCATTCGTGTTGCCAAAAGCCATTTGTACTGTGGCAAACAAGCAAAACAAGAGCAAGTATCTTTTCATGTCAGTTCTATACTTAAGGTTAATTGTTTTTTTCTTTTTTTGTGGCGATGGAGGCAAAGAGATTGTTTTTTGCATCCTGCAGGTCTGCAAAACCTTGATCCACTTTGTTCAGCAATCCGCCGATCTTTTCTATTTTTGTCTCGATTTCTTCGATTAATCCAGGCTTTTCAGCTTCTGCCAAAAAACCGTTGGAAATGATCTTCACACGGTAGGCATCTTCGTTTCCCAAAGGCGCTTCATTCATAGCCAGTGTTTCTCTCTCCGGTTCTCCCGCAATATCCATGATGGGGATTTCGATTTCGGGAATCTCTGTACCCTTCATTTCCAGACTTTCCTCCGGTTTTCTGACCCCCGCGATCAAACTGGCTTGATTTTCTTCCTTCCTGGGTGTAATGGATTTCTTTTGTGGAGGCGAGTTTTGTTTTTGGATTTGTTTTGACTCTTCTTTCACATCAAAAGATGTCTCCTCAGTGCTAGGAAGCTTTTCCTGTATCAATAGACTTGGATCATCCATTGGAAGTGTCTCGGAGTCTTGTACATTCTCTTGTTCGCCAGCTGCCAATTCGGGTGTAGATGGATTTGTCGAATCAACCGCAAGCCAAATGAAATACCCCATGCCCATCAACAAGAGAAGGGAGGCTGCTATTTTCCAAAATGGGAATCCGTTTTTTTGTTCAGATTTTGACAATTGGTTTTCCAACCTTTCCCAAGCGAGTGCCGAAGGCTTTTCTTGGTGGTTGATGAGTTTTTCCCTGAATTGGGTGTCAAGCTTGTTTTTTTCGTTAGCCATTGATTCTCCTTTCTTTTAATTGTTGATCGGCTATTTTCTTTTTCAATATGTTCCTTGCCCGATTGAGTTGGGATTTAGAAGTGCTTTCTGAAATTCCCAGCAGTTCTCCGATCTCGGCATGGCTGTATCCTTCTATACCATACAGGTTAAATACCGTTCGGTATCCTACGGGAAGCTCATGGACCAACTCCATCAGATCGGCTGTTTCAAGTGCATTGATTTCGTAGGTCTGTTCTGCATTTTCAAGATGGCTTTCCATATTTACCTCCATACTTAAACTTTTGTTGTTCCTCAGGACCAAGAGGGATTGTGTGACCATGATCCTTTTCATCCAGCCTTCAAAACTTCCTAAAGATTGGTATTGGGGCAGTTTTTCAAAGATCTTCATGAAGCCTTCTATCATCACATCTTCCGCCAAGTCCCGATCCTTGACATACCGAAGGCAAATCCCCAAAAACTTCCCCGCATAGGAATCATAAAGAAACCGCTGGGCATTTCTTTCACCCTTGAGGCAGTTTTTGATGAGGTCCGATTCGGTGTTAAAGGTTTTCTTGGTAAACATGCGGAATGACTTTCAAATAGGGAGATACATAAAATGGAAAATAGGTTGCATGGATTGGTGAAAAAAGGTTAAATTTTTCTGTTTTTTGATTTATAAAGATACAACTGTCTTGAATTTTCCCACTGATATATGGGGTTTTTGGCTTGAAATCAATTGTGATTTCCATTTGGTGTTTGCTGAATTTGTGTTTATTTCGGGATATTCTCCAATCAACTTATTCAAAAATGGAACGTACCATCAGGACAGATTCCCAAAATCCCGATTTCATTGCACTCGTCAAAAAGCTTGATGCTGGATTGGCCATTACGGATGGTGCCGACCATGGTTTCTACAATCAGTTCAATAAAATAGACAAGATCAGGTATGTCGTTTTGGTCTATGAAAATGGGGAGTCGGTGGGTTGTGGTGCGATCAAAGAATTCGATTCGGACACGATGGAAATCAAGCGCATGTTTGTGGACAAGGAGAGTAGGGGAAAGGGAATCGCTTCATCCATATTATCAGAATTGGAGATTTGGGCCAAAGAACTTTCTTATAAAAGATGTATTTTGGAAACAGGAATCAGGCAGACCGAGGCCATTGGTCTGTACAAAAAGAGCGGTTTCTCATTGATTCCCAACTATGGTCAATACGAGGGGATAGCAGGAAGTTTGTGTTTTGAAAAAATAGTATGACGGGATTATAAAGTAAATTTGAATTTTCTCGCTAAAACCCGAAATATACATTCCGTTTCCCATCGGGATGGAAACTGCAAGAAAATCAGACTATTTGGAGAATAAGTCGGCTAACCGATATGGTGAAGACAAAAACAGTGAACAAATGACTGATTCGTAAGTGATTTTTGGCTCAAGTAGAAATGTTAATGCATACAAGGGTTAAACCTTGGATGAGTGTTTTCCAATAACTGAAACACCAAAAACAGTATTTTCCAGTCGCTGTAACAGTTCTGACATTTTTTAGATTTCTGAGATCAATTTTATTTCCAATAGTTACAAAAAAAAGCAAAAGCCCTCAAAATCATGATTTTGAGGGCTTTTGCCTTGGGGAATCATTCGCAGTTTCCTTGTTTGACCTCCTTAAATCCCATCAAACAGCACGAACGATTCCAAGTAATTGGGAACAACTGTTTGCCATTCCAACTCTTCATTGATTTTTTTGGCCATTGATTCGGAGGCCGCAATTTCTCCGTGGATAAGAAAGGTGATTTTCGGCTTGCTGGTAAAACCCTCTGCCCATTCCATCAGTTCGTCCTGATCCGCATGTGCAGACAAACCTTCGATATAATAGACCGAAGCTTTGACAGGAACATCAATACCGTACATTCTGGCGGTTTCATCTCCGTCAAGAAGTTTGCGGCCTCGGGTTCCCTCAGCCTGATAGCCTACGAATATGACACTGTCCTGCTCATTTGGCAATCGGTGGTACAAGTGGTGCAAGACCCTTCCTCCAGTAGCCATCCCGCTGGCAGAAATGATGATAGCGTCTCCACGGATGTGATTGAGTGACATGGAAGCTTCCTGGCTTTGGTAATAATGAAGATTCTTAAAGGAGAAGGGGTTACTGCCCTCCTCTTCAAAAAGAGGCCCAAGCCGGTGATAGTGGCCATAATGCTTGTACAATTTGGTGACATCAATGGCCATCGGGCTGTCGACATAAATCGGGATATTCGGGATTTTACCCTTTTGCTGAAGCCTGTGGAGGTGATAGAGGATCAGTTGGGTTCTGCCCACAGCAAAAGCAGGGATCAAGGAAATCCCTCCTTTTGCGTAAGTTTCCCTGATCGCTCTTCCAAGTTCCTCTTCTGGATAGCGTTTTTCCGGTATGCGGTTTCCATAAGTGGACTCCATCAGGAGCACATCGGCGAAAGGAAGTCTAGAAGGTGGATTGAGTAGAGGGTCGTGGTACCTTCCCAAATCCCCGGAAAAGACGATTTTCTTTTCCTGTTGCTCCCCTTTCACTTTTATTTTTAGGATGGCTGCCCCGAGGATATGGCCGGCATTGTAATAGGTGAATTTGATGTTTTCATTGATCACTGTTTCCGTTTCCATTTCCACCCCAACCAACATTGGAAAGACCTTTTTGGCATCTTCTACGGTATACAAGGGTTCCGGTTTTTCGTGTCTGGAATACCCTTTCTTTTGGGCATAAGCGGCTTCTTCTTCCTGCAGTTTTGCGGAATCAGCCAATAAGATCTGGACAAGATCCAGCGTGGGATAAGTACAGTATATCGGGCCATTGAAGCCTTCCTTGACCAATTTGGGTAAATAACCGCTGTGATCGATATGGGCGTGTGTCAAAATCACCATGTCAATCTTGGAGGGAGAAATTGGGAAACTTTCCCAATTTCTCAATCTCAACGCTTTAAGCCCTTGGAATAGACCGCAATCCACCAGGATTTTAGTATGATCGACTTCCAATAAATACCTGGAGCCGGTTACGGATTTGGCTCCCCCTAAAAATTTTATCTGAATCTTCATAAATTCTGGGTTTAAGTTTAGTAAAAATACAAGGATTCAGATAGTTTGAAAGGTTTTTTTTAAAAAATAACCGCGGAATTTGGCTGGATAATCTCAGTCAAATTCCGCGGTTGGGAAAGGTGTTAGTTCTGAATTTGTTTTTTAATAGACTGATGCCAACTGTATCAATAGGGAAGTTTTGTTGAGATTTCAGCTGAAATTTTCTCTCCACTCTTTTGGCCATAAGTGGTTACTTCTTTAATTGGTTTTCCGTCATAAATTATTTTTGCAGCGATGTGATCATTTAGATCATTAGCCTTTACTGACAGGGAAACAGGGTCGTTCTTCTTACCGATAAAGGATATGGTCCAGTAATTTTCGGTGATTGTTTCGTGGATTTCTTTCCCAGTTCCATCCAAATAATAAATGTCAAAATTATTATTATTGGTCGTGACCTCATAGGTCACCGTTGGATCAGCAGGTTTGTTTTTACAGGATGACCCCATAAAACCAATAAAAAGGATGAGGACAGATAATCGATAAATTTTATTCATAGCGTTGTAGACTTGTTATTTCCGTTTTTTATTGGTCTCTGGTCTCCAATAGGATTGAATTGCAAAATGAAATGTTGGTCCTAGCGATTCATAAAGTAGGCATCCTCAAATTTTGCCCGGGAGAGACTGTCGATTTTTGAAACCTTGGTGTCATTGCTACAAGTCAGGCAAAGCAACCCCATTTCATTGAATACCCAATGGTTGCGGGAATTGACATCTCGGATTTTATATCCGTTGCTGTGGATGGTTCCTTTGATGATGGATAGAATCGATTTGTCCAATACAAAGGGTTTTTCGTAGGGTATTTCCAAGACCAAATCAATCTTTTGACCTCTGAATTTATCCATTTGGTTCAAGTCAATTCCTCTCTCGAAGGTCAAAACCGAGTCCATCATGGTATAATTGTATTTGATAGCTTCAGCATTTTTCAAGGCATCCTGGTAGCTTTTTCCCCTCGATTTCAATTTCTGGATCAGAATTGGTTTTTCGTTGTCCGTGCCTTGGAGTTTGAGGCTTACCGCCTCAAAAAAACCACTGTCATCTCTGGTATCCACCGATTTCAGGATCAATGTTTTGTCTGAAACATCAATGGGATTTTCCACCGATTGTGTAGCCTCGGTTTTGAACTGTGTGATCATTCTTGGAACTTGAAAAGCACAAATCCCCAAACTCAACAACCAGATTCCCAAGGCCACCAAGCCAAACCTGCCATCAATGATGCTCTTTTTCACCAATACACTGATGCCGAGGAGAAGGATGATGATCCCTGGAATCAAGATGGCCACTGCAATGGCGAGTGCCAACCAAACAGGCATGATCTCGGTGATCCAAGTCATGGGGAAATCATTGGTCCAACCTGAACCTGAATAATTCTGTGGAATAACCTCGAAATAAACACCCAACAATGCCAAGGGAGCAAGAGTCAATGCCGTTCCTATAAAGAAGATGATCAATCCAAAGATTACCCGGATGATGGAGATGAGGAATTTTCCCAAGGGACCCAAAGCCTCACCCAGTGCATTGATTACTTTTCCTAAGAAGCGAAATGGCGCCAAAAGAATTTTTCTACCTTGACTTTCTTCCCTTTTGGGAATTGGATTCAGGTTTTCCTTGATGGTCGTTTCGATATTGTCCAAGGTGATGGCTCCACCTTTCATCTGGATTCTTTCGGTTATGGATTTTGCAGCAGGGGTAATGATCCAAAGGATCAGGTAAATCACCAAACCTGCACCACCCGCGAAGATCAATCCAATAAAGATCAAACGAACCCAAATGACTTCCACATTGAAGTAGGCTGCCAATCCACTGGCGACACCTCCCAAAGTCCTATCATCTGGATTTCGGTAAAGTTTTTTGATGTTTTTGTCTTCGGGGTCTTCATACGACACCGGCAAAATGACCCAAAGCACGATGTATGCGATCAAGGCAAATCCACCAATAGAGAAATTGAAGTTCCAAGGAAAGGTATTGATCCCAAAACTGCCGAAGCGCAAGCTGCCACTGAAAAGGAGAAGAATGGCCACCAACCGTGTCCAAAGAGGGTCCACTGCCAGATAATGCGCCAAACCAGCACATACTCCACCTAGGATTTTACGGTTTTCCAACCGGGTCAATTTTTTGTAGCCTTTTCCTTCCAGATTCGGAGGGGTGATGTATTTGTAGAAATCATTCTCCTCTTTTTCTTTCCCAAACACAGTTTCTGGCATGTCTTCCTCCATTGCCTTGAAATCGGCAATTGTCCCCATTTTCTCCATCAAGTTGGCCACATTTTCAGCGGTGATCACCTGTTTGTTGTTTTTGAGATTGCTCAGAAATATTTCGGCGATCCGGTTTTCGATATCCGATATGATTTCTTGGTTGTCCTTATAATGGGAAAAATGTCTGTTGATTGCCTCCAGATACTTTTTTAGGGTGGCATATCCATCCTCTTCGATATGGAAAAGGATCCCACTGATATTTATACTTATTGTCTTTTTCATGACTTATCGCTTTGAAGTGATTAATTGGGTAGAGGCGACCAAAGAAGCCCATGTCTCAGTCAGGGTGTTTAAAAAACCAAGCCCCTCTTCGGTAATGGTGTAATATTTCCTAGGTGGACCGGATTCGGACTCCACCCATTTGTAAGCGACCAAGGATGCGTTTTTCAACCTGTTGAGTAAAGGATACAAGGTTCCTTCCGCTACGATCATCTTTGCCGCTGTCAGTTCTTCGATCATGTCGGATGCATAGGCTTCCCCTCTGGAAATGATATGCAAAATGCAGAATTCCAAGAGGCCTTTCCGCATTTGTATCTGGGTGTTTGAAGCATTCATAAGATTTGGATTTAAATTTTTTTTCGAGGAAAATCCAAGGTGATTTCAGCCGTATTTTTCCCTCCATTTTCTGATAAGGAAAGAAAAACTATACCAAAGTTAAATCAGGTACCCTGTAATACCAGTTTCCTTGTGTCATATTCGCCTAAAAAAAGAGCACGAGGATTGATTTTCTTTGTTATTTTTAATTTTAAGCACTTTTTGCCCAAAACCCTACGAATGGAATATTTTTAAGGACAAGATACAGTTTTGATAAAATCACTTTCCGTTGTGGTTTTAGTGAACAATCCTTTGTTCAAAACCGAACACTTTTCAGCCAATTGAACAGCGTTTATTTTTTGTGCTTTACGCAATTTGATTCGTTTTTATTTTTACTTTGCACAGGTGATTAACCTGATTTAATTGAAAATTTCAAAACTTTTACTCGGTTTATGGATGGTTTTTTGGTTTGGGTCTTCCCAAGCCCAAAGTATTGTGCCCAAGTATTCCAATGAATTTATGAACATCGGCATTGGAGCACGAGCCTTGGCAATGGGAGGTGCACAGGTTTCCTCCGTTCGGGATGTTACCGCTGCCTACTGGAATCCAGCAGGCCTATTGGGAATCAAGCATCAAAACGAATTCTCCTTAATGCACGCCGAGTACTTTGCGGGCATCGCCAAATTTGACTATGCCGGATTCAGTACCAATATCCAAGAGGACAATCAGATCGCGATTTCCCTGATTCGATTTGGGGTGGATGACATTCCGGACACCCGATTTTTATACGATGCGAATGGCGCCTTGAATTATAACAATATCCAGTTCTTCAATGCCGCGGATTATGCGCTCATACTTTCCTATGCCCGGGATGTAAGCGACAAATTCAAAGTCGGCATGAACACCAAAGTCATTCACCGAAATGTGGGCAAGTTTGCACATGCCTGGGGTTTTGGCTTGGATTTGGGAGGAATCATTCTCTTGGACCAGTGGAGGGTTGGCATCATGCTCCGGGATGTGACCACCACCTTCAACGCTTGGTCTCACAATGCCGACATGGTTCGGGAAGTCTATTCCAAAACCAACAATGAAGTCCCCCTCAATTCCATAGAACTCACCTTGCCCCGCGCGATTTTCAGCTTGACCCGCGACTTTGACATCAATGACGAATTCACTTTACAAGGGGTTTTGGATTTGGATTTCACTTTCGATGGAAAAAGGAATACGATCATCAGGTCTGAAATCATGAGCATCGATCCAAAAATTGGTCTGGAAGCGGGCTTTAAAAAAATGGTCTTTGTCCGGGCAGGGGGAAGCAATGTGCAAAAGATCAAGGATTTTGATGCATCTTATTATATGTCATGGAAACCCAGTTTTGGTTTGGGCCTTTTTCTAAACGAAAAATTTCAAATAGATTATGCTTTGACTGATATTGGAGGTGTTTCCCAAACGCCTTATTCACACGTGGTCAGTGTTAAGGTGAGTTTGAACGAACATGACCCTAGGTTTAGGCTGAATAAGGGTTGGAACGATTGATATAAAGGATATGAATAAAAAATTTACCCTTGTCTTATTTTATTTCATATCTACTTGCTTTGGCTTCGCACAAGAAAGCTGGATCAATTTTGACCAAGCCTATTATAAAATCCCAACGGCCCATGATGGGATCCATAGAATTTCCTTCACCACATTGTCTGCCTCAGGGATTGATCCCAATACTTTTGATCCCCGAAATGTAAGGGTGTACCATAGGGGAGAAGAAATATCTGTAGCGATTTCCGGTGAGCAAGATGGTCGATTTGATATGGGAGATTTTATTGAATTTTTTGGGAAAAGGAATGATGGGACCTTGGATGCCAAATTGTACAGCAATCCCTCTTATGTTGGAAATGTGCTCTACAATACACACAATGATTCCACCGCTTTTTTCTTGACCATTACACCGGGTGTTTTAGGGAAAAGGATGGCCAATGGTGCCAATCCGGTTCTCAATCTCCCAACTCCAGAATCTTACCAAACGGAATATCTGAGGGTCTTTTCCGATCAATATAATTTGAGCTGGAGTTACAGTCCAGGAACCAGATTGGCTGAATTCGAGGAGGGGCAGGGTTGGATGAGTACTCCGATTGTGAAGGGTGCTCCGAGAAATATTATTTTAGGCGACTTGGGAAATATTGCCCAATCAGGAAATGCAAAACTGGAAATTGGGATTACGGGGTTCTCCGCAAATCCCCACCTAACCGTGGTGAGTGTCGGTCAGAACTCAGGAAGCCTCCGCGAATTGGGACGCTTGGAGTTCAAAAATTTTGAAGCCATCAACACTGAATTCTCCTTTACCTCCAATGACTTCAATTCCGATGGGAGTTTGACTTTACAGGTTGCGTCAATGGGTCCCGGTCCAACCGACAATGTTGGAATGGCGTATTTTAGGATCACGTATCCCAAAAAAGTCACAAGTGGGGATTTTAAACAAGAAACTTTTATCCTCGGTCCTGGTGATCAAGTGATGGAGGTTGATGGGGTTTTGGCCAATTATGCTGCCTTTGAAATTTCAAACCCTCTTGATCCAAAAGTCATTCCTTTGATAAAAGAGGCAGATAAATTGAAATTTAGAGCAGGAATGCCAACCCAAATGAGCAAAATATGGGTTGAAAACCGACTCAATGTGACCGAAATCAATGTCATGCGAAAAGTGATGTTTAGAAATGTATTGCGCCAACCCGCAGATTTCATCATTTTGGCACATAAATCTTTGAGGAGGCCAACAGCATCCTATTCGGATCCCGTGATTGCTTATGCCGCTCACCGTGCCTCATCGGAAGGTGGAGGCTATGACACCCTCGTGGTTAATATTGATGAGCTCTATGATCAGTTTACATTTGGGGAGAAATCTCCCTTGGCCATCTATGAATTTTTAAGGAAATATTATCCAGTTCACAAGCCTGAATACTTGTTATTGATGGGAAGATCCATGGGCATGTTTTCTACGGCTAGGGAAGGGGCGGTGAATTATTTTTATAGGAAAAAACCCTCCATATTCTCGTTTCAAGATTTGATTCCGCCGGCAGGGTATCCCTATTCGGATAATAATTTTTCGATAGGCTTGGATCCCGAAAATCCGTTTGTAGCGGCTATTCCCCTTGGACGAATCCCCGCCAGAACCCCGGATCAAGTAGCCAGCTATCTGGAAAAGGTGAAGGAAAAAGATGCATTGGGAGCTACCGAACCTTGGCAAAAAGAAATTGTCCACCTGAGTGGAGGGGTCTCTGCATTTGAGTTGACACGGTATTTCAATTTCCTGAATGGATTCAAAACCATCGCCGAGGCACCTTTCATGGGGGCAAATGTGACCACTTATAGAAAGCGTTCCAATTCCACCATCGAATTGATAGATATTTCCGGTGATGTGAACAGGGGGACAAGTCTCATTACTTTTTTCGGTCACGGTGCACCTTCGATCATAGATTTGGAAATAGGCTTTGCTTCCGACCCCACAATGGGCTACAACAATCGTGGGAAATATCCAATGTTGTTGCTCAATGGATGCGATGCCGGGAATGCCTTTGGAAATGCCTATACATTTGGTGAGGATTGGGTACTGACACCTTCCAAAGGAGCCACCAATTTCTTGGCACATGCAAACGTGGGTGTAGACGTTTATTTAAGACGATACAGCGAATCCATATATGCCAAGGCATTTTCTGACTCTTCTATGATTTATCAACCGATTGGAATGGTGAAGAAAGAGGCGGAAAAATTGTTTTTCCTACGCTATGGAACTTCTCCTCTCAATCGAGGCCATACTGAACAATTGGTCATGTTGGGGGATCCTGCGGTGAGGCTATTTCCTGCCAACAAAGCCGACTATTCGCTGAAAGACGATGAAGTGACTTTGGGAAGTTATGCAGGGGAAGCATTCAATGCACTGTCGGATTCACTTAGACTCACGTTTGTAGTCAGAAATCTTGGGCGTGCGGATATGGACTCGGTGGATTTCAGGATCAACAGGAGATTGCCAGATGGAACAAGTATTCAATTTGATCCCAAGTTGATCGGTCCGGTTTTACGGAAGGATACCATTGAATTCGTAGTGCCGAACAGGGGACTCGCTGCTTTTGGAGAAAACATATTTACGATTGAAATCAACCGGTCCCGAGCAGTTGAAGAAATGACATATGTGAATAATGTGATCACAATCACCCGTTTTATTCCCCTTAGCGGCACCATCAATTTATTGCCCACGTCATTTGGGATTGTCAATGAAAAGGAAATAGAGTTATTCAGTCAGATTCCCGGAAAATCTGTGGAGGAGAGAAATCTGATATTACAGATTGATACAGATGCTGATTTTAGTTCCTCAAGGAGGAGGGAAAACAGGTTGACAACTGCCAACTTGGCCAGATGGAAAGTGAATCTCTTCCAAAATGTGGCCGAAAAGGATTCGGTGACCTTTTATTGGCGATCCAGATTCCTTGAGCCGAAGGCCGAGGAAAGCCAGGATTGGACGGTTTCGAGTTTTACGTATATCAAAAATGGCCCTGAGGGCTGGATCCAAAGAGAAAAACCGGAGTTGGAAACAAACCAACTCGATAATTTAGAAATCGATCCAGTGAAGCGGGAGTGGAAATACAAGGACACCAAACTCAATATTGGGGTTTTTACCTTTGGAACCCAAGCGGACAGTTTGACTTTCAGGAATACACAGTTTTTCCTCAACGAAGTTCCTTACATCCTTGACAATGTAAACAACGCCAACAGTCGACTTTGTCCCAATGGTTCTTTGGGATTGGTGGCATTTGACCAAAAATCGCTGACTCCCTACTTGGTGATCTCCGTTCCAGGTTTTGATATACTAGACGGTAGGAGTTGCGGGAGAGTCCCACAAGTCATCCAAAGTGTGCGGAATGCCAACATCACGGGACCGGGACAGACGATGTTGCTTGACTATGTCAATGGATTGAAGACGGGGGATTTTGTGGTGATTTTCTCGGTAGGAAATGTCAACTTCAGTGATTGGCCGGACGCAGCCTTCGAAAAACTGAAAGAAGTTGGGGCAAATGAGGCAACTTTAAGAAACCTTAAAACCGGTGACCCATACGTTCTTTTTGGGAAAAAGGGAATGAAACCCGGAGAAGCCATGGAGATCGTTTCGAAGCAAAACATAGCATTGGAAACCAATGAGCAGGTGATTGAATTCTCCACCGAAATGAACGGGTATTTCACCTCGGGAAGTATCCTTACCCCTAGAATCGGTCCATCTTCTGAATGGAAGAGCTTTTTCAACAATGTCAAAAACAGGGATTGGTTCAATGAGGAATTTGCCTATTTTGATGTGTTGGGTGTTCGGGGAAATGGAGAAGAACAGGTCTTGTTATCCAATATTCAGGAAAGTCAATTGGATTTGACGATGATCAGCACCGAACTTTACCCTTTTCTGCGCTTGAGATATTCTATGGAAGACACTTTGTCCACCGCGCCGGCACTGCTCGACAAGTGGCAGGTGAATTACACAGGGGTGCCAGAAGGTGTTCTCGTCTTGAAAAACAAGGAAAAAGAAATACAGCTTCAGGAAGGACAGGAAGCAATTTTGAATTTTGAGTTTATCAATATTTCCAAATTTGATTTTCAGGACTCAATCACCGTCGAATGGGAATTCAACAACACTACCCAAAGGAAAATCGAGAAGTTTTCCAAAAAAATCCCCGCGATCAAATCTGGAGGGAGTCATGCATTCAGCATTGATTTCAACTCCATTGGAAGAGCTGGATTGGTAAAGGTTGAGGTTTTTGCCAATCCACGGATATTTATGGAACAAACTTTCAGGAATAATTTCATTGATCTTGGGGCGTTTTTTGTGGTCACTCCGGACAACAGCACGGCGATTCTAGATGTGAATTTTGATGGCGTGTATATCATGGATGGCGACATTGTCTCCCCAACCGTTTTGATCCATGCCCTTTTGAAAAATGAAAATACCTTAGTCCTGAAAAGGGATACCGTAGGGATGGAATTATATCTGAAAAGGATCTGTGAGAATTGTCAATTTGAAAGGATGAATTTTTCCAATCCCAAAATATCTTGGTCTCCGGCCACGGAAAACAACAGTTTTGAGGTGGAACTCCATCCCGGACCTTTGGAAGATGGAATGTATACTTTTAGAGTCGTCACTGCCGATTTGGGTGTGGACAAGCCTTATGAAATCAATTTTGAGGTTATCAATGAAGCGACGATCACTAATTTTTATCCTTATCCCAATCCATTCAGCACGAGCGTGAGGTTTGTTTTTACCGTGACGGGTTCAGAAGTCCCTGATCAGATCAAAATCCAAATCATGACTGTGACCGGCAGGGTGATCCGAGAGATCCTTCAGGATGAACTGGGCATGGTCAGGATTGGAAACAATATCAGTGAATATGCCTGGGATGGGAAGGATGAATTTGGAGACCAGTTGGCCAATGGCGTTTATATCTATCGGGTCTTGGTCCGCAAGGATGGTCAATTTATGGAGCCAAGGGCTACGGCAGGAGATAAGGGTTTCAAACAAGGTTATGGGAAAATGTATTTGCTTAGATAGCGATCATTTGCTTTTGAAAAACCGGGCAATCCCCCACAAACTTAAAAGGATCAAGCCAATGATCAGTGCCCAGTTGAAGGCATTTCCTCCCTGGCGGATGGCAGTGTAGATGGAATCTGCCAATACTCCAGAGCCAAATGCCAATAAAGTGCGGGGAAGCATGCCAATAAAACCAAATAGCACCACACGCTTCCAGCCAGTATCCAACAGGGCAAACAACAGATTGGAAAATGCAAAAGGGATGATAGGACTCAGCCTAACGAAGAAAATCAATTCCCCCATTTTCCCCTTTTTGTTTTCCACCAAGGCTTTGGCCCGAGGATATTCCCCCAACAGGATATCCAAACTGTTTTTGTCCATTTTTTTACCCAAACCATAACCAAAAAGTGTGGCCAAGGTATAAGAAAGGATAAGCAACAAAAGGGCTTTCCAACCCAATATGAAACCAGTGAGCCCGGCCAAGAGTGTCGTCGGCATAAACGCAAAAGCCATAAGGATGGCACAGGGGATCAAATACAAAAACCAAGTCTCGGGAGATGAAAAATCCAGTTGCTGAAAAAAAGTGGTGTTTGTGATGAAAAAAGGGACCAATAAGATACTGCCCAAAGAAGGGACAATGGCCACCCAAATAAAGGCAAATACCATTAGGGGATTATTCTTTCCGATCTTTTGCAATCCCTTGAAAATGCCTTGGTTTTTTTTCATATTTGGCGAATGGTGCTGCAAATAAAACCAATTCACCGGTAAGGCTCTAAAGTAATTTGTGATATTTCACCCAAATATGGATTTCTTTGGTGTATTTATTGTTCAAGAATCAACACCCTACATGATGACCTTAAATAAGTCTCAACATACAATTTTCGCTGAAATAAAAAGGTCAATCTTAACATTTTAAATCCAGATATGAAATTCGGAACAAAAGCAATACATGCAGGGGTCGAACCCGATCCTACCACGGGAGCCATTATGACCCCGATATACCAAACCTCTACTTATGTGCAAACCACCCCCGGTGGCCATAAGGGATATGAATATTCCAGAACCCACAATCCTACCCGGACAGCCTTGCAAAACAATTTGGCAGCTTTGGAAAATGGAAAACACGGACTTTGTTTTTCCTCTGGTTTGGGAGCAATAGATGCCATCATCAAATTGCTCAATCCAGGTGATGAAGTCATCAGTACCAATGATTTGTATGGTGGAAGCTACCGGATTTTTACCAAGGTATTTGAAAGATACGGGATCAAATTTCATTTTGTGTCCATGGACAATCCTGAAAACATCGCCGCGCACATCAATGCCAACACAAAATTGATCTGGGCCGAAACGCCCACCAACCCCATGATGAATATCATTGACATTCAGGCAGTGGGAGATTTGGCAAAGAAGCATGGCATTCTTTTCGGTGTGGACAATACATTTGCAACACCTTTCCTGCAAAACCCACTCGATATGGGCGCAGACTTGGTCATGCACTCCGTGACCAAATATCTTGGAGGACACTCTGACGTAGTGATGGGTGCCATCGTGGTCAATGATGACAAACTAGCCGAGCAATTGGCATTTATTCAGAATGCCTGCGGTGCGACTCCAGGGCCTCAGGATTGCTTCTTAGTATTGAGGGGAATCAAAACCTTGCACATCAGAATGGAAAGACATTGCCAAAATGGGAAAACCATCGCGGCTTATCTTAAAAATCATCCAAAAGTTGAAAAGGTCTATTGGCCAGGTTTCGAAGACCATCCCAACCACCACATCGCCAAAAAGCAAATGCGGGATTTTGGGGGAATGATCTCATTCACGCTGATAGGCAACAAAATAGAAGACGCCATCACAATTCTGGAAAATCTCCATTATTTTGCCTTGGCAGAGTCTCTTGGTGGTGTGGAGTCCCTTTGTGGCCATCCCGCTTCCATGACGCATGCAAGTATTCCAAAAGAAGAAAGGGAAAAAGTGGGTTTGGTGGACTCCTTGATCCGTTTGAGCGTAGGCATCGAAGATGTTGACGATCTCAAAAAAGACATTGCTGCGGCATTGGAATTGATTTAGGTTCTTGATTCAAGCCGTCTTATGCATTGCCAATTCTATTCTAGTCAGAAAATAACGAGTAATCAGTCTTTGTTTACAATTTTTGACTTCACCAGATCGGTAATACGCCTTGTTTTCCAAACAGTCTGATTTCCATGGGGTTTCAACCCCATCAGGTGACCAAATGCATGTTTCGGATTCAAGAGAATCAAAAATACGCAATTCTAAAAATTCTTAAAAAACCAGAGCTCAATAGATTTGAGCCCTGGTTTTTTGTTTTTAAGTGTTTGAGGAAACCAGCATTTTTATAAGGTACAACCCATGTAGACACCCTAAATTCTGATTTAGAATGTAGCGAATTTTTCACCAGCCTTACAAGCAAAAGGATTATGCCAATATCCGATCAAAAAGGTGCTTGCATTGATCTTCCACCTTGGCTGTAAACTTTTTTTTGTTGGACTTTAAGGAAGCCAGTAAATCGATGTATTTTTTCGGGATGTTTTCTTTTTCTCTCAGAAAAAATGAAAGGTGCTGGATGAAGAGATGATTTTGATACCATTGATGCAGGGAATGCTGGAGTTCCTGCATTTGTGTGTGTACATCAGTGACAAAGATGGTGTTGAAACCGGATTCAATCCTTAGATTTTCCAGTGCGATAATCACCCGTAAGCCTTCATAAATGTCTTTTAGGGCTTTACTGTCGAGTTTGGACTTGTTGTCTAGGTGGAAAAATTCCAGCTCTTCATTGATGATTTGAGTGATGGCTGTATTGATCATCAAGGGTTTCAAGCCTTTGCTCCACTGGTAAACTTCCTGATATAGATCCTCCCAAATATGAAGCGGAGAACTGACGACAAGGTCAAACCCTTCGGTAAAAAGCTCCTTTTTTTGTTCCGCAAGATGTTTTTCGTAGGAGTTGTAGGTGATGTTTCCCTTAGACCTCACCTCAATCAATTGGTTCAATACCGATTTTAGATGTTTTACCTTTTTGAGATTTTTAAAGATCCCTTTGAATGGGGAAAACACCTGGAATTTAAGTTTGTCCTCATTGAAATGGATTCTTGACAAGAGATTCAGATAAATTTCCAGAAAGATAAATTTCTGTTCCAACTCAATGGCCTTTTTACTTCTGAATTGTTTGCCTAAGGCAGCGTGGTTCTGCTTTGCCTCCTCAAATTGTTGATGGAAGAGACGGAAAATAGGGGAGACTTTGCCTTGCATGACTTATGAGATTCTGACCAAGGTAGCGCCGTATCCAAAACGGCTTTTTTGTGTATCCTGAAAGTACTTAATATTTTCCAGTTGGCTTAGATACTTGTGGATTTCTTTTCTCAATACCCCATTTCCGATGCCATGGATAAAGGAAATTTCATCCATTCCTGAAGCGATGGCATAGTTCAGGTTTTTTTCGAAAGTTTCCATTTGAAGTCGGACCATTTCCCCGTTACTCATTTTGCTATGATCGGGAGTCAAGGCTTCGATATGAAGGTCGATTTCCTTGGCGGGCCTTTGGTAGACTTGTGGAGGGACAGAACTGTTGGAGTCGGCTTGTAATTCTTCATTGAGTTTTTTAATGTCAATGTCCTTCACCTGGTCGCTCATGGAGAACACATACCCGTTTTTGTCCAAAATAGGTGCCCTACCTTTGCTCTTGAAAAAGGCCGAGGCTTTGAATTTCATTTTCCGCTCGAAAGAGGGTTGTGTTTTTTCGGTTCTTGGATGGATCGGAAAAAACTGGGCAAGCAGATCCGGCCAATCCTCAAAATCGACAATGGATTTTTCGGAAACCTTCTTGGTGCTTTTGGCTTTCAAATCCCCAGCTAAAAGTGTCTTGCAATTTTCCCCGAATACTTCCGATATCATCACCAAATAGTCTCTTTTGCTGGTATTTACCAAATAGATGCTGTGGTCTTTGTCATTGATGGGGAGATAACATAAAAATAATCCTTCGTTTTTGTCAGCAAAGGTTTTTTGACTTCCGGTAAGTATTGGGGTTTCTGTGCTTTTTCCTTCGCCAAAGTATTGTTTTTCGGAAGCAGAGACGACGACGACCTCATTTCTCATGGCTGGGATCCTGAAGCCGTCCTCGATCTCAATTTCTATCCTTCCACCGGAAGAAATCTTGGTGATCACTCCTTCTTCATTGCCATGCAATAAACGTACTTTGTCTCCTATATTCATGAATTCAATGCTTTTTTGTATGTTTCCAAAGCCCTTTCCCTGGCGAATTTATGGTCCACCATTGGCTTTGGATATTGGGATGTCCCGAACTCGGGAATCCATTTTTTGATGTATTTTTTTTCTTTGTCGAATTTCTCCGTCTGGGATTCGGGATTGAAGACCCTGAAGTAGGGCTGGGCATCTGTCCCCGTTCCTGCCGCCCATTGCCAACCCCCATTGTTCGAAGATAATTCAAAATCCAACAACTTCTGTGCAAAATAGGCTTCTCCCCATCTCCAGTCTATCAGCAAGTGCTTCGTCAGAAAGCTTGCCACGATCATTCGAACCCTATTGTGCATAAAACCGGTGGTATTTAGTTCGCGCATTCCGGCATCTACGATAGGATATCCTGTTTTTCCGTTGCACCACTTTTGGAAGTCTTCTTCATCGTTCCTCCAAGGGATTGTATCGTATTGTGGTTTGAAGGCTTTATCCACCACCGCTGGATTGTGAGACAGGATCATCATGTAAAATTCCCGCCAAATCAATTCATTGAGGAACGTTTCATTGAGTTGGGTGGCTTCCAAAGCCAATTTCCGTACACTGATGGTGCCAAACCTCAAATGGATCCCCAATCTGCTCGTCCCTCTGATGGCTGGAAAATTTCTGATTTCATCATATTTCTGAATCAAGGGTTTGTCGATTTCCAAATCAGGGATGTTAATGTCCGTCTTTTCAAAACCCATTTCTTCTAGGCCAATTATGTGGAGCGGGGGAGTGGGAAAGAAAGTGTTTTTTTCCTTATCAAGACTGACCGTTTTGATTTTGGCAGCTTGGAATTTGCTTTTCCAAACCCTGCTGTATGGGGTGAAAACCTTGTAAAAACCTCCCGAACCATTTTGGATCTCATCTTTTTCGAAGATTACCTGATCCTTGAAATCCAAAAACGGAATTTCCTTCACATTCAGTATTTCTTCTATTTGCGAGTCTCTTTCCTTGGCATAGGGCTCATAATCTCTATTGGTATAGACTGATTGAATTTCATATTCTTCCAATAGGGCTCGGAAAATTTCTTCCGGTTTCCCATATTTTACCAAAATGGAACTGTCAAAAGCTTCCAGTTCCCTACTGATCTTGGTGACTTGATTGTGAATGAATTCTACACGAGCATCCTTTTTGTCTTCGAGTTTGTCCAGGATGTTTTTGTCAAAAATGAAAAGAGGAAGCACGTTTTTTTCTTGGGTATAGGCATAGTACAATCCCGTATTGTCCTCCAATCTGAGGTCTCTTCTAAACCAGAAGATGTTGATTTTTTCCATTTCTTGCGCTTAAATTATACCTATTGTAATGATTGAAATCTGGAATTGTTTCAATCCTGTTCTTCTTTTCTGATAAATTCATTTTGGGAATCCATCGGACGGTCCAATACATTGACGCGTTTGTTCAGTTCCTTGAGCGGAATCGGCGTCCAGTTCAACTGATTTCCATCTTGGTACCTTAAAAAATCATCCGTGTCATTGATGCGGAGTTTGTCCTTGTCCCTGTTCCGTATTTTTTCAAATAGCTCCCTGAAAGAACTAAAGGAAAGGTTTTGAGAAATCGACATGCCATAGGTGGCCACATTTCTCGATAGGGAGAGTGAGGTGAAAGTATTGAAGTTATTTCTGTTGTAAATCCGCAATCTGTACCTGCCATCTTCGGTCAAGAGGTATTCAGCTTGCCAATCTCCAGCGATGCTGTTCAGGTCTGCATTGCCTTGTAAATCCGTGAATCCACCATCCCGCATCACCCGAAGCCGCCCCTCCAGAAATGTATAGGCAACTCGCAGCTGAAAAGTTTCCAGAGCGCTTTGGTCCAATGTGGCCAAATCGATATCCACTTCCAGGTTTTGATCCACCTGCGCGATAAAATTATTGAGCTGGGAAGACAACAGCTGGCTTAGGTTGGAAGTGGCCAAGCTACTGACACCACTGAACTGGCCCTCTGGTGAAAAGGAGCGCATCATGATCACGGAAAATACCTGTCTGTTTTTTTCCTGCTCATCATTTGCGATGCGATTTCTGAAGGCAGAGATGTATGTTTGGATGTTTCCCTCTGGAAATCCGGAAAAATCAAAGTCAAAAGCAATATCGGGTGAAAGGATTTTCCCCTTCAAGTCCATGATGACTTTCACGGGCCATCTTCGTCTCATTTGTGGGTCTTCCAGCTGCGAGCCTGTGGCGCCAGCTTGCAGGTTCTGGAGAGAAACACTTTCTTGGTAGATGGCTTTGAGATCCATCACGCCTTCATAAGGATCCCCAAACCAGGAAATCCTTCCACCAGGCTGCACGATAAATTCTCTCTTGATAATGTTGTAGAGAGAGAAATTGTATTTGGCTTCTGTGATCTCGTAATTCCCCGACATGGAAAAATTGCCTTGGGTGTCAATATTGAGGTTCAATAGCCCACGACCCCTTCCCTGAATGTTTTCACCTGTTCTGGGATCTATTTGGATTTCCGTGTAGGCATCTGGGGTGACATCCAAATTGAAATTCATTCTCACATTGTTGATGGCGAGTTTTTGTACAGATTCCTCAAAGGAAATGGTCCTTGTCGTATCACGAATATTGATGATATTGATATAATCCTCTTGGGCTTGAACCGAACTAGATCCCAAAGGAATGTAAATGCGCGTATTTGGATTGGTGGTGGTTCTGGCATTTAGATCCAGGTTGTTTGCCGCGCCGAATATATCCAAGGTTCCAGTTACAAAAGCTGTCCCGTAAAAGAGCTCATTGTCTTTGCTACTGGTATTCAACACTTGGAAGTTTTCCAGATTGGAAGAGATGTCCAGAATGAAATTTTTGAATCCATCATGAACGATTCCTCCTCTCATTCTATTCCGGTTTCCATTGATATCCTTCAAAATCAACTCTTTAAAGCTAATTTCATTTGGTGAAAAAACGATGTTTCCGTCTATGGTATAGAATGTATTGAGATAATTGATCCGAGTAGTTCCGCCTGTCAACCTTCCAGTACCCAACACCACGGGTGCATTCAATGAGCCTTCCACCGCAAATTCCCCACTTACAGTGCCTCCCATTTGGGTAAGGTATGTGGAAAGAAAAGGCTCCAGAACAGAAAGGTTGGCATTATTCAATTTTGCTTTCAAGGCAAGTTCTTCGTCTTTTCTTCCCAGTGAGCCATTGATCTCAATTATCTTTATTCCATCCCTTAAATTGCTCAATTCCAGATTGATGAGGTCTTCTTCCAAATACGTCCCCGCTTCTATATCTCCGATGAGAAAATTATTGATCAATAGATTATCAATGTTTAGATTCCCATTTACCCCTATTTTTTCATAAAAATTATTAAAGGCAAAAAGGCCATTTGCGGTACCTTCATACTCCTGCAAACTGAGGGTGTTTAGAAAATCCATTTTGAGTTCATGGATGTCCAAGGAAAGAATGTCTTCGGGGTCGGCGGTGATTTTTCCGTTGATAGCGACAAACTGATCTTCGTTGAAAAGCTTGATGTTTTCAAATTGGACCAAACCGTCTGTCAGGTAAATTTGGTTATCACCTTCAAAACTCCAAGTCTTCTCCAATATTTTCAATTCCGAAGGCAGCATGACGATCGAAGTGTGGTCTCGGAACAATTCGATTTCACTTTTTAGCTTGATATAGCTGTTGGATGCAAATTGATCCTGATTGATGCTCAAATCTATTTTGGATTCGTCCCAAATGGCTTCCATGGCCAAATTGTTAAAAGTCAGTCCCGATTTCAGGATTTGTTTTTTTGAAAAAATATAGAAGGAAGCCAAGACTTCATTGTTCAAGCTCATTTTTGAGGTATTGAAATCGAGGTTTGTGTCAAAAAGATAATTCCCGTTGTAGTAGATGGAATCTATACCTGTGAAAAGATTGAAAATGATGTTTTCCTCATTGTTGTAAAAAGCGCCTTCGATAATCGTGTTTTTTGAAATGGTGGTACTCGGCTCAAAAAGGTTGATGATGGGATTGATGTCAATAAAATTGAGGTTGATGTCAATTTGATAGGGATCTGATCCACCAGCGTTGGAAAGCAATGTGGGGTCTTCTGTCGTATTGGTAAGGATGGCGATGTACTGTCTGCCCAATCTTTCAACATCTGCTGCAAGTTCCTTCACTTTAAAATTTCCGGAGATACCGGCCACCAGTAAATCGGAATTGAGAGAAATCAACCTGGATTCATCCGTGAAAAGTGACTGGAAGAAAAAATTATCAATATTGAGATTCTTGCCCTCATAGCTTAGCAGGATGTCGCTGAACCTCGCAATTCCTTCGATATTGTCAAGCGTCAGACCCTTTGTGTCCAGCTCGATGTTTCCACTGACAAAACCTTCCTTGTCCATCAGGTTGATTTCCCTAAGAAATGCGGTGTCGATCCTGGTCATCATTCTGATAGAATCCTTTCCTTCCCTCAAATCCAAAACCCCATCGATTTCAGCTTTTAGATTGGGGTCGTTGACCTTCATTCTGCCTTTAAACAAATCCTTTCCAAAGGTAGCATTTGTGGTAATGTTTTTGAAATCATACTGATTAATCCCCGCACTTTTGATATTTGCGTCTACTTGGATCATGAAGGTTTCCAGGGAAAGTCCGGTTCCCTTGACCAAGCCTGTCATGGACACTTTTTGGAAGGTTTCGGGATCTTCCATGAGAATTCCCAGATCCAGATTTTTCAATTCCACCCTACCGTTATAGCTGGGCTGATTCCTGACCAATTTGTAATTCAATCTGCCGATAATAGTCCCGATGCTTGTTCTGAAATTCCCATTGGCCATAAAATTATTGAGGTAGCCGTTGAAATCCGTGTCAAATCGGATGTCTCGGAATTTATCAATTTCCCGAATGGCCTCTTCGCTGATGTAGGGTGCAAGGTCTTCGCTGCTCAAAACAGAATTGAGAAGGGACATTTGGAAAAATGTGCTGTCTATGTTTGGCAATCCATCGATGATGAACTTCCCGAAAAGTGCACTTTTCTTTCCGAATCGGATAAGCAACTCATCTGAGGAAAGATCATCAACTGTTCCTTTTATTTCGCCGCTCAAGAAAATGCGGTCTTCAAAATCCGGGATTTGGTTGGAGAAATATTTGAGATCTTTGATGTCCAGTGCAGACTCATCCAAATGGGTCAATATCTCGACTTCCTGAGTGAAATTGGACAAGGAAGCAATGGATTCATAACTGAACTTGAGATAATCTTTTATCTCCGTTTTATTGGACCGGAGATAAAGATTGGCAAATTCCATATAGGTGGGGGCAAGGGTAAAATCTGTTTTTAACTGCTGGAAAAACATTCCCGAGTTTGATTCCTCACCTCTGAGATAGTTTAATTTTATGAAAATTACTCCCGCTTCCGTTTCAAATTCGTCAGCATCCGCAATCAAGTTTCTGAAATTCAATTGATTGAAATCAAAACCCTCCGTGACGGGTGTTGCAGAATAATTGATGATATCCAAAGAGGCATTTTCGAGATAGATATTGCCAATACTGAATTTCACCGATTTCCGATTTGGGTCTCTTTCGGCAGACCCAAAAAGGGAATTGATCCGGACCAGAAATTCCGAGATGTTTATCCTACTTTCTTCTGGATGGGTCAATAGCCTGATGCTCCCTCTTTCGAGTTTGATTTGGTCTATGGAAGGATTATTTTTGTCGAAGATTCCGGCAATCGAGAAATCAATGAATACCTCCTCCAGATTTGCCATCAGACTATCCTTCTGGTCATAAATGGTTACATCTTTCAAGCTTACGGCATCCCACCACCTGATTTGGACCTTGGAAATGCTTGTTCGAAAGCCCGTATTGTTGCTGATATAATCCGTAAGCAATTTACTGACTTTGGTTTGGATGGAGGGGATTTGTAACAAGCCAGCAATCAAAACAACCCCAAAAATCAATAAAAGAGTAAGCCTTAAAAGTACCTTAAAGGCTTTAAGTAAAATTTCTGTAACTTTCGACTTCTTTTCCAACGGGTAAAAATAATGAAGGTAACGATACTGGCCATTGAGTCATCCTGCGATGAAACTTCGGCGTCTGTAATATCTAATGGCAAAATACTCAATAATATTGTGGCCACGCAATCTGTACACGAAAAATATGGGGGGGTAGTTCCTGAACTGGCATCCAGGGCACATCAGCAACATTTGATTCCGGTCATCCACGAGGCGATGATCTCTTCGGGTATTGACAAAAAAGAGCTGTCCGCTGTGGCATTTACAAAAGGTCCAGGATTGATGGGCTCATTGATGGTGGGCGTTTCCTTTGCTAAATCCTTTGCCTTCATGTTGGATATTCCTTTGATTGAGGTCAACCACATGCAGGCCCATATTTTGTCCCACTTCATTGATGACCCAAAACCCAACTTCCCGTTTATTTGTATGACGGTAAGTGGCGGCCATACGCAATTGGTCTTGGTACGGGACCATTTGGATATGGAAGTAATAGGAGAAACCACCGACGATGCTGTGGGGGAGGCCTTTGACAAAACTGCCAAATTATTGGGTTTGCCATATCCAGGCGGACCTTTTTTGGATAAATATGCCCAAGAGGGAAATCCTTTGGCTTACTCCTTTCCAGTTGCGGACATGCCGGGACTGAAATTCTCCTTCAGTGGAATCAAAACCTCAATCCTTTATTTTTTAAGGGACAATCTTAAGAAAAATCCAGACTTTGTGGAACAAAACCTGGCCGATATTTGTGCTTCTGTACAGTATACCCTGATCAAGACATTATTGTTGAAACTCAAAAAAGCAGCAAAGGAGCACAATATCAAAGAAATAGCGATTGCCGGTGGAGTTTCGGCAAACTCTGGTTTGAGAAAAGAGCTTGGATTGACAGCAGAAAAACTGGGATGGAACGTTTATATTCCAAAATTGGAATACTGCACCGACAATGCAGCGATGATAGCGATGGCTGCCCATTATAAATTCCTGAAAAGTGAATTCTGTGGCATGGATGTGGTGCCGGATGCAAGGATGAAGATCTGATTTGGAATACCCTTTGGGAGGTAGGACGATGGTGTCCATTGCGCATTCTCAGGTAGGGCTGGCTCCTGATGGAGCGGTATATTATTAAATGAATTCAAAGAAAAAAATGGCGAAGATCAATAGATTCGAAAAAAAAATAAACATCAAGAATAAAAAAGCAAGCTTTGAATTTGAGTTTGTGGATACCTACGTCGCCGGGTTGGTATTGCGGGGAACCGAAATCAAATCCATCAGGGAGGGAAAGGTTTCGCTTACTGAGGCATTTTGCTTTTTCAAGAGTGAAGAACTTTTCATCCGACAAATGCACATTGCACCCTATTCCATGGCTGCTAGTTTCAACCATGAAGCGGTTCGCGAGCGAAAGCTGTTGTTAAGTAGAAAAGAACTTGATAAATTGGAGAGTAAATTTGCAGAAAAAGGGCTCTCGATTATACCCATCCGTATATTTATCAATGACCAAGGACTCGCCAAAATGGAGATTGCTTTGGCTCGTGGTAAAAAGACCCATGACAAAAGACAGGATATCAAGGAAAAAGATGCGAAAAGAGAGCTTGGAAAACTAGCCTACTGAAACAATTTTATTATACATTAGGTTTTTGTGGTTGGGTTAAAATTAACTTTATTATGGAAAAACGTGTGTTGGTATTGAATATGGATCACTCCCCTGTAGCTGTTGTGACGGTTCAGAAAGCACTTGTTTTGACTTTTTTGGATAAGGTGATTTGCCTGAGTTATTATGATCATTTTGCGATCAGAACCGTCGATCGGGTTTTTAAGTACCCTGCCGTAATTCGGCTCAATGAGTATAAAAACATCCCCTATAGAGGAGTTCTTTTGAACAGGAACAATCTCTTCAAAAGGGATAAGGGAGAATGTCAATACTGTGGTTCCAAAAAGCATCTTACCATCGACCATGTGGTTCCCCGCTCTAAAGGAGGTGCCACGAATTGGAGCAATTTAATTACAGCTTGCCACAGGTGCAATGTCCAAAAAGGGGACAAAACACCCGAGCAAGTGGGATTGATGCTAAAAAACCACCCTTTCAGGCCTTCCCTTTCTTATTTTTTGACTGAATATGCGGAAAGAAACGCAGAAGAATGGGTGCCTTTTTTGGAAATCAAGACAGTCTAAGGAGTTCATTACAATATACTTATGTCTATATTTGTTGAAGCATAACCCAGCTTGGAATAATAATTGTGAAGTTGATGGATTGAAGCGAAGAATTTAAAAACCTAAAGCAAGGATTGAAGTGGGAGGAAAAGTAAAAATTGGATTTTTTCTAGCAATATTTTTAGTGATCAGCGTAAGTTTGGTCACCTTTTTCAGTATTCGCAATCTATTGGATACGGTTGAAAATCTATCGGAACCCAATGAAAAACTTAGGCAGTTGAATGGATTGATGTCAGATGTCCATTTGCTGGATATTTCCCGCGAGGATAGACTGACCGACAAGGATTCTGTTTTTAAGAAAGCATTGGACCGCATCATTGCTAGGTTGGATTGGCTGAGCCAAAATGCAGATGAAACAGCAGAAATGGAGAGTTTTGATAAAATAAACCATAATGTTAGGGAATTGCTCGTTGGTTATGCTGGTTTGGAGGAAATCAACAACAATCTCTCCAACAAAAATTCTGGACAAAAAGCACTCAAAAGCATTGAGACTAAAATTCAAAGGCAAAGGCAATCAATTGAGCTTGAGTTTTTGGGTAAAATAAAGGAGCGAGATTTTTTTGCCGAACATGCCCCAAAGTTGGACCAGCAAAAACCTAAGAAAGCTAATCAGATCGAGAATCCGGACTTAAGTGAAAAGGAAGCAAAACTTCAGGGGATCGATGACTTGGAGGCTGTTAAGCAAAATTTGGTGGCCAAAGGAGTCCAGAAATCCCGTGCTGACTCCATATTGATCCCTTTGAAAGACTTTGTCACCAAAATTTATAGGGATGAGCAGCAATTAAAAGGCAACTTCGCCAATCTGCAGGCAAGCCTGTTGGAAAAGAACAAAGTGATTTTTTCGGAAATACAAGCCCTGATTACGGGTATTCAACAAAACCTTTTGGTAGATTATAAGGAGAAAAATCAATCCGCTTATAAAATGACTACCAATGTTTCTTTCATTTTGGCATTTTTGGTATTTTTGGGTGTCATTGGTTCATTGGGGTTTGTTTACAGCATATTGAAGGAAGTTCGACAGGCAAATTCCTACAGAAAAAGGCTTGAGAATGCCAAAAAACACTCTGATCATCTGGCAAAAGCCAAGCAGGACTTTTTGGCGAATATGAGCCATGAGATCAGAAACCCCCTCCATGCAATCCAGGGCTTCCAAAATGCCCTTTTTAAAACGGATCTGAATCCCAACCAACAGGAGTTTGTGCAAATGATCGGTTTTGCGTCCGAAACCCTGATGGCGATCGTGAATGATATATTGGATTTTTCAAAACTGGAAGCTGGAAAAATCCATATTGAAAAAGAGCCATTTGATCCCAAGAAGCTTTTTTTGACTATTCAGAGCTTTTTTGCCCTGAAAGCAGAGGA
Source organism: Rhodonellum psychrophilum GCM71 = DSM 17998 (assembly GCF_000381545.1). Lineage (GTDB taxonomy): Bacteria > Bacteroidota > Bacteroidia > Cytophagales > Cyclobacteriaceae > Rhodonellum > Rhodonellum psychrophilum. The sequence continues at coordinate 393,422 of NZ_KB906675.1, read as the reverse complement.
AAAAAATCTTGATTTTAATTGGCAAATCGACCTCCAGGAAGACAAATGGATGGTAGGGGATCAATTAAGAATCAACCAAATCCTGAATAACCTGATCAGCAATGCCTTGAAATTTACCCACAAAGGAAGCATTGAGGTTTCGATCGTGCAAAACTCCAACAACACCATTGCTTTGGTTGTGGAGGATACCGGGATGGGGATGAACCAAGAGGTATTGAAAAAAGTATTTCAGGAATTTAATCAAGGGGATGCCTCCATGACGCGGAAATTTGGGGGAACGGGTCTTGGTCTCGCCATTGTGAAGAGATTGGTGGATCTACAGCATGGAGAAATAAAGGTAGAAAGCGAGGTTGGAAAAGGGACCAAAATAAGTCTTGAAATCCCCACTCAATTCGTAGCGCCGGTATTGAAAACCGCTCAGGAGGACAGCAAATTCACCTACAGCTTGAAGGGCTTGGATATTCTAGTGGTTGACGATGATACGATTGGTCTCAAATTTATCCGATTGCTATTGGAAAGTCTTGGTGCCAATGTGGTTTCCTGTTTGGGAGGCGTGGGCTTTCGAGACAATTTCAAGAACCGTCCATTGGATTTGGCCATATTGGATATTCAAATGCCCGAAGTGAGTGGTTTTAGGGTGAAGGAAATGCTACGGGAAATCCCAGAGTACCATCAACTGCCGATTTTGGCGATGACAGCAAATGTGTTTGTAAAAGAAAAAAACAAGTTATTGGAGGAGGGCTTTGATGATTTATTGTTAAAGCCATTCACGGAAAGCCAAATACTGAAAAAAATCGGATTTTTGCTTCATTTGACCAAAATACCAGTGCAACAGATAGGGAAACAAAGAAATGAAGACATCAAGCCCTACAATCTGGAGGACTTGAGAAAATTCTGCATGGGTGATGAAGATTTGCTTCTTGAGGTGATGACAGACTTGGTTTCCAGTACTGCAGCCGATTTAAGGGAATTGGAAGTGGCGATGGAGGCCAAAAACTACAGCATCGTCCGTGAAATTACCCATCAACTTTCCAGCAGATTGGGCCAAGTCAGGGTTCCTTCCGGGCAGAAAGCCAGAGAAATTGAGATTTCAATCAAAAACAATAAACTAGATGGGGTTGATGAAATTCTCAATGATTTTATTTCCGAAACCAGAATTTTTTTAGAGTTGGTTTCTCAAGACCTCAACTTACTGGTTTTCAAATAAACTAGTCAATGCCGTATTTTTCCATTTTGTTATAAAGGGTCTTTCTGTCTATTCCCAGGGTTTTTGCTGCCTTGGACTTGTTGTACTTAACTTCCTGAAGGACCCTGATGATCATTTCCTTTTCCTGAAGCATCTGGCTGGTTTTGAAATCAGCGCTCTCCACATTCGAGGTTTCTTCGAGGGCTTTTGTAACAGGCTCATCTATCAATTCCCTAGGTAGGCTGTTGATTCCGATGTATTCACTTTGGCTCAGCAGAACGGCCCGGCGCACAATATTTTTCAATTCCCGGAGATTTCCTGGCCAAGTGTATTTTTCAAAAATATGGACGGCGTCTGCATCAAATCCCTTGATGTTTTTGCCTAGCTTTTGATTGCTTTGTTCCAAAAATTGATTGGCAAAAACCATCAAATCTTCCTTTCTTTCCCGTAAGGGGAGTGCCGTGATCGTAAACTCATTCAAGCGGTGGTAGAGGTCTTCCCTAAAAGTACCCTCCTTGGCTTGTTGGAGCAATTCCTCATTGGTTGCGGCAATAATCCTGATATCAATGGGGATTTCCTGATTGCCTCCGATTTTTCTGATCTTTCTTTCTTGTAATGCCCTTAGGAGTTTTATCTGAATGTCATAGCTCAAGTTTCCAACTTCATCCAAGAACACGGTGCCTCCGCCGGCAGCTTCCAAATGTCCTATTTTGTTATCGAGTGCGCCTGTGAAAGACCCTTTTACATGGCCAAATAACTCACTTCCGGCAAGCTCTTTGGAAAGTGCCCCGCAGTCAATCGCTACAAACTGACCATGGCTTCTCGAGGATTTTCGGTGGATCCGCTTTGCAATATATTCCTTACCTGTTCCTGTTTCTCCCAAAATGATTACTGTCAAGTCCGTCGGAGCTACAAGCTGGATGTGCTCCTCAATGTGTTTGGACGTGTCACTTTTTCCTACGATATAATCTTCGTCGGATTTTGGGGCTGATTTCTTTTTCTTTTTAGGCGTTTCATTGGCACCTTCCAATGCTTCGTTTACAGTGAGGAGCAGCTCATCCGGATTGATAGGTTTTAGGATATATTCAAAAGCACCCATTTTCATCGCTTTCACAGCAACACGAATGTCTGAATAATTGGTGATCAGCAACACAGGGATATCTTCCAAAACCTCTTTGGAATACCGAAGTACTTCCAATCCCGTCCCATCCGGCAGCCGAAAATCTGTGATAATCAGCGAAGGTTGATGCGTGTCCAGATAAACTTTAGCGTCTTCTATTTTAGTTAGGGCATCAACCGAAAAATTGTTTTTTTCCAAGAAATTTTTTATTATTCTGGAATAGGTCAGGTCATCTTCTACCAAAAGAATTTTTATCATCGATAAAGGTAAAATTTTCCTTCGGATTATTAAAAAAATAAAGCACCGAAAATATTTCCGGTGCTTTAAATGATTTAAGATAAAGGGTTTATTCTTTTATTTCTTTGCCATTGATGTCAAATTTTTTAATCAGTTCTTCACCGGCATTGTCAAATTTGATTTTGAAGTGTGTTGCGCCTTTTTCATCCGTGATTTGCCATGCTTCGGTAATGCTCAAATCTGCAATGGTTTCATCTGTGGCAATTGCCGTTTTTACAGCTGGGGGAAGTTGCTCAGGATCTAATTTAACCTTGTCCTGGTTTGTCATCACCATTTTTTCTATTTCTTGTGTCTGGGCATTCACCATCATTGGAGAAGCAGCCAAAGCGAATACCATTAATGCGGGGAAAATAAATCGCGTTTTCATGTGAATTGTATTTAAGTTAGAAATAATAAATTGGTTTATTTAAGGATTTGATTCTGAAATTCAGTTTCAGCTTGATTGATTCTGAATAGAGTTTCATGATTTTGAGCATGTGAATGGGAATAGGAATTCAACTGGAAATTTGCCCAGCTCAATAGCGTCATAAGAATTAAGCCTACACCCAAGATCAGTATGGTGATTATCTTTTTCATGATATCTGTCGTACAGAAGTTATGCCACTGGCCTTATGAATGAATTTGGCATAAAAATCAGTATTTTTTGGATTTTTGCTGTAGAAAAAATCAGCAGTCTGTTGCAAATTCCCTCAGGAGGGAGACAGAGATTGATTTGAGGTTTCCTACTTGGTTTTCAGTTTAAAGAGGATTCCGGAAAACGAAGTCATTCACTGTGGATTCTTTGACTCCAATTTTTTTATTGCTTCGGTTATCTTCCAAAAAACGTTAACTTTGTATACTCAAATATAACTTTGATCCCACCCAATGAGTGAAGCTATCAAACACGAGTGCGGCATAGCCATGTTGCGACTTCGTAAACCCCTTCAACACTTCATCGATAAATACGGTACACCTCTTTATGTCCCGAATCGGCTGTACGTGTTGATGCAAAAACAAATAAACAGAGGTCAGGATGGTGCTGGCGTGGCCAATATCAAAATTAACACAAATCCCGGAACGAGATACATCAGCCGCTATCGTTCTATAGAACCCCAAGCGGTAAATTTTATCTTTGATAAAATCCACAAAAAATATAAAAAGGCCAAGAAACTGGGAGGCGAGAATGCACTCTTTGACGCCGAATGGTTAAAGGAAAACATCGCCTTCACCGGGGATTTATGGTTGGGGCATCTTAGGTATGGCACCCATGGAGAAAACAGCATTGAAACCTGTCATCCTTTCCTGAAGCAAAATAACTGGAGAAGCCGAAATTTGGTCATGGCGGGTAATTTCAACATGACGAATGTGGAAGAACTTTTTGATAAATTGGTGCAACTGGGTCAGCACCCAAAAGAGAAAACCGATACCGTCACGGTCATGGAGAAAGTGGGGCACTTTTTGGACGAAGAAAACCAACGCATTTTCGACAAATACAAGCATCAGTTTTCGAACGAGCAAATCACCGCAGTTATCGAGGATGAATTGGATGTAAGTCGAATCTTGAGAAGATCCTGTAGGGATTTTGACGGAGGCTACGCCATGGCTGGTTTGATAGGAAATGGTTCCAGTTTCGTCGTGAGGGATCCTTATGGCATCCGTCCGGCTTACTATTATGCTGACGATGAAATCGTCGTGGTGGCTTCCGAGAAGCCAGCAATTAAATCTGCTTTTGACATCGATTATAAAGAAATCAAGGAGGTAAAACCGGGACACGCATTGATCATCAATAAGGATGGTTCTTTCGGAGAGTATGAAATCATGCCTGCCAAGGAGAAAAAATCATGCAGTTTCGAAAGGATTTATTTTTCCCGTGGGACAGATCCGGACATTTACAGAGAAAGAAAAATGCTCGGAAAAGCTTTGGTACCACAAGTGCTCAAAGCCATTGATTTTGACCTGAAAAATACTGTGTTTTCCTATATTCCAAATACAGCAGAAACTGCTTTTTTAGGAATGATAGAAGGCGTGGAAGATTATCTGAGCGCCAAGAGGAGAGAAGTGTTATTGGAAGGAAAACCTCATTTGGAGGATTTGGAAGAACTCCTCAACTTCAGGCCGAGAGTTGAGAAATTGGTGAGCAAGGATGTCAAACTTCGAACCTTCATCACCAATGATCAAGATCGGGATGCCATGGTCGCTAACGTGTATGATACCACTTATGAAGTAGTGCGGTCAGGAATTGACACTTTGGTCGTCATTGATGACAGTATCGTCCGCGGTACTACTTTGGAAAAAAGCATCTTGACTACTTTGGATAAATTAAATCCCAAAAGAATCGTGATTGCCTCATCGGCACCACAAATCAGATTTCCTGATTGTTACGGCATTGATATGTCCAAAATGAATGAATTCATTGCATTCAGGGCGACTGTTGCATTACTGAAGGAGCGGGGAATGACGGATCTGATGGATGAAGTGTATGAAAAATGCAGCGCCAATTCAATGTTTGCCAAGAATTATGTAACGGAGATTTATGCTCCTTTCACGGATCAGGAAATTTCAGATAAGATAGCCCAGATCATCACGACCAAAGATATTCATGCAGAGGTTAAGGTCATCTACCAAACCGTGGACAACCTTCATAAATCATGTCCCGATCATTTGGGAGATTGGTATTTTACCGGGGATTATCCGACAGAAGGTGGGATGCGCGTGGTCAACAAGGCCTTTGCAAATTTCATGGAAGGAAAAGCGGTGAGAGCCTACTAAAAAATCAAATCAGGGCCGCGGAAATCCAAAAACATTTTCGGGGAAAACAAAAAAACTGCCTTTGGGGATTCATTCTCCCAAAGGCAGTTTTTTTTCTGATATGTTTGGTTACATGCTCTTGATTATTTTCAACAGATCATCTGGATCAATAGGTTTGGCAATAAAGGCATCGGCGCCGGCTGATTTGGCTTCGGCAGCGACTTCCTCATCCCCAAAGCGGGTAATGAGTAGGACCTTGGTCTCTGGGTTTTTGAATTTCAATTTTTTGAGAATTTCCACCCCGTTCATGTCAGGCAATCTGTAATCAAGAATGGCCTGACCAAAATTGTTCAAATCCATCAGCTCCAAAGCATCTTTACCGTTCTGGGCATCCATCACTTCAAAATTGTTCTTGGAAAGAAAGCGGGTGAGAAGCTTGCAGAATACTACATCGTCTTCAACTATTAATATTTTTGAGCTCATGATAGCGTTGTTTGGATTTTAAAATTAGGGATAGAAGTTTTATCACCAAAAGTTTTTCGGGCATTTTGGTCAATCGCATAGACGCCCATGATGCTTTGGACAAAGCCTTTGATCATTTCATCGATACCCAAACCGAGCTGGCCAAAGTTGCGCACATCAAAAAGCATCAGCCTCTCATCAGCATATGTCCAGCCATCTTCTCCTTTGACAGAAAGATTCGTGCCATAAACTTCCCAAGAGTTCATGTCTTCGGGAAGCGGCGTGTTCAGGGGAAATCTTGACCTTCTTGAATAAACAGCCAAAGGACGCATCCCCTCTTCTGTGGCATGCATCATAAGCCTAAGGTCAAAAGCGAAACTCCTTCCCTTGCTATCCGGAATGGTCCCTACATGGTACCAAGCTTTCATGGGATCCAATCCATTGCTATAATTGCTGTGAATCAATTCTTGCACCAAATATAGCTGATTGGGGTCAAGCTGGGATTTGGCATGCTCCAGCTCTTTTTTGCTGATCACAGTGTAAACGCCTTGCCCTGCATTGGAGTCTGGAACTTTGATCACCATGCTTCCTCCGAGCATTTCGAAATGTCTTTCCAATTCATAAAAAGAGACATTCCTGAATGTGGAAGGAGTGAAGATACTGATCCCTTTATCTGCAAATTTTCTATTGAAATCATCATAAGCCCGACTGGCAACTTCCTTGTTTCTCCCGCCCGCCAAACAAGCCTCTATGGGATTGAGAAGAAGGGTTTTAGTGTTTTCAGGGATGATGGACCAAGGTTCTTGGGTGACATACCTGAAGGCTGCTCGGATTTCCACCCACTCCTCATTCTGATTTCTAACCCACATTTTCCCATCGACAAATTTTACTGGAGGTTCAGCATCTTTGGCTTCGAATTTGGCCAAGAATACATTCTCCCCAAATACATCTGCGACCGTGGCGGCATATCCAATGTTTTCCATTGGGTTTTTGTCATAGATTACTGCCAATGCACCGTTTTCGTGATGATTATCCACCATTGGCTTGAAGGTCTGCTCGATCAATCTTTTGTATCCGCCTTGCTCTACATTCAGGTCGAGCAAAGGCATTGATTTTTGACCGGATGGGCAGCTGTTGGTTTCGATGACGGTCAATTTTCGGTTTCCCTCATTGTTGGTTACATGCATCAAATCCGTCCCTGCCCAGCGAAAATACTGGGGTTGATAGGTCATGATTTCCATTAATGCCTCAGGGTCGCTTTGTGGATGAAGCCTGTGGTACCTTTCCACCATCTGCTCATGGGTGAGATTTAAAAAATAAGAGACAAGTGGATGAATATTTGAATTTAAGACCCGTGGATACCAATGATCCGTTGGCTCAAAATCCCCAGGTTCTACCAGATGTACATTTTTTGAAATAGATAATTTCATGAAATTATGAATTAAGATTTACGAATTCTTTTTTTGATTTTTTGAAGAATTACTAGATTGAATAGATAAAAGCCGAAATGAAGTCCTTGTTTTTCCATAGCATCAGCACTCCACTCAAAACCATACTGACCACTACAATTTGTCTAAAGAAATTGTCTGACATTTTGGCCAGGATCATTTTCCCGAAGTATACGGCTATCATTGAAGTGACACCGATCATAATGCCATATTTCAAGACTTCCCCGGTCACAAAACCGAAGTAGGCATAGCTGATGATTTTGGTAGAATGGAGTAAAATGGCGTTGGCGGACCTGGTTCCCAATAGTGATTCCTTGCTGATGCCATAATTTAAATAAGCAGAATTCATCAAGGGGCCCACTCCACCAATCAGTCCGGATAAAAATGCTACAACCAAACCCATGGGGGCAAAATGCCAAGCTTTGATTTTGAATCTGGATTCGGATTTTGGTTTTTGCCTGAGTTGGAAAATCGTGGAAACCAATAATAGGCCAATTAGGATTTGAAGATAATCTGATGATAAACTTGCAAAAAGCCTGGCGCCAAGGATGGATCCGATGATGGTGGAAGGGAATAGCCAAGCAAACAGCTTCCAATCAATATGTTTCCAAAATAAAGCCACCTTTGAAGTGCTGCTCATTCCTATGCTGATGGCCATCACAGGAGCCACCGCCTTCACGCCCACTACTACAGCCACCAATGGCATAAGGAGCAGACTGGCACCTCCTCCAGTCAGTGTACTTAAAATAAAAACTATAAATGCTCCAATAAGGATAAATAGCAATTGCATAATTCTACACTTTTTTCCTTGTCAATTTAATTCCTGAAAAATTCAGGTCTTTTTCACTTGTGCCAAAGGAAATTTTGTGCCAAAAAAAGCCCTCATTTTCAATTTGGTTGTATATTGCTGTCCAAGAACTGGGTAATTATTACCCAAAACGTGACCGGATTTTAACAAAAAATGACAGACAAAATGGAATTGGATATACCTTTATTGAAGCAAATTTGTGAAATCGCTGGAGCACCTGGGTTTGAGAAAAGAATCCGGGATCTTGTAATTGAATTGGTCACTCCTCTCGTGGATGAGGTGAAAACGGACAATTTGGGGAATGTCATCGCTGTTAAAAAAAGTGAAAATAATCCTGACAATAAAAAAGTCATGGTGGCAGCCCATATCGACGAAATCGGATTTATGGTTACCCATATTGAGGAGGGTGGATTTTTGAGATTCCATACTTTGGGGGGATTTGACCCCAAAACATTGACTGCCCAGAGGGTGATTGTCCATGGTAAGACGGATTTGGTGGGTGTAATGGGCAGTAAACCCATCCACGTCATGACAGCCGAGGAAAAAACCAAAATCCCAAAATCGACAGACTATTTCATCGATCTGGGTATGACAAAAGAGGAAGTCGAAAAATATGTGTCCGTCGGTGATCCCATCACCCGGGAAAGGGAATTGATCGAAATGGGGGATTGCGTCAACTGTAAATCCATTGACAACAGGGTTTCAGTTTTTATTCTGATTGAAGCCCTGAGGAAATTAAAAAACCATCCTTATGATGTGTATGCAGTTTTTACCGTCCAGGAAGAATTGGGTATTCGCGGGGCCAATGTTGCTGCGCATGGGATCAATCCGGATTTTGGGATCGCATTGGACACCACCATCGCCTTCGATGTGCCTGGAGCACAAGCCCATGAGAAAATCACCGAACTTGGCAAAGGTACGGCCATCAAAATCATGGATGCCATGACCGTTTGTGATTATAGGATGGTGGCTTTCATGAAGAAAACAGCAACGGAACACCAAATCAAATGGCAACCTGAAATCCTGACAGCAGGGGGGACGGACACGGCTGGCGTCCAAAGAATGGGGAAACAAGGTGCGATTGCCGGTGCCATTTCCATTCCCACCCGTCACTTGCATCAAGTCATAGAAATGGCCCACAAAGAAGATATCCACGACAGTATTTTGCTTTTAAATGCCTGTTTGGAAAATATGGACCAATACGATTGGGGACATTGAGGGAAGGAATCCTGATCACATGTTGTATCTCACCATAAACTTAAACCCGAAATATGCATTGGGTTTCCAAATGGGATTGAAACCGAAAGAAAATCAGACTATTGGGAGAATGCATCCCGACACCAATAGAGTGAAAACATGAATAGTAAACAACCAATTGATTATCAGTCAGGTTTATTATTAGATTGAGTTCGAAATGCATAAAACGGGTTAAAGTTTTAAAGCAATAAAAAAGCTGCCCTGATCAATCTCAGGGCAGCTTTTTAAATTCCGATCAGCTTTTTGACTCAAAATGGGGGCAAGTCATTGTATTTACTCGAAAACCCCACTTTTTTTGCAGGATCAACCTAGATTCACCAAGCTTTCCTCCAGCGCTTTGATTTTCGCTTCGGCATCTGCTTGTTTTTTTCTTTCGATTTCAAGGACTTGGGCAGGAGCGCCGCTCACAAATCGCTCATTCATCAATTTTTTCATCACCGTGTTCAAAAATCCACGGGTATATTCCAATTCTTTCTGGATGTTTTCCTTTTCGGATTCCACATCGACTTGACCGATCATGGGAATGAAACATTCATCGGATTTGACGATAAAACCGAGTGAATTTGCCACTTGATCCCCAAACTCCAGTTTGGAAAGGTTGGCCAGTTTCTTAAGGACCATTTCAAATCGAAGGTACAAATCCGGCTGCTGTGTCTTGATGGTCAATTCGAAAGCTTCTTTCGGGGAAATCCCCTTAGAGGCGCGGATATTTCTGATCTGCGAAACCACCTCAAAAACCTGTTGGGCCTCCGCAATGGTCTGGACATCAAAAGATTTAGGGGATGGCCATTCTGAAACGATCAGTGCATCTTCGGTATTTCTTTCCTTGATTTGCTGCCAAATCTCTTCCGTGATAAAAGGCATGAAAGGATGAAGGATTTTCAGGATGTCCTCAAAAAACAAAATCGTCCTTTCGTAAGTCGCCGCATCAATGGGTTGCTGATAAGCAGGTTTGATCATCTCCAGGTACCATGAACAGAAATCGTCCCATACCAGTTTGTAGCTGGTCATCAGGGCATCGGATATCCTGAACTTGTTGAAATGATCTTCTATTTCGGTCAAGGATTCATTGAACCTGTTCTCAAACCAATGGATGGCTGCTTGGTTTTCCTGGCCATCCAATTCTGGATCAATTTCCCAACCTTTGACCAAACGGAAAGCATTCCAGATCTTGTTCGCGAAATTCCTTCCCTGCTCGACCAATTTGTCATCGTAGGGAAGATCATTGCCGGCAGGAGAACTGAAAAGCATGCCTGTTCTGACGCCATCAGCGCCATAAATTTTGATCAATTCAAGAGGATCAGGCGAATTGCCAAGGGATTTGGACATTTTTCTCCCCTGTTTGTCTCTTACAATACCTGTCAGGTACACATTCTTAAAGGGTTTTTCGCCCATGTATTCATATCCCGCGATGATCATTCGGGCAACCCAGAAAAACAGGATTTCAGGGGCTGTCACCAAATCATTGGTCGGGTAGTAGTATTTGAGGTCTTCATTCTTTTTTCCTTCGGAAAAAACTTTGGCATCAAAGACAGAAATGGGCCATAACCATGAAGAAAACCAAGTGTCCAATACGTCTTCATCCTGAACCAGATCTTCAGATTTGTAGGCGATTCCGTATTTTTCATTTGCGATTTCCAAAGCCTCTGACTTGGATTGAGCCACTACATATTCCCCGTTGGGAAGGTAATAGGCGGGAATTTGATGTCCCCACCAGAGTTGTCGGGAGATACACCAGTCGCGGACATTTTCCATCCATGAGCGGTACATGTTCTTGAATTTGGGCGGATGCAATTGGATAATATCATCCATGACCGATTGAAGTGCCGGTTTGGTGATGTCTTCCATGCTGAGGAACCATTGCAGGGAAAGCTTTGGTTCGACAATGGCATTGGTCCTTTCGGAATGCCCGACATTGGATTTGTATTCTTCCACTTTTTCCATTTGCCCGATTTCCGCAAGCATCTTGCTGATCCTTTTCCTTGCGATAAAACGGTCTTCCCCGATCAGGATTTGGGCTTTTTCATTGAGGGTACCGTCATCATTGAGGATGTCGATGACTTCCAATTTATGTTTTAAACCCAGTTCATAGTCATTGATGTCATGTGCCGGCGTGACTTTCAGACAGCCCGTTCCGAATTCCATGTCCACATATTCATCTTCGATGATCGGAATGGCTCTGTTGATCAGGGGGATGATTGCTTTCTTTCCTTTGAGATGGGCAAATCTCGGATCGTTGGGATTGATACAGATCGCCACATCTGCCATGATGGTTTCAGGACGGGTGGTGGCGATGGTCAAAAACTCGTTTTCAGTTCCTTCGATATTGTATTGTATATAATAGAGTTTCGATTGGATTTCTTTCGTGATCACTTCATCGTCAGACAAGGCAGTTTTGCCTTGAGGGTCCCAATTGACCATCCGGATGCCACGGTATATCTTTCCTTTTTTGTGGAGGTCCACAAAAACACTGATCACGGCTTCACTCAGGTCGGGGTCCATGGTGAATTTCGTACGGTCCCAATCACAGGAAGCACCCAATTTTTTCAACTGCTCCAGGATGATTCCCCCATATTTTTCTTTCCACTCCCAGGCATATTTCAAAAACTCTTCTCGGGTGAGGGATTTTTTGTCAATGCCTCTTTCTTTGAGCATGGAGACGACTTTGGCTTCCGTTGCGATGGAGGCATGGTCAGTTCCCGGCACCCAGCAGGCATTCTTACCTTCCATACGGGCCTTTCGGATCAATACATCCTGAATGGTATTGTTGAGCATATGTCCCATGTGGAGCACTCCGGTGACATTCGGAGGCGGGATGACAATGGTGTAGGGCTCCTTGGTATGATCCACTTTGGAACTGAAAAATTTATGCTCCATCCAATAGGCATACCATTTAGACTCTGTTTCTTCAGGATTGTATTTTGTAGCGAATGACATATGGGCTTCTGAAAATTTAAACTTCGAGTCGCAAAATTAACAGAAAATTTTTATGGAAGGGAGTAGAATGGAATTTACGAACCTTGAATACTGGTAAACAATTGCTTTTTTCTCCGAAGGCTATTCTCAAATAGGGGAAGTAGGCGAGTCGTTGGATGAAATCTTTTGATATGAAATATTCAGAACACCCTCTTGACAAGGTAGAAATGGTGAATGAAAACCAAATTTTAAACAAAATCACGATTTGGGTATTCCTCCTCACAAAAATGAAATTTCAATATTTTTTTTTGGTTCGGCTCTCTTTGGATTCATCGGTGGAGTCTGTAGTTGTTTGATCCAGTTATGCATTTATGATTTTATCTTCAACATTAAAACCCTAACTTTACCCCGCAACAAATTTTTACAGATGAGTGACCAGAATACGACGCCCATGAGCAGCTGGGTGCAAATTCCGAAGAATTCGGACTTTACGCTTTACAATTTACCCTTTGGGATTTTCAAGAGTAAGCGGCTTTCTCCCAGAGCTGGAATTGCCATCGGTGATAAAATCGTGGATCTTTCAGTATTGCACGACGAAGGATTTTTCTCCGATATCACCCTTCTTCCCGAAGGTATATTTTTGGGAGATTCCCTGAATAGCTTTATAGGCTTGGGAAAGCAAGTTACCAGAAAAATCAGGGAAAGGGTTCAGGACCTTTTGAAAGAAGATCAAGAAAAATTGAGGGAACACCAGAGCCGCGGAAAAGCGATGGTGAACAGGAAGGAAGCACAGATGTTACTCCCTGTAAAAATTGGGGACTATACGGATTTCTACAGCAGCATTGAGCATGCGACGAATGTGGGAACGATGTTTAGAGATCCCGACAATGCATTGCTTCCCAACTGGAGGCACCTGCCTGTAGGTTATCATGGTAGAGCTTCTTCTATCATTCCCTCAGGCATCCCGATCCATAGACCAAAGGGTCAATTTAAGGATCCGGATATGGAGAAACCCGAATTCGGTCCTTCCAGAAGACTTGATTTTGAACTTGAGCTTGCATTTGTGACCGGTAAATCCACCAAAATGGGGGACAGCATCAGCACCGAAGATGCAGAGGACTATATTTTTGGCTTTGTGCTGTTCAACGATTGGTCTGCAAGGGATATTCAGGCTTGGGAATATGTGCCTTTGGGTCCATTTTTGGCTAAAAATTTCGCTTCCAGCATTTCCCCATGGATCGTGACTTTGGAAGCATTGGAACATTTTAGGGTGGAAAATCCAAAACAAGAGCCGGAAGTGTTGCCTTACTTGAAATGCAAGAAAGACCATGGTTTTGACATCAATTTGGAAGTTTATATCCAACCTGCAGACAAGAAAGCGACCAAGGTCTGTACCTCCAATTTCAAACACATGTATTGGAATATTGCCCAGCAACTTGCCCATCAGACGAGCAATGGCTGCAATATCAATATCGGTGATTTGTATGCCTCGGGAACCATCTCAGGCAAAAGTCCCGATAGCTACGGCTCCATGCTCGAGCTTTCGTGGAAGGGAACAAAGCCGGTTGTCTTGGAAGAGGGCGGTGAAAGGAAATTTATCGAAGATGGAGATACGGTAATCATGACGGGGTTTTGCGAAAAAGAAGGCATCCGTGTAGGTTTTGGAGAGGTTTCCAGTCAGGTGCTTCCCGCAAAATAAGGATACACTATTCTATCGGTTGTCGCTGTTTAGATTTAGAAAGAATATCAAACCTTGTCTGTGTAGATAGCAGACAAGGTTTTTTTATGCCTTTTGAGGGCTACTCCGTCGAATACAGCCTTCTAGCCAAATATTCCACACACCGTGCCGCCAATCTTGCCGTAGCATTGTCCTGATCGAAGGTCGGATTGAGTTCCACGACGTCCATGCTGATGAGTTTTTTGCTTTTTGCTAAATAATCCAAAACCTTCAATGCCAGTTCGGGGCTGAAACCCATAGGGGAGGGGGCGCTGACACCTGGCGCATAGGCCGATGAAAAACCATCGAGGTCAATGGACAGCATTACCTTGTTTACCTTTCCCAAAAAAGCATCCAAGTTATTTTGGATTTGACCCCAGTTGGAAAGGGTGAAATCTTCCATGTCCATCCACCAAGTCCCCGTTTTTTTAGCAATTTCAAACAGTTCTTTGGGATTGGCGGGACTTTGTATGCCAAGGCAGAAATAATGAAATTCCAGATTGGAAGCTTTGGCTCTTTCAAAAAGTTGCAAAAAAGGAGACCCAGAATGCCCTTTTCCTTCCAGTAAGGGTCTCAAATCGAAATGTGCATCCAGATTGATGATTCCGAAGGATTCGTTTTTTTGTTCCAAATAATCCATTACTGCACTTCCATGGGCAAATGCCAAGTCATGACCTCCTCCAAGAAGAATTGGAAAATGGTGGTTTTTTAAAAGTGAAAAAGTTTTTTCCTGGAGCAATTGATGTGCGGGTTCCAAAGCTTCTTTCAGAACAGAAATATCCCCATAATCCAGGATTCTAACATTTTCAGGAAGGTGAAAAGCCATACTTCCCATCATTCTTCTGATGGATGCGGGGCCAAATTTTGCTCCGATTCGGCCTTGATTCCTTCTGACACCTTCATCGGCGGCGTAACCCAGGATAGCAATTTTTTTTACCCCATGCGCGTCTTTTATCTGCAGATTATCGAGACACTTTACTGCCTGATGCCAATATTGAACTGAATCGGCAGCTCTTCCTTTCCAAGTGTGGGGATCTGGGTTTTTGTGGAGGACTTTCATCATGAATGGAGGGTTTTGGGTTTTGATTTCAAGGTGTTTTTAAAATCGGAGTTCTCCTCAAAAATAGGCATTTGAATCCCATTTCAAAACCAAGAATTTAAGATTTAAATAAATATATCGCTTGCGATATAAAAGGATTTGCTATATTTGTATCGCAAGCGATATAAAATTTAAACAGAATTGAATTATGGCGATTACATTTTATGATTTTTCGGCAAAGAACCTTCAGGGGACTGACATTGACATGTCCAGTTTCAAGGGGAAAACCGTATTGGTGGTGAATACTGCGAGTCAGTGTGGATTGACACCGCAATTTGAGGGTTTGGAAAAATTAAACCAGAAATACAAGGACAAAGATTTGGTGATTTTAGGTTTTCCCTGCAACCAATTTGGCAATCAAGAGCCTGGAGATGCAAAGTCCATTGCCGATGGATGTCAGTTGAATTATGGGGTAAGTTTCCCGATGTTTTCCAAGATCGAAGTCAATGGGAAAAATGAGCATCCGATATACAAGTATTTAAAGGGTGAGTTGGGCGGACTTTTTGGGTCAAAAATCAAATGGAATTTCACCAAATTTCTGATCAGTGCCAAAGGAAAACCCCTCAAAAGATTTTCACCCATTACCAAACCGGAGAAAATTGACCAGTATTTGGAAAAAATATTGAAGTAAAAAAACGCAATAAATACTGCTCATTTTAAATCAAAACCATGAAAATTGACACTTTGCAACATACATCCCACAGGACCAATCTAGCCCAGAACATCGCCAGAGTTATTTTAGGAGGATTTCTGGTGATGGCAGGGACGAGTCACCTTTCTTGGAGCCGTGCAGAGTTTTTGGCACAGGTTCCATCTTGGCTGCCAATCGATGCGGACCTGGTGGTTATTCTTTCCGGCGTGGTTGAGATAATCTTGGGACTATCCCTGCTTTTTTTTACTTCTAGGCGCCGGCAGGTAGGTTGGGTTGTGGCGGCTTTCTTCGTCCTGATATTCCCAGGCAATATCTCGCAATACATGAACGGCATAGATGCCTTTGGTCTCGATACAGATCGTGCCCGTGCGATCCGATTGGTATTCCAACCTGTGCTGGTGCTATTGGCGCTTTGGTCAACGGGTGCCTGGCAAGCTTGGAGAAAGCAACAATCAGGTGATTGAAAGGTGTTTTTTCTAACTTTGCCTGATAGGATTCCCTAGAAATAGCTGACTTGGTTTCAAAACCAAGTCAGCGATATATAAATTTAAATGCGTTCAGCCATCATTTGCCAAAGTTTGAAATGGTTTGATTTTGCTGAATGATATCTAAAATTACCATGGAACAATTGAAACTTGACAATCAGATTTGTTTTCCTTTTTACGCGGTTTCCAGATTGATCACCAGGGAATACCAACCCCATTTGGATCGGCTTGGGATTACTTATCCCCAGTATTTGGTGATGCTGGTTTTGTGGGAAAACGATGGCATCTCGGTGAACGAGATTACCCAAAGGCTGATTTTAAATACCAATACCATGACGCCATTGTTGAAAAGAATGGAAGGATTGGGGCTGATTTCCAGGATGCGTTCTGAAGATGATGAGCGAAAAATCATCGTCAGCCTGACCGAAAAGGGGAGTGCAATGAAGGCCGAGGCAGGCTTAATTCCAGAAAGCCTGATGTCCAATATTTCCCCAGAAGCCGTCAATGTAGAGGAATTGCTCGCGATGAAAGACAAACTTCAGGATTGGATTGAGTATTTGAAGAAGAAGTGATATTAGAGTTTTTTTTTTTGATTCAAAAATCGCAATTTCCCTTTTTCATCATCTCCGGAATTGTCACCTTCCTTTTTTTTATTTATCGCTTGATTTTATTTAGGGCGAATCCATTCCAAGTCTAGAAGGGTTCGGGAGATCCAGTTCTTGCATATGAATTAGGTCCTTGAATAAGGGAATCTGCCAAGGCATCATTAAAGAAAAGCACATCCTTTTGAAATACAGGATTGATTGAAAGAAAATTGACTTTTCTTGAAATTAAGTTTGAAAATATAAATAATTATTAATAATCTTAAACTAGATTTATTTGTGATGGATTTAGCACAGAAATGGTGGGAGGGTTGGAAGATTGTTATAATTGGGATAATTTACTCGGAGTGACAGGTCTTGCTGTAAGTGGTTGGGGTTTAGCATCTTTAACTTTGGCCGCTGCTGTGCCAGGAGGTGTTCTTTTTGTTGCTGCAGGAGGATTGGCTATCAGCGTAGCTTCTATAGCTTCATGTAACGGAGTAGCACCTAAAATATAAATTATTTTTTGGGGATTTAACATGGACATAATTATATTGAATCTCCAAAATATTATCTTATTTAAAAGATTTATAATGAACTTTAAAAAAACACACCTCTGGACAACAGTTGTTTCTTTGAGCGTTCTAATTGTGTCGTGGATCTTATTTTTTGGTGAAAAGGTATTGCTTTCAACAGCAATTTTAATTTCATTAAGTATGATACTCACAATGACATCATTGATTATGGCATCAAAGAGAAGAATCGACAAGAATGTATAGGGTCCTGTGAAGTTATAAATTTGTGAGGGGTATTAAAATAATGTAGTTATTTATCCTTCTGATTGTGGTTTTTGGAAAATAATTTATTAGGAGACAGGAAATGTCACCAGTCCTGAATTATACTTGTATTGTTAAATAAATTATCAAAAAAAATAAATTTGTTATGAGAGAGTTTTAAGTATTGAAAGAATGGAGATTGTTAAAGGAGGTGACTCATTTTCTGAAATGATGTTTTATGCGACTGCATCCCAATATCATTTGGGTCAGTTGAGTAGTTCAAATGGATATTTTTCTTATCATGCAGCGGGTATAGGTTATTATTCAGCACGGCTAATGGTTTGTATGTGATACTTTAAAGCCGGTCAAAGATATTTTACCCGGTTTTATTCACTTTAAAATTTAATATGATGAAATTTAACTCCAAAAAAACTAAACTGATAATTTTATTTTTATTGTATTTTATAAATTTTTCTTTCTTTCAGAAAAAAGAATTAGACAGTAGAATAGTAGGGAAATGGACAAATATTTTTGCTAAAGATGTGCATGGAGAAATTATTAAAGATGATTTCTATAAGAAAGGATATGTGGATACTTTTTTAAAAAATGGTCAACTTTTGATAGATCCAAATTTTTTAAGGGATGATTTGAAGCGCAATGGAATCAAAGAGCCTTTGGACTATTCTTTGATTCCTACTTTTTCGTGGAGGACCTTTAATGATCAAATCTTGGAAATTTCGGGAAGTGGAGAAACCCAACAAATCCGATATGGATTTTTGGGTGATACACTGTTATTAGGATATTCCAATGGGAACACAAGGTATTTGATTAAAAGGAAATAGTATCCCTTTTTTAATTGCCGAATAGAGGTGTCTTCTAAAAAATCAAAATGTTGTCCACAAAATGGGTTTGTTTTTAATATGTAGGTTATGGCTTTAAGCCTTTGAATTTGTGATCTTGGATACTTTTTTGAGTCCTTGCTAATATAAATTGCAATTTCTTTCAAATCATTAATTGAGTGATTTGTCTAGTTTATTCGAACCATCCTTCAATTTCATGATCTAAAGCTTCTTCGGAGGTAATATTGTTATCTTTAGAGTTTTTAAGTCCTTTTTCAATCTTTTGAATCAAAATTAGTTGCTCTACCAAATCATCTAAACTGAATTCCTCTGGAAGGCTTTCTAGCTGTTTTCTTACAAGTGATTTCGTTAGCGTGGCGTTATTTTTTTTAAATTTATTTATTTTTAGTAGAATTTCAATGGGTTTTATCTACTATTTCCGGAATCGGCATTTTATAACTCTTCCTTTTTTCCATTTCTCCTTTGGTAGTAAATAAGGTTGTAACATATCTCCTGCAAGCTCATCTGGAAATATGATTCAAAGTAGCTTATCAATGTAAAAATATTTATTTTTATTATATGCATATCCGCAATGACACCAGTAGCCAAATAAATATAAAGTGACAGCTAGTGACAATTGCTATTTGTGATCATTCAATCTATATAAATTGGGTCAAAATAAACGGTTTTGACTATGAATATTATCAATTTCATCAATCGCTTCCCGGATGAATCAGCTTGTATTGAATTCATTAAGTATCAAAGGCTTGAGCAGGGAGTAATTTGTAAAAGATGTTCATGTTCCAAGCACTACTGGCTTGAAAACAAGAATTCTTTCCAGTGCTCCTCCTGTGGTTTCCGAACCAGTATTAAGAGCGGAACCGTGATGGAACACAGTAACCTTCCAATTCGTGTCTGGATGCTTGCCATTACCTTCATATCTGCCACAAAGAAAAGTTTCAGTGCTGCAGAGCTTCAAAGGCAACTGGGCTTAAAGCGATATGAGCCTGTTTTCAGGATGTACCATAAAATCAGGGTTGTAATGGGTAAACGGGATGATATCTACAGGCTTGAAGATATGGTTGAATATGACGAAGCCTTTGTTGGAAAGGCAGTCAACAATAAAACCAAAAACAAGCTCAAACGAGGCAGGGGAAGCCAAAAACAGTCTAAAGTAGCTGTCATGGCTGAATCAACAGTATTGGAGGATCCTGACTCGGGAAAGCTTGAAAAGAGCTGTAGATATTTCAAGATAAAGAAGATAAAGAACTTGGAGGCTAAAACAGCACAGGCCTTAATCAAAGAATTCATTGATAAAAGCACTGTCCTTCAAACAGATAAGAGTACCACCTTTTCAGATCTGAGTGATTGTATTGATGTTCATGTCAGAGAAACCTCTGGAACAGATCAGGGCAACTTCAACCTTAAATGGGTTCACATTGCCATCAGTAACTTAAAGAAACATCTGCAAACATACCATATGATATCTGAGAGGATGATGCAGAACTATCTCGATGAGTTTTGCTATAAGCTCAACAGAAGATATTTTGGTCAAAGATTTTTTGACAGGCTCATCATTGCTTCAATTTATCCTTACTGGTATGATTGCGGATAATCATATTTTATTATTTTAGACTCAAGGAAAAATGGGATAATTGAAATAAGGGAAAAACTGCACGACTTGATAGACAACGCAGATGACCGCTTGTTAAATTTGATTTTGCCATGATGGTAGGTGATATGAAGGATTATCAACTCAGTGAATCCCAAAAAAAATACTTGACCAAAGACTAGCTTCCCATGAGGCAAATTCTTTTACCTGTTCATCATGGCAGGAGGTGAAAATTAGGGTCAAGGAAAAGCGATGAGCTATTGATTGATCATCAAGACCGAGGCTGAATCAGATATATTTAAAATTGCGAAATGCTATTAGGAAAAGAAAGAAGGTTTAGAGTTTGAATTCCTTGAGGAACTGGGAAAGGTTTTTATTCCGGTATAGGAAAGTCCGATTCGGTTTGATCCATCGTTTTTTGTTTGCTGTACACTTTACTTTGGAAGCTGATAAAATATTCATGTTGGCTGTCTTAGGTTCGGATCAAGATTCAAACCTTTGGAGATAGCGAAATATTGGATAACCTATATGTTTTTTAGACCTGCCGTTTGTAGATTCGAAACCAAAGTTTTATGACCGTTATTAAAATTCAAATTCTTTTATATTCCTCCGGAATTGTCACTTTCTACCTAGGTTTAATGAGGGGCTCACATACTTCTTTGATGAAAAAAATTAACTTTTTTAAGTAGGGCTCTGTTTAAAAAATTTTGGGTGGAATTAAAAAATAAAGCCTTCGGTTTATTGAGAACCGAAGGCTTTTTAATTCTCTTACCAAAGTTGATGTTTGTCTGGCTTAGAGCGTGTGTTTTAAATTAAGGTTTCACCATCAATCATCAAATTATAGGCTTGGATTTATAATTAATTAACACCAGCAGCTTTCGCAGCATCGACAAACCCACGACCATAATATTCGTCGTTTCCTGGCTTGCCAAGATCTGTAGCAGTCTGGCTTAATTTTGCTCTTACTTGGGCAGGAGTCATGTTGCCACCATTCACTTCCATCATCAAGGCGACTACACCGGCGAGTGCAGGGGAAGCCATTGACGTTCCTTGTGCCCAGTTATAATTACCATTCGTTGTTCCTCTAACTGTACTAAATACCTGGTCAAATACTGCACACGTATTTGTTGCCGTGCGGTATGTACCAATCAATGTACAAGGAGAGTAATTGCCTTCAACAATTGCAAGGCCAACAGTACCACCTGGTGCAGCAAAATCTACCAATGATTTTCCAAAATCTGTATAATATGCAGGTTGGGAAAAGTTCGTGTTTCCAAATACCCAACCCGTAGGGCCAGTTGAACTAATAGACAATACATGCTGATTTTGTGCAGGAAGTTTGAACAATTCTTTGGCATCATCATAATTGGTGGCACCATTACCCGCTGAGGCGATCACTGTCACACCATTTTGAGTTGCATATCGCGTAGCTCTGTCATAGGTTTTTTGCAATTCTCTAAAGAAAACTCTAAAGGCTGGATCTTGCCAATTATTTCTATAATCGATAGTTGCACCTAAACTCATATTGATGATTTGAGCTCCGCCTCCACCTTGGGAAAGTGGTGTGGCTGCGTATAATATACCATCCAATATCCATTCAAATGCACCAGAACCATTATGAAGCGACTTTACGCCGATAATGGTAGCCTTTGGAGCGATACCTACAACACCAAAACCTGAAGCGGCAACGATTCCTGCTACGTGTGTTCCATGCCAGAATGTCCCTATGTCTTGATTGAAGTTAAATCCTGGAACTGTAGAAATAGAATTAGCAATGTCTAAGTTGGGAGCCAAGTCAATATGGGTTGAGTGAAATCCGCCATCGATTACAGCAACTCGCACACCTTTACCTGTCACCCCTGCATCCCATGCTTTTGGAGCATTGATAGAAGCAGGAGCCCACTGCCACCCGTCAAAGAGAGCAGTCTTATAGTTGAAAGGGGTTCCAATTGCACTGGTTTCGACTGATTGTCGCGCTCTGGCGGCATCTAAGGTGGTCTCTGGTCCTACTAAATTTGGTTCCTCTGTATATTGTAAGATTAAATCCGGAGTGATGGATTCGATTCCACTGATACTGCTGGCTTTCGTATGGAAATCAGCTGATCTGGCGACAGCCACCGCTACACCGATTTCAGGATAGGTTTTTACAATTTCACCACCTGCATTTTGAATACTACTCTCTAAGTTGTTTGGTAAACTTTGACCTTTTGACAGAATCAAGAATCTCCCAGTGAAATCTCCTTGACGCATATTTGAAAAATCAGTCATTTCGGTGATCTCACTGAGATCGAATTGACTGATATTTAGTCCTTCTTCCAAGATGGATTCCTGGATTGGATCTACTTGCATTAGGTCACTGTTACATCCTGCAAACAGTAAACTTGCCATCACAACTAAATGCGATAATTTGGGTTTTTTAAAATAATTCATAATAATATTTCGATTGTTTTGATAAATGGTTAGAAATAAAAATTTTATGGGTTGTTTCAGTTTTCCATAGGCATTTAATCATTGATAATTTGAAACTGAAGAATTTAAAACAATTGAAATTAATAAGATAATTTAAATAAAATACTTTTTTTTGATTAAAAAGTGCATTTTTTTTTGTTTTGAACTTTAAAGACTTCTGAAATTAAAATTTCTTACATCCCTTTTTTGAAGAGATACTTCCAATTAATTGAGCGCTTTATCTATCCTCGATTCTTTAGTTAAAAAAATGCAACACACGGGAAGTTGCTATAAATTCAAAAATGTTTCATCCACCATCTCCGGAATCGTCACCCTCAACCCCGGTGTCCGTTCCATCTCCCTCTTAATCGCAAACAAGGCTTCGTCATTTCTCGCCCAAGCCCTTCTGGCTATTCCATTGTTGACATCATAAAAGAGCATGGACTTCAATTTTCTTTCTGCTTCCATTGTGCCGTCCAGATGTAAGCCAAAACCGCCATTGATGACTTCACCCCAGCCCACACCACCGCCGTTGTGAATGGAGACCCAAGTTGCGCCGCGGAAACTGTCACCGATCACATTGTGGATGGCCATATCTGCGGTGAATCGACTGCCATCATAAATGTTGCTGGTCTCCCTGTAGGGGGAATCCGTCCCGCTCACGTCGTGGTGATCACGTCCCAAAACGATGGACGAAGAGATTTCTCCGCTTTTGATGGCATCATTGAAAGCTTGGGCGATCTTGATGCGGCCTTCGGAATCGGCGTAGAGAATCCTTGCCTGGGAACCGACCACCAAATTGTTTTGTCCGGCTTCTTGGATCCATTTGATGTTGTCCTGAAGTTGTTGTTGGATTTCGGATGGGACCGTTTTTAGGATTTCTTTCAAGACTTTCAATGCGATTTGGTCTGATTTCTCCAAATCCGCAGGTTTCCCAGAGGTACAAACCCATCGAAAGGGACCAAATCCAAAATCGAAACACATGGGTCCCAATATGTCCTGTACGTAGGAGGGATATTTGAAATCAATTCCGTTTTTGGCCATTACATCCGCACCGGCACGGGAGGCTTCCAGCAAAAATGCATTTCCGTAATCAAAAAAGTAGGTGCCTTTGGCCGCATGTCGGTTGATGGCGGCTGTCTGACGGCAAAGGGATTCCCTGACTTTGGTCTTGAAGGTTTCGGGATCTTTGGCCATCATTTCATTGGCTGCTTCAAAGCTCAAACCCACGGGATAATATCCGCCAGCCCAGGGATTGTGCAGCGAAGTTTGATCCGATCCAAGTTCGACGATCACGTTCTCCTTGTCAAATTTCTCCCAAACGTCCACTATATTTCCGAGGAAGGCGATCGATACCACTTCTTTTTTGTCTTGCGCTTCTTTGACCCTTTTAACCAAGAAATCCAGGTTGTCGATCAATTCATCTACCCAACCCTGTTTGTGCCTTTTCTGTGCTGCCTTGGGATTGATTTCCGCACACACAGTGATACATCCTGCAATATTCCCTGCTTTCGGTTGGGCGCCACTCATTCCACCCAATCCAGATGTCAAAAAGACCTTTCCTTTCGGATTGATTTCAGACCCGAGTTTTTTGCGAAAAGCATTCATCACGGTAATGGTGGTTCCATGAACGATCCCTTGTGGTCCGATATACATAAAAGATCCGGCAGTCATCTGTCCGTATTGGGTGACGCCGAGTGCATTGAATTTTTCCAAATCATCCGGTTTTGAATAATTCGGAACCATCATGCCATTGGTGACGACCACTCTCGGGGCCTCTTTGGAAGAAGGGAAAAGTCCCATGGGATGGCCAGAATACAGGTGCAAAGTCTGGTCTTCGGTCATCTCAGAAAGATACCGCATGGTGAGCAGGTACTGCGCCCAGTTCTGGAAAACTGCCCCATTTCCCCCATAGGTAATCAGTTCGTGTGGATGCTGTGCCACTGCAGGGTCCAAGTTGTTCTGGATCATCAGCATGATGGCCGCTGCCTGTTGGCATCCTGCAGGATAATCTGATATGGGCCTGGCATGGATCTCATAGTCCGGCATGAAGCGGTACATATAAATCCGCCCGTAATTTATCAACTCTTCAAAAAATTCCAATGCTAGCTCAGCATGCCAGTTCGGCGGAAAATAGCGGAGGGCATTTTTTAGGGCAAGTTTTTTCTCTGCCGGAGAAAGGATATCTTTTCTTTTGGGTGCATGACTGATCTCTGAGTCATAGGCTTTTTTTGGTGGAAGCGTCCTCGGAATACCTTGGCAAATTTGTTCTTGGAAAGTCATTTTTTTTCGATTGAGAGTCTGCTAAATTCAAATGGGGTTGAGGGATTTTTCTTCGAAAACAATGGATTTAGCCCTTTGCTTTCCATACACATGAGCCTTTTTTCCATACCATCTCCGGTTTAAGTTTTCCCTGATGATAAGTGATGTCTTTGTAATCTGAGGTTAGGAAGAAAATGATGTCTGCCAATTTTCCCACGGCAATGCTGCCCCTGTCGGACAAGCCAAGCGCTGCTGCCGCCCGACAAGTGATTCCTGCCAAGAGCTCTGCATTGCTAAGTTTCTCGTACGTTCCAAGGACCGCCGCTTGCATCAGCAAATCACCCATCGGTGCCGAACCTGGGTTCCAATCCGAAGCGATGGCCAAAGCACCACCTGCATCCAGCAGTTTTCTGGCTGGCGTAAATGCCACTCCCAAACCCATCGAGGCTCCAGGCAAGGCCACTGCAATGGTATTTGAATTGGCTAATAATGCTATTTCTCTTTCTGTGCTGGCTTCCAAATGATCGGCCGAAATGGCGCCAAAAGCTACCGCAACTTCCGAACCGCCAACATGGAATTGGTCTGCGTGAACGGTGATATCCAATCCAAGGTCTTTGGCTTTTTGGAAGTAATCTGCAATGTCATCAGGGCTGAAAGCCGAGTCCTCTATGAAGGCATCGATCCGGTTGCTGAGGTTTTCGGATTTCAGGATTGGGAACAATTCATTGCTGATTGTTTCCAGGTATTCTTTTGCTGAACCCTCAAAATCCTTTGGACAGATATGGGCAGCAAGGCAGGTTGGAATCAAATCTGCTGCAGTTTCCGAATTTGCCTGTTTGATGGCATGGAGCATTTTGATTTCCTCGGATAATGAAAGCCCATAACCGCTTTTTACCTCGATGGTGGTGACGCCTTCGAAAAGGTGTCTGTTTGCTCTTTTGACGGTTCCTTCGACCAATGCTTCCAAACTGGCATTTCTGGTTTGTGTGACCGTATCCCAAATTCCTCCTCCCGATTTGGCAATTTCCAAATAAGATTTTCCAGCATTGCGCATGGCAAAGTCATTTGCACGGCTTCCCGCAAAGCAGAGATGCGTATGGCAGTCCACAAAGCCTGGCAAGGCAACAAAATCCTCTGTCAAATAGACCATTTCAGCATCCACGGTCAATGCTTCGGGATATAAATCTTCATAGGGCCCAATTTTAAAGATTTCCTGATTTTTGATCAGAATTCCAGCTCCTTGAATCACCTGAAGTTGCTCGTCTCTCAATGCACCCTTCAATGGAAGATTTGCCAAAGTAACCGCTTGACGGATTGGCCCGATAAAAGTGAATTTGATTTTGGTCATATTTTTTTAAAGAACAATGTTCTAGTCTTGAGGATTAAGCAATGGTTCAAGTCTTCAGTTATGGTTCAAGTCTTCAGACTTGGACCATCTTCTTCCAGTCTTCAGACTGAATTTCTAGACTTCTTTCAGTTGTAAAACTGCTTTTTAAGTCTGACCCTACAGTCTGAAGACTGTCTTGAGTAGAGTCCAAGTCACCGCTTCGCTGAAGACTTGAACTAGGTTGGCGTTTCGCTGAAGACTTGAACTCGGTTAAAAGCGATCAAACTCCTCCGACCATTTTGTCTCCAATTTCAATCCTTCTCTTGCCGCTACTTCCTTTGCTAAAGTTAGCAATTCTCCACTTCGGATGATGTCAATGGCTATCTCCATGTCTTCATACATGAGCTGATCTTCGGTGACATGTTTGATTTTGGTTCGGACGTGTTCATAGAGTGCGGTCATGATTTTTCCGGACTTCAAAGGCGCATGGAAATCCACCGCCTGTGCTGCACAGAAGAGTTCCACCCCAAGGATTTTCTCCACATTCTCAATCACCTGCAATGCCTTTCTCGCGCCGATACTTCCCATACTCACATGGTCTTCCTGTCCCAAGGAAGTTGGAATGCTGTCCGCCGAAGAAGGGAAACACAATCCCTTGTTTTCACTTGCCAGTGCCGCAGTGGTGTATTGTGGAATCATAAAGCCTGAGTTCAATCCGGTTTCCTTGAGCAGCAACTTTGGGACACCCGGAGTATCTCCTTCCAAGGAAAGGTAGATCCTGCGGTCGGAAATGTTCCCGATTTCCGAAGCAGCCAGACAGGTATAATCCAAAGGCATGGCAATCGGTTGCCCGTGAAAATTCCCGCCACTGATGGTGTGGTTTTCGTCAAAGACCACGGGGTTGTCCGTGACGGAATTGATCTCGATTTCGATCATCTGTTTTAGATGCAGCCATGCATTTCGGGACGCACCGTGTACCTGCGGCATACAGCGTAGGGAATACGGATCCTGAACCCTTGCGCAAGCTGCATGGGAATGGACAATCTCAGAATCATGAAGTAAATTAAGTATGGACTGGGCTACATGTTGGTTTCCGGCGTAGGGACGGAGTTGATGCAGTTCGGTAGAAAAAGGCTTGATCGAACCCAATAACCCCTCGAGCATCATGGCACCTGTAATATCGGCATGGGCCAAAATATTGTAAAATCGATACACAATCATGACCCCAAATGCAGCCATAAATTGAGTGCCGTTGATCAAGGCCAAACCTTCCTTTGGTCCGAGGTGTATTGGCGCAAGGTCAAGTTGCTGGAAAAGTTTGGCTGTTGAAATTATCTCTCCTTTGTAATGCACTTTGCCCAATCCGATCAAGGGCAAAAACAAATGAGAAAGCGGTGCTAAATCTCCAGATGCACCCACTGAACCTTGTTTTGGGACGACGGGAATGATGTTGTTTTCGATGTGCCAAAGGATTCTATCTAAAGTACTTTCTTGGATTCCCGAAAATCCCTGGGCCAAGGCATGGGCTTTCAGGACGAGCATCAACTTTGAAATTTCAATCGGGATTGCCTCACCGAGACCGACTGCATGGCTTTTCAGGAGGTTTTCCTGGAGTTTTCTGGTTTGCTCTGGTGAAATCATCGTAGTACACAGTGGTCCAAAACCCGTGTTGATGCCATAGACAGGCCTACCTTTCTCAACAATACGATCAACGGCTTGGGCACTTTTCCTGACTTTCTCTCGGCTTTCATCGGAAATAGTCCCTTGTATATTTCCCCTACAAATACCCAAGGCAATGGAACAGGTAAGGTGATCTTGGCCGTATTGAAAGGTTTTTGGCATAAAATAAGGAATTTTGGGATGTTTTCGAAATGTCAAAAGGTAAGCGCTATCTCATTTAAACCATTTGTAACCAAATGAAGATCGGATAACCTGGCTGATCTAAATCTGATCTTATTCAAATTTACTTGGTATCTTTAATACTTCTAAATACCAATTCTATCAATAATCAATAACCATGGGTTATCAAATAGCACTTCGGCATCTTGAATATTTCAAAGCAGTGGCCGAGGAACTGAATTTCGGTCGCGCTGCGGAGCGGCTTTTTATCTCCCAACCGGGTCTCAGCCGACAGATTAAACAGATGGAGGAGATTTTGGATGTGCAGCTTTTTGAAAGATCCAAACGGCGGGTGGAACTGACGGCGGCAGGCCATTACCTGAAATCGGAAGTGGATTTTATCTTCAACCACCTAGAACTCACCAAAACTCAGCTCAAGGAAATCGCTGCCGGTAAAATTGGGGAGTTAAGGATTGGTTTCCTAGGATCAGCCGCCCATACCGTATTGCCAGAACTCTTGGTGAAAATCTCCCAAAACTATCCCGGAATCCAAACTACCCTGGAAGAACTCAGCAATGCCATGCAGGTAGAAATGCTGGAAAAGGACAAGCTGGATCTGGGTTTTGTACGCTTGGCACGGGTACCGGAACCGCTTCAGATGAAAGTGGTCAATCAGGATACTTTCTCGGTGGTGCTGCCTTTGGGGCATCTTTTGGCAAAGGGGAAATTCAAAAATGTGGGACAATTGAAGGAAGAAAACTTTATCCTTTTTTCCCACGACTATTCTTCTATCTATTTTGACAAAATCATGTCCATTTGCGAGGATCAGGGTTTTTCACCCAAAATCACACATAAATCTGTACATGCTTTGACCATTTTCAAGTTGGTAGAGGCAGGTCTTGGGGTAGCTATTGTTCCTACTTCATTAAAGGAAGGGTATGATTTGAAGGTAAAGTTTATCGAGTTGGAAAAGATCCGACAGAAGACGGAGCTTTTTGCGGTGTGGAAAAAGGGGAATAGGAATCCGGCGGTTTTGAAGGTGTTGAGATTACTCTAATGGAAATATAATTGAAATTGGAGCGAAGCGGAAATCCCGGGAGCGAAGCGATTCAGGATAAAGTTGAAATATACTTCGTGAAATACAATTGAAATATGCTTCGCAAAATCGGAGATTAACGGAGATCCCGAGAGCGATAGCAATTAGGAATCTAATTATTTAAAAAAAAATCCGTTGACAAAATATTTTGTCAACGGATTTATTCTGATTGGAATTAATTATTTTAAAGTAATCTCATAGCCAAGGGAAATAAATGAAAACCAAGGGCTGAGTTTATGAACTGCACCAAAATTTTGATTTTCATACATTATTTCCCTTAGATTTTTCTCCATAATAGGCCCTGCTAGGTTGTAACCATGATGGCTGAACAAAACCAAAGAAGAGACTTCGCTGATTTTGTAATTTAATCCAAGCTTGGAGATCAGGTTTACGCTGTATTTATTGTTTATGGTTACCTCAGAATCAATTAAAGATATGTCATAAACCGGAACGCTATTTCCTGAATTATCTTTTGTCCGTAAAAAATGGAAACCATTTTCCGGCATAGAGATAGAATTATGGGGTAATAAGTTTAAACCAATACCTGCACCAATCAAAAACGCTATTTTAGTATTTGGGATTTTGAATTTCTTCAAAGCCAAATTGTTTAATTGATACTGATCAAATACATATTTGTACCCAGTCGAAGCTTTGCTTCCTCTATTGAGGTCAACTATTTGAAGATACGAGCTAAACCGATGAACGGTAAAATTCCATTCAAAAACCCAATTATTTTTGATTTCTTTTTGAGCATAGGCATTTATTCCCCACATCCCCCTATTGATGGATCTTAATGTACTAAGGTCCTCGGAACTTTTCCAAGTATACAATGGCACGCCAAAACCTGTTCCAAAAGTTATTGTACTTTTTTCTTGAGAATAAACATGGAACGACCACAAGCAGCACAAGAAAACTATCCAGACCTTGAGACTTATTTTAGTAACCATCTTTAATATCACATAAATTGAACTGCCAATAATCCCCGGTTGGAGAATATCCATGGTTACCTCCAACTTCTCCAAAAAACTGAGACTTCACCCAGTATTTTTCAAGACCTCTACTGCTGACATAATATTCAGGTTTCAACTGATTTGAAAATATATTTGTGCTATTGACCAAAAATATTTCTGAACTTCCAGACTTTTTACTTTTGAATTTCACATCATACCATATGTAAAGTGTAGTTGACTCACTGTTCCATGTTAGAAATGATCCAGAGGGCCTTCGCATATACTTAGATTCAGAAAATAGCCTAAAATAGATAGCTACTTTTTGATAAACGTGCTTTGATTCAAGTCTATATGTAAAATTATTTCCTCCATTAAAAGTAACACCTTCAATATTGGAATTTAAAGAGCACTTTATTTTGTCGCAGTTTGTACAATAAGTTGCCGCATTTGGGTCAAAAGTTGACATTATCCTGGAATTCAATTCTTGAGTTGTAATGGTAGACTCCTTGCCTTCCTGTAAGAGCTGTAAAACATCATCTTCAAATCTGTATAATTTAATTGACTTGGTATCGTAATTTCGTTGAGCTAATTTTTCTTTTTCTGAAAAATCCTCAGTTACAGCGGCAATTTTTAATTCGAAGTCAAGTTTAATCAAATAGTTATCTATGAACACCATAAAATCCTGATCCTAAATTTCCAATAATTGAGTGTCTTCCAGGTCCTCTAAAAATTCAGTAGCATCACTACTGGTTCTTAAATTTTCTTTAACTCCACCAGCTTCTTCAAAAAAGAACAATTTGGCATTGTCAAACTTAGGTATTTCAAACTTTTCAGGTTTATTGAAAAATTCATCATAATCGTTGAAAGTTTCAAACATTAAGGTACCTTCCAAAATTTCTAATTTTTTAGAAGATTCCTCTTCAAAAGCTAGAGGATGGTCATTTAAGTCGTCCTGACACCCCCCCATAATGAGAATTAAAGCAGTGCCTAAAACTACGGATGCACGCATAGTGCAAAAGAATTTTGTTTTCATAGAATTAAAATTTAGAGTTTAAAATAGTTTTAAGAAATATACAACTAATTCTTAATTACCAAATTAAAAAATCATTAATTTTCAAATAATTTTTGGTATATATTTTTTATTTAAAGTAGATTTTATCCTATAAGGTTTAAAAAGTTGATTGTTCTTAGAATTGACTTTATTTAATGATCAAACTTCAATCTTATTTCCCATGACTATTCCTCCATCTATTTTGACAAAATCATGTCCATCTGTGAGGATCAGGGTTTTTCTCCCCGCATCACCCACAAGTCTGTGCATGCCCTGACCATTTTCAAACTGGTAGAGGCGGGATTGGGAGTGGCTATCGTGCCAACTTCATTGAAGCAGGGTTATGATTTGAAGGTGAAGTTTATTGAATTGAAGGATATCCCTCAAAAGACTGAGCTTTACGCTGTCTGGAAGAAGGGGAATAGGAATCCGTCTCTTTCACACGTTTTGAGATTGCTTCAATAAATGATGAGGGATTTAACTTCAGAGATCGAAGCTTGATGGATTTCCCATGAACAATTGCGAAGATGGAAAGAATCCAGTTTTTTACTCTAGAATTTCCTTCCTATCGGATTGGGCTTTTTCTGAACTAATTATTCCTTTAGCCATGTGTCAATTTCAGAATTGGTTTGCCCCTTAGGCAATCCAATTATTGGTTTCATCTTAATGGAACTTTAGCCTAGTCGCCAAAAGCAAAGATAAACGTTTGTTTGAAAAATTTCATTTATTTACGATAACACATCATTTTTTTTATAAAAAACTGACAGCGTGAAAGTTACAGCAATAATTCCTGATGATCTGATATCCGAAGCCATGGAATTGTCCAAGGCAATTACAATAACGGAAGCACTGAAAATCGCTTTGATTTCTTACATCCGATCCCAAAAAATAAAAGAATTAGGTGAATCCATCCTGAGTGAACCATTGGAATTTAGATGCACTGCCCAAGAATTGCGCGAGCTTAACAGAAAATGAAGGGGGTGGTATTGGATACATCCATTTGGATTGAATATCTAAAGGGGAATACACAATATTATTCAACCTGCCAGGAGCTCTTGGAAAATGGCAGGATTTTGTGTTTGGAGCTAATTTTTGCTGAATTACATGGTGTTAAAGGTTAAAAAGAGATTTTGATGATCAAGGAATTTGTATCAAATATACCTTTGATCGATGAACCCATGCTGATTATCGAAGCAGGAATATTGTCCCATGAACTTCATCTTATCAATGAAGGGGTTGGGTTAATTGATGCCGTGATCATTCATGCCGTCCGAAAAAATCAGCTTCAACTTTGGACATTGGATAAAAAATCAGAAAGGTGATTGGGTATGATTATTTGTATGGGAATTGAAAGGTTAGTAAAATTGTTTCTTGCCATTCTGAATACTGCATGCCTTTTGCTTTTGTTTCAATAGGTTTGTTTCAAATGTATCATTATGTCCAACTCGTTGTCGCTTATAAAGCAAAATGTCGGGTAAATGTCGGGTCAAATCCGCCAGTAATTCAGGTGAAGTTTTAAAAATTCAAAGGAAATTGCGATGGTAAAACAAAATCTTGTAATCATGAAACAACCTGAATTGGGTCGAAAAATCCTAGAGCTGAGAAAGTCCAAAGGGCTTACTCAAGAAAATCTAGTTGAACTCTGCAGTATCAATGTCCGGACCATCCAGCGGATCGAATCCGGCGAAGTCACTCCTAGGTCTTATACCATCAAGGCCATTTTGGATGCGCTTGACTTTGATTCCTCTGAATTCTTGAATGAGGAAGAGGCGAAATTACGACCTTCATTGGTTGATAAAACAAAGGTTTCCAGTTTTCTAAAAAATGCCTTTTTTATTGGAATCGTGTATTTTTTGTTGGCACATGCGGAGTTGGCTTTTGATTTCATGTTGCTGGAAAGCGGAGAACTTTCAGTACCCAATTACTTGTATTTTATTGTAAAAATAGCCGTGATGCTCACCTTTTCCTGGTTTATTTTGGGCTTCTACAAATTGGCAGACATTCTCCCGAATGCTTTGGTAAAAGGGGCTTCTATATTGCTGATTTTCGGAATCGTGGCTTTTAACAGCGCAGATATGTATGCGCTTCTCAATCCCACGTTCCTCTCCATAGAAATATTGCAAATCTCAAAATCGATGGTTTCTGGCGCCATTTATTTGGTTTTTGGCATAGGTTTGATCAGTTGGCAAAAAGAAATGGGACCAATTGCCCTCGTTACTGGATGTTTGGGAATCCTCTCGGGAATCATGTTCATTTCTGTCATATTGGCACTCCCAGGTTTGGTGGTGTTCACGATTTTTGAAATTCTTCTGTTGATTTTGCTCTTTAAAGCATCAGAAAATCTTAAGATTTCAAAATCCGTAAGCGAATCAAATTCCGTTCAATTTGTTATTTGAATGCCTTCAATTTGAATTGATCATTCGAGAAACCTTTCCTTTAACCCATTTGAGAATCTCCGCATTGGACACGCTCTCGGAGTGGATTTCCAGGATTTTGGGATGGATGGACTTTTTGTGAAAACTTTGCAAGGCAAATTCCAATTGGCTTTCATTTGTGCAATTGATATATTCAAAACCATATTCGGCAGCCAAATGGTTTGCGGAAAGTACTTGTTCAGTTTCAAAATATTCCTCCAGTTCAGGTTGATTGGCCGGGCCCTCGATCAACCTGAATATCCCACCTGCGTGGTTGTTCAATAAGATGATCCTGAGGTTGGGCATTGTGTAATTGTGCCAAAAAGCATTGCGGTCATAAAAGAAAGCCACATCTCCGGTGATCAGGGTTACTTGGTCTTTGGTCGTAAAAGTGCAGCCCACAGCCGTGCTGTTTGTCCCATCGATTCCACTTGTTCCGCGGTTGCAGATGATTTCCTGTTCCCGCATTCCCAGGAGATTGACATACCTTACTGCCATGCTGTTGGCCACGTGGATTTTGGTGTTGTCAGGTATTTCCTGCAAACATTTCTGGATGGCTTTGTATTCCCCAAAGGGCGCTTCGTCAATTATTTTGGACAGATTGTTTTGGACCAATTGATCCATTTGTTGCCAAGCCGTTCTGAATTCGGGATTTCCGGAAGGAATGTTTTCTTTCAGGAATTCAAAAAAATGACAAGGAGTGGTGGGAATATGAAAGGACAGGGATTGATACGTGTCCGGAACATACCCCCCAGGCTGGATGTGCCAATGCGCCGCTTTTGATTTTCTGAGGAATAATTTAAGGTTTTTGGAAATAAGGGATTTCCCGAAGGAAACGATCAAGTCCGGATCCAGTGCTTCATTCCATTTATCCAGCCCAAGAAAATGATCATGGCAATTGATGGTTTGCTCAGATTGGAGATTGGACAGAGTATCGGTAACCACTATTGCCTTGTGCGATTCCACTAACTCATCCAAGAGTTTTTGGATTTGTACATTCGGCCGTTGTTGCCCTGGGACGATTAGGATTTTGCTGAATTTATTGAGTTTTGACCGGAGCTTTGCTTGTGTCTCCTCCGAAAGAGTAGGGAGTACAGAAATTGCTTCTATAAGATTGATGTTGCTCGAAAAATCAAAGATCTCGCCTTTTTCTGGGTAGAAAGGCTCTCTCAATGGAATATTGATATGGACAGGTCCGGCAGGAAAGCTGGTGGAAAGATTGATGGCTTCATTCACCATTCTCTGCGCATGCCACACTTTATCGGGATGCCCAAATTCATCTGGGAATTGAAAACTTCCCTTTACATGCTCCCCATACACATTGTTTTGGCGAATGGTTTGTCCATCCCATTGGTCGATCCATTCTGGAGGTCTGTCTGCCGTGATCACCACAAGCGGGATTTGTTGAAAAAAGGCCTCCGCTACTGCCGGGAAATAATTTAGGGCCGCTGATCCACTTGTACAGACCAAAACAACAGGTTTTTCTAGTTGCTGCGCCATTCCCATTGCGACAAATGCAGCGGAACGTTCATCCGTGATGGTTTTGGTTTGAATGTCGGGATGTCTTACGAAGGCCAAAGTAAGTGGCGCGCACCTGGAACCAGGCGATAAAACAACATTTCTGATGCCTTTTTTGGCACAAATGGACACAAGGTCAATTATCGGTTGAAGGATCAAAGTGGATTTTCTAAATTGAGGTGTTTGGCGATGATTTCACATTTCATTTCGGTTTCTTCCCATTCTTTTTCCGGGATGGAATCTTCGGTGACTCCAGCTCCGGCATACAGCAAAGCAAAACCATCCAATAATTGTGCAGTTCTAAGATTCACATAGATGGAAGTTTCCTCTTCTATGTTCACAGGGCCGATAAATCCCGCAAAAAGGCAGCGGTCAAATTTTTCATTTTCCAACAAAAAATCCAAAGCAGGCTTTCTCGGCATGCCACAAACGGCAGAGGTAGGGTGCAATAATTCCAACATGACGGAACCCAATTGCTGAAAATTGGTCCTGCGCATGTCGACTCTAAAATCCGACCTTAAATGGAGGAGATTTCCTGCCAAAACCGTCTTTGGGCCCTGTTCATCATAATCGCGCAATCTGATTTTTTTAAAGCAATCCACAATGTATCTACTTACCAGTGCTTGCTCTTCTATTTCTTTTTGAGTCCATGCAACAGTTTTCAGGGGATTGTCACCTCTGGCTTTTTGTGTCCCAGCGAGTGCCATGGTAGAGAAATTATCTCCTTTGGTTTGTATCAAAACCTCTGGGGAAGCACCGATCCAAGAACCAATGCTCGGAATATGGAAGAAATTGATGAACGCATTTGGATAGGATTTTACCATGCTCAAAATCGATTTGACCAAATCAAAATCCTGATTCAACTTCAATTTTTTTGTCCTTGCAGGTACAATTTTATTGAGATGCCCTGCCTCGATGGCGGCAAGTCCTTTCTCCACCAAAGTAAGGAACGCCTCTTTGTTTGTTTCTGTCGAGGTTTTGGAAGAATTAATGTTTTCAAAAATCGCCTTTTTTATGGTATCTGAAGCGGCTTTTGAAGTCTCAATCCCCTCTTCAAGTACGGGCAAGGATTCCTGTTCTTCCAAGGGATAATTCAAATCAATTTTTAAATATTGATTGGCTTCCAGAAAAAATGCTTTTTTATCTTCTTGGTCCACAAAAGGGTGCACGATAAATCCAGCAGGCAAAACCTCTATTTGCAAGGGGGTTCTTTTCAGGTTCCCCGTAGTGTCTATCAGCACTTGTAAAAAAGATGATTTGGGTTTTCTCCACAATGCCACCTGGTGTCCTTCTGACATTGCATTGGCAAGTACATTTCCCAAATATTGGTTTAGCGTGTATATTCCTTTTTTTAAGGTTGTATCCATCATTGGTTTTTTTCCAAAATCGCCATGGTTATCCTGCTGATACAGCTCAAATCACCACTTTCTGTATAAATTCTTATTTCCCATACTTGGGTCTTTTTTCCAAGATGGATAGGGGAGGCTACCCCTCTCACAAAACCCTCCCTGACAGATTTAAGGTGGTTGGCATTGATTTCCAAGCCGACACAAAATTGCTTTTCCTTGTCAAGGGTGAGCGTTGCGGCCACACTTCCCAGAGTTTCCGCAAGCACTACACTTGCCCCTCCATGTAACAGCCCAAGGGGTTGTTTGGTTCTAGAACATACGGGCATTGTTGCCTCTAAAAAGTCAATTCCTATTTTGGTAAATTCAATTCCCAAAAAATCCGTCATTGTGTCTTTGCCCCAATTATTGATCGTGTCTAAAGCAAGGTTTTTGGGAAATATCATATTATTTGGGATAAAAGCTTTTTCTTTGAAATCTAGAACAAAAATAGAGAATCTTGCTAAGTAAAAAAATCTTCTTAGTCCGTCACGGACAAACAGACTATAATCTAAAAGGAATCGTTCAGGGAAGCGGAATAGATGCTCCCTTAAACTGGAACGGACACAAGCAGGCAGCTGCATTTTTTGATGCCTATAAAGATGTTCCATTCGACAAGGTTTATTATACAGGATTGCAAAGAACCCGGCAATCCATCCAATCATTCATTGACCTGGGGATTCCCAGTGAATCCATTCCTGAGCTCAACGAGATCAGTTGGGGGAGATATGAGGGAGTGCCGATGACTCCTGAGGAAAATACCTATTACAATTCCATGTTGGAAACATGGGCTTCCGGCGATTTGGATTATGCCATCGAAGGTGGTGAGAGTCCAGTAATGGTCAGTCAAAGACTGGAGAAGGGAATTGAAAAAATACTTGCTCAAGAGGGAGAGACCATCCTTATTTGTATGCATGGAAGAGCCATGCGCATTCTTCTTTGTTACTTGTTGAGATATGACCTGAGATATATGGATGTTTTTTTACACCAGAATCTCGGTTTGTATTTACTACATCGGGATGACCTGGGTACATTCAAAATAGAAAAATTCAATTCTGGAGATCATCTCAAGGAGCTGGTGCTGATTTGACAGCTCTTTCAGCTTTTTTGATTTTCTGGGTTTTTTCCTCGAAGGAGGCCAATAATTCCTGATAAACCTCTTTTGATTCATTCAAGTCAATAATTTGAAAGGCGATTTCATTCAAGGAAAGTGTTTCATTTTTGTTCAACCTCACAGTGAATTCTCCCAATTGGCATTTGTCCATAGTGGAGTTGGGGATTTTCACCAAAATCGCAGCATCCGAGTTTCCCGAATAAGACCTTGTTTGGAAAATACCCATCAAGCTTAATTCGATAAAAGCAGCAGTGCTTTTGTTTTCCTTCAATTCTGATTTATCGAATATCACCAAGAAAGTCTTTTCCCCAGGGTCTTTGCTGTAAGCAAAGTTGCAAAGGAAACAGAATAATAGAAGTGATAACAATTTTTTCATGTTACCAAACTATAAAAAATGAAATTGAAAATCAAGTGTTTATTGAAAATGAGAATAAAAATAAAAAAAAAGCCCGAGATTGTCGGGCTTTTAGAATGCTGTTAAGCTTTGCTTCTTTTTTTCTTTGGAGCGTTTTCCTCCTCGATTTCATCTTCTACACCAGCAAGGATTCTTCCGCAGTGCTCGCAGACAATCAGCTTTTTCTTTTCTCGAATATCGGCTTGTCTTTGTGGCGGTACGATGTTAAAGCAACCTCCGCAGGCTTCTCTTTTCACCATTACTACTGCCAGTCCGTTTTTGGCATTTTCCCTTATTTTGGCGTAAGACTTCAAAAGTCTTTCTTCAATTTTCTTGGAAGCTTTCTCACGGTCATTCCTGAGTTTGCTTTCTTCGGATTCACTTTCTGAAACAATGGTTTCAAGTTCTTCCTGCTTGTTTGTAAGATCCTTTTTTCGGTCTTTCAGGATTTCGTTCAAGGCATCTAAATCCTTGTTTTTTCCTTCAATTCTTACTTGAGCTTCTGCAATTTTCTTTTTTGAAACCTGAATTTCCAAATCCTGAAGTTCCAGTTCTTTTGTAATGGCGTCATACTCCCTGTTGTTTCTGACATTCATTTGTTGTTCCTGGTACTTCTTAATAAGTTTTTCGGACTCCTTGATATTTTCTTTATATCTCTTGATATCATCATCAAGGGCCGCAATATCCTTACTGAATTTTTCGAGTCTTGTTTCGTATCCAATAATCTCATCCTCAAGGTCCTGCACTTCTTCAGGCAGGGCGCCGCGGATTTTGACAATGGAATCTAGACGGGAATCTATTTTTTGAAGATTGAGTATGGCTTCGAGTTTCTGTGCAACGGTACTTTCCATGTACTATATATAAGTTATGGGATTCGTAACTACTTTTGTAAAATAGAGTGCAATATTACTAAAATTTCGTGACAATATCTCCAAGATTAACTCTTTTGTGTAAATTTCGCTTTCGTAATGTCCAATATCACAAATAACCAATTGATTTTCAGCATCAAAGAACTCGTGGTATTTGATGTCCGCTGTGATAAAGATATCTGCGTCTGATTTTTTGGCTTGGTTCAACAGGAAAATTCCTGCACCACCACATACTGCCACTTTTTGAATGGGTTTGTTCAGCAGTCTTGTGTGCTTCAGAATCTTTAGTTCCATTTTTTGTTTTAGGAAACTCAAAAATTGATTTCCATCCATGGGACTTGCTAATTCACCGATCATACCTGCACCAACGGACTGATTTTCATTTTCGATCTTTTGTATATAGTAGGCGACTTCTTCATACGGATGGGCGGCCTTAAGCGCATGCAACACCTTTCCTTCCAAATAACTGGGCAGCAGAACCTCGATTCTTGTTTCGGGTTCTTTGTGGGGTTTTCCCTGGCTTCCCTTATGCGGATTGGATTTTTCCGAAGGTGTGTACGTTCCAGTCCCATCAGAGATAAAGCTGCAATTTGAGTATTCGCCTATATGGCCTGCCCCAGCTGCAAATATAGAAGCCAACACTTTTTCGGTAGCTTCCAAAGGAGCAAAAGTGACCAGTTTGGACAGGATTTCTTTTTTGGGTTGGAGAATTCTTGTGTTGGTCAATTCAAGTCGGTCGGCAATTTTTTTGTTGACCCCTTCAGCAATATGATCAAGGTTGGTATGCATGGCAAAAATCGCAATATCATGCTTGATTGCTTTGATTACCGTTCTTTCTACATAATTTTTCCCGGTAAGACTTTTCAAGCCTTTGAAAATAATCGGATGGTGAGCAACAACCATATTGCATCCTAAGGAAATTGCCTCTTCAATCACTTCTTCTGTAACATCAAGTGTACAAAGTATTCCTTTTGCCACATCCAATGGGTTTCCCGTGATCAATTGGGCATTGTCATAGGATTCTTGATAGGCTGGGGGAGCGATTTTTTCGAGGTAAGAAACTATTTCCCTGATCGTATAAACCATAATTTATTTTACTTTTGTTCAAAATTAAGGAAAAATAGCCAATGCGCTGGTATGACCCTCTGCTTTATCCAATTGCCCTTCTGTATGATGGAGTGACCCGTTTGAGAAATGGGATGTTTGACAGCGGACAAAAGAAAAGCACTGAATTTTTGGTTCCGACCGTTGTGGTTGGAAACTTAAGCATGGGAGGGACAGGAAAAACCCCCTTGGTAGAATTTCTTATTGAGTTGCTGATGAAGGACTTTCAATTGGCAACGCTCAGTAGAGGCTATGGGAGAAAATCCAGGGGATTTTTGCTCGGGAAGGAAGGGTTGGGGCCACACGAGATCGGAGATGAGCCTTTTCAGCTTTTGACCAAATACGGAAAACAAGTAACTGTAGCCGTGGGGGAGGAGAGGGTATTGGCGATTCCTGAAATACTTTTTCACCGACCCGAAACGGAGTTGATAGTTTTGGATGATGCTTTTCAGCACAGGTATGTGAATGCAGATTATCGGATTTTATTGACAACTTATCAAAAACCATTTTTCAGAGATAAAGTCCTTCCAGTGGGCACCTTAAGGGAAAATGCCAAGGGCGCCAAACGGGCAGATTTGATCATTGTGACCAAATGCCCAGAAGGGATACCGGATGACCAGAAAATTATATACAAAGCTGAAATCAGGAAATATTCCAAACCCGATTGTCCGGTTTTTTTTGCAGGCTTGAAATATGGAACACCTTATTCCGTTTTTGGAGGCGGGCAGCAGTTGAAACAAAAAGTGATTTTGGTTTCAGGCATCGCAAATGACCAAGTGTTGAAAGCATATGTGGAGAAAAAATTTGAATTGGTTGAAACGATGACCTATCGGGATCATTATTTCTATACGGTGGAAGACGTTCAAAAAATCAGGGAGAGATTTGACCAATATCAGGATGTGATGGTTTTGACTACCGAAAAAGATGCTGGGAAACTAAAAGATCCTAAATTCCGTGATTATTTGATAGAAATTCCGATTTTTGCCTTGCCTGTAAAAGCTGACCTGAATGAGGCAGATCAGCGGTATATTTATGAAAATATTACAAAAATTGTTCAGGAAAAAGGTTATATCCGTGAGTTTTAAGAATTGGTTGCCCGTATTTTTTCTTATGCTGCTTTTCAGCGAAGCTGCATGGGCCCAAATACCCACCAGACCGATCAATCCTCCTGCCAGAGAAAGACAAACGGTAGATCCTGATCAAGAGGTAAGCTCGGAAAGTGGAGGAAGAAAGAAATTGATCGATGATTCCACCAAGATGGTTTTTGGTCCCAAAACCACCTTGTATTTTTTTGAAAAAGACCTCAAGCAAAACAGAGTTATCAAGCACGAGGTCGACACGGTCTTGAACAATTTCCATTATTATGAGCCAGTGGCCAAGTCAGGTTGGAAATACCAGGATCTTGGGAATTTGGGGACGGCGGCCAAACCTATCTTTTTTCAGGCGCCCAAAATGATCGGGACCACCTCAGGATTCAATGCCTACGATCTTTATTACCACTCGCCTGACAGTCTGAAGTATTTTGATACCAAGTCTCCGTATACGAATATGTCCGCCTTTTTTGGTGGGGGAAATAGAAATATGCTTGATTTGACTTTTGCCAGGAATGTGACGTCCAAGTGGAATGTAGGATTCAATCTAAACACCATTAAAGCGAGGAAAACGCTGAATCCAAATGCAAGGGATGACAATGCCGCAGACCAAACCTCCTATTCGATTCATACCAACTACAAATCTGACAATGACAAGTATATGCTTTTGTCCAATTTCACAAGGATGAAACATACTGCAAGAGAGCAAGGTGGAATCATTCCACCCGAAGTGGATTCCACATCTCTGTATTATACCTATGAAGATGCCAAAGTTTGGCTTAGGAATTCAAGGGCAACGGATTTGAGACAGGATCTTCATCTTTACCAGGAATATGAGCTGCTGAAAGGTTGGCAGGTGTATCACGTTTTTGACAAAAGAAAACAGGTGGTTTCGTTTAAAACAAATCTCAATTCTACTGATTCAACGTTTTTTGATCTGTACAATCCCTTAAGATTCAATACTAGAGACAGTACCGCCAATGAAAATCATTTTTCGGAATGGAGAAATGAAGTGGGTTTCAAAGGGGATATTGGCTTGTTGTATTACAATGCATTTGTAAAATTTCGTACAGGTAAAATGAAAAGTCCATTTTTGGGCAATCCAAATGGATTTGATGAATTGTATATTGGAGGAGCCTTGAGAGGAGATTTGAGTGAAAAATGGAGGTTTGAGGCGGAAGGTGAATACTTGCTTCCTGGTGCATTTAGGATTCACGGTTTGTTCGTCTCCCCTTTTTTGGAAGCCTCTTATACGAAGTCAGTATCCAAGCCAACTTCCATCCAAGAAGTGTACCGAGGAAACCATCACCGCTGGAGCAATAGGTTTTCAAATGTTGGCGTGGATCAGATTCAAGGGGTTATCAAATTGGATTTCCCCAGCTGGACCTTGCGGCCGAACATTACCTTGAACCGAGTAAATAACTATATCTTTTTCAATGAATTTCAGCAAGCTACTCAGGCTTCTGGAGGAGCATTTATGGTGATTCCAGGCTTGAAATCCAGTTTTAATCTCAAGAAAAAGTTTTTTTGGGAATCGGAAATTCAATATACCCTGATCACGGGAGAGGGTGCGGATAACTTCAGGATTCCTGAGCTATTCATCAATTCCAGGGTTTTCTTCGACAGTCCATTGTTTAATGAGAAGCTGTTTGTCCAGATTGGATTGGAGGGAAGATACAGAAGTGATAATTTTGCGGAAGCCTACAGTCCCGCCATCCAGCAGTTTTATTTGCAAAACGCGTTTCAAGTTCTCGCCTATCCGGTGGTGGATTTCTTCCTGAATGCCCGAATCAATCGGACAAGGATTTTGCTTCGGTACAACCACGTCAACAGCAACCTGTTGTCCGAGCCTGGATATTTTGTCACTCCTGATTTTACCGGACTAAAGGGAGCATTGGATATTGGGATCAGTTGGCCGTTGTTTGATTGAGTTGTTTGGTGGTCATGAAGGGAATGCTTTTTCTTTGTTTAAAACCATTTCAAATTCAAGAAAAAATTTCCAATTCCAGTAGAAGATTTCTGTTCAAAACCAGACCCAAAGAGTACAGGTAGCGGGTTTACAGCGCATTCTTTTGATTTTTGAATGTGTAGCCAAAAATAAAGGGAGGATATGGTCCAATATTTAAGGATTATCCCTAATATTATACTTAGTTATGGGTTGTAAAGCCTTATTTTTGTTCTAATATGAACGTTTTATGAATTTGCTCGAAAATATTAAGGAGGCTTTGAGATCCGTTAAAGCCAATTTGCTAAGGACTATTTTGACCGGTTTGATCATTGCAATAGGCATCACCTCGCTGGTTGGCATGTTGACTGCCATTGATGGCATAAAGGCGCAGATAGAAGAGAGTTTTTCAGGATTGGGGGCCAATAATTTCGATATACGGTCCAAGGGGTTTTCTGGAGGAAGAGCTGTTCAGGAGGGGAAGGTGGAAAAATCCTATCCATTGGTTAAATATAAGGAGGCACAGGTTTTTAAGTCTAGTTTTAACAGCATCGGCGCGTCCACCATTTTTTCAACGGTATCTGGTGCAGCCGAAATCAAAAGAGGTTCCAAAAAAACAAATCCAAATACCCGAGTTACCGGAGCAGATGACTTGTATTTTCAGATTAAAGGGATAAAGATAGAAACCGGAAGAAATTTCAGTATGACAGAAGTTCAATATGGGAACAATGTCTGTATCGTCGGCGTGGAATTGATAGACACCCTTTTTGACAAAGAAGAGAATCCACTAAATCAACAGATTTCATTTTTTGGAAGGAAATACACAATCGTTGGTATCCTTGAGAAACAGGGTGGGGTAGGTTCTGGGCCTGGAGCGGACAGAGCGATCTTTATTCCCATTGAAAATGCAAGTAGGTTGGATAGCCGAGGGACTTTCAGATACAGCATTACCGCAAGTGGATCAGATCCAACAAAATTGGATTATGAGATGGGACAGGCTACTGGAATCATGAGAAATATCAGACAGGATAGGATAGGGCAGGAGGACTCTTTCGAGATCGCCAAAAGCCGATCCGTTTCTGAGAGTTTGGAGGAGGTCGCAGGCTACCTTAGGATAGGTGGGTTTTCCATTGGATTCATCACCTTATTGGGAGCCTCCATCGGTTTGATGAATATCATGATGGTGTCCGTGACAGAAAGGACTCGGGAAATCGGTATCAGAAAGGCTCTGGGGGCAACTCCATTGAGGATAAGGCAGCAATTTTTGATTGAGGCAATCGTGATTTGTATTCTTGGCGGGATTTTAGGAGTGATTTTGGGAATAGGAATAGGCAATATCGTCGCCAATATTATCGGGCCGGGTGGTTTCTTGATACCTTGGTTTTGGATTTTGGTTGCCTTTGTGATTTGTATTGTCGTGGGACTTGGATCTGGCTATTTTCCTGCATACAAAGCCAGTAGGCTTGATCCTATTGAATCGCTAAGATATGAGTAAAAATTAATAAGGATGGAGAATATCCGCTTTGATGCCATTGTAATAGGTTCTGGGATTAGTGGTGGATGGGCCGCCAAAGAACTCTGTGAAAAAGGGCTGAAAACCTTGGTTTTGGAGAGGGGGCCGGAAGTTAGGCACCTCAAAGATTATCCAACGATGAATGCAGCTCCTTGGGAAATGCCCCACAGAAATA
Source organism: Rhodonellum psychrophilum GCM71 = DSM 17998 (assembly GCF_000381545.1). Classification (GTDB taxonomy): domain Bacteria; phylum Bacteroidota; class Bacteroidia; order Cytophagales; family Cyclobacteriaceae; genus Rhodonellum; species Rhodonellum psychrophilum. The sequence goes on along the minus strand of NZ_KB906675.1, from coordinate 348,945 downwards.
GCATTCCCCTGAAGGATAGAATGGAAAATCCGGTCGTCAACAAATGCTACGCATACAAAGAGGACACACAACATTTTTTCGTGAAGGACAAAGAACATCCCTATTTACAGGACAAACCCTTTGACTGGGTCAGGGGATATCAAGTTGGGGGTAAATCCTTAATCTGGGCTAGGCAAACCCAGAGATGGAGCAAATTTGATTTTGAAGGCCCGGCCCGAGACGGGTATGCAGTCGATTGGCCGATTAGGTATGCCGATCTTGCGCCATGGTACAGTCACGTAGAGCGATTTGTCGGGATCAGTGGGAATTATGATGGACTGGAAACGCTTCCCGACGGTGAATTTTTACCGGCTTGGGAAATGAATTGTGTCGAAAAGGAAATCCAAAAAGGCATTACGGAAAATTTTTCAGATCGAGATGTAATCATCGGTCGTTGCGCACATTTGACGGCTCCAAAAAAAATACATTTGGATCAAGGAAGAGGACGATGCATGGCTAGAAATCAATGTTATCGTGGTTGTCCATTTGGAGCATATTTTAGCTCAAATGCATCCACCTTGCCTGCTGCCGAGAAGACTGGAAACCTTACCCTTAGGACTGACGCGGTGGTGCATTCCCTGATTTATGATGATGATAAGGAGAAAGTCAAAGGAGTAAGGGTTGTTGATAGACTTTCTAAGGAAACTTATGAATATTTTGCCCCTATTGTGTTTTTGAACGCCGGTGCTCTGAATACGAATTTGATTCTTATGAATTCAACCTCCAAAAGATTTCCCAATGGTTTGGGAAATGATCATGATCTCTTGGGGAAATATATAGCCTTTCACAATTATAGAGGGTCAATCACCGCCCGAATGCCAGGTTTTGAGGACCGCTATGATTTCGGAAGAAGACCCACAGCAGTCATGATGCCTAATTTCAGAAATGTAGAGAAACAAGAAACAGATTTTCTACGGGGATACATGACTTTTTATACGGCTGGACGTGCAGGTTGGGGAAATAGTCCCAATGCACCTTTTGGAGCAGCATTCAAAGAAGCCAATGCTATCCCAGGCAATTGGGGTGTATATATGATGATGCAAGGGGAAACGATACCCAAAGCATCCAACCAAGTCACTTTAAGTCCAGATAAACTGGATGAATGGGGGATTCCATTGTTAAAAATCGATGTCAGCTATGATGATAATGATGAGAAAATCCTCCAGGACTTTTTTGAGCAGGGCGAAGTGATGTTGTCCAAAGCGGGTTGTATAGAGATCAGAAGAAAAGACAGCAAGCAAGCTCCTGGCTTGGATATCCATGAAATGGGAGGTGTACGCATGGGGAAAGACTTGCGTACCTCCATGCTCAATGGACAAAACCAACTTCATTTGGCACCAAACGTCTTCGTGACGGATGGGGCCTGCATGACCTCAACAGGAACCCAAAATCCTTCCCTTACCTATATGGCATTGACCGCAAGGGCTGTTGATTATGCCACAAAGCAATTCTATAAGGGAGAGTTTAAATGAATTTGCATTTTTATTCTTTTCTCCAGTTGCCTTGAAATCCTTAAATCATCTTTTTGTCTAAAAATTGCAATTGAACAAGGGGGATGTTTTTAGTGAAGCTTCCCTGTCTTGATTTTTGGCTGTGGGGCTCTTTTTGCCATCAAACCAAATAGATGCTGACAAAGTGAATGGCGTTGGGATCAAAAGATGGGGATCTGCTTTAACCCGAAGCATGCATTGGTTTTCCTGTTAAGTATTGAAACTGGAAGAAAATCAGACTATTTGAAGAATAAGGTATCGTACGGATATGGCGAAGTCAAAAACTGATTTTTAAGCAATCACAGGATGGAGTTGAATTGGCCTGCTTGACATGGGTTAAAGGGTCCTATTTGATTTTTTTGCTTGTTTTTCTCAATCTAATTCTCCCATAAGGATGTAAGGAATGACCGATTAGGAATTAAGGTTAATGGCTTTGATATTCCGTTTCGGGTTCGACTGCATCCACAGCACCGCTTGGATTGATTTCCCATAATGTCACCAACTTCAGTTCATTGATCAATATTGGATCATATTTGGCAGCAATACGGATATAGTTTTCTGTGAATCCATGCATTTTGCCGTTCTCAATATCCTCTTCAAAAAGGACAGTATAAGTTTGGCCCAGATTTTCATCATAAAACTTCCGCTTCTTTTTCTCGGACAGAATTCTGAGCATTTTAGATCTTTCGTTCCGCTTTTTGATGGGAACGATCCCTTCCATATCGACAGCACGGGTATTGGCCCGCTCCGAATAGGTAAAAACATGGAGATAGGAAATATCCAATTCATTCAGGAAGTTATAGGTTTCTAAGAAAAGTTCATCCGTTTCACCCGGAAACCCAACGATTACATCCACCCCAATACAGCAATGAGGCATCAATGTTTTGATCTTATTAACCCTATCCACATAGAGTTCCCGAAGATATCTCCTACCCATTTTTCTCAGGATTTCATTGCTTCCTGACTGAAGGGGGATGTGGAAATGGGGGACAAATCGCTTGGATTGTGCGACAAATTTGATGATTTCGTTGGTGAGCAGGTTGGGTTCGATGGAAGAAATCCGAAATCGGTTAATTCCCTCGATTTCATCCAATGCTCTTACCAGATCCTCAAAATTCTCTTTTCTTCGACCATCGTGAATACCAAAATCCCCGATATTCACTCCCGTAAGGACAATTTCTTTTACATCCGTCAAGGCAATTTCCCTCGCAGTTTCAAGGATATTTGAAATAGTATCGCTTCTGCTTTTTCCTCTGGCAAGGGGAATTGTGCAAAAAGCACAACCATAATTACAACCATCCTGGACTTTAAGGAATGTCCTGGTTCGGTCATTGATCGAAAAAGCATTGTTAAATGTGGTGGCTTCCTGGATTTCTGAAGTCAAAACTTTGGTTTCCTGCTCCTTTGCAAATCCATCCAACAATTCGATCAGCCGAAATTTTTCGGCCGCGCCCAGTACAGCATCCACACCAGGAATTTGGGCAATTTCTTGGGGCTTGAGTTGTGCATAGCAACCAATAATGGCCACATAACCATTTGGTGAGATTTTTTTTGCCTCTTTGACGATCTTTTTACACTTCTTATCGGCATTTTCAGTCACCGAGCAGGTGTTGATGATAAAAATATCAGGGTTTTGATCAAAATCTACTTTTAAATACCCCTTTTGCTCAAACATCCTGCTGATCGAGGAAGTCTCAGAGTAATTCAATTTACATCCCAATGTATAAAACGCTACCTTTTTCAACTCAATTCCTTTTTTATGAAGGTCACAAAGTTAATTATTCTCCTGTATTTTTCAATTTTCTATTTTAGGCTCAAATTGATCGGTTTTTTAGCTGTCTTTATTAAAAATGACGCCTATTTATTAGAATTAATGTAAATATTTTGAAAAAATGCCTTTAAAAAGAGTCTTTATCTTGTAAATTAATAATAATTCCTATTTTTGTGGGTATTAAATCAAACCACATATTGTAGAAAATGGCAACTTTAAGACAAACAGCATTAATGATGGCACAAAACAGGCAACGCGTTCCAGTTGTCCCGCCATCCAACAAAATCTCTGATTATTATGGTACCAATGTATTCGGTATCAAGCAAATGAAAGAATCTTTGGCACCATCCGTTTTCAAAAAGGTTGTTGAGGCCATCGATAAGGGAAGCAAAATAGATTCAAGTACTGCTGAGGAAATTGGTTCAGCTGTGAAAACATGGGCACTTTCCAAAGGAGTAACACATTATACGCACTGGTTTCAGCCTTTGACAGGTTCCACTGCTGAGAAACATGATTCATTCTTTGATGCTCAGGCTGGAATTGAGAAATTCAAAGGATCTGCTTTGGTCCAACAAGAGCCTGATGCCTCTTCATTCCCGAATGGTGGGATTAGATCCACATTTGAAGCAAGAGGTTATACTGCTTGGGATCCATCTTCCCCAATATTTATTTTCGATAAGACACTTTGTATTCCTACGATATTTGTAGCCTACACTGGCGAAGCTTTGGATTACAAAACGCCATTGTTGAAATCAATGGAAGCCATCAATGATGCTGCTGTTGAAATTTGTCAATTATTTGACAGAAATGTCAGGAAAATCACTCCTTCATTGGGTGTTGAGCAGGAATACTTTGTGATAGACAAAGCACTCTATGCGACAAGACCTGATTTGGTGATGTCCGGAAGAAGTGTTTTTGGACACAATCCTGCAAGAGGACAACAATTGGATGACCATTATTTTGGATCAATTCCAACGAGGGTGAAGGATTTCATGATGGAATTTGAAATCGAGGCGCTTAAATTGGGTATCCCGGTTTCCACAAGACACAATGAAGTAGCTCCAGGGCAGTTTGAAGTTGCGCCATTGTTTGAAGAAATCAATATCGCGACGGACCACAATCAATTGCTGATGGATCTGATGGATAAGGCCGCTGAAAAGCACAACCTGAAAGTCTTATTCCATGAAAAACCCTTTGCCGGAGTCAATGGTAGCGGGAAACACAACAACTGGTCTTTGATCACGGATACCGGGGTCAATCTTTTCCAGCCGAGCAATTCTGCTAGAGAAAATCTTCAATTTCTTACTTTTCTGATCGCTACCGTAAAGGCAGTTTATGACTATGCCGATCTTCTAAGAGCAAGTATTGCCTCAGCAGGCAATGACTTTAGATTGGGCGCCAATGAAGCACCTCCTGCGATCATTTCTGTATTCCTTGGTTCTACGCTTAGTGGAATTTTGGATGAATTGGAGAAAAATGGGAATATCAAAATCGAGAAAGGTGACAATATGTACATGAAACTGGGAATCAGCAAAATCCCGGAAATCATATTGGACAACACAGATAGAAACAGGACTTCTCCTTTTGCCTTTACCGGGAATAAGTTTGAATTCAGGGCTGTAGGATCTCAAGCGAATGTGGCTGGACCGATGACCGTGTTGAACGTAATCGTGGCAGAAACCTTGAAAAATCTTTCCAAGGATATCGAGAAGGAGATGAATGGTGGTAAAGAGAAGAAATTGGCGATTGTCAATGTCTTGAGAAAATACATCAAAGAAAGCAAAAAAGTAAGATTCGAAGGAGATGGTTACTCTGAAGAATGGGAGAAGGAAGCAGAAAAAAGAGGACTTTCCAACTTGAAAAGCACTCCTTTTGCACTGGATACCTATCTTGATAAAAAATCAGCTGAGGTTTTCATTAAGCACAATGTGCTTTCCAGCATAGAGTTGCACGCAAGACATGAAATCATGTTGGAAAATTATATCAAAAAGGTACAGATCGAATCCAGGGTAATGGGAGATCTTTCCTTGAACCATATCATTCCTACGGCCATTTTGTATCAAAATAAATTGATCAAAAATGCAAATGGTTTACAAGGTTTGGGATTGGACAATACTGCTGCCATAGATACCATAAAGGAAATCAGCCGTCATTTAGAATCGGTTAAATCCAATGTCATCGGCATGACTGAAGCTAGAAAGCAATTGAATAAGGAGGAGAATCTTACCAAGCGCGCAAAAGGTTATAGCGTAGAGGTGAAAGATATGTACTTTGAAAAAATCAGGTATGCTGTCGATAAACTTGAGCTTTTGGTGGATGATGAATCCTGGCCACTTGTCAAATATCGCGAGATGTTATTCATCAAATAAATTGAAAGGGCCACCGATTCGGTGGCCCTTTTTTTCGACAATTATTTTCGAGGTGCTTCCATTCTTTTGGAATCCCAAAAAAATATTTGTTTTAAAACGTGTGAAGTTTATGAAAACAAGTATTTTTATGAACGCACATTTCAGAAGGATTTCAAATTAAATTCAATCCTGAAAGGATTCTTTTTTTGAATCTATACCTTAGGATGAGGTTTGGGGTTTGAAAATTGGCTATGTTGGATTAAAAACCATCAAACAGCTTGTTTGATGGTTTTTAATTTTATCAGTTCAGTGAAAATAAATTTGGGTAACATTACAGAGAATGGCCAAGAAAAAAATCTCCATTAAGGATATCGCCAAGGAATTGGGGGTTTCCATTACCACAGTTTCCTTTGTCATCAATGGTAAAGCCAAAGAAAAAAGGATTAGCGATGTACTTACCCTAAAAGTTGAGGAATACATCAAGGAAGTAAATTACAAGCCAAGTCATTTGGCCCAAAGCCTGAGATCGGGAAAATCTAAGGTCATTGTATTTATGGTGGAGGATATATCCAATTATTTTTTTTCAACCATAGCCAAATTGATTGAGGAAAAAGCTTATGTAAACGGGTATAAAATCATCTATTGCAGCACCGAAAATAAGCCGGAGAAAGCGAAAGAAATGATTGAAACCTTCAAAAATAGAAATGTGGATGGCTTTATCATTACACCCACTCCCGATTTGGAAGTAACCATTCAGGAGTTGTTGGACGAAGATTTTCCAGTCGTGTTGTTTGACCGATGGCTTCCAGCGGTAGACTGCAACTATGTAATTATTGAAAATGAAAAAAGTGCAGCGGATGCCACTGCATATTTGATCAAAACAGGCTGTAAGTATGTCGGTTTCGTGACGCTTGACTCCGATCAAAATCAAATGCAGGATAGGTTGAAAGGATATGTGAAAACCATGCTTGAAAACGGATTTCAAACCAACATCTTAAAAATGTCCTATGAAGGAGCAATTTCTGAGAGGGAAAGCATTGAGGTCATCCAGAAATTTATCCAAACTTCCCCCAAATTGGATTCGATTTTATTTGCGACAAATTTTTTGGCGCTTAAGGGATTGGCAGCCCTTAAGCAGTTAAATTCACAAATCCCAAGTGATATCTCCATAGTCACCTTTGATGACCACTTTTTCTTCAACCTTTACCAACCAAAAATCACTGCGATAGAACAACCACTGGAACTGATTGCGGAAAAGTTGATGGAAGGGATTCTTCTCCAGTTGAAAAATGACAATGATGAAGCACACACCATGAAAGTGGTCTTGCCTACAAAATTTCATATTCGGGAATCAACGATGAAGATTGAGAAAGATTGAGTGTAAAGGTCTTGATAAGAGAATCAAGATAAATTTTTTTCAAAGGATTGATAATTGTAGGCCTTCACAATGGAACAGATGCCATCGATTCATAACGTAAGGCGCATGTATTGTCGACTCTCTAAGTCTGAACGAGACATGCCTAATTCCATCTTAAAACATTGGCGAAGAGCCCTTGTGTCCTTGATCCAACTTGGGAAATGATTCCGGATACAGCCAGTTTTGTATATAGAAACCACCACATTCATTTTTTCAAACGAAGATGTCTGATGATTTTATTTTTTTTTATTGAAGAATGTCATCAAATATTTTTTCATTCACCACAGCCACTCCCCCAAGTAAACCGACCTCTTTTCCCAGTTTGTAAAGGGAGAGCTGTGTATTCTCACGGGATTTTGCCATACTGTAGATATTGAGGGCTTGTTGAATGGGTGTAATGAGATATTGCTTTGCTTCTGCAACTGAACCGCCAATGATGATCAATTCAGGATTGAGCAGTTGGATCAAAATGGATATGCCTCTTCCCAAGTTCAATCCAACTTCAGACAAAATCGTTATTGCCCTCTGATCTCCTGCAAGTGCGGCTTCCACCACCAAAATCGGTTCGATTTCTCCCTGATTTTCTTTTGCCATTCTCCCTAAAATGGATTCAACATCACTCTCAATCGCCTCTTTTGCCATTCGGACAATCGCTGTGCCGGAGGCAACGGACTCAAGACAACCTTTTTTTCCGCAAACGCAGGAAATCTCTCTGGATTCAAAAATGGGGGAGTGGCTGAATTCACCGGCAAATCCAGAAGCTCCCTGGTATATTTTGCCATCGATGATGATTCCCAAACCGATGCCCCATCCAATAAAAATACCCAATACATTTTTGAAATTGTCGTTATGGCCAAATTTGAATTCGGCCAAGGTCATCGCCCTCGCGTCATTTTCCAAAAACACTTTTCTTCCCAACCTGGATTCAAAACTGTCCACCAGACTTTTTTTACCAAATTTCAGATAAGTATGGTTGACGCCGTGGATGGAATCAATCAAGCCGGGCATGGAAATCCCCACGGCGATTACTTTTTCTTCGGGAAGTTGGGAGCTGGCCAAATGCTGTTGGATAAAATCACATATTTTTTCGAAAGTCTCCTTTTCGTTGTTCAATGTGATTTTCATTGTTTTCGCATCCGTAATGGCCTTATTTGAACTGTCATAAATGGCCGTTCGGATCCTGAATTTGCTGATGTCTACAGAAAGGACATAAAAAGAATCTTCTGCCAACCTATACAGATCGGGTTTTCGCCCCCCCTGAGATTCTGCCCTGCCTTGTTTAATGACCTCGCCAGAAGTCATTAAATCTGCCAAGAGTGAGTTGACTGTCGGAAGGCTAATGCCTACTTCATTGCATATTTCACCCGCGGTATTGCTTCCTTTTGAATAAAGGTTTTTGATAAGTTTGATTTTATTGATGTAGTTTTTGGTTTCTACAACACCTTCTTTTTGATCTAAGGATTTTTTCGGGTCAATAAGATTCATACACAAAATTTAATTTTTCAATTACGTGATTTTTTCAAAAAATTCAAAAGGGCTTCATCAAAAAAATAAAAAATGTTAGGAGAAGGTGCTTAAAAATTCAGCCTTAAAAGCATTTGAGAGAGGGTGTTTCTAAAAAGAATCTCCGAAATTCCCCAAATCCATTTTGTTTTGGCAAGGATCGCTTTTTTGGAGGATGTTTATGGAAAAAATATATATTTTTGGAGAAGATTCTAAGGTGTATCAAATACAATATTATGATTGAAAATCAACAGTTGGCTTCTTTTGGTTCAAAAGAAGAATTATTTGACTTTATAAGAGTACTTCTCCAAGAAAAAGGTTTTGAGATCATCCGTGAGGATATGGAAAGGCCATGGGGTGGATTTTTCGCAATCAAGGAAGATCAAATCCTCGCATTCAAGGAAATGTTTTTTGCAGAATTGGATTTGGATGATGCCCAACTCAAACAAAAATTAAGTCCCAAAATATTAATCGTGGGTCCTCACAAAAGACTTTCTTGGCAATACCATCACAGAAGGTCTGAAATCTGGAAGTTGGTGGCAGGAGAAGGAGGAATCGTCAGAAGTGACACAGACCAAGTGGGTTTGGAAAATGATTTGGAAATCGGAGTGCTGATTCGTTTGGCGCAAGGTGAAAGGCACCGTCTTGTAGGGAAAAATTCATGGGGCATCGTTGCAGAAATATGGATGCATACCGATCCAAGCAATCCCTCCAACGAGGAGGATATTGTTCGCGTTGAAGATGACTTTTCAAGAAAGTAAGAGGAAATTAAAAGAGGAGGCAATTTGCCTCCTCTTTTAATTTCCTCCTCTGGATCGATTGGTACTGGTGGTCCTGCTTCCAGTGGTGACTGTCTCGCCCCTTGTGTTGTTGGTAGGGGCAGAAACCCTAGTGTTTGACCTTGTGGGTTGGCTGGCTTGAGTAGAGTTCCTGCTTGAAGAGTTTCCGCTTGTCACTGTGCCGTTATTTCTATTTTGTGTCTGTGGAGCTGTGCTGACCCTTTGATTGCTTCTTGTTTCTCCTTGGACCACTCCAGAGTTTCTTGGCGTTTGTTGGGCTGGCGCAGTTCTGCTTTCTCGCACCGGTGCAGCTTGAGTCCTCACTGCAGGAGTGGATATCCTTTCTTGAGTGGGTTTGCTACTTTGCGCCGCCGATTCTCGAGTCCCGTTGGTCCTTGTAGGGGCTATTGTTCCTTGATTTACCCCTCCCTGACTAGAAACGGCACTTGGCTTTCTATTGGTGTCGATATTCCCTGATTCACTTCGGGTATTCCTGTTTGTAGGAATATTTTGCTGATTACTCGCGGCAGTGTTTGAGGGAATACTTCTCGTCCTTTCTGGTGCTAAAGCGCCATTCGCATTTGCTGTATTGGCTTGGTTTCTAGAAGGCGTTGCTACTGGGTTGTTTATGGAAGTCCCCATAGATTTGGATCTGTACTCTTCGGCCGTAAATGCTCTAGATGGTTTTGGCTGTGCAGCAGTTACGCTTCGTGAATTATTTACTTCAGGTCTGTACATCGCCACGGAATTATTGCTAACTGTGGTTCTTCCAGCTCTTTCGCTGTTTCTAACTTCGTATACAGGTACAGATTGCTTTGTTACTTTTTCGACTTCTCTCCTGCTTGGTCCAGTCACGTAAGTGGTGTTGTTGTACACATAGGTGTTGTTGATAATGGTAGTACGGTTGTAAATATTCACAACCTGATAACTTGGAACATGGTACCTGTGGAAGTTTCTATGTCTGAATCTTCTTTGGGGAACAAAAACCCAGTGGTTTCTGTGAAAATTGATAGAAACATTTATTCCAATTCCTGGGGCCAAAGGTGACCAACCATAATACCCACCTCCTGTTCTCCAATTCACCCAAGCTGGTCCCCACTCATAGCCAGGAACCCAGGCCCATCCGTAGAAATCATCCATGAGCCATCTTCCGTAGTGAAACGGTGCCCATCCCCAAGAATAATCGGAAACCCAAGTGTTGCCATAATTGGTCATTGTCCAATATCCATTGGTGGAGTAGGGGTGGAAATTTCGATCCACATTGGGTATCCAAACATATCCGTATGTTTGATCCATTACCCAATCGCCATAAGGACTTAACTCATTATAGAATATTTGAAAATTTACACCGTATGGTTGGGAAGCTTCAGCATTGTTATATTTAGCCATCCCAATTGTGAGCATTAGGAGAAGCCCGAAATTGAGGATTGTCGTCTTTTTCATAATAGTTTTGGTTAAGTATATTAGTTGGTTTTACGGGGGGATTAAAATAAAAGTTTTGATTATTATTGAATTGAAGAATTAAAATAATAAGAAAATCGATTTAGCAAAATATTAATCTTTTTTAGCTTTCAAATAATACCGATTTTATTTGATTTTCGATTAGAATAAGGCAAAAAAAAGCCCTGAGTTTCTGTCTCAAGGCTTTAAATGGTTCAATGATATGGTTTCGGTCGATTATCTGTCGCCCAAAGAATTAATTTTGAATTTCAAAAGCATTACTTGCCCCCAACTTCCTAAATGAAATTTTAGAATTCAAATGAAGTCAATGAAAAGGTTGCGGTCTTTCACCCACTACCCTTTGGCTTTCAAGGCATCAATTTTCTTTGCGATTTCCTCTGCCTCGGCCATCAATTTATCCGATGCGGTCCTGTCACGTTGCGATTCAAGGTGCGCTTTTCCAAGAATTGTTTTATAGGATTCTTGAAGCTTTTCTAATTCTGATTTTTTCTTAAATAGTCCGAACATGTCTTTTTCTTTTTAAAACCCTAAAAGTCCAGCAGTGTTTAATTTTAATCAAATGGATTGAACTTGATAAGTGGTTCTAGCTCCTTTTCCGGAACCACCTCATCTTCTTCGAAGGTGATGATCTGTTCCAGTCTTCCACTGGTATTGAAATACTTCCAAAGGCCTTCTTTCTTACCGTCAATCATACTTCCCTCTGAAGCCTTCCGTCCATTTTCATGGTAATAGATCCAAGTCCCATCTGCTTTTCCGGATTTGTATTGTCCTTCTGATTCTTTTTTTCCAGTGATATAATAGGTGATCCTTGTTCCATTCCCATCTTTTAAAGTTCCTTTGTCGAGAATTTGACTTCCATCATAACTGTAATAATCACCGACATTCAATAGTCTACCATTGCTCCAAGTTTCCTCCTGAGTCAATTGTTTATTATCATAAAACAAGCCCCAGATACCATTTTCAAATCCCAGGAAATAACTCCCAACCGATTTTAATTGGCCGCCATCATAGTAATAAAACCATTGTCCGTTTTCTGAACCTAAAATGTACTCCCCTTCTGCAACCAGAATGTTTATTTTGTTGAAATATTTCCAAAGGTCTGTTTTCAAGTCATTTTTGTATTCTCCGATGGAAAAAAGCGTTCCGTCCGGAAAGTAATTCTTCCATAAGCCAACTTTCATCCCATTTTCATATTTACCCGTTACTGATATATTTCCATTGGAATGGTGTTCGATGTATTCTCCAACAGGCATGCCCAGGGCATAAGTTTTTCTTTTTGCCAAATTTTGGTTGGGAAAAAACTCTTCCCATGTTCCTACAGGAACGCCATTTTCATATTTTTCAACCCTTGCCAGTCTTTTGTTTTCGTAGTAAAACTTCCATTCTCCCGAACTGTTACCATTGGCATCATAGGATTTTTCCGACTCGACTATTCTTGTCCCCGGAAAATAGGTGATCCACTTGCCTGTTTTTCTGCCCTTTGTGTATTCTCCTTGTTCACCCAACATGTTTTCAAAGGAGTAGCGTTTAAATGGTCCATTTGGAAAATTGTTTTGATACATTACCTCTACTATCAGCTGGCCATTTACGTTGTATTCCATGTATGGACCTTCCAAAATGCCATTCTTGTAGTTCTCCACTATCGCCAATTGGCCGCTATTATAATAGGTGATCCATCTCCCATCTTTTTTCCCATTGACAAAATCGCCTTCCTTCTTTATTTGTTTGGGATTAAAAAAATCAGGGTTTTCTGCGCGGCCGTAGTATTCCCTGTAAGGACCAACAGGGATACTGTCTTTGAAAATCAATTCCAGTTTTAATGCCCCCGTCACATCATATTCCATGAACGCCCCATTGAGCTTATTGCCTTTGTATTCAGCTTCTACATGCTTATTTTTGTTGGGGTGGTACTTGATGGATTTCCCCTCTCTCAGGCCATTTTGAAAAAACATGGTTTGAATGAGTTGGTTTGTTTTCGGGTTTTCAAATCTCCAAAATCCCTCCATCAATCCATTTTGCATTACCCCAGTTCCCATGAAAGTAGAGTCTGTATTATAGATTGTGACAATTTTGTTTACTTCCTGTCCAAATGAAAGGCTTGATAGTATAACAAAGACAAAAATTCCAAAAATTGATTTCATAAGGTTTTCGTTCAATTCCAGCTCTTAAATACGGAATCCTTAAAGGACAGTTCTAAATTAGGTTAAATTGATTAAATTAGGAAGTCATCCAGAATGATAATCCAATATGGATTCTACTTCTCTCGTCAATATGAAAAGTGTTTTTTGACTACATTTCTCAATTGTTATGAATTTGAAAAGCTGCACATGGTTGAATTCGGAAAGATGAATGGCAACATCGAATACCTGTTCAGGGTCAGGACTTAAGATCAATTGGCTGTAATCCCAAGGACTTGAAGTTTTGCTCAAATGAAATTCGGTTGAGATGCGTTCTATCGTTTTTTGAAAGCGGATGGCTGTTGTCGGAGCATAATGGAGGAAAATCATCATGCCATGTCCAAACCAATTCAATAAACGGATGTTGAAGCCAGTTTGGGGATGAAAATCCCGCAAAATATCCAGAACCTGATAGGGGCATTGAGAAAGCTGATTTCCTTTGCTTATTTTCATCCCTTTCGAATAGGGATGGATAGATTTCAACCGATCAAGGGAAATGAGATTGGCCAGTTCAGAAAATATATTTAAGAAATTTTCTGTCTGAAGGTTGATTTCTTCAAAAACATCTCTGTTTTTCCATAAGTCCAGGTTGATTTCTCTTCGATCGGGCATCCTTCGGGGTTTACCAGTACAACAAGGCTGAAGCCCATGTGAATCCACTTCCAAAGGCTGCTAAGCATACCAAATCCCCTTCTTTCAGTCTGCCTTGTTCCCAGGCCTCGCTTAGGGCTATTGGGATGGTTGCTGCGGTTGTATTCCCCAGTTTCATGATATTGTTGAACACTTTTTCGTCGGGCAACTCAAGTTTTTGCTGAATGTAATTGCTTATTCTCAGGTTGGCTTGATGCGTGACCAGAAGGTCAATTTCCGATTTATTCTTATGATTGGTTTGAAGTGCTTCTTCTATCACTTCCTGGAATCTCACTACTGCATGTTTGAAGACCACGTTTCCGTTCATGAACATCTTGAAACTTGGGTTTTCCACGATTTCTGGCGAAAGCCTGACATCTCGGCTGCTTCCTGGATCTTTCAGGTAAAGTTCTTCGGCAAAATCTCCATCTGCATGCAGATGTGTGGACAATATTCCCGGCTCATCTGACCCGACGGCCTGTAATACCACAGCACCCGCACCATCGGCAAAAATGACTGTGCTGGACCTTCCCGCATCACTTTTGTCCAATGCCGAGGACTGAATCTCCGCGCCAACGACCAAGATGTTTTTGTACATTCCCGTCTTAATGAATTGATCTGCAACTGAAAGTGCATAAATGAATCCTGAACATGCATTTCGGATGTCAAGGGCAGGTTTGCCCTGCATACCCAATTCCCTCTGGAGCAATACGCCGTTTCCAGGCACAAAATAATCCGGTGTGATGGTGGCAAATACGATGAAATCAATATCCTTTGCTGTCAATCCAGCACGGTCCAAAGCCATTTTTGAAGCGTTGACAGACATTGAGGTCACGGTGTCAATTCCAGGAGTAAACCACCTTCTTTCTTCTATTCCGGTTCTTTCCACGATCCATTCATTATTGGTGTCAATGATGGTGGAAAGGTATTCGTTGGTGATGATTTGCTCGGGAACATAATGTCCTGCTCCTGTTATTCTGGATCTTTTCATTTGCTGGATGCGTTATTTTGGGTGTTTATTCAAATCAATTTCAGGTGATAAAGAGGACAAATATCCCAATTCGTATCTGGATAACAAATTAAACGCCTCAAGGGACTGAAAAAAGACAATTTTAAGCTTATTTATTTTAACGGCGAGTTTTAAATCCTCCCCTGGCTTTTCAATTTCCAATACCGCATCAATCCTGCGACTGACATCCAGCTTGGATTTGCGTATTCGTATACTTGTATGGTTTTGGCATCCACACCTTTTGCCTCCAATTCACTTTTGGTATATTTCATGAATTCCGGGATGATTTCTTCTTGTGGAATTCCCTTTTCAAAATAAGGTTTCATCCATCCTGACCAGGTGTCCAAAATATCGTCAAGTGCCTCTAAGTGCTCTTCGGGGTTTTCTACGATTCCATAATGGGTCAAAAAAAGCCTCATCGGTTGGTTCTTCAGAATGAATTGGATCGAGTGTTTCCAGTTTTCAATGTGGATATCCGGCGGGGGGCAAGGAGGGACTACCGGGCCATTGTTGATTTTAACCCCAGCTACATCACCCGTGAAAATATCCCCATCCAATTTCCAAGCGATATGATGGACCGCATGTCCGGGTGTATGAAGTGCTTTCAAAGAAACATCTCCAACTTGGATAATCTCCAAATGATCAACAGGCACGAGTAAAGCTTCTGGAATGGGCTCCATTTTCCCCCACAGCCGATCCATATCTTTTCCATAAATGCGTGCAGCGGATTCCCAAAGTTTTTCAGGAGATGCCAAATGTGGCAATCCCAAGGGATGGAGGTGGATTTTTGCTCCCAATTTTGAGAATTGCCAAGCAGCACCTGCATGGTCGAAATGAATATGGGTTAAAAATACATTCTTGATGTCCTGAAGTTGAAACCCCAGTTGTTCAATTCCTTTTTGGAGCTGTGGAAAAGTGCTTTCCGGACCCGTTTCTATCAATATTGGTCCATCACTGGTTTCTATCAAAAAGGAAGCAATGGCTTCTTGGGTTTCCAAAAAGCAAAGGTCAATAATGTGGGTTTTTGCCATTATCCAAACAGGGTATAGTTTCCAAATTGATCCATAGGAGACGTTTTTCGCAAGATTTGTGGGCTGTCATTTCCCACATGGTTGACCAAAGGCGAGACTGTGTAGGACATCATTCCATCTGCTGGGTAGATTTTTAGGATATCCAAAAGAGTGTCTTCAGAGGAATATTTATCCAGCCATTTTTTCTCATCCTCCTTTTTGATAATGACAGGCATTCGGTCATGGACATCAGCCACCAGTCCATTAGGACTGGTGGTGAGAATCAAAAAGGTATGTTGGATAATTCCATTTTCATTTTCGTATTCTTCCCATAACCCAGCAAATGAAAATAGGCTTTCATCGGCCAGCGTAAATCTGTAGGGAACCCTTATTTTTTTCCCAACTTTTTTCCATTCAAAAAAACCATCTGCGGGAACGAGGCACCTTCTTTTTTCAAAGGAAGATTTGAAGGAGATTTTTTCTGTTATGGTTTCGGCCCTTGCGTTGATGAATTTTTGGGAGACAGGTTTGTTCTTCGAAAATTCAGGGGTTATTCCCCAGTAAAAATGGGAAAACCCCCTTGGACTATCTGAAGTGATTACAGGGACAAGTTGGGTGGGTGCTATATTGTACCTTGGATCAAAAGCTTCCAGCATTTCCGCTTGGTATCTTTCTTCCAATTCCAATTTACTTTTGCTGAGTGAATATCTGCCGCACATGTGGTTGTAAATAATAAAGTTTAAATTACTGATCTCCAGTGATAAATTCAAATGCCCTTTGTTCCGACCAATAAATATCCTGTTGTTTTCTTTGGATGAATCCCACATGTCCGCCATATTTCGGGAATTCCATCCATACATTTTCCAGATTTCTTCCCAGTTTGACAGGAAAGCATCTAGGACTCAAAAACGGATCGTTTTGGGCATTCAGGATGAGTGATGGAAGTTTGATGCCTTCCAAGAAATAAAGTGATGAATTTTGTTCATAATAATCATGGGCGTCATCAAACCCATGAATGGGGCCAGTAAAGAAATCATCAAAATCCCTCAAGGTTTTTATTTTTCTTAGCGTACCTGTGGAGATTTCTTTTGGGAATAATTGCGCTTTCTTAATTACTTTTTCTTTTAAGGTTTTGAGAAAGCGGTTTGCGTACATGAAATTTTCCCGGGAGGATATTTTTTCGCAGGAACTTTCCAAATGGACTGGTGCGGAAATGGCAACACCCTTTCTCAATTTAGGAGACCGTTTTCTTTCTTCCCCTAAATATTTTAAAGTGAGATTGCCCCCGAGGCTAAATCCCACCAAAAAAATCTCATCATAATTTTTTTCTGCATGTTCGATCACCGTATCCAAGTCATAAGTGGCTCCAGAGTGGTAAAAAATAGGTTTAAGATTAATTTCTTCTCCACAACCTCTGAAATTCCAATTCAAGACATCGAATCCTTTTGTGAAAAATTGTCTAGCCATCCCCATCATATAAGGTCTCTGGCTATTTCCTTCCAATCCATGGCTGATGATGACGAGTTTTTGTGAGTTGTTCTTGAGCCAATCCAGATCCAAAAAATCTCCATCAGGAGTGTTAATGCGCTCTCTTTCAAAAGCTAAGGGTTGGATGTTTCTGAACAATCCCGGCACGATGGTTTGCAAATGACCGTTGAAAAGCCATTTGGGATTTTCGTATTCGGTCTTGTTGATCAATGGCATTTTAAAACAAACTGTGGTGAAGTGAACTTTAAGATCATGAAAATACTATTATTAAATTTGAATAAGGATATTTTAAGAACTATTTTTGGACTGCTTAAAATTTGAATAAGGAAAACAAGCTTATGGCCGAAATAATACGAATGCCCAAGATGAGTGACACCATGGAAGAAGGGGTTATCGCTGCGTGGTTGAAGAAAGTTGGAGATGAAGTGAAACCTGGAGATATATTGGCAGAAGTGGAAACCGATAAGGCAACCATGGAGCTGGAATCCTATGATGAGGGTGTGCTCCTTCATATTGGTGTGCAAGAAAAAGATGCGGTGCCCGTCAATGGAGTCATTGCCATCATTGGTGAAAAAGGTGAAAACATAACCGATTTACTGAAGGAAATCGAAGGAGGGGGAAGTCCCTCATCAAAAAAAGAAGATAAAAAAGAGGAGGTTTCTTCCGAGGAGACAAAAGAAGAAGCTCCAAAAGAAAAACCAGAAGCCGCTCCAAAGCCAGCCAAAACTGAAGATGTGGACATCTCGGGCATCCATGCCACGGTGATAACCATGCCCAAGATGAGTGATACCATGACGGAAGGAACTATTTCTTCCTGGCTCAAGAAAGTTGGGGATGAGATCAAATCCGGAGATATACTGGCAGAAGTGGAAACTGACAAGGCCACGATGGAATTGGAATCCTACGAGGATGGTACATTGTTGTACATCGGTGTTGAGGCAGGTGATTCTGTTGAAATTGATGGAGTGATTGCCATCATAGGTGAAAAAGGAGCTGATTTCGAGAAACTTCTTCAGGCTCAAAAATCAAAAAACACTGCATCGGAGGCACCTTCCAAGGAAGTGGCTTCTGAGGAAAAAACCGCTGAAAAACCTGCTGAGCCAAAAGCCAAAGAAAGTACAAAAGATGCTCCAGTTTCCGAAGTAGCGCAACCTTCTTCAGAAAATGGGAGAATTAAAGCTTCCCCCTTAGCCAAAAAAATGGCTTCGGATAAAGGAATTGACATTTCCCTTGTAAAAGGATCCGGTGAAGCAGGAAGGATTGTCATGAGGGACATTGAGACATTTGATCCCGCGAGTATCAAGAAACCTGCTGCTCCAGCTGCTGCAGCAACGTCACAGGGAGCCGCTCCAGTAGCAATTGGACAGGAATCGTTCCGAGAGGAGAAAGTTTCGCAAATGCGAAAAACCATTGCAAAACGACTGGCCGAAAGCAAATTCACTGCTCCGCATTTTTACCTGACCATGGAAATCAACATGGACAAGGCAATAGAGGCGAGAAAAAGCATGAATGAGATTTCCCCAGTAAAAATCTCCTTTAATGACATGGTGATCAAAGCGGCAGCAGCTTCTTTGCGTCAGCATCCAAAAGTCAATACTTCCTGGTTGGGTGATAAAATCAGGTACAACGACCACATCCACATTGGTATGGCGGTAGCTGTAGAAGAAGGCTTGTTGGTTCCTGTTATCAGATTTGCTGACAGTAAGTCATTGTCCCAGATTTCAAATGAAGCCAAATCCTTGGGAGGAAAAGCCAAAAACAAAGAACTTCAACCGAAGGATTGGGAAGGAAATACCTTCACTATTTCCAATCTTGGGATGTTTGGTATAGATGAATTCACTGCGATCGTCAATCCACCAGATGCCTGCATCATGGCTATTGGAGGGATCAAAGAGACCGCCATTGTAAAAGACGGGCAAATTAAAATTGGGAATTTGATGAAAGTCACCTTGTCCTGTGACCATCGGGTAGTGGATGGAGCTGTCGGTTCCGCCTTCCTCCAAACCTTCAAAAGTTTGCTCGAGGATCCCGTTAGAATCCTGATCTAACCAATTGTACAAATGATGTCAAAAAGTCCTGTTTCTGCAGGACTTTTTGCTTGCGTATGGGTTTTGTTATTAAAGAAAAAAATAATTCATTCAACTATGGAAAGATTAAAATCAACCACTGTGGTGGCGATACGACATAATGGTGAAGTAGTGATCGGGGCAGATGGACAAGCCACCTTGGGAAATACAATTGCCAAGAGTACAGTAAACAAAATCAGGAAGCTTCAGGGAGGGAAAATCGTGACAGGTTTTGCCGGTTCCACCGCAGATGCTTTTACTTTATTGGAAAAATTCGAAGAGAAATTGGGTGCCTACGGCAACAATATGAAAAGGGCTGCGGTCGAATTGGCCAAAGAATGGCGCACAGACCGGATGCTGAGTAAATTGGAAGCAATGATGATTGTGGCTGACAGTACCGACATTCTGATCATCTCTGGCACAGGTGATGTGATAGAGCCAGACATGGAAATAGCCACTATCGGTTCAGGAAGCATGTATGCCCAATCTGCGGCCAGAGCAATGAAAAAATTCGCCCCCGAACTCACAGCCGAGCAAATGGTTCGGGAAAGCCTCGGGATAGCTGCAGATGTTTGTATTTATACCAATCATAATCTTGTGGTGGAAAAAGTCACGGGCTAACAGCCTTTTGAGTTTTAAGGAAATAAAAAAACCTTGGGTAAGCCCAAGGTTTTTTTATTTATAGATTCCCTAAACCGAAGCGCTTGTTTTTTGGTTATATCCATATCAAATGAAATCACTATGGAAAAAGCACCAGCAAAGAAGGCCGTGAAGACTGATCTAAAATCAAAAATAATTTCAGGTTATATAGAACATGTTTTGGAAAACGGTAAAGAACCTGTTTCTGTGTTTAAGTTCGCAAAAGACTTGAAGATGAAAGAGGAGGAGTTTTACAATTATTTCACTTCATTCGAGGCGATCAAATCAGCAGTATGGGCGCAGCTTTTTGAAAATACAATTGTCAATATTGAATCCCAAGAAGTTTTCAAAGAATACAGCGCAAGGGAGAAGCTACTGGGTTTCTTGTTCACTTGGGTTGAAGAGCTGAAAAAAAACAGGTCTTATTTGTTGTCCATTTACAAAGACCAAAAGTCAATGGATAAATTTTTACCAATGGAAGTTAAGGTCTTCAAAAGCAAATTCAAGGATTTTGCCAATGAGATCATCTTGGAGGGAAAAGAAACGGAAGAAATCGCCAATAGACCTGTGATCAGTGATCGCTACGATGATGCGCTTTGGTTTCAGGTGTGGTTTGTCTTTCAATTTTGGTTGAAAGATGCTTCACCAGCCTTCGAAAAAACGGATGCCGCTATCGAAAAATCAGTAAACCTTGCTTTCGACCTTATGGGGAAAAGCGCTTTGGACACCTTTATCGATTTTGCAAAATTTTTATATCAGAACAAATAATCAAAGGAATCATGGAGAGTAAGGTGAAAGAGCAGCAGAATATTCCCACATCAAAAGTACAGCGTGCAGCAAAATTTCTGACCACAGGAGCAAAGGTAGGTGGGAATTATGTAAAGCATTATGCTAAAAAAGTTGTCAATCCCTCCCATACCAAGGAAGAACTGCACAACAACAATGCAACCGACATTTACAATTCATTGAGCGAACTCAAAGGCTCTGCCCTGAAAGTTGCCCAAATGATGTCCATGGATAAAAATATCTTGCCTCGTGCATATCAAGATAAATTTACGATGGCGCAATACAGTGCGCCTCCGCTTTCTTTTCCCTTAGTCATAAAGACCTTCCAAAAGTACTTTGGGAAAAATCCAGATCAGATGTTTGATACCTTCACCAAGTCGGCCATCAATGCCGCATCCATCGGTCAGGTACACCAGGCAACGAAAGATGGAAAGACCTATGCGGTCAAAATCCAATATCCTGGCGTTGCAGATTCAGTAAGCTCGGATCTAAAATTGGTCAGGCCATTTGCATTGAGATTGCTCAATATGAATGTGAAGGAGTTGGATCACTACATGGATGAGGTGGAGGAAAAACTTCTCGAAGAAACAGACTATGTGTTGGAAGTTGATCGATCCAGAGAAATTTCTGAGGCTTGTGCACACATAAAAGATCTTGTTTTCCCTAAATATTACAGTGACTTAAGCAGTGAAAGGATCATCACCATGGATTGGTTGAATGGTCTTCATATCAAGGAATGGTTGGAGTCGAATCCCACGCAAGAGCAAAAAAACAGAATAGGACAGGCCTTATGGGATTTTTATCACCATCAAGTCCATAACCTGATGCAGGTACATGCGGATCCCCATCCGGGTAACTTTATCATTCAACCCGATGGAACATTGGGGATAATTGATTTTGGCTGCGTTAAAGTCATTCCGGAGGATTTCTATCATGGATACTTCTCATTGATCAAAAGGGATTTACTGATGAATGAAGAGGAGTTGAATGAGATTTTCTACAACCTTGAGTTTATCAGTGAAAAAGACAACGATGAGGAAAAACTCTATTTTAAGAGTGTTTTTAAGGAAATGATCTCCTTGTTGGGAAAACCTTTTCACGTAGACACCTTTGATTTTTCAGATGACACGTATTTTGAAAAAATCTTCCAATTGGGTGATCGGATTTCTAATGAGAAAATGTTTAGAAAGTCGAGGCAAGCAAGGGGTTCACGACATGGCCTTTATATCAATCGTACTTATTTCGGCGTGTACAATCTTCTGAATCAGTTGCAGGCAACTGTGGTCACCACAAAGCCCGATTGGTTGAAATAGTAGTATTCAAAGCATGAAAAAATATAAAATGCTGATTAGATTTAAACCTAATCAGCATTTTTTTATTTCTCATAAGTGATTCTATAAATGCAATTGGCCATATCGTCTGAGACCAAAAGACTTCCATCAGGCATTTCCAAAACATCCACTGGTCTTCCCCAGACTTCCTGGGTTTCGTGATTCAACCATCCCTCAGCGAAAACTGTCTCTTTTTCTACTCCACTGTTGGTGTCTAACGTAATGTTTGTCAGTTGATAACCCACTTTTTTACTTCTGTTCCAAGACCCATGTTTTGCGATGAGGATGGAGTTGCGATAGGTGTCAGGGAACATTTGGCCAGTATAGAATCGCATTCCTAAAGGGGCGGTATGGGCGCCTAGTTTTGCTTTTGGAGCAGTATAACTTCCCATCGATTTCCCTTTGTTTCCAAACTCCGGGTCCTTCACATCGCCAGCATGCCAATAGGGGTAGCCGAAATGCATGCCTTTTTCTGGAGCAGCATTCAATTCACAGTCCGGAACATCATCGCCCATCATGTCACGGTTGTTCTCCGTAAACCACAATTCACCTGTTTCAGGATGCCAGTCAAAGCCAACTGTATTCCTTACTCCTTTTGCGAAAATTTCTGGTTTTGACTGTGGATCGTTGACATCGATTCGGGTGATAGAAGCAAAAATTTCCTCTTCAGGTTCACAGATATTGCAGGGAGCACCCACCGGCACATATAATTTTCCGTCAGGCCCAAAGGCGATAAATTTCCAGCCATGATGTGCTTTGTCAGGAAATTGATCTGAGACTACTTCATACGTTGGGTTTCCCAGTGAATTGGAAATGTCCTTGAACCGCAATATGCGGCTGACTTCAGCCACATAAAGATCACCATCCTTGAAAGCCACTCCATTTGGCATTCGAAGACCTTCCGCCAAAACGTATTTTTTGTCTGCTTTCCCATCGCCATCCGTGTCTTGGAGCGCATATACTTTGTCTCCCTGCCTGTTGCCAACAAAAACGATCCCTTCATCGCTCCTTGCCAGCGATCTTGCATTGGGCACTTGATCTGCCCAAACGCTGATTTTGAAATTCTCTGGTAAGGTGATCGTTTCAAGTTTTATTTCCCCGGACTTGGTGTTTTGCCCCGAACAAGAAAGGCTTAAAAATAGAGAACTGAGGAAAAAAAGAGATCTGAACATGGTGAAAAGGTTTTTATTTGGCCTGTAAGATCAGAAATATCGTTAATTTTTTCCAGTAAATATTTTATGAATGGGAGATTCCGTATTTTTGCACCATGTTATCAATGAACAACCTATCCTATTTTATTGGAGGGAGAGCTTTGTATGAAAATGCCTCTCTGCACATAAAACCAAAAGACAAAATTGGACTTGTCGGCGCCAATGGAACTGGCAAATCCACCTTATTGAAAATAATAAACGGTGATTTTCAACCTTCTTCAGGGGATATCCAAAAAGCCAAAGATTGCACCATTGGATTCTTGAACCAGGATTTACTTTCTTATCTGTCTGAGGACAGTATATTGGATGTGGCTTTAGAGGCCTTTAAAGACACGCTAAAACTTCAGGACGAAATCGATGCAACGCTTAAGTTGATGGAAACCGATTATTCCGAAGAAGTATTGCATAAACTTGCCCATTTGCAGGATCAGTTTGAGGCAAATGAAGGCTACACCATCAAAGCCAAAGCCGAAGAGGTACTGGAAGGAATCGGTTTCAATACAAAAGATTTGAACAGGCCACTGAAGACTTTTTCCGGTGGGTGGAGAATGAGGGTAATGCTGGCGAAGTTGCTTTTGGAAAAGCCAGCATTGTTGATGTTGGATGAACCTACCAACCACTTGGATTTGCCTTCCATCCAATGGGTTGAAAACTATCTGAAGGGATATGAAGGAGCCGTAGTCGTGGTTTCCCACGATCAGGATTTTCTTGACAATTGCATTGATTCGGTGGTGGAAGTCACGAATGAAAGTCTCATACAGTATTCCGGTAACTATTCTTTTTACAAAGAAGAGAAAAAGGAGCGGATGGAAATCCAGCAAAATGCCTATGAAAACCAGCAGCAGATGATCAAGCAAACTGAAAAGTTTATTGAACGCTTCAGGGCAAAGGCTACCAAATCCAATCAAGTCCAATCTCGGGTGAAGGCCTTGGGAAGGCTGGATCGGGTTTCTGAGGTGGTGGACAATAATGTTTCAGTGAATTTCAAATTCAAGTTTTCCCAAAAATCAGGAAGGGACGTTGTTGTTTTGGATCATGTTTCCAAGGCTTATGGAGACCTGGTGATTTTGAAAAACACCACAGTAAGGATAGAAAGAGGAGATAAAATCGCTTTGATCGGTGCCAATGGAAAGGGGAAATCAACACTCTTGAGGATTTTGAGTGGGACAGAACCCGTGGAAGGGAAAAGTGAGCAAGGCTTTAACGTGATCAAGTCATTTTATGCCCAGCATCAGTTGGAGGCTTTGAACATCAACAATGAGATTATCCAGGAAATGGTGCAAGCAGGATCTGACAAGTCAGAGACAGAATTGCGCGGCGTACTAGGCTGTTTCCTTTTTAGTAGCGATGATGTTTTCAAGAAAATAAAAGTCCTTTCCGGTGGGGAAAAATCAAGGGTGGCATTGGCCAAGACTTTGATCTCTGAAGCCAATTTCCTGCTTTTGGATGAGCCAACCAATCACTTGGACATCCAGTCTGTAAATATATTGATTCAGGCGCTGGAGCAGTATGAAGGAACTTTTATCACGGTTTCCCACGATAGACATTTCATCAGGGGAGTTGCCAACAAGATTTGGTATATCGAAAATCATGAGATAAAAGAATATCCAGGAACCTACGATGAGTATGTGGAATGGCAAGCCAAAAATCAGGATAGTGTGGCCGCAAAGGTAAAAAGCGAGCCAAAAGCCAAAGTCGAGAACAAGAAAAAGGATGTTCCTCCTTCCGAAACCAACCAAGCTAAAAAGGACTTAAAAAAAAAGGAGCAGGAATTGACGCTTATTGAAGCGGAGATTCTTCAAATAGAAACCAAAAAGAAGGGATTGGAAGTAGAAATGGCCAGTCCAGAAGTTTTTGCCGATGCGGATAAATTGCAAAAAGCAAATCAAAAATATCTTCAGTTCAAACAAAAAGAAGAAACCTTGAATTTGAAATGGGAATCCTTGGTGGAGGAAATTGGTCTTCTCCAAGAAGTGCTTTCTTAAATCTGCGCATTGTTTTTCAAATAATGCCAAACTACTTTGTAAAGAGATAGTTTGGCATTATTTTTTTATATTGAATGTTCATTAAAATAAATAAGATGAAAGCCTTTCTATCCCTCCTTATTACTGGATTTGTATTCCATGCCCAATTATTTGGGCAACAAGTTATGTTTGACAGGATATTTGAAGAAAACATCCAGTCGGTTAGACTTTTTCCCAATTCAACCGATTTTGCCAGTCAATTGAGTTCTCCAGTGATCGCTTTGGGAGCAAATTTACCACTGAATCTTACCTTTGACGACTTGTCCTTTGACCCTGACCAATATTCAGCAAAGATCATCCACTGCAATTCAGATTGGAGCCCCTCTGATTTGAAAGAAAATGAGTACCTGAATCAGTTCAACGAGTTTAATATACTTGACTATTCTTATTCCATCAATACAAGGATTCCCTACATCCATTACAATTTCCTACTTCCTAAAGTTTCCAAATCTGGGAATTACATCATACAGGTTTACCGCAATAGGGATGAATCGCAAACCATATTGACCAGGAGATTCATGGTGTTTCAAAACCAAGTTCAGGTAGCGGCTAAGGTAGTTCCATCGAGCCAAACTGAGAAAAGAAGAAGTGCGCAGCAAATCAACCTGAATTTGAATTATAACAATCGAGAAGTATTTGACCCAAGAAACACTTTAAAAGTTATCATTCGACAAAACCAGCGCTGGGACAATGTCAAAATGGATTTAAAACCCACCATGGTGCGAGAGGACATCAAAATGATGGAATATCAATTGTTTGATGGAACAAATACCTTTATGGCGGGCAATGAATTTAGGTTTGTTGACCTAAGGTATGTGAGGACTAGAGGTGTCAACATAGCAAAAGTAACTATGGAGGAGGATATTGTCTATGCAGAAACCTTGGTGGATGTGCCCAGGCCTACTTTGACCTATTCTCAATATCTTGATGTGAATGGTCAATATGCGATTTTCAACTTTGAGAGGCAGAACCATGAACTTGAAAGTGAATACCTTCTGACGACTTTTAATCTGGCTTCAGATGGTATCCTTGAACCACCATATATCATTGGAGCACTGACCCAATGGGGGAGAGATCCAAATGCAAAAATGACACTCAACAAAAAAACCAATACTTATCAGGCCAAGCTATTGTTGAAACAAGGTTGGTATGATTATCAATTTGCTTATTTACATGCGAACGGATGGGAAACCAGCAGTTTGGAAGGGGATTATTTTGAAACCGAAAATGAGTATGAAGTTTTGGTTTATTACCGGGATATGGGATCCAGGTATGACGAACTGATCGGATATGTCAATCTTAATCCAAACAAAAGAAGGCTATAAAAAAAAATCCCGATCATTTGATCGGGATTTTTGAGGATGTTAATTTTCTTCGGTTTTCTCTTCAGATTCAGAGGGTCTGGTTCTTTCCTGAGCTTTGTAAGGAATAAAACCTTCTCTTTTGAACTTGTAGGTTTCCGTTCTTTGGACAGTGGCATGGTTTGCTAAATCCAGCATACCGAAGCCCTTGTGGGTGAAGGCACCCAAACCACATTTGAACACGAAATCTTGAACTTCTGGTGCTGCGTACAAGGTAAAAGGTAAAGTATATCCTCTCACCTCATATTTCACATCCATGTCATAGACGGAGTAGATTCTAGCAAATTTCTTTTGCTGCTCTCTCAGCTTATTTACATAATTCATATCCGGAACCACTTGGAACTTGTAAAAAGATTCCATTTGTTCCTGGCTATACCAACCTGATCTTTCCATACGAGTAAGGGTGGATTCATACAACAGATCAGAAAATTCATCTGTATCCGGGTTGATAAATCTTTTCCCCGACTCATCATTGAATGATGGAGTCAAAAGTACCAATGGAGAAATACAAACAAACTTGTTTGATGTTTCCAAGGTAGGTTCAATTTCCTGCTCGGTGTACTCAGGAGTGAGAATCAGATTGCCTAACTCAATTTTCGGAGTGTCAAATACTTGCTCAAGTAGATAGTCCATAAACTCTTCATTGGGTGATGAAAGCACTAAAGTGACTAAACTTGAGTAATAATGTAATCCGCTTCGACTTACTTTGGTCTGTCCTTTTAGACCAGAGAAATTGAAGTAATTGTAGTTGAAAAATTCTTCTCTCCCACCTTTTACGATGAGACCTTTGAGGAATTGCGCCAGTATATACTGGTGATGAAAGGGTAAATAAGCACCTTTGTTTTTTAACGAAAATATTAATCTTATTCTCACGGGTTTTTAAAAAAGAAAATTAAACAAAAATTTAAAACTGATAATTAAACGTTTTACAAACTGTAATGCTTCTTGCAAAAGTACAAAAAAAATTTAAGAATATATTATACATTAAACCTAAAATGCATGATATCACCATCTTGAACCACGTATTCTTTTCCTTCGATGGAAATTTTACCATTTTCCCTACAGGCAGCCTCAGTTTTAAATTGCTCGTAGTCAGGAAGTTTTATGACTTCAGCCTTGATGAATCCTCTTTCGAAATCTGTGTGGATCACTCCAGCGGCTTGCGGTGCTTTCCAGCCTTTTTTAATCGTCCAAGCACGTACTTCCTGTACTCCAGCCGTGAAATAGGTGATTAAATCCAATAATGAGTATGCTGCCGTGATCAATTTATTCAATCCGCTTTCATCCAATCCATATTCTGAAAGGAAAAGTGCCTTTTCTTCTGGCTCATCAAATTCCGCAATCTGCTCCTCGATGGAAGCACAAAGTACAATAACCGAAGCATTTTCTTTTTCAACTTCTGCCCTAAGCTTATCCACAAAGGCATTGCCTGTTAAAATACTTGCTTCGTCCACATTGGCGACATAAAGGACAGGCTTCAAGGTCAATAAATGCAAATCCCTAAGAACTTCAAGATCCTCTTTTTCTACGTCAATTGATCTTGCATTTTTACCCTCAGTAAGTTCTTTCTTGAACAACTGAAGGGTTTCCAATTCCCTTCTAGCCTTAGCATCTCCGGATTTGGCAACTTTTTCAGTTTTTTGGATTTTTTTATCCACCGAATCAATATCCTTCAGCTGTAATTCTGTGTCAATGACTTCTTTGTCAAAAAGCGGATCGACTCCGCCTGCTACGTGCACTACATTGTCGTCATCAAAACACCTGATTACGTGGATAATGGCATCAACTTCCCTGATATTTGCCAAGAATTTATTTCCCAAACCTTCGCCTTTGCTTGCGCCTTTGACTAGGCCGGCAATATCGACAAATTCGATGACCGTTGGCAAAACCCTTTGTGGTTTTACAAGTGCTTCCAAGATCTGTAATCTTCTGTCCGGAACAGTAACCATCCCGACATTGGGCTCAATAGTACAAAAAGGGAAATTTGCCGCTTCGGCTTTTGCACTGGATATAGCATTGAATAAAGTAGATTTTCCAACGTTGGGAAGTCCAACGATACCGCATTGTAAAGCCATTTTTGATTTTTATGTTATATTTTAAATATTTTGTATTCTCTATAACCTCTGTAGAATTCCAAAAACGAAACTCTAAAAATGGTATATATCGGAATGGCAAAGATCATTCCCAGCACACCGGCAATTTTTGCCCCCGCAAAGATAATAACAAAAATTTCAAGTGGATGTGCTTTTACGGATTTAGAGAAAATTAATGGCTGAAGGATGATGTTATCCATTATT
Source organism: Rhodonellum psychrophilum GCM71 = DSM 17998 (assembly GCF_000381545.1). Classification (GTDB taxonomy): domain Bacteria; phylum Bacteroidota; class Bacteroidia; order Cytophagales; family Cyclobacteriaceae; genus Rhodonellum; species Rhodonellum psychrophilum. Next base: position 320,108 of record NZ_KB906675.1, on the reverse strand, counting down.
TGAACCACAGAAAACACGGACAATATTTTAAATAGAAAGAAGTAAATCTCGTTTGGATTTGCAAATTCAGCAGTCGAGAGCCCGACAAGTACGCCAAAGGTAGCGCCAAGAAGTGGGCCTGCATAGGGAATCAAATTGGCTACTGCCGCAAAAACCGCTATGGTAAGCGCATACTCCACTTCCAAAATGGTCAATCCGATGGATGCCATAGAAAAAATGGAAGTCATCTGAATCAATAAACCAACCAGATAATTGGATAACAGTTTCTCAACTATATTGAATGTCGAAACCGAAATCTCAAAATAAGCATTTGGGATCAAATTGAGGATGTTTCTTCTGAGCAAACCATTTTCCAGCAACAAAAAAAAGGTGATGAAACCTATTGCCAAAATGGCGATAAGGAAGGAGCTTGTTGTATTAAGGACCGAATTGATGAATCCCTGAAGATTGATGATGTTTAGATTGGTGATTAAATTCTCCCGAACCTGAGTAATCAAAAAACCAGGTTCACTTTTCACGATTTCGTACCGGATAAGCAAATCCTCAATCCGACCTACGGGATTTTGAATTTGCTCATAAAGGAAATCCAAATCATAAGAGGCAATCAGGTTAATTTGTGCACTGATCAGGGGGATGAACATCAATCCGATGGAAAACAGCACCAAAAAGATGGCTCCATAGGAGAACAAAACCGCTATCCACCTTGGGACGTGTCTTCCAAGTAAATGGATTGAATTGATCCTATTGGTCAAGGGACGTAAAACTGCCGCAATGACCAGAGAAAAAATAAAATAAAGGGTTATGTTCGAAAAATACCATCCTACAAGTAAGAATAGAATGATGAAAATGAGAACGTAGATAATCAGCTTCTGCATAAGTGCAAAAATGAAACAAGAGAAAGAAACATACAAGCCTTAATTTTTGATTGACGCGTTTCCTCGGTAATTTTTACACTATCGAAGGTTTTGATTCTTTCTCCTGTTTGTTGTTTTTTGGGGTTTTAATCCCATTTTAGCTCATCATCAAACTCGCTTTGGGATGTTTCACTTTCAAACTGCTCGAAATCAAAATCCGCCATCAAATCATTTTTGACATGATCAACAGTTTCTTGAAGCGCCCCAACAAATTTAGCAAAATCCTCTTTGTATAGGAAAATTTTGTGTTTTTCGAAAACAAAAGTATCGTCTTTCAGTTTCCTTTTGCTTTCCGTGATGGTAAGGTAATAATCATTTGATTTTGTGGACTTTACATCAAAAAAGTATGTCCTTTTTCCTGCTTTTACTCTTTTTGAGAAAATCTCTTCCCTGTCATTACCTCTGTTGTCTTCCACTTTCCAAAGTTTTTGTTGTCTGAATTCAAAACTGATTTGAATGACAAGTTAAATGAATTCAACAATGAAATTCAAGAGGAATTTTAGTTTTTTTTAGATATAGAGACTGAAACCTAGAATAAACAGTCAAATCAAAGCTTCAAAAGAATAAAAAGTGGGAAACTCCCACTTTTTATTCTCCGTGCATAAATTCCTTTTTCGCCATAAGTTCTTCATCCGTTTCTCTATGGTCGGGATCATCCACACAGCAGTCCACCGGACACACTGCCGCACACTGTGGTTCCTCATGAAATCCAGTACACTCCGTACATTTTTCTGTCACAATATAATAAAACTCATCCGACACGGGTGGCAGCTTTTCATTCGCATCCACCACCGTCCCATCTGGTAAGGTCACTTCTTTTAGGTTTGTCCCGCCACCCCAAGTCCACTGTATACCGCCTTCATAAATCGCAGTATTTGGACATTCTGGTTCGCATGCACCACAATTGATGCATTCATCGGTTATCATTATTGCCATGGTAAATTCTATTTAATATTTTGCAAAATTAATAACCATTTAACAAATGAAAAAATAAAGTTGTTGTACGAATTAATTTATATTCATTTTATCTGGAATTTTTCTCTCTAAAAACAAATATCTTTGCCCTATAAACCGATCAAAATGACATTAGGAGAAAGAATTGCTGCATTTCATCTTTTGGGAAAAAAAATCCAAAAATTGACGGAAGATGAGCTGAATGCCCTGGCTTGGAAGGTTGAAAACAACAATAATTGGTTTACTCCGGAGCAAACCAAAGGTGCACTTCAGGGATTGATGGCTTTTTTGGACCAAGACAAGATCGAAAAATGGCTTTCACCGTATGAATTCCCGGAGACACCAAACCCTAAATCGGTAGGAATCTTGATGGCAGGCAATATTCCCGGCGTTGGTTTTCACGATATGTTGGCGGTATTGTTAACAGGACATCGGGCCTGTGTTAAACTGAGTTCTTCGGATCAAGTCTTGATTCCTTGGCTTGTCCAAGAATTGATAGAAATTGAGCATGAATTCAAGGATTTGGTGCTTTTCGAGGAAATGCTCAAAGCAAAAGACGCATATATCGCCACTGGAAGTGATAACTCGGCCAGGTATTTTGATTATTATTTTGGAAAATACCCCAGCTTAATCAGAAAAAATAGGACCTCCATCGGTGTTTTAGATGGGAGTGAAACCAAAGAGGACTTTTTGGAATTGGCAAAGGATATTTTTCAGTATTTTGGATTGGGATGCAGGAATGTATCCAAGATTTTTGTGAAAGACCAAGGTGATTTAATCAAATTCCTAGATGCCATCAATGAACTTAAATCGGTTGCCAATCACCACAAATACAACAATAATTATGATTACAATAAATCTATTTACTTGGTAAATGGCGTCGTTCATTTGGACAATGGATTTTTGCTTTTAAGGGAAAGCAAAGAATTGGTTTCACCCATTTCGGTCATTTATTATGAAACTTATGAAGATCAAGGCTCCCTTGATGAACGGCTATCGGAAATTTCAGAAAAGACACAATGCGTTGTCACCAGAAATGGATGGCTCAATGGAAGTTTAGTTTTCGGGCAATCCCAATGTCCCACTTTGGAAGACTATGCAGATGGAGTGAATACAGTTGAGTTTTTATCCAAATTGTAAATGAATTTTTAGGAAGCCTCTTCATTGTTTGGGGGAAGTTCAAAGCAGAACTGGCTTCCGTTTTCAAATTTTACTCCATAAAAGTTTTTATATGTCATTTTTGATGCAATCCCACGCCAAAAGAATCCCTTAACCTTTGCCGATTTTTTTCACACCTGTTGTACATTACCAACCCTATTTCAGTCTTAAATTGCTTGATAATCAAGAAATTGTTTGTGGTTTTTGACTCCACGATATCGATTTTGCATTGTTCTACTAATATTCTGATCCTCTTACATTTTCAACCGCTTAATAGGAAACCTAATGCATATTTCCATCTAACTTAATCAAGTTAGATGCTTTACGTTACTTTTTTGGTGTCTTAGAATTCGGGTTTAATTTTCAGGAATTTTCTTTTAGAATCTGCGAAACTCCAAATGATGCTCCGTAATCGATTGATCTCTCCATCGCTTTAGATGCTAAATAAATTGGGGACTGTATGGAAATGAAAACCAAAGAAATTATGTCAAATGATACTTCTTGATAACAACAGGATCTAGGTAATTATTGGACTTCATTCACATTTGGCCATGGCGAAAAATATTCAAGTGGGATTGCTCAAAAAAATTCAGATTTGTTTAAAAATAAAGCAAGCGATTTCAAAAGAAACTATCCCATTCTTCTTGGGATACCGGCTTGATTTTATTTTGAAAAACCGCTTATCTGTTATTTATCAGTAATTTCGGCAGTTTTCAACCTTCTATTTAGGCTTTGTTTAAATATCGACCAATGAAATGATTTTCCTTCTATTCTTAGGCTATTTTTTTATCTTTGTCAACGATTAAAATTATCATTTTCAACATAAACAAAATATTTCAATGGCATTTGATATAGAAATGATCAAAGCAGTCTATTCAAAATTCCCTTCTCGTATAGAGACTGCAAGAAAAGCAGTTGGAAGACCGCTTTCGCTGACTGAAAAAATATTGTATTCACACCTTTCTGAAGGGGCAGCATCCAAAGCCTACGAAAGAGGGGTTTCTTACGTTGATTTTAGGCCTGATAGGGTTGCCATGCAGGATGCTACCGCGCAGATGGCACTTTTACAATTCATGCAAGCGGGTAGGGATCAAGTTGCCGTTCCTTCTACGGTACATTGTGATCACTTGATCCAGGCAGAAGTCGGTGCTATTGCCGATCTTGACAAAGCAAAAGATAAAAACAGAGAGGTTTATGACTTTTTATCCTCTGTTTCCAACAAATACGGAATTGGATTCTGGAAACCAGGTGCAGGTATTATCCACCAAGTGGTTCTGGAAAATTATGCCTTCCCAGGCGGATTGATGATTGGTACGGATTCCCATACACCCAATGCCGGTGGATTGGGAATGATAGCCATCGGAGTTGGTGGAGCTGATGCCTGTGACGTAATGGCAGGCTTGCCATGGGAATTGAAATTCCCTAAATTGATAGGTGTAAGGTTGACAGGAAAGCTTTCTGGTTGGACTTCTGCAAAAGATGTAATTCTTAAAGTGGCAGGAATCCTTACAGTGAAAGGTGGAACTGGAGCTATTGTGGAATATTTTGGTGAAGGAGCAAGATCACTTTCGGCAACAGGTAAAGGCACGATTTGCAACATGGGTGCTGAAATAGGTGCGACTACTTCAGTTTTTGGATATGATGAGAAATCAGAGGCCTATTTAAGAGGGACTGAGAGAAGCGAAATTGCTGATCTGGCAAATGAAATCAAGGAACATCTTATGGGCGATCCAGAGGTGTATGCTCAACCTGAAAAATATTTTGATCAAGTGATCGATATCAACCTTTCGGAGTTGGAGCCTCATATCAATGGTCCATTTACCCCTGATCTGGCTTGGCCACTTTCTAAATTTGCTGCTGCAGTGAGAGAAAATGGTTGGCCGGCAAAGCTTGAAGTGGGATTGATTGGATCTTGTACCAACTCTTCCTACGAAGATATTTCCCGTGCGGCTTCATTGGCCAAACAGGCAGTAGACAAAAAGCTGATTGCAAAATCCGAATATACCATTACTCCTGGCTCTGAATTGGTCAGGTTTACAGTGGACAGGGATGGATTTCTTGATATTTTTGAACAAATGGGAGGCGTAGTCCTCGCCAATGCTTGCGGACCTTGTATCGGTCAGTGGGCCAGACATGGTGCTGATAAACAAGAGAAAAATTCCATCATCACGTCATTCAATAGAAATTTCGCAAAAAGGGCGGATGGTAACCCCAACACGCATGCTTTTGTAGCATCTCCAGAGATCGTTACGGCCTTAGCCATTGCGGGAGACTTGACTTTCAATCCTATGACTGACAGTCTTATCAATGAGGATGGGGAATCGGTGAAACTAGAAGGGCCGAGCGGTTTGGAATTGCCAAGCCTTGGGTTTGAGGTGAGAGATGCAGGATACCAAGCCCCAGCGACAGAGGGATCACAGATTCAGGTAATCGTAGATCCAAAATCCGAAAGGTTGCAACTTTTGGCACCTTTCATGCCATGGGAGGGAATCGACCTAAAAGGATTGAAATTATTGATAAAAGCCAAAGGAAAATGTACCACCGATCATATCTCCATGGCAGGTCCTTGGCTTAGATTTAGAGGCCATTTGGATAATATTTCCAATAATATGTTGATCGGAGCAGTGAATGCTTTCACTGATCAGACCAATAAGGTCAAAAATCAGCTGACGGGTGAATATGGGGAAGTCCCAGCTGTTCAGCGTCAATACAAACAACACGGCATCGGGTCTATTGTAGTGGGTGATGAAAACTATGGTGAAGGTTCTTCCAGAGAGCATGCAGCCATGGAGCCTAGGTTCCTAGGTGTTCGCGCGATTTTGGTGAAATCCTTTGCAAGGATCCATGAAACCAATTTGAAAAAGCAAGGAATGTTGGCCTTGACTTTTGCCAATCCTTCCGATTATGATTTGATCAAGGAGGATGACTCCATCGATATCGTCGGCTTGGATTCTTTTGCGCCAGGAAAACCACTATCTATGAATTTCTTTCATTCCGACGGAAGCATGGATAAAATCATCGTCAACCATACCTACAATGAGGGACAGATTGAATGGTTTAAAGCGGGTTCTGCATTGAATTTGAGCAAAGAACAAGTCTAAATATTCAATTTTCAAATGAAGGCTGTGGAATTTTCCACAGCCTTTTTTATGCACTAATTTTGTCAATTTTAGTTGTTAAACTATTTTAGAAGTTATGAAAACATATTTTTTCGCTGTTCGATCCAAAAATGTTCTAAAAATCATTTTTGGATTCCTTCTCCTGTTCTTCCTTCAGCCAATCTTCCTCGCAGCACAGACTGTGGAATCGGATGAAAGAGCGCTAATAAATGTCGAGGAAGGAATCAGTATCTCCAAAGATTCACTTTTTCTCTTGAATTTGAGATTTAGAATGCAGAACAGGGCTGGATTCAATACGGTCAGTGGAGATTTGCTCAATGTCAATGAATATGAGATGCGTGTGAGGAGGCTTCGGCTCCGATTAGATGGTTTTGTATTGAGCCCGAGAGTTCAGTATTACATTCAACTTGCATTTTCGAAGGCAGATCTTGACTTGGAAAGTGGGGACATTGCCCAGCCGATCAGGGATGCAATTATCTACTACACTTTCAATAAAAATTTTTATGTGGGTTTTGGTCAATCGAAACTGCCTGGCAATAGGCAACGTGTCAACAGTTCAGGAAATCTTCAATTTGCGGATCGGTCTGTTGTCAACGGGTTGTTTACGCTGGACAGGGATTTTGGCTTTTTTGGCTATTACACATTCAATTTCCCCAATGAATCCATTTTGCAGCTCAAAGGTGCAATATCCACTGGAGATGGCAGAAATGCCTCCAAGATAAATGATGGATTGGCTTACACGGGTAGGTTGGAAATCTTGCCTTTTGGAAATTTCAAGAACAATGGAGATTACTCAGAAGGAGACATTGCGTTCGAAACCGACCCGAAGTTGTCCCTTGGGCTTACTTTTTCCAAAAATAACAAAGCAAATAGAACGGGTGGCCAACTTGGTCAGGAACTTTATGAGTTTAGGGATATGAACAGCTTAATTATTGATGGGGTTTTTAAGTACCAAGGTTGGGCTGTATTGTCGGAGTACATGAATCGTACATCACCCGACCCCATCACGACCAATGCCCTCGGGGATGTCCGATTCGTGGTGGTGGGTGGAGGCGTCAACACCCAAGTGAGTAAAATGATCAACAAGAAATCCGAATTGGCATTGAGGTATGCATATGTGATTCCCAACTCACAGATTTCCCAGTTCCAAAACCGGATCGATGAATCCTTGCTTGGTTATACCAGGTATATAAATGGGCATAGGATAAAAATGCAGGCGAATATCGGCTACAGATGGCTGGAAGGTTTGACTGATCTTGACCGCGCAGGCAATACGTGGACAGGTATGTTTCAAGTTGAGTTTGGTATTTGAATTGAAATGAAAAACATTTTTAACAATTTTAAAAACATTTTATTTGGTATAAAAAACATTTAATTGTATGTTTGTTTATCGGAACTGATCTATCACCCAATTAGTTGATTTCCGCACCCGCTTTAATTTCTCAGATTATTCCGATGAAGGAAATAGGTATAAACAGTATGTTTAAGAAAATAATCTTTGAATCTTCAGAGATGGTTTTTTTGGCGGATGATACTTTTCCCTATAATATTTTTTATACCAATTCGGTTTTTGAACAACAGGTAGGACAATTCTTGGAAGATAAAAGCCTTGTGGGGCTGGGATTGGATATCAATTCTTATATTTTCAAGGAGGAGTTGATCATCGATTTTCACGGCAGAGCATATTCCTTTCATTTAGAGTTGCCCCAAGACAATGGCTCAAATTACTTTTTGTTTTACAAAGGCAAGGAAGTAAAGGGAAAGCATCTGCCTGATTATAAGGATTCAGAAGTGTTTTTTAAAAACAGCATTGATCTCATTGGGATTGGGCAGGAAAATTTTCTCACTTGGGTGAGCGATTCCATTTATGAACTTTTGGGATATTCTCCGGAGGAGCTAATCAATGTAGATCTTTGTCAATTTTTCCATCCGGATGATCTTGGGATGGTCAAAGAAATATTAATTGGGGCGAAAAAAGAGAAAGAAAAAAATCGATTTTCAGCAAGATTTTGCGCCAAATCAGGGAATTTCTTTTGGATCGACTGGCAGATTCATTTTATGGAAGGCAAGTTCTATGCCATTGGAAGAGATATTACCGAAAGTCAAAACAAAAAGATTGAGCGTGAAAGGCAAAATGAATTGCTTCGTCATGGGGTAGAAATATATGGATTGGGTGTTTGGGAATGGGACCCGAAGGAACATGCGTTTTATGGGAACGATTTATTGTATTCCATTCTTGAAATAGAAGAGGCAAAAGTATCTGGCATTGAACAATACATAGGTTTTTTCCTTCCTTCATTTCAACCGGTAATGCAAAAATCCTTGGATGATATGTTTACCGAAGCCAAGGAATTTGACCTTGAGCTTAAGATAAAAACCGAAAAGGGAAATGAAAAATGGGTTAGGGTAACGGGAAAGCCAAGATTTAAGGATAATCAAGTGTCCACTGCACTTGGGACCTTTTGCGATATTTCTGAGAGAAAGTCCCATTTGGACGAAATCGGATTGTTTAAAGAACTTTATAACCTTTCGCCGGATGGGATTTTGGTGATGGACATAGCGGGCGAAATTATTTTTGCCAACCGAGAAATTCTTAGGAAGTCGGGACTTGCTGATCCCAAAACAAAGAAATCCGATATCAGGGATTTGGCTATTGGCTTCTTGGATGGCGAAGTTTGGGAGGATTATCTATTGGATTTGAAAGAAAGCAATTCCAGGATTTTTCAAAGTGAACTCGGGCATGTTGATGGATCTAAATGCACAGTGGAGGTGAATTGCAATCTTATTCAAATCCAAGCCGTAAGTTATATAATTTCCTTTTTCCGGGATATTTCAGAAAGGGTATCCTTGGAGAAAACCTTAAGACAATCCTCCGACTTTTTATTGCATCTAGCGGATCAAGTCCCTGGAGCCCTTTATCAATTTGTGTTGGACAATGAAGGTAAAATGAATTTTTCCTATCTGAGCCCCGGCATCATGACCCTCCTCGATTTGACAGAAGAGGAATTTTCTAAAATCGGGGACATCAGTATGGTGATTTCGAAGATCCATCCTGAAGATATCAGTCAGGTTCTCAGCACCTCAGTTATTTCTGCCAGAAAAATATGCCCATGGTCGTGTCAGTTTAGGGTCAAAAAATCCGGTATTGGTGATTTCAAATGGGTAATGGGGGGAGCAAGACCCGAATTGCTGCCTAATGGGGATGTGGTTTGGTATGGCTACCTGACCGATATTTCCGAACAAAAGGATTTTGAAGCTGATCTGAAAAAAGCACGGGAATCAGCCGATGAAGCCAATAGGGTAAAATCCGAATTTCTTTCCATGATCAGTCATGATTTGAGGACGCCTTTGAATGCGATCTCTGGTTCGGTTTATTCTCTTGCCCAAGAGGAACATAGTTTTGCTCAGGGGGAAATAATCAATACAATCAGCTTTGCAGCAGATAATCTCATCATTATGATAAACGATCTCTTGGATTTTCAAAAGATCGAGGCTGGAAAACTATCCCTTGAGAACAAATCGATAAACCTGTCAGAGGTGGCAAGACAAGTCATCAAAGGCTTGGAATTCCATGCGAAAGAAAGCTTTAATAAATTGAACTTGTATTTAGACCCAGACCTTGATTTGATGGTGATGGGGGATAAGGTTAGAATTGCTCAGGTGCTCAATAATTTGATTACCAATGCCTTGAAGTTCACGAAAAATGGTCAGGTTGAAGTGTTCATGAAACTCAAGAGTGACCTTTCTGATAGGATAAATGTGTATTTTGAGGTGAAGGACAATGGGGTTGGCATTGCAAAAGAATATCAAGATAGGATTTTTGAGGATTTTGATCAAATTCAGTATTCTTTCAATAAGAAATATGGAGGAACTGGCTTAGGACTTTCCATTACAAAAAAGCTATTGGATAGAATGGGAAGCAAAATCAATTTGGAATCAGTACCCGGTTTTGGGTCTTCCTTCTTCTTTGACTTGGAATTGGAAAAGGCCAAAGTACTCCCGCAGCAGCCAAAGGAGATTTCCATTGAATCCACAAATAAGCCAAAAATCCTTGTTGCAGAGGACAATGATGTGAATGCTTTGGTTTTGGGCAAAATCATCAAGAAATGGGGATTTGAATTTGATAGAGTTTCGAATGGTGAAGCCGCTGTGGCCATGGTCAGAAATGGGAAATATGATTGTGTATTGATGGACATTCAAATGCCCATAATGGATGGGATAGAGGCAACAGCATTGATAAAAAACATTTCCTCGGTTCCAGTGATTGCGCTTACTGCGGCTTCCAAAGCAGAAATCTTGGAAAAGATACAAAAAAGCCAATTTGATAGTTTTGTTTCTAAACCGATAGATGCAGAAGAACTTCTGAAAAAAATAAAAGATTTGGTTTTGGATTTAAATTACATTTCCTGAGCCTTTTGATAGTATTCCTGGACCATTTCCAAATCCGGATCTTTTTGGAAAACTTCTCCAAGATACCTTAGGGATTGATCTTTTTCACCATTGAGGTAGTAATAAATCCCTTTGTTTCTTAGGGCATAAATGTTTTTTGGATTTTGTTTGAGGCTTAAATTTATATCCTGAAGGCCCTGGTCCAGATTTCCCAAAAACAGAAAATACAGACCCCGGTTGTTGTAAAAATAAGCTTCTCTGTCGTTTTTTTGGATTGCTATTTCAACCCATTCCAAGGCTTTTGTGTACTCCTTTTCCTCGAAGGCGATCATGGATCGAAGGTTATAAATATTAGCCTCCTCCGGGTTTAATTTCCCTGCTTTTTCCAACTGCTTGCTTGCTTCCAAATACTCCTTTTGGTAGAATAGGATGGTGGCCTTGTTTACCAAGAGCTCTGTGTTTTCACTATCGATTTTGAGTCCTTTCTCGAAAGCATCCAATGCTTCTGGATATTTTTTCATCCGCTCGTGGACAAGCCCCAAAAGGAAATAACTTTTCCAATTTTCGGAATCCAGACGGATGAGTTGGTTGGCATCATCCAAAGCTTTGTAATATTCACCGTTATCCATTGAGGCAAGGCCCTTTTGAAACAAAGCGGCAACATTATCGGGATTGATCCGAAGAACTTCTGCGTAATCCATGATCGCCTCATCCAGGCGATTGAGCTTTTGGTAAACAATCCCTCGGTTATAAAAAGCATCGGCAAACTCCCCATCGATCTTGAGTGCTTCACCGTAGAATTCTATGGCTCCCTGAAGGTCATTTTCTTTCAATTTTTCATTTCCTTTCAACAGGAATCTACCTTTTTTGTCATTGGCACTATCGCATCCCGAAAATATAATCAGGAGTAAAACGATTACGACCGTGAAATTATAGTTTTTCCTAATCATCTTTTTCATCATCAATTTCTTCTCCAAGCAGGAAAGCATAAGGTTTCGAGGATTCGCTTAATTCAAATATTTTTCTGAGAACTGCCAATGTGGGGATTATCAAGATCATCCCAATTACTCCCCATATCGAGGCTCCAATCAATAAGCCAATGAAAGTAATAAAGGCATTTAAGTTGACATTGCTACCAACGATTTTTGGCGTGAGGAAATTGCTTTCGATCAATTGGATAATCTGAAAGGCTACCACTACACCAATGGGATAGAATAAACTGTCCATCGTCAAAAAAGCATATAAAGTTGGAAGAATAGCCCCTAAAAACGGCCCCAAATACGGGATTATGTTGAGTACTGCAGCAAATACGGCAAAGAAAATGGCGTGTTTAATACCCAGCCCGAGAAGGACAGCGGTATTCATAACTGCCAATATGGCCATTACTTTCACCATTCCTATAATGTAGTTTTGGACCAGTCTGCGCAAATTCTTGATTTCTTTTCTTATATTTTCTTGGTCATTTTCGGCATATATCTTTACGATGAATTTTGTCAAGTGATCCCGATACAGCAAGAAGAAAAAGATAAAAACAGGGAGTAAAACGACGCCAGCAAGAGATCCTAAAGTCCCCAACACAAATTCTGAAATACTGGAGCTATTGGATTGTAGCATATCGATGATATACTCCTGGTCGATGCCATTGCCGATACCTGTTTCCAGTTTGAAATTGCTCTTCAAAAAATCATCTACATCCCTCAGGTTGGAATTTAGTTTCCCTCCGACATCTTTCAAGTCCTTTGTAAAACTGGCGACTTGAGTAACGACGAAAGCAATAAATCCTACGATCAATAACAAACTTGAAAATAAAGCGAAAAAAGTGCTGATAATCCTCGAGAATTTTTTGCTTTCCAGCCATTCCGTGACGGGGGTGAGCAATACTGCAATAAATCCAGCTAAGAAAAGAGGGATTAAAATGCTTCTTCCAATAATCAATATAAACACAATGATGATGATCAAAGTTAGGATCGCCAATGCTTTCAGATAGGAGGGGATTTTGAATTTGGGCGGATTCATGTTGTTTTTTTAAAAAGATTTTGGAAGTATGTGATGAAATAAATGAGGGTGATTGTATTATTATAGAATCAGGTCAATTCAAATTTGATGACAACATTAAGGCCAATAATTATATTTTGGTAAAATTAGCGCTAATTTTGACCGATTCAAAAAAAGTGTTTAGATCGTGGAAAAGGAAAAGTCAAAATGGATTGTAGTAGCATTTTTGGTGAGTTTTGTGTTGCTCTTTGTCAAATTCTATTCTTATTCCCTTACCAATTCTACAGCAATCCTTACTGATGCCCTGGAGAGTATCGTAAATGTGGTGGCTGCGGGTTTTGCATCATACAGTATTTATTTAAGTTCACGACCCAAGGATGACAATCACCCCTATGGTCATGGGAAAATCGAATTTTTCAGTGCAGGAGTAGAGGGTACTTTGATCATTCTTGCTGGAATTTTCATCATTTTTCAAGCGATCAATAATTTCTTTGACCCTCGGGAACTTGACCAATTGCCGATAGGGATTGCCTTAATTGGCATTTCAGGGCTTATCAATGGAATGCTTGGGTTTGTTCTTCAGAAAAAAGGGGTTGAACTAAAAAGCTTAACAATTGAGGCCAGCGGCAAGCACTTGATGACAGACGCCATTACCAGTTTGGTATTGATCTTGGGTGTGGCAATCATCTATTTTACAAGTCTGTATTATTTGGATTCTGTCATTTCCATATTGTTTTCCTTGTACATTATCTATTCAGGATATGCATTGGTGAGAAGATCTGTGGGTGGTTTGATGGATGAAGCGGATCCCAGTTCTGTCGAGGCCATTGTAGGGCTTCTCAACAATACCAGAAAGCCAAATTGGATCGACATCCACAATTTGCGGGTGCAACAGTATGGAAGCGATCGACACATCGATCTCCATTTGACTCTTCCTTATTACCTTGATTTGAATCAAGTGCACGATGAGGTACAGGGCGTGGAAAAAGTATTGGAAGAAGATTGGCCGGGAATGATGGAGGTATTTATCCATGCTGATCCATGCATCCCCGAAAACTGTTGTCACTATTGCCAACTTACGGCTTGTCCGGTAAGAAAAGCACCGATTACGGTCAAGATTGAATGGACGGTAGCCAATATGTCCAAGAATCAAAAACATTATCATGATTCCGTATAATGCCTATTGTTTTTTGGGATAATTCAAACTCTACCCAACGCTTAGGCCTATCGCATATTGCTTTTTTTGATGTATTTTTTTTCAAAAAAAAACATTGTTCCTCGATTTTCTGCAAAATAGTTTGTATATTATACAAAAAAATAGCTATGAACGAGGATAAACAATTTCGATTGCTGTTGGCGGTTTCGTCAGTGGTGTGGTTGGTTCTTGTTGGATTCTTAATTATAATCTAACAAAGCCCTAGTTTTAAGGTCTGTTTTCAAACATGAAATGCTTTTCAAATGGATTAGAAATTATAGAAAAGGGGTATGTTTATACATACCTTTTTTTATTGGCATCGTGTTCATCGCTTGATATGTGAAAGGAAGATCATCGAAGCCAAGTCATTTCGGTTATTTTTCAGAATTGGCTATAGACATTGTCCCAATCAATAATTTCACATTTACAAATTCCACCCGAGTCTTCTCCTCTTGTTGATTCAGTTGAATAGTCGAAAACAGGAATCTGACTTTTAAGCCTTCAAATTCCTTTTCCAAAGTCAAAGCTTCCTGCTCAAAATCAAATTTCGAATGGAGGTTTCTTTGGGCAATTAAATCCAAAATCCAGGGCTTGATATCCAAAGTCAAAGTTTTGTCGTTCCAAATCATTACCAATTTCTCATCAATGTCTGACGGAAAGTTGACATCTAAGCGGTTTTTGCCCAACTCCGTTACCAAGGCTTCTTTAGGCTCGGCAGCAAACCAGGTATAATGGATCAAATAATCAAATCCTGATATTTCCGTTTGATTTTGAGATTTGGCCATCAAAACAATAGGTAGTAAGCCATTCTTTCCTTCCAACGGGCCAAAATCAAGTCTAAGGCCCATGGTTTCCATATAGAGAGTTGCCGGATCGGGTTTTTCCCATGGTTCCTTGTTTGCGGAGGCTTGGGAAATGAGCTGGCTCAAATCTTGGTCAAACCATCTTTTCAGTTTTCCGAATCCATGAAAATCTCCCAAATATTTCAAAATCGAAGAAACCTCTCCCAAATCTTTGGGTTTTATTTTCTGAATATTCCCAAGTTTTTCCCCTTGGAGATTCCCTTTGGTATCCATGTCCCAAATGACTTCATTTTGGATTTTTCCTTCCCTTAAAATCCCGGAACCCTCCAACATTGTTTTTAATCGGTTCAGCTGGCTTTTTTCACTGATGGCAAACATCCCCCAAGGACCAAAGGACCCAATGAGCATGAAGAGACTGAGCGAAATGGGAATGGTTTTTAAATTTTTGAAACCCAAAATAAAATAGAATGAAATCAAGGAAAGCCAAATCCCCAACAAAATGATGATGTATCGGTTCACGGTTATCCCATATTGGCCAACTCGGATCCCTACTGCCACAAAAAGCAAAACAATTAAGGGTACCAATAGAAAATAATACACCTTAAAAAATTTCTTCATCCAAAGATTGTTTTCGGAATTCTGAAAGGGAAAGAGCAGCAGATTGGTGAAAACTCCCAAAATCGACACTGCAATGATCATGTAGGTGACAATTCCACTTGGCCAATCCCATGTCAAAATGATCTTTGCGCCATAGGCATACAAAATCACCAGGTAAACAGACAGCAGAGGCAAAAGAAGGTACTGCGAAAACACCTTTAGTTCTCTTGGGAAATTCGATTCAGATTCGGACTTTGAAAAATCTTCTGGGATACCAGACAAGAAAAACCAGGTATTAAATATTCCCACTACCACCAAGAACAGCCTAAGGTAAAATTCTGGTGTGATATTCAATTTAAACAATAGATGAACTGCCCCCAAAGCCAGAGTTAGACCCAAAAACAAGACAAAGGAGTAAAACGCCCCTGTAACCAAACGAATAAAAAGTACCTTGTTGTAATTCCAAAATACATTCAAATCCTTGTTGGCCAGGTAGGGGGAAAATGCGACCACCAAATGAATCGCCAAAAAATAGACAATGTATCGGATATACGGGGCATGCGTATTTTCAGGAGCATCCCTGACAGGGAAATTCAAAAAAATCAATATTAAAACAAGGGTGGCAACCAAATAACCAAGAGGTTTTTGGATGCCTTTCAAGATTTTTTTCTCTGATAAAACACCAACGGAAAAATAGAGAGGAATTCCCAATGCTGCCGTGAGCATCAAATTCAATCGGGTCAAATTCACCCAATCATTCTTTTCATGGACAAGAGAAATTGCCAAGCCAGTAGCCAAAACGGCCACAAAAAGACTCAAAGGGAATCTTTTTGCGGCCGTCTTGGCTGATTGTAAAATGAATTCTAAAGAAGGAAACCTCATTGGTCTTTCGTGGAAACAAGTCCAGCTCTTTTCAACAAGGCATCTGGTTTTGGCGCACGGCCTCTAAATCTTTCGAATAGGATAGACGGATGCTCTGTGCCACCTGCAGAAAGAATGTTGGTCATGAAAGACTCAGCTGTTTCCGGATCGAAAATCCCTTTTTCTTGGAACAATTCAAATGCATCCGCATCCAAAACCTCAGCCCATTTGTAGCTATAGTATCCCGCCGCATAACCCCCTTGAAAGATATGGGAAAAAGAAGTACTCATCAAGGTGCCTTCGACATCTGGAAGCAAGTTGGTTTCTTTCATCGCTTCTTGCTCAAATTCTTTAATGTCGCTGATAAATCCGGGATCCACGCTGTGGAAAGCCATATCCAACAGACTGAAGCTAATTTGTCTGAGCGTCTGATAACCCTGATGGAAATTCGACGCGTTTTTGATTTTTTCGATCAAGGAAGCCGGTATGGTTTCCCCGGTTTGATAATGTTGGGCAAACATGTCCAAACACTCTTTTTCATAACACCAGTTTTCAAATATCTGGGAAGGTAGCTCCACAAAATCCCAGAACACACTCGTTCCTGATAGGGATTCATAATTTCCCTTGGCGAGCATTCCGTGAAGCGCATGTCCGAACTCATGGAATAGGGTAGTGACTTCATTGAAAGTGAGCAGTGAAGGCTTGGTTTTGGTAGGTTTGGTAAAATTACAAACAATGGAGATATGTGGTCTTTGGTCCACTCCATCCTTGATTTTCTGACCTCTGAAACTGGTCATCCAAGCACCATTTCTTTTTCCTGCTCTAGGGAAAAAATCCGAATAAAACACTGCCAAGTGCTTCCCTTTCAAGTCTTTCACTTCATATGCCGTGACTTCGGGGTGATAAACCGGGATTTCCTTATTGACCAAAAACTGAATGCCATAAAGCTTGCTGGCTGTACTGAACACACCTTCGATGACATTTTCCAACTTGAAATAAGGTCTTAGCAATTCATCGTCCACTTCAAATTTCTGTTTTTTGAGTTTTTCGGAATAATACCCAAAATCCCATTTTTGGAGAATGTCGATGTCTTCCAATGATTTTGCGAAAGCTTCCAATTCGGCTACTTCCTCCTGTGCTTTGGGCTTTGCTTTTTCCAAAAGATTGTGCAAAAATTCCATGACTTCGGGACCACTTTTGGCCATTCTTTCTTCCAATACAAAATCAGAAAAACTAGCGTACCCCAGGAGAACTGCTCTTTCGTTTTTCAATTTGAGCATATCAAGAATGTGCTCCTTGTTGTCCAGTTCATCCCCTTTGCATGCTTTGGTATTGAAAGCGATGAAAAGTTCTTTCCTCAAATCTCGGCTATCAGCATATGTCAAAAAGGGGACATAGCTCGGATAAGCCAAAGTGAAAACCCATTTGCCGGCTTTTCCTTTTTCCTCTGCCGTTTGTGCGGCGGCTTCCTTTACGGCCTCAGGAAGTCCGTCCAAATCTTTTTCATTCTCCAAAACCAATTCGTATTTATTGGTTTCTGCAAGGACATTTTCGCCAAATTTCAGGCTCAGCTGGGATAAATCCCGGTCGATTTCCCTTAGGCGAAGTTTTTGGTCGCCATTCAGATTTGCCCCGTTTCTGACAAAGGATTTGTAGGTCTTGTCCAGGAGTGTTTTTTCTTCCTCCGTAAGCTGGAGCTGGTCTTTTTGTTGATGTACTTTTTGGACCAAGTCGAAAAGATTTTCGTCAAGAAGGATATCATTGCCGTGGGCAGTCAAAAGTGGGGAGATTTCCCTTGCCAATGCCTGGATTTTATCGTTGGTTTCGGCGCTGTTTAGGTTGAAAAAAATGGAGGAAACGATATTTAGTTTTTCCCCAGCATTGTCCAAAGCCGCTATTGTGTTTTTGAAATCTGGTGTGGCTACCTTCTTGATTTCCTCAATCTCTATTTTGGCTAATTTTATCGCTTCCTGGATGGCGGGAAGAAAATGGTCTGTCTGGATAAGATGGAAAGGAGCGGTATCAAATGGAGTATCGAAATTACTCAAAAGTGGATTCATATGGATTGTGTTTTAATATTGGAAAACTTACGAAAAGTGGACGTTCAAAGTTAAGCAATCTTTTTAAGCGGTATGAAATCCCCTGCCGATAATCCCCTGTTTTCAAAATGGATTTTTGTATCAAAAATTAAATTTTATGTCAAGGGAAAACCCGACTGGAATATTCCTCAAGAAAAGCAGCGGATGGAAAATTGCAATTGGAAATGAAATCGAAACTCTGGCTATACTGGCAGAGCATCCAATGGTGTATTCAGCCATTGGGTGCTCTACGAATGCTTTATCTGTATGACATTACATAAAAAACCAACCAAATAAGCAAACCAAATCCATAGCTGCTCAAAACCACCAAAGTGGAAATTTTGAGGCTTCTATTGCTGATGCTGTGAAAACCCAAGATCAACAGCATCCAATATAGGATTTCAAAAAGATTCAGGGTTCGGAGGGGATAATGGAATTTTGTTGCGACTTCCTGAGGATTGATCCAAGAATAAAGTGATAAGGGTGCATAACCTTTTATTTCATCTGTAGTTAATTGACCCGAAGTCGTCATGATAAAAAGCAATTTGATCAATTCCGGAAAAATGAAGACGATCTCCGCGACCATCACAAATTGCCAAAGTTTTTTGAAGGACACTTTATAACCCCAAGAAAATGCCCCTATCCAAATGATAAATGCGATAACGGTAAATTTCCAGAGAAGGGCAAAAGGTGTCCATAAATAATTCAAGGCATTGAAGATAAAGAAAATGGAAAGCGAACCATCTTCCTGCAATTGTTCGTATCCGGGAATGGATTTGACCAGGACGTCATTGGTCAGAAATCGGATTGCATAAAATAGGAGCAACAGTAAAATAAAAAAAATGCGCTTATCGAAATTTATTGACTCTTCGATGCGTTGACCAATTTGGGATCTTACTTTGACCATTTGAGAAATTAAATGTTGTCAAATTTAATTTTTTGTTTGGAATACCATCTAATTTTACTAAAAATTTAAAAAAAAAATGCGAATTAAATTGGTGTTAACAGGCTTGATCTGGCTTTCTTTTTTTGGAAATTCGGAGGCACAACAAGCTTTGGCAATAGATAAAGTTGAGAATCCGGGATACCTTTTGTTGGATAAAAGTTTGCAATTCAGAATTACAGAATCTGTTAACAGTCTCTATAATTTTGATTTTGAATCTGCTGAAAGAGGTTTTCGGGTCTTGCAATATCAATACCCGGAACATCCGCTTCCATATTTTTTGATGGCCTTGAGTCAATGGTGGAAAATAGCCCCGGATATCGAAAACAAAAGGTTCGATGATGCCTTTATCCGTCAAATGGATATGGTGATCCAAAAAGCAGACAAAATGTATGACCAAGACCCTACCAACAAGGAAGCTGCATTTTTTTTGGCAGGCGCATATGGATTCCAAGGCAGGTTATACAGTGAGCGAAAAAGCTGGACTCGGGCAACATTTGCGGGGAAAAATGCCCTGAAATACTTGAATTTGAGTAGGGGTGAGGATGAATTAAATCCTGAACTTATGCTCGGTGATGCCCTTTTCAATTATTTCTCAGTTTGGATTCCCGAAAATTATCCAATGTTGAAACCCATTGTGGCTTTTTTTCCAAAAGGGAACAAGGAACTTGGTCTGAAGCAATTGGAAGATGTGGCACAAAATGCCTTTTACGCAAGAGTGGAGGCACAGTATTTCCTTTTCAGGTTGTATGCTTCTGATGAAAAACAGCCCTACAAAGCCTTGGCCATCACGGATTATCTCCACCAGAAATTCCCCAATAACCCATACTTCCACCGGTCTTTTGCAAGGCATCTTTATGCAGTTGGCAGGATGGCAGAAGCAAAGGATGAATCTTTGGAAATCCTGAAAAGAATTGATGAAAAATGGAGTGGATATGAGTCCAATAGTGGAAGATATGCCGCATTTTACATTGCCCAATTTTTTGAGAAGACCAATAATGGGCTGGAGGCCAAAAAGTATTATTTGAAGACACTGTCTTATGGAGAAGAATCCGAAAGTCAAGAAAGTGGGTATTACCTATATTCCTTGATAGCCTTGGGAAAACAGGCGAACCTGGAAAAAAACAAGCCTCAGGCCAAGGCTTATTTCAATCAAGTGAAGAAATATGCCAAGCGAAAACACCCTGCACACAAGGAAGCCAGAGATTATATCAAAAAGAATAAACTTTAAATCTTTTTGGACGTTTGCTTAAATGCGAATACAGGAGATTATTTGAATAATCAAGAGAACGTAATGGTTTTCAATCGAAAAAATCCTCCAATCCACTCAATAAAATAACAATATTTTGTATGTGTGGTCGTATTTTGTTGGGGAACGCTTTAAAACAAAAGTAAATTATATTAACTTTGTGCCACATATTATTTTGAAAATTCTTTAGATCATGGATAATAACATAAGAGTGAAATTCGATAAAATAGACCGAAAGATCCTTGAGATCCTACAGGCCAATGCAAAAATAACAAATGCTCAGCTTTCAAAAGATATAGGACTTTCTCCTGCCCCGACTCTGGAGCGTGTAAAAAAATTGGAGCAATCAGGAATCATCAAGAGCTACCATGCAAAATTGGACTCTGAAAAAATCGGTTTGGGTGTAAGTACTTTTGTACTTGTCAGTTTGATCGGTCACAATAAAGGCAATATTGATGCTTTTATGAAAGAGATCAACGAAATCCAAGAAGTCATTGAATGTCACCATATCACAGGTACAGGTGATTTTATTTTGAAAATCATTGCAAAAGACATCACTTCTTACCAGAAATTGATGTTGGAAAAGGTAAGTGAAATCAGGGAAGTGGATTCCATGCAGTCTATGGTAATTCTTTCTACTTTTAAGGATAGCAAAGTATTGCCTATTCCAGTCTGATAAGCCGATTCAATTCATTGAAAGGGTGGCTGATCGTCACCCTTTTTTTATGCACAATACTATGGAAAATCCTTGGAAAACCAAGAAAATCAAACCTATCTACGAAAATCCCTGGATCAAAATCGAGGAACACGATGTGATCAACCCTTCTGGAAAAGATGGGATCTATGGCAAAGTTTGTTTTAAAAATAAAGCCATTGGAATCATCCCCGTGGATGAAAATGGAAACACTTGGCTCGTCGGCCAATACCGATATGCCTTGAATGAATATTCCTGGGAAATACCGATGGGAGGTAGTCCCAACGACCTGGATATTCTGCTTGGTGCGCAACGGGAATTGAAGGAAGAAACAGGTTATAGTGCAAAAAAATGGACTCAAATCATGCGGATCCACCCTTCCAATTCCGTGACCGATGAGGAAGGGTTTGTATTCCTTGCAGAAGAACTGACTCCGGGAGAAACGGAATTTGAGGAAACCGAAAAAATCATTGTGCTTAAATTGCCACTTAAAGAAGCGATCCAAAAGGTCATGGATGGGGAAATTACGGACAGTATTTCCATCGCCGGGCTTCTAAAAGTTGCGAAATTATTCAATATTTGAATTTAGATCATCAATTTTACCTTCACCATGTCTCTGATCAATTTTAAAGACCATTATTCTAAGACTTTTTATTTGGCTTATCCTGTCATGTTGAGCCAATTGGGGCAGGTATTGGTAGGAGTTGCAGACAGCATGATGGTGGGTCGATTGGGGGCAATACCACTGGCGGCGGCATCTTTGGCGAACAGCATCTTCTTTGTGGTCCTGATGTTTGGCATTGGCGTGTCCATGGCGATTACACCCATGGTGGCGATGGCAGATGGAAAGGAGAAAAAAGGAAGGATTGCCAAACTTTTCCGACATGGATTTGTCCTGAACATGGCAACGGGTATTGTCCTATTTATTTTTATTCTCCTCTTTTCTCCCGCATTGGAATTCATGAATCAGCCTCAGGAGGTCGTGGTTTTGGCGATTCCGTACTTGGCCATTATCACCTTGTCCCTCTTGCCGTTTATGTTTTTTCAAACCTTCAAACAATTTGCCGAAGGACTTTCACAAACCAAGCAGGCCATGTACATCACTATTTTTTGCAATGGATTGAATGTTTTTTTGAATTGGGTCATGATTTATGGGAATTTGGGTTTTCCGGCATTGGGACTGAACGGTGCTGGTTGGGCAACTTTGATTTCCAGGGTTTTGATGGGTTTGATGATGGCTTATTATGTCTGGAATTCAAAGAGATACAAAAATTTCAACATCAATTTTAGTCTCAAAAATCTCAGTTTCCCGATGATTTCCAAGCTGATGAAGATTGGAATTCCTACCGGAATGCAATTTGTATTTGAGGTTGGCGCCTTTAGTACTGCCGCAATCATGATGGGTTGGATAGGCGTCAATGCTTTGGCAGCACATCAGATAGCGATCAACCTTGCTTCGGTCAGCTACATGATGGCCTCAGGCTTGTCTTCCGCCGCAATGGTGAGGGTTGGGAATCAATTGGGTAGAAACGATATAAAAACCCTCCGAGAAGCAGGTTTTACGGTATTTGCGATGGTTGCTTTGTTTATGTGTTGTTTCGCGGTTCTCTTTATTTTGTTTCGGAATTTCCTTCCCTCCCTGTATATCGATGATCCAGAAGTGATCAAAATGAGTGCAAGTTTATTGGTTGTAGCAGGATTGTTTCAATTGTCCGATGGTATTCAAGTGGTGGGACTTGGTGCACTGAGGGGGATGTCAGATGTTAAGATGCCAACCATCGTTACATTGATAGCCTATTGGGTGATTGGCTTGCCACTGGGTTATGTCTTGGCATTTGTTTATGGATTTGAAGAACTGGGGATTTGGTATGGACTATTGATTGGGCTTACCCTCACCGGGGGGATGCTGCTCTACAGGTTCAATAGTTTAAGTGCCCGGCTTTTGGTCAATAAAGAAGCGCAAAAAATCTCTGGTGTAGTTTAGTTTTTTTTATCTTTTTTTATTCCCTATTTTAAGAAAAAAAATGGAAGAAAAAGAGGCCAAACCATCGCGTTTTTCAAGAATTGTTATCACCGAGTTGATGATCCCCTCGTATGCCAATTTTGGAGGAAAGATCCATGGAGGAATACTTCTTTCTCTTATGGACAAGGTTGCGTATGCTACTGCGAGCAAACACAGCGGGGCTTATTGTGTGACTGTTTCTGTGGATACTGTGGACTTTTTACAACCAGTGGAAGTAGGGGAGTTGGTTTCATTGATGGGCTCCATCAATTATGTTGGGAATAGTTCAATGGTCATTGGGATCAAGGTGATTTCGGAAAACGTAAAAACCGGCACAATCAAACATACCAACACCTGCTATTTTACGATGGTGGCCAAAGGGGATGACGACAAACCGACCCTTGTTCCAAAGCTTATCCTAGAAGACAAAACCGATGTCAGGAGATTTGTGGAGGCCATTTATAGAAGACAATTCAAGAGAGAATACGAAGAAAACCTAAGTAAAATCAAAGAAGACTGGGATAAGCAGGAAATAGAGATTTTACTTTCCAACCACCGTTGTATCAATCAATCCCATTAAAATATGAAAAAATGTTTTCTGCTTTTTGGAGCATTTCTACTCCTTAGCCAACTTGTTTTTGCCCAACATCCCCATATTTTGTCCGAACGGGCCAGAGCCAATGTCATTGATCAATGGCTGGAAGAAAGAATACAAACCGTGTTGCCTGAAATCATGGACCGCACTGGAATTGATATGTGGGTGATCATCTCTCGAGAATACAATGAGGATCCTGTGATCAAAACATTCTTGCCCGCGACATGGCATGCTGCCCGTCGTAGGACAATGCTGGTCATGTTCAAGCCAGAAGGAAGCCGTGAGGTGGAAAGCCTTGCTGTTGCAAGATATGCGGTGGGAAAATCCTTCCAAAAAGCCTGGGATCCCGATACGGAGCCAGATCAATGGAAAGCGCTTGCACAATTGATTTCAGATCGAAATCCCAAAAAAATAGGAATCAACATGGCCAAGGATTATGGACATGCCGATGGCTTGAATGTCACGGAATACAATTCCCTGATCGAAAATCTTCCTGAGGAATTAAAAAGCAGAGTCACTTCGGCACAGGATCTTGCTGTGGGTTGGTTGGAGACAAGGACTGCCTCAGAGATGGCGACTTACAAACACCTCCAAACCATTGCCAACACAATCATTGCTGAAGGATTGTCCGAGGCTGTCATTACGCCAGGAGTCACCACGACAGAGGATGTGGTATGGTGGTATAGGGAAAGGATACTAGAGTTGAAACTTGACACTTGGTTTCACCCTACCGTGGACATTCAAAGGGCCGATCCATCTTCTCAAGAACATTTGAGGTCATTTGCCGTGAAGCCGGAATCTGCCGTGATCATGCCCGGCGATTTGTTGCACATTGATTTTGGGATCACTTATTTGAGATTGAATACAGATACGCAGCAATTGGCATACGTACTCAAGCCTGATGAAAAACAAATCCCTCAATATCTCAAAGATGCGCTTATGGTCGGAAACCGGTTACAGGATATCTTGACTTCCCAATTTGTCGCAGGAAGATCCGGCAATGCCATTTTAAGGGAAACCAGAAAAATAATGGAAAAGGAAGGGATAAAAGGGAGTATTTATTCCCATCCGCTTGGGTTTTATGGACACGCGTCTGGACCTACCATCGGTATGTGGGACAATCAAGGTGATACACCTGGAGCCGGTGATTATCCCTTGTTCCCAAATACCGCCTATGCGATCGAACTCAATGCGGTTGTTTTTGTAAAAGAATGGAATAAAGACATTAGGGTCATGTTGGAAGAAGGAGCTTTTTTTGACGGAGAAAAAGTAACCTATTTTGATGGACGCCAAAGAGAAATCCTCGCTATTCCCAGGATCCGACCCTATTTGGGAAATTGATAACAATCTTCTTTATCAGATTTGAAAAGACAAGCTAAAAGTTTGTCTTTTCTTCTTTCACTTCCTCAGTAAATTGTTCCATCAGGCCATAGGTGACAAACCAATGGCCCATTACGTAAAAAACCAAAGTCAACCCTTCCCACAAACCGTCTTTCAATGAAAAATTCATACCCATAAATATATCGCTCACCAAAAAAAACAATGCACCCCTGATTACCATTGAATAATTATTTCGAGAAACATAAAATCTTCGGTTGAGGGCCATTAAAACAGCCAAAACGCTCACCATTCCATAGATCAGTCCAGGGAGGAAAAAGTCGCCAAGCGACTTTGAAAAATAGAAAAAAGCACCTAAAAGTATAAATATAGTGATTATTTCAGGCCATCTTTTATTCCAACTCACGATATGGAAGCGTGTATTTTTTGAGGATAAAAAGTACAACATCACATAAGCGACTTTTGAAACAATAAAGGTACAAAGTCCCAAAAGTTTAAAGAGGCTTTCTTCAACAGTCACGATGAACAACAAATCTCCCATAAACGAAAAAAAAGTAGCCACAAGAAGCAATGGGATTAGTGGATGCTCTAAATTTTTGAATTTGATTAAAATAATTCCGATTAGAATGGGAACAATCATTGGTTTGAAAATTAAATATCCAATATTGAAACCCAAAAAAAACGACACGATGCAGCAGGATGAAGTAAATATATATCCTATTGTCAATATTTTATTTAGATTCAACATCTGAATACCATTTAAAAAGCTACATTAATTTACACTTATTTAAGAATAAAAAATAGAAAAAATACAAAATAAAGATTGATAATTCTTAGAATATCGATAAAACAATTTTTTTATCTTTCTTTGCTTTATTTCCGCATAAATAAAAAATTTAGGATAAGATCCAGCATGGTTCAGTGCTTATTCTCTAGTGCCGAACGTCCTTCAATTCCTTAGGTAAAAAGAAAAGGTATGAAAAAGCGAATAAGGAAGTGATTGCACCCAATGAAAATACGAGTGGAAAGTTACTTGGGTCATTGTTGTAAGACCATCCCGAAACCAAAGCCCCAATCCCAATTCCAGCTTCCAAAGCAATGTACATGGTGGCCAAGGCACGCCCCCTCAAAGCATCTAATGATAGATCAATCGTCCAGGCTGAGACCGTGGGAGAATTCATTCCTGTGGAACAACCGAAAATAACCGCACCAAAAAGGAACATGTTTTTTGTGGTGGCGAATCCAATGACCACCATAGAAATGGCCATAGAAAGTGTCGCGATTTTCATCACCGGAATTCTTCCATATCGATCGGATGCTTTTCCTGCAAGAATTCGAATACCAAGCGATGCAAGTGTGAAAACAGCAAAAAACAAACCCTTGTTTTTGATGCCCAAGCTTTCGGAAAAGTCAGGAATAATCGTCAAAACCGTACCAAAGCAAAAAACAGTCAAAAAAAGAACAAGGGATGGGGCCAGCACTCTTTTCTCAATGATTTCGTGTCTGTTTAGCTTGAAATGATGGATCTGAAGAGGTTCTTTGTCTTTTACAGTCTCTTTTAAGCCGATCAAAATGAGGATGGAAAGAACAGCAGTGAACGAAGACGTATAAAAAAGTGGGTTGATCCCCCATATTCCCGCGATATATCCGCCCAAGGCTGGACCTGCAGCCATTCCCAATGAGCCGAAAAGCGATTGGATTCCCATGGCCTCACCTCTTCTGGTAAAAGGCACGATATCGGCCACATAGGCAGAAATACCAGTAGGAGTGAATCCAGTAGAAAACCCATGGAAAAACCTTAACAATAAGAATCCCGCAATTGAACTGATCAAGGGATAAAGGAGACTTGCAAAAATACAGATGACGGCACCAAAGATCATCACTGGGACCCTTCCGATCTTATCAGCAAGTTTACCACTAAAAGGCCTCGATAATCCTGCCGTAAGGGTGAAAAGTGAGATGATCAACCCCTTGTAATCTTCACCGCCCAAGGAGCTCAGGTAGGAGGGCAGTTCCGGGATAATCATGTTGAAGCTTGCAAAAAACAGAAATGAGCTGGCGCAAAGCAAAAAGAAATCCAGTGTAAAAAATGCAGGAAGGATTTTCATTTCTTGAATTTTGAAACAAGTACAAAGAACAGGTTCTGGAGCAACAATGAATTGCAGAAAAACTTGTTCTTTGTACTTTGGGAGTTAATCTTGTTTGGCCTCTTCCTCACTTTGAGCGAGTAGGTAGGCTTTGATAAAGTCATTCAGGCCACCATCCAAAACAGTTTGAACGTCGGAGGTTTCATGTCCCGTTCTTGCATCCTTCACCAACTTATAAGGATGAAGCACATAGTTTCGGATCTGTGAACCAAAATCGACCCTTAACTTACCGGATTCGACCTTTGCCCTTGCTGCATTTCTTTTCTCCATCTCCAATTGATAAAGTCTTGATTTTAGCATCTGCATCGCCTTTTCCCGGTTGGCAAGTTGGGAACGTTCTATCTGACAAACCACCACGATGCCTGTTGGCTTATGGGTCAGCTGAACTTTGGTTTCCACTTTGTTCACGTTCTGACCACCGGCTCCTCCGGATCTGGATGTATGAAGATCCACGTCACCAGGATTGATTTCGATTTCGATCGTATCGTCCACCACGGGATAAGCATATACCGAAGCAAAAGAAGTATGTCTTCTTCCACCACTGTCAAAGGGTGAAATCCTGACCAATCGGTGTACACCGATTTCTGATTTCAAGAAACCATAAGCCAGGGGACCATCAAATTCCAAAGTAACGGATTTTATTCCTGCAACTTCACCTTCCTGAAGGTCCACTTCCCGAACTTTGTAGCCGTTTTTTTCTCCCCACATGATGTACATCCGCATTAAAATGGATGCCCAATCATTGCTTTCGGTACCACCGGCACCGGGATTTATTTCAACCATCGCACTGAGTTGGTCTTCCTCGTTGCTCAGCATTTTTTTGAGCTCCAATTCTTCAACTTCTGTTTCGACTTTTTTGAATTCAGCTTTAATCTCCTCCTCGGAAACATCACCCATTCCATAAAAATCAAACAAAACCTCTAAATCCTGTATATGGGTTTCTGCTTTTTCATAAACACTCGTCCATGCTTTTCGGGCTTGGATTTGTTTCATGATTTTTTCTGCCTCTTCCGGAATATTCCAGAATTCAGGTTGGGCAGATACAGCCTCTAAATCTTCGATCTCAGCTTTCTTACGATCGTAGTCAAAGATACCTCCTCAAGGCCGAAATACGGGCCTTCAAGTCTTTCAACTTGTCTGATGTCATAATTTATTTTGTTTTTTTGAGATGCAAAAGTCGTAAAAATTCCCTTCTAAACCTATTTCCCCCTATTCGCCATAAAGAACGATTAGCTGGATTTTGTTCCTGCCCTTGTTGTCAAAATACCGGTAGCGAATCCTAGAAAGAATAAAACCAGTACCTATCATGATGCCTGATGTCACCAATGTCCCTTGTCCAATGGATGGTCTTCCTTCCTGATATAGACCATTTACACCATCCGCCAACAAAAAGACGAATCCTCCTGCCATGCCTAAAGTAGAAAGATTTTTGAGCGTTCTATTTCGGGGGTCTTTGTCGTAGATGTCTATGGAAACAATATCCTCCGGTCTCAGTACATTTTCAGATAAAACAAGGATATCATTTTGAATGTCGGTAATCTTATCGGTAATGAAAAAATCGTTGGTTTTTGATTTGTAGGTAATGACTTCTCCGATTTCATATTTTAATCTCGTCTTCTGGTTGGATCCCTTTTGGAGCAATAAGAATTTTTGTGAAACAGCCTCATTTGATCCGAAAAAAAACACCATCGAAATCAACAGCCAGAATTTCTTGATAGTGCGATGGTCCATTTTGGTTAGGAATAGAATCAATATTTAGAAATTGAATTTATGGGATTTATTTGTTTTTCAAAAGCGAAGGGTCCGATTCGGTTTTGAGGATTTTCTTTCTGAATAGCAGCGATTCCCTTAGTTTTGGAAATTTTATTGCCTTGTCAAAATCTGATCAAACCTAATTTTATGGCTTACTCTTCAAAAACAAAAGAGCTTAATGACGATCACTAAGCTCTTTTACTTGATTCCAATTAGAAAATCATTCGAATTTTAAGAAACCTATTTGATCTTAATTATCCAGTCATGAGTATCCGCAATTTTGCCGTATTTGATGGCGTCCAAGGTATTCAAGATTTTGGAGGAAAATGAATCTTCCTTAATTTCAGGAAGCACATAATCACGGCCATTGATATGGATTTTCGAGATATGCGCAATCGTGGCCGCTGTTCCAGTTCCAAAGGCCTCTTGGAGGGTGCCGTTTCTCAAGGAATCTTCAAGTTCTGTTACCCTCAAAAATCTCTCTTCCACTTTCACACCCATTTCCTTTGCCAGTGTCAAAACACTGTCTCTTGTAATTCCTTTCAGGATGGTTCCTGTAGTGGTAGGGGCAGTGATTAGTGCATTGTTGATCAAGAACATGACATTCATGGTCCCGCTTTCTTCGATATGCTGATGCGATTTCCCATCAGTCCAAAGAAGCTGATCATAGCCCTCTTTTTGGGCTTGAAGCGCGGGTAGTAAAGATGCAGCATAATTTCCGGCAGCTTTTGCTGCTCCCGTACCGCCTTCTGCTGCCCGGGTATATTGGCATTCGACTTTTACCGAAACCGGCTTGGAATAATAAGCACCAACCGGGCAGGTGAAAATCATGAATTTGTATTTTTCTGATGGCCTGATACCCAAGTAGTCATCTGTGGCAAATATAAAGGGCCTTACATAAAGTGAATAACCCGGCCTGTTTGGAATCCAATCCTTGTCAAGTTCCAATAGTTGCCTTAGACCTTCCATGAATAATTCTTCTGGGACTTCTGGTATGCACAGCCTTTTGGCGGATTCATTTAGTCTTTTTTGATTGGCATCGGCTCTGAAAACAAGGATTTCCCCTGCTTCATTTTTATAAGCTTTCATCCCTTCAAATACAGATTGACCATAATGCAACGTAGCATTTGCAGGATTTAGGGACAAGGGTGCATAAGGTTCTATCCTTGCATTCGACCATTCTCCATCTGCGTAATCGGCAACAAACATATGGTCACTGATGGTTTTGCCAAAGACCAAATTCGTGAAATCCGTATCGGGGATTTTTGAAGCATTGATTTTGGTGATATCGATCTTTAGGGTGGTATTATTCATGGTGTTAGGATCTTGGTTTCCAGGTTACTTCTTCTGTTCCTAATTCTTGGGCCATCAACCTGCCCAAAACGAAAAGGTAATCCGAAAGTCTGTTCAAATATTTGATTATGATTTCATCAACGGGCTCCATTTCCATGAGCGCAATGACGCAGCGTTCAGTTCTTCGGCATACCGTTCTTGCCAAATGGCAGAAAGAAACCGATTGGTGTCCTCCGGGAAGTATAAAATTACGCAAAGTGGGAAGATTCGCTTCCATTAAGTCAATTTCTTTTTCCAGGGCCTCCAAATCCGATAGATGCAGATCTGGTTTTTTCAGGTTTTCCTTGCCAGGTTCTGAGGCCAATGTTGCCCCAATAGTGAATAGCCTGTCTTGGACTTCTTTGAGAAATCCGCTCCTGTTTTGATTGATTTCCTGATCCCTCAGCAAACCGATGAAAGCATTGAATTCATCGACTGTTCCATATGCTTCGATTCTCAAATGGGCCTTGGATACTCTTTTCCCACCAAAAAGGGAAGTGGAACCGGAATCTCCGGTTTTCGTATAAATTTTCATTCAAATCCGTAATTAGAGATTGTTAATTGCCTATTGCAGGGGATTGCAAAATTAGCAATCTATTTGCAATAACTTAAATGTTTTTATTCGGCAACGATGGGCTGATGACCTCTGATCGGATTTGGGTTGATATAATCGGATTCAACCAAACCATCTCTTAATCTTACAATCCTGTGTGCATAATGTGCAATGTCATCTTCGTGGGTCACCATGATGATGGTATTTCCTTTCTGGTGAAGCTCGTCAAACAGCTCCATGATGCCGTAAGAGGTTTTGGAGTCAAGATTTCCAGTGGGCTCATCTGCCAGGATAATGCTGGGATCATTCACCAAAGCCCTTGCGATCGCCACTCTTTGTCTTTGACCTCCAGAGAGTTCGTTTGGACGGTGATTGACGCGGTCGTCCAAACCCACACTTTGGAGGGCTTTGAAGGCTTTTTCGGAGCGGTCTGCTTTGTTCAAGCCTGCATAGATCAAGGGAAGCGCCACATTTTCAAGGCAGGTTGCCCTTGGTAAAAGGTTAAATGTCTGAAATACGAACCCGATTTCCTTATTTCGGATTTCGGCCAACTCATTCTCAGACATATCACTTACGTCCTTGTCTGCCAAAATATAAGAACCTGAAGTTGGCGTGTCCAGACAACCAATGATGTTCATCAAGGTTGATTTTCCGGATCCTGATGGCCCCATAAAAGCAACATATTCACCTTTGTTGATTGTAATGGAAACTGATTTTAAGGCTTGTATTTCCTCCATACCCATCCGGTAAGTTTTCTGGATTTGCGTGGTTTCTATTATTTTTTTCATCAGTGACTTGTTTAAGCTTTGAATCTAATGGGAAAAGTGAAAAAGAAAAAGTTTCTTTCTCAAATAACGGTAATTGAGGTTACAAGTTTTTCATCTGTAACTTTTCTATTTCATTGGTATCCAGCCATCCCTGCATCTCCACCAATGCGTTGGTACCATAACTCTCCAGACCGATTTTTCTGCTTTGTTTTACAAAATTAATCCACAGCAAAGGATCCTTATTGAATTGACTCGCTTCCTGAAGCAATTCATATTTTTTTAAATCGTCTTTCTCCTTTTCTACAGCCTTCAATACCAAGGGTGTAAAATAGGCATTTCTTGTGGGAGAAAGGTTGGGTTTAACCCATTTATTCACTTTTTCGCTTCCTGTCGCCGCTGAAGCATCTGTTTTTCCTGTCCATACCTGAGCCAGTTCATCCAGTTCCGCCTCCGTCCATTTTGCTGAAGGCGCCGTCGAAATTTGTTTTTTGATCAGATCCAATTCGGTTTCCGACAGCCAATGTGCCTTGTGAATCAAAATGAAAAAGGCCAAATCCGCCTTCAAGGCTTTGTCCGTAATGGAGGTAAGGTATGCCATGAATTTTTCAGGCATCTGTCTGTGGAGATTTGAGATGCCGGTATAAAATCGGGTCATATCATTTTCCCGAAGATTGCCCTGATCGTCCCAGGCCATCCATTCAGGGAAATCAATTCGCAAACTTTGATGAATGGCTTTTGCTTCATCTGGTTTTCCTCCAAAATAAAGAATAGAAAGATGAGAAGGCTTGAATTTAAGAAAGCCCATTTCTCGACCAACCAAAAGATCGATCCCCGCTTTTTCAAAATCCAATTGACCTATAAGAATTCCAGCTGCTAGAGAATGGAAATATCCCCCAGAACTCGGGTATGCATGGGCGATTCCATTTAAGTACTTGAGGGTTTCATTGATGTATTGATCCTGGTAGGTCCGGACCACCCTTGTTTCTCGATAATGCAATTCGTCGATACTCCGTTGTTCAAGTCCGATCATAGAATCCAAAAGGGCAAGATCTAGGTCCAAATTATCGACCACATGGTTGCTCCATAGATTGCGCAGTAACGAAGAACGGATCGCGAATTCGGAGGGTAGATCCCTCATGTCCATTTCGAAAGGATCAATATTTCCCAATCTGTTGGCAGTGGCCAATCTATTGATCTGAAGGATAAGATCAGACTTCCCTTCCATGGGAATGTTTTCCAAAAAGCCATGCTTTGTTTTCAAGCCAATCTCGTTTGCCAGGGAAACGGGGTTTTTGGAAGAGACCAAATTTATGGTTTCAAGGGCTTCTTTTGGTCTATTCAACTTGGAATACAACAAGGAAAGATTATTGCTTAAATGAGGGTTTCCCGGAAAATATTCCAATCCTTTTTCAAGATAAAACTGTGCCTCGAAAACCTTCTCCACCTCATGCAATTTGGAACTCAAAAGGAGAATGTTAGGAACATTCGGAGCATTGTCAAAGCTTTCAATCAAGTGTTCCATCGCCGCTGTAGGCTGGTTGAGCCGGTAGCGAAGATGTGTAGCCGCATTTTTCGCTTTGTCGTTTTTTCGGTATTGGAGCCATGAGTTTTCATAGAGAATACTCGCTTCCAAAGGTCTGTCGGTTTGGTAATAATAATCGGCAGACAAGTTGGTAGAGGCAGTGCTCAACTGTACCCCAATCACTCCCTCTCCGTAGATGGTTAGGATGACCAGGGTCATTGCGGCACCGATTCTCATGTGGAAATAGGCGAAAAACTGTGGCTTGAAAAGCACCTTTTCCAAGGCCCCTCCTTTGTTCATCAGGTTCGAAAAATTGGTGAATAAATAAGCGAAAAAGAGTAAGCTCAAAGCGATTTGACCATACAAAAAAACATTGTTGAAGAATTCGGATAAAGGTTGGTTTTCCGTGAAATCAGCTTTCCACCAAGTCCAAACAGTAATAGCAAAACCCAACCAATAAAAAGATATTCCGATCAAGGGATTTTCAAAGGGTTGCGGGACCTGATCAATTTTCAACCGCAAAACAAAATAGCCCATGATGCCACAAATAAGCATAAGGAACATGGGCGGAATTGTCGGGAAAGGCAGGTTGATTTCACCTGAAATTTTCAAAAGGGTGAAAATCAAAAGCAGAAAATACAGGATAAAAATAACAGTGATGTGCCAGGAAATCTTCAGTCCTACGCCCTTGTTCAACCGGGCAAGAAAAATATAGACACCAGAAATAAAGGCATGCCCGATGTGAAGCATAAACAAAACAGCGATTACTGTCGCTGGCAAAGTGAGGCTCTCTGAAATCAAGGTCAAAGGTTTTGAAACTTCACTTGCTTGAATAAGGAGGAACATCGTGCCGCTTGACAAAGTGGCGATCAGCAGGAATTTAAAAAGTATCTGCCAGTGTGAAAAGAAAAATTGAATCAATACGATTGGAACTATCGTTCCCAGCAGCAAAGCAATCAAGGCATAATTACTGGCGATTCCACCAATATTCAACCCATTGACGCCACTGAAAGCCAGTAAAAACATGATGGATGCGGTACCTCCGATGAAGTACATTTTCCTCAAGGTACTGACCAAAGTTAGACCCAGCATGAACAAGAACCAAAATACCAATCCAAAACCCAAAGTCACCCATGGGAAAAATATGGGAGGGAGGGATTCAAAGTTTTGAAATACCAGGGCATTATCGATTTCTATTGGGAGTATTTCTCCTCCCAAATTGATGAAATCCAGAGGGATGGTTATGGATTCCACGAAAAGTCCAGGTTCGATTGGCATCACAGCCTGGTCCCAAAAGAAAAAAGTAAACAATAAGAAAAAGCCTCCCAATGCCGTCAGGAGTATTGGGAGACTTTTCAAAAGGAATTCATTGGTTTTTTTCAGGGATAGCCAATCCATTATTCCATCACCTTAGGTACTCGGAAATAATCGGAATCCCGCTGCGGCGCATTTTTCAGCCCTTGCTCATGTGTAAGGTGATTGGCCACAGCATCTTCTCTAAGGACATTTACCTCTGAGGACATGGTGGTAATCGGTTCTACGCCTTGAGTATCGACTTCATTCAATTGCTCTACCCAATCCAGGATTTGGGACATGTCCTGAGTCATTTTTTCTGCTCCTGCCTCATCAAATTCCAATCGGGCCAAGTGCGCAATTTTTTTCAAGGTATTGACATCTATTTTCATAGGGTATTTAGACTTTGGTTATCGGGGGACAAAACGGTGTTGTCTTCCCATAATTGTTGTTGAATAATTTCGAAACAGGTTTCTCTCAATGACGCTACATCTTTTGATGTTTTCCCTTCGGTCAAAATTGGTTTGTGAAAAACCATTTTCGCGGTTCGTAAATTGAAAAGAAATCTGCCATCGTCTGGCAAAATTAAATGATTAAACGATAAAGTTACTGGAATGATGGGGATTTGTTTGTCGATGGCCAATGAAAATGCTCCATCTTTGAATCTGTTCATTTGGGGAGGATTGGTGGTGGTGATTCCACCTTCCGGAAAAATCACCAAGCTGCTCCCTTGATCGATGGATTTTTTAGCCCGTACCAAAACTTCCCCTCGACTTCTGGGGCTGGTTCTATTGACTGCGATGTGCAATTTCCTGAAATAATAGCCGAAAAGCGGGATTTTCCGAATGGAACTTTTGCCGATAAAAACCACATCTCCTGGAACCAGCCCCATCATGGCTATGTCCAGGTAAGAAAAATGATTGGCCACAAACACATAGTTTTTATCCTTTTCGATATTCTTTTTTCCTTCCAGTTCAACACGCATAAAAATTAGAACAAAGAATGTTTTGGCCCATATCCTGTTGATTTTGCGTCCAAATTTCTTGAGTCCGGGGACCCAAATGAAAATGAGTAAAAGTGGAAAGACTAGAAGAAAACCAATGCAAAAAACCAAAAAAACATAAAGAGTATAAATTCTTCGGATCAAAATCATGCCTTCCTATCTTTTTTCATTTGAAGTGAGATCACCAATAATTTGTTTGCGCTGCCGAAATTGAACAATTTTCATTTTTTGGCAAAGTGTAAACTTAATGATTTTGCATGGATTTTAGATGGCCTGATTGTTATTTGAAAAGATCAAGGCATTGCTTTATTCCATCTGTGAATTTTGAATCGCGGTTTTGGGGGATGCATTCCTTATAAAAAAAAACTCCGGATGGTCCACTAGGGGCGATCCGGAGTTTGTAAGTGAAAGAGATTAAAGCTTATTTAAAGGTGTAGTCCACATTTGGCAATTGGGACAATACAGGTGACGGAAGGTCCAAAGCTTTGGCCCTCCCGTCAATTTTCGGGGATACGGGTCCTTTTTTCTTAAGATATTGCTCGATAATATCATGGACCGTAAAGTCCAAGACTTTGGGGTTTTTTACATTTGGCATGCGGCAGATTACATCCATGGGTTCCCCTGTTCTCAGACAAGCCGCTAATGTATACTCTTTCTTCAAGTCAAGCGGCTTGCCACCCACGGAAATGGATACCACCCTGTTTCCTTTGGGTGCGTTTGCATTGAAGGTAAGTTCCATTCCGGAAAATCTCACCAGCCAGCCACCGAATCTTTCTAGAGGATTTTCTGCAAACACATTGTTCAACTCTTTTTCCATCCAATCTTTGATTTGTTGTCCGGAAGCGACGCCTGTTTTTGCTTTTTCGTTTACCGGTATCATATTCCAGACATCTCCATAAGTGATTGCCGCTTTTCCGGTTTCGTCCGGGACAATTGGGGTGCTAAACCTAAACCCATTCGAAATGGCGATATCTGCTCCAGTTTTCCATCTGACGGCGTCAGTGATCATGTTATCCATTGCATTTTCCACTACCAAATATCTGAATAATGCGGTGTTGGTATGTCCGATTACCCTATTGATAGTGGCATTATAGGGCGCTAGTTGTTCTTGAACAATTTTATCCAAGTCTGGATCTGCCGGATATACTTTCGGATCCACATCAATCAATTCATAGGACTGACCTACAATTTTTCCGTCTTTGACTTCAAGATCAAGTCGACCCACAAAAGAGGCAAATGCACCTGGCTCTACCACTTGGGCATACTTTCTTTTCAAAGGAACTCTTATCCGCTCATGGGTGTCATTGCCCAAAATAAAATCAACTCCCTTTACAATCTCCTGATCCGCAAGATGGACCTGTTTTGAAATCCCGATATGGGTGACCAAAAACAGGATATCCACTCCTTTTTCTTCCTTCATTTCCTTGATCATGGCTTGAAGATTGTCTTCAATGCTCTTAAACGTGAGCCCTTCGCTGAAGCTTGGGTTTTGTCGGATAGGAATTTCCGGATCGTTGTAAGACAAGAAACCAAGTTTTACACCCTTCACTTCCTTGATGATATAAGGTTTGAAAAGCATCTCTCCCGTCGCATCCTCATACATGTTGGCTGCGATGAGCGGCTTGTTGTAGGCTTTTAAGACTGCCTGCATTTGCGTGTTGCCATAGACGACTTCCCAATTCCCCGGTATCAGGAAATCATATTCCATGGCGGCTACAATCGGTCCAAATGCTTCACCTTTGGAGAGTGCCGCGATGGCACTTCCCTGGATCATGTCTCCTCCATCCAAAATGATGGTTCCTTCTGGATTTTCCGCCTTGATTTGCTTGAAAATTGTTTGGATATTGGCGATACCGCCTCTTACCTTAAAGACGAATTCGTCATTTTCAATGAAGAATTCCTGATGGGGCAACAACTGCCCATGAATATCTGCAGTCTGTAAAATCGTGATTTTTTCCACTTCTTGGTCTGAGTTTGATTGGTTTTCCCCAGATTGGCAGGAGCCAAGAAAGCCAATCGATAGGAGTATAAGAGGGAGTAAAATATATTTAGGCGAAAATTTCAACTTTGATTTCATCATGTTTTTTGAAGTTAGATTGATTATAATTCCAATGTGGTATACCCAATGCGCTTTAATTCGAAGATGTAAGTAAGTCCATTTGGGACCACTTCAAGGCCTTCCATTAGGCTTTCCGGCGCAACCTTAAACTGTTTTAGGGACATGCCACAAATGCGGTATTTGATTCCTGCTTCTGCGCCCTTAGCGATCACTTCCGAAAATTCG
Source organism: Rhodonellum psychrophilum GCM71 = DSM 17998 (assembly GCF_000381545.1). GTDB lineage: Bacteria > Bacteroidota > Bacteroidia > Cytophagales > Cyclobacteriaceae > Rhodonellum > Rhodonellum psychrophilum. The sequence goes on along the minus strand of NZ_KB906675.1, from coordinate 282,571 downwards.
CTACCCATTACGAAAGCCTCAACGGATTTCCCACAGGCCATAATGACAAATTCTCCTCTCTGGAATTTGCTTTCTGCAGACAATGTTTCTCCGGTATCCACGGCAGCCACCACATGGTTGGGCTGACTGATCAATACAGCATAGTTCTTACTGGTGTGTTCGGGATCCTGCGTCTCAATTGTCTGAGCCATCGAGACAAAGGTGTGGAAAAAGAAGAATGCAGCAAAAGCCATTATTCCGACAGTGCTTTTTATGTTTTTCATATATCTTTTCTTTTAAGTGAATTTTTCATTTGAGTTTTATTGTGGATTAACTGATCCAATCCATAAGAAACAGCACCGTTCATGATGAAGAAAATCAAGACACCCATCAAGGCGATGTTCTTGAAAAGAGGTCCATTGGTTCCCGCATCTGAAACTTGGATGGTAAGGGTAATGGGGATCAAAATCAGTAAAAGAACAAGCGAGGAGATTTTGGTTTTGAAGCCAATCAAAAACAATATCCCTCCCAAAATCAGACCTATACCTGATAATAGAATCAGTGTTTCTACCGGAGCCATCCATGTTGCCAAATAGCCCAATTCAGCTTGTTCCAACTTTTTTGCGGCTTGTTCGCCATGGATAAGATGGTTGAGTCCTGCCATGATAAATATCAGGCTACTCATTCCACGCAATATTAAATAAGAAAGCTTTTCCATCAATTTATGATTCTTTAAAGAATTAAACCCTTATCATGCGTTACCTTTTTTCCAGCCTGAAATTGCTCAACAATCAGTCGTTATTTTCAATTTTTGACTTCACCCTATTGGTAAAATGCGTCAATCTCCAAATACTCTGATTTCTGTACAGTTTCAACCCTATCTGTCAAACTATTGCATGTTTCGGGTGAATAGAAAAGGAAGACAATCCTGATTTTCGGTTCGTTGGACCAATCAAAAGGAAGCTTTCCTCAATCATTATTAAATCAATAAAAATCTTGGAGGTTTGGAATCCGGTTCCTGATACAGGGAATTGTGGAGGTTTGACAGGCTCCTTGGTCTTTGGGATTCCAAGGTCAAAGGAGTATCGTAATTAATTTTCCAAATTGTCCCCAAGAAAAAACTAGTTGAAGGACATTCGGAAGTGAAATCCGATTTATTATTTTTGGATGTATCTGCAGGGTATTGAAGACATTTGTTTGGGCAATTTTGTTTTTGAGGGTTTGATGAACAAGTTTTTTTAACCTCCGTCTTTTGGTTGGAGGAGACAAAATCATATTTCAGGTCCGTGCTTGGGTTGGAGTAAATGAACAACAATGCTCCAAATATTGTCAATAAATTTTTCAACAGCATGCTGAGCGGATTTGTTAAGTTTGATTTTAATTGAACACAAATTCTTCGATAACAAATATAAAGCGCTCAAAAAGCAGGTTCAGTGTATTTTATCACACAAGGAATTTCGCTCTTCAAAAAGCCGACTCGATCAGCTTGCGTAAAATGGGTTTTAACCTAAAATATGTATTAGGTAAGCCAAAGGGGTTGAAATTTACCGATTGGGGAAGTTGAAAATTGCAGGCAAAAACTAATTGTATAGAAATTGTAGGCTAAATTAGAAATGGTAATGCAGAACACGGGTTTCATCCGCTAAAAAAGGCAGGGCAGAACAAAAAACTTGATTTTGAAAATTCCAGGAAAAATAGAGCTGATTGGAGCGAAAGACCCCAATCAGCCCTATTGACTTTAAATTTTTTTCACTTTTATAGAAGTCCCCTCAGTACTGATGACTTTGATTTTTTCACCCTTGTCAATGAATTCACCCCTCGAATAAGCATCGTAAACTTCATCCTCAATCATGACTCTGCCACTCGGCATCAATCGGGTATGTGTGACACCTTCCTTACCCAATAGGTCATCCGCATAAAATGTAGAGGTGTATCCTTCCGAGCTTTTTTGGGTAGTTGAAAGAGCAATGGTACTAAATGCCTTCCATTGATTGATTTTGGGGGCCAAAAAGAAAATGAGTGAAACAGCAACGATAGCAGCCAAAATCACAGTCAACAAGGCAACAAAAAGATCTCCTGAGGGAACGAAGGTGAAATCAAAAGCATCATTTGGAATCATTCCCAAAGTCAGGCCTGTAAGAATGCCAATAATCCCAAGTATTCCGAATATCCCAAAGCCAGGTATGACGAAGATTTCCACCATAAGTAAAATTACACCGGCTATAAAGACGGCGATTTCCCAATTTTGCGCCAAGCCGGTCAAGTAATAGGGGATAAAATACAAGATAATGGCGACCAATGAGGCAGCCAATGGAAATCCAACCCCGGGAGTTTGAATTTCAAAATAGATTCCGGCAAAAATTATCAGGATCAGAAAACCGCTAACTGCTGGGTTCAAGAAAAAGGAAATCACTGTTTCCACCCCTGAAGTTTGATAGGCAATCAGCTCGTAGTCCTCAATGCCCTGTTTTTTAACAATCTCATCGATGGAGTTCACCTGACCTTCACTAAATCCATTTGCAATGGCTTCCGACACAGAAAATGTGACCACCGAACCTGCTTTCGTAATTCCTTCCACTTCGAGTTTTTCATCCACCATTGCTTCCGCGATTTTGGGATCACGTCCCTTGGCTTCAGCGGTGCTTCTCATCATTGACCTCATGTAAGATTGATATTTGTCCGGTGCAGCTTCCCCACCACCGCCCATCACCACAGTGGCTGCTCCGATACTGGCTCCAGGAGCCATATAAATGCTGTCGCATGCAATCGAAATCAGTGCCCCAGCGGATGCGGCATCTTTGTTGATAAAGACGTGTATGGGGGTGTTTGTTTCCAAAATCATGGTTCGGATATCATCGGCGTCGTTTACGGCTCCACCGTAAGTATCCATTTCGATGATGATCATGTCGGCACCTTTACTTGCCGCATCTTCCAAGGCCAATTTCACCTTTCTGTTCATTCTCGGATCTATATCCGCCTTTATTTCAAAAGTATAGACTTTCTTTTTACCAGGGATACTATCGTTTTCTTGAGCAATAGTAGGCATGAAAGACAGTAAAAAAGTTAACAACAACAGAGGGAAAGCAAATTTCATAGTCAAATTTATTTGTGTTAAATATACCAAAATTTAAAATAATCTGGACTAAAATCTAAAACGAGCTGTTTTATTAACGCCTAATCCCACACCAAAAACAAATACATTCGTTAAATGTTGCGGACCTTTGTCAATATTCGGCACATGCTTGTCTTTGTCCTTGCAATTGATAAAATAAATCAGAAATTTGTACGAGTATAAATTGTGGAAGTATGAAGAAGTATCTATTGGTAATGTATTTTATGATTTTTGGCTTTTTTGCCCATGGATCCAATTTGGTTTTAAGGGACTCTATAGGCATCGAAAAAATAGGGAATCAATCTTTTATCGTTCATTTGGTAAGTGAGAAAGAAACCTTATTCGGGATTTCAAGAAGATACCAAACCTCTGTAAATGAAATCATTCAAAAAAATGAAGAGCTCAAACAAGGCCTTAAGATTGGCCAAAGAATACTGATTCCTTACATCACCAAAACGGCAATCCCGACAGGTGCAAAGGTTCATAAAGTAACCGCTGGAGAAACATTGTTTTCCATTTCAAAAGTGTACAACATCACAGTGGGAGAAATTATGTCCTGGAACAAACTTCAGGGAAATGACCTGAGTGTTGGCCAAGCATTGATCATCGAAGGAGCAGCACTTGCCAATTCTCCGAGTGAAAAGCCGGAGGTAGGCGCTCAGAAAAACGCAGAGACAGCAAATCCCAACAGAGAAAAATCTTCAGCTGAGCCAAAGAAAGCAGCTGAGAAACCTATTGCCAAGGAAAATAATAAAGTCGCCGAGGTGAGAAACACTTCTTCTTCTGTACCTGCGGCCCCCTCAAACAATGCGGAAACATTGGTGCCAGGAGATTGGATTACCCATACGGTTGGTGCGGGAGAAACCCTTTTTGGTGTAGCCACCAAATACAATGCAAAAATGGGCGATCTGATCAATTGGAATGCGTTATCTTCCAATAACCTCGCAGTAGGACAAAAACTAAAAGTAGGAAGGGAAGCCGCAGCACCTTCCACAGTACCCGTGATCAAGGCGACAGTTCCAGTCATCGTAAACAATGAGAGAGTGAACGGTACTTTGAGTAGTCCTGAGCCTGCAGAAGCGGAATCCAATACGGCATATAAAAACATGAAGCAGACTGGGTTGGCAGAGGTCATCGAAGGGACAGGAAATCATAAAAAATACCTGGTACTTCATCGGGATGCACCAGTTGGAACGATCATGCGGGTAAGGAATGAAGAGAATGACATCACGATCTTTGCAAGGGTTGTCGGCAAATTACCGGAAACAGGAGACAACAGCAGGTTGGTTATAAAATTGTCGAAAGCAGCATTCGATCAGTTGCGTGCAATCAATTCCAGATTCCCCGTGGAGATTTCGTTCTAATAATTGGATTTACCCGTTTTGTGCAAAAGCAATTCAATTTTGGGCTGAAATCCCATCATATTCATTCAGTTGTTCATGGTATTCGACTTTACAATATCGCGATTTTACATTATTCTCTAAAATAGTCAGATATTCTTGCAGTTTCAGCTCCTATTAGAAACCTAATGCCTAATTCGGGTTTAATCTGGACCTTTTTCACTGAAAGATTTACATTTTAACCCATAAAAGACCATTGAGACACAATCCTGTCCCAATGGTCTTTTTTTTGGTCAAGTAGAACTTCTTTTTTTAGTCTATATGAGGGGAGTGGAAGATGACTCTGAGGTTAAGGACTTGGTTTTTGGAAGTGATATTAGCCGCATTTTTTGTACTGAATTCTCGAAGACAATTTTCGGACACAATCCCAGCTTTGGTATTGAAACCTTTATCGCTTACTTTTGTGTCGGCATTGGCACTTCGCATGAATAAATTTCAATTAATTATCCATCATGTTTTCAGATTTGTCTGGAACATGCTTTTTATCATTTCCTATCCGGTTTTGGCGACTTTTGGGATCCTTTTTGTAGGGGTAACCTATTTTTTTTCTGCATTATCCAAATTGCTGACAAGGTTGAGCCCCAACAGAGAAGAAATTGTTTTGCAAAATTCAGAATGGGAGCCTCTATCAAATTCAAGCGTGCTTTTGGAAGGCAAAATATTCAAGCAAATCATGTTCGGTCCAGCTTGTTACCAAATTAGGAGAACAGATGGAATACCCTCCGTGCTTGAAGACCATTATTTTGGCAAAAAAATAAAGATCATGGAAGAAGGATTTTTATTGGAGAAATGGAATGCGACCGAATCCAAAGATCTTCCAGATTTTGATATTTGCCTTTACGATCCAGACCAAGATAAACTGACTAAATTGACTACCATTAAATCCTTTGATTGGCATCTTTCGCAAAAAGAGGACGACTGGTTGTTGTTAAAGTGGTTTGACGGTACGCAAGGTGGCGAAGTAAAAGTCACGATATAGGATGGATTTAAAAGAGTTTTTGGATCAAAAAGTGTTGCAGTTCAATCAACATGGATTTATTGCATTGGACCCAATTTCCATTCCGCACATGTTCAGCAAAAAACAAGATATCGAGATCGCTGGTTTTTTTGCTGCGGTTTTGGCTTGGGGGCAGCGGAAAACTATCATCAACAAATCCTTGGAATTATTCGAAATGATGGACAATGCACCACATGATTTTATTCTCAATCATTCCGAGGAGGATCTTAAGCCATTTCTGAATTTCAAGCATCGTACCTTCAATGACATTGATACACTATATTTCTTGGCGTTCTTCAAATGGCACTATCAAAAACATGAGAGTTTGGAAAATGCTTTTTTAATCGGTTGGAAGGATGAGCCAAACATAATGGAGCAACTACTTACCAATTTCCATGATTATTTTTTTCAGTTGGAAGACGCGCCTCAACGTACCCGAAAACATATTGCCACACCCAAGAGGAAGTCCGCATGCAAGCGGATCAATATGTTTTTGAGGTGGATGGTGCGCTCGGATGACAAAGGGGTGGATTTTGGTATTTGGAATACCATAAAGCCAAACCAATTGATCTGCCCTTGTGACCTCCATGTGGATAGGGTAGGGCGAAAGCTCGGCTTGATTACCCGAAAACAGACTGATTGGCAAACTGCCGTAGAATTGACGGATAAGCTTAGGGGATTTGATCCCGAAGATCCCGTAAAGTATGATTTTGCCTTATTCGGACTGGGAGTCGAAGAGAAGTTTTAGAGAATCATTTTTTGTTACCCAAGCCTAGTGCTTGACCAAGGAAGCGCTCTTCTTTGGCAAAATGGTTTTCGAAAATCCGCTTAACATGGATCATGTTCGGAGAGGAAAAATTTGTCCCATCCCAAGTCACCCAAGACGTTTTCCATGATTCCCATGATTTTTTCAATCAAAAAAATCGACAATGGGATTCCAGTTTGGGAATCCCATTGTCCATAATCTTTATAATACAGGATCAATCCTGTTTCCAGATGGATGGATTTTGTCTCCATTTTTCCAGAGAAGTCAAGGTGCCGTTGTCAATGTAACCATCAGCAACTGCTTGGGGCAGCATGGCCGCATAATCGCTCAAACAAACCAATGAAACTCCAGCTTCCTCAAAGTTCTTTTCCGCCAATTCAAAGCCATAGGTGAAAATAGCGACCATTCCCAATACTTCAAATCCCGCAGCTTTCAAGTCAGCCACTGCTTTTAGGGAGCTTCCACCGGTGGAAATCAAATCTTCCACCACAACCACTTTCTGACCAGGAGTTACTTTTCCTTCGATCATGTTTTCCATACCATGCCCCTTGGCTTTGGAACGGACATATATAAAGGGAATGTCCAAAACATCAGCCAAGAGTGCTCCCTGAGGGATTCCAGCCGTAGCAACTCCTGCGATTGCCTCTACCTCTGGGAAATGTAAGCGGATGGCTTTGGCAAGGTTGTCTTTGATGAAGTTACGAACATCAGGAAAGGAAAGCGAAAGTCTGTTGTCGCAATAGATGGGTGATTTCCAGCCTGAGGCCCAGGTAAATGGTTTCTCTGGTTGAAGACGAATGGCTTGAATTTCGAGTAGTTTGGCTGCTACCTCGGAAGCGATGGTTGAATCGAATAATTTCATGGTCCAAAAATAATGGATAAAAAATAAGGGGCTGTTGTGCAGGCTGAAAATTTTTATGCAATTTTGACAGATATTCAGTTTTATCCAGATTGAGAATTACCCCTAGCCATGAAGATTTTTATCAATGACAAACCGGTAGACATCCTTTTACCAAAGGATTTGCCAGAGGAGAAAACCTTTGAATGCATTTATGACAATCCCCAAGATTTTCCGGCAACTGCAGATTTCCATGATGACGTATTGATCATTGAGCCCTCTAAAGATGTGATCATCAAGTTGCTTTACTTATTGCGAAACAGAAAATTGAAAAACTTGGATTCGGTCACCTTGGTGTGTGCCAAGAAAAATGAAGTTACAGCATTTATAAAAAGTAGGTTTACCATTATCAAAGCTGCTGGTGGGATCGTAACGAAAGGACAAAAGGCACTTTTTATTTTTAGATTGGGAAAATGGGATTTGCCAAAGGGGAAATTCGAGAAGGGGGAATCACCTTTGGACTGTGCATTAAGGGAAGTGGAAGAGGAATGCAATATCAAGGTCAAGTTGGGGCCGGAGATTTGTAAAACATGGCATACTTATACCCAAGACAGGAAAAGCATTTTGAAAAAGACCTATTGGTATGCGATGGAGAACATCAATGATGTAGGCATGAAACCCCAAAAAGAAGAAGGTATCGATGATATTCGTTGGATGACGCACCATGAAGCAAAGGTTGCTTTGGTCAATTCCTATCCATCTATGCGGTATTTGTACAAGCGTTTTTTAAGAATGGAACAGACCCTTCACAATTGATAAGGTAAATACTCCTCAATTTTCCCCCCATATTTGTGAACTTCGCGAATGATAGTGGAGCTGATTGCTGAAAACTCAGGAGAGGTAATCAAAAACACGGTTTCCAAATCCGGGTTTAGATTTCGGTTCATTTGGCTGATTGTGTTTTCGTATTCGAAATCGGTAGTGTTTCTCAGGCCTCTAACCAAAAAAACCGCATCATGTTTTTTTGCAAAAGTAGAGGTCAATTCGTTATAGATGAGTACCTGTACTTGTGGCATTTTTTGGTAAATACTTTTGATTTTATCTACCATCAACTCTATCTCAAAATATCTGTTTTTTTTGGCAGAATTATAGCCAATCCCGATGATGACCTCATCAAAAATGTTGAGACTTCGCATGACAATATCATGGTGCCCTTTGGTAAAAGGATCGAATGTACCAGGAAATATGGCTGTTTTTTTCATGAAAAGGCGATGGATTTATTTGAATTCATACAAGGATTCAAAGAGCATTGACTCTTTGAAAAGTAGTGTGCCTTCGTGATAGCTTTGATTTAGACTTGGAGTGGGAAGTTTGAAATTCCAAAAATATTGCTCTCCCCAACTGCTGGAGATCCCAAAATCCTGCGTTTCTCCAAAGATCGAAACTCTGTAGTGCCTGGCATTGAAGGAAAGTTGATGGGCAACACCTGAAATGTAATCCAGTAGGATTTCTTTGTTATCGACTTCAAATCGATTGAAAAGTGTAAGTTCTTGATTGGTGAATGCTGACAAATAGCAAAACCCATCATAGATTACTACTAAGATTTCCTGATCTATATAATCGGTTTTTCCCTTTAGGCCAAAGGACAAGAATGAACAGGCACCATGGTGGAAGGAGATTTTATGCTTGTTTTCGGAAATCAAATCAAACAATTCCTGGTTTAGGCTTCCAACTAGTTGGAGCTTGGAACTTTCGAAACTTGAATGGAATGTTTGTTGGTTTTCTTGAGCTTCCCCAGAAAACAAAAGGTAGGCTGAATCTAATGACGGATCATATAAGACCCCCGGTACCAGACTGAATGAGTCATTGTGGACATATACCTGAGTAGGGACATCCATTTTGAAAAGGAAATCCGATTTGATTGCATCTTTCAAGCTGCCCGTTTCCGGAAACCCAACTTGGTGAATTGCGGAAATTTTATCGTTTCTATCCCGACCCATCAGTACATATTGATGGGTAAATAAGAAAAGCGATAGATTTGACACCTCTTGGATGTCAAATCTATCGCTATATACCTTATTTTGGATATTTTCTTTTTGAACTCTCAAGATTATTCCCAGTTACCTGCTGTAGAAGAATCCGTTCTGGATCCAACTCTCAAGGCTTTTTCTTTGTTGTTCGCCCTTCTCTTAGGATTGATTGGATCTGGATCCCTTATTTCGAATACACCGATCTGTCTTTGGCTTCTTTCTATTTTGTCTGCAAAGAACTCAAACTGCTTTCCACCGGATCCAGGTACGATGTGAAGGTTTTGGAGGTTGAAGTTTGGATATTTCCTTTCGTTGAACAAAGAGTCCATTACGTTTACTGAACCTAAAGTGTCAATTTTTACAGTGATTTCCTCTTTGCCATACTCCAACAAGGTTGTTGATTCTTTTCTTTGAATCAACCAAATTTTTCCTTCTTCAATGAATTTTTCTAGGTCCTTCCAATTTCCTGCATATTCACCGTGGGTTGCTTGGTACGCAATTTGTGCATCTCTAAGCATTTGGAGTTTTTCAATGATTCTAGCTTCCGTAAGCGCAATTGTTTTTTCATTTTCAACCACATCATCTACACTCATGTAGAGTTTATAGCCTAGGAAGAGGGCAATTGCAAGAAAGACAATTGATAAAATTCTGGGTAAAGTCATAATTGGATAAATTTAAACTTCAAGATTAGATTGATGGTTGATTAATGTGTTGTTATTAAGATGCTATGTTAAAGAATTATTTTCAAAATTAAAATATCCTTTCCACATTCCTATCTCTTTCAAGGATTTTATTCCCCAAAAAAGCTGATGTTTCTCCTCTTTTTTTATGACTGCCAAATTTTCGATGTTGAGGAAGCCTATTTCAGTGATCAACTGCCGGTCAAGGGCCAGTTCAGGATCGGTGCCCATTTGTAAATGCCCCCCGATCTCTTTTACCTCAAAATACAATTCTACGGCATGAAGTGGCTTTTTTAAATATTCATAGGTAAATAAGAAATTTGAGACCTCTACTTCCAAACCTGTTTCTTCCAAAAACTCACGTTTCAGGTTTTCAGTGGCAGAACTTCCATACTTCATTCCACCTCCAGGGACATTCCACAGGAATTTCTCTTTCCCCATCATGTGTTTGATCATCAGTATTTTATTGTCACGAATCAAAACCCCATTCACCCGGGTCCGAAGTCTTCCTCCAAATTTCTCTTCTATTTCTTTCTCCAAGTTTATCATAATACTCTTAGATTCGCATTCGATGGATGGTAAAGATAATCAAGAGGCAATAAAAGCCTCTCTTCTGATCAAAAGAAATTTCCCACATGTCCCAACCCAGGGACAGGAATTGTTTTTCTCCAAGATGGATGGGTTCCTCACGGCAAAGGTTAGGGATTCTTATGTTTTCGTTCTCCGGGGGTATGCTGGAACAGGAAAGACATCCGTCATTTCAGCCTTGGTCCGGTCGTTGCCTGCTTTAAGGTTAAAATCAGTACTCTTGGCTCCAACAGGACGCGCCGCCAAGGTCATGAGCAATTACAGTGGGAAGTCTGGTTTCACGATCCATAAAATCATTTACCGTCCCAACAGCGAAGCTGGTGAAGTCGGCCTAAGGTTTGAATTGCAAAAGAATTATTACAAAGACACCATCTTTATTGTGGATGAGTCTTCCATGCTCAACGATGATGGTGGGGGAAGCGGAAGCCTATTGCGTGACCTTATCCAGTATGTGTTCCAAGAATCCAGCAATCGCTTATTGCTGGTGGGAGATACCGCCCAACTGCCACCTGTGGGAAGTACCAACAGTCCAGGTTTGGACACGAATTACCTGATCAGAAATTTTAGACTTCAGGTTCAGGATACTGAATTGACCGAAGTCATGAGACAGCAATTGAGTTCGGGCATCCTATACAATGCCACCCAACTCAGGGGCGAAATCACGAAGGACAAGCCCCGGATTATTTTCACAACCAAAGGTTTTAGGGATTTTTTCAAAATGACTGGAGAAAGGCTTGAGGAAGGTTTGCGGTATGCTTATGAAAAATTTGGTACTGAAAACACAATTGTGATCACCCGTTCCAATAAATCTGCCGTACAATACAATAGGTATATTCGTCAGATGATTCATTTCTTTGAAGATGAGATCAATGCTGGTGATCTTTTGATGATTGTGAAAAATAATTATACCTATATGGCTGATTCCGAAAAAGTTAATTTTCTTGCCAATGGGGATTTTGCAGAGGTGGTGAAAATCCGATCCTTCGAAGAAGTATATGGCCTTAGATTTGCTACATTGGAATTAAGATTGATTGATTACCCCGAAGAACCGTTCTTTGAAGCCAAAGTGATTTTGGATACGCTGTATAGTTCCACACCGGCCTTGTCTCCAGAGGAATACAAATCCCTTTATCGACAAGTTGCCGAAGATTATGCAGACGTTGCCAATAAGTCAGAAAGAATGGCGCTGATAAAAAAAGATCCATATCTTTCAGCCTTACAAGTCAAATTTGCGTATGCATTGACTTGTCATAAATCCCAAGGAGGACAATGGAGTGGCGTTTTCGTGGATCAAGGATATCTTACTGAAGAACAAGTAGACAAGGAATATCTACGTTGGCTTTACACTGCGGTGACAAGAGCAACCAAGGAGCTTTTCCTGGTGAATTTTCACCAAAGGTTTTACTCAAATGAAGAAAATAACGAATTAAATTAAACAAATCTATAGTATGAAAAAGCTAGCTTTATTTATGGTGATGGTCTTGGTGGTTTTTGCCGCACAAGCCCAAGAACAACAAACTGGTCCAGTATTGACCCTCAAAGAAAAATCCATTGATTTTGGAGATCTTACCCAGGGAGACAAGGTGGAACATACATTCGTTTTCCAAAACACAGGTACTACACCTTTGATCATTTCCAATGTGGCTGTTACTTGCGGGTGTACTGCAACTCAGTGGCCAAAGGAACCAATCGCTCCTGGAAAATCCTCTGAGTTGAAGATCAGCTTCAATTCCGCTGGTAAAATGGGAAAACAAAACAGTGTGGTCAGGATTTATTCCAACGCCTCAGAACCAATCGAAAAAGTGTCATTGATTTCGAATGTTCTTCCCAAAGGAAAATAAAAATTTCTCTGAATAATTTAAACTCCCACAAAGGCCAATAGGTCTTCGTGGGAGTTTTTTTTATTACCTAAATTCCATGGAGGCCAATATCGTTGCAGTCAACTTTTTCGACCATCTCTCATAAACCAATTTGCTGGGATGTAGATTGTCGGAAACCACCATTTCAGGCAAAGCCCCGATTTGGCGGTATTCTTGGGTGATCTCTATAAAATGCACCTTTAATTCTTCTGCTATTTCTTCTTTGGCAGTGTTGTATGCGTCGATTTCACGTCCGACTTTGTCCTGATCGGTACTTCTCGTTTTGGCAAAAGGGGTGATACCCCAATCCGGTATTGAAATCACTGCCACTCGGTTGGGATCGCCTTTGGCAAAAGCAATTGCATCCAAAAGCAAGCTCCTGAATTCTTCCTTATAATTCTCAACCGGTCTTCCCCTGTATTGATTGTTGACTCCAATCAACAAAGTCACCATGTCATAGGTGTTTCCTTGGATATTTGCAGCCTCTATTCCTTTCGCCAATTCATCTGTGGTCCAACCTGTTTTGGCAATGATCATGGGTTTGGAAAAAAAGATGGCTTCTTTTGCCAACAGGGATCTTGTAATATTTGGATATCGACCCGATTCTTCGACACCTTCTCCTATAGTATAGGAATCTCCAAGTGCGAGATAAGTATATTCTTGATTTTCCATTGATTTGGTGCCTTTTTGATCGGTACTAGTAGGCTGCAAGCTGACGCAGGCCATTTGAAGTGAAAATATAGAACCCACAATCAGGATTCTGAATAAGGGTTTTTTCATGAATTATTCAATTTTATTTTTGAAAAATCGTTTTTTGTAAGGTGAAAATCCCCCTGTCCGCATCCATCTCTACTTCAGCACCCACCGGAATGATGAATTGCTTGGACAAATGTCCGATCATGGCGCCTTTGTAAGCTGGAATTCCCAAAGGGAGAATGTAATCATCCAAGATATCATCCAATGTCAACGAACCATATCCGCCTGACGGGTTGCAATCCGAACATTGACCGAAAATAAAGCCCTTGATCTTATTCAGGGTTCCGTTTAATTTAAGTGTGCTAAACATGCGGTCCAGTTTGTAAGGCTCCTCACCGACATCTTCCAAAAACAGGATGGAATTCTTGAAATCCGGAAGATAGGGGGTGCCGGACAATGCCGTCAAAACAGTGAGGTTTCCACCAAGAATTTTGCCGCTGACTTTACCGGAAGTGATGGTTTGTATTCGGTTTTGTTTGATGACCAAGTCGTCGCCCTTGATTTGCTCGTTTTCGAATAGGATTTGTTCTTCCTTGAAAAACATATCCTCAAACTGTTTTACATTGAAGCTGTTCCAACTTCCCGAGCCGTTGGGCCCATGAAAGGTGATCAAACCTGTTTTGGCATGGATGGCATTGTGCAGGGCGGTAATGTCGGAATATCCAATGAGTGGTTTAGGGTTTTTTTTGATCAAAGAAAAATCGATCAGGGGAAGTATCCTTGCAGCCCCAGAACCGCCTCTGATACATATGATGGCCTTTACTTCCTTGTCCGAAAACATCCCGTTTAGGTCTGCGGCTCTTTCATTATCAGTCCCGGCGAGATGACCTCTTCGGTTTTTTAAATTATCCCCCAATTTCACATGAAGTCCCAATGCTTCCAATGCTTCCTGGGCAAATTGAAACTGAATCCTTTCGGCGGTAGCAGCGGAAGGGCTGATCAATCCTACGGTATCCCCTTTTTGAAATGCTTTTGGCAAAAGGGTTTTTGCATTGGGCTCGTTGGTGTTTTCACCGATGAAGGAAACCAAGGGAAGGCTTCCTAATCCCAATCCGAGTGTCTTGAGGAAAATTCTTTTGTCCATATTTCAATTAAAAGGAATCTCTGACATAAACCAATACTTTCTCCATTTCTCGACGGATTTCACTGGCCTTATTCAAATAATTATTGTTCATGAAAGCAAATGCATAAAATTTATTTCGGCTCGTTCGAATGATCCCCACCATGCTGTGGTTGTTGCTGATGGTTCCGGTTTTTGCAAACACATAGGGTCGAGGGGCTTTGTAATTGTTTTTTAGCGTACCACTGATTCCGCCTTGCGAAAGCAGCTGCATCAATTGATTTCTGGGAAGGAGATCTTCAATCTTCACCATTAAGTCAACCATGCTTCTCGGCGTGGCCAGATTGTGTCGGGAAAGTCCTGAGCCATCCACCCACTGTGGACGATCTGGTAAATCCATGAGGTAGGTTTTTAGGATGTAATCGATCGCCCGCTCGGTATTCATTTGACCCATAATCTGATCTGAGACCATCATGAGCAATTGCTCTGCAATAAAATTATCGCTTTCCTGGAGCATTTCGGACCATAATGGCCGAATGTTTCCGCCCCTGAATACTTTGTGTCCCGGGGGCAGAACTTCTTTTACCAGTTGAATGGGTTTTTGCAAGGTTGCACTGGCCAATTCCACGAATATTTCCGGAGAGGTGATGAATGGAACAGCTTCCTTTTTAGGGATGTATAATTTCGGATTGTAATAAAATGCATTTGAACGGAAATCCCTTTCTATTCCTTTCATTTCCTTATCCGTCACGGAAAGGGAGTTTTTGAAAAGAGTAGGGGATACCCGGGGGATGTTATTTGAATGGCTGATGGTGACCAGATTTCCAAAGATGGGAAATGGAGATCTTTCGGAAGAGTAAGCATAATAATAATCGTCCCATTGCCAGCCATAGCCGAAAGCAGTTGAATTCCAGTTTTGATCGGAAAAGTTAATCTTTTTGTATGGAGCCAAAAACTCCTTGATTTTTGGTTGGGGAAGTATGTCATACCCCCAAGAAGGATCACCGGCCCCCCAAATGGTGATTTCATCCCCATTGGCAACATATCGGAAGGTATTGATGCTGTCACCTAAGGTGACGAGGCTCGCATAAAAGGTCAGCAACTTGATAGTGGAAGCCGGGATGAAATTGATATGGCTGTTTTTTTCAAACATCACCCATTGGCTGTCAAGATCATAAAGCATAAATCCCGTCAAGTGGTTTTCGAAGAAAGAAGTCTCCCCCAAAAGTTCATCAAGGCCTTGGTACCTTTTTTTGATTGCCTCCTCCTGCCCAAAGGCGAACTGGAAAGTAAACAGGAATAATAAGAGGGAAATGAATGATTTAATTGGCATTCTCGATCATTTTTTGGGGTTTTTAAAAGACCAAAACAACAGGGTCCAGCCCAAAATGAAAGCGACTCCACCTAAAGGAGTGATCGCTCCTAAGATATTTATTCCCGTCAGGGCAAGGATATACAGAGAACCTGAGAAGATGATGATGCCAACGAAAAAAAGCCAAATGGATTTTTTTAAGAGCGTTTTTTCGGGGAATATTTCGAAAAGAATGGCGGTGCCGAAAATCGCAAAGACATGATAAAAATGATAATTGACGGCAGTTTCAAAAGTGGCTTGTTTGCCTGTACTTTCGAGAATGGACGAAAGGCCGTGTGCACCAAATGCGCCGATTGCAACGGCCAATGCCCCCAAAATAGCTGCCAGGCGGATGTATTTTCCTTTTTTCATTTCAATGATTGTTCCTCTGACCAAAAATAGCGCTTCCTATCCTAACCATGGTGCTCCCTTCTTCTTGTGCTATTCGATAATCGCCACTCATACCCATCGATATTTCTTTCAGGTCGAAATTTGAAGGTAAATCCATTTGATTCAGCTCCTCCATCAATGTTTTCAACCCTCTGAATTCCTTCCTGATGACAGACTCATTTTCGGTAAATGTGGCCATTCCCATCAATCCAATTATCTTTACGTTTTCGAGTTGGTGAATCTCCGGGCTACCCAGCATATCTTCCAGTTCTGCTTTGTCAAAACCGAACTTACTTTCTTCCTTGGCGATATGAATCTGCAGAAGGCAGGAGATGGTTCTGTCTGCTTTTATTGCTTGTTTGTTGATTTCCTTCAAAAGTTTGAAAGAATCCACTCCATGGATCAAGTAGATAAAAGGAGCAATGTTTTTGACTTTGTTGGATTGAAGGTGTCCGATCATGTGCCAGCGGATGTCAGAGGGCAATTGGGCGTGTTTTTCCAGGATTTCCTGGACTTTATTTTCCCCAAAATCCCTGATTCCGGCATCATAGGCTTCTTGTAAGAGTGGGACAGGTTTGGTTTTGCTGACGGCCACAAGGAGACAATCCGGGTGAACAAAATCTTTTTTAATGCCAATAAGATTTTCTTTAATACTCATTCCTTTAAATTTGATTAAAAAAACAGTTAAACTCTGAAAACAAAGATATGGCTATATTGGGGACATTGCTAAAAAAAGGCATCAGATTAAGGAGCGCATTGGAGCAGGAATTCAGTTCCTCTTTGGAGATCCAAAAGAATGAGCTGAGAAAGTTAATGATCAAAGCAAGGCATACCGAAATAGCTAAAAAATATCATTTTGATCAAATACTGAAGTTCTTCAAAAAAGAAAACGGCGATTTTTACCAAGCTTTTTCAAAGAATATACCCATCTACAATTACGAAAAGATTTATGAGGAGTGGTGGCACCGGTTGAAAAATGGAGAGAAGAACATCACTTGGCCTGGCAATATCCAATATTTTGCCCTGACATCGGGAACTTCTGGTGCTTCTTCCAAATACATTCCCATCACCAAAGACATGGTCAAAGCCATCCGCAAAATTGGGGTACGTCAGATGTTAACGCTTTCAAAATATGATTTGCCTGACAATCTTTTTACTAAGGGAATTTTAATGCTGGGAGGCAGCACAGATTTGGATTTTAACGGGACTTTTTTTTCCGGAGATCTCAGTGGGATTACCACAGGAAACCTTCCGATTTGGTTCCAGCGCTTTTATAAACCGGGAAACAAAATCTCCAAAAATAAAAATTGGGGAGAAAAACTGGATCAAATCGTTGAAGAAGCCCCGAACTGGGATATTGGGATCATCGTAGGTGTGCCTGCCTGGCTTCAGATCCTACTGGAAAAAATCATACAAAGATATCAACTTAAAACCATTCACGACATCTGGCCCAATTTGATGATTTACGTCCATGGAGGAGTTTCCTTCGAACCTTACAGAAAGGGTTTTGAAAAGCTGTTGGAAAAGCCACTTGTCTATATGGAAACCTACTTGGCTTCTGAAGGTTTCTTGGCCTATCAAGCCATCCCAAACCAAAGGTCCATGAGATTGGTGCTGAATCAGGGGGTTTTCTTTGAGTTTATTGCATTCAATGAGAAAAATTTTAATGAGGAAGGAGAGTTACGCGAAGATCCCCAAACCTTTAAAATCGACGAGGTGGAAGAAGGTGTGGATTATGCACTGTTGATCACGACCTGCGCAGGCGCATGGCGGTATCAGATCGGTGATGTGATTCGATTCGTTTCCAAAGAAAAATGTGAAATCGTCATCACAGGAAGAACAAAGCATTTTTTGAGTCTTTGCGGCGAACATCTTTCTGTGGACAATATGAATCATGCCATCGAACTGGTTTCGGAGGAACTGAATTTAAATGTCCGTGAGTTTACGGTTTTGGGACTTGCACATGAAGGGCTTTTTGCGCACCATTGGTTTGTGGGAACCGACGACTCCGTTAGCAAAGAAGATCTATTAAAAAGGATTGACTCACATTTAATGACCCTGAATGACGATTATGGGGTAGAAAGACAACATGCATTGAAAGCTGTTCATTTAACGGTTCTTTCACCCTCTATTTTTTACAATTGGATGAGGGAACAGGGAAAAGAGGGAGGTCAAAACAAATTTCCCAGGGTGCTAAAAGGAGAAAAAGCAGAGGCATGGCTTTATTTTTTGAAAGTAAATAATATTGATTTATGAGCCAAGCTTTGTTAGAAGGTTTGAGTATGGGCATGATATTGTCCGCTATGATCGGTCCGGTCTTTTTTACATTAATCCAGAGCAGCATCGAAAGCGGTTTCAGGTATGCAGCCATCGTAGCGCTCGGGATCTTTACCAGTGATTTGCTTTATGTGGTGATCACTTATTTTGGGGTAAGCTTATTTGTTCAAAACCCGATGTTCGAAATTGTATTGGGTTATTTTGGTGGGGTCGTTTTGATTGGATTCGGAGTCGTTACTTTTTTTAAAAAGGCGCCTTTAAGACCCAATTCCGGAGGCATTCCCATCGCCAAACCACTAAAAAAGATGGGGTTTCTGAAGGGTTTCGGCATCAATGGCATCAATCCATTTGTTTTGCTTTTTTGGATCTCAATCGCTGGACTTGTCAACCTCAAGTCGGATTTCCGGAAAGTGGACGTGTTCGTGTATTACACCGGCTTATTGCTGACTGTATTCAGCATTGATTTGTTGAAAGCTTACATCGCAAAACAACTTCGTCCTTTGGTAACGCCCAAGGTCATGAAAAACTTAAATAGGGTGACAGCAGTTGTACTTGTAGTTTTCGGAATACGATTGTTTAAATATGCATTGGACAAACACTTATTATTAACCTGAAAATAATGAAAACAGACAACAAATCAAATCGATTTTGAATGGTGTTCATATTGATACTGGTCAGTTTTGGTTTTGTCAATGGCCAAAATGAAATGGGGGCGATGGAATTCAATCAGACCCGCCTGGACTATAACAAAAAAGGAATGCTGATTCTGGGTTTGTGGGCCGCTGGAAATATGGCTGTAGGTGGGGTAATGGCCGGTAGGACAAGCGGTGAAACAAAAGGTTTCCATCAAATGAATATTTATTGGAATTCGGTCAACTTGGCCATTGCTGGTTTTGGGTATTACCAAGCAACCAAGGAAATTCCCAACTCGGAATTTTGGGCAACCATGGAGGCGCAGCAGGGGATAGAAAAAATCCTATTGGTCAATGCTGCGCTTGATGTGGCTTACATGGCAGGAGGCTTGTTTCTTTTGGAGCGGGGGAAAAGGTTGGAAAAAGACCAATTCAAGGGTTTCGGCAAGTCTATCGTGCTTCAAGGAGCTTTTTTGATGGGATTTGATGTGGTCATGTACGTTTTTCATCATCAGAACGGACAAAACCTTCCCAAGATTTTCAATAAACTGGAATTGACTCAGAATGGAATTGGTCTGGTCTTCCCCCTTTAGCTTTTTCCATTAAACCCTTGTTACGCATTGCCAATTTTATTCTAATCTGAAATTCCTAAAAATCAGTGAGTTGTTAATTTTTTTTGACTTCGCCAAATCTCGGCGCTACGCATCATTCTCCCAATAGCCTGATTTTCTTTAAGTTTCAGACCCATTAGGAAACGGAATGCATATTTCTGGTTGAAATACCGAATTTGGGATTCTATGTTATTGGTTATTGGTTTTAAAAAAAAAAGACCCCAAATTTTAAATTAAAAAACCCTCAAAGCATGAAGCTTCGAGGGTTTTTTAATGTTTTATTTGAAAAAATTAATCCTCCAAATATTTATTTACAGGTACGTAAGGCGCATTGAAAGCCTGAGCCACACCTTCGAAAACAATGTCTCCGTTGATGATATTCAAACCAGGGATCAACTCTGGGTTTTCCTGAGCTGCTTTTTTCCACCCCTTATCCGCCAATTGAATGGCATAGGGTAGTGTCGCATTGGTTAGCGCCAAAGTCGAAGTATAAGGCACTGCACCCGGCATATTGGCCACACAGTAATGCACCACACCTTCGATCACGTAAGTTGGGTTTTCATGAGTAGTTGGTTTGCATGTTTCGATGCAACCTCCTTGGTCCACGGCCACATCTACCACGACCGCTCCCTGTTTCATGTCCTTCAACATGTCTTGGGTGATCAAATGCGGAGCTTTTGCACCAGGGATCAAAACTGCTCCGACGATCAAATCGGCATCCTTGATCATTTCCCTGATGTTGTATTCATTGGACATCATGGTTTTTACATTTGCAGGCATCACGTCTGCAAGATAGCGCATCCTTTGCAGGGAAACATCCATAATGGTGACGTCAGCTCCAAGACCGGCGGCCATCCAAGCTGCTTGTGTGCCCACGATACCACCGCCAAGAATAAGTACTTTAGCAGGCAAAACACCTGGAACACCACCAAGAAGGATACCTCTTCCTCCAAGTGGTTTTTCAAGGTAGTTGGCTCCTTTTTGAATCGCCATTCTACCAGCTACTTCAGACATGGGTACCAAAAGGGGTAAAGACCTATCTGTTTTTTCAACGGTTTCATAAGCCAGGCAAACAGCTTTGCTCGCGATCATCGCCTTGGTCAAAGGCTCATAGGAGGCAAAGTGGAAATAGGTGAAAAGCAATTGACCTTCCTTGATCAGTTTGTATTCTGGCTCAATGGGTTCCTTTACTTTGATAATCATTTCGGCAACACCGTAAACCTCTTCAATAGAAGCGAGTACCAAAGCACCTGCCAGTGTGTAATGCGCATCTGTAAATCCGCTACCTTCACCTGCATTGTGCTGAACATACACGGTATGTCCTCTTTTGACAAGTTCTTTTGCGCCTGCAGGGGTGAGGGCAACCCTGTTTTCATTGTTTTTTATCTCCTTTGGAACACCGATTATCATAAAGTTGTAATTTGGGTTATTAAATAGTGTGCGTAAATATAATAAGGGAATCCATTTTCAGAACACAATCCGATCACTTATTTTGATTCAAATAGGAAATCGGGACCTATTTGAAATTTAATTTTATTCAAGTACATTTAACTTCATATTATTTCAACTTTTAAAGTTTAATGAGGAATAATTCCGACAGTTTTTAAATATGATTTAGCCTTTGTTTCCGTTGGCGGAATGAATTAATTGTATTTAAAAAAAACCTTGAATTATTTAAAATCAAAATAAAATTTTGTTTATGTAATTTTTAAGTATTTTAAATAAAATTTATCTTCAAAAAAATTCACAATCATTCTGTCTGGAGCTTTGTTAAAATAGCAAATTTAATTATTTTTGAAATACTTGCACAAAGCGTGCAGTAAACCCAAATTAACTTTTAGTTCATCTAAACATGACTGTAGTGGCAACATTATCAAAAAACAAAAACCTAAAAGTGCTTGATAAAGAGCAACTTCTGAAAGATTACCGTTTGGCCCAAGTGAGCCGTCAAGCTTCCCTGATGGGGAGAAAAGAGGTTTTTATGGGGAAAGCCAAGTTCGGGATTTTCGGTGATGGAAAGGAAATGGCCCAGATAGCAATGGCAAAACACTTCAAAGCTGGAGATTTTCGCTCGGGATATTATAGAGATCAGACTTTTATGCTCGCCATAGGTGAGTTGACGATCGAAGGGTATTTTGCACAGTTGTACGCACATACAGATGTAAAGGCCGAACCAGCGTCTGCAGGAAGGTTGATGAACGGGCACTTTGCTACCCGTTTTCTCCATGATGATGGGACGTGGAAGGAGTTGTCTGCAATGAAAAACTCTTCAGCGGATATTTCTCCCACTGCAGCCCAGATGCCAAAACTTTTGGGATTGGCCTATGCGTCGAAATTATTCCGTCAAAACAAGGAAATCCAACACCTCAAGCAATTCAGCAATCATGGAAATGAAGTGGCATGGGGAACTATTGGGAATGCCTCTACTTCAGAAGGTATGTTTTTTGAGACAATCAATGCGGGCGGCGTGTTACAAGTGCCAATGGTCGTATCGGTATGGGATGACGGGTATGGAATTTCTGTTCCAAATGAATACCATACCACAAAAGGGAGTATTTCCGAAATCTTAAGAGGTTTCCAGAGAAATGACGACCAAGCTGGGTATGAGATTTTTGTGGTAAAAGGTTGGGATATAGAAGGTTTGGACCGAACCTATGAGAATGCCGCAAGGATCGCTCGGGAAGAGCATGTGCCGGTATTGATCCATGTGATAGAAATGACCCAGCCTCAGGGGCATTCCACTTCCGGATCCCATGAAAGGTACAAGAGCAAGGAAAGACTTTCTTGGGAATTGGAAAACGATTGTATCCTAAAATTTAAAGAGTACCTGATCAACAAAGAGGTTGCAACCGAAGAAGATCTCGATCGTATAGAAAAGGAAGCCAAGACTTTCGTGAAAGAAGCGAAAGAAAGCGCTTGGAAAGCATTTGCTGGAGGGATCAAAACGGAATTGGAAGAAGCTGTGAGTTTAATCAAGAACCTTCCTTCCACATCAACCAAATTCGTACAAATAGCAGAAGAACTAAACAAAACGCTCAATCCAATCAGGAAGGATGTGATCAGTACGGTACGAAGAGTCTTATGGATGCTTCGTAGTGAACCGGAAAGCATAAAAACGGAACTGAGGACTTGGTATCAAAATCAGCAAGCCATCAATGAAGATCGTTACAGCAGCCATTTATACAGTCAGTCAGAAGATAGGGTTGGCAATATACAGCCCATCGCGGTTGAATATGCCGATGATGCTTCTCTGGTCGATGGCCGTGAAATACTCCAAGCCTGTTTCGATAATTTACTTGCAACAGATCCGCGGTTTTTTGCCTTCGGCGAAGATGTCGGTAAGATCGGAGATGTCAATCAGGCATTTGCCGGATTACAATCAAAATTTGGCGAATTGAGGGTAACCGATACCAGTATCCGGGAATGTACCATTATTGGGCAAGGAATAGGAGCTGCTTTGAGAGGATTAAGGCCGATGGCCGAAATTCAATATTTGGACTATTTGTATTATGCGCTGATGACCTTGGCCGATGATCTTGCCTGCTTGCAATACAGGACCAAAGGAGGACAAAAAGCACCTTTGATCGTCAGAACCAGAGGCCACCGATTGGAGGGGGTTTGGCATGCGGGCTCGCCGATCGGAATGATTTTGAATTCCCTCAGGGGAATGTTGATCTGCGTACCGAGGGACATGACCCAGGCGGCAGGAATGTACAATACCCTGATTAAAGCCGATGAACCGGCATTGGTGATTGAGTGCCTGAATGGCTATAGACTTAAGGAGAAAATGCCTTCCAATATTGGAGAATTCAGGGTTCCATTGGGTAAACCAGAAGTGCTCAGGGAAGGAAGTGACATCACTGTGGTCACTTATGGATCGATGTGTAGAATCGTCATGAGTGCAGCGGAAGAATTGCTGCAAATGGGGATAGACATAGAGGTCATTGATGTGCAGACATTGCTGCCATTCGATACCGATGGGATGATTGCAGAATCGTTGAAGAAGACCAATAGGGTTTTGTTTACTGATGAGGATTTGCCGGGAGGAGCTTCTGCATTCATGATGCAGCAGGTGATTGAAGGCCAAAAGGCATTCTATTATCTTGATTCTGAGCCAGCCACATTGGCGGGAAAGGCACATCGACCAGCGTATTCTTCCGACGGAGATTATTTCTCAAAACCATCAGTGGAAGATGTCGTGGAAAAAATATATGAAATGATGAGTGAAGTGGATCCCATAAGATTCCCGGAAATCTAAGTAATAGCCTTGCACAAAAAAAGACCCATAAAATATTTTATGGGTCTTTTTTTGTGCAAGGCTATGAAACAATCCTGTTGATGCTTCGAGCTGGATCTGTTTTAACCTGTTTTATGCATTGGGAACACAATTCAATATTGTAATTGACAGGTAATCAATTGGGTATTTGCTATTTTTAACTGCCCCCTATTGGTATCGGAATTTGTTCTCCCAATCGTCTGATTTTCTTTGAGGTTCAATCCCATTTGGAAACCTATATTAGGTTTCGGGTTTAAGGGATTCCCAAAAAAAAAAATTCAGTTTCACTCAAAAACCTACCTTCTTGAAATTTGGGAAAGGGTTACTTCAGGACTGGATACAATATTGCTTTTGTTGAGCGCTCTGTCCTGAATCTGAACATCTATCCTTATTGTGTCATTTCTGAATAGGGATTGCCAACCAAAGGATAGCATTGAATACCTGATGGTGCCTTCCACAGCCTGGGTATTGTTGTTGTTCAGGATCCTTGGGAATCGACCGTTGAAGGTGGTGTAAAATGGGGGATTTTCCCAGCGGAATTCACTGAATACCCCATTTCGTTTGATAAAGAATTTAACGAAGATATTGTTGTGATTTTGATTTTGTTCGACCCAAACGGTATCCCGAACGACAATGTTGTTGACTGTGGGATTGACTGCCCAATCTATTGGGTTGAATTGAGGAGCCTCTGAGGGACGTTTACCGTAGAGAATCAGCGCTCCTGTATTGTCCCTTTTGAATTCCAAGGCATTGAAGGGGGGATCCACATCCGTTGCATTGAGTCCAAGATCTCCTTCGGCATCCTTGAAAGTAATGGAGACAATCAAGGAGTCGGAGCTATTGGTGGAAACAAATTCCATACCCTTAAAAGCCACTTCTGGAACGGAGGGGAAATTATCCGGTGGGGAAATGCATGATCCCAGCAGGATTAAAAACAATAAATTGTAGGTAAAATTTTTTACACTCATCATGCTCCTCTAAATTTACAAGAATTCTGGCAATTGTAAAGTTGTTCAATTTTGCCAAGACAAATTATAAAACGATGAATTATTTCAAAAGTTTTTCCGAGAGATTGCTTCAAATGGATTTTGGTGATTTCCAAGATCGAGCTTTGGAGCTTTTTGAATTTCAAGCGAGGAACAACCCCATTTACAAGGCTTATCTTGACGCCAGGAAGATAAACCTGGCTTCCGTCACAACCATAGAGGAAATTCCCTTTCTTCCGATTGGTTTTTTCAAGGAACATCAAGTGATCAGTGGGAGGCCTAAAGATTCAGAGGAGTTTTATTCCAGTAGCGGAACCACCGGAATGATCACAAGTAGGCACTATATTTGGTCTGAGGAGTTTTATCTTGAGCATTCCTTGCATCTGTTTGAGCGGGAATATGGATCCATTAAGGATTTTCATGTTTTGGCATTGTTGCCTTCTTACTTGGAAAGAAAAGGAAGTTCCTTGGTCAGGATGGCCGATTACTTTATTCAGGAATCCGGATCTGCGCATTCAGGATTTTATTTGTACAACCATCAGGAATTGGTTGAAAAACTCCATTTCCTTAAAAGTGGAGAAAGGAAAGTTCTGCTGCTTGGGGTTACTTTTGGTTTATTGGATCTCGTGGAAGGTGGACATGAACTACCCAAAATGGACAATTTGATCGTAATGGAAACGGGAGGCATGAAGGGGAGGAGAAAGGAAATGATCAGGGAGGAAATCCATCAACTGTTAAAAACCGGTTTTGGATTGGATTTAATCCATTCGGAATATGGGATGACGGAATTGATGTCACAGGCCTATTCAAAAGGGGATGGTAAATATAATTTACCGCCCACCATGCGCGTTCTTATCCGGGATGTCAATGACCCTTTTTCTTGGTCCAACAGAAGTCAAGGAGGTGTCAATATTATTGACTTGGCAAACTTTTATTCTTGTGCCTTTTTGGAAACACAGGATTTGGGTAGAATCGACTCGGATGGCATGCTGGAGGTTTTGGGAAGGTTTGACAACAGTGAGTTGAGGGGCTGTAATTTAATGCTGAATTAATTTTGTATTCAATTAGTAAATAAACATATTTGATATTAGAAATTTAAAAAGTATGAAAAGATTAGCAATTATAGTGTTAGCAGCTGGAATAATGGTACTTAGTGCATGCGCTTCAAGTAGACCTTGCCCTGCTTATTCAAAGGCGTTGGATTCAAAGGAAGTAAAAGTATAAAAATATGCTGACCGTCAATAGTCAGCATATTTTTTTATATCCTCTAAGGAGATTGTTTTTTCTCCTAGAATCACCAATCTTTCCACAACATTCCGCAGTTCCCGAATATTTCCAGTCCATGGAAACTCCTGGAGTTTTTTGATGGCTTCCTTGGAAATTTCTTTCTTGGCCGTTCCATATTCTTTTGCGATATCATCGAGGAATTTATCCACCAATAGCGGAATGTCTTCCTTACGATCCTTCAATGATGGCACCTGTATGAGGATCACACTCAAGCGGTGGTAAAGATCCTCCCGAAAATTTCCCTCCTCTATTTCTTTTTTCAGATCTTTGTTGGTTGCCGCCAATACCCGAACATCCACTTTGATGTCTTTGTCGCCGCCGACACGAGTAATTTTATGTTCTTGGAGGGCACGAAGCACTTTGGACTGGGCCGATAGACTCATGTCGCCTATTTCATCCAAAAATAAGGTTCCATGATCCGCTTGTTCAAATTTGCCCTGCCTTTGCTTCATGGCAGAGGTAAAGGCTCCTTTTTCATGACCAAAAAGTTCACTTTCTATCAATTCAGAAGGGATCGCAGCGCAGTTTACCGCCACAAATGGAGCGTCAGAGCGATTGCTCTTGCTGTGAAGCCAATGGGCGACCAATTCCTTGCCGGTGCCGTTTGGACCGGTGATCAGTACCCTAGCTTCCGTTGGCGCAACTTTCTCGATGGTTTCTTTCACCTGTTTTATGGCCGGTGATTCTCCGACCATATCGAATTTTTGGGAAAGTTTTTTCTTAAGGACCTTGGTTTCTGAAACCAGGTTTTTCTTGTCCAAGGCATTGCGGACCGCCAACAAAAGTCTGTTGAGATCCGGTGGTTTGGAAATAAAGTCGAAAGCTCCTTTTTTGGTTGCTTCTACCGCAGTTTCAATGCTGCCGTGTGCGGAGATCATGATGAATTGGGGCTGTTTTTCCAATAGGGCAACTTGATCCAAAACGTCAATGCCATCCATTTTGGGCATTTTTATATCGCACAGTACAAGGTCAAACTCTTCTTCTTGAATCATTTTCAATCCTTGCTCTCCGTCTTGGGCTTCGAAAATTTGGTATTTTTCGTATTCCAAGATTTCTTTTAAGGTAGCTCTGATGACTTTTTCATCATCTATGATCAGAATTTTCGACATAATTTCCTGGATTGTTTTAAAGTAAAAGTGCAAGCCTGTAAGCCGGGTTCTGTTTCCCGCAAAACGGGACACTTGCCATTTATCTAGGCCAGAACTCGCGCTCTGGCTCAATCGATCTACCCACTCCGGTTTCCCGTATCGATAAAAATATCGACATGGGATTGGACGAGCAGCCCTTGGACCGGAGCCTATTTGATCTTTCAACCCATAAGGTTTGCCTTGCCCCCTTCATCACTGTCGGGGCGGTGGGCTCTTACCCCACCTTTTCACCCTTACCCGGTTTAGGTTTTCACCAGACCCGGGCGGTATATTTTCTGTGGCACTGTCTGTAACCTTGCCGTCACCAGCAAAGCTCCTTCCCGTTAGGAAGTATGGCGCTCTACGTTGCCCGGACTTTCCTCCCTCTTCTTTCGGTGGTACCAAAAGAAAACAGCGACAAGTCGGCTTGCACTTCGCAAATAAAAGGATTTTATTCCAATGCTCTGCAAGTGTCTTTTTTTTTTCAAATTTTGTTTCGGTCAAAAAGGTGGAATAGGGGAAGTCGAACCTTCTAAATTCAAGTGGATTGATGAAATCTATATTTTTTGGGGTTTGAAAGAAAAATCCAATTAAAATTACTCAATCCTTATTTGGATTAAGTTTAAATAGATAATAGATTTGCATCATTATTTAAATTAAATCCAAATAACAATAATGGATTGTTGTATGAAATACATTTACACAGTGCTCTTGGCGGTGGTTTTGACTCCACTCATATTTACCAATTTCTCCCAGGCAACTGGGTTAATCTCCAATGAAAAAGAAGGAAAATCAGTTTCTATTTCCGGGAAAGTAACCTCCCTTGATGGTGAAACCATTCCTTTTGCCAATATTTTGGTGTTGGGGACAGTTAAAGGCACCTATACCAATTTGGATGGGTCTTTCCAGATTTTTGATCTCCCAGACGGGGATTATTCGATCAAAATTTCTGCCGTTGGTTTTAAAAGCTTTACAAAAGAAGTGAATGTGACATTGGGCCAATTGAATAAACTCGATTTGGTTTTTGAAGAAATCGGTGTAGAAATGCCACAAATCACCGTCATCGCAGATAAGGATAGGATTTTCAGTAGGGTTCCGGGATCAGTTTCCTATATAGATCAAAAAGAATTGAAAGCACTCAATCCGATTAGTGGAAATGAAGCGATCAGAAGATCCCCGGGAGTACATGTTGTGGATGAAGAAGGTGTGGGCATGCGGGTCAATATAGGGATCAGAGGTTTGGATCCAGACAGAAGCCGGTCCGTATTGGTGATGGAAGATGGAATTCCCGTTGCTTTAGCACCTTATGGAGAGCCTGAAATGTATTATTCTCCAGCCATTGATCGGATGACGGGAGTAGAAATTCTCAAAGGATCTGGACAGGTACTTTATGGTCCACAAACCATAGGTGGTGTGGTAAATTACATCACAGCCAATCCGCCACAAGAAGAAGAAGGAGCAGTCAAAATTCAAACAGGGCAGGGGGGATATTTTTCTGGAATGGTTTCCTATGGCAATACCTTTGGGAACACTGGAATTGCCGTAAATCTTTTGAAAAAACGCGCAGATCAAGTCGGTTACGTTGGATTTGACATCACCGATTTTAATACAAAATTACTATTTAACATCAACCCCAAATCAAGTTTGGGTGTAAAGCTTGGGATTTACAATGAAACTTCCGACGCTACCTACATTGGGTTGACTCAAACCATGTTCGATGCCGGAAATGAGGATTTCACAAGAATGGCTCCAAATGATCGCTTGGATGTCAGAAGATATTCTTTGAGCTTCAGCCACCAATATGATTTTAACAAGAATATCAGGTTGAAAACAACTGCATTTGGATATACGACCACCCGTAATTGGAACCGGCAGGATTTTACAAGAAACACCAATTCAAACAATCCGCCGGCCAACTGGACGGGCGTTACTTGGGGGGATACGGCTGTTCCCGGTGGAGCGGTTTTTATGAGAAATTCCACAGGAAACAGAGACAGGCAATTTGAGGTTGCAGGATTGGAACCTCGACTGGAGATCGATTACGACTTGTTTGGAGCCAAAAATGAATTGATCGTTGGTACCCGTTTTCTATATGAAAGAGCTTATGAGCAAAGAGTGAATGGTACCAAAGTGGGTGTTCAGAGTGGCAATTTGGTGGAGGATGAAATCCGAACAGGATATGCACTCAGTGGATATGTACAAAATAAAATCAATGTCACTGACAAATTATTGCTGAGCGCCGGGCTCCGGTTTGAAAACTTTGATTACGAAAGAGACATCAACAGGAGAAGCTTTCCGGGCATTGGGGTCAGGGATACAGTTTTGATGGCGGGAAATGCCATCACTGAAATCATTCCAGGTATTGGTTTCAACTACAAACCAACCCAAGTAATTAGCGTCTTTGGAGGAGCCCACAGGGGATTTGCGCCGCCAAGAGTGAAGGATGCCATTTCTAATGTAGGTGAAATATATCAGCTCGACGCTGAGAAAAGCTGGAACTATGAACTCGGATTACGCACGGATATCAACAATTGGATTTTTGTGGAAATGACCGGATTCTTCATGGATTTTTCAAACCAAATCATCCCGGTATCCGAATCCTCAGGTGGACTGGGGACGGGCTTGGTGAATGGAGGAGCGACAAACCACAAAGGAATTGAAGGTGCTGTTGTATTTGATTTGAGTAGGGTAATTGGAATGAAAAAAACCAAATTGATGTATGATTTCAATGCCGCCTACGTAAATGCAAGTTTTTCAGAGGATAGATTTCTCGAGGAGGTCAATATCTCCGGAAACAGAACGCCCTATGCTCCACAGTTTTTCATCAATTCTGCTTTTACTTTGGAAACCCAATCTGGTTTTGGGGCCAGGTTGAATGGGAATTTTGTAGCAAGTCAATTTACGGATGAATTGAATACGGTAGCATCTAGCTCTTCTGGAGAAATAGGACAGATCCCTTCTTATTTTGTAATGGATGCCGTTTTGAATTATAATGTTGCGAAATGGAACACCAATTTTAATCTTACAGTAAAAAACCTCACTGACGAAAGATACATATCCAATAGAAGGCCTCAAGGAATCAGACTTGGCCTACCGAGATTTGTGACTGCCGGTTTTGAATTCAGGTTTTAAAAAAAAAATACTCTGGTGACAAACAAAATTTAAACCTGCGGGTTAGATATTGGAAGGCTTAATGCTTTTCTTCATAGTGCTGGGTTGAACCGTTCCAAGAAATTGGAACGGTTCTTTTTTTGCCCAATCCAATTTTGGAAATACCCTCGTATATGCTTTAAAAAAAATGGAACGCACAAGAAATTTAAAACTGAATATTTTGCTTTTGACCTTAGTGTCGGGTCTTTTGTTTTTGGCTTGCTCGGATGATAAAAAGGAGATGGAGCCAATGCCTGTCATAGAGACGATCTCGGGAACAGTTGCATTCACCAATATTGGTGCCAGGGCATTTGTATTCACCGCAGTGACAGGCTCTGGAATCAGTACCGATCTCAACGTGGAAAATGCACCTCTAACATTGAAGATCGGAAACAGGTACCAGTTTATCAATAATGCAGGAGCAGGACATCCATTCCAGATCTTAGGCATTGGCAATACCATTTTGCTATCACAAAATAATGTTGAGGGGACTCTTGAAAAGGATAATCAGGTCAATTATCAGGTAGATGGAATGAACATCACTTTCACACTAACCCAGAATTTGGCCGACCAAATTGCTCCTTATATCTGCGGCAACCATTCTTCCATGTCCGGAAGAATAAATGCGGTAAATTAATACAAGGCTTGGATAATTTTTAAAAGGCCAAGATCCACGGATCTTGGCCTTTTTGGTGGTTTTTGGGTAAGCTGAAAAAAAGCAATTTTGTCAGGAGCCTAAATAACCTCCCACAATGATTATATTTGCGGTCGACTAGAAGAGGATTAAAATGATATTGGTAGGAAATGCTGTGATTAGTGATGACATCAAGGAACAGTTTTTTGTCTGTGACTTGGAAAAGTGCAAGGGTGCTTGTTGCGTTGAGGGAGATGCTGGTGCACCTCTAGAAGACGAGGAAACGAGGATCCTTGAAGAAATTTATCCCCAGATCAAAGACTATATCACGGAGGAAGGAAGGGCAGTGATCGAGAAACAAGGAACCTGGGTGTTTGACAAAGACGGAGATAAGGGAACGCCTACTATCGGTGAGAACAGGGAATGCGCATATGCTTTGTATGATGAAAGAGGAGTCTTAAAGTGTGGGATTGAGCAAGCATATTTAGATGGAAAAACCACTTTCAAAAAACCCATCAGTTGTCATCTTTATCCCATCAGGATCAATAAATATGATGAGTTTGAAGCCTTGAATTACGACAGATGGGATATATGCAGTGCCGCCTGCGTTCTGGGGGGCAAATTGGGTGTACCACTTTACATTTTCCTGAAAGATGCACTGATCCGTAAATTTGGAGAATCTTGGTACGGCGAATTGGTAAAGGAAATAGAAGGATAATAAAAAAAGAAAATTTGATTTTTATCCAATCCCAAACAGTTGGGCACAATGGCTTTTTGGCTAAAACCAAACAAAATCTTCTGATGAAATCAGAAGATTTTTCCTCGTGAGACAGGTTGGAATCAATTCTAAGGATTGTCGTAAGCCTCTTTGATCCAGTCAAATAATTCTTTGTCGGCGTATTTTGTTTTTGTCAACTGTACCTTATGGATGTAACCTGTCGGTAAGGTTTCTTTCCTTGAATTTCAAACCGAGGATGAGGCGGGTTTTGTAGCATGTTTTCGTAGGACGAGCTGTCTTTTTTGGAGTTGCGGTAGTTTCATTCCCGAATCATTGGATTTTTTGAAATCAATCTTCGGATTTCCATATACTATTGGACTTTATTGTATCACATCACACTGATCCAGTGTCCAAGTGAATGCCCGGCTTTCTGGAGAAGGATTTATTCCATATATAGAAGAGGAAATTTTGTGACCGAATTTATGGAAAATTTTACTCTTCGAACTGAATTGAACGGTTCAATTACAATTTAACCGGGGTCTTGCCTTACAAATCCCAATCCAACCTGAATTAATTGATAATCAGTTAATTGGTGCTGATTTTGACTTCACTATATCGGTTATAAGCCCAGTTCTCCAAATAGTCTGATTTTCTTGTAGTTTCAAGCCCATTTGGAAACCTAAAACACCTTTCAGATTTAAGGATGTTTGTTTTTTGGAATCGTGTACATACATCACATTATTCGCCTAAAAAATCTTGATCTACAGAATTAAGAAGGGAATTGGAGGGTTTTTTTAAAAAAAATCACGAATCGAAAAATACAGGTTGCGTGAATATCAATAGTATTTGCCAAAAGGAAGCTTATTTCCCTCTTGGTAAATACCATTGAGAATCCCATTAATTCCCTGAAGAACTGGTTCTTTTAATGACGGCAAACAAGATGGAGACTGCTGCGACTACCAATAGCAAATGAATGATAGCGCCAATGCTGTAAACAAAAAAACCAATTATCCAGCTGATGATGACGATCACAGCGATCAAATACAATAAAATTCTCATTATGAATGTGGTTAAGTTTTAAACAAGACTTCCTGCTGGATCTAATCCTGCAGGAAGTCTGGGTTTCCCAAATGTTAGGGGTTAATCTTTTTTCTTGAAATTATCTTTGATGTACTCGATTTCCTCAGAAGCTTGTTCTTCCAAAACTTCAAATTCTTTTTCAATTACTTCTTTTTGGTCTTCTGCAGCATCTCTGTACTGGGTAGCCTTATTTTCCATGGCTTGAAGTTTTGCGTCTAACTTTGCGGTAAGATTGTCAAATTCTTTTGCCATGGTGCCAGCCCTCAGATTCTTTTCGTTTTTCAATTCCATCAATTCTTTTTCCAGTTTTACTTTTTCCTGAATCAGATCTTCATAAGTAGTGGAAACCAAAGCAGACAAATTGGACTGGTCATTGGTCACGATGAGCGTGTCATCGTTGGTGGTGCCATTGTTTGATTGCTCGCAAGAAACGAGCGCAAACATTAGTGCGGCGCTTAAATAAATTATTTTTTTCATGATTTTGCTGGTTTGGATTGTTGTTTAACCAAATTTTAAAAAGAAATGTGATTCTGTAAATAAGCGAAATTCACCTATTTTGAATTGCAAATTACGACCATCTTGGCATGGTAATCCTTACACCTTTTTTTAAAAAATTGCATAATTCTATGGTGATGCATCTATTTACATCAATAATATTCTTAAAAAAAAATTATTGGTATTTTTCAATCCTTTTAAATAACGCAAAAAATGCCCAAGGAAGGCCTTTTTACTGTTCAAATTCACTGGGCTGCTTTTTATCTTTTCAAAATCAATCTTCCTGGATTTTCAAGGTTTCAATTTTGATTCATATAAATCGATCCAAGCCTGAACTGTCATTTTACCCGAAAGCTGCCCAATGAGTTCGTATGGGATCTGATCTGTTTTTTTGAATCGTATACAGCTTTTTCCCATGTCCAATTTGAGTTTGCTGTGTTTTGGATATTCCCCAACAAACCATTCCAATAAATTTGGATCCGCATAAATCCCCATGTGATAGACAGCGATAAACCTCTTTTGGGAGGCAATTCCCATAAAAGGGACAGGTAATTTTGGATCGCAATGGTAGCCAGCAGGGTAGAGAGAATGGGGGACTACAAACCCAATCATCCCGTAATTGAGCATTTCTTCAAAGCCTTCGGGAAGATTCGAAAGGATGGTCTCCCGAAGTTTTTTCATTGGAATTACTCTGTCCTCAGGGATTATGGAAAAGTATTCTTCGATGGAGCTGGCTTCAAATTGCATAGGCCTGGTTGCTTGTATAGTCAAATTTGGGAAATTATTTCAGAATTGCTATGCTGGAGAATTCATTATTTGCTTTATTGTTGTAAACCAAAAATTTTCAATAACATCCATGGAGCTTTCCCACTTTGAAATTTCAGTGTCATTGGATTTTCAATTGCGAAGAGAGCACCCAGTCCGGTTTTTATCCCTTTTCATTTTTTTCAAGTGAGATTAAAATTGAACAGGGTCAATTTATGGAGATAAGGGTGCTTAGATTATTTGTTTCTTGATTTTTTTCAAACAAAGGTTTGACTATCGGATTTAAACTTCCTGCTTTTTAATGATTTCAATATGCAAATCACACTTTCAAAACCAATCTTATGCCTTACATTAGCGTAAGATTAGTATATGGAGTTAAAAATAAACGCATCATGACCAACAATGACATCATCCGAAGTATTCGGTACACTTTCGATTTCAGCGATTCCACAATGATTGAAATCTTCGGCTTGGCTGAATTCCCTGTTACCAGGGCTCAGGTCAGTGATTGGTTAAAAAGTGATGAAGACCCCGAGCACCAAAGCCTTCACGATAAACAGTTGTCGATCTTCCTAAATGGACTGATCAACTACAAGCGTGGCAAAAAGGAGGGTGAACAGCCAGTCGCAGAGAAAAATCTAAACAACAATATTATTTTTAGAAAACTGAAAATCGCATTGAACTTAAAAGATGATGAGGTTTTAGACATTCTTGATTCGGTGGATATGCGCATCAGCAAACACGAGTTGAGTGCTTTTTTTCGCAAACCGGAACAAAGCCAATACAGGCAATGCAAGGATCAAATCTTACGGAATTTTCTTCACGGCATGAAGTTAAAATATAGGGAAAATCAAGATTAACATGAATCCAATAAACGCTTTAAATTCAAGGACACCTTTGATTACAAGTCTGTTTTCAGAAATTAATCCCTTCGGAATCTACTTAGTTTTTGGAATTTTTGCGTTTTTGAAATTGGGTGGGCTTAATAAATTCAATTGATTTGTCTGGTCTTCTTTGCGCATGCCAATTTGATTCAATCCTCAACCAAGTATCAGAGCATACAAAGTCTGCCAAAAATCCCAAAATGAAGAAAGACCAGTCGAAAATATCGATCAAAGATGTTGCAAGGGAATTGGGACTTTCCATTACGACTATCTCTTTTATCATCAACAATAAGGCAAAAAACCGGATCAGTGATGAGGTCATCAAGAAGGTAGAGGATTACATCGAAAAAGTGGGCTACAAACCCAATGCTTCTGCTCAAAGTCTGAGAACCGGGAAATCCAATACCATCGTGTTTATGGCAGAGGATATATCAGATCCCTTTTTTTCAACCATTGCCAAGGAAATGGAAGACTTGGCCTTCAACAATGGATACAAAATCATTTATTGCAGCACGGAGAACAAGAAAGAAAGAGCCTTGGAATTGCTTTCCACATTCAAGGACAGACAAATAGATGCCTTCATCATTACACCACCGGAGGACTTTGAGGATGAAATCAATGCACTGATCGCCGAAAATAGAAAAATAGTGCTTTTTGACAGGCATTATAATGACCCGAATCACAATTATGTGGTTCTTGACAATTACAACAGTTGTGGAAAGGCGGTAAAGTCTTTGTTGGAGGAGGGGTTTGAAAATATAGCATTTGTGGGATTGGAATCCAATCTTTCACCCATGAAGGAAAGGCTGGAAGGCTATATGGATGCAGTCAAAAACAATCAAAAGCATCCAATTTCACTTCTAATTAAATTTGACGAGGTTAAGTCCGCAAAGGGAAAACAGGTTTTTGAGAATTTATTGAAGGAGCACCCAAACATTGATGCAATTTTGTTTTCGACCAATAGTTTGGCAATAACAGGGCTGCGGGTGCTGCGGGAAGTGGGAAAAAGACTACCTGAAGATATTGGCGTGATTACTTTTGATGACAGGGAATTGTTTGAACTCCATTCGCCCCCGATCAGTGTGGTTTCCCAACCTGTTTCTGAACTGGCAGAGGAGCTTATAAAAGGCACTTTGAATTTGCTCAAATCAAGATCCAAAAGCCCTAAATTGTTTCAGGTCAGCCTTCCAGGGAAATTGATACTCAGGAAATCCTCTATGTTGGAGTCGGGTGCTGCATCTGGGAAAACCAAATAGGCGGGGAGTTTTAGTGGAGTACATTTTTATTTTTCTCAAAGTTGTAATTATTTTTTCCATGACTTTGATGTTTGTAATAGACTGATTTTTAGTTTAATATGTCGGTTTTGATTGTTCTCCTTTTCATTTTCATTTCCAGAAATGGATATGGGTTATTTGGATTTCAGGAATATTAATTCTTCCTTTGAATCAAGTAAAACGTTTTACTAAACCCAAATCTGCACACCACTTTCAGTAGGTGTTTTTATTTGCCTTTTTAGTAAAACGTTTTACTTAAGCAATCCACACCAAAACAATTTACCCAAACTATGAAATGATATGATACTTTCAAGAACAAGAAAACTCAGAAATCCCCTCTTGTTGGCTTCGCTCTTCTTGATGTTAGGACAGGGTCCCATCAATGCAGAACCACTTGCTTTACAGATACAGGACCGATCGACACAAGGCGTAACGCTTAAAGGAAAAGTAACGGGTGAAACGGACAATCTTCCCATCCCGGGAGTTTCTGTTCTGGTAAAAGGAACCACCAATGGAACTGTCACTGACATTGACGGCAACTTTTTCCTATCCGTAAATGCAGCAAATCCAATTTTGGTTTTTTCGTATATCGGATATACAAGCAAGGAAGTAAATGCTTCCAATCAGGAGGTATTCAATATCAGCCTTTCGGAGAATGTTTCGGAATTGGGGGAAATGGTTGTCATGGGGTACAGGTCCCAAAAAGGAGCCACGATTTCAGGCGCAATTGCTCCTGTGGATGTATCTGCATTGGAATCCAGAAGAGTACCAATCGTCACTCAAGCTTTGCAAGGACAAGTAGCAGGCGTTCAGGTAACGCAGAGTACCGGCGCACCAGGGGACGAGATTGAAATCAGAATCAGGGGAAACGGAACCATTGGAAACAACAATCCTCTTTATATCATTGACGGAATTCCGAGCAGAGAGATTTCGTTTTTGAATCCCGCGGACATTGAATCAATGACAGTGCTGAAGGATGCTGCAGCTTCCTCCATTTATGGTTCCAGGGCTTCTGCCGGAGTGGTAGTCATCACGACCAAAAGAGGAAAAGAAGGTCAGGGACTTCAAGTGAATTATTTCGGAGGAATCCAGAAGGTGAGAAATCTCCCAACAATGCTCAATGCTTCCCAATACATGAACAAAGTGGAGGAAGCTTGGAACAATGCCGGTTATTCAGGAACGAATCCCTATACTGCGGATAAAAACCGGACCGATTTGTCGGACACAAACTGGCTGGGTGAACTTTTTGAAGTGGGTAAAACGCACAATCTCCAATTATCGACCCAAGGAGGGAATGACAAAACCACTTACTTGATTTCCGGTGGATATTATGGACAGGACGGTATTGTCGTATCCAAAAACGACAAATTCCAAAGGTTGAATTTCAGAACCAATGTCACTTCAAAAGTGAATGACCGCGTTACCATTGGTGCTAACATGCAGGTTTCTTATACGCTGCAGGATCGGATTTCATCAAGCGGAGATGCTCCGGGAATCATCAGGCATGCATTTTTGAGACCTCCAGTGCTTTCGGTTTTTAAGGATCCTTCTGATCCGACCTATACCGAAAACAGCCCCTACACCGATCTTCCTTTTTACAGAGGTCCAAACGACTACGAAAGTGGGAAATATGAATTCAGTCAAAACCCAATTGCCTTGGCCAATTTCACAGATGATAAATTGGAAAGGTTCAAAACCTTCGGGAACATTTTCGGAGAGTATAATATACTGAAGGATAAATCCTTAAAATTCAGGACCAATTTGGGTGCTGATATCAATTTTCTACACAACAAAGCTTTCAACACCAATTATGGTGATGATGATGGAGGAGGAGCCTCAGTTGATAGGGGTTTGGGAAGACAAAACAGACCCAATGGATTGTCTGAAATGCGTGGGCAGGATGTGACCATCACCTGGAACAATACCTTGAGCTACGACAAAACCTTTGGAAATCACTTCATCAGCGGTCTTTTGGGATCGGAATTCATCAACAATTCCTCATCAACAATGAACGCCTCCAGACAGCGATTTGATTTTACATCACCCAACTTCAGGTACCTTGATTTTGGAGGAACTGAATTGGATCTGTGGAATGGCGGTTTGGGTGAAGAATGGGCGCTCTTTTCCTTTTTTGGATCGGCTACCTATGTCAACAGCGACAAATACATGGTGACTGCGAACCTAAGGGCGGATGCTTCTTCGAGATTTGCCGAAAACAACAAATGGGGGTATTTTCCCTCCGTTTCCGCAGGTTGGTTGATTTCCGAGGAGGACTTTATAAAAAATAGCGACAAGATCTCCGAACTCAAATTGAGAGG
This sequence comes from Rhodonellum psychrophilum GCM71 = DSM 17998, assembly GCF_000381545.1. Classification (GTDB taxonomy): domain Bacteria; phylum Bacteroidota; class Bacteroidia; order Cytophagales; family Cyclobacteriaceae; genus Rhodonellum; species Rhodonellum psychrophilum. The sequence goes on along the minus strand of NZ_KB906675.1, from coordinate 244,251 downwards.
GAGTTGGGGACAGTTGGGAAACCAAGAAATTCCAAATTATGCCTATCTCACTTTGTTTCGAAGGGATGCAGACAGGTATTTGATTTCCCGTTATGGAAATCCTGATCTCAAATGGGAAACTACTACCCAATCCAATATTGGTTTGGATCTGGGAATGTTCAGGAACAAATTGTTTTTGAGTTTGGATTATTTCCAAAAAGTCACTTCGGACATTTTGTTGCCGATCTCACTTCCACAACTTGTGGGGGATGTGTCCGCCACCTTCCTGAATGCTGGCCAGGTCACAAACAGAGGTTTCGAAATGTCACTTTCTTACAGAAATAATGACAATCCATTCAAATATTTCATCAATGGAAATTTGACTTCCCTGAAAAACACTGTGGATATGCTGCATCCAAACCTTCCTTATATAGTGGGGAATGTGACCAGGGTTCAGGCAGGCCATCCACTGAATGCGTACTATGGTTTTCTTCAAGAAGGCATTTACCAAAACCAGGAAGAAATCAACAATCACCTCACCGGTACGCCAAACCCAGCCCAAAAACCAGGTGATATCAAGTTCAAGGATTTGGATGGCAACGGGATCATCAATGACAACGATCGGGACTTTATCGGAAACCCAAATCCAAGGCTGGCTTTCGGGATGAATTTTGGAGGGAGTTTTAAATCTTTTGACATCAGCGTTCTCTTTCAGGGGGTGTCAGGTGTGGAAAGATACAATGACCTCAAGAAAATCATCGATTATGATACCAGACCATTCAATTACACTGACAGGGTTTTGAACAGCTGGAATGGAGAAGGATCCACCAATACAATTCCAAGGGTAAGCTTCACGGACAATGGAAGCAGTAGGGTCTCCGATATTTTTGTGGAGGATGCATCTTATCTAAGACTTAAAAATCTGGAGATTGGTTATAGCCTTTCGGCCAATAAAATCAAGGGTTTGGGGAATTTAAGGATTTATATGTCCGGCCAAAACCTGCTGACATTCACCAAATATTCAGGGTTGGACCCTGAGTCGACAAATCTGATTGATATGGGTACCTATCCACAATCGATGACATTGTTGATGGGTGTAAACGCTTCATTTTAAGGGAACAATTTAACAATCCAAAAAAAACCAGGAATATTCCTTGAAGGCCCAAGACCAAATAGAAAGCTTCTTTCAAAGTCCGGCTTCCAATATTCCAATCCAAAAAATAGCTGTTATGAAAAACATACTCAAAATTTTCTTTGTCGCTTCCATCGGTTCCATGATGGGTTGCGAATCCTATATGGAGAAAGAACCCATAGGATTGATTACTCCAGATCAGATCAATACCGACCTAACGGTGCAATCCTTGACTTCTTCGGTGAATGCCACTTACCAACTGCTCTCCAATACTTTGAATGTCATCGGTCAATGGGATTGGACTGGTGGAAGGGTTTTGCGAAACGATTTCGTTGTTTATGACATCGCGTCTGGGGACATGATGAAAAAATGGAATCCGGATGGAGACCAAGCCTGGATGGATGAAGTGGCTTCCTTCAATTTCACCTCCATCAATGGCGCCTTCAATGGAGTTTGGAGTTACAACTACGAAGGGATTTCCAGAGCCAACTTGGCGATAAAAAGCCTTGAAAGCCAGGATTTAACAGGGTTGAATATGTCCCAAGAATTGAAAGACAGATTGCTTGGAGAAGCATATTTCCTGAGGGCCTTTTATTATTTTGATTTGGTCAATAATTTTGGAGACATCCCATTGTTAACCAAGCCCTTGGAAAATTTTTCTCAGGCGTATGAGGTTGCCGTAAGGGCGCCAAAAGCGGATGCGTTTGCATTGATCAAAGCGGATCTTGAAAAATCCCTAGGGTTCTTGCCTGTCAGGAAATATGCCAATGATGCAGAACCTTGGAGGATTTCCATTGGCGCAGTAAAAGCCATGCAGGCCAAAGTGGCGCTTTTCCAGCAAGATTGGGTGGCCACATTGGGTTTTATCAACCAACTGGAGGCTTATGGTTTTTACCAATTGAACCCTAAATATTTTGATGCATTTGATGCTTCAAAAAAATTCCAGGAACAAGAAGTGATCCTGGCTTATGACCACAGAGAAGCCCAGAATCCTGGAAGGGGAAATGGTCTGGCGGCACTGACTGGCTGGGGATTTGTTGCTCCTTCGGAGAATTTCTTGCAGGCTTTCGAGCCAAACGATCCAAGATTGGCTTATACGGTGGAAGTGGAAGCGCGCCAGGTCCATAAAATATTGGGATCCACCGATGGTGCCTTTCGAGGTAATGATGACTCCCCGGGCAACAAGATTTATATCCGATATGCCGATGTCCTCCTTTGGAAAGCAGAAGCATTGATCCAAACCGGAGATATCACGGGTGGTTTGGTGCTGATCGACAAAATTAGGGAAAGAGCCAGAACAAGCCCTCAAATTGATGGAAGTGCTGTTCCTGCAGATGCACTTCCAGCCTACTCCGGAAAGAGCCTGACCAAGAATCAGGCGATCGAAGCCCTTATCCATGAAAGAAGAGTAGAGTTGGGATTTGAATCCCATAGATTCAATGATCTTAAAAGATGGGGAATAGCCAAAGAAGTTTTGACGGCCTTGGGGAAAAATTTCCAGGACCATCATTATCTGTATCCCGTTCCACAAGGGGAAATCGACAGATCCGGTGCCCAAATCACACAAAATCCGGGATATTGATCCATTGAATCTCCCCAACCTGTTCGATCAAATCAAGGGAATTTTCATATATTCCCTTGATTTTTATACAGGTCAAAACCTTAAATTTTACAATCAAAAATACTATATCCCATGCTACGCCAAATTACATTCATTGCTTCCCTCATTCTCACTGTTTCTTCTTCGGTCTTTGCCCAGGAAAAACCGTGGATGATGGGGCCTTTTACAAGAGGAATCGATCCAAAACCAATTATCGAACCCATTACCAATACTTCTTTCAAGGATCCAATGACCGGAAAAAAAGTCAAATGGGAATCCATGGCAACTTTTAATCCAGCCGCGGTGATTAAAAATGACACCATTCAGCTTTTTTATAGGGCTGAGGAAAAATTAGGCGAACAAGAGATTGGGGGACATACTTCCAGATTGGGCTTGGCAACCTCTGTAGATGGGATTAATTTTGACCGAAAAAAACAACCCGTCTTTTATCCAGACCATGACAATCAAAAGGAATTCGAGTGGACCGGTGGAACCGAAGACCCTAGAATCGTGGAAACCGAAGACGGAACCTATGTGCTGACCTATACTCAGTGGAATCGGGAATACCCAAGATTGGCGGTAGCCACTTCCAGGGATCTGAAAAATTGGACCAAATATGGTCCAATCTTCAAAACTTGGAAAGACGGAAAATACCATAATTTGGAAACCAAGTCTGGTGCCATTGTCACGGAATTAAAGGACGGGAAATTGATAGCTGCCAAAATTCACGGTAAATATTGGATGTATTATGGCGTCCCTCATATTTGGTTGGCCAGCTCCACGGATTTGATCAACTGGGAACCTGTTGAAACCCATGAGGGAAATCTGGCTCCGGTTTTGAGCCCAAGACCTGGATATTTCGATTCTTGGTTGGTGGAGGCCGGACCTCCTCCTGTGGTGACTGAAGACGGAATCGTCGTGCTTTATAATGCAGGAAATTCCAATGCAATCGGTGTTAAGGAATTGGGCAACAGAATCTATACAGGTGGACAAGCCTTATTTGATCTTGAAGAACCTTGGAAATTGAAGGACCGATCAGAACATCCTTTTATCAAACCGGAATTACCCTTTGAAAAATCCGGACAATATGTGGACGGTACCACTTTCATCGAAGGCTTGGTATTCAAAAAAGATACCTGGTTTCTGTATTACGGAACAGCCGACAGTAGGGTAGGTGTGGTGACTTGGACCGATAAGTAACGGGGAAGTTTAAGTTTTCCGAATTTTTCATTTAATTTGAGTTAAGAGTTATCCGTATGAATGATTTTGATAAATACAATCTCTGGGGGATTGATTTGGGAGGTACTAAAATTGAAGGGATTGTCCTGAAATCTTTCCAAGAACCCAAATCCTTATTGCGGCTGAGGGTACCCACTGAAGCGCATTTGGGATATGAGCATATTTTGCATCAAGTCAAAATACTGGTCGATCAAATGGAAGCCAAAGTCGGATTCCGACCCGAAATCATTGGAGTGGGAACTCCCGGAGTGTACATTCCCCATCAGGGCCAAATGAAGAACTGCAATGCCACGGTAGTCAATGGACGGGATTTGAAAAAGGATTTGGAGAAAATTTTGAGAATGCCTTTGGTCCTTGCCAATGATGCGAATTGCTTTGCTTTGGCCGAAACCAAACTTGGGGTGGTAGCCGACAAATATCCAGATGCCGAGGTCGTATTTGGAATTATTTTGGGTACCGGAGTGGGAGGAGGATTGGTGGTCAATGGAAAAGTGATCCAAGGAAAACATGGGATAGGAGGGGAGTGGGGACACAATTACCTATATCCCGGAGAAGGTAAAATCTGTTATTGCGGAAAACAAGGCTGTAACGAACAGATTCTTTCAGGACCGGCCCTTGAAGCATATTATACCCAACAGTCCGGAAATCAAATTTCTTTACAGAAAATTTACGAAAATCATCTAAAGGGTACAGATCCTATTGCTTCGCAAACAATCGAAAGACTCTTGACAGGATTTGCAAAGGCCCTGAGCGTTGTTGTCAATATCGTGGATCCGGATGTCATTGTCATGGGGGGAGGAGTAAGCAATATTGACAGCCTCTACACAGAAACTTACGGCATTCTGAAAGAAATGATTTTCAATCATGAATTCGAAACACCACTTGTCAAAGCCCAGTTGGGGGATAGTGCAGGTGTTTTTGGAGCGGCTTTATTGGCGAACCTTCCAAATTCCATTAAAATTATGCATCCTGCCTGAAACCATATCAATTTAAGGAAGGCCAATTTTATTAGGTTTTTAAAGAACAAAGCCATATCTCCAAGATCAAGGGATTGATCTTAAAATCCTTGATAACTGGAAATATGGCTTAAATCTGTGTTCTGCATTACCATTTCTATTCCAGTCTGAAATTGATAATCACAGTTAATTAAAATCTTGAAAGGAGTTCGTAATGCCTCAAACGGGTTAAAAGTCTGTTTACAAAAAAAATGAATTTTGGTTGGTTATTTGAAAAAGACAACTGATATTGAAACTAATTATATAAAAAGATCGTGTTTAAAGTTATTTACTGGAAATCCTTCAGCTCTTGGAGGATTTTCAGCTATTTTAATTGAATTCGGATTTTGAATCTGGAATTTGGAATATTTTCAACTTAAAATTTTATCGCATGAGATCATTATTGTATTTGATTGCTGTCATTGTCATCATTGGATGGATTATAGGATTCTTTGTTTATAGCATTGGTGCCATCATTCATTTCCTTTTGGTAGTTGCGGCTATATCCATTCTATTGGCAGTGATCAGAAGAGCTTAGCTATTCTAGACACATTGAATTCAGAGGTTTCACCAAAGGTTTTCGCCAAAGAATCGATTTTAAATTCCTTTTCAAAGTGAATTTTATCTATTCTGTTGATTGTAAAGCTTGATTTTCTCATTGAGCAATTTGAAATCCAATTTGCCCTTCACTTCTTTGAGGTGATGGAAAATTGCCAATGCTTTGTTGAGTCTGCTGTTGCTGGTCTTTAATTTCGAAACAAGGTAGACCAAACTCCTTTGTTTGCCTTTGGTCAGTGCTCTAAAGTGGAAATTGCCTTCATCATCCTGATCCAACAAAACCTGGAATTCCTCAGGCATTTCATGTCCATATTCGGAAAGGTCCTTCACCAGACTGATCTTGATAATTTGGTCATTCATCAGATTTAATTCTTCCCGATGTTGTTTGTTCACGAGAACAAACCAATAGCTTTCTGATTTCATCAATGCGGCTTGGAAGCTGACCTGATCATTGATTTTACAGATTATCCGCTTGTTGTCTCCTTCTATGAGCCTCAGGGCAATGGCATCTGGCACTGGAAAATGATATTGCCAGAGATTGGAATCGAACTTTTGAAGAGAAGTGCTGAATATTTCCATCGTCGGATATGCCAAGTCAGGAGGCTTTTTTTGGCCCACATTTACTGCAACCGCAGCCATCTGCTTGAACTTGGTTTTTGGACTTGAAAAAGGTCTTGTACACCCAAAAGAAGACCACTGCCGAGAAGAGACTGAATACAATGATTTCCTGCCACATAATAGTATTGTTAAGATAGGAGTTGATACGTAATCAATGCTGCAAAATAAGCCAAGCCGGTCATGAAGACGGTTTGGATAACTGGCCATTTCCAGCTTTTCGTTTCCCTATACACCACCGCCAATGTACTCATACACTGCATCGCAAAAGCATAGAAGACCATGAGGGAGAAAACGGTGGCTGTATTGAAGATTGGCGCTCCAGTGATGGGGTCTGTTTCCTGGGCCAGTTTTTCCCGGATGGTCAACTCATTGTCCACATCTCCACCGATGCTGTAAATGGTGGCAATGGTGGAAACAAAGACTTCCCTCGCGGCAAAGGAGGTGATCAAAGCAATGCCGATTTTCCAGTCATATCCCAAAGGCCTAATGACAGGTTCGATGGTTTTACCCAAGATACCAATATAGGAAGCCTCCAGTTTTTTGGAAGCAAAGTTGTTTTCGGATTCCAAAAGCGCCTCACCTTCCAAACCCTGAATGGCTACCTCCCTTTCGGTATCCAATTGTGCCATTCTTTCTGAAGGTCCATAAGAGGCCAAGACCCAGAGAATAATAGAAATGGCCATGATCACTTTTCCAGCTTCGACCACAAATGTTTTTGACTTGGAATACATGGTGATCAAGACATCTTTCCATCCTGGAATCCTGTAAATGGGCAATTCTATAATCAAGTAACTCTTCTCTTTGGTTTTGAGGATTTTGTTCAGGATCCAAGCGGAAGCCAACACGGCCACTATCCCCAAAATATACATGGAGAGCAGGGTGAGGGCCTGAAGGTTGACAAAACCATAATTTTCATTCGGCATAGCCAATCCAATCAAAATAATATAAACCGGCAATCTTGCCGAGCAACTCATAAAAGGAGTCACCAAAATCGTGATCAAACGCTCTTTGGAATTGCTGATATTTCTCGTTGCCATGATGCCAGGGATAGCGCAGGCCACTCCTGAAACCAAGGGAACCACACTTTTGCCATGAAGTCCAAAAGGTCTCATCAGCCGGTCCATCAAAAAAACAACCCGGGACATGTAGCCAGTCCCTTCCAAAATGGCCAGAAATCCGAAAAGTAAGGCAATCTGCGGAATGAAAATCATGATGCCCCCGATGCCGGGAACAATGCCCTCCGCCAATAGAGAAGTGATGGCTCCAGCTGGCAAATGCTCAGTAAGCCATTGACTGATGTTGGCAAACAAGCCATCGATCAAATCCATGGGAAATTCCGCCCAGGAAAATACAGCTTGGAAAATCACCAACATGATCCCCAAAAAAACCGCATAGCCACCGATTTGGTGGATCAATATCTTGTCCAGGGTACGGGTGAGGTTTTTGGACTCAATGGGTTTTTTGAGGGTAGCCTTCTCAAGGACTTTGGAAATAAGGCCGAATCTCATTTCGGTTTCTTGTATTTGGGCTTTTGCCAAGTTAAAATCATGGGCGATGACCAAGGCCTCGAGCCAATCTTTCTGTTCTTTTTTTAAGATTGATTCCTGTTCTTGAAAACCCAAGAGTTGAAATGCCTGATAGGAGGTTTTGAGTCCGAATTTTGATTGGATGGCATTGGATAACGTCTCTGAAAGGATGTCGTCCATTTTGATGAATCCCGGTGCTTCGAGGAAATTTTCGGTATAAAGCAGGTCTTTTATCTCCTCGATGCCTTTTGGTTTTCTGGCGTCCGTCAGCAAAATCGGAATGCCCAAGGATTTGAAAAGTGAAAACGCCTTGATTTCAATCCCATTTTTTTCTGCCAAATCCACCATATTGATCACCAAAGCCATTGGGATTCCCAAATCCATGATTTGAGAACAAAGCAAAAGTCCCCTTTCCAAGTTGGACGCATCAGCAATCACCATCGCGTAATCGGGATGTTCACTTTGATCGTAGCTGTTGAGCACCCGATGTGCGATGACCTCATCTTCAGAATTTGGATGCAGGCTGTAAGTGCCAGGCAAATCGATTAGACTGAATTTTTTGTCTTTGATCTCACAACTGCCAACCGTTTTGTCCACGGTGACGCCAGGATAATTTCCTATTTTTTGCTTGAGGCCTGTGAGTTGATTAAAAATAGTGGATTTGCCGACATTGGGATTGCCCACGATGGCCACTTCAATGGTTTTAGTCTGGAGGATGGCTTGAGATGATCCCATTATTTTTTTATTAAATCGATTTCGATCGCAGCAGCTTCTGAAACCCTGATTGCGACGATGTTGTTTTCAATCTGAAAAGCGATGGGACCACCCCAAATTGCACTGTTGAGAAATTCAATGGTCTTGCCAGGTCGAATTCCCATTTCCATTAGGGTCAACTTGGTTTCAGCATCTCCTATCGCTTTCACGATGCCGATATTGCCTTTTTTCATTGAATCTGCGGTCATTTTTGGATGGGATATATTTGACAACTCAGCGGGTTTATATTGAATCCTGAAAATTTTTAAGCAATTACCTTGGTGGGAATTGTTTTATTTAGATCAATTATCAATAAGCCAAATTTACAAAATCAAGTCAATATAAAAGGTTTTTGGAGGGAGAAATATTGGTAAAAATTTAAAGTGATATAAGCGCTTTGATAAAAGAGTTTTTGGTTTTACTTTTCTTATATCTTTTGAAAATGCAGAATTGGGATGATCTTTGATTTATAGCGAAATCAAAAGCCAATGGCCATGCAGGCTTGCTTTTCATTTGTGATACCAATTCTTAAAATTAGCCAATGAAATTTCTCTCAGCTGAACTCACCATTTTTCTTCAGAACAAACCCGGCCGTCGGAATCTTAAACTACTTTTTAGATTTTTATTGGTTTTAATGGTCATGATCTTGGTGTTTACTCTGATTTTCCATTTGTTGATGTTGAGAGAAGGACGTGTTTTTTCTTGGACAACAGGGTTTTATTGGACGCTGACCGTGATGTCCACGCTGGGTTTTGGAGACATTACATTTCACAGTGATTTGGGTCGGTTTTTTACCGTCATCGTTCTTTTATCCGGAATGGTTTTTCTTTTGATTCTTTTTCCCTTTACGTTTATCAACTTCTTTTATTCCCCTTGGATGAAAGCCCAGGAACAGGCCCAAGTGCCAAGGGAGTTGCCAAAGGATACCAAAGGTCACGTGGTGCTCACACGATACGGCGCAGTGACAGAGGCATTGATTAAAAAATTGAATCGATTCCAATATGCCTACGTCGTACTCGTGTCGGACCTGGCAGAGGGTTTGAGGCTTAGGGAGTTAGGGGTAAATGTGATGTTGGGGGATTTGGATGATCCGGAAACCTACCGTAGAGGACGGGTGGAGAATGCAGCCTTGGTGGCCACTACGGAAACAGATGTAATCAACACCAACGTGGCCTTCACTGTAAGGGGAATCAGCAAAGATGTACCCATCATCTCCACCTGTAATTTTGAAGCGTCTGTAGATATCCTCAAACTGGCAGGAAGCAACCATGTGCTGCAACTGGGAGAAATCATGGGTGTTTTCCTATCCAGACGGGCAAGTGGAGGAGATGCCAGTGCCCAGGTTATTGGTCGATTCGGTGACTTGCTCATTGCAGAGGCTACAGTGGCGGGTTCTAGTTTGGTAGGGCAAACACTACGGGAAACCAAACTTCGCGAGCAGATTGGTGTCAGCGTGGTAGGCGTTTGGGAAAGAGGTAAATTTCAATCAGCACAACCTGATACCAGAATTACCCAAACTACGGTGATTGTACTTGCGGGCACCGAAGCACAAATAGAAATTTATAATTCGAAATTCCATGTAGAAGCCATCATGAGTGCGCCCGTGGTGATTTTGGGAGGAGGACGTGTTGGGCGCGCCACCGGCCGTGCATTGGCCGCCAGGAATTTGGATTATCGGATTGTGGAAAAAGATCCACTTCGGGTAAAAGGAGACAAGAGAACCATTATCGGGGATGCTGCAGAACTCGAAGTGCTCAAAGAAGCCGGTATAGAGGATTCACCTTGTGTGATCATTACGACGCATGATGATGATGTCAATGTTTATCTTACCATTTATTGCAGGTTGTTAAGGCCGGATATCCAGATTATTACCCGATCTACTTTGGAGAGGAACATTGGTACAATACACAGGGCCGGTTCGGATTTCGTCATGTCCTATGCCTCCATGGGGGCCAATACGATTCTCAATCTTCTCCAGCGAAGTGATATTTTAATGGTCGCCGAAGGCTTGGATCTGATAAAGGTGAAGGTGCCAAAACAATTGGCGGGCCATACCATTGCGGATTCTTCCATCAGAAAAGAGACCGGCTGTACCGTGATCGCCGTCAAAATAGAGGATTCCATGAATATCAATCCAGAACCTTCACTGGTATTGCCCGAAGATGGAGAAATTATATTGATAGGAACAGTGGAGTCAGAAAACAGATTTTTCAAAACCTATGGCGGAAATTGAATTCTAAAAGTCAAAGTTAAACATCATTTTGTGCTTTTTTTCGATATCAGAATTTTTAACCATGTAGTGTCTGATGTGTAAAATCCAATGTCACAAATGGTGCTTTGCTGCAGCCGAGTCCAGTAAATACAATAATGGAAGCATCTGTAAAATAGAAAATTGCTTGCGGGCTCCTTTGGTTTGCCAAGGCTCCCTTTTTATTGAATTTATGTAAAAGCCATGCTTTTGAGCATTGGAAATTTGATTTCAATAGGATTAATGTTTAATATATTGACTTATAAATGTCAATTAAATAAACAATGGAGAATTTACCCAGAATCATAGCAGAGCTGAAGGAAATGGAGAAAAGGATAGACGCCAAGCTTGATTCGATTTTACTTCAAAATCCAAATCCTTTTCCCTTTGAGAGAATCAAAAAAGGAAAGAGATTGAAATGTTTTTGCAGGGCAAGCCGTCTGTTGATCGAAGCGGATTGGGTGGATGACGCCCGGATTTTGTTGGAGGAAATGGAGAAGGAAGGCTTGAAATGGAGGCAATGAAAATCCCGAATTCAATCATGGCTTAAGGATCTTTTCCGGGCTACCTATTTTGAGCCTAAAAAAATAGTGGTTTTAGTGTCAAATTCATTTAAATCTCGATCACGTGATATCCTATTCAGCCGCTATGGATGTTATTATGGAAAAGGACAAGAAAGGTCAAACAATTTGAAATCAAGATAACCATGGGTTTCATTTTCTGAAGGGGTCCAAATAACCCTAAAGATAAATGGATTGTGGGTGGTGGTTAAATGGGCATCCTGTCAAATCCACTCTTCTTTATTTGTTATTCACGTTTTTTGCGGTTTTTTGTAGGAATTGGCTTTTGATTTATTTTCATAATCCTTAAATTTCAGGGATTTTAAAACTATTTCACCCGAATTTAAACTTTTTACATGAAATTTGGACTACTCTTCATCATAATGATTTTGTCAGCAGCTGTCATTAACAGCTTGATATTGATCATTAAAAGAGAGGAAGGTATTAGAAATAGTCTAATGCTTGATACTTCATTGTTTTTTTATAATCTGCCATTGCTGGCCTATTTTCTTTGGTTTGAGGCAGGTTTTATTGTGGAAGCTCCCCATTTGCTTAGGGTATTGAGTCCAGTCATTTATTTATGCGCTCCGTTTTTTTACTTTTTCATCAGGAATTCTCTTTTCAATACCACAGGATTCAGGAAATTGGATTGGATTCATTTTCTCCCTGCCTTGTTTCATTTATTGGAACTCATCCCTTTTTTTATGCAATCCTATGAAGTAAAACTTTCAATTGCAGAGACTTTGGTTTCGGATCCCACACTTTTGAATGTTCTGCCAAGTGGTCTTATTCCGATCAGTTTTCATTATTCTTTTAGAATATTTTTGCAGACTGTCTATTTTGTTTATGCAGTATATCTGGTTTATACAATTAGACCTGACCTTTTAAGGGGATTCAAAAGAAATCTGAAACAAAGTTGGTTGGTAATTGTATTGTTTTTCATGGGATGGGTGGTGGTTTTTCAATTGATTTTTTCAGTATTGGATGTTTTGAAAAAGCTTGAATTGATGGATTTATCCAATGTAAATATGACGATGCGTCTCCTTTCCTTGGTTGGGATTTTATTGCTTAACGTATTCATAAATTTCAAGCCAATGTTTTTGGTGAGAAATGCATATCCGGAGTTCGGCAAACCACGAAGGAAAATCAAGAATTTTGGAAAGAAAGCGCATCTTCCAACCGAGTTGGAAGATGCGGGGCCTATTTCTACTATTGAGGCTGACAAACCTCTTTTGGAGGAATATAATGAAAGCTTGAAAGGCAAAATAATCCATCTTTTGGAGCAAGGGTTGGTCATTAATGAAAAGGGAATGACCCTCATGCTTTTTTCAATTAAGCTGGGAATTCCGCCCAAATTGGTTTCACAAGAAATAAACAAGGAATTTGGCAAGGGATTCAATGAGCTCTTGAACCAATACAGAATCAAATTTGCCATAGAAAAAATTGAACATGGATACCTGGATGATTTTACCGTAGAGGCACTCGGCGAACTTTCAGGTTTCAATTCCAGGACTACATTTTTTAATGCCTTCAAGAAAGAAATCGGTTGCAGTCCCAAAGAATTTTGGAAACGCTACCAACATTCTTTGGGTCAACAATGATTTTTTTGGTTGATAAACAGTGAGTTTGATTCTGTTTCAAGAGTCAAACAATCCGGATTTAGGCCATTTAGTTAACTTTTCCTTCCAATGTTCTCATGGTACAACCAATTTTACACACCAGTTTTTAAGAATCAAATACCGATACTATGCCCCCATACTTCTTGTTGATGTGGTTTTCTATTCTTTTTTGTACAGCTAATGTGGTCACTCCTGTATAGAAGCGATCCAATTGGGTTGAAAAGAGGATATAAAGGAAAAAATGTCCCATAAACAAAAAATGCCACCAAAAGAGGTGGCATCAAAAGTGGGCCCACTTGGAATCGAACCAAGCACCTACTGATTATGAGTCAGTTGCTCTAACCGAATGAGCTATAGGCCCAATTATTTTAAATTTCAAGACCTTTTCTCCCGATCACTATTGGGTAAGCCATGGGCAGGAATTGAAACATGAAATTCAAGGCCAAACCTTGCATTTCGGATTGCAATGTTACATATTTGGTTTTAATTATACAACTTGCGCACAATGAAAAAACTCGAAAACATCGATTTTTTGATCTTCGATTTGGGGAATGTCATTATTGATATTGATTATGCATTTACTATCAATACGTTAAAAAATCTACTTACCGATGATAAGCACATATTGACGAATAGTTTTTTTCCAGCCAAATTTCACAAAGACTTTGAAAAGGGCTTGATCAGTGCAGAAGAATTTCGAAATGCAGTAAGAAATCATTTTCAGGAGGATTGGAGCGATGCGTTAATCGATGAGCTATGGAACAGCTTGCTCAAACACATTCCCATGGAAAGAATCGAACTGATCAAGGAACTGGGTAAGGATTTTGGGCTTGCCGTCCTGAGCAATACCAACAGTATACATGTTGACAAACTGGATCAAATCCTCTTGGAGGATACTGGTGAGGCTTCCCTGAATGTCCTTTTCGACAGGGTGTTTTTCAGTCACGAAATGGGGTTGTCGAAACCCGACGAGGAAATTTATAAATCCGTTATCCAGGAACTTGGGGTTCAACCTGAAAGAACCCTGTTTTTTGATGATCTTTTGGAGAACTTAAATGGGGCCAAAAAAGTTGGGTTACAAACTTTCCATATCAATCACGACAAAGCCCTAATTCGTTTTTTTCAGGATGTATAGTAAAAAAGAATATCTTAGACACGGAATACTGTTTATTGTTACCTTGATCGCGACCACCCTTGCTGGTGGGGAATGGCTTTTTGGAAAATCGATTCTTGGAAAAGACGATGGGTTCCTTACCTGGGAATACTTCTTGAAATCACTTCATTTTTCGATTCCCTTTATCGGTATCTTGTTTATCCATGAAATGGGACATTTGCTCACCTCGATCAAGCATCGTGTGAAGTCGTCCTTGCCTTATTTTATCCCTGCTTGGTTGGGTTTTTTGGGTGTGCCATCTCTAGGAACCTTTGGCGCCATCATCCGAATGAAAGGTTTTATCAATAGCCGGAAAAAATTCTTTGATATAGGGGTTGCAGGTCCTATTGCGGGATTCGTGATCGCCTTTGCTGTATTGGTTTATGGATTTACACATTTGCCTGAGGCGGATTACATCTATGAAATCCATCCAGAATACCTTGATCCAGATTTTGAGGGACACACTGCAGAAGAAGGATATGTCACACTGGAAATGGGCTATAACCTTTTGTTTTATGGAATGGAAAAGATACTTGCGGATCCCGAAAGGATGCCCAACATGTCAGAAATCATCCATTATCCCTATATTTTTGCCGGTTATCTGGCCCTTTTTTTTACCGCACTCAATCTGCTGCCCATTGGGCAACTGGATGGGGGACATGTGATTTTTGGTTTGTTCCCAAGGATTCATAAAAACATATCATTGGCCTTCTATACTGCCTTTTTGTTTTATGCAGGGCTGGGCATTATCAATCCCTATCATGAGTTCAGTAGTCTTATCATTGCATTACCACTCTATATTGGCTTTCTGTTTATCTGTTTTCAGAAGGCTGGACTGCCATTACAGATGAGGTGGGCAATTGTATTGGTATTGGCCACAGTACAATATTTACTGGCATTCTATTTCCCTACTATCGAAGGATACAGTGGTTGGCTCTTCTTTGGGTTTTTGATGGGAAGGGTGATGGGCATCGTCCATCCAGAAGTCAGTGGTCTCAAGGAGCTGGATAGAAAGAGAAAAATAATTGGTTGGATCGCTATTTTGATTTTTATCCTTTGTTTTACCCCACAACCCTTTATGACTGGTTAATAAACCAAAGAAGAGGACTCAATAGCCCTCTTCTTTGTTGTTTGCAAGTGGTCATTATTTCAGAGTGTTAGGATTGTATCATCGATCAATCCTTTCCAATTATTCCTCCAAGTTTCTGTAAGCAATTATTCCTCCAAGTACATTTCTAACTTTGTAGTAGCCCTTGGTTTCCAAGAACTTCTTGGCATTTCCACTTCTAGCTCCTGAGCGACAGTGTACGATGATTTCTTCCCCTTTGTGTTTTTCGATTTCTGACAGCTGATGGGGTAAAGTACTCAATGGGATATTCAATGCACCAAGATTATCCTCTTCGTATTCCCATTCTTCTCGAACGTCGATAAAAGGAAATATTTCGTTTTTATCCAAGCGTTCTTTTAATTCTTCTACGGTTATATCTTCCATTTTGATCCTATTTTACTAAAATTCTAATTGATGTTTGTTCTTTGTTGATGATAAGCTTAATTAAATATACACCCTTCTGAAGTCCCGCAAAATTAATGATTTTTCCTTTTTGGAAATCCTCAGAGGCCAAGTTTAATATCCTGCCAAATGAATCATAAATCACGATTGAATCAAACACTCCTTCTACAAATAATTTATCCTCGACAGGATTTGGGTAGGCAACTGGTTTTGGAGGCGCTTCTGATTCTTCGGTGACAGGTGCCTCTGGATTTAAATGTGCCCGAATCATCAGCGAACCAGTGACACTTTCGTTTTGTTGCCAGCTTCCACTGACATTATAGAAAATCTCAGTTGCATTGTCCTTGGTTTTGTCCAAACCGACGTGAATGAAATCATTGGTAAATTGCATAAACCCCACAAAGAAAATATCATTTACTTGGACATTGGTGTCGAATTCAAAAAAGGAGAATTCCTGTATGTCCCTACTCTCTGGGATCAGAATTTCTTTGACGATTACCGGTGGTTCATCCAGATCATTCCAGACCATCAAATCCACACCTCTGCCTACTTGGTTGAAATTCGTGAAATTGATGCTTATGCCTGTTAAATAGGTCAATTCATCGATTTCATACCGAACAGCAAGCATCCCAGACCTTTGGTTGATTCCTGCCGAATAATCCACTGATCCATTGTCATACGCAAAATAGTCCCTCAAAGGAAGTGTTGTTCTTACCGTATCATTGACCCGATAATCGACGGCATCAAAAAACAAGGTGTCTCCATCAATCAATTTGAAGAGAAATTCATCGCCGGAACTGAGATAGGTTAGGATTTCCCAATCTTGTTGGGTATCAGGAAGTTTGATGTTGAGAAAATCATTGCTGGAAAAAGAACGTCTTTCCAGTGCCAAGGGTACAGGATTGAAAGGTGTGTTATTGTTAATCTTTTGAAGTATAGCTTGGCTGTTCCTTTCCCTGATTTCGACCGTAAATTCCATTGCCCTAAATCGATTGCTGAGGTTGTTGAACTCATTTCTGGTTTTAGCCCAATATCTTTCCGGATTCCTCTTCAATTCAAAAAGGGGGACGGCACTGTGCTTTTCAAATGGTCTGTCATTCGTACTGGTGAGGGATCGGTCGTCAAAAAAGGATGCATTTGCGGACCGGTCCTTGTTCAGAAACACATAATCCAAAAGCCAGCTGTCAAATGGTCCTGAACTTCTTCCACGGGCTTGAAAGCGGAACTGGAATGCGGCATGCTGATAGGAGGGGGGGACAGCAATTGTTTCAGGCGTGAATACTTGTTGGTTATCTTCAAAACCTCCGGCTTGGCTCCAGACTTCCGTCCAAATACCCTGGCCATCCAAAAACAACAAGGTCAATTCGTCCCTAGCATCCGGCAATTCCGCTTTTCCTCCCGCTTGCCAGTAAAAACTCAAAAACAAAGTATTTGCTTCCTGGGATGTCAGATTGGAAAGATCAATTGGTTTTGAGGTAATTCGATCTGTCAATCCCTGCGCTGTCGGGGCATTTGCATAGGGTTTACCGGTATTGTCTACCCCATCCAAAAGCAAGACACCCAAACTCGGAGGGGAATTCCCTACTGTGTTGGACTTGGTGACTCCTTCTACCATCCACTTGGCAGTATCGATTGCATCTGCTGAGAAATCATCCCAAAAAGGAATGTTAAGTGGAGATTCCTTTATTTTTAAATTTTGATTTTTGGTTTTTTGAGCCTTAACTCTTTCTGGCGTAGGCAATTGTGAGAATTGGGCAAAAGCCTTCCAGCTACCTGAAAATGCAATCAACAGGAAATTAAGCAAGAATATGGCTATTGCCTTTTTCATCAAAAATTGGTGGCTTTGGTTATCTCAGAGATCCAAAGATCAATTGGTTCCCCAGTTTTCACTACAGCACCGAATGGGGGCATTTGCTGCAAAATGGTGCCCTGTGGAACAGTATCCGTTGAGACATAATTGATCCTTCCCATTCTCAATCCAGATCCGATAATCAAAAATTCCGCATCTATTTCATCCATACCAACTAAGTTGGGAACATCCAGGATTTGATTGCCCAATCCATCTCCGACGACAAGATCTATTTGGGAGCCTTTGGCGATTTCGAATCCCTCTGGGATGTTTCTGCCTCTGTATTTTTGTTCAAGCACTACATTGATCCCTATATCTGGGACATAGATGATTTCACCTCTCACCAATCCGTTGTTGGCCAAGATTTCCTGGACATTTTTTAGGAGACTGTTAACCAAATTCGGCATTTTGATCAAGGGGGCATTCTTGGCATTCAGGGTGATATAAATCTTACGCCCCTGCTTGACCTTACTTCCTGGTTTTGGAGATTGTTTGATTACCGAAAGAGGTTTGCTTTCAGCATTGAACCCACTGTCTGAGGAGATCTCCAACTGGAGATCCCTTGAACTGAGATATTTCTCCAGCTCCGCATATTCGAAACCTTCCAGATCAGGTACGGTTACCGTCTGGCCATGATTGGTGTAGTTAGGCAAAAAGACGTTGAGGAAAATTAATGTAAGGATTAGGATTATACCTATAACGACTGCAATATGAATACTTATTTTTTTGAGGGAGTCTTTTATGGTACCCATTGAGTAGTATTTTTTTTAAGCTAACGTATAGCGTTTGAATAAAATTGAATTTCAAACACAAATGTATTCATTTGAATTGAAATTCAGGGCGCAAATCCTGTACCCAATTTCAAACAATCCTGAAAGATTTCAATCAAGACTGTTTGGAATTGCTGGTTTTTTCAAATGAGGGAATTAATACAGGATAAGCCTTCTGGTTTCGGTAATGGATCTGCTGGTGATTTTCACGACGAATAATCCCTTAGAAAAGAGTTGGGAGCTGAAGGAATATGTCTGATTCAATGTGTTTGGATAATCAATGTCCTGCACCAAAGCTCCTGTAGCTGAGAAAATCTGGATATTTACCATTTCAAAAGTCTCCAGATTAAAGGCGATATTGAAGATTTCCCTTGCCGGGTTAGGGTAAATGACTGTGTTTCCCAAGCCTGGATTTACAGGTTCCTCATTTGCGGCAAGAAATAATTCGACATTGTTTAGGTACAAGGTACTGTTTGTCTCCTCGCCTCCTTCCAACACAAAAGCCAATCTACTCTTTTCGTTTCCTTTTCCGGCGAAGGCCGTCAGATTTACATAGTCTCGAATATAGTCGGTTGAGGAATTTGGATTAACCTGCCCTGTCTGGACGGTGCTGATCTCATTTCCTGTTTTTCGATATACTTCCTGATAGGTCACACCACCGTCTTTACTGGCAAGCAATTTGAAAACAGTGCCAGCCGAAACCGGGCCAGATGCCCTATCAAAGAAGACACTGGCTTGACTGCTAATGCTCAAATCAAAGGTAGGAGAGCCTAACCAATAACTGTTGAGCGCTTGTTGCGCATCGATTCTGGCAACATTGCTTCCAGTCGAACCCACTTGCAAGGCCGCCAAATCCCAAGCTTCAAAATTATTCTCGGGATTCACCGTTACCCAAGGACCGATGGAAGTGGCATTGTCAAAATTTTGTCGCCAAGGTGCACGTGTACTTTCTGTATTTTGTACCACATACCTGAGCAAAGTACTTGGGTCTCTGTCGTTTTGATCGAAATTTGGAGCCGTCAGCGCATATCCCAATGAATTCATTCCCATGGAAGTGGACTTGGGTAGGTTGATGTTGGTGGTTCCTCCAGCAGGAAGTGCTAAACCCCGTGCAAGAAAGGATTGTGGGGAATTGTTGTTTGTCCGTCTGGTAAACATAAATCCAGAGACTGGGAGATTTCCGGTATTCGTGATGGAAAGAGTTTCCTGTCTATGTTCTCCGTTGGTAATGGGCTTCGGTTCCACCAATTCATTGATTCTTACGGCATATCGGAAAGTCTCTTGAGATAGGATTTCAATGTCTTTTATATAAATATTGTTTCCGTATCCATTTCTACTGATAAATGCAATTCTAACATTTCCGAAATCGGAGAACTTGGCCAAATTGACAATTTCCCTTCTGAATTGGTTTTCTGAAACAGGGACAAATTCGTCCAAAGTGGGGGCAGATGTTTCCAGAAAATCCCTGCCTTTGTTGTAGGGAGGATTCAAGATATCAAAGGTGTTTCCGCAGTCGGTTGAAACCGCTATCATTAATGCATCACCAAAACCGTTGGCTTCATATGGTGCATGAGCCAAATTGAAAGTTAACTGTGCATTTGGGAAGGCTGACAGGTCTAATTGTGGGGAAATGAAATAATCCAGTTCTCCTGCCCCGTCATATTCATAATGTCGGATCATAATGGCGTTTTGGGTTACGCCTGATATATTCATGTTGCGTTGTTCCCAAGTGATGCCACCATCTGGATTGTCGATGACCCATTTGGTATTGAAATCAGCAGGGATATAGGAGTAGGGCAGTGAGACGACAGTCTGTAAACTTGGAGTGGATGTGATCCGATTGTTTGATGGGTTATTGTCAATAGTGTTGTTGACAAACAGGATATTCGACTCAAATTCATTGCTCCCCGTAGGATTCAAAGTGATGGGGTTGAAAGTGAGAATGGTGGATTCACCAGTGGTAAGGTTTACCGAGAATGTTCTTGTCTCCAAGACCACACCATTGTTTTTGATCTCAACTTGGGTAGTGGTGATTGGATTGGTTCCAGAATTGAATACTTGGATTTGTGGGGTGATTTGATTGGTACATATGAAATCCTGTGGATTTATGATCCTTTCAAAACCAAGATCATTGCTGACCAATTGGGGGACGATTGTCGCCCTGTTATTCACCAAGGAAGATCTTCTGGGGCTGAACTCCAAAACCACGTTCATTCTGGCGACTTGCCCGACAGTAAAGATATTCATGCAGGCATCAGGGGTATAGTCCATGTAGTTTTCGGCCATGTCCCTGCGATCACACGAAAATCTTGGATTGTCCAAGCGGCAAGAATTGTTTGGAGAACCCTGTAAAGGCGTGTCTGCAACAAAGTCGTCCACACTGCAATCCCCATCTCCCCAAATATGCCTCAGTCCAAAAAAATGACCTACTTCGTGTGTGGCGGTTCTTCCGCGAGAACCACTGACAGCATTGTTTCCTTCCCCAAAATAACGATAATCGATGGTCACACCATCAGTTTCGGCCGGATTGGAAGGGAAATTTAGGCCAGGCAATTCTGAAATTGGAAATGACGCAAATCCAATAAATGGAGAGGTCAGGGGCACGACCCAAATATTCAAGTATTCATCCGGTGGCCATAAAGCCAACTGTCCGATTAAGCCCGCATCGCTGGGGCTGTATGTGGATTTTGGCCCTTGGACCCGCATGATTCCACTGGTTGGCAATCCCCGAGGATCCTGTTTTGCCAGCACAAACTCGATTTGTGCATCCGCAGCTACTCCCAAAAACTCAGAAGGTGTACTGCCGATATCTGGATTTTGTCTTCTAAAATCTTCTGTCAATGTTCGGATTTGGGACTGTATTTGTGCCTCCGGAATATTGGCACCTTCGCCTATGGCAGTACCATTGTGAATGACATGAACAACAACTGGGATAATTCTAGGCCCATTTTGGGTTTTGAATTGGGCGGCAGGACGTCTTTTGATTTCCTGCATTTTGCCGTTCATCCATGCTTCGAAATAGTCCCGACTGCCATAGATGCCCAATAGCTCTTCCTGCATTTTTTCCAAATGGAGAGCGCCGCACTTTTCATCGTGCTGATGTTCAATTGCTTTCCCGAAAAAATTTTGGGAAAAAGTGTTTCTAATGGGTAAAATAAATAAAAAGGATAAGACCAAACCCATCCTAAGTGTCAGAAATATCCTTTTCATTCTTGTTACTTTACATTTAAGCTAGGGCAATATTGACAGCCTCTACTTTGTTGATTTCTGGAATTGCTCGTTTTATAGCTTCTTCCACACCCGCCTTTAGAGTCATAGTGGACATTGGGCAGGAGCTACATGACCCCAACAACTCCAATCTCAGCACCATATCTTCTGTGATTTCTACGACCCTTACATTGCCTCCATCTGCTTCCAGATAAGGTCTGATAGTATCCAACGCCTCTTCCACTTTATTTAATATGTCTGTATTCATTCTATTTTTAGGAATTTACATGTACCACTTCTGTCTTTGATTTTTCCGAATTTCTGATCGCAACTTGTCTCGCGACACTCTCAGCCAATTTGGAAAAAGCTTCTCTAGTAATCCCATCTTTCAATACTGCTGGGTATCCCGTATCACCACTTTCACGGATGCTTTGCACGATTGGGATTTCTCCCAAAAAAGGAACATTGAATTTTTCGGAAAGTTTTTGTCCTCCTTCTTTTCCAAAAATATAATATTTGTTTTCAGGCAATTCATCAGGTGTAAAATAAGCCATATTTTCCACAACACCTAAAACAGGTACGTTTATTTGTGGCTGTCTAAACATGGTCAAACCCTTGGTAGCATCGGCAATGGCCACTTTTTGAGGAGTGGTCACAATCACGGCCCCTGTTACGGGGATGGTTTGCACCATTGTGAGATGAATATCAGATGTGCCAGGTGGAAGATCGATCAATAGATAATCAAGTTCTCCCCAGGCTACGTCAGAGATGAATTGCTTCAAAGCTGAGCTTGCCATAGGACCTCTCCATACCACGGCAGAATCCGCCGGCGTCAAAAACCCAATAGACATCAATTTTACACCATATTGCTCAATTGGGTAAATGGTGTTCTTGCCATCCACCTGCTTCACAGCGGGTTGCTCTCCTTCCACGTTGAACATGATGGGGACAGATGGTCCCGCAATGTCCGCATCGATTAACCCCACTTTTGCACCCAAATTGGCCAATGCCACAGCAAGGTTGCAGGAAACCGTGGATTTACCGACTCCGCCTTTGCCCGAAGCAATTGCGATGATGTTCTTCACTTGAGGGAGCAGCGGTGTATCCCCTCTGGTGGAGGTTACATTGGAGGTCATAAAAATATCGAGTTCAAAACCTTTGCCGAAAGCCTTTTCCAAAGCCTCAACACAATTGTTCTTGATAACTTCTTTCAATGGGCAAGCAGGAGTAGTCAACACCACACTGAAACTGATTTTGTTTCCCCCTGCCTCAAGGTTTTGGATCATTCCCAGGGTGACCAAATCTTTTTTCAAATCCGGATCATCCACTGTGGATAGGGCTTTCAATACCTGCTCTTTGTTAATATTCATGCTTTAAGATTTATAATTGCTGCAATTTAGTCTATAATTATTCTAAATAAAAGATTGGGCTGGTGAATAGCATTGATCTTTTAGCGTTAAAAACGAAACATGATTTCAATCCAAATGGTTTCTCTATTTCTAAGGCTAATGTTTTGCACAAATACTTTTTTTATCTTTGCATTTTCAAAGTGTATTCAATGGGCATTAGCAGAGGAACTACAGACAAGGTCAAAGAGCGGGCAGATATAGAGGAGGTGGTCAATGATTATGTGCCTTTGAAGAAAAAAGGTCAGAACCTTTGGGCCTGTTGTCCCTTTCACAACGAAAAATCCCCTTCGTTTTCGGTTTCTCCTGCCAAGCAGATTTATAAATGTTTCGGTTGTGGAAAAGCGGGTGATCCTATCCAATTTGTCATGGACATTGAGGGGGTGGGTTTCAACGAAGCGATAAGGCATTTGGCCCAGAAGTACGGTATTGAGGTTGAAGAAGACAAAGAAGTTACTCCCCAAGACATTCAGGCATTCAATGAACGCGAGAGTCTTTATATCGCATTGGGGTTTGCAAAAGATTTTTTTGTGGCGAATCTCCAGAAAGAGGAGGGAAAAGCCATAGGTTTCAGTTACTTCAAGGAAAGGGGATTCAGTCAAGCCATTATCGATAAATTTGATCTTGGCTATGCAATGGACGGTTGGGACCATCTGCTCAAGGCCGCCAAAAAATCAGGACATTCGGAGGAAATTTTGTTGAAGGCAGGCCTGATCCTCCAAAAGGAAGGAGAGCCAGAAAGACTGTATGACAGATTCAGGGGAAGGGTAACTTTTACCATCCACAATCTGGGAGGGAAACCCATCGGTTTTGGTGCCAGGATTCTCACCCAAGACAAAAAACAACCCAAGTACATCAATTCCCCTGAGACGGAAGTCTATCACAAAAGCGATGTGCTTTACGGGATGTTTCAGGCCAAAAAATCCATCAGGGAGAAAGACAACTGTTACCTTGTCGAAGGCTACACGGATGTGGTCTCGATGCATCTTTCCGGGATAGAAAATGTGGTTGCCTCCTCAGGCACTTCCCTTACGGAAAACCAGATTAAGCTCATCAAAAGATTTACGGACAATGTAACGGTGCTCTTTGATGGGGATGCTGCAGGAATAAAGGCGTCTTTGAGGGGGATTGACATGCTTTTGGAAGGTGGGCTTAACGTGAAAGCTGTCGTCTTTCCGGAGGGAAACGATCCAGACAGTTATTCCAGGAAGGTCGGGTCCAACGCCTTTCAGGAATACTTGGCAAAATTTTCAAAGGATTTTATCGCCTTCAAGATCAGTTTGTATGCTGAAGAAGCATCCAATGATCCCATCAAGCGGGCTGACCTGATCAAACAAGTCGTCCAAAGCCTTTCCAAAATCCCTGATCCGATTATTCGCTCGGTTTACATTCGCCAATCGGCCAATCTTCTTGAGATAGAAGAGGAGATCATCCAGATCGAATTGAACAAAATCCTTTTGAAGGTTCAGAAGGATCAGTTTTACAGAGAACAAAGGGAGGAGAATGAAACTCCCGTTGAGGACTATCTTCCCGTTCAAAAAGAATCGGTTTCCTACACTACCCAGCTTATGGCCCAGGAAAGGGAAATGATGCGGATGTTGGTCAGTTATGGATTTGAAATGGTCTCGGAAGACCTGCGTGTGTGCGAATATTTACTCCAGGAAACAGCGGAATTGAATTTCGAGACCCCGGTTTTTGTCAATATTCTCGTGATTTACAAAAAAGCCTTATCGGATGGTTTGCTTCCCAGACCGGAATATTTTTTGGATTCACCTGACCCAGAGGTAAAAAAAGAAGTCATCAATATGATCACCCGCAGGCATGAGATTTCAAAACTTTGGGAAGATAGACATCAGATTTTCACCCCCGATGAGGCAGATGACCTTGCCAAATCGGTGTACGACAGTATTTTGCGACTGAAGCAGAAAGTGCTCAAAAAAATGCTGGAAGAAGCCATTCACAAAATCAAAGAAGGAGAAGCCCAAAAGGCCAGCGATGAAGAAATCTCCCAAAGTCAGATGGTTTATATGGAATTGAAGAAATTTCAGGTTGAAATCGATCGGCAGTTGGGGATTGTTATCAGTTCATAAACCAAACTTTAATTGGGTAAATACAGTTTTCATCAACAAAGCATGTAATTTTACAGGCTCTAAATAATAGCATTCAACAAACTAACATGTCTCAAGAAAATCAACTCCATACCATAGAAGAAGCAATTGAAGCCATTAAGAATGGTGAGGTAATCATCGTGGTGGATGATGAAGACCGAGAAAATGAAGGTGATTTTGTCTGTGCAGCAGAAAAAGTCACTCCGGAAATCATCAACTTCATGGCCACTCACGGAAGAGGTTTGATCTGTGCCCCACTGATTGAAGACCGTTGCGAAAAATTAGGTCTCCAATTAATGGTGGGAAGTAATACTGCTGCTTTTGAAACCCCATTCACTGTATCCGTAGACCTTGTAGGCCATGGATGCACCACGGGTATTTCTACTAGTGACCGTGCCAAAACAATCAAGGCACTGATCGACGACAGCATTCACCCCGATGAATTGGGGAAACCGGGACATATTTTCCCGCTTAAAGCAAAGCGGGGTGGTGTGCTCAGAAGGGCTGGTCATACGGAAGCAGCCATAGATTTGGCAAGACTTGCAGGCTTCTCGCCCGCAGGAGTCTTGGTAGAAATCATGAATGAAGACGGTACGATGGCCAGGCTTCCCGATTTATTCGAAGTGGCCAAAAAATTTAACCTGAAACTCGTTTCCATCAAAGATCTAATCGCCTATAGGCTCAAAAACGAAAGCTTGATCAAGCGCGAGATTGGCGTCAGTATGCCTACAGAGTGGGGAGATTTTGATCTGATCGCTTTTCAACAAACAAATACCGGTGACCATCATTTGGCTTTGATCAAAGGGGAATGGGCCATAGACGAACCGGTCATGGTGCGGGTACATTCTTCCTGTATTACAGGTGATATATTCGGTTCCTGTCGATGTGATTGTGGATCACAGCTTCACCACGCCATGGAAATGGTCCAGAAGGAGGGGAAAGGGGTTGTGCTGTACATGAATCAGGAAGGAAGAGGAATTGGGTTGATCAATAAGCTGAAGGCATATAAACTTCAAGAGCAGGGAATGGACACCGTTCAGGCAAATCTTGCCTTGGGATTTCCAATGGACAACCGTGATTACGGGGTAGGAGCTCAGATTCTTAGGGATTTGGGAGTAAGCAAAATCCGTTTGATTTCGAACAACCCTACTAAAAGAGTTGGCCTTTTGGGTTATGGGCTTGAAATAGTAGAACAGATTCCCATCGAGATCCTTTCGAATCCACACAACGAAAAATACCTGGCTACCAAGCGCGACAAGATGGGGCATACCATCATGAAAAACAAATGATCAAAATGCCCTGAGCAATCGGGGTATTTTGTTTTATAAAATTGGATGCTCAATCAACCAATCCTTGCCCAAATGCGTTACTTAGTTAGTAACACCAAAAAACAAATCGATATGAATAAGATACTGCTTTCTTCTCTTTTCATATTCTTTATGGGCCAACATCTGATTGCACAACAGAATCAGTTTCCTTCGCAGATTTGGCACCAAGGGAAAATAATCACCAATGCGGGTCAGGTATTTCAAGGCAATATCAAATATGATCTTGATAACAATCTAGTTCAGATGCAGGACCAGAACTTGGAGACTTTTGGCGCCTCAAATGTGTCCCAATTTGAAATATTTGATGAAATCTATGGCGGAATAAGGGTGTTTTATGCGCTCCCCTATGCTTTGGCCACAGATTACGAAACACCGGTTTTCTTCGAAATCCTCACTCAGGGAGATGATATTGCTTTGCTCTGTAGAGAGTATATCGCCACAGACAACAGAGGGGTGGGTATGTATGGATCGATGATGATGAACCCCATGTGGGGACCCCAAATGATGGGTGCACATCGCTTGGCCTTCAATTATTACTTTTTCAAGGATGGTAAAATCCAGAAGTATTCGCAAAAGAAAAAAGAGCTGTTTGATTTTTTTGGAAATAGGGCAGATGAAGTCGAGCTGTTCATGAGAAAAAATAGACTTTCACACGACAAAAGAGGTGATTTACTGAGGATTACAGCTTATTACAACCAACTTAATTAATTATTTATGTCAAAAAAGCCCCTTATTCTTGTGTCAAATGATGATGGAATAACATCTAAAGGCATCAGGGTATTAGTTAGCATTATGAAAAAACTGGGTGACGTAGTCGTCGTGGCACCCGATAGCCCACAATCCGGAATGGGTCATGCCATCACCATCGGTGAGACACTCAGGTTATATGAAGAAGATATTTTTGAGGATGTAGTTGCATTCAAATCCAGTGGTACACCCGCGGATTGTGTGAAATTGGCCAAACATCATGTGTTGAAAGAAAGAAAGCCTGATCTGGTGGTCAGTGGCATCAACCATGGAAGCAATACCTCCATCTCAGTGCTCTACTCGGGAACCATGTCGGCGGCAATAGAAGGTGCTTTGGAAGGATACCCTTCTATCGGTTTTAGTCTTTGTGATTACTCTTCCAAGGCCGAATTTGACCATTTGGAAGAATATGTCTACAAAATCTGCAAGCAGGTACTGGATCATGGCATGGCCAAGGGAGTTGCACTAAACGTGAACTTTCCCCCAAAAAGAAACGAATCCATCAGAGGAATCAAGATTTGTCGCCAAGCACATGCAAAATGGCAAGAAGTTTTTGAGGAACGCTTTGATCCCAATGGACGCAATTATTTTTGGATGGCGGGCAATTTTGTCAATTTTGATAAGGGAGAAGACAATGACGAATGGGCAATCGCCAACAATTATGTTTCCATTGTCCCTTGTCAATATGACTTGACAGCACACCATGCCATCTCTCAAATGAATCAGGATTGGAACTGGGAAATGTTTTGATCTTAGGTGGTAAGACCCGATTACGAATTATTAAAATTAAAAAACCACTCCTCAGAGTCTGATCAATTTAATGGATTATGCAATAAAAGCTGATTCGGATTCCCCGCTTTTGTTGTATAATCCATTGATTATATGCAACTTGTTTTCTAATATTCATGAAATAACGCTCCTGATTCCAAGCATGTATAGAACCTTCATTTTTTTGATTGTTATCGTCATTATTCCGAATTTTACTGATGCGAGGCAAAAGAATACGGATAGCTTGAAACAGGTAATCCGCCAACAGCCAAATGGTTCCTTAAAAATTGATGCCCTGAACAAGCTAACTTTTTTATTAAGGGAACTGGATTTGGAGGAGGCTTTGTCCTATGGAGAAACTGCCGAAAAAATGGCGGTAGAATTCCAAGATAGTCTGGGATTGGGTAGGGCAATGGGGAATATAGGCTGGATCTATTACCGTTTGGGAAAATGGGAGCCAGCTTTCAGGTATTCTAGAACTGCCTATACCATAGGGGTTTCTCAAGGCGATTATAGAGAGGTAGCCATGGTGCTGAATAATCTTGGAGCGCTCTACTACCAGCAAAAAAATTATATAGAAGCGCTCAAAAAATTCAAGGAAGCTTATGGTCTGGGACTTCAATTAAATGATCCCTATGTCAAGATCAGGAGTGTGAACAATATTGCATTGAATTTTTCCCTAATTGGGGAGTTGGATTCGGCAATGGTTTATGCCTTGGAGGCCTTGAAAGTAAATGAACAAGATGGTTCTCATTATTTTTACAGTTTTACAAATCGGGTAATCGGAGATATCCACATGGGTAAAGGGGAATTGTCAAAGGCCATTGATACCTATAAGCACTCTTTGGAAGTAAGCTCGCATCAGAAATTGAAATCATTTGAAACCTCCGTGTTGCACAGATTGGGCAATGCATATCTTAAGAATGGGGAGATTTCCAAATCTATTCAAGTACTGGAAAGAGGCTTGGAGCTAGCGCGATCCAACTCCTTTAGGGATGAATTGCTCCAAATCTATAAAAATTTAGCGAAGGCTTATGAGGAATCCGGAGATATACAAAAAGCATTTATTTATCAAAAATCTTATATCGAGCTCAATCAAGAACTTGATTCTGAATCAGACATGAACCGATTGGCCTTGGTACAGGGAATGTTTGAGGTAGAGAAGTCAGAGACGGAACTTCTTTATTTAAAATCCGAGAATGAACTTAAAGCCATCAAATTGGAATCGGTGGAAAAGACTGTGTTTTTTATGACGCTTGCCGCGGTTGTATTCGTGATATTTTTAATTTGGCTTTTTATCCTGAATAGAAAGGCCGAAGTCACCAACATAAACCTCAAACAGGAGCAGGTAAAAGTAAACCTTCAAAAGAAGGAATTGGAAATTAAATCTTTGGAACTTCAAGATGCCAATACTACCAAGAATTCCCTTTTTTCGATTCTTGGCCATGATCTGAGAGCACCTGTTGCACAACTGAAAGGCGTATTGGATTTGATCCATCAAAAGGAACTGAGCAAAGAGGAATTTGAATCCATTTCCAATACCTTAAAACGTGATGTGGATGCCTTGTTTGTCAACCTTGACAATTTACTCAATTGGTCACGTACACAACTGGATGGGTTTAGGGTGAATATGGCGGAATTGGAAGTTTCTGAAGTTATCCTGCCTTGTTTAAACCTATTTCAATATCAGGCCAGTACAAAAAATGTAAGCTTTAAAATTCTCATTCAGGAAAACGCGTTGATAATGGCCGACAAGGATCTGTTACAAGTAGTTTTGCGTAATTTTATTAGCAATGCCCTTAAATTTTCCAAAAAAGGAGGGGTGATAGCTGTTTTTACCGAAGAGACAGCTCTCAACACTATATTGAAAATCCAAGATTATGGCATCGGTATGACAAAAGAGCAAGTGGAGGCCATTACTGGAGTGGATATGCTTATGAAATCAAGTATGGGAACGGAACAGGAACGGGGCACAGGCTTGGGCTTGCTCCTTTGTAAGAAGATCATCCCTATGATGGACGGGGCCATGGAAATTCAAAGTGAAAAAGGTAAGGGTACCTTGATAACCCTTACCTTACGCAAATCCACCATTACTTTGCCTGCACAAGTGGTTTAAAAACAAAATTGTCTGGACTTATTTTTTTCTGGATCAATCCCAATCTTTTTAAAATGTTCATTGTGTTTTCGAAAATCTCCAAATCCACCCGAGAATCTTCCGCCCATTGGGTTTGCTTAAGCCAAGCTTGAATATCTTCCTGTAAAATCCCGTATTTATCGCTCAACTGGATCGGGAAATCAGGGTCAGCACGGAGCGTACTTGATTTTTCATAGACCAAATCCCTCAATTTTCGTAATATTTCACGGTGTTTTTGAATGGATTCATCGGATGCCACGATCACAAAGCAGGGCCAAGGCGTCGGTATTTCGCCAATTCTCTTGAAAGAACCCTGGTCAACCAAAGGTTTGGTGGTGTATTTTTCCCAAAGAAAAGTCTTCGGAATATCACTGATAAAACTTTTTTTGGCACCTTCCATATTGCCAATAACCTCAAACTCCAAAACACTGAAATCCCATTTTTCTCTTTCGGCCAACAAAAAAGCCATTAGGTGAGAACCTGAACCAAACCTGCTGATGAGAAAAGGTGCATTTTTTAATTCTCCCAATTCAGTCACTTTGGACCTTCCGGAAACATGAATACCCCAAACCAAAGGGGATTTGACATGAAACCCGATAATACTTCCGGGGTTACCCTCTATTTTATCTTTCACAAAACTTTCTGTCAGTACGATGGCGACATCTGCGTTCCCTTCCCGAATCGCCTTGTTCATCTCTCCCGAACCTCTGGATTCATTTTGCCACTCCAGCTTGATTTCCTGATCTAAAAAAGGTTGACTTTCCACCACTTTTTCCCACACATAATTAAAATGTTCTGGTACGCCTATGATTCTTATAGTTTCCATAATCAAATTTTTTCGAAATTATTGCTCCATTGAGAATTCTAATATAATCTCTTTAAATCAAACAAATTTCAATTCTGGATGTGCATCCTTTGGGATGGATAAGTGGAGATCAAACATCATGTGTGGCGCCTCTATCGGTGATCAGAAGGTTACACAATCCAGCAAGAATCAATGAAGTCCCCGCCAAAACCATAGTAAAGATAACTTCCTCGCCAAACAAGAATTTATACAAGAAATTGATGCCCCCCAAAGCAGCCACAATCTGCGGGATTACGATAAACATGTTGAAAATACCCATATAAACTCCCATTTGCTTGGGATTTACCGTACCCGAAAGCATGGCGTAGGGCATGGAAAGGATACTTGCCCAAGAAATCCCCACCAAAGCAAAGCAAATATGGAGCATCCAAGGCGCTGAAATATAATAGATCAGGATAAAACCAAATCCGCCAGCGATCAAACTGAACATGTGCACCAATTTTCGGTTGATTTTCATTTTGCTGGTGACAAATGCCAAAATCAAAGCAAAAAACATGGAAACCAGACCATAGGTTCCAAGATAATTCCCAACGCTGTCCGCAGCATCGTTATACGCCACGGAAGCCGTATCGGTGGATTTGAAAATGTGTTCGGTAATGGCTGGAGTGGCGAAACTCCACATCGTGAAAAATGCAAACCAAGAGAAAAACTGAACCAATCCCAATTTTTTCATCACCATAGGCATCTCCGCAATGTTTTTGAAAATCTCCTTGAATCCATTGAAAAAACCTTTGCTTTCCTCATTTTCCCTTTGGAAGATTTGTAGGTCTTCGGGTGGGTACTCTTCGGTTTTGAAAATGGTAAAGAGAATGGAACTTAACAATACAAAAGCGCCTATCCCAAATGCAAATTTAACCGAATCGGGGATGATCCCTGGTTCTGCTGTGTTCGGGATACCGATCTGGGTCATCATCCAAGGGAGATTACTCGCCACCCAAGTGCCTATCCCGATAATCAAGGTCTGCACCACAAATCCATAGGACCGTTGACTGTCTGGTAGTTTGTCTGCAACCAAGGCCCTGAAGGGTTCCATGCTGATATTGATGGATGCGTCCAAAATCCAAAGTGATCCTGCCGCCATCCACAACGCACTTGAATAAGGGGCGAAAAACAAAGCGGCAGTACTCAAGACTGCACCAATAAAGAAAAATGGTTTCCTCCTTCCGAAGGTTGGATGCCAAGTCCTATCGCTGAGGTAACCCACGATGGGCTGCACCAACAGTCCGGTCAAGGGTGCGGCTATCCAAAGCAGCGGAATCGCATCTTTCTCCGCACCAAGGGTTTGGAAAATACGAGACATAAAACCTCCTTGAAGCGCGAAGCCAAATTGAATGCCCAGAAACCCGAAACTCATGTTCCAGATCTGCCAAAAATTGAGGCGCGGTTTTTCTATGATTTTTAGCATTATTTTGGGGCAATTGATAATTAACGGTTATGGGTTGTATTGGATTTCTATTGGAGTTCAATCGAAAAGGCTTCAGCCAGATGATCAATGGTGACGCTTTGGATTTCCTCTATATCAAAGTAGGGGTGGAGTTGATCCGGTAAGGGATCGAATTCAGAAAGTTTATCCAGAAAAGCCATGTTTTCCTTCTTGGTTGTTATAAGCTCTCCAGCAAATTTGATTTTTTTGATATCCAAGCCGTGAAAAAGAAGCTTTATAGAGTGGAATGCTGAGGCAAACTGCCCCTCAGATTTTCTGAAATGGAGCATTTCTCCTGTGGATGTCCATTCGATTTCCCTTTTGAAAAATCCACCGTTTTTATATGCCATGCTATGTCCATCATCTTCGTAGTGCAGATACTGGGCTTTTCCTTTGCTGTTGTAAAAATGA
This sequence comes from Rhodonellum psychrophilum GCM71 = DSM 17998, assembly GCF_000381545.1. Classification (GTDB taxonomy): domain Bacteria; phylum Bacteroidota; class Bacteroidia; order Cytophagales; family Cyclobacteriaceae; genus Rhodonellum; species Rhodonellum psychrophilum. Next base: position 211,745 of record NZ_KB906675.1, on the reverse strand, counting down.
AGTCTTAAAATCCCATCGTGCTTTTCACCTGTATGCGAAACGTCTGATTGTAGGGCCAGTACAGATCCTGCTTTTACAAAAACCGGTAGGTAATTCAAGGGGGTATCGACGTAAATCACCTGATTGCCCGAATATTTTTGATCATTGAAGAGGTAATACCATTCTCCCTCGGGGAGATATACTTTGGCGATTTCCTTGGTGCTTTCTACAGGGGCGATCAGGAATTTATCACAGAAAATATATTGATTTTGGTAAGCCGTTTCATACACAAGGGGATCATGTGGGAAATCGATGGCAAGACTCCTGGCAATCGGCAAGCCATCGACAGTGCTTTTATAAAATCCGCTGTATAGAGTTGGCAGTAGACGATACCGAAGCTTCATGTAATTTCTGGAAATTTCTTCCACTTCTTCCCCAAATGACCAAGGCTCTGCGTCATTGCTGTTGATCATGGAATGGGCCCTGTAGAGTGGCGCAAAAGTGGCAATACTCATCCATCTGGCAAACAACGATTTGCTGGATTCTCCACAAAATCCTCCGACATCATATCCAGCAAAAGACACACCGCTGAGGCCCAGGCTATTGACCAGGCGAATGCCCGCCATCATGTGTTCTTCGCTGGCCACATTATCACCTGTCCAGGCAGCGGCAAAACGTTGGATACCTGAAAATCCCGATCTGCTTAGGACAAAGGGTCTTTCTTCGGGATTGTGAAGCAAACTTCCCTCCATCGCAGCTCTTGCCATCTGAAGACCATAAATATTCCTGGCTTTTCGATGGCTGACTTCTTCTCCTTCATAATGGAAGTTCAAGAGATTTGGTGTAAACTGACCCCAAGAAGCCGGTTCATTCATATCCGTCCAATAGCCATCTACTCCGATTTCTTGATAGAAAGCCATTTTTTCGGCCCACCATGCTCTGGTTTCTGTTTTGGTGAAATCCGGGAAAGCACACCAGCCCGGCCAAACCTGTCCTTCATAAATTTCCCCATCGGGATATTCCACAAAAAGTCCTTTTTCTCTGCCTTCGGCATAAGGAAGGTAATCTTGATCGGATTTGATTCCAGGATCCATGATCACGACCACCTTAAATCCCTTTTCCTTCAAGCTGCTTACCATCGCCTTTGGGTTGGGGAATTTTTCGCCGTCAAAGGTGAATACCTTGTACTTTTCCATATGGTGGATATCCAAGTAGATGACATCTGCAGGCATGTTTTTTTCACGAAAAGTGTTGGCTAGTGTCATCACTTCTGAATCAGGATAATAGGAATACCGGCACTGTTGGAATCCAAGAGACCAAAGCGGTGGCATCTCCATGCGTCCCGTCAATGTGGTGTATGCACTGATGATTCCTGAAACAGTCGAGTCGTGGAAAAAATAATAATCCAAATCCCCATCTTCAGCACTGTAATATACAAATCGGTTGTTGGAAGCACCAAAATTGAAAACGGTCTTGTGGGAGTTGTCAAAGAATATACCGTAAGCCAGATTATTGTGCAATCCTATGTAGAATGGGATGGACATATAGAGCGGATCATCATTCACCCCATAGGCAAAATAATCCGTGTTCCAGTTGGTATAGGCACGTCCAGCCCTATCGAGATTTCCTGTTTTTTCACCCAGCCCGATGAATCGCTCCTTTTTCTGAACTTTTTTGTAATTGCTAACTTCTGTACCCAGCCATGAAACCGCAAAAGCTGGATCATCTTGATTCAAAACCATCCCATCCGGGCTTAAAAAGGTCAGGCCAAATGGGGAAAGATTAATTTGAACATGGATTTTTGAAGTTTCAAGAGAAATAAATTTGTCATTTTCCACAACAGTGAAATCCAATTTTTTTGGGCTTCCAATGACGCTGTAGGGATTTGGGGAAAAATCATCGTCTTTGCTCACCTGAATCCGGATGGTGTGCACTTCATACAAAGTGATCGAAAAATTAGCCTCGGAAGTTTTTCCAGAGATTCCAATTTCCGATTTTTCCCAAGATTGAACTTCTCCTATGGCAAGGTTTTGCTTTCCCTTTCTTTTATTGGTCACTTCCGTCATTTGTATGGGTAATTTAAGCTGTATGTTTTAATTTGGGCAATTGCAAAAATCTAATTTAGGAAGGAAAATCAAAGTAAAAAACAATGGCAAAAGAAGCGGAGCAGACCCTGGCGAACAACGCAAGAATTAATGCCCCAAAACAAAAAATATGGCCCTATTCAAACGTTTGCACAAATAAAGCGGCCAACATGAAAATTAACCTAGAATTTTTTTCTTTGGGAAGATTGCCGGATAATGAGCTCAGTTTCCAGCACTATGGTTCGGTGTTCCCTGGTGGTGATGGCCTCTTTTTTCTTGTCGATCAGGTCCAAAAGCAATTTAGTGGCTGTTTGACCAATATTGAACCCATGTTGGGAAACCGTGGAAAGCGGTGGGTCAATCATTGCCGAAAACTGCCAATCGGAGAAGCCAACGACTCCGACATTTTCTGGTATTTTAAGGCCTAGCGATTTGAGTGCCATCATGCTGCCCGCCGCAGCGATATCATTGGAGGCAAACACCCCGTCCGGAACAGGTGATTTTTCGAAAATTTCTTTGGTGATCTGAAAACTTTCTTCCTGCGTGCCTTTCGGGCATTCAATGATCCAATCCTGATTCAGCGGGATATTGGCCTGCTTTAAGGCTTCCATATAGCCTTTTTGCCTTTGCTTGCTGATGTCCAGATTTTTGGGTCCTGCGAGATGAACGATTTTTGTACAGCCTTGTGCGATCAAGTGCTTGACAGCCTCGAAAGCTCCTTGGAAATCGTTGACGGTGACATTTACTGTATTCTCAAGGTCGGGAACCCGATCAAAAAAGACAATGGGGAAGTTGATGTCAATCAATTTTTTGAAGTGCTCAAAATCAACTGTCTCCTTAGAAAAACTCACCAACAGCCCATCAATCTGATTGGAAAGCATTGTCTCTATACTCGATTTTTCTCTGGCAAGGCTTTCATTTGTTTGGCAAAGAATGACATTGTAGCCATTTGAAAACGCGATTTCCTCCACTCCACTGATGACTGTTGAGAAGAAAAAATGAACCACTTCAGGGATGATCACACCGATGGTGAAAGATTTGCTTCTCCGCAAGCTCATGGCCACGGCATTGGGCCGATAGCTCCATTTTGCTGCCAAAGCTTTCACTTTTTCTTTTGTCTCATCACTGATTCCCGGATAGTCTTTCAATGCCCGGGAAACTGTCGATGGGGAGATATTCAACTCTTTGGCAATGTCTACAATCGTAACTTGTCCTAATTTCATAGATAATGATAATACTCGTCTGCTGACCAAATGTTTTGTCCCGATTGGGATTGAAATAAAAGATCAGATAGCCACCGCGTAATGTAATACTCCCTAGAACAATAAAAAAGTATTTTTTTCATTTGGGATGTGCAAACGATTGCGGTGACGTTTGCACTACTTTTTTTGTGGTTTTCTGGAAAAAGAACTTGCTTTTCGCAATTCATGGGGTAATATTTCGAATTAACATGCAAACACAACTCCCAAAATTACTGGCTGCCATTTTGTTTTTGACAATGGCTCAATTTACTTATGGACAGGTGACTACGGTTCCTGGATTTCCAAGGGGGGATCAAAAAGTAAAGATCATATATGATGCTTCCAAAGGAACCACCGAGCTTTCAGGTGTGGACCCCATCTATATCCATATTGGTGCGATTCTCCAGAATCCAACCTCCACCGTTTGGGCAATCGTGCCATTTCAATGGGGCACAGCCAATCCAAATGCCAAAATGACAAAGGTAGCAGGTACTGCCAATACCTGGGAGTGGGAAATGACGCCCAATGATTTTTTTGGTACCACTGCAGATCAGAAGATTTACAGACTTGGGCTGGTTTTTAGAAATGCTGATGGGACCAAAAAAGGGGCGTCAGAAACCAATTCTGATATTTTCATCGAGCTCAGCCAAGGGTTTCAGGTTGCATTTACCAAACCCAAAGCACTTTCCGTACTGCTTGAAATAGGGGATACCCAAGAAATTGAAATTGTGGCTTCTGAGAATGCAGCTCTTACGCTAAGCCTTGACGGGGATGAAGTAGCAGCTGCCACCAACAAAGATAAACTTCAATACTCCTTTACAGCCCAATCAGAGGGCGTTTTTTCGATTTTGGCGAAAGCTACCCAAAACCAGCAATCAGCTTCCGAAGAGCTGCTGATCAATGTGGTTGGCCAAAGCCCCCAGTTGCCATTGCCAATAGGTGCTAAAAAAGGGATCAATTATCTCTCAGATTCAGAGGTGATCTTGGCATTGGAAGCTCCGAACAAGAAAAATGTGTTTGTCATCGGAGATTTCAATGATTGGCAAGTATTGCCTCAATATCAGATGAATGCAACGCCGGATGGGGAGATTTTCTGGTTGAAATTGAATGGGCTTATTCCGGGTCAAGAATATATCTTCCAGTATTTGGTGGATGGCAGCATCAGGATAGGAGATCCCTATGCGGATAAAATTTCCGACCCTTTCCATGATTTGGAGATCATTAATGACAACAGATATTCTGGCTTGAAGCCTTTCCCCTCTGGTAAAACAGAGTTCCAAGCCACCTACCTCCAAACTGCACAAACTGCATATCCTTGGAAATATTTAGATTACAAGAAGCCTGCTGTTGAGGAATTGGTGATTTATGAACTCCTGATTCGGGATTTTGATGAGCGGAGAAGTTATAAGGCGGTGACCGAAAGACTGGACTACTTGGTGGATTTGGGAATCAATGCAATTGAACTGATGCCAGTTCAGGAATTTGAGGGGAATCTTTCTTGGGGATACAATCCTGCTTTCTTTTTTGCTCCTGATAAATATTACGGAACCAAAGATGAGTTGAAGACACTCATCGATGAAGCGCACAAAAGAAATATAGTGGTCATCATGGACATGGTCCTCAATCATGCCTTTGGTCAAAACCCAATGGTTCGGCTTTACAACGACGGCGACTATGGCGCACCCACCGAGGAGAATCCCTGGTTCAACAGGACCGCCAAACATCCCTTCAATGTTGGCTATGACTTCAACCATGAAAGTGCCTATACCAAATCTTTTGTCGATTCTGTAAACAATTATTGGCTGACAGAATACAAAGTGGATGGCTTTCGTTTCGATTTGAGCAAAGGTTTTACACAAGTCAACTCAGGAAACAATGTGGGCTTTTGGGGACAAAAAGATGAATCAAGGATCGCAATATGGAAGCATATTTATGATCGGATCAAGGGAAATCATCCCGACGCTTATGTGATTTTGGAGCATTTTGCCGATAACGTGGAGGAAAGGGAGCTGGCTGAGCATGGACTCCTGCTTTGGGGCAATATCAATGGTGATTTCAGGGAAATGGCCAAAGGAAATTCCAATAACTTCAATTGGGCGTATTTCAAAACCAGAGGATGGGCAAATAACAATCTGATCAGTTATATGGAAAGCCACGACGAAGAAAGGACGATGTGGGAATCTCTGACCTACGGGCAGACTTCCCCTTTAAACATTCGAAACCTCAGCAATGCCGTGAACAGGAATCAATTGATGTCTGCATTTTTCTTCGCCATACCCGGACCAAAAATGCTTTGGCAATTTGAGGAATTTGGATACGACCAAGAGTTGAACAACGATAGGCTAGGAGTAAAACCCACCAAATGGGAATACCTCGACAATCCCGACCGTCAGCGCCTTTTCAACCTCTATTCGGCAATGGCTTTATTGAAAAAGGAGCTCAATCTCTTCAATAAACCCGAAGAAGTCCTATTGGATTTTAACCAAGCCTTGAAATCCATTCAGATTTCCGATGGGGATCTTCAAATGTTGCTCTATGGTAATTTTGGTTTGACGGATATCGCAAATGCCTCTCTTTCCTTTCCCGCCTCCGGTCTTTGGTACAATTATTTTACGGGAGAGGAAGTTTCGGTTTTGGGTAGCACGAAGGACATGAAATTGAGTGCAAACTCATTTTTGCTTTTCACCAATAAAAGACTTCCCATTCCGAAAGGTGAAATTTTGGTAGAGGATTTGATTACATCCCTTGACCAAGAAATCGTTGATCTTTCAGTGTTTAAGCTGTTTCCTGTTCCAGCCAGAGACAGGTTGGAAGTGTTGGTCCCTTCAGGCTTTAACCAATTCAATTACAGGATTTTGGATATCACTGGGAGAATTCTCAAAGAGGGCGTTCATTTTGCTGCCACGAATATTTTAGAGGTCGATATAAGGGATTTTAGGGCAGGTCTTTATATCTTTGAGATCAACGACAATCGTCAGCTGCTGAGAAAGCGGTTTTTAAAAGAATAACCAAACCTTTAAATCTAAATTATGAAATTCAAACCGGGAGTTAAATACGGAGAAGAACTCAAAGACTTGCTGGAATATGCAAAAGAAAGTGAGTTTGCATTGCCTGCGGTCAATGTAATCAATACCAATACGGTGAATGCTGTCTTGGAAACAGCCAAAAAAGTGAATTCACCTGTGATGATCCAATTCTCCAATGGAGGTGCCCAGTTTTTTGCGGGTAAAGGATTGAGCAATGAAAATCAAAAAGCCAGTATCGCTGGTGGTGTTTCAGGTGCTTTGCATGTTCACCAAATGGCTGAGGCTTATGGTGTACCAGTCGTATTGCATACCGATCATGCTGCCAAAAAATTACTTCCTTGGATAGATGGATTGCTTGCAGAAGGAAAATCATATTATGAGGCGTACAAAAGACCTTTGTTCAGTTCTCATATGCTGGATCTTTCCGAAGAAACATTGGAGGAAAATATAGCCACATCCGTTGAATACTTTAAAGAATTCAACAAACTTCAAATGGCCATTGAAATTGAGCTTGGTGTCACGGGAGGTGAAGAAGATGGAGTGGACAATACGGATATTGACAGCTCAAAACTGTATACCCAGCCCTTGGAAGTGGCTTATGCCTATGAGCACCTGAAGCAAGTAGGAGACCTATTTACTGTCGCTGCGGCATTCGGAAATGTCCATGGTGTTTATAAGCCGGGAAATGTAAGTTTGAAACCAATCATTCTGAAAAATTCCCAAGATTACATCAATGAGAAATTCGGAACCACAGGCAAACCTTTGTTCTTTGTTTTTCATGGTGGATCAGGATCTACTTTGGAAGAAATCAGAGAGGCCAACAGTTATGGTTCGATCAAGATGAATATCGATACCGATATGCAATGGGCATTTTGGGAAGGTGTTTTGAAATTTTATAAATCAAACGAAGGTTACCTACAAACCCAATTAGGAAGTCCTGATGGACCCGATAGTCCGAATAAAAAATATTACGATCCAAGAAATTGGTTGAGAAAAGGAGAGGAGAGCTTCGTCAAAAGACTTGAAGTGGCCTTTGATATGCTCAATGCAGTGAACAGGAATTAAAATAGACGCATTATAGTGAGGAAAAAGCCGCTTTTGGGTGGCTTTTTCCTTTTTAAAACAAAAATTCATGAAAAAAATATTTATCTATTGCTTTATTTTTTTTGTCGCGGTTTCCTGTAAAAATTCTGGAGACGGTAAACTGGAGAACCACTGGCCGAATGCCGGTATTACTTATGAAATTTTTATACAATCGTTTTATGATACCAATTCGGATGGTATTGGTGATATCAATGGAGTCACCAAGAAACTGGATCATGTGAAAGAACTCGGCGCAAATGCCATTTGGTTTATGCCCATCATGCCCTCTCCAAGCTATCATAAATATGATGTGACAGACTACAAAGCCATTCATCCGGATTACGGCACTTTGGAGGATTTCAAAAAATTGATGAAGGAAGCACACAAAAGAGACATTAAGATAGTGATTGATTTGATCATCAACCACACGAGTAGCGAGCATCCTTGGTTTTTGGAGTCAAAGAAAGGAAGGGATAATCCTTACAGGGATTATTATGTATGGGCGCAGAAGGACACCATTTCTGCCTATTTGAATAAGAAAACAATTACCCTGGACAGTGACAATATTCGTCAATGGCATAACCCAGGTTCTGGAGAGGACTTTTACTACGGATTTTTTATAGGAGGAATGCCTGATCTCAATTTTGACAATCCAAAGGTGAGAAAGGAAATTTATGACATTGGGAGGTTTTGGTTGGAAGAAATGGGAGTAGATGGATTTAGGCTTGATGCTGCCAAACATGTTTTCCCTGATGATAGGCCTGTAGACAATCACGAGTTTTGGATTGAATTCAGGTCTGAAATGGAGAAAATAAAGCCTGATGTTTATTTGGTGGGGGAGGTTTATGATATGAAAGAAGTGGTGGCCCCATATTTACCCGGATTGCCTGCATTGTTCAATTTTGACTTTCATTATACCCTGATAGATGCTTTCAAAGAAAGCAACGGGAGTTTGCTGGTGGAGAAACAAAAAGAAATACTTGATTATTATTTGGGCATTACGCCCGATTTTATAGACGCAACTTTTTCATCCAATCACGATCAACCGAGACTTTTGAATTCCTTGAATGAAAATCCCAGAAAACTGAAACAAGCCATTGCCATTCTCATGACCATGCCTGGTGCACCTTATCTTTATTATGGGGAAGAAATCGGGATGTTGGGAAGAAAGCCTGATGAAAACATCCGAGAGCCCTTTTTATGGGATATTCAAGCAAATGATAAAGGGCGAACCACTTGGATGGAACCTGTTTATTCCATTGACGAAATGGTCACTCCTTTGGCCATCCAAAAATCAATGAGTACAAGTTATTTCAATCACTACAAGGAAATCATCGCAGTGCGGAATACGAATAGGGGACTTGCTTTGGGGAATTTGGAATTGTACTCTGAGGATTTACCTAAGCCAATTATGGCCTACTTTAGAAATCACAAGGATCAAAATCTGTTTGTAGTCCACAATCTGAGTGATCAGGGATTTACCATTGCACTGCCGGAAGGATATGAGAATTTGATCTATTCCTTCGGAATGTCAAAAGCGGATGATGGCAGTATTTCCATGCCTCCATATTCATCAATCGTGCTTGAAAAATAAAGGAATAAAAAAAGAGGCTGAAAAGCCTCTTTTTTTATTTTTAGGTAGAAAGTATTTTGGCAACCCTGAAATCATCCTCATCCACTTCTTTGTCTCCCACAATGGCTTTTGCGATCGGGGTATAGACAACTTTGTGGTTGATGACTCCAGCCATCACATCGTATTTCCCCTGGAGCAAGCCCTCTATGGCTGCCACGCCAAGTTTGCTTGCAAGGACACGGTCAAAGGATGAAGGTGACCCTCCCCGCTGCAAATGCCCCAAAATCGTCACCTTAATGTCGTAATAAGGAAGTTGTTTTTTGACTTTTTTGGCGATTTCAGCCGCCCCACCACTTTTTCCTCCTTCAGCCACAATGACTATATTGGATTGTTTCTTGGCTTTTGTTCTTGCCTTAAGTCTTTCTATCAATCTTTCAATGGGCATTTTTTTCTCGGGAATGAGTGTGGCTGCAGCAGCACTTCCTATACCTGTATTGATGGCGATAAATCCTGCATCTCTGCCCATCACTTCAACGAAGAAAAGCCTATCGTGGGAAGTCGCTGTATCTCGGATTTTATCGATCGCTTGAATCGCCGTGTTGCAAGCCGTATCAAATCCTATGGTGGAATCCGTCCCTGACAAGTCATTGTCAATGGTGCCTGGTAGACCGATCGCTGGAATGCCAAATTCTTTGTAGAATAAATGCGCACCAGTCAATGAACCATCTCCCCCGATGACTACAAGTGCATCAATTCCATGCTTGACAAGGTTGTCATAGGCCTTTTTTCTACCTTCTTGGGTTCTGAATTCCGCACTTCTTGCAGATTTCAGAAAGGTCCCGCCTCTTTCCAAAATATGGGTGATATTTTTGCTATCGAGTTTTTTGATTTCATCATTGATCATCCCTTCGTAGCCCCGGTAGATCCCGTACATTTCAAGTTCATAATAAAATCCTGCTCTCACAGTCGCCCTAATGGCTGCATTCATTCCTGGAGCATCCCCACCGGATGTGAGTACGCCTATTCTTTTTATAGTTTTTGGTTCCATTCAAGTTGGGTGGTTATGTATTTGATCATTATTTCTGCGGTGGCTGGATTTGTGGCCAAAGGAATATTATGTACATCACAGATCCTCATCAGCATCTGAACATCGGGTTCGTGTGGATGTTTGTCCAAGGGATCTCTAAAAAAAATAATGAGTCCCAATTCCTTTTGCGCAGCCATGGCCGCGATCTGTGCATCGCCGCCGTAGGGGCCTGACAATAATTTTTGAACTTTAAAACCTGCCTTTTCTATATGGGAGCCGGTGGTTCCTGTGGCTACAAGCTCCACATTGACACCTTGAAGCTCATTTTTGAATCCGCTGAGAAAATGCACCATGTCGGCTTTTTTCCCATCATGGGCAATCAATGCAATTTTCATAGTGAAGTTTTATAGGTTTGAGAATCAAAGTTAGGGAATTTTAAATATTTCTTATTGGACTTGATTATATTTAATCAAAGGCCAATACCAAAGCATAGACCCGACTGACTATTTTTTAAGTCCCTCCAAATGGCATAGAAACACATATTCCAAGGCCAATTCTTTCAATGCCTTGAACCGGCCTGAGGCACCTCCGTGGCCTGCCTCCATATTGGTCGAAAGCAATAGGAGGTTTTTGTCTGTCTTGAGTTGGCGGAGTTTGGCGACCCACTTCGTGGGTTCCCAATACTGCACCTGACTGTCATGGAGTCCAGAGATTACCAAAAGATTGGGATAGGCTTTCCGTTCGATATTGTCATAGGGTGAGTAGGAAAGGATATAATCATAAAACTCCTTTTCCTTGGGATTCCCCCATTCATGAAATTCTCCGGTGGTCAAGGGAATGGTTTCATCCAGCATGGTCGTCACCACATCCACAAATGGCACAGCTGCAATCACACCTTTGTACAGTTCCGGTTTCAAGTTGATCACCACGCCCATCAAAAGTCCTCCAGCACTTCCGCCCATGGCATAGAGGTGTTCGGGTGAAGTATATTTTTCTTTGATGAGGTATTCTGAACAAGCTATGAAATCAGTGAAAGTGTTCTTTTTCTTAAGCATCTTGCCTGTATCATACCATTGTCTTCCCATTTCCTGGCCACCCCTAATGTGCGCTATCGCAAAAACAAATCCACGTTCCAACAAACTCAAGCGACTTGGACTGAAAGTCGGGTCGGTGCTGTATCCATAGGATCCATAAGCATATTGTAAGAGCGGGTTATTTCCGTTTTTTTGAAACAGGTCTTTTTTATACACCAACGAAATCGGGATTTTGACACCATCTTCCGCAATAGCCCAAATCTTTTCTGATTGGAATTTTATTGCATCATATCCACCCACTACCTCTTGCTGCTTGAGTAGTTTTTTCTCCCCCGTAATCATATTGTAATCAAAAACAGATGCAGGGGTTATCAAGGAATTGAAACCAAAACGAAGCACATCGGTTTCGAATTCTGGATTGTGGCCGATCCATGCGGTATAGGTGGGTTCTTCAAAATCCAAATCGAATGAATCTTTCTTTTCCCAGGGTTTAATTCTTATTCTGGTAAGCCCTTCAAAGCGCTCTTCCAAGACGAGGAAATTTCTGAATATTTCAAAACTCTCAAGCAAAACGGCCTCCCGATGGGGAATCACCTCAATCCAATTTTCCAAGCCTGGATTTTCTATGGAAACCTTCACCAATTTGAAATTCGTGGCCTTCTTGGCATTGGTCAAGATATAGAAATCCTCACCAAAATGCTCCACTTGGTATTCAAGATCGGGGACTCTTTCTTGTAACATTTCAAAGGTTCCATTTGGCTCATCGGCCGAAAGAAATCTGAATTCTGAAGAAATGGTGCTGTGGCTTTGGATAAATAAAAACTTCTTGGATTTGCTTTTACTGACATGACAGTTAAAAGTGTCGTCCTTTTCTTCATAAACCAAGAGGTCATTCTCAGGGTTTTCACCCAATTCATGCCTGTAGATTTGGAAGGATCTCAGGGTTTGCGCATCCTGACGGGTGTAAAATACCGTTTTATTGTCGTTTGCCCAGACCATATTTCCGGAGGCACCCTCTATTTTGTCCTCCAAAAGCAGGCCTGTTTTCAGATCCTTGAATTTGAGGGTGTAGATCCTGCGGCCTACATGATCTTCTGCATAGGCAAGGATCTTTTGGTCGGTGGAAAGGCTGATTTGGCCTACTTGAAAATATTGGTACCCTTCGGCCAATTCATTGACATTGAGAATGATTTCTTCAGTTTCTGTCAGGGAATTTTTCTTTCTGCAAAAAAGAGGATACTCATCACCTTTTTGAAATCGGTGATAATGGAAATATCCATCCTTGAAATAGGGGACGCTTTCGTCATCTTCCTTGATCCTACTTTTCATCTCCTCAAAAAGGCTTTCTTTGAAAGATTCGGTTTCTTTGAGTGATTGATCCAAATATTCGTTTTCCTCCTTCAGATACTGAATGACTTCTGGGTTTTCCCTGTCATTCATCCAGAAATAATCATCCTGTCTCTTATGGTCATGAATTTCAAGGGATTTTGATTTTATAGTGGCAATTGGGTAGTTCATATATAAGGAAAGTTTAATAATTGAATTTTAATGTATTGAGTACAACTTTTAGGTGAATTTGGATCACCCTCTTTGAAGTTTGCGAAAGAAGGCATAAATTCATTTCTATTATTTTAGTAATTTTTACTCAAACCAAACAAATGTAAACTTTAACCAGCAAATCTATGGGTATGTTAAAAGAATTTAAAGAGTTTGCCATCAAGGGCAATGTAATTGACCTTGCCGTGGCGGTGATCATCGGCGGAGCTTTCGGGAAAATCGTCGCCTCTTTTGTAAACGACATTGTCATGCCCCCATTGGGTATGCTATTGGGAGGGGTGGATTTCAAAGACCTCGCCGTCGTACTCAAAGAGGCTTATGTAACTGCAGATGGTGTGGATATGCCAGCTGTATTGTTGAGTTATGGCAGCTTTATCCAGAATGTGGTTGATTTTACAATTATCGCATTTGTGATTTTTTTAGTAATCAAAGCAATTAATTCCACCAAAAAGAAGCCTGTTGAAGCCCCAGTTGCTCCTCCGGCACCAACCAAATCAGAACTTTTGTTGACAGAAATCAGAGATCTTCTTAAGAAAACCCCTTGATCATGCCGGAAAAAAAGGAAGCAGCCCAATCGGCTGCTTCCTTTTTATTTTTAGTCCTTGTTTCTTTTTTGATTCATTCGGTAAACATGCCTGGTGAATTCCCGGTTGACACTGCTTAGTTTGATCGCTTGGGTAGGCCTGATGATTTTGGTGATTTCCCCCATGAAGGCTTTTTCTCGATCTAGGATTTTTTGCTGAAGCGCAAATTTCTGATCGAGCATTTTGGAGGCTTCCCCTTCACTGATCGTACCATCCGAAGCACGGTTCAATTGAGAGAGCTGATCCATAAGATTGTTTTTTTCTTCTGAAAACTTGTTGAATTCAGGCCAAAACTTCTCGGCTTGTTCAGGCTTCAAATCCAGTCTATTTGTGATAAATGCGACTCTTGCTGACTCCAATTTCTCTTTGTCGTATTGCGATTGTGGTCTTTGGCCGAATACATTGCCTATTCCCAAAACCATCAAGCTGAACAATATTAGATATGTTTTTTTCATTTTTTCTTGATTTAAAACCAAAACTCTTCTTGGTATTGATATTCATCATTCTCATCAAATCCCTCCCATTCTGTCTGGATGATTTCATCCAGAATGGAGTTTGGATTATCGGAAAAACTGAGGATATCCTCGGCATTCCAGTAGCCAGCATTGATGTAAAGGTTCACTTCGGCATCAAGGTTGGCCTCCATGCTGTTTTGTTCCAAAGGTTTACTGGGAAGCAAAAACATGAACATTCCAATCACGACCACCGCAGCAGCGGCAATGCTTTGAAAATAGAGCATTCTGGTTTTTTTCCGCTTTCTTTTTTCCAGAATTTTTTCCGGAAGGGAATCAAAATAGCCCGTCGGGATTTTGAAAATATCGTTTTTTGGTAAATTTTCCATGTTGCTCCTTTTAGACAATGGGATCCCGAAGAGGTTTATTTGGTTTGCAATTGATTTTCTATTTTTTTGACTGCGTGGTGATAGCTTGCCTTCAAAGCCCCAATTGAGGTTCCTGTGATTTGGCTGATTTCCTCATAACCAAGGTCTTCAAAATATTTGAGATTGAAGACCAGCCTTTGTTTATCGGGCAAGCTGATGAGTATCTTTTGAAGGATTCTCTGTATTTCATCGCCATCGATATGGCTGGAATGATCGATATAATTCACCATGACTTCTTCATGATCCTCTATGGGAATGAAGAATCTCCTTTTTTTCTTTTCCAAAAAATTCAAGCTTTCATTGGTGGCGATCCTGTACAGCCAAGTAAACAAGGAGGAATTCCCCTTAAAATTAGGGATGTTCTTGAAGGCTTTTATAAATGTGTTTTGACAGATGTCATCGGCATCTTCGTGGACAATGACCATCTTGCGGATAATGCCATAGACTCTTTTTTGGTATTGCGCAATCAAAACACGATATCCCTTTTCTTGCGTCTTTGGATCGCTGATTAAATTTAAAAGTTCTAAATCACTCAATGAAGTCATGCTTTCCTTAGACTGCCAAGCCGGCCAGAGGTTTAAAGTAGTGTCGGTATTCCGAGAAAATCAAATTCAAAAAAATACACATTTGAAAGGAAATCGATTTCTCCGGCCAATTGAACGATTGTCTTTAAATGTGGTACTGCAATAAAACCCGTGTTATGCATTACCCTTCCCGTTCCAGCCTGAGATTGCTTAATAATCAGTCAGTAGTATCCTAGATTGATTTCAACTGAGATCGATAATAAATACGACACGCTCTCAAAAAAGCCTGATTTTCTTAAAGTTTCAAAGCCCAGTAGGAAGCGCAATACCTGTTTCGGGTTAAATTTCTAAAATGTAATCCAATATCCCGGCGTTTTTACCCTTGGGCCTAGTGACCAAAAGCGGAAATTCATCATTCAATTGGATCAATCTTTCGGCCATGCTGCCGATAAACAAAGCCGTGGCTGCAGTTCTCCCTTTTGCTCCGATAATAATGGCATCGGCATGGACATCTTTGGCTTTTTGAAGGATTTCTTCTACAGGATCATCATCATCATCCTTGGTATAGACGGGGGTGATTTTAATGTTTTTAGTGTCAATTTTACGGATGAATTTCTTGAAATTTATTTCAGCATGCATCAGCATGATGGCCGAAAATTCCTCATAACTCTTTCCTGTAAAATGGTACCCCGATGGAACCGTAAAAACGTTTTGACAGACTATTTCAGCCATTCCGCCATATTTCTCACTGACTAAAATGGCTGCCTCCATGGCATCTTTTGAATAATCGGAAAAATCACTGGGGACCAAAAGTCTATCTATTTTCGGAACGGCACCTTCTGGAATAATCAACAAAGAGCAACCGGCTCTTCTGGCCAATCTTTGGGATATCACTCCAGTCCCGGGTAAGTTCACCTTTCTGCCTACAATGATCATGTCGACAGATTTTTCATGTGCCAATTTGAGTATCTTCTTGGAAAGCTGCCCCTCCTTGATTACATAAGAAAGTTCGATATCCTTAAAAATGGAAATATTGGATTCCACCAAACTCTTCATCTGATTTTTTCTTTCCTCAACCATATTCTCAATGAGATGAGGGAATTCTTCCAAAACATCTTTTGGAATGTTCAGGTTTCTGATCACATTGGTGAAATAGATCTTCTTGGTCTGATTTGCATTGGCAATAAATGAGGCAAATTTTACCAGAGTCTTGTCCAAATCACTCTGATCCAGACAAACAATAAGTTTCTTTATTTGGTACATTCCTATTTGAGGATTTCGAATTGCAAAATTAACCGTTTATACTTTTGGAAAGCTAAAATTTTTAAAATAATGTTCTGATCTTTTCAATTACAGCATAAGCAAAACACCGTCCAACTCCCTATCCATCCTGTAAAACCCAGATATTTCGCGTCCCCTTTTTTCTTGGGAGAGCAAATCTGTCCCGAAAACTTGATATTTCCCATTTGATCTAAACCTTGATATAAATCTTTTTTTGATCCATCCAAAACCCAATGAGCCAGATCGTCGCGGTGTAAACCAAGGCGAACATTAAAGAGGCATCCTTGAAGGAAAGCCATCGCAAAAAGCCTTGTTCGTAGATGTACCCTCTCAAACTTTGATCCCCCATGGGAATGATCCCGAGGATACTGATCAGTATTCCCGATAGGATATACAATATCAATGGGTTGCGGCCAAAGACCACGAAAAAATAGGTCCATTTTTTCTTTTTCCAAACCTCGATGATATAAATCAGAACCCCAATAAGAATCAAATCATAACCCACCGTCAACAAGACATAGGAACTTGTCCAGATTTTTTTATTGATGGGGAATGACAAGTGCCAAACAAGGCTGAGCAGAATAAAGACAATACCGGTAATCACGATCACTTTTATGGTTTTGGTATTATTGCCTACCTTTTGGATCAATTTAGAGGCCCAATAACCTGCGATTACATTGACTACTGCGGGAATAGTACTCAAAATGCCTTCTGGATCGAACGGGATTCCTTCTCCGGTGTAGAGATTTTTTGCGCCGACCACCCAAAGGTCAAGTTTTAAAGCTGCATTTCCAGTTAGGGAGTAAGGATCGCCCGACTCTCCGTAGAAATACATGACTGCCCAATAGCCGAGTAAAGCGACTACTGAGAATAAAATCGACCCCAACTTTCCCCAATAATAAAGAATGACTGATGCCAAAAGGTAACAGAGCGCGATTCTTTGCAAGACCCCGAAAAGACGGACCTCTCCCCAATTGATCATTGAAATTTGGCCGGATTCAGTAAATTCGAAAAACGGGAAAGCGTTAAGCCCCCATCCGATCAGGAAAATGACGGCTGTCCTTTTGAATATTTTTTTCAAGAAGATTTCCGTCCCAGCTTTTTCCAGCTTCTTCATGCTGAAGCCCATTGCATTTCCTACTACAAAAAGGAAAGTCGGAAAGACCAAATCCGTGAGCGTGAACCCATGCCAATCAGCATGGGTAAATGGTCCATAAATATGGTTCCAACTTCCGGGAGTATTTACGACCACCATAAGGGCGATGGTAAGTCCCCTGAGTACGTCCAAAGAAAGGTAACGCTCCTGAAGAAGTGTGGTGGTGGGCTGCAGGGTTGGAGGCATAGGATGTTTTGTTTTTAGATATTTTATTTAATCAAAGCATACTTTATCTAAAATATAATTTAATAATGGTTCTAAAACTAATATAAAATTTAAAAATCAGGAAACCTGAATCCGCAAATTGTTATATTGATCTTTCTTGCCTCCATTTGTTTTATTGTTGAGATATTGTTTGAAACATTTAAGCCAATCCCATGAAAAGTATAAAACCAGAAGACTTTAAAGTCACTTTCCCCATCAAATTAAATGATTTACCAACCTTCTTGGAGATCGATGCATCAGAAAGTAAAAAAATAAAGGCATTGGAAAAAGTCAGGGGGCGACTAAGCAAGCACCAAGACGTGATGTACGCCCACAATAAATATGCGGTGTTGATTTGCTTGCAGGGCATGGATACTTCAGGAAAAGACAGCTTGATCCGAGAGGTCTTTAAGGAGTTTAATCCGAGGGGAGTGGTGGTTCACAGTTTCAAAACCCCAAGTTCCAATGAACTTGAACACGATTACCTCTGGAGACACACCATTGCTTTGCCGGAAAGAGGCAAGTATGCGGTTTTCAATAGGACCCACTATGAGAATGTTTTGGTCACAAGGGTGAATCCAAAATATCTCCTCAACGAGAATCTACCGGATATACTTGAAGTAGAAGATGTAACTCCGGAATTTTGGGAAAGGAGGTTTGAACAAATCAATAATTTTGAAAATCATATCGTACAAAATGGAACCATCGTATTGAAATTTTTCCTTCACTTGAGCAAAGAAGAACAAAGAAAACGCTTGGTCCGAAGGTTGGAAAAAGAAAAACACAATTGGAAATTTTCACCTGGGGACCTGGTAGAAAGAGCTTTGTGGGACAAATACCACGAATATTACGAAGAAGCCATCAACAAAACATCCAGCCCAAATGCACCTTGGTATATTGTGCCGGCAGACTCCAAAGAAACAGCAAGGTATATTGTGGCCAAAACCATTTATGATGAAATTTCGAAATATGTGGATATCAAAGAGCCTGAACTAGACGATAAAATAAAGCAAAACATTGCCTTTTATCATGATCAACTCCTTTCGGAAAAAATTTAAGAGAATCAAATTTGGCGATGTTCTGCAAGTATTAAAATTCCAAACAAGTTTTGTTTTCAGGTGAAAAGGAGGTTCCTGTGAGCTTATTTTGTCTGAAATGACAGATTCTGCCTATTGTAAAACCAAAAAGACGAAAAAGGATTTCTCCTTTTTCGTCTTTTTGGTTTGGTCAATTTTTAAACGAAATTTATCAAAGAATTCTTCTTCCTTGAATTACTCTTAGAAGAATCGCAATAACGGCGATAACCAAGAGTACGTGAATAATCCCGCCAGTTCCGTATCCAACGAATCCTACAAGCCATAAAATGATCAATACTACTGCGACAATGTAAAGTAAATTTCCCATGTTGATTAAAGTAAAACGATTAATAAAATGATTACCAATATTAAAGCACCAACAGAAAGATAAACTCCTCCGCCTTCAGCTTTTAATTCTTCTTTTACAGCGCGAACTTCTTTTCGCATCTCCTTCTTTTCCAAAGAACTCAGGTTGGATTTGTCTAAAGCGTTGATTTCATCCAATCTGGTCAATAATGCATTGGCTTTTTCGGACATCACAGCTTTGCCAGTGTGGGCAGGCACAGATTTGACGCTTGATTCGGCTTGCAATGCAATGGGATTGAATGCCAAAAAGAGCATTATCGCCATTAAACTGAGTCTAATTTTTCTCATTTTTTCGATTTTAAAGTTTCAAAAACCCGGAAGGATTTTTGTTTTATTTCAAAGTTTAAATTTGTAAAGTTTTCATAAAGTAAGGCTTACATTTTATTTGGTTTAGTTTACATAAATCACAGATTTTCCAAGTTAATCAAGCGTTTTTCCCTCATTTGTTTGAAATCTGATGGAGAAGAGCCCGTAACCCTTTTGAATTGGGTGGATAAATGGGCGGCACTGCTGTAATGTAATTTATGTGCAATTTCTGTCAAATTGAGCTCTTCATAGAGAAGTAATTCCTTGATTCTTTCAATCCTATGGTTAATGATAAACTGTTGAAGGGTGATGCCATTTACCTCAGAAAAAATATTGGAGAGATAGGTGTAGTTGTAATCCAATTTTTTACTGAGGTAATCAGAAAAATTGATTTTGGGTACATCATCTGAGTAATGGATCATTTCAATTATCACATTTTTAATTTTTCCGATGAGGATACTTTTTTTGTCGTCCAGCATTTCCAAGCCTGTTAAGAGAAGATTTTTCTTTAACTTTTCATATTGGCTGTCTGAAACAGGTTCAAAAATCTCGACTAATCCAAGTTCAATCTGAACTTTTTCAATCCCTAATTTTTTCAATTCTTCCTTAACCACCAATTTACATCGCATGCTCACCATATATTTGATGTAGATTTTCATA
Organism: Rhodonellum psychrophilum GCM71 = DSM 17998; assembly: GCF_000381545.1. Classification (GTDB taxonomy): domain Bacteria; phylum Bacteroidota; class Bacteroidia; order Cytophagales; family Cyclobacteriaceae; genus Rhodonellum; species Rhodonellum psychrophilum. The sequence continues at coordinate 192,104 of NZ_KB906675.1, read as the reverse complement.
AAGGAGTGTTTGGGTGAATTCAAGGAGAATTAAAAGGGGACGTTCATTCTATAATGGTCCCTTATTCAATATTGATACCACGTTTTAAAATCAAAGCATGTGAATTGAAACCTACTTCCACGAGGTTTCCCAAATGATAAGCTTTTTGTTCACCATCATTTCCCTAAAAAAATCAAGAAAATAAAATCAATATTGGTGGGTTTTTCATTGATATAGGGATCTATTGATCCATGAACGCAATTTTGAGATTGGTGGAAGGAGATGATTTTAGAGGTGCATCTCTGGCGATTGAGTAGCTTTTTCAAGATCAAATCAATTCTTAAAAACAAAAAAATTAAACATCAGGATACCAAAAACATTTTCGAAATTGGATATTTAATTTATACAAAGATCTAATTGTCGAAATAAAAGTTTGATTTTGATTCAGGATTTCCCTTTGAGGACATTTCATATTCTTACCGAGATGCCATCAAACCCGTTTCTCCATTAGTTTTTGATCTTGCTTAATTCAAAAGAATTTCATCAATAAATACCCAGCCTTTCTGACCAACGCCGGGATGCCATTTTGGTAAAGACTTGATCGGGAGTATTCTCAATCTCAAAGCCTCAATTTGTAATTGCTCCATTTTGTATACTATCAAATTCAACCTCTTATCACCGGCTTGATTGGGTTGGTCGGGGGTGTCTTTTTGGAAAATTCTCCATTCCCCCTTCAATTCCCGCACCCATATTTCAACGGTTGAAGGAGGGAAAATATAAGAGGATTCATCCAAAAAGAGGCTTATGGCAACTTCATTGATGGTTTTAGGCTGATCAAACTCCATGAGGAGGTCCATTGGATTCTCCTGAAATCCGAGCCATTTCCCCGAACCAAAATCAAAATCCCCCTTTTGAAGGTCAAACAATGTTTCTACTCCCTTGCCTTTGTATTTTTCATTCGGAGGAAATTTTAAATTGAGGAAATCTGGCTTTTTCCCTGATTTAAGAAAAACCGTTGAAGCCTCAGGACTGCCCAACCAGCCTGCCGCAAAAGCCCTGGCCCGCAAAGTGCTGGATTTTTCCAAAACAATCGGTTTTTCGTATTTTAAGGAACTACTGCTGTCTGGTGGAGTATTGTCCACTGTATAAAAAAGTTTCGTGCTCTCAATTGGATGCTTCAGCCGGATTTCGGTTTGATCTGAAAAAACAGTTTGATCAAAATCGATGATAGGGGGATTCAAGACGTACAGAATCCCATCATTTTGAAAACCGATCTCAATTTTTGTATTGGTCAAGGATGCTTTTAGTTCTTTAATTTGTCCTTCGGGAAGAGAAGTGTTCCATAGATAAAGAAAATCCAATTGCTTCAAGCCTGAAAGTGCCTTGGTCTCATATGGAGCTATTGGGTTTCCCGAAAGAGAAAGACTTCTTAAATTTTTTAACCCACTTAGGATTTGAAGTGTATTTCCCCCAATTCCTGTAAAATTCAGGTTCAATTTTTCAAGGTTTTTGAATGCAGCCAAAACAGCCATGTCCATTTCCTTCAATGGCATGTAACTTAGGTTGATGCTTACGATTTGTTCCTTTATGGGCTCTAAGCCTTTGATTTCTTCTAAATTGAAATTTTCTTTCCCATAAAAATTAACTTCCAAACCAGCAGATTGGGGGTGAATGGGCTGGATACGTCGATAAAAATTATTGAGCGATTGGACAAGTTCCTGATCTGCGGAGGCAAAATCATAGGTGTTTTTTTGTGTTTGGAATTTAGACTTCGCCAATAAAAGGAACTCACTCTCCGCATTAAAGTGAACCAGTTTTTTTTCAAAATGTACCGAATCCTTAATCCAAGCTTGGATCAATAAGATTTCATCTTCTGACAATTGCATTTTCCCTTTGGGAGGCATATGGTCCTCGTCTTCCAAGGGGAGCAGGATGTGTCGGAGGAGCAGACTGTTTTCAGGCTTCTCAAAATCGATTACCGGCCCATTTTCTCCCCCAGTCAAAATGAATTCTGGCTCATCTAGTCGAAGGTCCCCTTTTTTCTTGGAAGCTTTGTGACAGCTGACGCATTTCTGTTCCAAGATGGGTTGGATGACATGCGCGTATGCCAAAGCTTCCTCAAATGGAGTAGAGGTAAGCGTTTTTTGATTCAAAGGAGACCAAAGGAAATCTTCTCCATGCGTAAGGGAAGCACCGAGGTGGCCGGCAATCAGGATACAAACAGCCAAACTTATCGCCATGATTTTATTGGCTGGCACAAAATCTTTTTTAAAACTCCAGTACAAAAGGGATCCTAGCCAAAAAACCAGAATTCCTGTCCATTGGTGGTTTTGGATATCCGATCTTTCATAACCGGACTCAGTGGCAAGGAACAATCCAGCAATAACCGTAAAGGCAGAAAATAGCAGACCCAGAAGCAATATCCCACTGGTCAATAATTTGGGCCGTTTGGATTCGGAAAGGATTTTCGGAAATAGTACAAGTACAACTCCAATCAGAAGCAATACGATCGGGAAGTGTAACAATAAGGGGTGCGTCCTTCCCACCACTTCCAGAATGGCCGGGAGTTGAATCCTGTCTTGTCCAATAATCAAGATTAGAATAAAACCGTGTGCTGCAATAAGTGCATTTTCTGAAATCGAAACCAAGCGGGAATTTAACGGCATACCATTGAAGTTAAATTTGCCATTAAACCAATATTTGCTTTACCACCTTACCAGAGACATCAGTCAACCGGTATCTTCTACCCAGATGTTTGTAGACCATTTTTTCATGATCGATGCCAGCAAGATGCAAGATGGTCGCCTGAAAATCATGGATATGAACAGGGTCTTCGGTGATGTTGTAGCCAAAATCATCCGTTTCGCCATGAACGATGCCGGGTTTGACTCCGCCTCCCGCCATCCAAATGGAAAATGCTCTAGGGTGATGGTCTCTTCCATAGTTGTCCGCCAAAATCTTGCCTTGACAGTAATTTGTCCTGCCAAATTCCCCACCCCAAATAACCAATGTTTCATCCAGCAGGCCCCGCTGTTTCAAATCGGTAATCAATGCCGCGGATGCCTGATCCACATCTTTTGCCTGATTGGCCATTTCATTGGGCAGGTTGCCGTGCTGGTCCCAGCCTTGATGGTAAAGTTGGACGAACCTGACACCGTTTTCTGATAACTTTCTTGCCAACAGGCAGTTGGCTGCATAAGTGCCCGGGATGAGACAATCGGGTCCATAAAGTTTGATGATGCTGTCGGGTTCTTTCGAAATGTCAGTGACTTCAGGTACAGCCGTCTGCATTCGGAATGCCATTTCATATTGCTGGATTTTGGCATTGATCTCAGGATCGCCAAAATTTTCATAATTCATTTGATTCAAAGAAGCGATTTGATCCAGCATCTTTCTGCGGTCCTGTCTGCTCATTCCTTTGGGATCACCAAGGTACAAGACAGGATCTTCGCTGGCAGAAAACTGAACCCCTTGGTGGACGGAATCCAGAAAACCATTTGTCCATAATTTGGAATAAACGCCCTGGCCATTTCCCTTTCCTCTGCTAAGCAGCACACAAAAGGCAGGCAAGTTGTTGTTTTCACTTCCCAAACCATAACTTAACCAAGAGCCCATGCTTGGTCGATTACCCACTTGGGCACCAGTCTGAAAGAAGGTCAATGCCGGATCGTGGTTGATGGCTTCGGTGTGCATGGATTTTATGATGCAGATATCATCCACGATTTTGGCGGTATGGGGAAAGATGTCGCTGATCCATGCTTTTGCTTCCCCATATTGTTGAAAACCAAAATAGGAGCCCACCAGCGGAAAGGAACTTTGGCCTGATGTCATGCCGGTCAATCTCTGGCCCTTCCTGATGGATTCAGGTAATTCCTGTCCCATATAGGTGTTGAGCAGGGGCTTGTAATCAAAGGATTCGAGTTGAGAAGGCGCTCCATTTTGGAAAAGGTAAATGATTCTCTTTGCTTTGGGCGCAAAATGTGGAAGGGCTGCCATCATGGCTTCTTCATCCAATCCGGCATTTCCTTTGAACAGATCAGGGATCAACAAACTTCCCAAGGCCAAACTCCCAATTCCAAGCCCAACTTTTGATAGGAATTTCCTTCTGTTTTGGTTCAGCCCATTTTCTAATATTTCCTTTTCCATCTCATATCTTGGTTATGGTCTCCTCCAAATTGTAAAGGGCTGTCACAACCTGCATCATGGCCGCCAATTCAGGGGTGATCTCCTTTTCCGCCAATGGCGATTCCCCAACCTGAACCAATTGAGCGATAATTTCTGGATTGCCTTCAAACCTCAAAAGTTCATCCTTGAAATAGGCTGTCAATACTTTTAACTCGTTCGCTTGCGGATTTCTGCAGAGGATCCTTTGAAAAGCAACCCTGATTTTGCTTTCCGAGTCTTTCGTGCTGCGGTTTAAATTTTGGGCAAGAACTCTGGATGCTTCCAGGACCAAAGGGTCATTTAACATCACCAATGCCTGCAAAGGTGTATTGGTCCTTCCCCTGTTGACTTCACATTGATCCCGGTTGGAACCGTCAAAAATGATGGGCATTGGTGGGGGAGAGGTGAGTTTGATAAAGGTATAGAGTCCACGTCGGTAAAGTTTTTCGTCTTTGTCCTGCGTGTAGGTTTTGAGTTCTCCTCGGCCAGATGTGGCCGCCTCCCATAGCCCCTCTGGTTGGTAGGGTTTGACACTTGGACCACCGATTTCCTTTACCAAAAGACCACTGCTTTCCAAGATCAAATCCCTGATGTTTTCGGCGGAAATGCGGATTCTGGAGGAGCGGGCCAAGTAGGTGTTGTCAGGATCAATGTCCAGTTTTTGTTTTTCTATTTTTGAAGATTGCCTGTAAGTGGAAGAACTGAGGATTTGTTTGACCAGTCTTTTGATGTTCCAACCGTTTTCGATAAAGTCCACGGCCAACCAATCCAACAACTCTGGATGGGAGGGGAGCTCCCCCTGCATTCCAAAATCTCCTGTGGATTTGACAATCCCCTTTCCGAAGATTTCTTGCCACACCAAGTTGACAAAAACCCTGGCTGTCAATGGGTTTTTCTTGTCAACGGTCCATTTTGCCAATCCCAAACGGTTTTTCTCAAAATCCTGAGGAAAGGGAAACACACTTTCTGGGGTGTTGGGGAATACCTCAATGGTGGGGGCATCATAAACTCCTCGATCCAAGATGTAGGTGGGGCGTCTGGTTTCCAATTCATCCATGACCGACACTATCAATTTGCTGGTATCCTGATGATTGACAAAGTTCAGTAATTGATCAGTATCATTTCTTTCTATCCAGAGGATTGGAGTTTTGGCAGGTTTGGACTGGCTCACATCCCCTTCATAGCCTTTTTCGGGGGTATTGTTGAAGAAAGAAAATAGCTGGTAGTAATTTTCTTGTGAAAATGGATCGTATTTGTGGTCGTGGCATTGCGCACATTCCATGGTGATTCCGAGCAATCCTTTGCTGAAAGTATTGGTTTTGTCAAGGATATATTCGATGCGGTATTCTTCCTCGATGACCCCACCTTCCTCGGTGTACTTGTGGTTTCTATTGAATGCGGTGGCAAGAATCTGTTCTTTGCTCGCATTTGGGAGAAGGTCACCTGCCAGCTGCCAGGTGATGAATTGGTCATAGGGAAGATTTTTGTTAAAGGAATGAATCACCCAATCGCGGTAAGGCCATTGTGTTCTGATATTGTCATCCTGATAGCCATAAGAGTCTGCATACCTGGAAATATCCATCCACAGCACAGCCATTTTTTCGCCATAACTCGGTAGTCCCAATAGATGATCAATGATATTCCCATAGACTTGATCACTGTTGTCCTCGTCAAATTTTTTGATCAATTCTATTGTGGGAGGAAGTCCTGTGATGTCCAAGCTGATTCTTTTTAGCAATTCGAGACTTTTTGCCTCCGGATTTGGTTTCAATCCGACCCGATTCATTTTGGAAGCAATAAAAAAATCAATCTCATTTCTTGCCCAATCACTGTTGTTGATTTTGGGGACGATAGATTTCTTAGGAGGAACAAAAGCCCAATGGGGTTCATATTCGGCTCCCTGTTCTATCCATTTTTTGATCATTTCAATATCTTCTTTGCTCAATTGTAAATTGGATTCCGGTGGAGGCATCATCTCATTGGGATCCAGGGAACTAATCCTTAGGAAGATTTCGGATCTTGATAGTTCATTGGGGATGATGGCGTGCTTGCCAGGGCTTTCCTTCAGTGCTGCATAGGCCTCTTCCGGAATATCCAACCTCAATCCCGCTTCCCGTTTATTGCCATCAGGGCCATGGCACACAAAACACTTATCTGAAAGAATGGGGCGAATATGGAAATTGTAGCTTAATTGTTCATTCTCAAATAAATGAATTTCGTTTTCCTTCTCAACACCACATCCACTCCCCAAAAAGAGGATAAACAGTGCTGCACATAAAAATCTAAAAATGTTCATTTTTTAGGTATTTGGAAAAATTAAGTTCGCAAATAAAATCGAAAAAAAATGAATAATTATATAAAAATATAGAAGAAGGTTTGAGTTGGTTTTTGTGGGACAAAAATTAAAAAAATCGATTTTCGGAATGATGTAATGCTAAAAAAAGAAGCCATTTCAAGAAAAATCTCGAAATGGCTTCTTTTACTTAAATGATTGGAAAACCAACCCTTTTTTACTGAATTAAATGGCTTTCAGGAGGTTCCCGTATATTGCCTTCGAAACCAGCTTAACCTTTTATCAATGAGAAATCGAAAGTCTCCAAGAAAGCAGTAGTGAAATTACCAGCCTTGAACTGCTCGTCTTCCAAAAGTGCAATGTGGAATGGGATAGTAGTTTTGATGCCATCAATCACAAATTCTTCCAGAGCTCTTTTCATTCTGACGATCACCTCTTCCCTTGATTGACCACTTACGATAAGTTTTGCAATCATGGAATCATAGTTTGGTGGAATGATATAGCCAGCATAAACGTGGCTGTCCACCCTTACTCCACGTCCGCCGGGGATGTGAAGATTCAGGATTTTCCCAGGACTTGGTCTGAAGTCCTTGGTCGGGTCTTCAGCATTGATTCGGCATTCCATGGCGAAAAGTTTAGGGTAATAATTTTTCCCACTGATTTTCTCACCTGCAGCCACCTTGATTTGTTCCTTGATCAAATCAAAATCTGTGACTTCTTCCGTGATGGGATGCTCTACCTGGATCCGGGTATTCATTTCCATGAAATAGAAATTCCGGTTTTTATCCACCAAAAACTCGATGGTTCCGGCACCTTCATAAGCGATGGCTTCGGCACCCTTTATCGCGGCGGCTCCCATGGCCTCTCTCAATTCGTCAGTGATAAAAGGCGAGGGGGTTTCTTCAATCAGCTTTTGGTGCCTTCTTTGGATTGAGCAATCTCTTTCCGACAAATGACACGCCTTGCCTGCACTATCTCCCACGATTTGGATTTCGATATGTCTGGGTTCCTCTACATATTTTTCAAGGTAAAGACCATCGTTTCCAAAAGCAGCACCAGATTCTTGACGGGCATCATCCCAGGCTTTTTTGAAGCCCGCTTCTTCCCGTACAATCCTCATTCCTCTGCCTCCGCCACCGGCAGTTGCTTTCAAGATGACGGGATAACCCATTTCATTGGCGATTTTCACACCATCATTCATGTTTTCCAAGATCCCCACAGATCCCGGAATGGTGGGAACTCCTGCAGCTTTCATGGTGGCTTTGGCCGTAGCCTTGTCACCCATCCTATTGATCATATCAGGACTGGCGCCTATGAATTTGATTCCATATTCCTCACAGATTCTGGAGAATTCGGCGTTTTCAGAAAGAAAGCCATATCCAGGATGGATGGCATCTGCATTGGTTATTTCTGCTGCCGCGATGATTCTTGGGATGTTGAGATAGGATTCTCTGCTGGGTGCGGGTCCTATGCAAACAGCCTCATCGGCAAATCGAACATGCAAGCTGTCTTTGTCAGCGGTGGAATATACTGCTACTGTCTTGATCCCCATTTCCTTACAGGTACGGATGATTCTCAGTGCAATTTCTCCCCTATTGGCAATTAATATTTTTTTAAACACGGGTGATTAGGGTCTAAGTAACAAAAACGAATTAACCGGCAGGATCTACCAGGAACAATGGCTGATCGTATTCCACAGGTGTAGCGTTTTCTACCAAAACCTTTACGATTTTACCGGAAATTTCTGATTCTATTTCATTGAAAAGTTTCATGGCTTCGATGATGCACACCGTCTGTCCAGCCACCACACGGTCACCAACAGTGACAAAAGGGTCAGAATCTGGATTGGCTGTTCTGTAAAAAGTGCCAATCATTGGAGATTTGACTTCAATGTAATTGTTTGTCTCTTCCTTTACAGGTGCAGGAGCTGCAGGTGCCGCCACTGGTGCTGCCGCAACTGGATTGGAGACTTGGTGATGCCCCGGATTGTTGTCGGACTTCACTACCGTAGTATCAGGAAATTTTTTGATGGAAAGTTTGAATTCGTCGGTTTCAATTTTCACTTCGGCTAGGCCAGTGTTTGAAATAAAATCTATTAACTCTTGAATCTCTTTGGCTTTCATATAAAATCTTGGTTTAGGATTCCCAAATTGACATTGGGTTTACATTTTGTTTAAAAACTGAACAGCGATTTAATTTAATAAAAACTGGCCGCTATTTAATATTATTTGACTCTTTCAGAATAGGATCCATCTCGGGTATCCACTTTGATCATGATGTCTTGCTCGACAAACAAAGGAACCATGACAGTTGCTCCGGTTTCGAGGGTCGCTGATTTTTGAGCATTGGTAGCGGTGTCTCCTTTGATGCCGGGTTCTGTATAGGTAATCATCAGTTCCACAAAAGGAGGGAGTTCCACAGCAAGGGGAGTTTCCGTTTCCTCATGGACCATGATGTCCACCAATTGCCCCTCTTTCAAAAGGTTGGATCTTTCGATCAATTTTTCATCGATTCGGATTTGCTCGAAGTTTTCCGTATCCATAAAGTGATATCCCATTTCATCTGAATAGAGAAACTGGTGTCCTCTTTTCTCCACCCTTGCGGTGGTGATTTTTTCGCCAGCATTGAAAGTTTTATCCAATACTTTACCCGATCGAAGGCTTTTCAGCTTGGTTCTTACAAAGGCTGGCCCTTTTCCAGGCTTTACGTGCTGGAATTCTGTAATGGTATAGATGTCATTGTGAAATTCAAGACATAATCCATTTTTAAAATCTGCCAAAGATGCCATATTTTTTCTGTCTAGTATTTAAATTATTTTGGGTCGTAGCCCCACTTCAGGAAAATAGATCCCCAGGTAAATCCACCGCCAAAAGCGGCAAGGATGATATTGTCTCCTTTTTTCATTCTGGATTCATAATCCCAAAGACAAAGGGGAAGGGTTCCTGCTGTGGTATTTCCGTATTTTTCAATGTTCATCATGACTTTATCCATTCCGATTCCCATTCGGTTGGCGGTTGCATCAATGATTCTTTTGTTGGCTTGATGGGGGACAAGCCAAGCTACATCCTCCGCCTTCAGGTTGTTTTTGGTCATTATCTGGGCACTTACTTCTGCCATGTTGGTTACCGCGAATTTGAAAACGGAAGAACCTTCTTGGAATGCAAAATGCTCTCTGGCAGCTACTGTTTCAAGGGTGGCAGGTTTTCTGCTTCCGCCTGCTTTCATATGAAGAAAGGGAGCTCCAGATCCATCAGAATGCAACATGGAATCCATTATTCCAATGTTTTCAGTTGTGGCTTCCAGCAATACGGCTCCGCCTCCATCACCAAAAATAATGCAGGTAGACCTGTCTTGATAATCTACAATAGAAGACATTTTATCCGCCCCTATCACGATCACTTTTTTGTGCATGCCTGTTTCAATAAACTGGCTGGCAATGGTCAAAGCATATAGAAATCCAGAACATGCGGCCGAGATGTCAAAGCTGTAACTGTTTTTAGCCCCTACGTTATCAGCGATAATATTGGCTGTCGCTGGAAAGGGCATATCTGGGGTGACAGTGGCACAGATGATCAAGTCAATTTCTTCTGGATCAGTATGGGTTTTTTTCAGAAGTCCACTTACTGCTTTGGTCCCTATGACGGAAGTTCCTTGGTTTTCACCTTTTAGAACCCTTCTTTCCTTGATTCCTGTTCTGGAAACAATCCACTCGTCATTGGTATCCACCATCGTTTCCAATTCCCGATTGGTAAGGATGTATTCAGGAACCCAACCGTGGACTCCTGTAATTACTGCTCTGGTTTTTTCCATTCACTATTTGATTAAAATCCCAATCGCTGCCGAATGACAACACAATTGAGGATTTTTAAGGTGTTTTTTTATAAAGCATACTTTATTCCAAAAGGAAATTGCAATTAAGCTTTAAAATTATTTAAAATGACGCTTACCACCAAAGGTTTTTACCATTTGAATGAGGAAGATGGGATTATCTTTTGCAAAAATCCCAAAACCAGTCATTGTTAAATAAAAAAATCCATTCGAAACTACGGTTTCGAACGGATTTAATCAAACAGCTTACGCTATTTTCTTAATGTTTTGGATTTTGAAGAAGTTAAGCAAGAACTTCTTTTTCCATGATTACCTGACCTTTGTAATACAATTTGCCATCAAGCCAAAAAGCTCTGTGTGGCAAATGGAATTCACCTGTGGTTGGACATTTTGCAAGACCTGGAGCAGTTAACTTATAATGAGTTCTTCTTTTGTCTCTTCTGGTGTTTGAAATTTTGCGCTTAGGATGTGCCATCTCTATACAATTTAGATTAATCTTTTTTCTTTAATTTTTTTAAAACTTCCCATCTTGGGTCGAGGTCTTCCTTAGGCTCTTCGGATGCTTCCGTGATTTCGTCTGCATCGTCCGATTTCCTGTCGGAAATATATACTAGATCGCCATCGCCTTCAAAGTCCTCATCATCCATCTCTTCTAAATAATCCGGATGAATTTTCTTTGCAGGGAGGGCAAGCAGAATAAATTCATAAATCAACTGGGCTACGTTGATGCTCTGCGTGTCTTGGGGAATCATAAATAGATCTTCACTGAGTTCTTGTTCCTCAGGTCCGTATTTATAAATCACTTTTTCTACAGTTGAAAGGGGAAAATCAAATTCTTCCAAACTCCTGTCGCAGGTCAGCTTTACTGTTCCCTTAATTTCAAAATAAGCTTCGATAAGCGAACTTTGCTTATTGATTTGGATTTTAGCGCTCAGATTTCCTTGGCTTACAAAATCATTCGGATCAAAATGCCCGAAGAAATCATCCTTCACTTCAAAAGTGAAATCATGCTTTCCCTCCTTTAATTTTATGAGATCAATATCGTATGCTTTCAAGAATTTCACGCCTCTTCCTATTCATTTAAGACCGCAAATTTAGCGAACTAATTTAGAAATATAAAATTTGGTCTGAAATTATTTTGGGAATCTTTGCCAAACTTTCTCAGCAGTCTATTTCGCCACTGCCCAATCCACTGTTTTTCAAATCTTAAAACCCATTTTGAAGGCTCAAAATCTTTCCATGGATCAATTCTCCTCTTCTTCCCAACCTGTCCGGGATTTAATGATGTCATAAGCTTGAAAGATTGCAGCAGACATGGATCCCTCATTGGCAATGTTCTTTCCCGCGATGTTGTAGGCTGTCCCGTGATCGGGAGAAGTCCGGATGATCGGGAGTCCCGCGGTGAAATTCACCCCGGTTTCAAATGCCAGTGATTTGAAAGGAATCAATCCCTGATCATGATACATTGCCAAAACCCCATCGAATTTCTTCTGGTGCATCATCCCAAAAAAACCATCTGCCGGATATGGGCCAAAAACCAAATGTCCTTTTTCCTTAAATCCCCCGATGACTGGTTTGATGATGGATTCCTCTTCATCCCCCAACAAACCGTCTTCACCAGCATGTGGATTTAAACCCAATACTGCGATCCTTGGTTTAGGGATACCAAAATCATGTTGGAGAGATTGGATCATGATCTCCAATTTCCCCTTGATGTTCGCCGCCGTCACCTGATTTGGAACTTCTTTGAGTGGGATATGTCCGGTGACTACCCCCACCCGGATACCTTCAGCCACCAAAAACATCAAGCTCTTATTGATGCCAAAGGCTTCAGTCAGATATTCGGTATGCCCAACAAATTTGAGCGCTTCGGAATTGATATTGCTTTTGTTCAGGGGTGCTGTCACCAAAGCATCAATTTTGTTTTCTTTGAGATCTGCGATGGCTTGGTCTAGAGCGGCAAGGGCAAGCTTTCCCGCTTCCTGTGTTTCCACTCCGGGGATTACTTCAGGACTTTCCTCCAGAACATTGATGACATTTATTTTTTTGTGATGGACTTCATTGATGGACCTGATCTGCATAAAATTGAAATCATCCATGCCCAAGTGTTTCCTGTAAAAAGTCAATGCCTTTCCATGGGCATAGATCACGGGAGTAATGATTTTATGGATGCGGTTGTCCATCAGGGCTTTCATGGTCACCTCGGCACTGATACCATTAATATCTCCTATACTGATTCCTATTATGGGTTTGTTTTTTCTTGGATTCATCAAAATTTGAGTTGACGTAAAGCAAATGATTTTGTGCAAAATGTTTCGGTATTCTTCCCAAGAATTTATTTGGAATCAATACCTTGTCAAAAAAGGGCAAAAACATTCGCTTTATCAAAGCAAATAATTAGAGACCCTAGCTAGAATTGTTTTAATTTTGACCTGCAATTTATAATAAAAATATTAGAGTATTGAATATGCAAAAAGTCAAACCTAAAAAACACCTTGGACAGCATTTCCTCATTGATTTGGGGATTGCCGAGAATATCGCCCATTCTCTCACTGGCCACCAAGGGGTGAAGAAGGTCTTGGAAATAGGTCCTGGAATGGGAGTTTTGACAGATTTTCTATTGGAAAAACAATGGGAGCTGTTTCTGGTAGACATTGACAAGGAATCCATTGCTTACCTCAACAATAAATATCCACAGATTACAGAGCGCATCATCGAGGCAGATTTTCTCAGAAAGGATTTTGCGCCGATCATGGAGGGGCAATATGCCATCATCGGGAATTTTCCATACAATATCTCTTCCCAGATTCTTTTCAAGGTTCTGGAAAACAAAGACCAGGTGACGGAAGTCGTCTGTATGCTCCAAAAGGAAGTGGCGCAGCGAATCGCCTCGCCCAAAGGAAACAAAGATTATGGAATCCTTTCGGTTTTCCTACAGGCTTTCTATGATATCGAATACTTGTTTTCGGTTCCCCCGGAGGTTTTCAATCCTCCTCCAAGAGTCAATTCCGGCGTGATCCGATTGACCAGAAACCAAACCCAAAAACTTGATTGTGATGAAAAAATGTTTTTCAGCGTGGTCAAACAAGGTTTTGGAACAAGGAGAAAAACCTTGAGGAATGCATTGAAGGGAATGTCCCTTTCAGAAGAAATGAAAGCGGATCCCGTTTTGGACAAAAGAGCAGAGCAGCTGGATGTGGCCGAATTCGTGGAGCTAACCAATAAAATACAGAAATCTTGGAAAACATAAAATCTTTCGAATTATCCAAGGAGTTTTTGGAAAGCCTCCAAGAGGGGATCGAAAACCAACAGAATGATTACATCATCCAGTCTTTGGAGGGTGTCAATGTGGCGGATATTGCCGCGCTCCTGGACGAGCTCAATATGGAGGAGGCTATTTATGTCCTCAGATTGATGCCGTCCGATGTGTCGGCGGATATCCTGATAGAGCTCGAAGAAGATTCTGTCGTCAAAGTGATCAGGGAAATGGAAGCTTTCGAGCTTGCAAAGCTGATCGATCAGATGGAATCTGATGATGCCGTGGATATCCTCAATCTGGTGCACAATAAAGACAGGGAAGATGTGATCAGCCATCTCCAGGACAAGGAAAAATCCGCACATATCGTAGATCTTTTGCGATATGATGAGGACAGTGCCGGGGGATTGATGGGAAAGGAATTCATCAAAGCGAACCAAAACTGGAACGTGATTCAAACCATCGAAGAAATCAGGCGTCAGGCAGAAAAGGTGGAAAAAATCTATTCGATCTATGTAGTCGACAATAAACAACACCTCCTTGGAAGGGTTTCGCTCAAAAAAATCATTTTGGCCTCCTCCGACACCAAAATCGCCGATATCTACGAGCCTGAGGTGTTCTCTGTGCCCACACAAATGGATCAAGAGGAGGTAGCGGAAATCATGCGTAAATACGATTTGGAATCCATACCCGTGGTCAATTCAAAAAATAAACTTTTGGGTAGGATTACTGTCGATGATATCTTGGATGTCATCCGTGAACAGTCCGAGGAAGATATCCAGGCGATGACGGGTTTTTCGAGTGATGTGGAAGAATCAGATAGCATCTTTAGGATTTCGAAGGCCAGGTTGCCTTGGTTGCTTATTGGGGTAGTCGGGGGATTGATGGGTTCTCAAATCATCGGTTATTTTGAGGATGGACTCAGCAAATACATTGCATTGGCTTCCTTTATACCCCTCATTGCTGCTACAGGAGGGAATGTTGGAATCCAATCTTCTTCCCTCGTGGTACAGACGCTTGCGGCGAAATCGGTTTTTGAGGAATCCATTCTCAACAGGTTTATCAAAGGTCTTTTGGTGGCTTTGGTCAATGGCCTGATGCTCGGCGCTTTTGTATTCTGCACCGTGTTTTTCATTTATGGTTTTGAGTTCAGGTTTGGACTGACAGTGGGCATTGCCTTGTTTTGTGTGGTGTTGTTGGCCTCGTTTATGGGGACGGTGACACCGCTGGTCTTGGACAAATATGGCATCAATCCCGCCATGGCTTCTGGGCCCTTCATCACAACGGCAAATGATCTTTTGGGATTGGCTGTTTATTTCGGTGTTGCGACCTTGCTTTTGAACCTTTAAAGGAGGTATAAAAAAAGGCAGGCCCAAAAAGAATGGATGCCGTTCTGAAAAAAATCATTCAACAATAATTTTCATAATCCCCAAAACCCATGAAAATTCTCATCATAGACGAAATGCATCCAAGTATCCATTCCTTATTGGAAAAGGAAGGACACTTGGTGGATTATAGACCGGAAATAACGCGAAAGGAGATAGAAGCAGTCATCGGAAACTATGAAGGCATGATCATCCGATCCAAGACGCCGATGGATAAGGCCTTGTTGGAGAAAGCGGTTGGATTGAAATTTATCGGCAGGGCTGGTGCAGGCCTTGACAAAATCGATTTGGAATACTTGGAGAAAAAGGGAATCAAACTCTTTACAGCAGCGGAAGGAAATCGGGATGCTGTTGGGGAGCATGCCATTGGGATGTTGCTTGGTTTGTTCAACCATCTTTCACAAGCCGACGTACAGGTCCGCAAGGGCATTTGGCAGCGGGAGGAAAATAGGGGAGAGGAATTGGCAGGGAAAACCGTGGGCATCATAGGTTATGGGAACATGGGCGAGTCATTTGCCAGAAAACTTAGGGGATTCGATGTGCTGGTTTTGGCCTATGACAAGTACAAAAAAGGTTTTGGAAATGAATATGTGGAGGAAGTTGGTTTCAAGCGGCTTGTCGGGGAGGCTGATATTTTGAGCTTGCATGTGCCACTCACCGATGAAACCAGGAATTTCATCACCCCTGAGGTTTTGGAGCAATTTGCAAAACCCATATACTTGATCAATACCGCCCGGGGAGAAATCATTTCTTTTGACACCATCAACGAAGGCTTCGAACGAGGAATTTTGAAAGGAGCAGTTTTGGATGTTTTGGAAAATGAGAAATTCAACAGTTTTACATCTGCTGAACGCCTTGCTTTCGAAAAATTGGCAAGTAGGGAAAATGTGATGTTCTCTCCCCATGTTGCCGGATGGACTTTTCAATCCTATGAAAAAATCAATAAAGTACTGGTGTCCAAAATTGTTAAAGCCTTCAAATAAACAGGAGTAGGAAACAAAGGGGTTTAGAATTTATTTTAAATGGCTTGAAGTTTCAAAAAGCACTTCCTACCAAATCCATTTCTTGACTTTGGAAGTAGGGACTAGGCAAATAAAATGAATGGATTGGGAACAAGGATATGGCCGCTTTTTCGGCGGGTTCATTCATGATACGGCAAAAAGCATTTTCGCTTCGGCCTATCCAGTTTTGTTGAACCTCAATTTTCTTTTTTAAACCTTTAAATTGCTTAATCGTTTCTATTCCTTTATCTTTGTCATAGATAAATACAACGAACTATATGAAAGGCGGTCTCAGCAATGAGACCGTTCTTTTATTTTTCATAGCCATAGTAAAAAAAAATAGACCATGGGAAAAATACAGTATTACACTGAGGAGGGTCTGAAAAGATTGAAAGATGAGCTTTTGACTTTGAAGACCAAAGGGAGACAAGATATCTCCAAGCAGATAGCGGAAGCTAGGGACAAAGGTGATTTGAGCGAAAATGCCGAATATGATGCGGCCAAAGACGCTCAAGGTTTGTTGGAACTTAAAATCGCCAAATTGGAAGAGGTGGTAGGAAACGCAAGGATCTTGGACAATTCCAAAATGGATCCATCTAAAGTTGGTATTTTGAGTACTGTCAAAATCAAGAACGTGAAAAACGGGATGACTGTCAGTTATACTTTGGTGTCTGAGGAAGAAGCCGACTTGAAGGAAGGTAAGATTTCTCTGGCTTCTCCATTTGGAATGGGTCTCGTTGGTAAATCCAAAGGCGACATTGCCACCATCAACGCCCCCGCAGGCCAATTGGAATTCGAGATTCTCGACATTAATTATTAAATTTTTATTTCCCGATGGTTTCTCCCTCGGGATTTTTTTATTTTTGTAACTATGGCAACACTCTTCACTAAAATCATCAACAGAGAAATTCCCGCAGAAATCATTGCTGAGGATGACAATTACATTGCATTTTTAGATATCATGCCTTTGGTAAAGGGACACGTTTTGGTAGTCCCAAAAAAGGAGACAGATTATATTTTTGCACTCGAGGATGATCTATTGGCTGGGCTCTTTGTCTTTTCCAAGAAAATAGCAAAGGCGATCGATAAATCCATCAAATGTACCCGTGTTGGGGTAGCAGTGATTGGATTGGAAGTTCCCCATGTCCATGTCCACCTTGTCCCGCTCAGGACAATGGATGATATCAATTTCACAAGACCAAAAATGAAGCTTTCGAAAGAGGAATTGGCCGAAATTGCTACGGTGATTAGGGGCGGACTGGATTCCTAAAGATCTTTTGAATTGTAAAAAGAGTCAATTGGAAGGTTAATATTAAAACGAATAAAAAAAGAGAAACACGAAGTAAACTTCCTTTCGTGTTTCTCTTTTTTTTATTCCCCGGATAGGAATGAAACCCTTCAACCCGAAATATGCATTGGGTCTCCCAATGGGGCTGAAACTGCAAGAAAATCGAACTATTTAGAGAATTAGGCTTAGCACCGAATATAGTGAAGTCAGAAATCGCAAACAAGGAACAGATTATCAGGGGATTTCAAGATGGGATGGCGTTGGTGATGCATTGCCCGGGTTCAATTTCCCACGCTTGATTTCACCTTTGCATTTTTTCAAAGGTTATCAGTAAATCGAATTCCATGCAGACTTTCAGCCTTCAGCTAATTTTATCGATTTCCTCGATTCGATATTTGGGTGTCCCCCCTTTTTTGGTAGCGACAAAAGCGCCCAGTTTGCAAGCAAAATCCAAGATTTCTCCTGGGGATGATCCTTCCAAATAGGTCTTCACAAACCCACTTAAAAAGGCATCCCCTGAACCCACAGTATCCTCTACCTGAACTTGATAACCTGCATGTTGGAAAAACACACCCTTTTGGTAAAGCAATGCACCTTGGGAACCCAGGGTGATGCAGACCATTTGGATAGGGAAATGCTGGGTGAGGAATTCGCAAAGTTTTTGACTGACCGGGGAAATCCTAAAAGATTTTCCATCCTTGCTGTTTGGATTCAAATTTATAGGGAAGGCCGAATATTCTTCTTCCACAGAAATCCCTAAATGATCCGCAACAATCATCAATTCCTCTTCATTGATTTTGAGAATGTCCGTGAAACCCAGCACAATTTCTATTTTTTCGAAATCATAAAAAGGGGCTCTGAGGTTGATGTCAAAAATTTTAAGGGTTTTGGTGTGTAGGAGTTGATGAAGGGTGTCCCAGCTTTTATTGTTTCTCACCGAGAGACTTCCAAAAATAAACGCGGCAGCATCGTCGACCGCTTTCATGTTTTCTTCCGTCAAGTCGATGAAATCCCAAGCCACCGGTGATACAATGGTGTACCTGATGTTTTCTCGATCTCTGTTGTCTACCACTACTTTACCGGTGGGGTGGACAGGGTCAGTTTGGATAAGCGTAGTGGGCAATCCATAGGAGGACACGAAATCCCTTAGGGCGATACCTTTTTCATCCTCCCCCAATCGTGAGATCATCTGGATGTTGAGCCCGAGCTGCTGAAGATTCAAAGCAACATTCATCGGAGCACCTCCGGCAATTTCATAATCGGGAAAGCAATCCCATAGCATTTCTCCGAAGCAAACGACTTTTTTAGACATGGCTTTTTTGTAGATCTTTCTGGATTTCTTCCAAGGATCGGCCCTTTGTTTCGGGCATCTTAAATGCAACCCATAGAAGCTGGAGTACCATCATCAAGGCAAAGAAAGCAAAGATATTCCCCGCGCCGAAACTGTTGGCCACAAAAGGGAAAATATTGGCGATGACCGCTGCGAGAATCCAATGGGTAAAAGATCCCATGGACTGACCGAAGGCCCGCAGCTCGTTGGGGAAAATCTCAGCAATAAAAACCCAGATCACCGAACCCTGTCCGATGGCATGTGATGCGATAAATCCAAATACAAAGAAGGGAAGGAGGGAACTGCTTATAAAACCGCCGAAATAGCTGTAGGCCATGAGCGAAAGTGAAATGATATACCCAACCGAACCGATATACATCAATTTCTTCCTCCCGATTCTGTCGATCAGGTAAAGTCCCAGCATGGTCGCAACGATATTGATCGCGCCGATTCCGATGGTGGATAGGAGTGCATTTTCAGTCGAAATCCCGGCGGATTCAAAGATCCTTGGGGCGAAATAGATGATGGCATTGATCCCTGACATTTGATTGAAAAAGGCCATGAGGACCGCAAAACCACTGATTTTTTTGAATCGAGGCGTAAACAATGTTCCAAAACCCATTTTTCCTCGGATTTCCTTGCTTTCGGCAATGGCAAGCGTGATTGCTTCGTCGACCCCTTCAGGATCGGTTTTGGTCAATATGGCCCTTGCTCCTTCAAAATCCTGTTTTTTGGTGATCAACCATCTTGGGCTTTTAGGGACTTTGATAATCAATATACTGTAAATCAAGGCAGGGATCGCTTCAACCCCCAACATCCATCTCCAGGCCTCGGCCAAGTTGGCCGTGCCGATCAGGTAGTTGGAGAAATAGGCCATCAAGATACCGAAGACAATGTTGAATTGATAAAGGGCAACTAACTGTCCCCTTCTTTTTGCCGGAGCGATTTCGCTGATGTACATCGGCGCTACAACCGATGAAGCACCAACGCCCAATCCCCCAATAAACCTAAAAACCATAAATGAGTACACCTCGGGAGCGAAGGCGGAGCCAAGGGCAGAGACCAGGTAGAGCAAGCCGATCCAAATCAGAGAAGTTTTTCTCCCAAAACGGTCTGCAGGAATTCCGCCAAACAATGCGCCCAATACCGTACCATAAAGAGCCATTGCCACGGCCAAGCCGTGGCTCAAATCACTTAATCCCCATAAAGCTTGGATGTCACGCTCGGCGCCTGAAATGACAGCGGTGTCAAAGCCAAATAAAAACCCTCCAAGCGCAGCCGTGATGGAAAGGAAAAGGACGTAATGTTTACTTTGCATGAATAATGATTATTTGGGTGAATGGCTAAAACTAGGGATAAGTCATGACTTTTTTAGATTTTCCATTCAAGAATGATTTATTTTTGCGGTTTTTGATAGAGGAAGTTCGTTTAGCCATAAGTTTTGATAAAAAAGGGAATGAACTCAATTCCCTTTTTTACCATATTGATTTGAGATAATGTAATTTGCTTTCATTCTCAAATCCAATCAATGTCACTTTGTTGTAAGGTGAATTTGGGAAAAGGATTTCGGTCAATACCAGTTCGCCACCATTCACAAAAATCTCCAAAGAGGACCTGTCCAAGAATATCCTGATACTTTGGATTTTTTCATTGGCAATTGGGGCCTGGTGTATCTTTCCGAAATCCCCTGAAAAATCCATTTTACCGGATTGGCTTCTGTCAAATGTCAAGACATCACCCTTCTTGGAAATAAGGACTTTTTCATTTGCTGCATTGCTGAATTCGATGCTGAAATCATTGGCCTTGGGTATAAGTTCCAATTCCACCAATTCTTCACGCAGCGCTATGTTTTCCCCTTTAACAGTTTCAGTGGAAGATCGGAGTTTTTCCAATTCCTTTATAGGCTTGGACGCTACCAAGAAATCATTTCCTTTTTTTATCAATTCCAAAGATCTTGGGACAGTCATGGCAGATCTCCAATTTTCAGTCGGGACCACATTGGCATATAGCCAATTGCTCATCCAGCCGATCATCAATTTTCTTCCGTCCGCTTTAGGGATATTGGACCAGGTAACCCCTGCATAATTGTCTGCACCATAATCCAGCCATTTGACTTCGTTGCTTTCTACATTGAAATTGGAGCCATCAAAATCACCGATGAAGTACTGTGTCGCCGAGCCTCCATTGGGTCCGCCTGGATTGATACTTACAAAAAGCACCCATTTCACTTCTCCATCTGCTGTGGTCAGAGGAAATAAATCAGGGCATTCCCAAACGCCGCCATAAGCGCCCCAAGATGGGTTGAAATCACTCTCATGCGCCCAATCGATAAGGTTTGGTGATGAATAAAAACTGATCCTATCCAAGACAGCCAAAGCCATGATCCATTGACCTGTTCCATCATTGGATTCTACCCAGGAAACTTTTGGATCTCTGAAATCTTTGATGCCTGGGTTTTTGAGAATGGGGTTGTTTTCGTGTTTGGTCCAGGTTCTTCCCCGATCCGTGCTGTAGGCGATACCTTGAGTTTGATAATCGTCTCTTTTGGCTTTTTCTCCTTCGGGATCATGATAGGTGTAGATCGCGACCATGGCTGGGTTTTCGGATGTTCCCAATCCACTGGTATTGTTGTGGTCCACAACTGCTGATCCTGAGAATATATAGCCGAATTCATCCGGGAATAAGGCGACAGGCATATGCTCCCAATGGACCATGTCTTCAGAAATGGCATGTCCCCAATGCATCGGGCCCCAAATGGTGGAGTCGGGATAGTATTGATAAAAAAGGTGGTATTCACCGTCCAAATACACCATTCCATTCGGATCGTTCATCCATTGGGAAGGAGGTGAAAAGTGAAATTGGGGACGGTAGGCCTCGTTGAATTCCTTAGTGTTTTCATTAACCAGTTGGGAACCCTGTTGGTTACAGGAAAGAACCAAAACCAAGCAAACCAAGGTCAAAATATTGGTGAAATGTTTGATCATCTTTACGTTGTTTAAAAGTGTTGGAAAAAAAGCTGCTATCGTTATCCCCATAGGATTTCGATAGCAGCATTAAGGGATATAGGTTTGAGAATTTAGATTTTCTTTTGGATTAAGGGTTATTTAACCACCAACAAACTTTTCCGGATACATTTGAAATTGAACTGTATGGGATAAGTATAACGATTGGTTTTAATAGCCTGGATTTTGTTTATAAACTCCTTTGGTGAAATCAATTTCACGTTGGGGGATGGGATAATATTCATCCCTTCCTGCTGTAAATTTGGCATTGGCCAAGAAGTCACGTTTTATTTTTTCCTTATTCAAATAAGCATTCAATACCTCAGCGGCTTCTCCCCATCTTACCAAATCAAAGAATCTTTGACCTTCCATACCAAACTCAAGTCTTCTTTCGAATTTCAGGGCTTTCCAGGCATAATCTTTATTTGGAAATGATTCATAAAGCCCTACATTATAGATATTGGAGGCTCCTGCAGCTAAAGGGCGTTCGGCACTGGCAGCGGCTCTGGCCCTGATCTCATTGATAATCGGCAAGGCTTCATTCCAACGGTTGAGCTGGATAAGAGCCTCTGCTTTGAACAATAAAACATCGGCATACCTGATAAAATCTATATTCTTGGACGTTCCTATAAATGGTCCCTCTTTTCTGTAACAGGAACAGTCGGGAGCTTGCTGCTCTTTCATATTGCCGAAATAGCCATATACACCTGGATCTCTGGCCCAGCTGAAATTATATACCATATCACCAGACTGGTTTATGGTGTTTTTGTATTTAAATGGCCTCCCAGGAACTCCAACTGTATGGTCAAGTCTTGGGTCCACTGTCACCCCAGCAGCCAGAGGGGTGGTGCCGTTCGGTAATACCGTGTTAAAGATGTCCTGATCATTGAAATTATCCAATAAGGGTAGCCCGTTGGAACCGGTCTTGAATGCATTTACCATATTTTGGCTGGCCAAATGGAATCCACAGCAACCATACAATCCTGTTCCATGCGGAGAATTTAATCCTGTAACGTAACTTAATCTGCTTACTACAGTACCGTCATTGATGGAAAACTGAACTGCCCAAATTGATTCAGGTCCGTTGTCAAATCCATCAAAGAAATTGTTTCCAAAATCACGCTCCAAGCCACCAACGACCTGATCAGCAAAGGAAATCACCTCTTCTAGTCGAGCGGTATTGATATTGACCACGCGGTGTTGTTCATCCTGTTCATAGGCCTGATACAAGCGTAATTTAGCCAAATATGCTGCTGCTGCACTTCTGTTTGCTCTCCCTACCTCATCCTGAAACTGTGGTAAATTGTTGTAAGCAAAAAGAAAATCCTCAGCAATTTTATTCCAAAGATCATCGTTCGAAACATCATTGGTCACTTGCGCTATTTCTTCCTGGGCTAATTCCTCGGTAATATAAGGAATTTTCTTGAACAGGGTTTTGAGCATAAAGTGGGAATGTGCTCTTAGAAAGCGAAGTTCTGCCTGTCGAATTGTCTTTTCGGCATAATCTTCAGCAGGGATGGAATTGATCACTGATAATGCGAAATTAGCTCTGGAAATGGCTTTGTAATAATTGGTCCAAGTACGTGGAGCCATCCAATCCCCTTGGTCTGGAATGGTAAGGTTATATTGTTCATACCGATCGATGACATCCACATCCCCCCGGCCACCGCCTCCTTTGTAAGCGTCGTCAGAGCGGACACTGCCATAAACCCAAAGACTGGTCAAAGGCCCGATCATTTCATCATTTCCGATACCTGCATAAGCGGCAATTACCAATGACTCCGCATTTTGGGGAGTTGCTACATTTTCACTCGAAAGCACACCTCTTGGCTCATATTCCAGAAAGTCACCTGAACATGATCCCAAGACCGCGGCCGCCAAAAGCGCTATATTTTTTAATATGTTGTTTTTCATGATTTTTGGAAATTAGAAGTTTACATTAAGTCCCATTGAAAACACCGTAGGTACAGGTATCCTGTCCACATTTGTTCGCTCAGGATCAGAACCGATGTAGTTTTTGGGAGTAAACCAAATTAAATTTTCTCCCTGTAGGTATACCCTAGCGCCGCTCACAGCTCCCCATTTGGAGATAATTGATTCAGAAAGGGAATAACCGATCTGTAAATTCCTGATTTTGAAATAGGAATTGTTTCTATAAAGATAATCTGATGTTCTTGTGTCATTGAATGCCAATGATGTAGAAGGGATATCTGTATTGGTGTTGTTTGGCGTCCAGGCGTTCAATACCCCCAAACCTGCATTTTCACGACCGGACACGAAATTGTTCCAGAAAATATAGGGGTCGAGCCCAATCCTTCCAGCTACCCCTGATCCAAATACAGCGAAATCAAAGTTTTTATAGCCCAAATTAATACCTATTCCGTATTCCAATCCTGGCAATGTGTTTCCTATAAAATCCCGGTCGTCTGCATCGATTACCCCGTCATTGTTTAAATCCATAAATTTTATTCCTCCTGGTCTGGCTCCAACCTGGGTTGGGCTTGAATTCACTTCTTCCTGACTTTGGAACAAACCATCGGTTTTAAAGCCAAATATTGAAAATTGTGATTGGCCGATGATCGAGTTTTCTGCAGTACCAGGGAAAGCAGCCCTGACTTCCTCAGGCAAAAAGGTGATCCTATCTTTGAATGCGCCGAAGTTAGTGCTTACGCTTAAGGAAAGTCCGTTTTCATAGGTCTTGGCATAGTTCAATGCCAATTCCCATCCCTTGGTTGAGGTGGAGGCGCCATTTAAAACCCTTTGTTGGCCCTCTCCTATGGCAGAAGCAATGGGAGGTCTTGTCAAAATGTCGCTGGTATTTCTAGTGAAAAAATCAAAAGAACCTGTCAGCGCAAAATTAAAAAGACTAAAATCAAGTCCTAAATTCCATTCCTTGGTTGTTTCCCATTTTAAATCAGGGTTTTCAGCCTGAACGGACACAAAGCCTGAAGGGAGATTTCCTGTGCCATTTCCATTGATGTCATAAGCCGTTCCCACGTTGTAATAGTATTCGAAAAATCCCCCGATAAATTGGGATTGATTGGAACCATATCTGGATTCGTACAAACCAAAACGTGCCAGATCGCCGATTTCTTGGTTTCCGACCTCACCATAACCTGCCCTAAATTTTAAGTCAGAAAGTTTTTTGATGTTTTTCAGAAATGCTTCCTCACTAAGTCTCCAACCAATGGTGGCCGCTGGAAAAACACCATATCTGTTGTTTTTTCCAAATCGTGAAGAGCCATCTCTTCGAATCGTAAACGAGGCAAGATACTTGTCTTCCAAAGCATAATTCAATTTCCCAAATTGGGATAGTAGTCTGCTTCCTGTCACTCGACCAGTATTGGTTTTGGCTCCAGTGGCTGCGTCAAGAACAAAATAGGATTCTGTTTCCACGGCAAACCCATCAGCCATTGACATGATGCTTGAAAAGTCATCCTTTATGGACTCGGTACCCAATAAGGCATCAAACCGATGTTTACCCACACTCAGTTTGTAATTCAGGATATTGGAAAACACCAAACTTGAAAACTCATTGGTATCATGAATCAATCTGTTGTTGTTCCTTGTGATAAATCCATTGTTGACTTTCGGTTCGATGTCTTTCCTATGAAAAGCATTGTAATCTATCCCTAAACTGGATTTAAAACTCAGGTTTTCCAATATTTCCCACTCCGCAAATACATTTCCATAGAAGTTGTTTTTACGGTTGTTGTCCCATCTATTGAGGTATTGCATCAATACAGGGTTATTTCTGTCCGAATATCCTGCCCCAATTGGGCCTGCAAATTCGCCATTGTTGTCCCGAAGAGGTATGGTGGGCGCTAGGGTAATCGCTAATCCGGGAGTTGGCGCATTTCCAACATCCCCTGAAGCCAATGTTTCTTCAGAAGTTGAAAACTGGGAATTTACACCAAACCTCACTTTATCATTGAACAACCAGGTGTTCGCATTCAACCTTCCGGTATACCGCTCGTAACCTGTGTGTTTTAATACGCCCGTATTTTTTAAATGGCCAAGATTGATCATCAATGATGATTTTTCTGAATTGGTGGACACTGTCACTTCATTATTGAATACATAGCCTGTCTTGTAGGTTTCCTTCTGCCAGTCGGTATTACCAGAAGGAACATTTGGATTTCCTCCCACAAATGGTCTGGCGGAAACACTGTTGAGCACAGGGTTGTTGAAATCCCCATTCCAATCAAAATCATAGATCTCGCCATATCCACTTGTAGGGTCTGCTCCATCATTGACAGATGCCCTCCACAATACTTCCCCGCGCTGCAAAGAATTTAACATGTCATACCGTTGGTTTTTTTCGGAAAGCATGGAGACATTTGAGTTCACAGTTACCGTAAGCCGATCTGCCCCGGAGGCTTTGTTTTTGGTGGTCACTACTATTACCCCATTTGCAGCCCTTGAGCCGTAGATGGAGGAAGCAGAGGCATCTTTGAGTATTTGGATCGACTCAATTGCCTCAGGATTTAAGCTTGCAAACACTTCCTGACGCTTTGTCGGTACACCATCAATGACATATAAAGGATCATTGTTACCTAAAGTAGAAGTACCTCGGATCAGGACCCTACTGCTCGTCCCGGAAGGGTCACCGGATTTTTCTATCAACAGGCCAGGTACCCGGCCCTGAAGGGCTTGCATGGGATTACCAGAGCTCATGCTTTGGCCTTTGATGGGTTCCAGATTTACTGCGACTATGGCGCCGGTCATGTCTGCTTTTCGCTGAGTACCATATCCGACGACAACTATTGCTTCCATTTCCGAGATATCCTCTCCAATCGAAACATTAATAATGCTTCTGTTCCCCACATTTTCCGTCAGTGTTTCATATCCAATGAAGGAAAACAGGAGCGATTCTGTAGGCTCAGCAGCAATGGAATATGTTCCATCAATGTCTGTTACCGTCCCTCGGACAGTTCCCCGAACTTGGACGGTTACTCCTGGGATGACTTCCCCGGTGGTTTTGTCAGTCACCGTTCCTGACACCATTGCCTGCTGGGAAAAAGCAGGGACAGTGACCATCAAGGCGATGATGATTAGTAAAATTTGTCTTTTCATGATTTTAAGGGGTTTATCATTGTGGAAAATTGGTTTTTATGTTCAATAGATTTGGAATGAGTACAGTAGTTGAATTTTTTTTGGATAAGGTGTGATTGTCCACTTGCCGTGTATCTGTCTTGAAATATTTCGAATGGGATTACCCCTACTGGGGTGCAAATGGAAATTAAAAAAAAGGATAAGGTGAAGACCGGTGAAATTTGGATAAGTAAGATTTCAGTGATCAGAAATAGGTGTGATAAACAGCCAAATGATACAATCAGCATCAAAAATCTTTTTCCAGTTTTACCATTTAGGAAATCACACCAAATTCCGAAAATGAAATTGGAACAGCCAAACAATGTTGTTCCAAAAAATGATTCTTTACTTAAGGAGACCACCCCTTTGATGTAAAAGTCGTGGAATGCATTGAGTGTTCCCGCAAGTGCGTTTATGAGTCTGATTGGACCCGAAATCACAAGGGTACTTAAGCAGATTAAAAATCCGCTAAGTGAATATATTGTAGAATAATATATGGTTTTTTGGCTCATGGTTTATTGTTACCTCTAAACTATGAGCTTTTAAAAAAATTAAATTTTAAACCCGTTTCCAATTTTTATAAAATCGTTCCAGGGATCTATTTTAAAATAAAAAAGGCTGTTTAAGCGCAATGCAAACGTTATAAAAGATTTTAAATCGTCATTTATATTTTCATTTTTGTTTCAGTGTTTCAAAATTGTTTCATTTTTTTCCTTGGGTTTGGTTTTCGCGATATTCGGATGGGGTTATTCCAAATGCATTTTTGAATACGGTGGAAAAATATGCAGCAGTACTGAAGCCCACTTTAAACGAAATATCAGCGATGCTTCCGGAATCATTGATCAATAAATACTTCGCTTTTTTGAGTCGAACCTTGGTGATGTAGTCGTTTACACTGTAGCCTAAGACAGTTTTTGTCTTCCTATACAGTTGGCCTCTGGATAACCCAATTTCTTTGCAGATTTCATTGACACCAAAATGGGGATTGCTTAAGTTCTCCTCAACCAACGATGTAAAAGCTTTATTGAATTTCTTGTCACTGTTCAAAGGATTTGTTTCCCTTGGCAATTCGTGCAGGAAATGTTCCTTCAATTGGTTTCGATTGGATAGGATTGTTTTAATACGCTCCATGACAAAGGAAATACTGAAGGGCTTGGTGATATAATCATCAATTCCTGTCTTAATTCCTTTTAACATATCCTCTTCGCTGGATTTGGCAGAGATTACGATGATGGGAATTGAGGAAGTTTGGGGTGTTGCTTTCAGTTTTTTTATCAGTTCCAATCCATTCCCGTTTTTGAGCATGAGATCACAAGTGATTAAATCTGGAATTTCATCTAAAGCAATTAGAAAAGCTGATGAAGTATCCTCAGCTTCCAAAATCCTGTAGGACGTTTGGAGTTTATTTTTGAGGTAGTTTCTGATTTCCAAGTCATCCTCAATGATCAAAACAGTATTTTTCAAGTCCGGTGGCTCATTTTCAATGGGGAATGAGTCGTCTTGTTCAGGCAAAAATGATTCAAAATCAAGAATTTGATCTTGAATCAGGTCCGAGAACAATTCCTCAGGTTCAAAATGGCTTTTACCCATTTTGAACCTGAGTAGGAATACCGTTTTTTCACCCATTTCTGATTTGAGGTCAATGGTCCCATGTTGAAGTTCTACGAGCTCTTTGGATAAAGCGAGACCCAGACCGGAACCGGTTATTCTCGTCCCGGATTTCCCTTGGTAAAACCTGTCAAAAGCATGTTCGGTTTCTTCTTTGTTCATTCCGGGTCCGGTATCTTCCACTGTAATCAAAACTTCATGTTTCAAGGGATCTTCTTCTACATTTACCAAGATTGTCCCTTTTTTTGGAGTGAATTTGAACGCATTTGAAAGAAGATTGAACATTACTTTGTCCATCATGCTTGGATCAAACCACAATTTGATTTTTGGATTTTCGCACACCAGACGGAAATGTATCTGATTGTCTTTTGCAGATTTATTGAACACAGACATGATTTCCTCCAAAAACGGGGGCAATACCTGCTCTGAAACCTTTAATTGTAATTTCCCAGAATCGATTTTCCGAAAATCCATCAATTGATTTACCAGTCTGAGCAACCGGAAGGTGTTTTTACGCACCATCAATAAATCGTTTCTAAAGGGCGCGGCATCTTTGCGATGGATCAATTCCTCTATCGGCCCTTGGATGAGGGTAAGTGGCGTCCTGAAATCATGGGAAATATTGGTGAAGAATTCCAATTTGTATCGGGTAGCCTCTTCGGCTTTTTTGGAAAAAGACAAGACTTTTTCCTTCTGCTCATTGACTTCCTTGTTTTTTCGCTGCAATTCTCTGTTTATTTTTTGTTTATCCTTAAGGGATTTGAAAACATATGCCAATGATACGATGGCAATAAATAGGGTTATTCCAAACACAATCAGCAATCCTCTTTGACTTTTGTAAATTTTCAATTGACTTTCGATCATTTCCATTTGCCTGAAAATGCTGGATTGTTGATTGATGATCCGATCCGTCTGCTGTTTCATGATCCGGATGTTGGAGGCATCTACTGCGGCGGTTTGAAGAATATTCTCTTTTTCAAAGGAATCTCCAGCCAGTATTTTTGCGGCAACTTCAATGGCTTTATCCCCACCGGTTGGATAAAAAAAAGTGGCATCCAATACCCCGTCGGTAATGGCCTGAATTCCTCCGTAGGGCCCGGGAAGTGCATCGACCCCCACAAATATTTTGCTCGGTAAATTCAGTTCCCGCGCAATTTCATTGGCTCCAATCGTCATGACGTCATTGTGCCCGAAGACCAAGTCAAAACCAGGGGCATTGGCCTGAAGCAAATATTCCTTTAGTCGTATCCTTGCCGTGTCCTTTTCCCACTCGCCATCTATTTGGGAAACGATTTTGATTTCTGATCCTTCAAGGGATTCCATCAATCCCCTGTGCCTCTCTTTGGCAGGGGAACTTCCTCTTAATCCCCAGATTTCAAGAATACTGCCTTTTCCATTGAGCAGGTTTTTGATGTACTGCCCTGCTGTAATCCCGATTTCGTAATTATCACCGCCTATGTAAGCTGAATATAAGTTTGAGTTTATTTTTCTGTCTACGACAATCACCGGAATACCGGATTGATACATTTCCTCTACAATAGGTGTAATTGGACTGGACTCATTGGGGGAGACTATCAGCAAATCCACACCTTGCCTCTGAAATTCTAGGATTTGTTCGATTTGTAACGCATTGTTGCCTTGGGCATCCTTGATCTCCAAACTTAAATCAGGATAAAATGACAGTTCCCGGAACATTTCTTCCTGCATGGTCTTTCTCCAAGCATCATTGGTTACACATTGTGAAAAGCCTATTTTAAATTTTTTTTCTTGTGGATTTTCACAGGAGCAAAATCCAACAATCAACAAAAACTGAAGAAAAAGCATTGGGAAATGTTTTGCCAAGGATTTTTTCATTTAATATTTTGGGTTTTTATGCATTTTCATCAATTCCATTTCAAGTTCCTGAAAAATTTCCGTTAAAAAAAAATGGCCTTTGAAGAAAAGATCTTCGAAGGCCATTCAAAATGGATTAAAATTAATATTGCTTATTCCGAGTTTGAAGTGAATCGAGCGCTCGAGTTTGAAAAACCCAACTTTCCCTTCAAACAAGAGGTGCTCATCCCGTTATTTAGTTACCTCACAGGGTAAAGAAAACTGCCAAACCTTTCTACAATTGATCTTTCGAGACTTTCGCGGTGGTCTGGATGTGCGATGCGCATCAGTTCGTAGGCACGCTGGCGGAGATTTTTACCGTAGAGGTAAGCGACTCCATATTCAGTGACCACATATTGGAGGTGGGCTCTTGTGGTGACGACGCCCGCACCTTGTTTGAGATAGGGGACGATCTTGGTGTCGCCTCTTTTGGTTGTGGAGGATAGCGCCATGATGGGTTTTCCACCTACAGATAAGGATGCCCCACGCATAAAGTCCATCTGTCCGCCTACGCCGGAATAATGATAACTTCCAATCGAATCCGCACAGACTTGGCCGGTCAAATCCATTTCAAGACAACTGTTGATGGAAATCACCTTTGGATTTTTTCTGATAACTGCGGTATCGTTGACATAAGCTGCCTCATGGAAGGAGAATTCCGGGTTGTCATGGATGGTCTTGTACATTTCCTTCGTGCCTATGGCAAAGGAGGAGACAATTTTTCCAGGATGTTTCTTTTTGTAGGAATTGGTGACCGCTCCTGAAAGCATCAATTCAATCAAGCCATTTGAGAACATTTCTGTATGGATACCCAAGTCTTTGTGTCCTTTAAGTCCCTTCAATACAGCATCGGGAATGGCGCCAATCCCCATTTGTAGGGTAGACCGGTCTTCAATTAGTTCGGCAATGTACTGACCGATCTTGAGCTCTTTTTCAGTGATTTTGTCGGCATAATTTACTTCTGGTAAATCCTCGTCAACAGCCACTGCGGCATTGAAGCGGCTAAAATGGATATGCCCGTCACCATGGGTACGCGGCATCTGTTTGTTGACTTGGGCGATGATGATCTTCGCTGTCTCTATGGCTGGCTTGGCAATGTCTACGGATACGCCCAAGGAGCAATAGCCATGGCCGTCGGGTTCGGAAACATTGATGATGGCTACATCCAGAGGGAGGATATTGTTTCTGAACAAGTGCCCGATTTCACTTAGGAAAATCGGGACATAGCCTCCTTGCTCTCCGTTGACCGCCTGTCTCACATTCTCTGAAACGAAAAGTGAATTCATAAAGAAACTTCCCCTACAATCCGGAGTGGCAATCGGCATGGCGCCCAAGGTGGAAATGGAAACCACTTCTACATTTTCCAATTCTCCTTTTCTTGCGGCTAGCGCATGCAGTAAATAAGTGGGGGTAGCGGCACTTCCGTGGATAAATACTCTTTGGTGACTTTTTACTAGTTTGACAGCTTCTTCGGCTGTGGTGTATTCGTACATGGTATGATTATTTTTTGATTTGAATCAGTTTATAAGTTTCTACTACCCAAAATGTCATGGATCCAAGGGAAGCCCAAAGGATGAATTCCACAGCCCTTACGGGGCGAAAATCAAATAATTGAGAAAGAACAGGCGTTTGGATAATCAGGATTTGGATGAGAACAGAAAGCAGAAAGGCCAAATTTACCCATTTATTGCTGAATAGGCCAATTTTGAAAGTAGAACCTCTTAAGTTCCGCATATTGAAAACATTAAACAATTGTGAAAAACTCATGACGATAAATACGATCGTTCTGGCTTTTTCAATTCCTTCTGGTAGGTACCATTTGAATGCGGTAATGGCCAATCCAGTCATTAACAAAATATTGATCACGAGTAATGGGAAAATCCTCTTACTAAGAATATTTTCTTTAGGATTGATTGGCGGCGAAGTCAGTTCGTTTCCCTGGCCTTTTTCTGTTGCCAGCGCTTTGTCACACAAACCATCCGTGACCAGGTTGATCCATAAAATTTGCGTGGCGGTCAGGGGCATTGACAATCCTAGGCTTACTGCCGAAATCAAAGTGAAGATTTCAGCTAAACTGGTTGTTACCAAATAAAAACTCGTTCTCCTTGCATTATTGAAGACAATTCGGCCCTGCTCGATCGCATGGACGATTGTTGAGAAATTGTCATCCGCCAAAACCATTACCGATGCATCTCTTGCAACATCTGTCCCCATAATACCCATGGAGACACCTACATTGGCTTGCTTAAGCGCTGGTGCATCGTTGACGCCATCTCCTGTCATGGCGATCAGTTCCCCTTGTTTTTGAAGGGACTGGGCGATTTTAAGTTTCATTATCGGACTTAGTCTTGAAAACACATCCGCTTCCATAACGGCCTTGTCTAGCTGTTCTTCATCCATTTGTTGAAGCTCCGTATCCGTATAGACTTTTTCTCTTCCCGGCAGTACAATGCCAACCTTTTTGCCAATTGCCAAAGCTGTCGCGGAATGGTCTCCAGTAGCCATGATGACCCTTATTCCGGCCTGATGGCAGGAGTTCACTGCTTCCAGTACTCCGGGTCTTGGTGGGTCAAGCATTCCCGCCAATCCAACAAATTCAAAATTATTGTGGTGATCTTGGTTGAGGTGCTCTGATTGTTGTGCCATTGCCAGCACCCTAAAGCTCTCTTTCGACCATTTTTCAAATTTATCCTGGATGGGCTTGATGGTAATGTCATTCAATTTTTGCAGACTTCCCCAACTGTCATGAAAGGAATTGCATTTGGCCAAGATGGCTTCCGGGGCACCAATTATGAACCGCGTTTCAGTTCCGTTTTTCTCGACTATCGTAGACCGGTATTTCAGTTCAGCATCAAAGGCAATATCTTCTTTTATGGGCAATTGCTTTTTTTGGCCAACTTTATTGGCCAATACCAAAAATGCAGCCTCTGTGGGATCCCCAGTCACTTGGTATTGTCCACTTTCTTTTTTGGAAACAGCTGTTTGGTGACAATGGGCAGCAATTTCAAAAAGTTTGTAAAATGACTTGACGTCTTCATTTTTAGCCAAGAGGTCACCTTTGCTCTCCCATCCTTCCCCGGTCACCTCAGCTTCTTCCACTCCAGGAATCCATATTTTTTTGATGGTCATGGTGTTCTGGGTAAGCGTTCCTGTTTTGTCCGTGATAATTGTGCTCACGGAACCAAGACTTTCTGTGGCAGAAATTTCGCGGATAATGGCATTCTTGTGGGACATGCGATAGGAGCCAACAGCCAGTACAATTGACAATACGGCTGGCAACCCCTCAGGGATGGCGGATACCAATGCTGCAATGGAAATCAACAATACCTCACTGACCTCTACCTCCAGAAAAAAATAACCAGCCAAAAATAGCAGGATTGCACTTGAAATGGCGATATAAGCCATTTGTTTGGCGAGTTGATCTGTTTTTATCTGAAAATTTGTCTTTTTGGGAGTGATGGTTTTAAGGGAACTGGCAATATCACCGATCTGGGTTCTTAGGCCTGTACCCGTGACAATTGCTCTTACAGAGCCGCTTGCCAGATAGGTGCTTTTCCAGACCATATTGGTTTTTTCACCCAGCGAGATGTTTTCAGGAAGTTTTTTATTTGTTTTTTGCACCGGAAGGGCTTCTCCCGTAAGGGAAGCTTCGGTGGTTCTCGCATTTTTAAACAGCCAAACCCTCGCATCAGCTGGAATAATATCTCCCTCCTCCAAGGCGATGAGATCACCTGGGACCAATTCCTTTGAGTCTATGGTCTGTAATTCTCCTTCTCTTACCACCTTGCACTTTGGAACAAGAAGACTTCTCAAAGCTGCCACTGCACCTTCCGCTTTGTATTCCTGTACAAAGCCAATGACCGCATTGATGAGTATTATTCCCAGAATGACATAAACATCCAAATAATGCTCCGTGAAATAGGATATCGCGGCAGCCAGCAATAAAATATACACCATCAAATTGGTGAATTGCTTGAGGATTATTTTCCAAAGCGGTCTTCCTGCCTGATCAGGGATTTCGTTTTTCCCAAACACCTTCTGCTTTTCTTGAACATCCGCAGGACTTAGCCCTTGATCTGATGTGTTCAATTCTTCAAGCAAATCCTGGATGTCAAGGGTATGGGGTTTTGTTTGAAAAGGTTTCATTTCAATTTTTTCATTTTAAAAGTGCGGATTTTACCAAAATAAACTCCGAGATGTTTTCTTGATCCAAAATCGCTAAAAAGTGTCCGTTTTCAATTACAAATACCACTTTTTGGTTTTGAGTTGCCATTTTTCTCCATGCTTCGTCAAGGTCTTCCTCGGTTTCGATTTTCAAAGGGGATTGATTGGCGACTGACCCAACGTGGGTGTTTTCATTTCCTGCCTGAAGTCCTCGGATTATCTCATCCTTGCTGAGGGTCCCTACGGCAACATCGTCTTTGACGACCACAAAATGGGTGGCTTGGCTACCTAATAATTTTTCGATGGCCTTAGATAGCGGAGCATCAAAACCAACCAACTGAAAGTTCATCATCATTGCATCCTTGACCTTGAATCCCTTTAAAATACTTTCCTGGGTGGTGTGGCTTACTTCTGCCGCAGCTCCCAAGAAGATAAAGATGCCAATGAAAACCAAAATAGGATTGTTGAACAAGCCATAGAAAACAAAAACGATGGCAATCATCTGTCCAATAGTTCCAGCGATTTGTGTGGCTTTTGCCCGCGGGAGACGAATCGCCAAAAATGCACGGAGAACCCTTCCACCATCCATAGGAAAGGCCGGCAAAAGATTGAACAAAGCCAATATCAAATTGGCAGAAGCAACAAAGAGAACGAAAGTATTGGCATTGATTTTCAGTTCCTCCATATTCAGTTGCTCCAAATTGAAGCCGGTAATGCTGAGGATAATGGTAAGGACCAAGAAAATTCCAATATTGACCAAAGGTCCGGCAATTGCAACCCAGAGCTCTTGTTTGGGGTCTTCAGGGAGTTTTTCAAGCCTTGCCAATCCACCAATAGGCAATAGCGTGATGTCTTTGGTGGAAATCCCAAAGCGCTGAGCTGCCAAGGCATGGCCGAATTCATGAAGGGTGACGCAAAAAAACAGTGTCAAGACAAAGCCGATTGTCCATGCAATGTCCACAGCAGGAGCACCCATCCTCACATTCGAGATCACAATCCACAGCAGCAAAAGAGAAAAAGTCCAGTGGATAAAAACCTTGACATTTCTGTACGTTCCCAAGTAAAGTGAAAGCTTCATAACTTAAAAATTAGGATTTTGAAATTAATAGATTCAATATAAGTCTTTTACTGCTTTTGTACTGCAAATTTAAGCCCTTATTTCCCCCCATAATATGATAAAAGTCAGCTAAGAAGTTGATTGAATGTTTTCACTCCGCATTGTGTCATCTATTAATTTTTTCAACCATTCCCGTATTTATTTTTAAGATGGGATGGAATTTTGCTGAATTTCAAAGCATTGTTTTGAAATCCGTAAGGAATGACTTTACCCAAACGTTTGATTTTTCTTATATTCGCAACCCTAAACAAAGATTTAATTCTGGGCGTTGTTCCAGAATAAGTCCATTTTCATTGTGCCAAATTAACCCAAGTATAAAATGTCAGTGTCTCAAGAGATTTATAAACCCAAAAACCACATCCGATTAGTCACTGCAGCATCCCTATTTGACGGGCATGATGCGGCGATCAATATCATGCGCAGAATCATTCAATCCACCGGTTGTGAGGTGATTCATTTGGGCCATAATCGATCTGTACAGGAAATTGTGGACTGTGCCATTCAGGAAGATGTCCAGGCCATCGCCATTACATCCTACCAAGGTGGGCACGTTGAATTTTTCAAATACATGCACGATCTCTTGAAAGAAAGGGGTGCTGAACGGATCAAGATTTTTGGAGGTGGTGGAGGAACTATCCTTCCCGAAGAAATTCGGGAATTGCACGAATATGGCATCACCAGAATATATGCACCCGATGATGGAAGATCCATGGGACTTCAGGGCATGATCAATGACCTGGTGGAACAATCCGATTTTCCGGTCGGCCAGGACCTGCCTGAAAGTTTGGAACTTAATAGCAATGACAAACAGGCGATCGCCAAAATTATTTCCGCAGCAGAGAATTTTCCGGAACAAAGCAAGGAAATGCTCCACTCTATCAGGGAAAAAGCTGCCAAAAGCAAGACACCGGTTCTAGGAATTACCGGTACGGGAGGATCAGGGAAATCCTCCTTGGTAGATGAGTTGGTCAGGAGATTTTTGATTGACTTTAAGGGAAAAAATATTGCCATCATTTCTGTGGATCCATCCAAAAGGAAAACAGGTGGGGCACTATTAGGCGATAGGATTCGGATGAATGCGATCCATCATCCAAATGTCTACATGCGTTCCCTGGCCACGCGCCAATCCAATCTGGCGCTTTCCAAATATGTGCAGGATGCAGTGGACATCGTCAAGGCTGCAGATTTTGATTTGATCATCTTGGAGACTTCCGGAATCGGCCAATCCGATACAGAAATCATCGAACACTCTGACATGTCTCTTTATGTAATGACACCGGAGTATGGGGCCGCGACGCAGCTGGAGAAAATAGACATGTTGGATTTTGCAGACATCATCGCGCTGAACAAATTTGACAAAAGGGGAGCCCAGGACGCCCTTAGAGATGTAAAAAAACAATACAAACGCAACCACAATCTTTGGGACATCGCGGATGAAGCGCTTCCTGTGTTTGGAACCATCGCTTCTCAGTTCAATGATCCGGGCATGAACAACCTCTACAAGGCGATCATCCATGAATTGGTTGCCAAAACAGGGGTTGATTTGCAGACTTCCTTTGAGGTTTCCCTAGAGATGTCAGAAAAAATCTACATTATTCCCCCCGCTCGAACCCGCTACCTTTCGGAAATTTCTGAAAGCAACAGGGGGTATAAAAAATGGGTGGAGACGCAAAAGGAGGTTGCCCAAAAACTGTTCAGCATCAAGAAATCGATGGAAGCCATCGAGAATACCTCCGTGGCGGATAAGGACCGTTTGATCAAGGAACTTGCGGAAGTTTATGCCGAGGTAGAACTGGAACTCGATCCTAAAAACAAAAAATGGCTGGAAGAGTGGCCTGCCAAAGCCAAAAAATACAGCGAAGAATATTACACTTTCAAGGTTCGAGACAAAGAAATAAAAATCGCATCCTATTATACTTCGCTTTCGGGATCCCATATCCCCAAAGTCTCCCTTCCCAAATACGAAGCTTGGGGAGATTTGTTGAAATGGGGATTGACGGAAAATGTTCCAGGTGAATTTCCATTTACCGCAGGGGTATTTCCTTTCAAAAGAGAAGGCGAAGATCCTACCCGGATGTTTGCAGGAGAAGGCGGGCCAGAGCGGACCAACAAACGTTTTCACTATGTATCCAAGGGGATGCCTGCCAAAAGGCTTTCCACCGCCTTTGACTCGGTCACGCTTTATGGCGAGGACCCGGATTATAGACCTGACATTTACGGGAAAATCGGAAATTCAGGAGTCAATATCTGTTGCCTCGATGATGCAAAGAAATTGTATTCAGGCTTCAATCTTTCCGATCCGATGACGTCTGTTTCCATGACCATCAATGGACCAGCCGCCACGATGACTGCATTTTTCATGAATGCGGCCATTGACCAGCAATGTGAGGTTTATATCAAGGCAAATGGCTTGGAAGAGGAAGTCAATGCAAAAATCGAGAGTATTTACCGCCAAAAGGAAACTCCAATACCTCACTACAACGGTACCATTCCAGAAGGAAATGATGGATTGGGCCTGATGTTGCTCGGCGTTACGGGTGACGAAGTATTGCCCAAGGAAGTCTATGAAGAAATAAAAACTTCCACGCTGATGAAGGTGAGGGGAACGGTTCAGGCAGATATCCTCAAAGAAGACCAGGCTCAGAATACCTGTATATTTTCGACCGAGTTCTCTCTCCGGCTGATGGGAGATGTACAGCAATATTTCATTGACCAAAAAATCAGGAATTTCTATTCGGTATCCATTTCGGGTTATCACATTGCGGAAGCAGGAGCCAATCCGATCACCCAATTGGCCCTGACTTTGTCAAACGGTTTTACCTACGTGGAGTATTATGTCTCCAGGGGAATGGATATCAATAAATTTGCACCGAATCTATCTTTCTTCTTTTCCAATGGCATTGATCCTGAATATTCTGTCATCGGAAGGGTGGCAAGGAAAATTTGGGCCAAAGCGATGAAGATGAAATATGGAGCTGATGAAAGATCCCAAATGCTGAAATACCATATTCAGACCTCAGGAAGATCCCTGCATGCGCAGGAAATTGATTTCAATGACATCAGGACCACTCTTCAGGCTTTGTATGCGATCTATGACAATTGCAATTCATTGCATACCAATGCGTATGACGAGGCGATCACCACGCCAACCGAAGCTTCAGTAAGAAGGGCAATGGCGATCCAGTTGATTATCAACAAAGAACTTGGTTTGGCAAAAAACGAAAATCCACTGCAAGGAGCATTTATCATAGATGACCTCACCGAATTGGTGGAGGAAGCTGTTTATACAGAATTTGACCGGATCACCGAAAGGGGAGGAGTGCTGGGAGCGATGGAGACCATGTACCAAAGAGGGAAAATCCAGGAGGAAAGTCTTTATTATGAAACCTTAAAACATACGGGTGAATATCCAATCATCGGTGTGAACACTTTCTTGTCTGCTGATGGCTCTCCGACCGTTACTCCGGGGGAAGTCATCAGAGCCACTAATGAAGAGAAAGAAACCCAGATCGAAACCCTTAAAAAGCTTCATAAAAAGAACGAAGACAAGGCGGAACCCCACATGGAAAAACTCCGCGTTGCTGCCGTTCAAAATCAAAATATCTTTGAAAAATTAATGGAAGCATCCAAATACTGTTCCCTGGGTCAAATCACCCAAGCCCTCTACGAAGTGGGTGGACAATACAGGAGAAATATGTGATCAGACAAGGGAAACCCTTAGGGGAATTGGCATTTGCAAATTATGAATCCAAGAGAATTCATGAAAAGAAATTTCGAATAGGATTGTGAACACCTGGGTATTAAATCCGTTTTGAAATGGATATTACTTTTGGAAGTTTAAATTGAAATACAAAAGGGGGATAGATTGAAAATCTCCCCCTTTTTTCTATCTGTTATTATTAAATCATCAACAACATACTTATAAAAAATCAACGATACGATGTCAAAAAGAAACGTTACTGTCCGAATGAAAGCGGACTATGAATATGAATCCGTCAACCAACAGGGGAATAAGGTTAGTATCGATATGTATGATGCTCCACAAAAACAAGCTCAGTCTCCAATGGATCTATTGCTGTCGGCTTTGGGAAGCTGTGCCTCTGTAGATGCGGTGCTGATGATGAAAAAGAAAAGAAGGACACTTGTTGATTTTCATGTTGAAGTAGAGGGAGTACGGAATGAGGGGATACCCTCTTATTACACCAAAATTCATTTGAAATTTGTATTGGTTTCACCTGATGCCACCGATGAGGAATTTGCAAAAGTAGTGGCTTTGTCTGTTGAGAAATATTGTTCCGTAGCTTCTTCTCTCAAATCAGAAATTACATTTTCTGCACATGTTGAAAGGCCATTATGAGGGTTATAAAAGAATTCAGTAAAGCAGAAACCAGAATTTCTGTTTTTTCCTGGAACAACAAATATATTGTCAAATATGAACAAGGGGCCCTGGAACAAACCTTCAAAGTATCCGAAATGGATATTTTGGAGGAGTCCGATCTTGATCATTTTTTTGAAGGAAATTTCTTTGACTTGGTTTTAGAAAGGTTTAAAGAAATGGGAGAAACTCTTCGGAATGAAATCGAAAATTTTTAGCTTTATGAAAAAGCATTTTAAGATGAAAAAATGTCCTTATTTTATATTGATTGTTACTCAATTTATATTTTTTTCATGTGGATTTTCCTCCAATAATAAGGAGGAATTCAGTCACAGGGATGTGGATTCATTTATAGCACTATTGGAATTCGATTTAAAGGTTTTAGAAGATGAGATCATCGCGCTTGCCCGCGAAACTGAACAGCTTTATGAACACAAAGAGGAAATCATCAGCAAGTCAAAGAAAAACCCATTAACCATAGAAAATGGTATTGCAAATGCGGCACCCAATGGGGACCCCAAGAGGAGTACGCTTTATATTTCAACTATGGCAAAGGACAAGGAAGGCCTTGAGGATTTGATTTTTTTAACAGATTCACTGGATTATAATTTTAGGGAGATTGTCAGGAGGCACCAGGTAGTTTCCCAAGTTTACTTCAACAGCCATTTGCAATTAAATCGATTGTTTCCACCCTTTGATCCAGCCAGTTTGATTTTACCAGATTTGGATATTACCTCTTTTAATTTCTATTATAGGGCAGATTTGACCCACAACCCTGATAAAGGTCCTGTCTGGCTGGAAGAAATTTACTTGGATCCAGCAGGCAAAGGTTGGATGATTTCGTTGCTTCATCCTGTTTATTATCAAGGAGAATTGCAGATGGTTTTGGGATTTGACATCACGGTAAATGACATTTTGGAATTTTACCTAAACAGGTATTCCAATCAGATTGTGATTATCGATGAAGCAGGGACAGTAGTAGCAGGAAAATCTAAGGCCATTGAAGCATTGTCTTTGCCCCCATTGATCAATCACACCTACATCCAAACCATCACCTCCAATAATTTCAGGATGGAGGATTTCAATCTTTTCAAAAGCAAAAATAAGGAAGTGAGGAAAATGGCTACCCATATTATATTGACAAAAGGAAGCGATTTTTTGCTTAAAGAGGGGAAAGAAAGTGTTGATATTCGGGCAAAAAAAATGAATTTGTTTAATTGGTATGTGCTGGATCTTCAGTTGAAATGAGGGATCAATCCATTTCTATAGCGCAAAGAATTTCAGGACCTTTTAAATGGTTCGTGGCACTCGCTTTTTTCGTAGTTTTTTTAATTGTTTTTTTGGGGTATAGTTTTTTCCAGGCACTTTCTGAAAATCAATTGGAATCCAGAAATGAATTCCTTGCCAAACAAGTGGAATTTGCCTCAAGAGACATTCAGAAAACCTTCAGATCTATGGATCAAGACATGGTTTTCTTCGTTGAAAATCTTGAGGCATGGACGTATGAGAGAACATCCAATGAGCAATTGGCTTTTGAGAAAAGAGCAAGACGAATTTTTAATAATCACAGGAATTTGGTCGACTCGATCATTGTTGTTTTCCCAAATCATGTCCTATCATTCCATTTCGACAAAGGAAATAATTTCGTAAGAACCTTTCACAGCGGATTGGAAGAAATCCCCCTGAATCATGGAAATGAAATCAGATTCAAATCCCAAAAGAACAATCTTCAAATAATTACCAAAGTCAATACCAACAGGTTTTTGAGTTCCGAACTCAGCAATTTTTATTTGGGAGCTTCGGCCGAAAAATTGGTGTACATCGATGGTAAACTATTGG
The DNA here is from genome assembly GCF_000381545.1 of Rhodonellum psychrophilum GCM71 = DSM 17998. GTDB lineage: Bacteria > Bacteroidota > Bacteroidia > Cytophagales > Cyclobacteriaceae > Rhodonellum > Rhodonellum psychrophilum. Next base: position 150,509 of record NZ_KB906675.1, on the reverse strand, counting down.
GTTTTTCTGAAATGAATCTAAGTCCGGGTTTTATTTTGGATGATTTAAGTCTAGAAAAAATCACCAATGATATACGGGAGGGGATAAAGGGAGAGTATGAGGGAGAGTTTAACAATAGCTTGACGGGCAAAAACTATAGAGCGGTCATTCATCAATATCCTTTTGATTTCCATCCTTTTGACAAGGATTTCGCAGTCATTTTTATCCAAGATAAAAAACTAATTACCTCAGGGATTTACGTTACCTATATCTCTCTTTTTTCCGGTCTTCTCCTTCTTCTGATTTTTGTCATCGCCATTCTTTTCCAGTTCAACAGGAATACACAGGTGGCCAATAAAATTCTTTCGCAGAAAGCCGATGAAATCAATGAACTGTTTAGAAGGCAAACCTTTCTCCTCCAAGAATCCAAAGGGTTTATTTATTTTCAAGATGCAAAGGGGGAAATGACCAGTGTGGGAAAGGAAGTAGAGGGTGTATTGGGATACCAGCAAAAGGAGTTTATCAAGAATTTTAAGGACAAAATTTCCCCAAATTATATCCAAGAGCTCAATCTGCTTATTGATGAATCCATAAAAAACCTTAAAGAAGTCATTGCTTTTGAATTTGAAATTCAAAAGAAAAACGGAGATTGGATTCGGGTAAAGATTTTTGAAAAACTCCTTTATGATGAAAAGGGCGCTTTTTTGGGGAATGTTGGTATCCTTACGGATATCCAGGAAAAGTATCTGGCAGAACAGGAGCTCATTAAAAGTGAAAATAGATTGAGGGCAGTGCTAAAGAGTTTACCTGATATCATTTTCATTTATAACAACTCCGGAATTTTTCTGGATTACTACATACAAGACCAAAGTGTTCTTTTTTCCCCAGCACCTGAATCCTTAGGAAAAAGCATCCTAGAGGTTTTACCGACTCCATTGAATACCCATTTTATGGGATTCTTTGAAAAAACCGTTCAAACGGGTAAGATTCAAACCGCAGAGTTTGAAATCATGACCAAACTGGGAAAAAAAATGTTTGAAACCCGGTTGTTTAAACTGGATGATGACAGGGTCATGTCCATTGCAAGAGATATCACGGGGCAGAAACTTTGGGAAAAAGGATTGAAGGATGCTATCAAAGCTGCAGATCAGGCCAATAAGGCCAAATCTGAATTTCTTGCCAATATGAGCCATGAAATCAGGACGCCACTGAATGGGCTCTTGGGTATCATTGGTTTATTTGAAAATACCCCCTTGACCAAAGATCAGAAGGATTTTATTCAAATCATCAAAGATTCAGGGGATTCACTTTCCAAAATCATCAACGATATTTTGGATTATTCCAAAATAGAGGCTGGGATGATGGAATTGAAAATGAGTGTTTTCCATTTCAAAGATGAAATCCAGAAAATAATAAAGGTTTTTTCAGGACTATCTATCAAAAAAGACATTGAATTGACGTATCAATATGAGGGGTTGATTCCTACCTTCATCGAATTGGATAAGGAGAAAATCGATCAAATCTTATACAATTTGATTGGAAACGCACTGAAATTTACCCCTCAAGGAGGGAAAATTCATGTTTTGATCACTGGAGAGCCATTTTTGGAAAGCAATATTATACTCCATTTTGACATAAAGGATTCTGGAATAGGGATTCCCAAAGACAAACTTCAAATTCTGGCGCGACCATTTGTCCAAGTGGATGGAAGCAATACCCGGGAATTTACCGGAACAGGGTTGGGACTGGCCATCTCCAAAAATTTCATCGAACTGATGGGAGGGGAGTTGAAGGTAGACAGTGAGGAAAATGTTGGCTCTACTTTTTCCTTTAATATTTTGGGGAAAATCTTCACGAAAGAATCACTCATCATTTCTGTAAAATCCTTTGCAGGAAATACCCCGGACTTGGATTGGAAAAACATGGCCGCAAAATATCCACTAAAAATTCTTTTGGTGGAAGACAATGCGATCAACCTTCAATTCATGCAAATGCTCATGAATCAATTGGGCTATGACATTGAAATAGCCAAAGATGGATATGAAGCCATCGAAAAAGTAGAGAAATCGCCGCTTGATCTCATCTTCATGGACATCCAAATGCCTAGACTAAACGGCTTGAAGGCCACGCAAATCATCAGGAAAAAGGCGGGAGGAGAGGCATTTAAAATAGTCGGTCTTTCAGCAAATGCTTTTCAGGAAGACATCGCGGAGGCCTTGGCTTCTGGGATGAATGAATATTTGACAAAGCCCGTGAAAATCCCTGAGATTGCCAAAGTGATACAATCTTGCTTTTTCGAGCTTAAAAAAACAAAGGGGGTCATTTGACCCCCTTTCTCGATTATAGTTCAGTGTTCAAATCAAAAGCTTCCAGATAATCCGCAACTCTTCTCACAAACATTCCGCCCAGAGAACCATCGACAACACGGTGGTCATAGGAATGGGAAAGGAACATTTTATGTCTAATGGCGATCACGTCACCAGTAGGGGTTTCTACCACTGCCGGTTTTTTGGTGATGGCACCTACGGCAAGGATAGCGACCTGAGGCTGCATGATAATCGGAGTGCCCATGACGTTGCCAAAGGACCCTACGTTCGAAACGGTGTATGTACCACCGGATAGCTCGTCTGGAGAAAGTTTGTTGTTTCTGGCACGTAGTGCCAAATCATTGATTTTTTTGGAAAGTCCCGTCAGGTTATACTGATCGGAATTTCTGATGACTGGGACAATGAGATTTCCGGAAGGCAAAGCCACAGCTACCCCAACATTGATGTCTTTTTTCTTGATGATTTTCTCTCCGTCCACCGATATATTGATCATTGGAAAATCCTTGATGGCTCGGGCAACTGCTTGGATGAAAAATGGCGTGAATGTGAGGGCCTCACCTTCCTTTTTCTTATAGGCATCCTTGACCTTGTTTCTCCACAAGACGATATTGGTCACATCCGCCTCTACAAAAGAAGTGACATGCGCAGAAATACGCTTGGAATCGATCATTCTCTGCGAAATCATTTTTCGCATCCTGTCCATTTCGATGATTTCATCCCCCGCAGAAATACCCACCTCTACCCTTGGCATTGGCGCACTCGCAGAAGGCTTGACGACTTGGGTGATTGCAGGGATTTTTATGTCTTCCCTTGTCCTCAAGTATTCTAGAATATCCTGTTTGGTGACACGGCCTGATTTACCAGTTCCTGAAATGGAAGAAAGCTCCATTTGGGAAATTTTTTCATTCTTGGCTATACTCAGAACCAATGGGGAATAGAACCTGTCATCTCCAAAATTATTCGGCTCTGGATTTTCTTGTGACAAAATTGCGGCTGTATGGGAAGGTGCCGCAGCGATCAATTCCGATTTTTCCACTGAAGATTCGGTTGGCGTGGAGGTTGTCGGAGTCGTACCTGCGCTTCCGTTTGCCTCGGTTTCAATGACTGCAATGGGAACACCCACAGCCACTACTTCTCCTTCTTTGGCCAAAATCTTCTTTAGAATACCTCCTGCAATTGCTGGGACTTCTGTGTCAACCTTGTCTGTGGCCACTTCCAAAACGGATTCATCCTGTTCGATAAGATCCCCTTCTTTTTTTAGCCAGGTAAGGATTGTCCCCTCTATGATGCTTTCTCCCATTTTGGGCATTACCATTTCTACAAGTGCCATAATACTTTTATTTAATTGGGTTTATTTCCGACTTTTAAAATTAAATTTTATTTTATGCATTACAAAATCCTTCAAATAAAATTTTTATTCTGTTTTTTCCAAAATGCATGTTCTGAATAAGTTGAGCAAAGCCACTCCAGTCAATTGGATGTTGAGCATTCTGTCTTGGGTGAGTTGGAGTTTTTTGGTCACTGTCCTTCCCTCAAATGCACAAGCTATCCAAACTGTCCCCACCGGTTTTTCGGCCCAGCCTCCACCGGGACCTGCTATGCCACTACTCGCCAATCCATAATCCGCTTGGAACAAAGTACGGATGTTTTCCGCCATTTCGATGATGGTCTGCTCACTCACAGCGCCGAATTCTTCCAGTACCTTTTCATTCACACCCAAGATCTGATTCTTAAACGTATTGTGGTAGGGCACCACAGCACCTTGGAAATAAGCGCTGGATCCTGGGATGCTCGTAATCAAATGGGAGATGTAGCCGCCGGAACAGCTTTCGGCCAAGGCTATTTTTTTGTTTTCCTGTTTTAAAAGTCTTCCAATTGCCTCTTCAAGTGATTCCTGGTCATACCCGTAAATGTACTTGTCGATAAGTGGTTTTACTGTTTCTATTTGAAGATCAACTTCGTTTTGTAAAGTTCTCAAATCATCCCCAAAAGCGGTTAAGCGCATTCTTACCTGGCCCAAGGAAGGCAAATATGCCAGTCGTATGTGGGAGGGCAAGGATTCTTCCCAATTTTTGATCAAGTCGGCAAGCCAGCTTTCTCCTATTCCCACAGTTCTGATGACCCTATGGAAGATGGTCGGCAATTCAAAAAGTGATTTGACTTTTGGAAGAACAAAATCCGTCATGAGTTTTTTCATTTCGTGAGGGACTCCGGGCATGGACATCCATACACATCCATTTTCCTCAAACCACATTCCCGGCGCAGTACCGACTTCATTGGGTACATACTGGCATTTGGTCGGAAGGTAGGCTTGCATTTGGTTGGTGAGGGTCAATTCCCTACCCCTTTTTTCGAAAAATGTGCGAACAGCTTCCAATGCCTCTGGCACAAGTTCAGTCCCGCATTTGAAATACTCCGCCAAGAGGGGCTTGGTCAGGTCGTCATTGGTAGGTCCCAGTCCTCCAGTCATCAGAATGATGTCTGCCCTTTGTTCCGCCTGTTGAAAAGCAGATAAAATATCCGTTCTGTTGTCGCCTACCGTCGTTCTTCTGACAACCCGTACTCCGATCAAATCCAGTTCTTGACTGATCCAATGACTGTTGGTGTCGATGATTTGTCCGTAAAGCAATTCATCACCGATGGCTATTATTTCTGCTTTTATTTCTCTTTTTGGAGACATATTGTTTGGCTTTTAAGGAGCGGTTATTTGGGATTTATTCTGCGCAAAATAGTGCGTAAAGATGCAGCAACTTGCTTTTGGATGATTCAAGAACAATTGGTTTAGACTGGGAAAGGAGTAAGCTTTACATTTCGAACTCTTTTACCTCACTTTTGCTTTTTTGATCAATTTGGAAAAGAGCGCAGGGAAAAAGCGTTTGAGATGAATGGCCAAAGTTTCCTTTCCTCCTATGTACACCTCTTGCTTTTTATTGTCAATGGCATTTTTGATAGCTTTTGCACAGGCTTCGGGGGACATTCCGTTTTTTTGTGCCTCATCCATTTGGTTGAGAGCCGTTCCATTGCCCGTCAGGGCGTTGAGAGAGACATTGGTCCTGATAAAGCCGGGACAAATCATCGTCACAGCGATGTTATCTTTGAAATGTTCGGCCCTCAAGGAATCAAAAAAACCATGAAGTGCATGCTTGGAAGCCGCATAGGAGGATCTAAACGGGGAGCCGAATTTCCCCACGAGACTTGTTACCACTGCAAAATGCCCTTTTTTGTTTTCGACAAAATGGGGTAAAAGTGCCTTACTCAAGCCAATCGTTCCAAAATAATTCACTTCCATGATTTTTCTGTCCACTTCCATTTGGGTTTCCAAAACCAGGGATCTTTGGCTTATGCCGCCATTGTTGACCAGTACATCGACGCTTCCAAACGCCTCAATAGCCAACCGGCAAGCTTCCCCAAATGTTTCGGGAGCAGTCAGGTCCAATGGCAACACAAATATATTTTCGGGTGTAGGGCAATCGTTTTTTAACTTCTCCAATAATTCCTTCTTTCTGGAGGAAATGATCAAACGGTTTCCATCTTTTGCATATTTTTTCACCAAAGCTTCTCCTATACCGGAAGAGGCGCCGGTAATCCAAACGACGGAAGTATTCATGATTGAATTTTTTTATAGGTCACAAAATCGAAATCATAGTCATTTTTCTCGTCTTTCTGGAAGTGTACTTCCGAAATCCTTTCCCATATTTCGGAGTCAATTTCCGGAAAAAAAGCATCCCCTTGCAGTTCGACATTGATTTCGGTGACCAAGAGCTCATCGCACAAGGGCAATGCCTGCTGATAAATTTCGGCACCTCCAATGATGAATACCTGGTCAAATTTTCTTGAAATACAGAGTTGAATGGCCTCCTCTAGGCTGTGTACCACAAAATGCCCTTCGGGCAATTGATATTCCTTGTTTCGGGTGATTACGATGGAAATTCTATTGGGAAGCGGTTTTCCCATGGATTCGTAGGTCTTTCTGCCCATGATGATGGGAAAACCAGTGGTTTTGCCTTTAAACAGCTTCATGTCCGAAGACAATCTCCAGATAAGCTGGTTGTCTTTTCCGATCACGTTATTCAGTGATTTGGCAACGATGATTGATATTTTCAAAATAAGATTGCTTTTTGGCGACAAGATACCAAGGTTTTCCAACTCATAAAATCAAAACCTTAAGATTGGGCGTAAAAAAAGCCAAAATCAATGAATCGAAATCCATCGCTTTCCTGAGTTATCAGTTGTGGGAATTGGCAGGAAGTGAATAGGCCTATAAATTCGAAATATGCATTGCGTTTCATGTAGGGGTTGAAACTGTAAGAGAATCAGACAATTTGGAGGATAAGGCGAAGTGCCAATTTGATGAAGCCAAAAACAGTGCGCTACTGACCGGTTATTTAACCATTTCAGGCTGTAATGGAATTGGCAAGGCATATCACGGGTTATCATCTGCTTATTGATATGCGGAGCCAAAAACACTGGGATATTCATCCATATTAAAAACCAAAGGGGCATTATCGTCCAGTGCAAGAACCTTCATGGTAGAAACCGTTTTGTCTTTTTTACTTAGGAAATGCATTTCCAACATATTTCCCTCGGGTAGGTCTTTGAAATATCTGTCATTTTGACTTTTCATTCTTTTGGTCAAATAAGGATTTTTCCCTCCCCAAAAAGCGGTGGTTCCATGAACAGGTTTTTCTGTAATCCAAAAATCAGCGGTTCCGTCCTCATTTTCCATTTGGTATTCCGCGCAGCTATGGCCAAGAATTACCTTGGACCTCCCGGTTTTTTTGAACGAATAATCTTCCAGGGCTGTGGTATCTGCCAATGTTCCTTCTGGCAGACCCGCACTCATTTTCTCAAAATCAAAGCCATAGGCCATCCTTGATCTTTGTCCCTCGCTTTCGATAAGGATGATGGTGGCATTTCGGTTGAAATCGTAAATCATCACCGAATTCCCCTCACCCTTTTTCTTTTCCGGATTTTCTATTTCCATTCCCATGAAAGCCTCATTGGTAGAAAAAAAGGATTTGATCTGGACCGGATCGATATCCCTGCCTTTTTCGTCTTTTCCTGTGATTTCCATCAAGCTATATCCTGTAAAGGAATAGGAGGGTTCTACCTCCACATCCGCCTTGATCCCGCTGAGGATTTTGCCAAAATCCATTCCGCTGACGCTGTCTTCCGGGTACATGTCCCTAAAGACTTTTTCCATCTGCCTCATGGCCATTTTTTCTGCCTCAGTTTCCACTTTTTTTTCAACAGCTCTGCTTACTCCTCTATTGGCAGCATCCTTGATCTTTCTGAGAATCTGGGCAGAGGATGAAAAAGGTGTGACAAGAAAAAAAGCAAAAATGAAAAAAATTGAAAGAGTTCTCATATCCAATTGATATCTAGTTTCTTAAAGTTAGAGAATCTAAATATAAAAAGCCACCCTCATTTCGGTTAATTCATAAAAAATTGGATGTTTTCGATTCGTCCGTCTATTGAAGTTTGTTTCCCCTTAAGAAATCCTCTATAGCCATCCTTTTTTTTCCTTCCAGCTGAAGCTCCTTGATCTCCAGACAGCCTTCACCGGTTTTGAATACCAAATGGTGTTTGCCATCGGTTTTGAATTGTCCTGGTTGGAGATCTTGGAAATCCGTGGACGCTACATTGGAACGGAAGATCTTACAGTTTTTCCCCTCAAGGAGGGTCCAAGCGGCTGGGTAAGGGGAAAGTCCCCTGATCAGATTGTGGAGATCAATGGCCGATTTGGTCCAATCGATTTGGCAGGTTTCCTTGAAGATTTTTGGAGCATGATGAAGCGCAAGGGATTCGTCCTGTATTTTTGGGAAAATACTGTCCTCTGCTACGGCTTGAATGGTTTTGAGAACCAATTTTGCCCCTTTGTGCATGAGCCTTTCGTAAAGTGTTCCAATATTGTCCTCGGGCAAAATCGGTTCTTTTTCCTGAAAAATGATGCTCCCTGTGTCGATTTCATGTTTCAGGAAAAAGGTGGTGACTCCTGTTTCCTTTTCTCCATTGATGATCGCCCAGTTGATGGGCGCAGCTCCTCGGTAATCGGGCAGTAATGATGCGTGGAGGTTGAATGTGCCTTTTGGAGGCATGTTCCAAACTACTTCTGGCAGCATTCTGAAGGCAACTACCACTTGAATATCAGACTGATAGCTTTTTAACAGTTCCAGGAATTCAGGGGATTTAAGGTTAGTTGGTTGCAGGACAGGGACTCCATGATGGACGGCAGCTTCCTTGACGGGGGAAGGAATCATTTTTTGGCCCCTTCCTTTGGGTTTGTCGGGAGCTGTAATTACGGCAACTACATTCCAACCATTGTTTATCAATATTTCCAAGGGGGGCACCGCAAACTCTGGTGTTCCCATATAGATGATGCGAAGATTTTGATTCATTTTTTTGATGCTTGATTGAAATCCCCACAAGAATAGGAACAATTATTCAGGAAGGAAAATAGGGAGGTGATTTCATTTCTTCCAGAGTGAAAACAAAAAAGCCCCTGAAAAAAACAGGGGCATTTTCATTTGGGTTTTACCCTCTTTAGAACTTAAACACTCAATGGAGAATTTCCATTAAAAGTGTTCAAACTTATGCATTTTAAGGTCAACAAAAAATACCCACAACAGGGTATTTTTCAATGTGTAAAATGTGTTTTATTTTATTTTTACAGTGAATAATGACAAATTCGAAAACCCAATTCCAAAATTTGGTTTCAATTTTTAATTGGAGAGGGCATTTAGAAGGCTCTATCTTCAAGGTGGCTCTCTAATTTCAGTCTTTCGATACCTTTTTCCATCCAATTGGGAAGGACAGCTCCTTTGAGATGGAAATCGAAAAATTCCATCATCCTCACACTATAATCTTTTCTGTTTTCGAGCTTGGCGAGGCCGTGGTTTTCACCTTTATATTGGATAAGGATGACTGGTTTTTTCAGTCTTCTCAATGCGTTGTAGTATTCAATGCCTTGGGTGAAATCTACTGCGCCATCTTTGTCATTGTGTAGCATCAACAAAGGCGTGTTTACATTTTTGACATGATATACAGGTGAATTCCGAAGATAAGAATCCCAGTTTTCCCATGGTGCACCTTTGAATCGGCCTTGGGAAGCCTCAAAGATGGACATGTTTCCACCACCCGAATTCCAATAAATGAGGTCATACATGGAAACCATGTTCGTCAGTGGAGCACCTGCCGCTGCCGCCTTGAACATGTCTGTCTGAGTGATCAGGAAAGAAGTCTGATATCCGCCCCACGAATGTCCATGGATACCGATATTGGTTTCATCAATGATTCCGGTTTTGATGGCCTCTTTGACCGCGGGAAGGACACACCAAACGGCAGACATTCCGGGGTCATCCAATTCATACACGATATCCGGGACAAAAACCGCATAGCCATTGCTCGTGTATACATTGGGATTCCAACCTGTACCACTAAATCCAGGATTGGAATAGGAATGCAGGTTTTGGGATAGTTTTTCGTAATAATAAATCAAGGTCGGATATTTCTTCCCCTCTTCATACCCGGCTGGAAGGTACAAGGCTCCCTGTAAACTGTCCCCTTTGTCTGTGACGTAATCAATTAATCTAACACCAGAGGACCATTTGAATTTGGAAGCTTCCGGTGCATTTTCCGTCGTGATTTTCGGATTTGACAACGCAGCATCCGTCACATAAAATTCTGTAGGTAGGGTGAAGGTTTCCTTGCTGAAAAGATACACATCAGCGGACTTCGCCTTGGACAGCCTGTTGATGTTGGCATCTTCCCAAATCAGGGATTTGGTACCGGCAAGGAGCTTGGACTTTCCGGCTTCCAATCGAACAATTCCACTTTTCTTGGTCCGTTCTCCATACATTCTCAGGTATTGGGCTTTGGAAAGGTCAATCCCTTTTTCTTCCGGATCCAGCACAAATCTAGATTGGTATCTGATTTTCTCTCGCCTTCCGTTTTGGGTGAGATTGATGGCTTTTTCCTTTGGGGACAAGGGGACCTGCCAAATATCCCAGCCATCCCTCAACAATACATATTTGCTGTCTGCACTCCAGCCCAATGGGGAAACCAATGGTTTGACCACATTGTGATCATCCTCCGTATCCACAAAGGTTACCGCGATATTCTCCGTCAGGTTGCTTTGCATACCCGTTTTCAGATCATAGCTGTAGAAGTGTCCATCTTTTCCGAAAAGAAGCTGTGTGCCATCTGGGGAAGATCTTGGGTAAGATGCATAATTGGGGAGGTAGAATTTTTCGAAAATCGCTTTTCGTTCTCCAGTTTTCAAATCCACAACATAAAAATCCCTGTAATTTTGTCCATCAAGATTGATGTCCAGTTCATAGGCTTGCAAATCTTCGCCCAAAGCAAAATTATGCTTGGGAAGGATATTCAAATCCTTTAAGCTGCTGTCTTGAAGGATAAGATTTTTGGCACTTGCCAAATCATACAAGGCCCACAAACTGTAATTCTTGTCTTGGTTTTCCAGAACCTGCTGTCTCGATTGCAGGCGACTGTCCTGCCAATGCCAGATCGTCATGTCTGGTTTGGTGGGGTCATCCTTGGAAACCATTGGTTTTGACTTTGTCGAATCCATTTTGGCAATAGCCTTTTGAAGGTCCGCTACCGATTTGATCGTTGTGTCACCTTTGATCAATGCGATTTTTTTATCTTCAGACAAAGCAAGGGTATCCTTTGCTTCAGATTTCTTTTCTTCTTCTTTTTTGGCAAGTTCCAAGCGATGTACGCCATACATCAATCTGGTCAAGTCCTCAGTCCAAAGCGGTTTTCTGTTGGGGCTGATCGTGTATTCCTTTGGGAAATCCAAGGAATCCTTCTTGGGGTCATAGACAGTGATCTGAGGATTGGCAAGGTTTTTAACACCGATTACCTTACCATGGTCCTGCTTGTATTTCTTATCTTTTACCAATTTGAGAAGGGCAAAGGCATCTCCTTTTTCGGTCCAGCTAAGTGAACGGTAGGTGGCTGTGTCACTTTCCAAAACTTGTGTGTTTCCTGTGGAAATGTTCAGCAGGTACAATCCGTTTCCGGACTTGTTCTCGGCATCAATTGTATACGCCAAATGACTTCCCGGTTTGTTGAAGCCAAACTCCAAAACGTTTCCTATATTTTGTCTTTTCCCACTTGCCAAATGCACCATCAGCAAATCGGAACCTTTGGCATCACCGTTTGCGCCTTCTTTGCCGAGATTAATGGCCAAATGCGTGGAGGATTTACCGTTGAAAGAAAAACTACTCACCTTCTCGATCACGGTTTTTTTATCCATCAACAAATCGATCAAGATTAGTTTTTCGCCTAGGGGTTTGCCCTTGCTTTTTTCATTGGCTTTCTTCTCTTTGTCTTTTGGAGATTCTTTGAAAGCGATCCATCGTCCATCATCAGAGAATGAAATGCTCGGGTTGCTGGAGGATCCGATGGGATACCTCTTTTTGCTTTCAGGATCGCCTGCTTTCTGGAGCAACAGTTCTCCGTCACCTTCTACAGGAGAGAGAATGTAGGCCAACCATTTCCCATCAGGGGACAGTTCCACTGAATTCGGAGACATGGATTTCCAACTTGGGATGTCCTTCCAGGCAATGGGTTTGGGATCTTGATTGGTCTTTTCCTGTGCGAAGGTGGAAATGGTCACGAAACACAAGATGAGTGGCAATAATAGATGTCTTCTCATGGATTTTTATAATTGGGTTTCATTGAAAGTAGCCATTTTTTTTGGGTGGATTTTATGGATGCTGAACATATCGCTCAAAGAATTCAACAATTCTTCCGATACGGTCGATTCTTCTATGAACCGCCCCTGTCCTTGATAATTCATGTCCTTCGCCGGGGTAGCGCACGTATTCCACAGGTCTACCGAGTATTTTAAGGCTTTTGTATAACAATTCAGATTGCCTGACACCTGTTCGCAAATCCGCATCGGAGTGCTTGATAAGCAAGGGTGTCTTGATGTTTTGGACGTATGTCTGCGGACTGTTGTAGTCCAATATTTCTTTGACACCCTCTTCCCAAGGATAACCGAAATGATTGGGAACCAATCTCCATGCATTTCCTTCGCCCATGAAGAAAGTCAACTCATAAACACCTCTTTGGGAAAATGCTGCCTTGAATCTGTGGTCATGGCTCACGATCCAAGCAGTCAAATAGCCCGCATAAGATCCGCCGGTAAGGAAAAGTTGATCCTTATCGATCCAGTTGAATTGTGCTTGTGAAGCTTCCAAGGCGCCCAGAACATCTGCTGCAGGGCCATCTCCCCAATTTCTATAATTTCCCTTTTGGAATTCCTTTCCGTATCCACCACTTCCTCTTGGATTGGCATAAACCACTCCATATCCTTTGGCAGTCATCACTTGGAATTCATGCCACATGGAAGCTTCTCCAGGTCCCCACATTGCGGAAGGACCCCCATGCATTTCCAATACGGTAGGGTAGAGGACTCCCTCTTTTTTGTCAATGGGTTCCATTACCCAATAGTCGATCACAAAACCATCTTCGGTATTGAGTTTGTGCGCAGAAGGCTTTGATATTTTTTTGCCTGCAAGCCAACCCTCATTGAATTTTGTGATTTGGGTTGCATTTTTATTCAAGAGATCCGAAGTAAACATTTCGGATGGGTTTTCTATTTTGGTGAGAGAATACACCAATTTCTGTCCCTTGAGGTCAAAACTGGTCACGCCAACAGGACCAGAGATGATTGGAGCGATTTTGGAATTTTTTATTTCCACATTCCACAGAGAAAAACCTCCTGAATTCGATCCGGTGAAATAGATTGATTGGCTGTCATCGGCCCAAGCACCATTGGAAATACTTCTGTCAAGGGATTCGGTCAACCATTTGAAACCGGTTCCATCTGGCTTGATGATGCCGAGCATGCCCATGTTGTAACTTGGTTCATCCAAATTTTGGCCTCCAAAGAGGATCCATTTACCATCAGGAGAAAAAGTGGGGTTTCCAACCCTGTGGTTTTCCAAAGTGAAAAGCACGGAAGTGGTTTTGTCCGAAGGGTTGATTTTCCAGATTTCGGTTTGGTTGGTGAGGTCGGGATGCTCGATGTTCTTCAGGGAAGAAGCGAGTACATAACTTCCATCAGGGGCCCAATCGGCGGCAAAGAAATTTTGGAATCCATCCGTGATTTTTTCGCTGGTGCCGCTGGCTATATCAAATATCCCCAAATGACTAAAAAGCAAATCGGGGTTCGTATCCGATTCACCTAAAAAATTTAACCTGTCAATTACTTTTGGATCATTCTTGGAGGTGTTTTTTGCCAAGTAAGCCCGGAGTTCCTCAAGGGTTCCGTCGGGATTGGCTTTGATTTCCTCCTTTGCCAATCCTGCCTCAATTGCCTTATAATTGGGCTCGTCACCATATGCTCTACCTGGCCTTTGGTTATCCCAATCGGGTTGACCTTCGAGCGCCCACATGGGGATAGTGGAGGTAAAGAGGATTTTTTTTCCATCAGGTGACCAAACAGGATTGGATGCACCATACTTTTCTTGGGAAATCACTTGGCTTTCACCGCCCTCCAAGGGCAGAATCCAGAGTTGCGATTTGTTGTCTTTGGGTCTTGAATAAGCAACCTGCTTTCCATCGGGAGACAATGCAAAAGCGGAAATGTTGTATTCGGATGAAGTCAATGGCCTGGAAACAAAGGGGGCAGTTAGGTCTGAGACCCAAAGTTGGGATTTATAGGAATACTCACCATTTCCCTTTTCCTCGACAAATTTTTTCAGGAAAAGAACCTGATTGCCTTTTGGGGTGATTTCTTGGTTTGTGGTAGTGATTATTTTGGCCAAATCTGTGATCTGGATCAAATCATTTCCTTGACCAACGGCGATATGCCAAGTCAAGAGGAAAAGAAGGAGTGAATTTGTAAATTTGTGCAACATTATTTTAATTTTAGTTATAAGGTTTTTAATACCATTGATTTCTGTAATATTGGACTTTATACCATGGATTTTATTTAGATTTGGTAGTCACCAACACAATCACTAATATAGTTCATCAAATTTAAATAGCACCTATCACCCAGAGTTGAACATGAATGTTTTTCAAAAATTTGATATTTCCAGTTTTTTTGATGAAATACAGGATCCAGTTCTGATTTTTTCTGAAAATGGGACGCTTTTTTTTAATAAATTTTACATCGAATTCATTGGGGATTCCATTTTGAAATGTGAGGCCTTTTTTGACAGTGAAGCTATATTGCTAGAGGTTTTGGAATTTTTCCGCAATGGAAAAATTCCGTCAACCGAATTTATCAAATCCATTTCCTTCAAAAGCCGAGAGGAAATCCGCTACAAATGGTTTTTCGTCAATCTTCCCTCCCATGACCAAGAGCGGATGTTCATCCTCAGGGGCAAGCGGCATTTTTCGGTTGATGAATTGATGAAAAAGGAAATGTCGAAAATTGTCCAACAAGAAAAGCCAAAAAATGACCTGGATTTTGTAAACAGTATCCTTAGATATAGCCATGATATGGTGGCTATTTTGGATGGGGAAGGAAAATTCAAGTTCATCAGTGCTGCCGTTATTGAAAAATTGTGTTATTCTCCAAGCCAGGTTATCGGGACCTCTTATTTGGATTTAGTGCAAAATGGACTCATCGAAATTGAATCGGGGAGTTTTAAGGAGGTATTGAATAGTAAGGAAGAAATTGGGGTTGATTTTTGGTTATACAAACCCAATGGACAAAAAGTATTCATTGAAAGTTTTGCCCGGAATCTGCTGGATGATCCACAGATCGAGGGAATACTTTTTAGTGCCAGAGATATTACAGACTTCAAAAAGGCTAAAAAATCACTTGAAAAGCGCTTTGAACTTGAGAACCTGATCAACCAAATTTCTGCTAAATTCGTCAATTCGAGCATTGAGGGGATCGATGCGGTTTTCAGCGAATCTCTTCGAATGCTGGGTGAATTTGAAAAGGCAGACAGGTCTTATATTTTCTTGGTTCACCATGATCTTCAGGAAATAGAAAATGTGTATGAATGGGTATCGGAGGGGATAGCTCCAGAAATCGATTATCTAAAGCGCCTTCCCATCACGTCACAGAATCTTACAATCAAATCCTTGGAAAAAGGAGGGATATTGATCATTCCGGATGTGGAATTGATGGATCAGGAATTTGCTTACGAAAGGGATATTTATATCGAACAGGGGATTAAATCTGTAATCCTTATTCCCATATTTTCAAAAAACATTTTGATTGGTTTTTTTGGACTGGATGCGGTCCGAGAAAAAAAAGCCTGGCATGAAAAAGATGAGTATGTCCTTAGGCAGCTGGGAGACATTTATGCCGGTACCTTTATCAATCGCTTGATCAACAAGCAGCTTGAGAGAAACAAAAACCTGTTGGCCTCAACCGAAATTCTAGCAAAATCAGGTTCGTGGCGGTTCAGCAACTCAAAAAAACGATTGTTTTTTTCAAAG
Source organism: Rhodonellum psychrophilum GCM71 = DSM 17998 (assembly GCF_000381545.1). Classification (GTDB taxonomy): domain Bacteria; phylum Bacteroidota; class Bacteroidia; order Cytophagales; family Cyclobacteriaceae; genus Rhodonellum; species Rhodonellum psychrophilum. The sequence continues at coordinate 134,766 of NZ_KB906675.1, read as the reverse complement.
GGACTTAACAGGATATTTGACCTGGACGAAACGCAACAATCCGCAAAGGTCTATGAGTTGGTGAAAAGGATTCACAAAAAGGACAGGTTGTCTTTGTTCCAAAACTTGAATACCGCAATCAATGGACTCAGCGCAAGTTCCGGCGAGTTTTTGTTGATCGGAGACGGAGGCAAGGAAAAATTCATCAATTACAATATTCAAGTCAGGAAAATCCAGTCATCGGAAAATGTTGAAATTTATGGGTATTGTACGGATGTGACCCACAAGAGAGGTGCGGAAAACTATCTCAAGCTTCAATCCCAAATTTTGACTCAGGTAAATGACCCGATTTTCGTGACGGACCTTTCCCTTAAAGTCATCTATCTCAACAAGGCCGCTTTCAATGAGTTTCAAATCGAAACTGACGGCAGCTTGGATCAGAAATTAACTTCCTTTTTTGAATTTTTGATTCCGGGAGAGGGAGACCTTTCGGAGGTTATTGAAAAGGTGTCTGCGGAGGTGAATTTCAGGGGAAACATGAACATCAAAACCAAAGAGGGGAAGATAGATCCGTATGAGGTTTCCATTCAGGTTTTTCTAAACGATGACCAAGAGAAGATAGGGTACTCCTATCTCTTCAGAAATCTGTCACTTGTTGTAAGACAGGAAGCTTTGGCCCAAAAGGCCAAAATGATTGTGGAAAACAGTCCCGCAGTTTTGTTTACAGTAGACCCCAGTGACCATTTCAGGATCGTCTACATTACCGAAAATATTAGCCAGTTCGGTTACAGTGCAGACTTCTTGATGCAATCGAACACCAGTATATTGGATTTGATCCATCCGGATGATGCGAGGGACATTCTTCATCATTATTCAAATGAAAACATGAATGGGGCTCCTTCATTTTCGGGTGAATACAGGATTCGAAACAAAGATGGCAAATATAGATGGGTAGAGGACAAAACCAATAAGGTGTATGATGCAGCAGGAGAAATTCTGCTGCATCAGGGATTGTTTCAGGACATTACCGAAAGGAAAAAAAGCAAGGAAGAAATCCTCAGAAGCCAACAACAATACCGTGTATTGGCTTCCAATATTCCACTGACCAATGTGTTTTTGATCGATAGGGATTTACGTTACATCGTGGCGGAAGGTACTAATTTTGCCAATTGGGGATTGAAATCCAGTGATTTTGAGGGGAAAACATTGGCTGAAGTCCATAAGAAAAAACTCAATGAAATCCAGCCTGCGGTAACAAGGGCATTGATCAAAAAGGAAATCATCCACAAAATCCTGGTGATCAAAAACAGGATCTACGAATTCACTGTCAGGCCCATTATTTATGACCAAGAAGTGGAGTATGCATTGGGTATAGTTAGGGATATCAGTGAAGAATCCAGGGCAAAGGAAGACCTTAAAAAAAGTGAAGAAAAATATAGAAATCTAGTGGAGGAATCCACCGAGATAATATTCTCCTTGTCATCGGATTTGATCTTAACGTATGTTTCGCCTAACGTTTATCAGTTTTTGGGACACCATCATCAGGATGTAATGGGGATCAGTTTAAAGGATTTCCTGCATCCAGAAGATCTCTCTGTTTTTGGTGAAAAACTCGCGACTGGCATCAATTTTTTTGAGGAAAATCAATATCTGGAATTCAGGTTGCGTCACAAAAATGAAGGCTACCGGATATTCAGTACCAATGGTAAATCCATCCAAGATGAAAAGGGGAAGTTCAGGCATTACACCGGTATTGCCAGGGATATAACCAAGCTTAAAGAAGCCCAAAAAGAGCTCTTTTTTGCCAAGGAGAGGGCCGAACAAGCCAATAAAGTCAAGTCCCAATTTTTGTCCATCATGAGTCACGAAATCCGGACTCCGATGAATGCAGTGATTGGGATGGCCCACTTGCTCATTGAGGACAACCCCAGAACTGACCAACTCGAAAACCTCAGGACCCTCCAGTTTTCTGCAGAAAACCTCCTCGGCCTGATCAATGACATCTTGGATTATAGCAAGATCGATTCCGGCAAAATCGAACTGGAAAAAGTCAACTTTGATCTCAATAATTTGATGACCAGGATTCTTCATTCCTATTCCTATCAGGTAAGGGAAAAAGATTTGGAAATCATTTTTGACGCAGACAAATCGATACCGAAAATATTGGTTGGCGATCCCGTAAGACTTGCACAGATTATCAACAATTTGGTATCCAATGCAATTAAATTCACAGAAGCTGGATTTGTCAAGATTTCCCTGGAGATGGTTTCCCAAACTGAAAATGAAATCAATGTTCGCTTTGATTTGTTGGATTCCGGAATCGGGATTCCTGTTGAAAAACTGGAATCGGTTTTTGAGGCATTTACCCAGGCAAGCGCTGAAACTACCCGTAAATACGGAGGTACTGGATTGGGATTGGCCATTGTGAAACGACTTGTTGAGCTGTTTGGATCGGAAATCAAGGTGTCAAGAAGAATGGAGGGGGGTACCCATTTTAGTTTTGAAATCAATTTTGAAAAACCAAAAAAACTCACCAAGGTTTCAAATGACATTGTCCGTGATGGGAATAAAAACCTGAAGAATGCTGTGATCATGGTGGCGGAGGACAATATCGTCAACCAGATCATGATCAGGAAATTCCTCAAAAAATGGGAAGTACAAGAAGTCGTCATGGCAAATGACGGAGTGGAAGCCATGGAGGAATTCGACAAAAAACACTTCAATTTGATTCTACTGGACTTGCAGATGCCCAATAAAGATGGGTATGAAGTGGCGGAATATATAAGGAATCACCCTGATAAAAGCAGAAGAGATACCCCGATCATTGCACTGACGGCATCTTCCCTATTGGAGGTGAGGGATCAATTGGAAAAGGTGGGCATGAATGATTATATCCCCAAACCGTTTAGTCCCGACGATCTTTATGCCAAAATTCTTAAATACCTCAAAGTTTAAAATCCTACACGAATGGCAACGTTTGTAATGGAATAAGTTTAATTTTGAGGGTAAATTGAATGGCATGAAAATGAGGTTGTTTTTGTTTTTGTTTTTTTTCTGCATTTCGTTGGCCGAGGCACAGAAGATGCCCAGCAATAGATCCAGTGTTTATTTCACTTATGGAAACACAGGTGCAAATCTTCGGGAGTTTAACCAAATGCTTGACCAAAAGGGGCTTTCTCCCATGCGGAAGGCATATCGAAATTTTGGCTTTGGGTACCAAACCCGATACAACGACTTTGTACTCGGACTCGAGCTATTTCAAAACAACGGACCGAAATCCCTTTTCAATGGCTATGAGTTGGATTATAGAACGACGAGGGTATTCTTGAATGTAGGCTATTCATTTACCGAAGAAGGTAGATTCCAGTTGATTCATTACATGTCCTTGGGGTCTGGATTCATGAATTTCCAGATGATTAGGGGGGGGGCGGAAAAAACCCTTGATGGTTTCCTCCAAAATCCCGCCCATGGTTTCATTCTCAGGGACGGGGATATCCATAAAGGAAGCCAACATTTTGCTGGATTTCTGACAGAAATCGGTTTTCAGTTGAGTTATGATATAGAAATTCCCGGAAGGGAGGAAATGGTGCAAGTTATTAGCAAGTTCGGCTATTCCTTCAGTCCGTTTGAAGATTCATGGTTGATGAAAGACATCGCTTTTGGAAATGCTCAAAGTGGGCCGTTTTTGAGATTTGGGGCAGGAATCACGCTCCCAGACCATAATTTTTTTTACAAAGATGCCTCTCTGGGACTTCACCTAAGTTATGGATTGCATTTTACGGAACCTGATGTTTTGAATGCGGCTTTGGTGGAAAATGGGTATCGCCCTTTTGAGGGAAGACCCAATAACCTGGGGTTGAAATTATTAGGGGAAAGCAAAGGCCTTCTGTATGGAATTGATTTTTATAACCTAGGCCTCAGTGGTGCGGCTACGGAATCCTCTAACCATACCTTGAACAGTGTCAGGGTTTACCTCAATGGAGGACTTAAGTTTTTCGAAAGAAGAAACCTTGAATTGGGGGGATTGGCAGGATTGGGATATGCAAATCTTCGATACACACTTACTTCCACCGACAAACCGGATTTCCCGGCATTGTTCGAAGAGCCTGATAGGGATGGCCATCTTAAAGCAAGGGGTTTGATGGGGAAACCAGAGTTATATGTTGCATATGGGATTCCCTTGACAAACAAGAATCTCTTCAGTATGATCGTATCCCTTCATGGAGGTTATGAATTGCCCTTGGGAAATTATTCCCTTGGCGGTGTGGGGATGTCAAGTTATATGGCTAACCCATATCTGCAGTTGAGCCTCGGTCTTAGGCCCTAAGTTTTTGTGTCAACAAGAAATTTAAAAAAAGCAAGTCTTCAAGATAGGCAACTTAAAATGTTTTTTTAGTCCTCAACTTCCACGATTAGCTCAACTTCCACTGCGATATTGGAGGGTAATGCATTCATGCCAACCGCGGATCGGGCGTGTTTTCCTTTTTCTCCAAAAACATCTACCATTAGGTCAGAAAAGCCATTCATTACCTTGGGCTGCTCCGTGAAATCTGATAGGCAATTGACCATTCCCAAAACTTTAACGATTCTTTTTACTTTATTCAAGTCTCCAAGCTCCGCTTTAAGGACCGCCAATTGGTTGATCCCAACAAGCCTTGCCGCTTCCCGTCCCTCTTCGATACTCAGGTCAGTCCCTACTTTTCCGGTGATGGAAGTGCCATCTGGTTTCGAAGGACCTTTACCTGACAGAAAAATCAAATTTCCAACCCGAACGGCATTCACATAATTGGCCACAGGAACTGCCGGTATGGGAAGCGTGATGCCCAATTCTTCAATGCGCTTTTCGGCATCCCAGCCATTTGAAGTCGATTTTTCAACAGTGGTGACTGCCGTGGGCTCAGGGCTACATGCGAGTAGGCAAATAAAGGAGAAAGCAACCAAAAGGTTTTTCATAAATCAAGGGGTTAGGTTTTTCAGTTTGTTGTCCATGTAATAATAAAAAAAAATATTGATCTCTTTGGCATTTGATTTTTATAGGCCATCAAACAATAGTAAAATGGATGGTTTGCAAGAGGTGATCGATGGGTTTGTGAATTTTTCAATATCGCATAAAAAAACCCTGAGTATAAAATATTTTCTCGAAAGAGATACAAAATTCAATTTTTTTTGGTTTACATTTGAGTTTACTTATCGAGAAAGACCGAGGGAAGGGCCCTATGACGTCTTAGCAACCTGAAAAAACAAGGTGCTAAATCCCTTTTCGGAATAGCCGGAAAAAGATGAGTGGTTGATAAAGTTTTTGCTTTTTTCTACCGGTTCTTGCTCGATTTAGTTTTTATATACCAGAGCAAAATGAATAAAACCGATCTATTACTTTCGCAAGCCAAAAAGAAGATATTGATTTTGGATGGTGCCATGGGCACCATGATTCAACGATATCAATTGTCCGAGGAGGATTTTAGAACTCCCGAACTGGCAGACCACCCCAAATCCCTCAAGGGAAACAACGATTTACTTTCCTTAAGCCGACCCGATATCATCAAAGCCATCCATGTCGCATACTTGGAAGTGGGTGCTGACATCATCGAAACCAATACCTTCAGTGGCACTTCCATCGCACAAGAGGACTATGGATTGCAACACCTTGCTTACCGACTCAACTATGAGTCGGCGAAAATCGCCAGTGAGGCAGCGGCGGAATTTACAGCCAAAAACCCCCGCCAGCCTAGGTTCGTCGCAGGAGCAATCGGGCCCACGAACAGGACCGCTTCTATTTCTCCTGATGTCAATGATCCTGCATACAGGGCAGTCACTTTCGATCAGCTCTCGGATGCCTACAAGGAGCAAATCAGAGGATTGCTGGATGGAGGAGCGGATATACTTTTGGTCGAAACCATCTTTGATACATTGAATGCAAAAGCGGCATTGTTTGCCATTCAGGAAGTTTTCGAGGAGCGTGGTATGCCTCTTCAACCAGAGGAAGGTGGGATTCCGGTCATGGTGTCTGGGACGATCACAGATGCTTCTGGCAGGACCCTAACAGGTCAAACCACGGAAGCTTTTTTGATTTCGGTCTCCCATGTCCCACTTTTCAGTGTGGGTTTGAACTGCGCATTGGGCGCCAAAGAATTGAGGCCCTATTTGAAAGTATTGGCTGAAAAAGCACCTTTCTATGTAAGTGCATATCCAAATGCGGGGCTTCCCAACGAATTTGGCCAATACGATCAGGGAGCTTTGGAAATGTCCGCACAAGTTGAACAATTCCTGAAAGACGGCTTGATCAATGTCCTCGGGGGTTGCTGTGGGACAACACCGGACCATATTGCCGCCATTGCCCAAATCGCCGCAAAGTATGCGCCCAGAAAATTAGAATTTTCAACGACATCAGATGAGTAATCTTAGACATCAAAATGTAATGAAGCTTTCCGGGTTGGAGCCTTTGGTCTTCACTCCCGAAATCAATTTCGTAAACATCGGAGAGCGGACCAATGTCACCGGTTCGAAAAAATTTGCCAGACTGATCCTGAATGGAAATTTCGACGAAGCCTTGGAAGTGGCGCTGGATCAGGTGAGAGGTGGTGCCCAAATTCTGGATGTCTGTATGGATGAAGGGATGTTGGATGGTGTTGCTGCCATGCAGAGATTTTTAAACTTAATCGCCTCAGAGCCCGAAATCAGCAGGATTCCCGTAATGATCGACAGTTCCCGTTGGGAGATCATCCTGGCGGGATTGAAATGTGTGCAGGGAAAAGGAATTGTCAATTCCATTAGCCTAAAAAACGGAGAAAAAGAATTTATATCTCAAGCCAAAACCATCAAGAAATTCGGTGCGGCTGTGGTGGTGATGGCCTTTGATGAAAAAGGTCAGGCCGATTCATACCAAAGGAGAATTGACATCTGCAAAAGAAGTTATGACATCCTTGTCAAGGAGGTGCGTTTCAATCCACATGACATCATCTTTGATCCGAATATTTTTCCTGTGGCCACAGGAATGGAGGAGCACAGAACCAATGCCCTCGATTTTTTCCATGCCACTCAATGGATCAAACAAAATCTTCCCGGTGCGAAGGTCAGTGGTGGAGTCAGCAACGTGAGTTTTTCTTTCAGGGGCAATGACCCAGTGAGAGAAGCCATGCATTCCGCCTTTCTCTATCATGCCATCAAGCATGGAATGGACATGGGAATTGTGAATCCGGCCATGCTGGAAATCTATGATGACATCCCAAAAGACCTGCTGCAAAAAGTGGAGGATGTACTCTTCAATCGATCCGAGGATGCTACGGAACAATTGTTGGCCTTCGCCGAGTCCGTAAAGGCAGGGGATAAAAAAGAAGTGGTCAATGAAGCATGGCGCGAAGATCCAGTAAGCAAAAGGATCGAACACGCTTTGGTGAAGGGGATTCTCGATTTTATTTTGGATGACATTGAAGAGGCAAGAATTGCCTTTGGCAATCCACTTAAAGTCATCGAAGGCCCATTGATGGATGGAATGAATGTAGTTGGAGACTTGTTTGGTGAGGGGAAAATGTTCTTGCCCCAAGTGGTCAAATCTGCCCGGGTAATGAAAAAAGCCGTAGCCTATCTCGAACCATTTATGCCCAAAGTTGGGGATTTGGATTACAATGTCGAGCAAAGTGCCGTTAAGAAGATCCTTTTGGCGACTGTAAAAGGAGATGTCCACGATATTGGGAAAAATATTGTGGGTGTAGTCTTGGCTTGCAACAGTTACCAGATCATCGATCTTGGTGTGATGGTTGATGCTCAAAAAATCATCGACGAGGCAATCAAAAACAAAGTGGATATCATTGGGCTAAGTGGTTTGATCACTCCTTCCTTGGACGAGATGGTCAACGTGGCCTCTGAATTGGAAAGGCAAGGATTGAAAATCCCCTTGCTGATCGGTGGGGCAACTACTTCCAGGATCCATACTGCGGTGAAAGTGGATCCTGTTTACAGCGGTATGGTGATCCACGTCGCTGATGCCTCCAAATCGGTACCCATTGCCGGCGAGGCGATCAGCGAAGAAACCCGTGAAGCCTTCCATCTAAAGACAAAAGAAACCTATCAGCAATTGCGGGTGGAACATGAGGCCAAACAACAGGTGAAACAAATGGTGTCCTATGAAGAAGCCAAATCCAATCCCAGTTTCATTGATTGGGAGAATTATGAACCCTTTGTGCCTGCCCATTTGGGAGAAACTGTTCTGGATAACTTGGACCTTTCCTTGCTCAGAAAATATATTGACTGGACACCTTTTTTCAGCACCTGGATGCTGGCGGGAAAATTCCCGAAAATTTTGGAGGATCCCATCGTTGGGGTGGAGGCCACAAAACTTTACGAGGAAGCCCAGAAAACATTGGATAGGATCATTGCCGAAAAATGGATTCATGCAAAAGCGGTGATCGGACTTTATCCTGTCCAAAGAAAAGAGGATGACTTGGTTTTGTTGGAAAAAGGGAATGAAACTGCGTTTACCTTTCATTTTCTTCGCCAGCAGGGCAAGAAAGGGAAAGGTGTTCCCAACCGATCGCTTGTCGATTTTATCCATCCCGATAAGGTGGATTATTTTGGGGGATTTGCCGTGACAGCAGGTTTGGGGATCGAATCCAAATTGGAAGAATTCAAAATTGAAGGCGATGATTACAATGACATCATGCTCAAAGCATTGGCAGACAGACTTGCTGAGGCAGGAGCCGAATATATTCACGAATTGGTCAGAAAAGAGCTTTGGGGATATGACAGTCAAGAAAACCTTGGTAATGACAGCCTGATCAAGGAGGAATACAAAGGGATAAGACCAGCCCCGGGATATCCAGCCTGTCCCGAACACTCGGAGAAAAAAACCCTTTTCGAACTTATGAAAGTCGAGGAAAAAATCGGGATTTCCCTTACCGATAGTTTCGCGATGTATCCGACCTCCTCGGTGAGTGGGTTTTATTTCGGACACCCGGAAAGCAAGTATTTTGGATTGGGCAAGATCGGGGAAGATCAAGTGGCGAGTTACGCCCAAAGAAAAGGGGTAAGTAAAGTGCAGGCCGAAAGATGGCTTTCCCCAAATCTCGCCTACACACCTTCATTAAAAGTTGAAATAAATAGCTTATGAAAATCAATGAATATATCCAGCAGGCAAAAGAAACCCTGTTTTCTTACGAAATACTGCCCCCTCTAAAGGGGCAAAGCTTAAAAGACCTTCTGGAAGGGATCGCCCCTTTGATGGAATTCAAGCCGCAATTTGTGGACGTGACTTACCACCGTGAAGAATTTATCTATAAAAAGCATCCCAATGGATTGTTGGAAAAGGTAAGCACCAAGAAACGACCTGGAACAGTGGGGATTTGTGCGGCTATCATGAACAGGTTTCATGTAGAAGCGGTGCCTCATTTGCTCTGTGGTGGGTTTACCAAGGAAGAGACTGAAAACGCACTGATTGACCTCAATTTTATTGGTGTTCAAAATGTATTGGCCCTCAGGGGGGATGCGCCTAAAAATGAAGGTAAATTTACACCAGAACCCAATGGACACGAATATACCACAGATCTGGTCAAGCAGATTATCGGGATGAACAATGGCAAATACCTGCATGAAGAGACTGAAACAGGTTTTCATACTGATTTTTGTGTGGGAGTAGCAGGTTATCCCGAGAAGCATTTCGAGGCACCCAGCATGAAATTTGACCTCAAACATCTGAAGGAAAAAGTGGATGCTGGTGCAGAATATATCGTGACTCAAATGTTTTTTGACAATCAGAAATTTTTTGATTTTGAAAAAAAGGCAAGAGAGGCAGGCATTACGATCCCTATTATTCCCGGGCTCAAACCCATCACTACTTTGGGCCAAATTTCCATGTTGCCGAGGACTTTTTTCCTTGATTTACCGGATGATTTGATGGATGAATTGGAGAAATGCAAGACCAATGCGGATGTTAAACAAGTGGGTATCGAATGGGCCATCCAACAAAGCAAGGAGCTTGTTGCCAATGGCACACAGGTGTTGCATTATTATACCATGAGTAAGGCGGATGCAACATACAGAATAGCTAAAGAAGTTTTTTAGATTTTTCCCCACCAAGATCAATTCTCCTGTTGACCTTTGGTAAGGAATGTTTTTGAAAAGCCTGCTTTCATTAGGAAACGAAGGAAAGCAGGCTTTTTCTCATTTTTCGCAACCCTTGGTGAGCATTAGATTTTTTGGTCCATTATGAAAAATTGTCCCAAAATCATACCTTCGGACCATGATCAAGATAATTGAATGCCCGAGGGATGCGATGCAGGGAATGCCTGGTTTTATAGATACTGCCATCAAGGCAGCTTACATCAACCAGCTCCTCCAAGTGGGTTTTGACACCATAGATTTTGGGAGTTTTGTCAGTCCCAAGGCGATTCCGCAGCTACGGGATACGGCCGAGGTATTGGACCAACTGGATCTTTTTGAATCCAAATCCAAACTTTTGGCCATTATTGCCAATCTGAGGGGAGCAGAGGAAGCGATCTTATTTGAGCAAATTGATTATTTGGGATTCCCCCTGTCCCTTTCCGAGACCTTTCAGCAAAGAAATACCAATAAATCCATTCAGGAAGCCTTAATCGAAGTTGAGAAAATCCAAAACCTTTGCGAAGTTAATGGAAAGACCTTAGTGACTTATCTGAGCATGGGATTCGGCAATCCTTACGGGGATCCTTACTCCCCAGACTTGGTTGCCGAATTTGTGGAAAAACTGAATAAATTGGACCTAAAAATCATATCCTTTGCTGATACCATAGGTGCAGCAACGCCGGATTTGATTAAGGATTTATTTTTGGTAAACAAAATGGCCTATCCAAATATTGAATTTGGAGTTCATTTGCATACAAAAGCTACAAGTCTGGCACCCAAGATTGAAGCAGCGTTAGCCGCTGGTTGCAAAAGGTTCGATGGGGCCTTGAAAGGTTACGGTGGTTGCCCGATGGCCGAAGATGATTTGGTGGGAAATGTGGCCACGGAAGTTTTGGTCGAATTGCTCGAAAAAAAGGGTTTCGATCTTGGATTGAATAAAATAGAGTTTGGGGAAGCCCTTAAGATGGCCAATGTGATTTTTCCAATAGGTTAATCTTAGAATACTGCCGTTGGTAGGAATGAATTTTTACCATGTGTTTATTTGGGATACATTTCGAATTGAAAATGTTGGAATGAACAAAACCTCAAAATTAGCTTTCAAAACAAGGATTTACAGAAATATTCACAAATGGATCAGTATCCCATTTGTGATTTTTCTTTTGGTGATAGGGACAACCGCCATCTTATTGGCTTGGAAGAAGCAGTTGGAATTGGTCCCAAAGACCCAGGGAACGAGGGTAGAAGTGCGGACACACTGGATCAGTTTGGATTCCATGATCATCATCGGACAGGAGTACATGCGGGACAGTTTAGGCAAGACAGCCGAAATCGATAGGTTAGATGTAAGGCCGGGCAAAGGGATTGCGAAAGTGGTTTTCAAAGGCCATTTTACAGAACTCCAGATCGATGGGTTTACCGGAGAGATACTTTCCGTCAAGCAAAGAAATTCGGACCTGATCGAAAAAATCCATGACGGAAGTATCATTGATTTTTTGATTGACCCAAACAGTGAAAGAGCAAAATTGATCTACAGCACGCTCACCTCACTTGTTTTGATTTTTTTGTGCATCAGTGGTTTTTATTTATGGCATAATCCAAGAAAAATAAAAAAAATTAAGGCCCAAACCACTCAATGAAACGCTGGTTTTTCAATATTATCCACCTATATTTTTATATTTGTTTGGTACTGTAACCAACAGACATGCAAGAGGAGATATTTGATTTTTGGAAGTTTTTAGCTGGAATTGGGGTATTTCTCTGGGGGATGAATCAACTTGAATCTTCCCTGAAGGAACTTGCAGGCAGATCATTTCGGAATATCCTTCAGAAATGGACTGAAACTCCCTTGAAAGGGATTTTGGTCGGAACGCTGATCACAGCCGTACTCCAAAGCAGTTCCTTGGTGACCTTGATGGTACTGGCATTTTTGGGTGCGGGTGTGTTGAATCTCCGAAATGCAATCGGGGTGATTTTTGGCGCAAACCTTGGGACGACTCTCACTGCTTGGGTAGTCGCTACTTTAGGCTTTAAACTTAGTATTGCCGCTTTTTCCATGCCTTTTTTGGGATTGGGTAGTTTGGTCTATCTGTTTTTTTCAGATCGCCCAATGCTCAAGAATATCGGAGCCTTTGCCGTGGGTTTTGGGCTTCTTTTTCTAGGCTTGGATTTTATGAAAACAGCCATTGAAGATGTGGCCGACCAGATAGACCTCAGTGAATTCGCCACCTATGGATTGTGGATTTATTTTGTGATCGGTATCGTCGTGACGGCATTGATCCAATCCAGTTCGGCTATGGTGGTTATTATCCTGAGTGGTGTCAGCGCGGGGATCATCGGACTGCCCGAGGGAGTGGCCCTGATGCTGGGGGCAAATATAGGTACAACGATTACGGTGATGATAGGGTCATTGAACGGTGCCGCCGACAAAAAAAGGCTGGCTTTGGCGCATTTTATTTTCAATATCGTTACAGGAGGAATCATTTTCTTATTTATTCCCCAACTGATTGATTTTACCTTGACCGTTTTTTCCATCGAGGATCCATTGATTGAAATCGTGCTGCTCAACACTTTTATCAATCTCTTTGGCATCTTGATTTTTTATCCTTTCATCAATAAATTCGAGTCTTGGCTGAAACAAAGGTTTAAGGAATCAGAACCGCAAGGTTATTCCACTTATATCAAGAATGTAAGTATCAAAGTGCCAGAGGCGGCCATTGCAGCCATGGAAAAGGACATTGCATTGGGTCTTGAAAAAACCATGGATTTTATTGTCAAAGTTTGGGATGGTTCCGAAAAAAACGGGTCAAATATGACCATTTGGAGGAAGATTATCCAACAGCCCTATGATTTGCTTTCCCAATACCAAGGCATCAAAAGTCTGGAAGATGAATTGACTGCTTATCATTTGGGGATTCAGGAAGAAAACTTATCCCAAGAGGATGCCAAGAAAATGACCTCTTTGATGCTTTGCCTGCGTACCTTGGTGTATTCAGCCAAAGATATCAAGGATGTGATGCACAATATCCGAGAAATGGAGGATGCGGAAGACAGGTTGGTGAAAGACCTTTATGTCGAACTAAAGACCTATAGTTTTGACTTTTTGGTAAAACTAAAAAAATATATCAAAACCGTTCCGGACTTGTCTGTCATTCCGAATTGGATTGGTGAAAATGACAAGAAATACCAGGCTTTGATCTCTAACCTATTTATTCATGTAGGGAAAAAGAAACCTGAGATCCCCATTTCTAGCCTAACCAACGTCATCAAACAAATCATCTCGAGTTTAGACAATCTGGGGAGTGCCGTCATCCATTGGAAACATTTGAAAAAAGAAGTGATCGATTCGAAAATTGAAGAGCAACCCAAAGAAACTGTTTCATCCCCATCAATTAAATAAGGAAAGAGAATTGTTTCAGGGAATGGATTCTTGATCATCGGAAGGATTAATCGCTTATGGATGATTGGTCGAAAAATCAATGCACTTCCAAAAAAATGAACACCTCCATTCTTCCTAGTGGCCGAATAGAGGTGAATCTTTATATAACAGGTCTTTTCGCAAAATCAATTCAGCGAAAAGTTTGAAGGTTAATTTTTCGTTTGGCTTACAGCCTGACCAAATGCACTGCTCCAATGGCAAAGACAAGTCGGTTTAGTTGAATTTAACACTCAAAACCGGGATTTCAGATTTGTAAAGAACGGTTTCGGTGACTCCTATCAGGTATCCAGAGGCTAATTTCCGATTGTTGGTGGCAATTCCAATAAAACCCATTTTGTTTGTGTCAGCGAATTCCACAATTCCTTTTTCGGCCTCTGTATGGTTGAAGATGTGTTTGTGGATCACGATGTCTTCCAATCCCAGGGCATATTTTTGCATCTTTAGCGACGCATCAGGCGAGTTGGAAAATTTTTCTGGGATGTTGATGTAGACAAAGTGAACGGTGCAACGCAGCTGCTTGATGAGGGGCAGCATCCGGGTAAACGCAGGTTTGGATTCCTCATTAAAATGAGAGGCAAAAACCATTTTTCGCAGATCATTCCCTGACATGGTTTTCTTCACCGCCAAGACTGGACAGTTTGCAAATCGAAGGACTTTCTGGAGGTTGGAGCCGATGAATTTTCCTTCCTGAAAACCCTTTCCATACGCACCGATGACAATAAGGTCCGCGGCTTGTTTGTCTGCAATGTCCACAATGATTTCGTGAGGAATTCCGACCTCGACCACTGCTTCTATTGGAACGCCAGGTGACTTGTGCTCCAAGATAAATGCCTTGAGCTTGTCCTTGGCTTCTGCCTCTAAATCCAGAATGTCTTCATTTTTCCTTTTCTCTTTATCTGGAAGACTCTTCCAGTCCAGGCTGGAAACAATTACATTCACGCAGGTGATGCTGCTGTTTCCCTTTGATGCAATTTTCAAGGCGCTCAAAAGTGCATACTCAGAATATGAGGAAAAATCGATTGGAACTATTATCCTTTTCATGTTATGGTTCTTTTGGTTTTTGTGTTGGTAAATTTCCTAAAAATAAATTTTGAATTTCATGATGAAAGTCATTTCAAAATGTGATATTAATTATTTGAATATAATAATATTTTTTATAAATTTAAGGGCAATTAAACTAACTATTGATGACTTTAAAAGATAAAATAGCTGTTATAACTGGTGGGGCTGGTGAGATTGGTTTGGCTACAGCTAGGAAATTTCTGGATGAGGGGATTTCCGGGATTCTTTTGGTGGATATTGAGGAGGAGAAATTGAAATCTGCAATAGAGAAATTGAATGGCAAAAGGGTTTTTTATTTCGTGGCAGATGTTAGCTGCGCAGGTTCTTCAAAAGCTTACATTGACAAAGCCATAGATAAGTTTGGAAGAATTGACATTTTGTTTTTGGATGCCGGTAAGGAGGAAGCGGTCAAATCGCTGTCCAAATACCAAGAGGAGGTTTTTGACAATGTGCTGGGGGTGCATGTCAAGGGAGTTTGGTTGGGACTGAAGTATGCATTTCCTTACATGCAAAAATACGGGGGAGGATCTGTGATTATCAATTCTTCGATCGAGGGATTGAAGGAAACCACAGAGTTAATGGCCAATACCACTAAAAAACATTCCAATTTGGGGTCAATTCGGGTAAAGGCATTGGAAGGTAAACCCAATGTAATCCGTATCAACTCGATCTTTCCAAAGCCCCTTGGGAATAAACTCATCAAGCCTTTCGATTCTGTTTTTTCCCCTAATACCTGCGGTGAAGTTAAAAAAGGGTATCAACAGCGGATTCCCTTGGAGTACTATGCCACAAACGAAGATATTGCAAGATTAGTCACTTTTTTGGGTTCTGACGATAGCAAATCCATATCTGGCGCCACCTACATGGTTGATAGGCGTTCAAGAGCCTGATTGCCAATGGGATGTTTTTAATGGGGGAGGGAAGAACTGTTTCCATTTTTTTTGTGTGACTATTATCACTAAATTGAGTTCTTGGTCGGACTTATTTTTAGATAAATTATCAATATGGAATTAGAAGATTTAAAACAAAAATTACCCAATATCACTGACCCCAACCTTCTCAAGGCCATGTTGGAAAAAGGCACTATTCATGTTTTTGAGTCTGGAAAAGTAATCTTGGCGCCAGGTCAATTCGTCAAAATGGTTCCTGTGGTGCTAGAAGGTGCCATCAAGATCATGCGGATGGATGAAGAAGGGAAAGAATTGTTTTTGTATCATCTTGAGGCTGGTGAAACCTGTGCGCTTTCCCTCACCTGCTGTACGGCCTCCAAACCGAGTGAAATCAGGGCTGTGGCCGAGGAAAGAACCGTTTTGTTGGGGATTCCCGTCCAAATTCATGAACAATGGACAGATGAATTCAAGCAATGGAAGGAATTTGTAGCCAATACCTACCAAAGACGCTTTCAGGAATTGCTGGTAGCACTGGATGCCGTCGCCTTCAAACGGATGGATGAAAGGTTGATGCGGTACATTGTGACCAAAATGAAACAGCAAAAGTCCAATGAACTGAATACCACCCACCAATTGATCGCCAATGAATTGGGAACTTCAAGAGAGGTGATCTCCAGACTTCTGAAACAATTGGAAAAGAAAAAATGGATTGAATTGGGAAGGAATGTCATCTATATTAGAGACGATTTCGAAGAGTTGATCAGTCAATAAATAATTAAAACCGAAATTTGCATTCCGTTTCCCAATAGGATTGAAACGGTATGCATATTTCGTGTTAAATCATTACCCATAAGAAAATAAAAAATCCGGTTTTGACAGACCGGATTTTTTATTTAGTGAACAGCAGGAATGATATTGTATTTTTTCTTGAGGTCATGGACGATCCCAGTGGAAAAATCAAAAACCCAGGCATGCAATCGTATCTGAAGACCTTTGTCCAAAGCATCCCTATAAACAGAGGTCTGTTTGATGTTGGCGATTTGCTCCAAGACGTTTAGCTCCACCAATCTTTTCAAACGATCCTCTTCATCTTCAATCGCTTTCAACTCTGCGTTGTAATGCCGAATGACGTCCTTAATGTTGGCTAGCCAGTTGTCAATCAATCCATTGTTTTTGTTTTCATAAGCCGCCTTGATGCCCCCGCAACCATAATGTCCATAGACGATGATGTCGCGGACCTCCAAACTCTCTACTGCATATTGCATCACGGATAGAAAATTGAGGTCAGAATGCGAAACTACATTCGCAATGTTTCTGTGGATAAAGAGCTCACCCAATTCGGTACCCAAAACGGTGGTTGGCGATACCCGGCTATCCGAACACCCGAGAAGCAAAGCCTTAGGTTGTTGGCCTTCCTTTATTTCTTGAAAATAGTCTTGATTT
This sequence comes from Rhodonellum psychrophilum GCM71 = DSM 17998, assembly GCF_000381545.1. Classification (GTDB taxonomy): domain Bacteria; phylum Bacteroidota; class Bacteroidia; order Cytophagales; family Cyclobacteriaceae; genus Rhodonellum; species Rhodonellum psychrophilum. The sequence goes on along the minus strand of NZ_KB906675.1, from coordinate 117,864 downwards.
TCCCCCAAAACTGTTTTCACCCATTCTCGGTTGTTTGCGAAATATTTATCAACGTCAAGTTTGCACATTATTTCACATTGGTTTGAGTGGCATACGGTGTATATTTTTCCAAGACATCTTGCTCAATTGCTTTTTCAAATGCAGAGACAGCTGTGTTGTCATCGATGAAAACATGGTCTGCACCGACGGATTCCAAAATGGCCCACCTGTTCAGAACGTCTCTTACCGGGCCTTTGATTCCAGTCATACACACATCAGTCCCTATTTTTCTCCAAGACATGATCCACTCGTTGAGTTCGTGCGCACCTGTACTGTCAATGTTAGGAACACTTTCCATATTCAGGACAATCATTTTGACCTTCTCTTTTTTCTCCAGGAGCCAAAGGTTCAATTTGTCTCTTATAAATTCTACGTTGGCAAAATAAATAGGGCCATCTATCCTGGCCATCAAGACATCTTCCTTTTGCTCAAGGTTTGAAAACCGGGTAATGTTTCTAAAAACATTTGTGCCCGGCACGCGTCCCAATTGTGCCATATGTGGTCTGGATGCACGATAGATCACTACCACGAGGGAAAGGACCATTCCGGAAATAATGCCGGTTTCTATTCCCATAGTCAAGGTGATCAAAAAGGTAGCGACCAGCATGGCAAAATCCGATTTGTCCTTGTGCCATAAATGCACAGGTTCCTTGAAGTCGATCAAACCTGATACGGCCACCAATACTACCGCTGCCAAGATTGCACTGGGTAGATTGTAAAACAAACCCGTAAAGAAGAGTAGCGTCAACACGATCAATATAGCACTGAAAATCGAGGACATCGTGGTTTTTGCGCCAGCATCGTTGTTAACAGCTGTTCTGGAAAAACCACCGGTAACAGGGTAACCCTTGAAGAAAGCAGCACCAAAATTGGCCATACCTAAAGCGATCAATTCCTGATTGGAATTGAGCCTGTAATTTTTATGTTTTGCCTGAATGGTTTTCGCTACCGCAAAACTCTCGGCAAATCCGACAAGGGAAATGGTGAGCGCTATCGGCAACAAGGTTTTTAAGGTTTGTAAGTCAAAGGAAGGGGAAGAGAAGGAAGGTAATCCACCTGGAACATCCCCTACGATTTTTACGCCCTGTGCAGTCAGGTCAAATCCCCAAACCAACAAAATACCCAAAACCACCGCGACCAAGGGTGCCGGAAAACTTTTGTGGATTTTTTTGCCAAACTTGATGATAATGATCCCCAGAACACCAATTCCAAAAGTAATCCAATGGATGTCACCGATGTTTTGGTAGATGGCCACAATCATTTCCTGGACGTATTCAGTACTCGGAAGGTTGATGCGGAAAAGATGCTTGATCTGACTGAGACCAATGATGATCGCGGCTGCCGAAGTAAATCCACTTATCACGGGATGAGAAAGGAAGTTGACTACGAATCCAAGTCTGAGCACGCCCATTCCAAATTGGATCAATCCTACCAAAAATGCCAACGATAAGGCATACATCAAGTATTGTTCGGGCGAGGAAGCATTTAGACTAGCAATCCCTGCCGCAGTCAATAAGGAGACCATGGCTACTGGACCGACGGCCAACTGTCTGGAGGTCCCAAAGATCGCATATAAAATCAAGGGAACTGTGACTGCATAAAGCCCGTGAATGGGTTCTAGTCCAGCCAACATTGCATAAGCCATTCCTTGTGGGATCAGCATGATGCCCACCGTAAGACCAGCGGAAAGGTCTCCCTGCAAATCGGACTTTTTATAGCCGGGCAACCAATCTAAAATGGGTAGAAAGGTTTTGATTCTATTGAGAACTGTGTTTTTCATATTTTTTTCGGCACTATGAAGTTAATGAAAATTAGAATAGCATTATCTGTATCCTAAATTCTGATACAAAATTGAAAAGATAAACGCGCTGTTGAAGTGATATTTGTTACAAATCCGCTTTCCATCCTAATAAATGGGGAACCAAGTTAGCGGCCATGGCCGCTTTGATGTTTTTGAAGTGTAGTTTCCTTGGATCTGTTTTTCCTTCATTTGGGAATTTTCATTTTTGGAATCGGTCCTTAGTGATGGTTTACCGTGATGAAATCATTCCAAATAAAACTCCCTGTTACCAAATCTTTAACAATCCTTCACATGTTAATATTTAACATTTTTAGGAATTCAGGAAGGTGATTTTTGCTGCTGTTTTACAAACCAACCTATTTTATGAAACAGAATTTCACCTTTCTTTACCAAGTAAAATCAATGGCCAATTGGAAGGCTATCGTTTTTGCATTATGTATCATTTTTGTATTCCATGATGAAGGACTTGCACAAGCCACCAATTCCACCTTTAGCGGATTGGTTCTAGATGATGTTGGACAACCCTTGATCGGGGCATCGATCTTGGTCATAAACGAATCAACAGGATTTCAGACAGGAACGGTGACTTCCCAGGACGGACGTTTCAATTTACAGCAAATGCCATTGGGTAAACCCTATTCTCTCCAAGTGTCTTTTATCGGGTTTTCCACGCAAAGATTTACTGGATATGAATTGAATCTGGGGGATAGGATCAATGTGGAAATCAAGATGGAATCGAGCAATAGAGAACTCGAAGAAATAGTGATCACCGGAGAGGGATTTCAAAACCAAATCGAAAAATTGGGAGCTGTCACCTCCATTGATGCCAAGCAAATCAAAAATCTTCCCATCGAAGGAAGAAATTTCACCAACCTCACGGCATTATCGCCTTTGCAAGGTGGGGGAGGGCTCAACCTTGGCGGACAACGGGGGACTTCCACCAACGTCACTTTGGATGGGGTGAATGCAAGAAACCAACTTACAGCTGGTCAAATTGGACGTGGTCCCTACACCGTCTCCATTGAAGCGATCCGGGAATTTGAAGTTGCCACCAACTCCTATGATGTCACTCAGGGAAGGCAAGCGGGAGGCGCCTTGAATGCGGTCACCAAAGCAGGTACCAAGGTACCAATACGATGGAAGGATCGGCTTTTGTGTACCATAGAAATGATAATTTGGCCAGTCCAAACGACATCCGTGGAGTGAAGAGAGAAGTTACTTTCAACAATACGCAGTGGGGTTTCAGTCTTGGAGGCCCGATAATCAAGGATAAAGTTCATTTTTTCACGGTTTTTGATCGTCAGGATGCAGGAGATCCCGTGTTTATCGGCGATATCAGAGGCGAAGACGATGAGCGCAGGCTCAGGATCAGAAAAGATAGTTTGGATAAATTTGTGGACATTGCCCGAAGACTTTATGGGGTAAGCAATGATCAGCAAATCGGGGAATTTTCTCGGAAAACGGTCGCCAATACTATCTTTGCCAGGATAGATTGGCAGATCCACAATAGAAATAAATTGACGATCAGAAACAATTATACGGATTGGTCAAACCCTTTGAGTGTGAATGACAATACCGCCATCAATTTGTCAGAGGTTTATGGTGACTTTTCTTCCAAAGAAAATAGTCTTTTGGTCTCCTTGAGATCCATGGTGAATGCTTCCACCACCAATGAGCTCAAGGTCCAATTCCAACATGCCGAAAGGGCTTTCACTGCGAATACCCAATTGCCTTTTGCCAACATTCCGCGCGCCATTGTCAGGGTAGTTTCCCCTTTTCCGACAGCAGCCAATCCAAATGCTGTCCAGACCACCAATGTGCAAATCGGGGGGCAACGGTTCACTCCCGAGACCAACCTCGAAAGGCAGCTTCATTTTGTCAATACCACCTACATGCAAAGGGGTAAATTCAACATTACCTTGGGTACTGACAATATGGTGACCTATCTGGAAACTCTGCTCAGCAATGAACAAAACGGCAGGTTTTTCTACAATAGCCTTCAGGAATTCGAAAACAATACGCCTTTCCGATATGCAAGGGAAGTTCCTCTCAGGGGATTGCCAATCGTGAAGCAGACTGTGCTGGATTTGTCATTGTTCGGACAAGTGGAATTCAATCCGCACAAGGATGTCAATACGGTTTTTGGGCTCAGGTATGACGCAACCCTCTTCATGAACGATGCGGCGTATAATGAAACGCTTTTCAATGAACTGGGAATCAATACAGCAGTGAAGCCAGCCGATTTCAGGAATCTTCAACCCCGTGCACAGATGACCTGGAATATCAAGGGACAGGATAAGAACGTGATCAAATTTGGAGCAGGTTTGTTCTCTGCCCAGCCACATTATTATGCCCAAGTAAACAATATTCAGAATTCTGGAAAATTACTTGCCGCCATTGATGTTCAGGGAGATTTGGTTCCCGAGGCGGATTTTGTAGGGTACAGGAATGGTGTTCAAGCTCCGGGGATTCCCGAAGGTGCTTCCTTCATTTCCACCATCAATGCGATCAACCCGGATTTTAGGGTCCCCAATACCTTTAAAGCCAATTTGAGCTACAATAAATTCATGGGCAGCCGATTTAGGCTTGGTGCCAATGTGCTTTTCAGTCAGACCTTTAACAATTATGTTTATCTGGAAAGAAACTTGGTGGACAATCCCTATTTCAGGTTGGCCAATGAAGCAGATAGGGGAGTGTTTGTGCCCGCCAATACCATCGGAACCAATGGACAGACCAATTGGCTGAATTCAAGAAAATCTACCAATTTGGGTAGGGTGTTGGAATTGAATTCCACTGCAAAAGCCTATCAGTATGCCTTGATATTGGATGGAAGTGTCAAAATTGGGAAAGACGGTTATTTCACCGCATCCTACACCTATAACCAGGCGTTCGACAATTCTTCCTACAATTGTTGCGTGGCAAATACGTCCACCTTCCTTCCCGTAGTGGATGATTCCAGAAAGCTGAATTGGGGATACTCTGACAATCAATTCAAGAACAAATTGGTATTGAACGGCGCTTCACCGACCTGGAAAGGATTCGTGCTTGGTGCTTCATTGGTCGGGATAGGCGGTTCCAGGTATTCATTTTTGGTCGCCAACGGATCTTTGCAAGGGGACTTTCCTTTGAACAATGCCTTGGCTTATGTTTTTGATCCCAATGACCCCAACACACCCGAAAATGTACGTACCGGTATCAATGCTATTTTGGATGATCCCAACACTTCGGAAAGTACCAAAAAATACCTAAGGGACAGTTTTGGGAAAATTGCCAAAAGAAATGGTGGTGAAAACCCCTTTTTCTACACCATGGATTTGCGCTTGCTCAAGACCATCAAAACCTTCAAGTCGCAGTCACTCGAGCTATCAGGGGACATCTTCAACTTCATGAACTTGCTTGACAAGGAATGGGGTGTAAACAACAATCTGAACGGAGGAAGAAATCTCCAAAGCATCAGAGGTTTTGATCAAGCCACGCAGCGGTACAATTACAATGTGGAATCCGGGGTCGGGATTTTGCCCATCAACGGAACCCCTTGGAGAATTCAGTTGGGTTTGCGCTATTCTTTTTAAATCCCTAAAACAGAGAGCATCCTCTTTGAAAATATCATCCCAGGAAGGCGACCATCGATGATGGTAAGCTTTCTGGGATTTAAAAAATCATGATCCATGAATCAATGGGTAAGAATTGGCAATGAAAACCCCATGTTTTTAATCTTGGGGAAACCTGGGGGCACGATTGTTAATAGCAGGTTAAAGGGAGGTTAAGTTTTAGAGAAGTCCTAAAAAGAGTACTTAAAAACAAGAGAATTATGTCCAAATTTATACTGCATTCATAGGCGGAAATGGACCTGAAAAAGTACATATTGGAAGAGGTCAAACCTCAACACAGCAACGCTGTCTTGGGAGTACGAAGATTTCAAAAAGGGGAATACATCTACATGCCTCCGACAAAGCCCAATGAGGTCTTTCAAATGGTTTCGGGTGTAGTGAAGATCGGGAGTTACACCATTGATGGCGATGAAGTCTGTTATGATTTTCTTTTTCGGCAAGAGGTCTTTGGAAATTTAAGCTACTTGAATGGTCAGTTTTTTGAATTTGCAAAGGCGGTGACGGATTGTGAATTGACCACCTATGACCTCAGTTTCTACAAGAAAATTATCGTTCATGATCACCTCGTTTCGGAGTGGTTCAACAGGATGGTGGTGTCCAGGTGGTGCAAAGTGGAAACCAAACTGTTCAAGATTTGTACGCTTTCTCCAATGGATAGAATTCTTTCTCTTTTTCAGGAAATGGATCAGAAAATAGAAGATTCCAATGGGAAATTCATTCACCTGCCTTCTTTGATGACCGATTTGGAAATATCCCAACTGACCGGACTAACCCGACAGACCGTCGCCAAGCTATTGAAATCCTATCAACGGGTTTATGGAATGCCTTTGTTCAAAACCAAAAAAATAAAGTCTTTAAACAATCAATCTTTGCAAAAATGATCAAAACCACAATATTGACAATCCTTTTGATGGGTTCTTGTCTGTTCAATTTTTCCCTAGCCCAAAATCAAAAAACCAAGAAATTGAAGGTGGAAACCATCAATTTTGGTTCCTGCAACAAACATGACCTTCCGCAGCCTCTTTGGAATCCCATCCTTCGGGACAGCCCGGATGTATGGATATGGTTAGGGGACAATATCTATGGAGATACGCATGACATGGTGCTGTTGGAATCAAAATATGATGTCCAATCCAGTATTCCCGAGTATCAAAAGCTGAAGGAATCCTCCCATATCATCGGCGTTTGGGATGACCACGACTATGGAATCAATGACGGCGGTGTGCACTATATGCAGAAAAAAGAATCCCAAAAAATCATGTTGGATTTTTTGGGAGAGCCTTCGACAAGTCCAAGAAGGAATCAAGAAGGGGTATATGCTTCTTATGATTATGGGATTGGGGAAAATAAAATTAAAGTGATCCTTTTGGACACCCGATACCACCGAGATACGCTTTTGAAGGAAGATAAAATGTACATTCCCAATGAGGAAGGTTCTCTTCTTGGAGATGCGCAGTGGTCCTGGTTGGAAAATGAATTGAAGACAAGTGATGCAGCCGTCCACCTTATAGCCGGGGGCATCCAATTTATTCCTACGGAACACCCCTTCGAAAAGTGGGAAAATTTCCCCAAAGAGAGGCAAAGGCTATTGAATCTGATCGCCAGTTCAAAAACCAAAAACCCGGTTTTATTGAGTGGTGACAGGCACATCGCTGAAGTTTCTCTCCTAAAGGATGCTCGTTTTCCGGCAGGATTGTATGAAATCACTTCAAGTGGCTTGACACATACTTGGAAGGAATACCGAGAGGAATAGAATCCCTACCGAGTCGGAAATATGATTGCAAACCTTCATTATGGAACCGTGAAATTCGATTGGGAGGAAAGAAATATGGTCTTTCAAATCAAGGGGGAAGAAGGTCAGGTTTATTTGGAACAAAAAATTCAAGTGCAATAAACACTCCTGAAATTCCTTGGTCTGACAAAAATGGAACGCTGAAGAGTATTTATCAGGAAAAATTTTAGGATACATGGAATCCTTCAACCCATTTTATGCATTGTGAATGCCTTTCAATACTTTATTTGTCTGATAATTAGTCAGTTGTTGACTTTTATTGACTTCACCATATCGGTGTCAGGAATTGGTCTCCCAATTGTCTGATTTTCTTTCAATTTCAATCCCATGTGGAAACCTATTGCATATTTCGGGTCCAATTGGGTTTTAAATCTTAAAAAAATAAAAAAGGAGCGGCCAATTATTGCCGCTCCTTTTTAATAAAAAATACCCAACCAAATAATCAAAAAAAGGGTTGAATCGCTGATTTCTAATTATCTTTTGGAAATTGCAGCAATTGATTTTTCAAGTTTATCCAGATCCTGGTCTAAGCTGATTTTGAATGCTTTCAGGTTTTGACCGTTGTCTACTCTGTAATTTAGGATTTGGTTATTTATCCTTGCGTTTTCTGCCTGTAAGTTGTCCAGCTGCTTTTCGTACTCTTTTCGTACTTCCGTTTTTTGGTCTTTGGCCTTCACTTTCAATTCCGCAATTTTAAGCTCATTTTCATTGATTCTATTGTCCCATTTGGACTTAAGATCAAGGAATTCACCAGAGTCCATACGGGCTGTTTCGAGATCTTGCTTTGCTTCTGCAACATCCATTTTTTCATCCGCTAAATTCTGTTCGGCCTTTTCGATTTTTTTCTCCGTGGAGTTCTCACAGCTGATCATTGTTCCCAATGCCACTGCACCTACGAATACCATTTTGAGGAAGTTTGCTTTCATAATTATTTTTTTTGGTATAATATTAATGTGTGTATCCTTGTCCCTGTTATTTGTATTTACCTTGTTCCAACTTATCATTCACCTCGTGGGTAAATTGGTTGAAATTGGTTTTGCTTTTTTCAATGACACTTTCGGTGGTTGAAAGCAAATCATCTGCTTTCTCTTTCAAGATATCAGAGACAAAATTAGCCAGATCCTGTGCACCAACAATGACTCTTTCTCTGATCTTGTTCTTCTTGTAAGGAATAAGCATTACGCCAACAGCAGCTCCAAGAAGTCCTAAGGTAATGATGGTCCCTAGCGACTTCCCATTGTTGTTTGAGTATTTCATAGTGAATATATTTTAGGGTTGTAATAAAAAGATGTTGATTTTCAACATGACAAAGTTGAGAAAAGAAGTCACTCAAAAAGTTACAGTAAAGAGCGCTTTTTTTATATAATTCACTTGTTCTGGCTGCAGTTTTTAGCGACTACATAGAACCAAAGCAAAAATCTTGGCTTTGGGCCAAAAAAGGTCGGCAACTCTCCAATATTCAAATGCTTTATTGAAGTTTAGGTCATTGAATTTTTGACCATAAATCCCTTTTCCTTGTTTAGAAGGGGGAAATTAACCTTTTGTACCCCCAATAAATACACAATAGCTCCAATCAACAAGATAAAAAATCCGATGTTGAAGATGTTCGAATACAGATATTCGTTTTCAACCACTCTGTGTTCTTGGTTCAATTGGGATGTGCTGTGGACAGCCATTAAGTTGAACACTTTGAGCATAATGATCAGGAAGCCCAATTGTGAAATGAGGATCCCTGTTTTTTTCAGGATGTTCCTATTGAAACTGGGGAAAGCAAATTGATAAAAATATCTTGGTGAGGAAGCATTCGATTTCTCTTTTTGCACCTTCTGCTTTTTATCTGCGGAAGTAGAAAACTGATTCATCATTTTATAAAATTGGTTTTATTGTAATAGAACTGCAAAGTTCGAAAACAAAAAGAAATTTACTTTACAACTTTTTAAGAATACATTACATAAATTACTGAAAAGAGAATACGAAATACATTATTGATCAACAAAGATGATTTTGCCTTTTTAAGATGTGATTTGTGTAAATTTGGGAGTATTTAGGCCTGAAACACAGATCCATATTGGAAACAAACAATCAAAAAAATCTTAATCCTATGAAAATAACCTACTTTGATGACAGTTCAAAAATGAGTGCATTTGCATCACTTATGGTTCTCAATGAGTTGAGAAAAAAGCAGTATTTGCTGATTGCTGCTGCGACTGGAGGGTCTCCTGAAGGCCTCTATCAAATGCTGGAGAAAAGATATCAATTCGATCCGGAATTATTTGAAAAACTCAGGGTTTTGAAACTCGATGAATGGGGAGGAATTCCAATGTCTGATCCAGGATCCTGTCATTCCTACCTCAACGAGAAGGTGTTGAAACCCCTTCATGTCAGCTCAGACCGGTATTTGGCTTTTGATTCAGCTGCACCGGATCCAGCGGAAGAATGCCGGCGGATCCAAGAGGAAATTGACCATACGGGACCAATTGATTGCTGTATTCTGGGTTTGGGGAAAAACGGACATATTGGTTTCAATGAGCCTGCTTCAATCTTGCAATCCGATTGCCATGTTGCAAAGCTAAGTGCCGAGACCATTGACCATCCCTTGGTTCAAGCGATGTCCCAAACCCCAAGTTTCGGAATGACTGTAGGAATGAAAGGGATTATGCAATCCAAAAAAATACTGTTGCTCATCACGGGAAGCGGAAAACAAGAGGCGATCAAAAAGCTTATGGAAAAGGAGATTTCCACCCAATTGCCGGCCTCATTTCTTTGGCTTCATGGAGATGTAGAATGTTTGATCGACAAAACGAGTTGCTAAAGAAAACATATTTTCGAGTGTTCTCACAAGCCTGTTTTTGCGTTAGTGAAAAGTTGTTTTCTCACCAACAAAAATTGGAATCGATAACGAATTGAATCTATCCCTACTTTTTGATTGGAAAATCGGGTCAATAGATGAAATAGGATTCTATAAAGAGGGCCCTCCAAGTAAACAAAAAAATCCAGTGGTGATCACCACTGGATTTTTTTGTTTACTTAACTAGCGCTTTTTCTCTTTGGACCTCCAGCATATCCACCGGTGGGGGAGAGTTATCGCCCAATAAGTGCTGGACGAAATAATCGCCCATTCTCCAGAAGAAATATTCTGTCATGTCGCCAAATCCATGTCGCTGTCCTGGGAGGATGATGAAATCGAAGCGTTTGTTGGCCTTGATGAGTGCATTTGCCATTCGGATTGTATTGGCCGGATGGACATTGTTGTCTACATCTCCAGTGACCAATAAGAGCTTTCCTTTAAGGTTTTTGGCCAAATCAGGGTTTTTCTCGATCTGATAGACAAAGGTAGTGTCTCCTTTAGGCGAAATCTGCTCTTTCACGCCGTGGTGCTTCTCCGACCACCAACGGTTATAGATGTTGTTTTCATGGTTTCCGGCACTGGACACCGCGACCTTAAAGAAGTCTGGATAAACCAACAAGGCCGCAGTGGACATGAATCCACCTCCGGAATGTCCGTGGATACCCACTCTTGACTTGTCGATAAAAGAATGCCTGTCAGCCAATTGCTCGACACCTGCTTTTTTGTCCGCCAATCCATAATCCCGAAGGTTTCCATACCCATAATTGTGGTAGTATTTAGACCTACCTGGATGTCCACCTCTGTTGCCCAAAGTCACGACTACAAAACCAAATTGTGCCAATCGATCAACACGATCCATCCCTCTGCCAAAAGCCTTGTTGACGGCTTCCGTTTGTGGTCCCGGATACACATATTGGATGATCGGGTAGGACTTGGTGGAGTCAAAATCAAAAGGTTTGTACATCACCCCATAAAGATCCGTGATTCCATCATCGGCCTTGAATTGGAAAGGCTCTGGAAATTTGTAGCCTGCGGCAAACAATGCGGATAAATCAGTCGCTTCCAAATCCATCACCTTGCGGCCACTGGCGTCATGCAAGATGGAAACGGGTGCGGTATTGACCCTGGATGAATTGTTGACAAAATAACTTCCCTGATCGTTTAGGTTAGCGTCATGGTTGAAATTCCCGTTGTTGAGCAGCGTGACAGCACCACCGTCCAATCCGACACTGTAAAGATGGGTGTAGTAGGGGTCTTCTCCTTTTTCACGGCCATTGGCCACAAAAAATACTTTTCTGCCTTTTGTATCCACATTTTCAATGCCGTCCACATGAAAAGCACCGGTTGTCAGTTGCCTTTTAAGGCTGCCATCTGCTCCATAAAGGTACAAATGACCCCATCCATCCCTTTCTGACCAATGGATGATTTCTCTCCCGTCATTGATGATTTCTGGTTTTACGATTTCTATATAGGTGTTGCTTCTTTCTTCTACAACTACCTCTTTTTGATTTGTCGTCAGGTTCCATCTGCAGATGTCAATTTTTTTCAAGTCTCTGGAACTTAGAGAAAAGTAAAATGAATCCTTATTTCCCAACCATTTCACAGGCTTGAAGTCATCATCCCTTGCGTTTTTCGGCAAACTTTCTGACCAAAGACCCAAAGATTGGTCCTTGTAAGTGCCCACGGGCAGGACATTTAATTTCTCAGTTGTGAAAGAATAATGTGCAAGCTCTTGTACCGGCTGTTCTTTTTCTCCCGGCATGGCATATTTGTAGGTTTCCAAAGTGGGTCTGGGATTTCTGGAATTGTGCAATACCCATAGATCTTTTACTTTCCGGTTGTCTGTTCGCGAAAAAACAAACTGCTTTGCGTCTGGTCCCCATAGGATGCCGGCTCTTTTTCGTTTGTCCTTGTTTTTTTCTTCTTCCTCGTTGTCTTCTCCTCTTCCGCCACTGCCATAATCAAAATCCTTTTCCCCGTTTTCAGTAAGCTTGTGCTCCACGATGGTACTGTCTTTTTCATCTTTCACGGCTTTCAGGAAATTCTCCTTGTCCATCCAGTAGAGATTGTGGTTGCGTGCGAATACCACCTTGGAGGAATCCGGGGCAATGTTTGCCCAAGCCTGACGCTCTGGATCTTTAGCGGCATCCTTGATTTCGGTGAGTTGTCGATTGGACAGGTTGTATTGGAAAACAAAGGTCTTTTTTTCCAAGGAATCCTTGGCACTCTTGTTTTTTTCCTTGATTTCAGCCCAATCCTTTTTCAGGACCTCTTCAGTGCCTTTCACTTTAAACCTGATGGTGTTTTCATCTTCCATGAATTTCAAGTTTTCCAATTTCAGGTTTTGTCCATCAAATGGATCCTTGACGATCTTGGTGATTTCCATGGCCAGTTTATCCCTGTCAAACAATTGGGTTTTTGACTTTTGGACAGGATCTACTAAGTAATAAAATTTACCTTCTGGGGTTTCGTACTCATACCAGAATTTGTTTGATTTCTTTAGCCAATGCGGATCCACAGAGGTGGAGAAAATCATTTTTTTAAGCTTTTCGGGTGAAAATCTAGCGGCAAGCTCATAGTTGCCTTTTTCTACGTTTTCCTGTGCAAATCCCACCTGGAAAAGCAAAAGGAAACCCATAACTGTTAAACTTTTTTTCATATTCATGTCAATTTCAGACTTCGAAACTAAAACAATCATAGAATATTGGGGAACCATTGGTGTAAAAATCGCAAATTTAAGAGGGAGCCAGGTTACCTCCGGCAGGTGCTGCAACCCATGAAAAATCAATGGAAAAAAACCAATGGTATTCAACCTTAAGTATTCCGGAATTTTAACTACATGAAATTTGAATTAATGGATATTCTGGGCTATTTGAGAATCTTTCTTTTTACTTTTTTTGCCATGTTCACCAAAGCATGTGCTTTGGAAAGCAGTTTTGATTTCAGACTTAACTTCTTTTCAATTTTGCGATCCAAGGCAATATTTAAGATTTGGAGGAGCTCCAAGGAAATCATCCTGTAAATTTCTCTTTGAAAGTGCCTGGAATTTAAAGTCAATTGGGATTCGTGCGTCACTATTTTCCGCAGGTCCAAAAGGTGACAGTTTTCGGTTTTTTCCACAAAGCCGTCCAAAACACCATTCATCAATTGGTGCCGCATTTTCACATTTTTTCCCAAAGATTTAGGATTCTGGACTTCAGCGCCATTGATGAAGACGATGGGGATATGCGATGGTATTTTATTTCTTATCTGTTTTAGATTTTCAAGAAAATGATCCGGGCTGATTTGACCCAAATGCTTAAATTCAGAGGCAAAAACCCCTAAATTCTGTTCATTGATGGAATTCAATCCTCGGGGATTGACTTTTTTGACGATGTCTGGATGCGAATTAATGTCAGTCCAGTAGGAATGATAGCCCCCATAAGGCAATATCAAATTCTGCTTTTTTTGTGCATACAATTCTTGGGTAAAGTCCATGTGTAGGCTGTATACCAAGCAGTCATAACCAAGGCCAAACACCTTGGTTTTGTAGAAATCGGCATCAACAAATGGGATGTGTGCACTTTCCTCCAGATATCTTTTATCCTCGGGAGAGATAGTCAATGTATCTATCAGGACTTGGGAATGCCCCTGATGAATGGCAAGATTTTCCTTGGAAACATAATTCGTCTCCTCCTCAACCGCTATTCCATTATTTTTGAGATAAAACAGCATTTGGGTGAATTCGCAACCTCCTCTGAAAAGGATTTTGATTTTTGATTCCCCATTTTTTCTAACGGGAGGTTCTTGCTGTTCTTCCTCAGACGTGATTTCCGATATCCAGTCTGGAAAAGAGCCATCCAAAGTCTCGGCTACCTCAGGAATGATGTCCAGTGATGGGAAGTTTAGTTTTGAATACACATACTGGGCGATACCAAGGTTTAGAATTCTGCAGGAAAAAACGAAATGCTTAAGATGATGGGTTTGACGGTCTAAACTGTAAAAACCCACTACACAATAATCCCCATAATTGTCCTTTACTTGGATGACGGCTGAGGAATAATCACCGTCATTGATCAGTGCTTCCACTTCGGCTGACCCAGATCTTATTTTGGTAAAATTATGTTGGTTCGTCCGTTACAATAATTTCAAAATCCTTTCTTTTTGGTCTGTCAAATCCGTGATGAAATGAATCCTTATGTTGGAAGCTTTTAGGAATTCGATATTGCTATTGAAGGAGGTCATGGCGATGGCTTTTTCTTCAAGCAACTTGTACTGCTATAATCTTGAATCGGATTGATCATCTTTCCCTTTGAATGCAGGATGATCTAGGATTTGTTCCGTAAAGTCGGGCAGGTGGATGTTAAGATTTGGATTGTAGAATTATGCTTCTTCCAAATTCAGATGATTGTCGTCCAAAAACAAAACGTTGACATCCCGAAGCTGACATTGATGGATTACATTTTGGATAAGGACTCCTTTTGGTTGCCATTCGATAGCGGGGGAAATGAAATAATCCCAAATCCCAAATTCAGCCAGTTTTTCTTTGGCTTGCTCATAATCGTTTTTGGAAACAAGGCTGTTGAAAATCCCTCTTTCGGTGAGGGTTTTGACCAGATGTGTTTTTTTTCAATAGGGCTTACGCCTTCCTTTGAAAGCGTACCTTTCCAGAAGGTTTCATCTAGTTCCCCAATCACCAGTTTCAAATTTTCCATTGCAATGTTATTTTATCACAACAGAGACCTTGAAAAATCGCCTTTTTTCGGATGCTGAAGAATTGAATTTTCACTTTACTCAATAAGCCGGTATTTAGGCAAAAGCTTCTTTGGGTCGATCAATGGTAACTATCTGTTTTGGGAGATAGTCAAAGACCCAATTGACCTAAATCATTAAAATTATACAGTGATAGGGTAAACAATACGCTTAATCAAATTTACAGATTTGAAAAGCTATAAAAAATGAAATTTTTTTAAGGTATTGTTCCTTGTTTTTGGATCCTCGGAATTGATCGAATTGCTATTGACTCTTGCCATGGTGAAAAAAATTCAAAAAAATATACTCTTCTGAAATGCGATTTTTCTAAAAAAATCAATGATCGAATCCGATAAATCTCAAACCAATTCTAAACACAAGGCTCCAAGAAAATAATAGCATTCTTTATGCTATTATTTTCTTGGAGCCTGAATCAAAGCCAATTCTCATCAATATGATTTTTGAGTTTTCCCTATTCTCGCGAAAGAATTTTAAAAAAGAGGTTTCCCTCCCCAAACAATCAATTTTTGCCTAATCGTCTTGGCGACGGGTCGATTCAATGTTTGAATGTGTGATCAAGGTGTCCTCATAAAATTCAACCATTCCTGTGTCCAAGTCATGCATGGCCCCAATGATGGCAATTTTACCCTTTTCGATCATTTGCTCGAGGATATAACTTCTCTCGATGATGGCTTGAACCGATCTCTTTACGCTAATGGTCGCCACATTTTCTACAAAAACTGCATTGGAAGAATTCCTTTGGCTTTCGTCAAGCGTTTCTTTTTCCAGATATACAGCTGTTTGAAGCTTTGCAAGTAATTCGGTTAGGTTTCCCATTTCCACATGGTCACATGCCCCTTTTACCGCTCCACATCGGGTATGTCCCAACACCACCAATAGTTTGGAGCCGGCGAGTTTACAGGCAAATTCCATACTCCCGATAATGTCGGTATTGACGATGTTACCGGCGATCCGGATGGAAAAAATATCTCCCAAACCTTGGTCAAAAATCAACTCAGCTGAAGTCCTGCTGTCTATGCAGCTCAGGATGGTGGCGAAGGGCCATTGTCCGTTTCTGGTCTGATTGGCTTGTTGAAGCAAATCTCGGTTGGCTTTGAGGTTGTTCATAAATCGCTCATTTCCTTCCTTCAAAATTTCCAAGGCTCTCTCTGGAGTTATACTCGATTGGTATTCTTTGTCGATTGCTTTCATCATTAAACTGATAGTACGTGAGTTTGATTTTCTATTTTATAAGCATCCCTAAAACCAATGAGGGTTACCGTAATGTTTTTGTCTTTTGCGCCTATGGCAATAAAATCCTTGATCAACTGCAAAACATCAAAGTCGATATAAACCGTTTTGGAGGCGTCAATAACAATTTTACTGTTTTCTGGCAAATGTATGATGGTCTGTTTTATCGCTGCTTTGTTTAGAAAAGAGACTTCTTGTGCCAGTTCAATATATACAGTTTGCCCTTCCACATGATCTTCATTCTTGAAGAAATATGCCAATTTTAAATTGCCTTTCAAAATAAAAAAGACACTTACTACCAATCCGATTCCCACACCTTTCAATAAATCGGTGGCTACTACCGCCACAACTGTTACCAAAAAGGGGATAAATTGAAATTTTCCATTGTCCCACATGTGTTTGAATACGGTTGGACTGGCCAGTTTATAACCCACCATGATCAGCACAGCGGCAAGACTGGCCAGTGGAATCTTGTTCAGGATAAAAGGGATTGCCAATACTGCACCTGCCAGGAAAACACCATGGGTGATGGCCGCCACTTTTGTTCTTCCTCCTGATTTAACGTTGGCAGAAGATCTTACGATGACAGATGTCATGGGTAGGCCTCCGATTAGTCCGCTCAGGATGTTTCCGATTCCCTGGGCTTTCAGTTCGGTATTCGTGTTGGTAAATCGTTTCAAGGGGTCAATTTGATCGGCGGCTTCTATGCAAAGCAATGTTTCTATACTGGCCACTACGGCTATGGTTATCCCAATGATCCAAACATCAAGATTGCCGATTGCGGAAATGTCCGGAGTGGCAAATTGTCCAAGGAAATCATCCAAAGTAGCCGGGATCGGAAGATTGACCAAATGCTCCTGACTGATGTCAAAAGGAGATCCCGTTCTGATAAAAAATTCGTTCATCAAAGTTCCGACCACCACGGCCACCAAAGCACCGGGAAGAAGTTTTAATTTTTGAAGGAAACCGATCTTGTTGAAACTGATCAGGATCGCCATAGAAACCACCGTGACCATGATGGCCCCAATATGGGCAAAATTGACTGCATCTTTAATATCGGAAATCAAATGACTGGAGGAGCCGTTTTTGTCAATGAAGAAAAATTCTCTCTCGTGGATGACATCATAGCCGATCGCATGGGGAAGTTGGGTCAATATGATGATGATCCCAATGGCAGCCAACATTCCTTCGATTACATTGGAGGGGAAATAATTGGAGATGGTACCAGCTTTGGCATATCCAAGGGCAAGCTGGATAAAGCCGGCAATGATTATGGATACCAAGAGTGCTTCAAAAGACCCAAGGCCGATGATTGCCGCTAAGATGATTGCAGTAAGGCCAGCTGCTGGACCTGAAACACTTAAATTGGAATTGCTCAGAAAGCCTACGACTATACCTCCGATGACTCCCGAAATGATCCCCGAAAAAAGAGGGGCTCCACTGGCAAGCGCAATACCTAGACACAAGGGGAGGGCTATCAAAAATACAACTAGGCCTGCTAAAATGTCTGTTTTAAAATACTGGGAATTGAATTTCATTTATTTATGGTGCTGATTTGATCTTCAAAGATCCGAAAGAGCACCTTAAAATGGCCTTAAAAAGGATAAAGATTAACTTAAAGGCAGGGTGATCGTGAATTTATTTGATATCAAATCTTCATTGCTGTAGACGACTTCTCCTTGGTGCATTCTCAATATTTTCCGGATAAAAACCAAGCCCAAACCAAAGCCTCTTTTTCCTTGGCTGTTTTTCCCCCTGAAATAATGCTGATAGATATACTTTTTTTCGTCTTCATTGATTACCGGGCCCTTATTGATGAATTCAA
Organism: Rhodonellum psychrophilum GCM71 = DSM 17998; assembly: GCF_000381545.1. GTDB lineage: Bacteria > Bacteroidota > Bacteroidia > Cytophagales > Cyclobacteriaceae > Rhodonellum > Rhodonellum psychrophilum. Next base: position 99,966 of record NZ_KB906675.1, on the reverse strand, counting down.
GTTGCAAAAGTTTTGCCCGGGGAATGATGTTGATTTTAGCTTTGTAATCATCGCTGTATTGAATACAATTGATCATCAAGTTGGACAAAGCCGCTTTCAACAACCTTAAATTTGCCGGGACCGTTAGTTTTTGCTCGTCTTCAATGGTTTCGGCATACTCAATGGAAAAATGGAATTCGGGGTGAAGCACACCAAACTCCTCAGCCAAGTCAAAAATCAGTTCGTCCACCCTTATTTTGGTCAATTTTGGAATACTTCCCGATTCCGTTTTGGAAATCTCCATCAGGGAATTGATGATTTTGCTGAGGTTTTCGGTATCCTCTTTTTGGTTTTTTATGAGATATTTGATTTTCTCCAAATCGGATTCCTGTTCGATCCTTTCGAAATTTGAAACCAACACCGCAATGGGCGTTTTCAATTCATGGGAAATATGTTGGACTGCATTTTTTTGAAAGGAAAAAGCCTCGTTCATGCGTTGCATCAGTTCATTGAACCGCTGTCCCATGATGGCCACTTCATTCTTGCTTCCGGCGGTCACGATAGGATTGAATTTGACTTCAAAATTAAAATCCTTGATTTGTTTGGTCAGGGAGACGATAGGGTCCGTGATCCTTTTTGAGAGGAAATGTGACATCAGGATAATGATCACCGAAATCACGATGAAAGTGAACGAAAAAATAAACCGCAGGTAATCCAAGTAATGAAATCCAGCCAAATCATGTGCCTTACTGATGCCGTAATAGACCAAACCTTTGCTTACAATCTTAATTCCAAGGATTTCAAATTTCCCTTCTTTAAGCTCTACTTTGTCCACTTCCTGAGACAATTCACTCAGAATATTTTGGGTAAAGGTGATTTGTGACCGCTCTATGCTAGAGTAGATCAGTCGCTGGTTTGCGTCAAAGATCAATATCTTTTCATTGTAGTATTCGTCAATGGAAACACGGTCCATCGTACCGATCAGTTTTTCATCGATTTCCCTGATTTCTCTTAAAAAATTCAGTGTTGTTAGGATTTTGTCTTGCTGCTGCTGTTGGAATTCTTCCTTCCGGTAATCGTAAAAGAGCATGTAAATGAAAACCAGGGTGATTCCCACCAAAACAATGGTCACCACGGAGAAATTCCAGATTATTTTTTTCCTGATGTTCATTTAACCCGTTTTATGCATTACGAACTCCATTTAATATTTTAAATTACTGATAATCAATTAGGTGTTGACTATTTTTGACTTCACCCTATTGGTGTCAGGAATTGTTCTCCCAGTAGTCTGATTTTCTTTCAGTTTCAATCCCATTTGGAAACCTATTGCATATTCCATCTAACTTAATCAAGTTAGATGCTTTACGTTACTTTTTCGATGTCTTAGAATTCGGGTTTAATCATCCCGCTATGGTTCCGGTGTTGTCTTCAAAAAAGTAACCAAAGCCTATTTTGGTTTTGATCGAGTTTTGCCCAAAGGGTTTGTCAACTTTCTTCCGCAAAAAGTTGATGTATACCTCGATGGTGTTGGAGTTGGCATCAAATGAGGTTCCCCAAATCTCGGAGATCAGGGATTTTTTGGCCACCAATTCCCCTCTGGAAAGCACCAGCCGCAAAAGGATTTGGTATTCTCTTGGCGTGAGTTGGATCTCAATCCCCTGACGAGTCACTTTTTTGATTTCTGTTTGGATTATCAAATCTCCCATGATGATGGTTTGGGAGACCTTAGCGGCATTTATATTCGTGCTTCTTCTCTTGATCAGGGAATTGATTTTCAAGACCAATTCCTTCATAAAAAATGGCTTTGTCAGATAATCGTCTGCACCGGATTCGTATCCCAAGACCTTGTCTTCGATTTCATCAAAGGCAGTCAGCATCAACACTGGTGTTTCCTTGTTGTATTTTCTGAATTCCTGGCACAAATCATATCCGTTTTTGTAAGGCAGATTGATGTCTAACAAGACGCAGTCATAATTCGATTTGCGGAGCATTTTGGACGCCAACAATCCGTCAAAGACCGTTTCTACCTTCATCTGTTCCTCCATCAAAGCATCCTTGATATTCCTGTTCAATGCAGGGTCGTCTTCTACGAGCAAAATCCTTTTCAAGTCCTGATTCCAGTGGGTGAATTGTAAAGTTAACATTTAATTTCTGTATGCTTGGTATTTGAAAATGATCTCCTGCAGCCCGGGAACTCTCGGGAGGTTTTCGTCACCAGGAAATAGATCAACCAAAAAGGTTTGAATATTCTTAAATGGAAAAAGGAATAAGTCAGTCATTTTCGTTACCTTAAAATATTGAAAAACAATATTTTAATTCCTTTTGGCGCCGTTGAGGAGGTGATTTTTTTTCTTACTTTTGAAGATTTAAAAAAAAATGAAAGCCTGGCTTATCCAAAATATTTCGGATCTAGCACTAGAAACAAAGCCTTTGCATCTGGTGGATATTCCTTTGCCTGTTCCAAAGAAAAATCAGATACTGATTAAAGTGCGTTGCTGTGGGGTTTGTCATACGGAATTGGATGAAATTGAGGGAAGAACACCACCTGCCTATTTCCCGGTGGTTCCGGGTCATCAAGTCGTGGGAACAGTTGAAGCGTGTGGGGTAGAGACCTTTCGATTCCAAAAAGGAGATCGGGTGGGTGTCGCATGGATATTTTCCGCTTGCGGGAAGTGTGAATTTTGCTTGTCGGGATTGGAAAATCTTTGTCCTGATTTTAGGGCCACAGGAAGGGACGCCAATGGGGGATATGCGGAATATATGGTGATTGATGCTTCTTATGCTTTCAAAATCCCAACTGATTTTTCAGACCTTGAAACGGCCCCTCTTTTGTGTGCGGGTGCGATTGGGTACAGGGCATTGATGCTTGCAGGACTTTTGGATGGGCAGATACTTGGGCTATCTGGTTTTGGTGCATCTGCGCATCTGGTTTTGAAAATGGCAAGATACCTCTATCCCGAATCCAAAATATTTGTTTTTGCCAGGAATCTCCATGAGCGACAATTTGCACTTCAACTTGGTGCAAATTGGGCTGGGGACCATTCCGAAGTTCCGCCAAATAAGCTCAACGCAATCATCGATACCACTCCGGTTTGGAATACGATAGTACAGGCATTGTTTCACCTAAAACCTGGTGGAGGACTGGTCATCAATGCGATCAGGAAGGAGTCGACTGACCAGCGGGCACTCTTACAGATCCGCTACCAGGATCACTTGTGGATGGAGAAGAATATCAAAACCGTAGCAAACATCACAAGATCGGACGTTGAAAATTTTCTGGCTCTGGCGGCATCGATCCCCATCAAGCCTGTGGTGGAGACTTACCCTTTTGAAAAAGCCAATGAAGCTATCATGGATTTGAAACATAAGCACGTGAAAGGTGCTAAAGTGATTGTTTTCCCAATAGAGGACTAAAATTAAAAAGCATATTTTACCTGCGTTGGCCAATCCCCTTGTTTTTGCGCGCAATTGTTAAATAGTCCCATTTTCAAACCGAAAAAAAGAACGGATGCGTTTCTCTGCTGAAGCAAGTTTTGGAGCCATTATTGTCCTTGGAAGTATCGGTGCAATAGCGGTATCAAAGGTGAAAACACGTTCTCAATTTGCATTTGCTGCTATTCCCTTGATGTTTGCCTTTCAGCAATTGTCAGAAGGGATTTTATGGATAGCATTGTCAGCACCAGGCCATAGTTCTTGGAGCCATTGGTCCGCTTTGATTTTTCTTGTATTTGCACAGGTGGTATGGCCGGTTTGGATTCCGGTTTCAATTTTTCTACTTGAAACAAATAGGTTGAAAAAAATGGTGCTCGGTGGATTTATGGCAATGGGTTTCACCGTTGCCCTTTATTTATTGTATAGTATCCAGGAATATGGTTTCTCGGCGGAGATTAGGGGGGATCACATCAAATATACACTGGACTTTTCCAAGGTACTGGTGACTTGGAGTGCTGTTTTTTACTTCATCCCCATCGTGTTCAGTCCATTTGTTTCCAGTACCGAGGGGATGCCATTACTGGGTCTGGCAAACCTATTTTCTTTTTTGCTAGCCGAATTGTATTTCGAAGACCACTTGATTTCGGTTTGGTGTTTTTTTGCAGCGCTACTGAGTGTGATGGTTCTGGGTGTGATCATAAAGATGAATGCAAAAAAAAATAGACCGGAAGGATAAATTCCGGTCTATTTCTCAAGTTTATAAAACAATGTCTCAAAAAAGCAGACATTTTATTTTATCATTTCTCTCCCTACCTTTTTGAAGAATTGTTGTGTGCAGGTTTTGGTCTGGAATGGCCAGCATTTCCTCGGCCTTGTTGCTTGGGGGCCTTCACCGGATTGTGATCCATCAAAGGGAAAGGATGGTCCTCAATAACAGGGATTTTTTTGGCGATCAATTTTTCGGTGTCCTTGAGATAGGCTTTTTCTTCCGCATCACAGAAAGATATGGCCGTACCTTTTGCACCAGCTCTTCCTGTCCTTCCGATCCTATGTACATAGGTCTCTGCGATATTGGAAAGCTCATAATTGATGACATATTCCAATTCATCCACGTCAATTCCCCTAGCGGCGATATCCGTAGCCACCAATACACGCGTGGTTTGGTCCTTGAAATTGGTCAAAGCGCGTTGTCTTGCGTTTTGGGATTTGTTTCCGTGAATCGCTTCAGTTTTGATGTTGTGGCTGACAAGCATTTTCACCACTTTATCAGCACCATGTTTGGTGCGGGTAAAGACAAGCGCGGTTTTGATTTTTTTGTCCTTGAGCAATTCGACCAACAAGGCGTTTTTGTTTCCTTTGTCTACAAAATAAACGCATTGGTTGATGATGTCAACAGTGGAGGATACCGGTGTAACCGAAACTTCCAAAGGATTATCCAGAATGGTATTGGCAAGTTTGATGATCTCTGGTGGCATGGTGGCCGAAAAGAAAAGCGATTGTCTCTTTTTGGGTAGCACGGCCAATAATTTTTTGACATCATGGATAAATCCCATGTCCAGCATCCTGTCCGCTTCATCAAGTACAAAAATCTCCACCTCACGAAGGGAGACATATCCTTGATTCATCAAGTCCAAAAGTCTTCCAGGTGTAGCGATTAAAATATCTACGCCTGCATTCAGCTTTGCGACTTGTGGGTTTTGGTTTACGCCACCGAATATCACCATCGAGGTCAATCCAGTGTGTCTTCCGTAGGCTTTGAAACTTTCGTCAATCTGTATGGCCAATTCCCGGGTAGGAGTGACGATGAGGCTTCTTATTTTTCTTTTTTTGTTGAATGTTTTGTTGTTGGCCAAGCGCTGAAGGATTGGGATGGCAAAAGCTGCCGTTTTTCCCGTGCCTGTTTGGGCACAGCCCAAAAGGTCATTCCCTTCCAAAACGATGGGTATGGATTGCGCCTGAATCGGGGTAGGAGTAGTATAACCTTCCTCTTGAAGGGCCTTTAAAATAGGTTCAATGATGTTTAATGATTGGAATTGCATATATGATAACAAGTGTGAAATAAGATTTTGTACCGAATCCAAACAAAAGCAATCGGTAATTTCCTGCAAGTTAAGACAATTATACTTGGAATCCTTTTTTCGGTGGCGATGCCGAATCATAGGTAAAAGCATTCATGGCCAATATGACTTTGGAAAAAGAGATGATAATTGGGTTGGGGGAAGACTTCCTCGTTTTTGAAAATCATTCAAAAACGAGGAAGTCCATCACCTTTGCCAGTGAATGAGATTGATCTCTAGGGGAACCGTCAATCCCTCTAAGTTGGGGATGATTCGGGCCGTAAAGTCGTCTGCCGGTCTCGATGTGATGACCTCTGCCTGGTAATACAGCCCTTCCGACTCTGGATTCTTGGAGTTTGGTTCCATTTTTATCCTTTTGGGCGCACTCCCATCGATTCCATCGGCAAAGAGTTCCAGCATGATTTCATATGGTTTTATTTCACCCAGATAGACCTCCGCTTTAAAGAAATATCCATTTTGAATGCCGGAAGTCTCTACAATTCCAAATTTCAGCTGGTGCCATTTTTCCTCAAGTTCCTGTTTTTGCTGGATCAGTTTGATTCCCAATTTTCCATTATCGGCTGCTCGTCTCAAATATTTTTCAGCTGCGGGCAAGTAATATTTCCCGGTATATTCTCGGACGGTACGATTTGCCGAAAATCTCGGGGTCAGTTTTGCCATGCTGTTCCGCATTCGTTTGATCCATGCCGTCGGTATACCATTTGGGTCACGGTTGTAAAATGTCGGTACCACTTCCTTTTCAAGTAGATCATAAAGTTCTTCCGCTGCTTTTATATCCCAGATAGGGTCATCCCCATGATCCATCTCATCGCCTATTGCCCAACCCACATCCGGTGAGTATGCTTCCGCCCACCAGCCATCCAGTGAGGATATGTTGATGCCGCCATTGACCAATACTTTCATTCCGCTTGTTCCGGAGGCTTCCCAAGGCCGTTTTGGGGTATTGATCCAAACATCTACACCGCGGACCAGATTTTCGGTCAAGGACATGTCATAATCATCCAAAAAGACAACATGGTGATGCAAGTTGTTTTGGTTGATGAATTGGATCCATTTTCGGATCAATGCCTTTCCGACTTCGTCAAAGGGGGCTGCCTTCCCCGCCAAAACCAGTTGAACGGGTTGTGTGGGGTGGGTGAGGATCCTGATCAACCTCTCCGGGTCGTGCAAAAGCAGGTTTGGTCTCTTGTAGGGGACAAAACGTCGGGCAAAACCCAAAGTCAAGGTGTTGGGATTGAAAACCTGTCTGGCAATCTCAATCATTTCCGTCGGCCTACCGGAAATGCTCAACTGCCGTTCAAATTGATTGCGGGTAAAATTGACGAGATTGCTGCGGGATGAATTGCGCATTTGCCAAAGCGTTTCATCCGAAACGGCCACCATCTGCTCCTCCAAATTCCCAAGATTTCCTCGCCATCGGTCTTTTCCACAAGTTTGGGTCCAGATTTTATCCGAAATCTCAGAATCCCAGCTTGGCATGTGCACCCCATTGGTGACATGTCCAATCGGGACCTCTTCCACCGGCCATCGGGGGAAAAGATTCATAAACAGTTTTTTGCTTACCTTTTCGTGTAAACTGCTCACCCCATTGATGGCTCCACAACCACGGATGGCCAAGTAAGCCATCTTGAAATCCTCTGTTTGATCCTTTGGGTCCCATCTTCCGAGGGCCATCAATTCTTCGAAATCTATGGACAGTTCTTCCTGCGAATAGGACCCTAACATTTGTTGCATCAACGAGGGTTTGAAATGGTCAAAACCGGCTGGGACAGCGGTGTGGGTCGTAAATAGGTTTCCCGATCTCGTTACCATCAATGCCTCCTTAAAGGAAGTGCCTGTTTCCTTCATGTAATCATTGGCGCGCTCCAAAACCAGAAATGCAGCATGCCCTTCATTCATGTGACAAACCTCTGGTTTTATCCCCAATGCGCGGAGCAATCTCCAGCCACCAATCCCCAGAATCAGTTCCTGTTTCATCCGAAGGTCAGCCCCTCCTCCATAAAGTTCATTGGTGATTCCTCGATGGACGGGAAGGTTGGCGGCATCGTTGCTGTCCAAGAGAAAAAGCTTCACCCTTCCTGCCTGAACCTGCCAAGTTCTCAGCCAAACAGGATATCCGGCTATTGAGATCTTCAATCTCAGCCATTCGCCGTTTGGCAATCTCAAGGGGGTGATGGGCAACTGCCCAGGGTCATTGTAGGGATAACGTTCCAACTGATTGCCATTTTTGTCGATTTCTTGATGGAAATAGCCTTGTTGGTAAAAAAGTCCGATCGCCACTACGGGAACACCCAAATCACTTGCTGATTTAAGTTGGTCACCGGCTACATTTCCCAAGCCTCCTACATAAATCGGAAGCGCATCGCTAAGCATAAATTCCATGCTGAAGTAAGCAACAGCAGTAAGTTTGACATCTGGGAATTTTTTATGGAACCAAGCAGGGAGGGTATTGGCCTGTTCCTTTGCTTGTAAAATTGAATCCAGGTTTTCGCGAAAACCGGGGTCAGACAACAATTGCTCAACCCTATCCCGTGAAACTGTCTGTAAAACCACCCAGGGGTTATTGGTAAGTTCCCAAAGGTCTGGATCAAGCTGTTGCCATAATTTATCCGCTGTATGGTTCCATGACCACCTCATGTCAAGGGCAAGTGCCGCCAGGGAATTGATTCCTTCGATAGTGGATGGTAAAAAACCATACAATTGATTGGTGCTAAAAGTTTGTTCGCTCATCGGATTGGTTCTATATAAAACAGAAGATTTTTTTCCTCTTCTGTTTGGTGTTGTTTTCAAAGAAAAAATCTAGTCAATGCCAATGATTTGGCATCAAAAATAGCGGTATTGGAGGCTCCCAATTCATTGTCACCATCAAGTGGATACTATAAAGTGATTTTGGGCATTCTGAAATCAACTCAAAAACACCTTGAGTCAAATTTTACTGAAGTGATTTTAATCGATTGGGAGAGCGATTTCTTCATTTCTATTTTTCAAATTCTATATTCTCTAAGTTTAGATTTTTTATGATTACAATTAATATTGAAATAGTTATAAAAATACTACTTTAATATTTAATAGGTAATCAAAATATGAAATAAAATTTATTTTCTGTCAATTGATATGGAATGGTGGTGATTTTTGTAAGAAAAAACATGAAAATATTTTTTAAATCATTTTAAGGATAGCCGTTAAAATTTTATTTTGGTTATATTGCTTCAATTCAAAAAGTAATATTCAATCGGATAATATTGTGCCTTTGAATTTGAGTAATCAGTTAATACCAATGCTGTTGGGTGAATTTAAGAATTGAATATTGATCTGGGGGTTACATTTTTTGATCAAAAATAAATGAATATACAATTTTCGTTTCTGCCCAATGGAGGTAAATCAAATCGTGCTGCAATCGGTTTGACCCTATTGCTTTGCATAATTTTAATTTGTGGCTTATTGATAGGGAAAGCGTGGGCCAATGCGCCCTACACTACACTACTCCAGCATCCGATGACGCTCTTGGAGTCCCCCTTGTATACGGGGATTTTTTTTCGGATTGGTTGGTTCTTTTGGTCTGTGTCGATAACAATATGTTTTTTTGTATCCAAGGTTCTTTCCAGTCGGGCAGGAAGAGCCAGGATGAGTCGGTTTTTATTTGTGTCCGGTATGTTAACATTGATTTTTTTCCTGGATGATGTGTTTCTTATCCATGAACAAGTAGCAGCCTTTCTCGGTATTTTCAGGATATTCATTCTTCCAGGTTATGGGGCATTTTTGATGTTGTACCTTACCGCCTATCATTCGTTGATTCGTAGGACCGATTATAGCCTATTGGGCATCTCTATGTTTTTCTTTGCTGTTTCTTTGACGATTGATTTGATGCAGTTGGGATTTTTTGATCCAGTGCTTTTTGGAATGGTGGCAAAAATGATAGGCATTGTGAGTTGGATGGTTTATTTTTTTCGATTGGCGAAAAATGCGCTACTTACCCCCACTATCCCAATAGCGAATAAAAGGGATGGTGTTTCCAACGAAATACCACACTATCATTATAATTGAGGGGCCACTGGCCTTCATTTTATCCTCTTCAAAACGTGTTTCTTCAAGAATTGGAGGGTAAACCCGAACTATTCATTAGGATTTTTAAGGGTAGGGAAAAAAACCAGACTATTGGGAGAGTAAGTCGTCTAACCAATATGCTGAAATCAAAAAACAGAAAACACAGGAAGGTTATTGTGCAATTGCCGGCTGGAATGGAATTGTTGATCCATAAGCCGGGGTGAAATCAATTTTCTGGAAGTATTCAATCTTTGAATTCAATGATTCTTCTCCAATATCGGGGAAGTTCCAGGAGTTTCTCCTTTACAAAATCATCAAGATTGTCCGGATTTGAATTTTCGTAATCTATCTGGATATGAAGCAGTTGTGGTTCAGTGATGGGTTTTCCAATTTGCGATACTATATAGATATATGCCTGGCTCGCAAAATGATTTTCCACGAGGCTTCTGCTCAAATCCATGGCGAAATAATTGTATATTTTTCCAATATGACTGACAGGGTTTTTTCCTGAGGCAGCCTCGAGGCTCATGGGGCGATAGGGGCTGATCAATCCGTTGATGCGGTTGCCTCTGCCCACCTGGCCATCGTCTCCACTTTCCGCACTCGTCCCCGACACGGTCAGGTAAATGCTTTCCCGTTCATAATCATCGGCAGTATTGATGTCTATCGAGCATTGGCCCAGATTCAGCGTTTCCTTCAGGTAGGTTTTTACCTTTTCGATTTTTGAAATGTAATCCGATAAATCAGAAATATGTCGGTCCACCATCGCGATGGCGACAGTGAATAGTTGTTCACTTTGATTTTTGACGCCCATGACTTTAATGTCTTCTCCAATAAATGGAAATTTCACCTTTGTTAGGGGATGGTTCAATAAGCGCTCAATTTTCAGGATGTTGTTTTCCAAAAATGAAAGTGGATAGTAGCCGACTCCAAACGAGGTGTCATTGGCCAATGGGATTTCGCCTTTCCCAAACCTGTTGAACAACTCGACCAATTCAATACTTCCCTTTCTGATCTTTGAAATGATTTGGATGTCGGTTTCCACATTGAGATTCCTGATGTTTTTCGCGAGCCACTGCTTGGCGGTTTGGATGGCAATTTCTTCCACGGGAACCGATTTATCCTGTGCCTGATGGGTGGCCCGGCCGGCGATGACCAGAGAGATGGGTTGAAGGATTTTCCCACCATTAAATATAGGTTCGGATTGACCGCCGATCAGAAGGGCCTTGTCCACATTGTGGTGTTGAATACTTCCGAATTCAGTCAAGTAAAAGCGGCAAAGTGCTCTTGAGATTTGTTCGGTGATTTGATCACAAATGGTGTCAGGATGACCCAATCCTTTGGTTTCGGCCACCTCAAAGCTTTTTGAATAAAAATTCTCTCTGGAAATCAGGATGGCCATCGTATTTTCTTTAATTGACTTAGGGGAAGTTAATTTTTATTGGTTATTTCTGGATGTCTTATTACTCCTCCTGTATTTCCTGTTTGTTGGGCAAAAAACAATGTCACCAAACAAACCGCCAGGGTTACGATAGAAATCATTCTTGAAAAGGATTTCTTCTTCCAATTGGCCCACACTCCCAGAAGAGATACCGCACCTAGGCCGTAGGAAAATAAGCTGAAAGTTTCGGCAGCTTCTTCATGGATTTTAATGGATTCCTCATTTATCCCAGGCATCTCCTCCACTATTTCCTCGGCACCCTCTCCGGTTTGGAAGGCGGGAATGGTGCTCAGTGCACCCAAAACAAAAAGCAAATATGCAGTCCGCTGGACTATTTCAGAACGGACGACCAATCCACCAATCAAAACCAAAAGGCCTACTATCGGTATAATTATCGGTAAATGATTGAAAACGAGATGCAAATGGGCTTGGTTCATATTCTTAAATTTACAAAATAACCATTGATTATTGACAGGTTTAATGAATCCAATTGCTGAGATCCATTATACAAAAATAGAAGTTAAAACCTGCAGAATATTTAAGATAGTCTTAATATTGTCTTAAAAAAACTTGAAATAAGAATTGAAGAATTTGGGGATTGAGGTTGAATTTAAAATTTTTAATGCACCATTTAGTCACTCTATCTTGATATCATATTTGTGCAAAAGTCCTTCGATTCCTAGAAGGGAGAATTTTGCTTTTTTAATGGTGTTTCTTTCTGGATCGATGCTGTAATTTGACGCGGTGGTGAAGTCCACTTCTTTCAAAATTGTATTGTTAAAAATGGCATTTGTCAAATCCGTTTCGGAGAAGGAGGATTTTGACAGATCGCTTTCAAAAAAATCCACATGCCGCATGGAGCATTTTATAAATTGGGTTTTTGGTAATTTTTTTCTGGTAAAGGAACAATAATCCAACGAGCAATCTTCGAACTTTACCTCAAAAAGGAAATCCAAACATTTACTGAAATTCACGCCCAATATCTTACAGTCCTTGAAGGATACATTGTTCATTTGACAATGAGGGAGTTTGCACAGTGAAAAGTTGCAGTTTGTGAAGATACAATCCATGAACTTTGAGGATAGAAAAATCCCATTCGAAAAATCGCAATTCTTAAATAAACAGTTTTCGAATTCCCTGTTTTTGGTTTCCATTTCGGCGAAGGCCAAATTGATAAATGTGTGATCTTCGTAGATTAGTTTTTCCATTTATTTTTTCCAGAATTCATCCATCGGGTTTTCCTCGAAAGCAGTCTCAGTATGGTTTTCAATGAGAGCTTTCATTTGTTCTTCAGTGGCAGATTGCTGAATGACATTGAACAGTTCTCGCTCTTCAAAACGGATATGCTTTTCCAATTCTTCTTCGATCAAACTTAAGGACTTTTCGATTTCCTTCTCCTTGTGAAACAATCTGGCAAGTCTACGGTGTTCCCCGATCGCTTTTTTGACCAACTGATGTTCCAATCCCAGTATGGGGAAGAGGAAATCTTCCTCAATCTTGAAATGGGGTTGAAGATAATTCAAAAAAAACCAATCTGCATAGGACTTTATTCTAATTACCGGAATCTCAAGGGAAAATCCCTTTCTGATTTTCCAGCACAACAAAAGGCTGTGGTGGTGCTCCCTGCTTAAGGGTTGGAGTTCGATATTCCTTTTAAGTGGCTTTTTGTCAGTCATGATGTTTAACCCGTTTTATATACTGTGAATGCTGCTCAATACTGTATTTATCTTATAATTAGTCAGTTGTTGACTTTTGTTGACTTCACCGTATCGGTGTCAGGAATTATTATCCCAAATGTCTGATTTTCTTGCAGTTTCAACCTTCTTAGGAAGCCTAGTGCATATTTCTGGTTTAAATTAATCTTGAGTTTTCAAAATTTTCGCAAAATCAATTTTTTCAAGCCAAAGACTGACTCCTTGATGTTCCTTGACAGGTAAGCGATTATAAAACAAGAAATGATCACTCTGAAGGCAACTTTTGGTTTCTCTCCTTAGCGTCATTTCTTATTTTTATTTGAAACCCACGGTGGATTATCCGTTCAATTCTTTTTCCATTGCGATGGATTTGGGAAATAAAATATTGTTTTCCAAATGGATGTGGAGGTGCAAATCCTCTTCAAATTCCCTGAGCAAAGCATATGTCACTTGATAAGTACCGCATCCATCTTTTGGAGGGGTAAAATCATTGCTCAGCGCAGCGATTTTCCTGAAGCGGTCACCTTCCACTTCATGTTCATGCATCATCATTTGAACCGGATTGTCAATTTTTCCGAAATGGGGTTTTTCCAGTTTAGAACTGCTTTGTTTGGCCTGCATCATTTTTCGTACGAAAGGGAACAAAATGAATTCTTCTTTTTTCATGTGGGCGGTCAATTCGCCACCTGAATGTTTAAATTCCTCGGCTATTTCGAACAATTCAGGATGGACCTTTCCATGTACTTGACAGAGTTTCTCCAAATATTGGTTCAAAATGGGGATTTGGGTAGAGACATAACTGTGGTGCTTTTTCTCGATGTAATCCGCCAATAGATCCAGTGGCCATGATTTGTAATTCTCGTTTTCTTCTTTTCCCAATTCTTGCAAAGCCTCAATTTCGCGGATTACCACAGCCGGATCTACGTTTTGACTCTCGCTGGCTTCCTGAATGCTTCGGTTGCCTTTACAACAAAAATCAATATTGTGATTCTTAAAAACTTGAGCGGTTCTGTAATCCGCTGCTACCATTTCTCCGATTGTTTTTAACTGTACTGTTGTCATATTTTTATTTTTTTTTTTTGAATATTTTTGTGAATTCCAATGAAATAAATTCATGATTAAATCATCAGAATAGTCTTCACTTGAAGAAAAGAGGCTGTTCTGATTTTGAGAATTGAAAATTCCCCCAGTATTTTGACGTCCTGTTTTGGGTTGTTTTGCTGTAAATTCTCTTGATTAAATAAATAATATAAGATGCGAATATCCTTTAAAGTGGTAATTTTTTTTTAACGCTTCAGGAAAGTAAGCCCATCGTGCAGTCCAGTGGCAAAACCCAAGAGGCTGGTTGTCTCCATCATGGCTTTCAAATCCGTCCTGATCTTTGAAAATTGTTCATGTAGGGGACAAGGGAAACTTGAATTGCATTGACTCAATCCCAATCCGCATTCTACGAAAATGTGATCCCCATCTATCGCATTTACGATTTGGATTAATTTCAAGGAATCCATTTTCTCTCTCTCAATCAGAAAACCTCCCATTTGTCCCCTCACGGATATGATGATTCCTGCGTGAACAAGTTTTTGGAGAATCTTGGCCGTAAATGCCTCGGGTGAATCTATTTCCTTTGCGATGTCTTTGAGGCTTACACGATTTTCATTTATCGATTGCAAGGCAATGTAAAGCGTTGACTTGATACCGTATTGACAAGTTTTTGAAAACATTTCTCTTTAGTTTTCTCAAATGTAAGCATAAATATTTAATCGGACGTTTTTATCCGATTAAATATTTATGCTAAAATCAGTAAATGTTATAAGCTTTTTGAAAATCCTTGTAAGAAATGAATTTCAATTGCTCCTTATTTTTGCTCATCAAAAAACCCGAATTCTCAGCAGAACTCGGATAGAATCTGCCAAATCAAAAAGTGAAAGAGTAGGTTTTTTTATTTTTGGAATATAATTAGATTGCATTAAGGATTGTGTGCCATAGATTAACAAACTAAAAAAGGAAAATATGAATAATATGTTCAAAGGATTGATTGCAGGTTACGGTGCCTATAAGTTGGGCGGAGGATGTTTTGGAACCATTTTGGTTTTTGTCATCATTTACTTTTTGCTTGGCCAGTGCAGCTAAAGTTTAGCTGAGGCAATTGGGGTTGCCTTTTAATTCAACCAGGTCTTGTGAAAAAATTTTTTTTAAACTCTAATTTTTCAAGCCTTGGAAAACTTTAGGTGAGTTTTCCAAGGTTTTTTGTCCGAAAATCAACGGCTATACTCGAGTTCATACCGAAGTATCCAAAAATACCTTTCTGTTAAATCCGAAATATGCATTCCGTTTCCAAATGGGATTAAAATTGCAAGAAAATCAGACTATCTGGAGACCAATTTCTGACGCCAAATACGGTGAAGTCAAAAACAGTCAGCATCTATTGAATTATTGGTAAAATACAATCTTGATTTGAGTTCGTAATGCATAAAATGGGCTAAAATATCGAAAAAGTGCTCTTGAATATGAGGAAGCAACACAAACTTAAATTTTGTAGAATTCTATGACGGCCTCCAAAAATCTGTTTTTTTCCTTAAGGCAAAATGACCAATGGTGTTTCCCCAGCATAAACGAGTTCATTGATCATAAACTTCCGAAAAAGCTGATCTGTCCATTCTCTCGATCCTTTTTGAATGACAAGCAGTTCCTTGGTTTTGTTGTTGATCACCAATTTGATTTTTTCAAAGGCATCTGTTCCCTGATAAATTTCAAAATCCGTTATGTATTTTTCCCCAAAAAGTAAGGTCAAATCCCTCAGTTGTTTTTCCATTCCCAGCGTTTCCTCGTTGTCTTTTGCAAAATAGAAGAAAGTGATTTTTTTGGATTTTCCTCCCGTGAAATTCAGAAGTCTGTTCAATTCCAAAATATTCAAAGGATGATTTTCGCTCACTGCAACATATAAATCAATGGGCGAAAAGCTTGAAATATCTTTTGGGATCGCAACCATTAGATTATTGATGTTTTCTATAATTTGGATAGTGGTGCTTCCGAGGAAAATTTTCTTTAGAAACCCAGTGCCTTTCATTCCGGTAAAAATCAAATGTTCAAAGGGTTCTTCCAGAAAATTTTGAAGAGAAAGCAACAAATTGGTTTCGGAAACAGAATATTGAACATTGGCGTTTTCGGGCAAAGTACTTTTTGACAAAGTTTTGAGCTTGTCAAGTGCTTTTTCATTGATCATTTGCGCAATCGAATGCCGCGTCTCATTGTCAGCAAGGGCTGGGGATACTATTGTTGTTTTGTGGTAGAGCAGTAATTTTGCATCCACCAATTTTGACCAATCATAGGCATACTGGATGAGATTGGCTGAATGTTCCGAAAAATCAACTAGGACGATAAAGCGCTTTTTCATGGTTTTATAGTTTAGTGGTTAACATTGGGATTTGTAGGCAATCATAAACTTTCTCAATTCCTGCTTGCGTGTCAGAAAGCACAATCAAGGTGTCATGGTCCTCTATGACCGTCGCACCATTGGGCGTGAGGAATTTTTCACCCCTTTTGATCATGGCAATGATTGCCGTTTTGGGGAACTGCAGATCGATGATTTTTTTTCCAACGGCATATCCCAATTCAGGAATTTTAATTTCCACCATTGCTGTTTTCACCCTTTCAGATAGAAACATGTCCGTGGGGGCAATGGGCTTGACTCTTTCCGGTAAGGCCACATGCAACCATTTTGCGATGAGGGTCAAAGTGGTCCCTTGCAACAGAACCGAGGTCAGGGAAATGAAAAAGACGATGTTGAAAATCATTTCCGCCTTGTCGATTCCAGCCAAAAGGGGATAGGTGGCAAACACGATCGGCACTGCTCCCCTCAAGCCTACCCAAGATATGTAAAACCTCCTTCTGATTTTCATTCTGAAAAAAATCAGACTCAAAAACACACTGACGGGCCTTGCCACGAAAATCAGGAAAAGTGAAATGAGTAATCCAATTCCTGCAACTGGGACAATGTGTGAAGGGAAAACCAACAAACCCAAAGTGAGGAAAAGCACAATTTGCATCAGCCAAGCCAATCCGTCAAACATTTTCAGGATCGTTTTTTTATGCATCAATTCACTGTTTCCCAAATAAACCGCACACAAATAGACCGCCAAAAATCCATTTCCCCCTATGAAATCAGTTGCGGAAAAAGTGATAAACATCAAAGCGATTACGAGAACTGGATATAGCCCTTCAAAGTCGAGGTTGATTTTGTTGATAACATATTTGCTAATCCTTCCAAAAAGATATCCCGCCAATGCCCCAAAAATCATTTGTTGGAGAAACAATGGAATGATGGAAGTGATGCCGAGGTCCTGATTGATGACCAAACCCAAAAACGCGATTGTCAAAACATAGGCCATTGGATCGTTACTCCCACTTTCAAGCTCAAGGGTGGGACGTATATTTGACTTGAGAGCCAGGCTCTTGGAACGAAGTATGGAGAAAACAGCAGCGGCATCCGTGGAGGAAACGATGGCGCCCAATAGCAAACCTTCATAAATGGTGAAATCCGTAATTGCCCAGACAAATGTGCCCAATGAAACCGCAGTAAGAAGGACGCCAATGGTCGAAAGTGAAATACCCTGCCACAAAACTGGTTTTATGGATGTCCAGCTCGTATCCAATCCCCCCGAAAAAAGAATAAAATTCAGCGATACTATCCCGATGAATTGGGCTGTTGCGGGATCATTGAAATTGATTCCACCAATTCCTTCAGAGCCAGCCAAGATGCCAATCAATAAAAACAAGACCAATGTTGGGACACCGAATTTATAGGAAGTTTTGCCAGCGATGATGCTGATAAAGAGCAATAAAGAGCCAATTAATAGGATGTTTTCAATGGTTAAGGTCATCGGTCATTATTTTACTAAGGTTTTCTGCTTTTCTATTTGCATCCAATATAGGCAAAATCAATTGTTAAAATTCTAGAAAGAAGTCTTTAGGGGTCTTTAAATAGCCGGTTTAGACCTAATTTTCCGAAACCACTTTTTGAAATTTAAAGTACATTTGTGGTTCAATCACAGTTATGTTGCAGCTACTAAAAGATGCCCTAGGTGGCAAGGAGCAGGATTATACAAAAGTCAATTTGAAAACAGGCATTGTCTTGTTGGCAATACCCATGATTTTAGAGATGCTGATGGAATCACTCTTTGCGGTGGTCGATATCTTTTTTGTGGGAAGGTTGGGTGAGCATGCTGTGGCCACGGTGGGACTGACAGAGGCAGTAATTGTCTTGGTGTATGCCATCGGTATGGGGATCAGTATGGCGGCGACGGCATTGATCTCAAGAAGGGTAGGGGAAAAGGAGTATAAGGAAGCCGGAAATGCGGCCTTCCAGTTGCTTGCTTTCGGGGGTGTGGTATCGGTTATCTTGGGTTTGTTGGGATTTTATTTTGCCGAAGACCTACTCAGAATGATGGGGGCTGAGAACGAGGTGTTGGCAATAGGTGTTGAGTATAGTAGAATAATATTCGCTGGAAATACGGCGATTATGCTCCTTTTTTTGCTCAATGGGGCTTTTCGAGGTGCTGGGCAGCCGCACTTGGCCATGCGGGCATTGTGGATTTCAAACGGTTTGAATATTGTTTTTGACCCCCTGTTTATTTTTGGCTTGGGAAGTTTTGAGGGTTTTGGGTTGACAGGCGCAGCCATCGCCACTACAGCAGGGCGAAGCGTCGGGGTAATTTATCAATTGTACCATCTGTTCAATGGGAAGCATAAATTGGTTATTTTAAAGGAGAATTTGACGATCAATTTTCTGGTGATTAAGCGAATCGTCAGTATTTCTGTTGGGGGAATGGGGCAATTTCTGATTGACTCGGTGGGTTGGATTGCGCTCACGAGGATGGCTGCCGAATTTGGTAGTGTGGCAGTGGCTGGTTTTACCATTGCCTTTAGGATTTTGCTTTTCACGCTGATGCCAGCTTGGGGCTTGTCCGGCGCTGCTGCCACTTTGGTGGGACAGAATTTGGGCGCCCAAAAGTACAGGAGAGCTGAAATTTCAGTCTGGCTGACGGCGAGGTACAATGTGATCTTCCTCGCTTTGGTCACCGTCCTTTATTTATTGGCGGGAGATGTATTGGCAGGTGTTTTTACCGACACGGATGCTGTCCGGGAATTGGCGGCAGATGGCTTGAAGGTGATCGTTTTGGGTTATGTGTTCTTTGCCGTGGGAATGGTCATGACCAATGCTTTCAATGGTGCCGGAGATACAAAAACCCCTGCACTGATCAATATTGGGGTTTTTTGGGTGATTGAAATTCCCTTGGCTTATTTTTTGGCCTTTGTGTTGGGATGGGAAATGATGGGGATTTATATCAGCATTGCCTTCTGCCATTCCCTGCATGCGGTGGTGGCGTTTTATATCTTCAGAAAGGGGAAATGGAAGTCCGTTAAAATTTGATTTGTTGAAGGTTCAGGGGCCAAGCTCTAGGCCCGTTGTTCTTGTTCAAAGGATTTCTTTATTTTCCAACCAAAAGGTTTTTTCCCAAAACTACGCGGAGAAGTTCCCCCTCGAGTTTGGATTCATGTTCGATCAACACATCCAGGGGTTCCATCCTCGGTTCATCCGAAAGATCAAAAGTCCCAAAATGCATAGGGATAAAATAGCGACCCCCCATTTCATTGAAAGCATCAATTGCATCCAATGGGCTGATATGGGCTTGGTTCATGAACCATTCCGGCTTGTATGCGCCAACTCCCATCAAACAATAGTCAGGCTCGCCAAGGGCAGTACTGATGTCTTTGAAATGAGGTCCGGAACCACTGTCCCCCATGAGATAGATGGATTGTTGGTTGGTCTTTAAATAAAATCCACCCCATAGACTTACATTTTCATCGAACAGCCCCCTTCTCGACCAATGTCTGCTGGGCACATAGGTGATCTCAAAATCCAAACCGGGAATGTCAAACTGCTGGTACCATCCGGCTTCCTGAATCATTTGACCTTTCGTCCATGAAATAATCACATCCTTCATGCCAAGTCCTGTCAAAAATGTGACTCCAGGATTGATTTCGGAAAGGTATTCCAAGGTCTTCTCATCGCAATGGTCCCGGTGACTGTGTGAGAGCAGGATATAATCCAGAGCAGGCAAATTATCCAGAGAGATCGGCAATTTGCTTTCCCTTTTTAAAAATAAATTGTCAATTAATACAGGATCGGTAAGCAGTACTTTCCCGTTGATTTGCATGAGATAGGTTGCATGACCCAACCAAATGAGATAATCGGCATCGCCCTGAAGTGCGTCGTTGTCAACTTTAACAGAAAGCCGTCTGGTTTCATTTTTCTTCTCTTTCTTTTGGGGATTCTTGCTGGTTTGCCATTTCAGCAGGTCTCCAAAACTGGATTTAAAAGGTTGATAAAGGTTCTGGAAATTCCCTTTTTCATCTATCGGCGTACCTTTCCAATTATTCAAACCGGAGATGGTATTTAATTCGGGATTGGAAATAAAAGTCATTTTGTGCTCTTTTTCAGGATTGTTGAAATAGAAAAGCGTGAAAATTGGAATCAGTGTGAGGAATAAATATTTTTTTGATTTCATAATGTCATTAACCCAACCCAGATCCCAAGCACAAAGTTTCTAAGCACTCATCAAATAGCCAATCAATTCTGATGGTGTTTCTACTTGATTTGCCTTTTCATCTGCCAATTCTTTGTTCAAGCCGTACTCCAATTCGAATACCAAGCCCGAAACAAAGATTTTGTCCATATCCAATTCCCTGTAAAAATTCGCGGATTTTCTCTTGCCGGTAAGTGGGATGCCATAAGATTGGAAAATCCCGATGGCTTTTTTCATTGCTGAAATGTTTTTCATGGGTATAGTGATTAAAAGGGTTCAAATAAAAACAAATGTAGAAAATTCAATCTTAATTTAATTAACAATTAAACAACCTTATTTTTTAAAATTTGTTAAACATTAATTGGTAAAATTATATTTTATTTAAAAAATACAATTTTTATTGATAATATCGAATCGGGATTTGGTTTTCTAGAAGCCATTCTTTAACTGGAAAAGGGCAAACATGAACATTGAAAACTTATTCTTTTTATCAATATTCACCATTTACGTTTGCATTGGGAATAAGGTTTAAGTTCCAATTTGGTGCATGGATTGCAGCCGCATAAATGGGGATAAGGATCTAGAAACCAATAAGAGGAGTAAGGATTTCTGGAGTTTTGGGCAGCGGAATTACAATCCAAAAAATGTCTTGCATATGCTTCTTTATTTGATCCATTTGAGAATTTTGAAACAAAGGAATGGTCAATCAAAAAATTGCCTGTGCCCTTGCCGATCTTCAAACTCCCAGTAAAAACCCCTGATTTTTTATTGGGATGAAAAGACAGTCTAAGGAAAAAACAATATTGATGTTTTTGAAATTACTGAGAACAGAATTCATTTATTAAATACTTATTATCAGTGTATTA
The DNA here is from genome assembly GCF_000381545.1 of Rhodonellum psychrophilum GCM71 = DSM 17998. Lineage (GTDB taxonomy): Bacteria > Bacteroidota > Bacteroidia > Cytophagales > Cyclobacteriaceae > Rhodonellum > Rhodonellum psychrophilum. The sequence continues at coordinate 78,846 of NZ_KB906675.1, read as the reverse complement.
TATTAAAAAAATGTGTCCATGCTTGACAAGTAGAAGTGGGCGTCAGCGGAGGATTTCACCCAGTTTTTGATCATTATTTTTAAAAATACCCAAAGATCAGGAAACAGATTTTTATGGATTCCTTGCCCATTTTCAAACACTTCGTTTCCTCATATACAAACCAGCGGGATTAGCATTTAGGTGAGATGTTTCTTTGGCAATTGAATTTCAAGATTTGGATGGTGACTGCGTTTCCTTTAACCCGAAATATGAAATAGGTTTCCAAATTGGATTGAAACTGCAAGAAAATCAGACTTTTGGGAGAAAAATTCCTGACTCCAATAAGGTGAAGTCAAAAATAGTAAATAACTAAATGATTATCAGAGAATTATACTATTGAATTGAGTTCGTAATGCATAAAACGGGTTTAATAATGGTGAGGTAGGAATCCGTTTTTATGGGTGATGTACCACTTTGATCTTCATTTTTAAATTATGTTAAATGATCATCTGCTATCGTGCCATAAAAAATATTTTAGAAGAAAAGGGGTGAATCTCGAAAGCTTTCGGGACGAAGCTGGAAGAAGCCTCCAATAAAGATTTCGTTTAAGGGTTTTTTGAATTTTGGTGGTTACTGGTAATATTGCGGATGGACATTGCGTTAAAACGGAAACATGCATTAGGTTTCCCAATTGGGTTGAGGTTGCATGAAAATCAGATTATTTGGAGAATAATGCATGTTTTTAAAAAATTGAAGTCAAAACACCAAACGAGGACTGATTATCAATCCATTTCAGGCTGGAATAGAATTGGCCATGCAGAACTCGGGTAGAACTCGGGTGAAATTGGTTTTTTCGGTTTATAAATCCGATAGCTATTTGAAATAGATTTGTTTGGTTTTTGTATCTTTCTAGTCGTTCCTTTCCGGAAATACAAAGTCATTCGGATCTACCAAGAAAACAATGACATTTGAACCTCTTTTTCTCTTTTAATTCTTTTCATAATTTTAGTCGGATCAATTTTCATACTGACTAATTTCTGATTTTATAGAATATTTGTTCCATGTTTTTCAATGATTTTGGTATAAATGTCAATCGACAAGCCTGCCATGATGTTAAACCTAAACTATTCAAAATGAACTCACGAAGAAACTTCTTGCAAAAGCTTACGCTTTCAGCCGTAGCACTCCCTATTTTATCCAGTTATTCCGCAAAAAACCAAGAGGCGATCTCTGAAAAACCTTATAAGGGAAAAATCCTTCGGGTGGCCATCATGGGGCTGGGAAGTTATGCCACAAGGGTGGCAGAGGCAATGGAATCCTGCACCAAGGCCAAATTGGTGGGGATCATCAGCGGGACTCCTTCCAAATTCGAATCTTGGCAACGCAAGTATGACATTCCCGACAAAAACTGTTACAACTACGATAATTTTGATCGGATCAGAAATAATCCGGACATCGATGCCGTCTATATCATCACGCCCAATGGCCTTCATCGCGATCAGGCCATTCGCGTTGCCCAAGCCGGAAAACATGTCATTTGTGAAAAACCGATGGGGTTGAATGCCAAAGAGGGAGAAGAAATGATTGCCGCCTGCAAGTCTGCCAATGTCAAATTATTGGTGGGATATAGGATGCATTTTGAGGCCAATACCCTTGAAATTATCCGGATGAGGAAAGAGGGGGAATTGGGGAAAATCATGTTTTTTCAAGGATTGTGCGGCTTCAAGATAGGTGATCCAAGTCAGTGGAGGTTGAATAGGCAATTGGCAGGAGGTGGAGCCATGATGGACATTGGAATCTATGCCGTGAACGGATCCCGGTATATGGTCGGAGAAGAACCCATTTGGGTGACTGCGCAGGAAACCAAGACAGACCCGGTCAAATTCAAGGAAGGTGTGGACGAAACGATTCAATTTCAATTGGGCTTTCCTAGCGGTGCAGTGGCTTCATGCCTTTCCACTTATAGTATGAACAATTTGGACCGCTTTTTCCTAAATGGAGAAAAAGGATTTGCCGAACTCCAGCCTTCTACAGGATATGGACCGATCAAGGGCCGAACAAACAAAGGCCCTTTGGAATTGCCGCATATCACCCACCAAACGGTACAAATGGACGAAATGTCTGAGATAATTTTTGAAAATAAAATCCCAACGGTGCCTGTTGATGGAGAGGAGGGATTGAAGGATTTGAAGATTATCGATGCGATTTATCTAGCCGTCCAAACCGGACAAAAAGTGGAGCTAAAGGATTGATCCAATCTGCTTTCTTAAGGAAAAGTTGGCAATGGGACTGGTCTTGATTCCTTAAAGCGAGGGATTGTGGATTTTGGTTTTGAGAACAATTGGAAAATCATCAAGCCCAAAATCCGCAATCATTCTCCAAAAGAAATGATAAAAGAAGCCCCTTCATTGACTTTGCTTTCGACTTCTATACGACCACCCATGTTCGATACATGGTTGTAAACCAAATAAAGCCCGATGCCGTGGCTATCGATGTTGTTGTGGAATTTTTGGTTCAATCCAAATATTCTGTCTTTTACTTTATTCATGTCAAAGCCCATCCCTTCATCTGAAAAAACCAACTGCTTGACGCCATTGAATATTCTGGTACGAATGGAAATACTAGGCAGGGTGTCCGGTTTGGCGTATTTAATCGAATTGGTGATCAAATTCAAAAAGATGCTTTCAAGGTATGCCTTGTTGAAAAGAATTTCATCAAATTCAGAAAAATCAACAGTTAGGGAAGTTTTGGAATTTGAAATCAAGGAACTGATGGAGTCCAGGACTTCATTTAGGGAATGGTACAAATTAAGGTTTTCTTTCTGGGCGTTTAGGGATTCTTTTTGACACAAAACATCGATATAATCGTTGATGGTTTTATTCAGATTTCCACTGATGGATTTCAGGTAACCCAAAAGCTCCACCGTTTCGGCATCTTGAATTTTGGAGAAATCCAAAAGGTTGAATATGGCGGTGAAATTATTGATCGGTGATCTGAGATCGTGTGAGGTCGTATAACTGAGCTGTTTGAGGTCCTTGTTTGACTGGGTCAACTGGGCCAAAAGTAAATTTCGGCCCTCTTCAATCTTCTTTTTTTGTGTGATGTTTTTGGCAATGGCAAAGACAAGTTTTTCGGAATCTATGGACATCGAGGTCCATGAAAGCCAGATCACTTCTCCACTTTTTGTCAAATAGCGATTTTCAAAATTGAGCAGTGGATTGCTTTTTTTCAGCTCTTCCCTCACTTTGGAAGTAAAATGCTGGTCTTCGGGATGGACAAATTCATTGATTGGTTTGGAAAACAATTCCTCCTCGGAGTACTCCAGCAATTTCGAAACAGCAGGATTAATCCGCTTAAAAAAACCATCATAACCAGCTACGCACAGCAGATCCGGAGACATGTCGAAAAACAGTTCTAGTTTTTTTGAAAATTCAGAGGGATCCATTGTGGGGAATTAGAATTATGTAGGTGGTGACTTTTCTTTTAACCCGGAATATGTATTCCGTTATCTATTGGGTTTGAAACAGCAAGACAATCAAACCACTTGGAGATTAAGGACTGGCACCAATTTGGTGAAGCCGACCCCAGTAAACAAAGTCTTATTGTTAAGCGGTTTCACGATGGAATAGAATTGGTAATGCATAACACGGGTTTAAGATTTGAAATGGCTCTTTACATTTGATTCGATCGGGTTTATTTCCGTTTGAAAGTTAAGGATTAATTTTGGGAGGAAATATCGATTCAAAATGTGTTTTGGAAAAAAAAAACCATAGACAATGAGCTTAAAATGCAAAATGCATGTTTCTGACAACCAAAAACAAATAATAGTCACCGTAAATTTTAATCTGAAATATGCAAGAGGTTTTCAAATGCGATTGAAAAGGAAGGGCAGTCAAACTATTTGGAGAATAGCGCATTTTGCCTAAAAGGTGAAGTCAAAAATTGTAAACAAAGACCGATTTTTGGGTGATTTCAGGCTGGTATAGAATTGGTAATCTATTACTCGGGTAAAAGTGGATTTCTGCAGCAACCAATGTGTCAAAGGATTCCTTGGATCACAAATTCCCTTCCTTGGAAAATAGCCTTTTCACCAATTTTTTTACCCTCCAAGAGTTTCCCGATGGGGGAGGCCAAAGAGAGGACGAAATAAGCGCGATCCGCCAGAGTAACTTTTCCTACCGGAATGGAAATAAAATAAATTCCCTGATTGGTCTCCACCAAACTCCCGAATTCAACCCGTGTATAAATTTTTTCGAGGTTGATTGCGGAAAGTTCATTTTTCAGCCGATTGGTTTGATTCAATTGCTGCTCCTCCTTATCCAACTCCATTTGCATCATGGCCCTTCCGGTTTCATATTTGTCCCCGGCGCTGCTTTTGGTGTCGCTGTTTTTTGCTGTTCTCAGGGAAGCGATAGCGGCTGTTGTCACCTCGATTTTGGCAGTAAGCATTTCCTGCAATTGCCTGTAAATACTTTCCTTTACTTCCATTTTACAAGATGTGAACAAAGATTACAAATCAAAATTTCCCGAATCAATCAGGTCTACCCAGCGGCCCATTTTTTTCTGGATTACTTTGAAATGATGCCTGTCTTCTTCGCAAATCAGTGAAATCGCCTGTCCGGGAGTTCCTGCACGGCCGGTTCGCCCGATCCTGTGGATGTAATCCTTTGGAGACCTCGGCAATTCATAATTGACCACAAATGGCAGAAACTTGATGTCGATGCCCCTTGAAGCCAAATCCGTTGCCACCAAAACGCGAAGTTTTCCCGCCTTGAATTTTGTCAATGCATCCGTTCTTGCCCCTTGGCTTTTATCGCCATGGAAAGCTTGGGCATCAATCCCGTTTTTCTTCAGCTTCACTGTCAAATTGTCCGCTGCCCGAATGGAAGAGGTAAATACCAAAACCTGATTCCAGTTTTCCTTCTCGATCAAATACCGAAGCAAAGGTCCTTTTTTTTCCTGCGAAACAAGGTAGGCAGATTGGGAAATCAAATCAGGTGTAATCGTTTCTTGCTCGACTTCAATGGTGACAGGATTGTGAAGCAGTTTGGCAATCAGTGATTTAAGAGAGTCTTCGGTTGTCGCCGAAAAGAGGATATTCTGCCTTTTCTTGGGCAACAATGCAAAAATTTCTTCTACCTCATCCCGGAAACCCAAATTCAATACCTTATCGGCTTCATCGAGCACCAATATTTCAATATCCGAAATCTGCACTGAATTTTTGGATACCAGATCCAGTAACCTGCCCGGCGTCGCCACCAAAATCTCTGTTCCAAAGAGGTTCAGCATTTGGGGATTGATCGAAACCCCTCCAAATACCGCCATGGTCTTGATCGATCTTGGCAAAAATTCGCTCAAACCTTTGATCACGGTGTCCACCTGTGTGGCCAATTCCCTTGTAGGTACCACCACCAAAACCCTAACACTTCTGCTTTTGGTAACTTCCTTTTTGATCAGGAGTTCCAAAATAGGGAGCACATAGGAGGCTGTTTTACCGGAGCCTGTTGGCGCGATGCCCAAGACATCTTTCCGATTTAAAATCGCGGGAATGGCTTTTATTTGGATCGGGTAGGGTTCTTCGTAACGTGCCTTTTTGATGGCTTCCAAAAGGTATTCCGATAAACCGAGTGAGGAAAAATTCATTTTCAAAGATTTAAGAGACAAAGTTAGGACTTATTTCCATGGAGTTAATCCTAATTTTCGGGTTAATTCGTTTTGAAGGCAATTGAATATTGATTTCATGGAGTTTAATTAATCCGATCTAAGGCAATTTTTCAATCCCATTTCTATTGGAGTTGCCTTCAAATTGTACGTGTCTTCTATTTTGGAAGAATCAAAACAATAATCCTGATCCAGTTGGTAGCTTAGCTCTGAAACCTCTTTCAGCAGCGGAATAAATGGAGCCAAAATCCCAACCATAAATCCCGGCAAAACCTGCAGCTTGGGCGCGACGCTCCATTCCTTCGCCAAAATATTGACGATTTCCTGACCTGTGGGATACTTTTTTGAAGTGGGAAGGTGCCACACTTGGTTCCAGGCATTTTGCTGTTGGGCCAAAAATGCAGTCGCCTTGGCAGCATCCGGGATATAGGTGAAGGAATGTTTTTTGTTTTTGGAATAAAGCCATTGGGCAGTTTTCCCGGCTTTCATCCGGTTGATGACGGATTCATTGAGAAAGCTGAGTTTTGCATTTGGACCGTAAAAATCCGCGGCCCTGACGATCATCGCTTTTAATTTTCCGACAGCGATTTGATCCAATATCATTTGAGCGATTTGAGCCCTGACTTTTCCTTTTTTGCTCTTAGGATTCATCGGTGTTAACCTTTGATACCCATGTGTACAAATAACAAGAAATAATAATGTCCGGGAGAAAATTTGAACAAAAATACAAAACTAAAAAGCTTTATAGCATGAATTATAAACTTCTATAGTCTTAACTAAACGACATTGATTTATTGTTAGGCTATGTCATGTGATAATTTTTTTTCAAAACTTTTTTTCACGGAACAATATTCTGATTTTAAAATAATAAAATTAAGTATAGAAATATAATTATAATAATATCTAATAATACAATATTAAATACTGATAATGCGCCTCAAGAGAAATTTTCATTTGATTTAATGATATAAAATATTTGGAAATTAAAAAAGAATTAAATACTTTTAAAAATAAAATTTATTTTAATCTAAAATTAACAGAAATTATGAAAAAAATCACATTTTAATGAAAACAACCAGTATAGGATTATTGGTAATGTTTTTGTTCGTTACATCCTATTCTAATGTATCGGCAATAGGTCACACTACTACATCCACAGTAACTTTAAATGCTTCCGAAGGCATGAGTTTGGATGACATCTGTGGAGTTGCAGGAGTGGGATTAATAGTTGCAGTTGTTGGAGTGGGAATGCAAATGGTTTCATCTGCATATGATTTAGGAACATATATAGGTCAGCGTGCAGCAGAAAGTATTATAACTTATGATACGTCATTTGAAATTTTTGAACAAAGTCCTACTAATTTTAGCCATTTTGATATTTAATATTATGAAAAAATTTAAGAAACATACCAAGCTAATCGCATACTTATCGTTAATTTGTTTTCTATTCCTAGTTTCTACACCTCACAATACAGCATTCGGAGCATATGAGTATTCAACTACTCAATCTGATTTCTATAGTAATGATATCGAGCAAGCTGGTGAACCAGCAGCAGTTGCAGTGGCACTTGCAGTTGGTGCAGCGTTTGTAGTTGCGTCCGGAGTCGCATTTGTTGTTGGAGTTTTTGATGGAATTAGTGGTAGAGGTGAAATTATAAGCCAAGAACTACATCCAATTGAAAATTTAATTTATAATCCGATTGATTTTTCAGGGTTTGACATATAAATAATTTATTATCTTAAATTTATTATTCGGCCATCATGATCATGGTGGTCGATACATTTTCTCATGAAATATATAGTTTATTTAATGTGGATTATATTAGGGATACATTTTCTAATCATATCGGCTTACCACATGCCTGACAATCCTATAAAACATCAATATAAAAAACAAATAAATGCTTATATTAACCCATTTTTTACACAAGAATGGAAATTATTTGCACCTAATCCAATAGCCAGTAATATGAGCATTCTTTATCGCTTTTTAAATTATAAGGATGGTCTAATTTCAGATGATACAGGGTGGTTAGATCCTTCAATTCCTTTTATTGAGGAACGTAGAGATAAATTTTGGTCTCCTTCCCAAAGAGTTTTAAAATACTTTAGCTCTAGCTACATGAATATAATAGAAACTTATGATAAAGCATCAGAATATTCTTTAAAAATTGATTCTATTAGTCAAGATTCTGTGAAAACAAAAATAATTATTACAAAAATGATAGAATCATCTCTTGGTCATATAGCTGTAAATACCTATGCGAGATTTATATTAAATAAAGTTTCTGAGGAGAATAACTGGACTAATACTGACTCAATTTTATTCCAATATAAAATACTAGATTCCTCTTTTCCAAGGTTTTCCAAAAGAGAAGAAGATTATTTCGATCTAAGTAATTATACTTTTCGGGAGTTGAAATCCGAGTTTTCAAAAATCAAATAATATGAAAAACACATCGGGAAATTATTCTCTTGGATTGTCAGCTTATAGAGTTTTCATAGGAATATTAATTCTAAAAAATTCGATTTTTTATTTACCAATGGCTGAACAACTTTTTGGAGGAGATGCTATTGTACCAATTGAATTTTTCTGGATAAATCTTACATCATATAATTTATCATTTTTAGCCTATCCATTCGAATTACAATATGCACCTCAATTATATTTAATTACATTGATAGTTTTAAGTAGTTTATTTATTTTTGCAATTGGGAAAAGATTTGTTGGAGCAATTTTATTTATAGGTATCTTAGTATTAGGGTATAGAAATAATTTAGTTCTTGATGGATCAGATAATGTTATAATGGTAACTATGCCTTTTCTTTTAATTTCTAATGCTTTCAATCATCTTACATTAACTATTAATAGACAATATATAAATTTCAGTAATTTAATACCTGATGTTATAATTAAGAATATTTTAATGATAGGACATTATGGTATTATGATTCAAATTTGTATTGTGTATTTTTTTACAGCTTTGCATAAATTACAAGGAGAAGTTTGGTTAAATGGGACTGCAGTATATTATACTATGCGTGTGAATGAATTTAGAGCTACGGATTATAATATTCTTCTTACAAAAAACCACTATTTTGTAGTCTTAAGCACATATTTTACTGTATTTTGGGAATTATCTTTTGCTTTTTTAGTTTGGGGAAAGTATTCAAAATATATTATTTTGTTTTTAGGAGTTATTCTTCATTTGGGAATATGGATATTTATGAGAATTGATAATTTCTCATGGGTTCTTATAGCGAGTTATTTCGTTTTCATTTCTAATAAAGATTATTTTAAAATTTTAAGGTTTATTACAAAAATAAATAATTCAATAATAAATACATTAAATTCTAAATTTATCATTTCAAATGAAACTAATAAAGATAAATAAAAACCTTATAGAAATTACTCTACTTATAAGTATAGCTTGTTTAATTATATCATATTCTTTAAGCTATTGGATTGCATCTGATGGTTTTACTATGATGGAAACAGCACTTTACTCATTAATTAACCCAATTACATTTTTTATTGGAACCATTTTTAGTATAGCTATAATGATGCCAACTGTACTTAAAGATGAAAAATCTGAAGATATAGATTCTAAATGGTATGTCTATTCTTTATCTATATTTGTATTAACAATTATCATTGCTACTTTAATTGATGCATTTTACTTTTATATAGTGGATGATTCAATATCTATTGCATTTGCAGAAGGGCTGGCTAGTTTTGTTGAAAGTAATGATCAGGAAACATTAGATTCATTAGATATATTAAAAAGGCTTCCACCATTTATACAAGGATATATTCAAAATTTTACGATTATTTTTATTGCTTGCTTTGCGTCTGTTCCATTTGTCTTTAGTTCAGTTAAAAAAAAGGAAATTAATAAATCTAGTAGATTATAAAATTATACTTTATGAATTATAGAATTAATATTATTAACCCACATTTAAAAAAGTTTGTTATTCCAGTTTGTTGGTTAGGTTTTATTCTAATTTTAATAATATATAGTGGTAGAATTTATTGGTTATTATCAATCCCATTATTTACTTTTTTATTAATCATTACTATAGGGAATTATGTAGTAAATAGGAAAATTTCAAAAATGTATAAATGTAAAAGCTCTTCAGAAAAAATTTTAATTTTAAGAAATTTGTTATTATTCAATAAAAATTATATGAATAGTTATTATATCTTGATAGGACTTTATTTTTCTATGATTATTTTTTTTGGACAAATATCAACAATCCAATTAGCTATGTCATATCTGTTGCCTATGTTAATAGTATCAATCTATTCTATACGTAAAACTCGCATAGATTTAGATAAAAAAATAAAAATATATAATATTAAATTACTGTCGCCCGACTAAAATACGAAAATCAAAATAAAGTTCTCTAATATCATTTTAGAGGACTTTTTTGTTGGAGTTCAAAAAGTACCCCCATCCTGTGAGGAATAATTGGGTTTGCACGTTTTGAAGGTCTTTTTGAAATATACTTTTAAAGTAAGCTTCGGAATAGAGTAGAAATTTTTCTAGACTGACATAGGAACATAAATTTTTTGCTGCCACCATGACCATGGTGGAAAAATCCTCCGTTTCTTTTATTCGCTTGTGTATTACTGTAAACAAGAGATTAAGAATTAACGCCACCCATATCTGGATTTTGATTCCGTTCTCACTGTCCGACAAAAAGTATTTGAGCTCAAAGTTCTGATTGATTTTTGTATCCGTCCGATAAACCCCATATTTTCTAGTTTTTGATTTGTTCGTAATGTTGCTTCATGAAAAAGATTAGCAATGACGAATATTACAAGCTGTTCACCAAGTGGCAGGGATCAGGACTAAGCAAAGCTGCATTTGCATCAGAAGCAAGTATTTCAAGAGTATCTTTTTATTATTGGTGCAGGAAGTTTGAAGGGCAACAGGATGACTCTCTTTTTGCTTCAGGTTTTTCTTTGGTTAATCCTGAGATGGTTTTCCAGAAAGATCCTATCCTCAAAATCAATTATCCTTCAGGAGTAAGTATCGAATTTTTCGGAAAAGTAGATATCACCACTATCAAAGAACTTCTTTGATGCTTGCACTATCGAGTTCTACTAGATACTTTATGTACAAAGAGCCAACTAATATGCGCTTCGGCATCAACTCACTTTCAGGTCTTGTTCGGAACAAACTTGGCTTTGATCCGATGAACGGTGATGTTTTTGTATTTATTGGCAAGCGTTCCAACCAGATTCGCATACTCCAGTGGGATAGAGACGGTTTTGCGATGTATATCAAACAACTTGAAAAGGGCACTATTGAACGTCCAGTACTCTCTGGAAGCGCAATCACAAGTAGCCAATTGAACCTTCTCTTACAGGGGGTAAAACTTGAATCGGTGAGCTACAGGAAGCGATATGACGCCTTAAAAAGAGTGTAAAAAAGATGCTTTTAGCGTGTAAAAATAGCCTCTAAATGTATCTAAAGCCACTTTTTTATGATATCTTTATGTCATGGAACACGGGGAAAAAGACTACAAAAAGCTGTATGAAGAAGCCCTGTTGACCCTATCTGAAAAAGAAGAAATTCTTATCCAGAAGGAAGAAATAATATCCGATCAGCAGTTCGAACTTGACAAACTCCGCAGACATCTTTTTGGATTCAAGAGTGAAAAACGAGCAAACAACGTAGGGGATGACCAGCTGGGACTTTTTGAACTTGGCACCACCAGATCAGTACAGGAAGAACTTTCCGAATCAATACCTGTGGTAGAAAAGCCTGCTCCGAAGAAAAGAGCAAAAGGTACAGGACGTATGTCTCTTCCCGAAGAACTCAGAAGAGAAGAAGTATTGATCCAACCATCCGAATCTACAAAGGGCTGTGTGATCATAGGAGAAGAAGTGACAGAAGTACTTGAGGTAGTTCCTGCATCATTCTATGTGAAGCGCTATATCCGCCCCAAGTATGCCAGGCCAAATGGCGAAGGCATCATCATCGGAACTCTTCCTGACAGGGTGATAGAAAAAGGAATTCCATCCGAGTCGGTAATCGCCCAGATGACTGTTGACAAATACGTCTATGGGATGCCGCTCCACAGACAGATCGATAAATACACCAAAATGGGTGTACGCATCCCTGCTTCAAGTGCATCGGATTGGATCATGAAAGGCTGGTATCATCTCAAACCACTATGGGAGTTACTCCGACTAATAGTAACCAGCCAAAAATACCTACAGGTAGATGAGACACCAATAAAGGTTCTAGACAGAGATCACAAAAACGTGTAGTTTCGGTAAGATGGCCCACATGCATCGGGTCATAGCAATACATGTTGTCGAAAAAGACCAGCTTGGCATTGTGTTTCATGCAGGCTTGGATGGTGTTTTTCATGATGATGGGCCACTGTTCCTGCCAAAGTTTTGTCCGATAGGTAATCCCAGCTACCAGATAGACGGTGTCTGATCCGGCCACAGCCGCATCTACCTGATTCTCCAAAAGCAAATCAGCTTTCATGATTTGGTCGGATTCATTGATTTTGTTGGGATTTCTGCTGACCAAGCGGATATGGTCCGTGTACATTTTCAGTTCTTTGGCCAGTTGGGTCCCGATATTGCCTGTTGAGCCCAAGATGGTATGAAGTGATGGTGAAGACATAGACATTGTGGTTTTTGTAAAAAATGGAGTTGTCAATGTATTTGATGCTTAAAGATATCGAATATTTTGTTCCCGAATTTGAAGGGGAGTTTTGATTTTATTTATCCAAATCAATTTTTTGCCATGATTGGATGAGGATAAGAAATGGCCAAGGAGGAAAATCTCCTACATTGGGGCTAAGAATCTGAATGGATCCGATTGATCCCAAAACCTCAGCACCTTGTCCCTAAGTCTTCAATGTTGCACTTTGTGGTGTTGTCATTGAGGATTTTTCGGGCAAGTACTCACTGAATTTTTGACGAATCTTGGTCAAAATAGCCTTTTATAAAAATTAGATGCCAGAAATTCAGGAGGTAAGCGTGTTTTCCTATCTTTACTTGCGAAGCACCAATCCAAAAATTATGACCAAAATACAGAATATCATGAAATTAGGAACCCTGCTATCCGCAGGTTTATTTTTTGGATGTAATTCAAGCACAATGGATTCCCAAAACATTGGAAAAACAGAGGTGCTTCCTTGGCATGAAGGAAAAAAACTGGCAGTTTCCATCACCTATGACGATGGTACCTTGAATCAATTCAGAAAGGCCATTCCGATCATGAACGATCTCGGAATGCATGGAACCATATTTATCAATACCGGCGAAATCCCAGGGTCACAGTACCCTGCAAAATACATCGGCAGGGACATATTGGAAATCATTGCCGAAACTTCCAAAAGGAAAACCACCGAGGAGAACTTGTTCGAAAGGGCCACTGCCATTCGATTCGTGGATCTGGAAGGAGCAGTGGCTTACCATGATCAAGCTGGAGCTCTGTTTGAGCGGGGAAGGGTAGAGGAGGCATGTGCCTTGATCGATAAAGGATATTCAGAAATCCGAGTGAAAAATATCCGTCAACTCAAAACCCCTCAGATCATCGATGGGGAAATGATCGATTGGGAAGAAATCAGAAAATATGCAGACCAGGGACATGAATTTGGGGTGCACACCATTTCCCATCCCCGATTGGCGGTGTTGGACGAGGAGAACCTGATGTATGAATTGATGAAATGCAAAGAGGACATCGAAGCCAATTTGGGCAAGGCGCATACATTTTCGGCGGAGTGTCCTTTTGGAACAGAGAATGAGCGGGTGATGGAGTATGCACTGAAAGAATTCCCGGCCTTGAGGAACAGAATGCCAGAATCCTATTTGCACGAAATCAACCGCTCCGGAGATTTTGATCCAACCTACAATGAAAAAGCCTATACACAATGGCAAAGAGGGCCTTTGAGCAAGACCACTTTGACAGACAAGAAAACTTGGATCGACCAAAGCCTTCAATCCGTCAATAATCCTTGGTTGGTTTTGGTTTACCATGGTATTGATGGAATCGGATGGGAACCCCAAAGCAGTGACAGCATCAAAGCCTATTTTGAATACATTCATGATTTGGATAAAGATATTTGGGTGGGGACCTTTGGTGAAGTGACCAAATACATGCGAGAAAAAATGGCATCGAAAGTGACTGTGACACCGGGCCAAGACAATATTCAAGTGGAATTGACCCACGATTTGGGACCCTTGTATGATTTTCCCTTGACCCTCAAAACCTACGTTTCCGAGGATTGGGAAAAGACTCAGGTGAAGCAAGGGAATGACGTTCAGGAATTAAATGTAATCAAAGATGAAAATGGTTCTTATATTATTTATCAAGCTTTTTTAAACACGGATAAGGTATTGATTTCCAATAATTAAAGCATATTTATAAAGATTTTGATTTAATGTAATCTACGTTTTGTCCTATTTTTAAATTTGATGTTTGGAGTGCGTGGAGGTGGATTGGGAATAGGAAATGTCTTCAACAATCTTGATTGGTATTCTCCGTAGAGTAGAAATCCTTTCAATCAAGTACAAACATTAAAAGTATTTGTTGGGTTTTAAAAGAACGATTTCCTCAAAAATCCACTTCGACATTGACAGTAAATCTAAAATTCATGAAACAACTGACAGTGCTTTTATCACTCTTTCTGAGCATCACGCTTTGCTACGGCCAAAGCCAGCAGCTGGAAAAGAAAGTTGAAACTATTTATTCCTACAAAACCCCAGCTCCAGATGGAACTGGAAAAGTATATATGGGCCGTGAGATTTCCTCCATCATGAATTTTATGGGGATGAGTTGGTTGGAGCGGGCAAGCCGGCCGGAAGAGGAAAATACTGGCTTGGCGATCAAAAATCTTCCCATTGACAAAAACAGTTGGGTGGCAGATATCGGAGCGGGATCCGGATATTATACTTTTAGGATTGCACCGAAGGTTCCGGAAGGAAAGATTTATGCGGTGGAAATCCAGGATCCTGCAATCCAATACCTGAACGAGAAGAGCAAGACTCTTGGTTTTGACAATGTGATCACGGTTAAAGGAAGTGAAAAATCTCCTAATCTCCCTGAAAACGCCATCGATTTGGCCATCATGGTAGATGTTTACCATGAGTTGCTTTATCCGCAGGAAGTATTGCAGGAGATCAGGAAATCGCTGAAACCAGATGGAAAATTACTCCTGATTGAATACCGAGCGGAGGACCCAAAGGTGATGATCAAAAGGCTGCACAAGATGACCGTAAAGCAAGTTTCTAAGGAATTGGGGGCCAATGGTTTCCGTCTCGTCGAAAATGGACAGTTTATGAAGATTCAGCATTTTTTGGTTTTTGAAAAGGAATGAGTGATAGGTTAATTATTGTTTTGACTGACGGTCAAGAGTGTTTTTACCCCTTTAAATCGTGATTTGAGATTTGGAAAAATTTGTTGTATAGGAAGTTTTTTTGTGGGGGGCATTTTTATCAATTGATCGAAGGACTTTTAAAATCCCATCGTGATGACAGAAATCTTAAACTTGGATTTCAATTTCTGGGATAGGGGGTGACGTATTCAAAAATCCTTTAGGTTTGGAACAAATATTTTCCCACTGCAATGCATTTTTAGAATTCCATTGAATTCAATAAATCTGACAGAAATACCCATTGTAAAAAACCGGGGATTTATGGAGAGAATTCTTTTTTGAAATTTTCAAAATTCAAAAATGACCGTGTTTCATTTGCGCATTTTCGTTAAATTTGAATAGATACATTTCCAACTTAAAAAAGTCCAGGTATTTCAATCTGCCGGGATTTCAAAAAGGCATAAAAGCAGATGTAAGATTTCATTTTCTGTCGTTGGGCGATAATTTTTGATCTGTTTTTTAGATTGTCCAAAACCGGATAAAAGGGCATTTTTATTTCAATAAGAAAAATTTTAATAAGGGTAGTGAAAATCCAATATTCACAATAATCCTTGACCCAGAAAAAATGGACAAAGAAATCCAGACTGTTGACGATTATATCGCTGGTTTTCCCGAGGAAATTCAGGGGAAGCTGAAATCTATTCGGCAGACCATCAGGGAAAATGCTCCTGCAGCGATCGAGAGTATGGCATACGGAATGCCTGCCTACAAAACAAACAACAAGCCTCTCGTGTATTTTGGAGGCTTTGACAAGCATATTGGCTTTTATGCCACACCTACCGGACACGAAAAATTCAGGGACAAACTCTCCGGCTATACACAGGGAAAAGGATCCGTTCAGTTTCCACTGGACGCGTCTTTACCATTGGATTTGATTGCAGAAATCGTGAGATTTAGAGTTATCGAAAACCAACAAAAATAAAGATGGAGAGAATATTGGTTCAGGCCACCATTTTGGCTGATAGGGAAAAAGTTTGGGATTACTATACGCTTCCTGAACACATTACGAAATGGAATTTTGCCACAGATGATTGGCAATGTCCGAGGGCAAGCAATGACATGCGCGTCGGTGGAAAGTATTCGGCGAGAATGGAAGCCAAAGACGGTAGTTTTGGTTTTGACTTTGAGGGCATTTATGATGAAATCAAAATTGGTGAAAAATTCACCTATACTTTGGGAGATGGCCGGAAAGTCACGGTTGCTTTTCAGGATCTTGGCGACACCACCCATGTGACCATCAATTTTGATCCAGAATCAGAAAATTCAATTGATTTGCAAAGGGAAGGTTGGCAGGCCATTCTCAATAATTTCAAAAAATATGTTGAATCCTAAACTCCAATGCTATGAAAAAACTATATTATAAAATCGAAGTGAATTCCTCAGCCGAAAAGGCATACGCAACCATGTTGGGACTTGACAACAAAGAAACCTACCAGCAATGGACAGGGGAATTTAACCCAACATCCACATTCGAAGGTTCATGGGAAAAAGACAGCAAAATTCATTTTCTAGGAACAGATGAAAATGGCCAAATCGGTGGAATGGTTTCCCTGATCGCGGAGAACATCCCCAATAAATTTGTTTCCATCCAACATGTTGGCGTACTCAGCGGGGATGATGAGATTTTGGAAGGACCAGAGGTGGAGCAGTGGACTGGAGGTTTCGAAAACTATACCTTTGAAGAATCAGACCACAAAACAACCATCACCGTGGATCTGGACGTCGCAGAAAGCCACTTGGAGTATTTCGAGGAAACTTATCCAAAGGCATTGAAAAAGTTGAAAGAAATCATTGAGAAATCTTAAACCCGAAATAGGCAATAGGTTTCCAAATTGGATTGAAACTGAAAGAAAATCAGACTATTGGGAGAATAATTCCTGACTCCAATAGGGTGAAGTCAAAAATAGTCAACACCTTATGGATATTAGTGAATTACAATATTGAATTGAGTTTGTAATGTACAAAACGGGTTAAATCCTGTAGGCAGTATCTTTTGAAATCTAAAACTCCTGTGAAGTGAATTGTAAACCACTCAATTCACAGCTTCCACCGTATATCCAGCTTTTCTGAGCAGAGAAATGACTCCCGTTTCGGAGGGGAGATGTCCCGCACCGACGGCGATGAAAGTTGAACCTTCCTCAATGTGGTTTTCGATCAGGGGAATCCAGTTTTTGTTTCTGTCGGTAAGCAACTGGTCTCCGAATTCCTGGAAAACACCATTGTCCGTGATGATGCCGTACAATCCGTCAAGATCCTGCTCAAGGTATTTCTGGGTCAGTTCGCCGAACTCTTCCATGCCATTTTCATCGACCACCATTTTGGCCAATTCATCAACCTGGAGTTTTCTTGGGATATTGTCGAATATGCCCATTTGAAAACCAACGGTTTCCAATCCTTTTATTGACATTTCCTGCTCCTTGGCTTTGTCCATAAAGTACATTTCATAGCTGCTTTGGGCTGTGCAGGGAAGCATTTTGAGCATGACCATCGAGGAAAGGACGAAAGGTTTAAATATCCCAAACTGATCAAGTCCTGCGCCATAAGCTTCCAACAGGAATTTATCGAGTGCAACGATTTGTTCCGGCTCCATTTCTTTGGAAATGTTCTTCATCCCAGGGTTCATCGAGGTTTTCTGCATCTCCATCATCATGTTGGGATCTCCCAAATCAATTTCAAGGACCAATTTTTCACTTTCCTTCAATGCATTTTCTATCCGGGCATCCATAAAGAAATCATCCTCACAAATGACATGGATGGTGCCAAACAGATACGAATCCTGCTTGAGATTCTTTCCGGAGATTTTCCAAAGCAGGGATTTTTCTTCGGTTCCTAAAGTGAATCCCTGATGGATGAATCCTAAAAAGAAAACACTTATAAAAAGGGATTTTTGAAGAGTAATGCGCATGAATTTAATTATTGATGATGAAGACCTTTTGTTACAATCCCGAAAGGGATATTTTATTCGCTTGTTGAATGGTGGGGATAATATTTAACTCGGGACAAGCTCAATAGATCAAATACTTCGCCCTCATGATCTTATACGCATCCAAATCTTTTTGCCAACCCAGTCTTATTTCTGATTCTGGCTTTCCAGCCAAGATGTCCTTCCTGAGTTGGTCATTGCCGGCAAGCTTGTCGAAGAAGTTGTTGAAAAATTTCTCCTTTTTGCCGGACACCTGATATGCCTCCATGAGGTATTGAAGGGTGAACTGATGGTCCAGGGATTCATTTCTCAGGTCCCTGCCAAAGCATTCCTTGTTCTGCTGCGGGGGTGTTTTGGACATGCCCACGATGCTGACGGGCGTGAAGCTGAAGTCCCCGTATTTTTTATCGGGAAATCCATAAACCTGAAAAGGAAAATAGGTGCCGCGGCCAACGGATACATCTGTTCCCTCAAAATAACAGAGGGAAGGATAAAGTCGGATAGCGACATCGTTGGGCAGGTTGGGGGAGGGTTTGATGGGCAAGCTGTAAGCTTTGGCATGGTCCCAATGTGCAACAGGGATCACCGTGATATCACTCTTGATTCCGCCTTTCAACCATCCTTCTCCATTGATCATTTTTGCCAATTCACCGACGGTCAACCCATGGACCACTGGGATGGGATGCATGCCCACGAAACTTTCAAATCCCTTTTTCAATACCGGACCATCGATATAATTGCCGTTGGGATTGGGTCTATCAAAGATGAGAAGCGGCATTTTGTTCTCTGCACAACTCTCCATCAGGTAATGGAGTGTACTGATGTAGGTGAAAAATCTAACCCCAACATCCTGAAGGTCATAAATGATGATGTCCAAGTCCTTCAGCGATTCGGCCGATGGTTTTTTGTTGTTTCCATAAAGCGAAACAATGGGAAGTCCCGTGCTCTTGTCAATTTCGCTGTTGACAGTTTCTCCAGCATCGGCATCCCCTCTGAAGCCATGCTCTGGTACAAAAACCTTCACCACGTTTATGCCTTCCATCATCAGGAAATCCGCCAGGTGCATATTGTCTTTTGAGGAGAGGATACTTGTTTGGTTGACCACCAAGCCCACGCGCTTTCCCTCCAAAAGTGGCAAATACGCTTCCGGTCTATCGGCAGCTGGCAAAATAAGGGTATCCTGCTTTTCAACTTCCTTCATGGGGACTTTTTCCGGGCTTTTGCAAAAAGCCATGAATTGAAGTAAAAAAGTCAAGAGAAATGTTATTTTAATATGCTTCATGTTATTTTGCGCTAGATTTGCACCAAATTAAATAAACTTCATTGAACCTTTCCTATTTCATTGCCAAAAGAATCAGCTTTAAACGTACAGGAGGCTTCACGGGTACCATCCACAGGATTGCGGTGGCGAGTGTCGCCATCGGTTTGGCTATTTCCCTGATATCTTTCATGATCTTGGGCGGTTTTCAGAATGAAATTTCGAACAAGGTTTTTAGTTTTACCGGACATTATCAAGGCATGAAATTCATGTCAGGAAATGCTTTCGAAGAATCACCCACTTCCACGAAGTCGGATTTTTACCAAAACTACCCTGAGGTCGATTTTATCAAACATGTTCAGGTCTATGCCCATAAACCTGGTTTGCTCAAAGGTGACCAGGAAGTTGAGGGTGTCCTTTTGAAAGGCGTCGACAAAAATTTTGATTCCTTGACTTTCAAGGCATCCATCACCAAGGGTAGATTCATCCATTTTTCGGATTCTTCCGCCAGCAATGAAATCCTCCTTAGCAAAAAAGTGGCCAACAAGCTGCTTTTGGATATTGGAGAAAGCGTCACCATGTACTTTGTCCAGGAGCCCCCAAGATTCAGGAGATTTGAAATCGTGGGTTTGTACGAAACCTATCTGGAAAATTTTGATGACAAAATCCTGATTGGGGACATCCAAACGATTCGGAATCTCAATGGATGGACAGATGACCAAGTGGGCGGTTTCGAGATTTTTGTGGACGATCCCTCCAAATTGGATGTCTACATCGATCCTTTGTATGAGATCATGGATTATGACCTGAAGTTGATCAAGATCACGGACAAATACCTGGAGATTTTTGATTGGTTGACCCTGCTCAACAACAACGTGTACGTTTTTCTTGGATTGATCTTGTTTGTGGCGGCCTTTAACATGGTGTCGATTCTTTTCATCTTGATCATGGAAAGGACCCAAATGATCGGTATCCTGAAAGCCGTCGGCGCAAAAAACTCCCAAATCAGAAAAATATTCGTGTGGAATGGCATCCGGATCATTGGTCGGGGACTATTGATCGGCAATGCAATCGGATTGGGACTCGGCTTTTTACAAGACCAATTCAAACTGATCCCCTTGGACCCTGAAAGTTATTATATGGCTTTCGTACCGATTCATTGGAATTGGCCGGTATTTATCGCGATGAATCTGATGATCTTGCTGGTTACCACACTCGTGCTTTTCGTGCCGGCAATGCTCATCAGCAATATCAAACCCATCAAGGCAATTCGCTTTGATTAGGTTTGTAGCCTTTGAAGATACTTTTCAGTTTCAAAAATATCACGCCCAGTACCGCTTCGCGAAAAATGTTTTTGCTCATTTTGGAGGTTCCTTTGGTTCTGTCCGTAAAGATGATCGGTACTTCCACGATTTTGAAACCTAATTTCCAGACGGTAAATTTCATTTCAATTTGGAAGGCATAACCGATAAAACGGATGCTGTCCAAATCAATCGCTTCCAACACTTTTCTTCTGTAGCATTTGAATCCTGCAGTGGTATCTTTGATGGGGATTCCGGTGATAAACTGGACATATTTGCTCGCCATAAAAGACATCAGGACCCGGCCCATCGGCCAGTTCACGACATTCACTCCTGTGATATAGCGGGATCCAATTGACATGTCAAATCCTTCTTCTGCGCAAGCTTTGTAGAGTTTGATAAGGTCCAAGGGATTGTGTGAAAAATCAGCATCCATTTCAAAGATGAATTGGTAACCGGAATTCAAGGCAAATTTAAACCCTTTGATGTATGCGGTTCCCAATCCCAATTTACCTTCTCTTTGAATCATGTGAAGTCTTTCCCCAAATTCATTTTGGAGCGCCAAGACTTCTTGGGCGGTCCCGTCAGGGGAATTGTCATCAATTATCAATAAATCGAAATCACCTTCCAGTTCCATTATGGAAAGGACCATCTCTCGAATGTTTTCGAGTTCGTTGTAAGTGGGGATGATGACGAGTTTTTCTTTTTGCATACGATTGGACCCCAAAAGTATAATAAATTGATAGTTTTTTTTTGTTCGGTTTAATAAAATGCAGAAGTTTGGCCAAATTCACCTTTAATCTTTAAAAAAAAAACCATGCGTATTGCTGTAGTTACCTATGAATCAAAGATTTCCTATGCGGCAACCAACGTTTTGGATGAAGATAAAATACTGGCGGAAATCCTGACTGATCTGGGTTTGGAATTCAAATTTGAGATTTGGTCGGACACTTTGGTGAAATGGGAAACATATTCGCATCTGCTGGTCAAATCCCCATGGGACTATTTTGATCGGTATTCGGAATTTTTGGACTGGTGTCAGCGCATCAAAAAACTGGGGATACCGGTTTTCAATGACATCGAAACAATCCTTTGGAATTCGGACAAACGATATTTGGAGGAAGTCCAAAAGCAGGGATTTCAGATTGTGCCGACCCGCTTTTTATCCAAGCAACAACCCTTTGACTTGGCCGAGTACTTTGATGTTTTTAAGACGGACCAACTGGTGTTGAAGCCCACCGTCAGTGGAGGAGCCAAAAATACGATCAAGTTGGATCGGGAAATGTGGCTATCCAAAAAGGAGGAGATGATTGGATTGATGGCGACAGAAGATTTCATGGTGCAGCCATTTGTCAAGCAAATAGTGGAGGAGGGCGAATATTCTTATTTGTATTTCAATGGGAAGTTTTCCCATGCCGTACTCAAAAGTGCCAAAGAAGGAGATTTCAGGGTGCAACATTTTTTTGGGGGAAATATCAGTAAAGTCCTTCCCAAACCTGAAGATTTGAACTGTTTACAGCAATTAGTAAATGCTTTTGCGAAGAATTGTCTTTATGCCAGGGTAGATGGCGTTTGGATTGAAGGTGTCTTTTATCTGATGGAATTGGAGTTGATCGAACCCTATCTTTTTTTGTTTATAGAAGAACAAGCGATCCCCAATTATCGCGGGGCAATCAAGGAGAAACTGGGTCTGATTTAGGAAGGATCCAGTGTTTTATTTTTTAAGCGTGTCAAAGTGTATTTGTTTGTTTCAAGCAATACTTTGGATTTTGTGTTTTGCAAAAACCTTCTAAAAGGCTCTACTTTTCGACGAAAGTTGATTTTTGATTTTCGTGTTCATACTGCGGTAACCCATCTCCAATTCCAAGAATAATCAAGCCATTTAGGTTTTGGAGGAGAAATTTTTAGAACTATAAAATCAGAATTTATTTCGATTTTTTCAATCTCCCTAAATCCAAAAGGAAAATGGGGGTCGTATATGTGGTCAAACGAAATTGAAAGACCATGATTAAAAAGATTTTGATAGGAGCTGTTGCCATCGTACTCCTTTTGGTAGCGACGCTGGCCATACACATTTACTTGGTGACACAACCCAAAGAAGGTGCAATGCCTACCATGACCATGAGCCGTATTGATTTTCCCTCCGCTTTGGATTCTTTGGAAGGCTATGCGATCAGGGATTTTGTCAAAAACACGGATGGCATGAAAGATACCCGAGTCAATCTTTCTATGGGGCACCTTGTCTGCCTTTATGACCGCAACCAAAAATCGCCACAGGAGATCGTGTCTGACATCAATGACAATTTCATGACTTCTGCTGTGCTTTTCCAACCCTCAGACGACATGCTGGCGCAAAGCTGTCCTGCAATCAACAAAAGCTCCCTCACCTATAAATTGGGGGCATTTTTCCAAAAAACCTTTGAAAATTAATTATAACTAAATTTTAACAACTATGAGAAAGGTAAATTACTGGTTAGCCAGTGCGCTTGTTGGGTTTTCTGTCGCCTTGTCTTCCTGTGACAGGGAGGATGGACCGGAACCCATTATGGATGATTCGTTTTATTCCACCAAGTTGGGTGGAGAAACCAGAGTGGCTGATCCCATGAATTCGGGTCAGATGATTGAGCAGGGTTTCTTGAACCTCAGAACCGTCGTGACCAATACTGTTGTTACCATCGCCACGAATGAAGGTGGGAAGTATGATGCCTTACAGCCTTATTTCAGCGTACTGTTAAGTGAGGTTGGAAGAGGTGAAACCTCAGGTCTAAACCATTTGGTAATGGAGTTTTCAGAATTTTTGGCGCAAGCCACAGGTTCGAAAAATTTCAGTTATACGGGGTTGAGCATGGCAGATGCGCACAATCCTGCTTTGCATTCCAGGATGAATGGAACGATCAACAATGCAGATTATGACCTCTTCATCGGTGCAGTGGTGGAAGGTGCAGCCCAGGCTGGAATTACTTCTGCTGACGTGATTGGACCTGTTGGACAGTTGTTGGAATCTGTAAGACAACCCATTGTACAGCGTGCCGATGGAGCATCGCTTGACCTTTATTCCCGATTGGGTGGCTCTGGTTTAGTTGCTGATCCCGATAACGAAGGTCAATTGATTGAGGCTGGATATATTCCATTGAGAGCGGTGGTGACGGGTACTGTATTGATCATTGCGACCAACGAAGGTGGCAAATACAATTCCCTTCAACCTTATTTCTCAGTACTTTTGGCAGAAGTTGGTGCGGGAAATACTTCGGGTTTTACCATGCTGGTATCTGATTTCAGTGATTTGTTGGCCGAAAGCATCGGTTCTCAAAACATCGAATACAATGGTTTGAATATGGTTGATGCACACAATCCCGCTACCAATCCCAGAATGACTGGTTTGATCACTTCAGCAGATTACGATCTGTTTATTCAGGCTGTAGTGGAAGCTGCGGTTGAGTTGAATGTACCTACTTCCGTGATTGGTGAATTTGGAGGTCTTTTGACCAGCCCAGGTTTAAAAGGAGCGATTGTACAAGGCTAAAAATATTAGTTTGGTCAAAAATTGATATGGACTGGAAAATGAAGAAATTCAACTTCCAGTCCATATTTTTTATAATACTCCTTTTGTACTTGGGAGTTGATTCAGTGCTGTTTGATCTTTTTGAACGGCCATCTTGATGGCTCTTGCAAAACCTTTGAAGATCGCCTCAATTTTATGGTGCTCATTGTTGCCTTCTGCCTTGATGTTGAGGTTGCACTTGGCAGTGTCGCTGAAGGATTTGAAGAAATGGTAAAACATCTCCGTAGGCATTTCCCCGATTTTTTCCCTTTTGAATTCGGCTTCCCAAACCATCCAAGGTCTTCCTCCAAAATCAATGGCAACCTGTGCCAAGACATCGTCCATGGGAAGCAAAAAGCCATATCGGTAGATTCCCTTTTTATCACCCAATGCCTTTAAATAAGCTTCGCCCAAGGCCAAAGCGGTGTCCTCGATGGTGTGGTGCTCGTCGATGTGCAAATCCCCCTTCACCTGAATGTCTAGATCGGTGCCGCCATGTTTCCCCAATTGGTCGAGCATGTGGTCAAAAAAGTGGATGCCTGTACTGATATTTGTTTTGCCGGTTCCGTCAAGGTTGAGTTTGATGTTGATTTCCGTTTCTGAGGTTTTTCTTTCGACGGTGGCGGTGCGGGAAGGATACTTCAGGAATTGATAGATTTCCTCCCAAGAGTTTACACAGATGGTCGGCTCTTCATAAGTTTCACCAATGAAAATGGATTTGCTTCCCAGATTTTTGGCCAATTGAATATCTGTTTTTCGGTCTCCGATGACAAAGGAATTTTCCAAATCATAGGTCCCGTCAAAATACTGGCCCAACAAACCTGTTCTTGGTTTGCGGGTAGGAAGGTTTTCATGCTCAAAAGAACGGTCGATGTGCACTGCAGCGAAGTGGATGCCTTCATTGGCCAGGGTAGTCATCATCTTATTCTGGGCAGGCCAAAAGGTATCTTCTGGAAAAGAATCTGTTCCCAAGCCGTCCTGATTGGTGACCATCACCAATTCGTAATCCGTTTCTTCTGCAATCTTTCTTAGGCTGGAAATAGCCATTGGCAGGAATTCCAGTTTTTCCAGGCTATCTACCTGCATATCAATCGGTGGCTCGATAATCAAGGTCCCATCTCGATCGATAAAAAGTACTTTCTTCATGGTTGTTCTCGGTTTAGGATGATTTTTGTTTTTTATCCCACTACTGGGAATTTCTTCAGCGTTTTGATCAATGCTACATTTTCCTCTCTTGTTCCCACAGAAATCCTTAGGCAATCGTCACAAAGCAAAACCTTGGAGCGATCTCGCACGATGATCTGGCTGTCGATCAGGAAATCATATATTTTTCTTGCTGCCGTGACTTTGACCAATAGAAAATTGGCATGGGAAGGATAAATATGCAACACAAATTCCAAATGGGTCAATTCCTGCCACAAATATTCCCTTTCCAGCAAGATGTCCTTTACCAAGGATTCCATTTTTTCTTTTCCCTCCAATGCTTCCAATGCTTTTTGTTGCGTCAGTCCACTGATGTTGTAGGGAGGTTTGATCAGGTTGAGGATTTTGATGATCTCGGCTGAGGCAAATGCCATCCCCAATCGAAGCGAAGCCAGACCCCAAGCCTTGGAGAAAGTCTGCATCACCAAAAGATTGGGATATTGGTCCAATTCCGTCGTGAAACTTGGCTCGTCACTGAAATCCGTGTAGGCTTCATCCACCACAACCAAACCCTTGAAGTTTTCAAGGATCTTTCGGATATCTTCCCGGGCGACTTTGTTTCCGCTGGGATTGTTGGGGGAGCAGATAAAGATGATTTTGGTGAATTCATCCGTGGCAGCCAAAATGGCATCCGGCCTGAGTTGGTAATCTGTGCTGAGGTTGACCTTTTTAATCTGAATATCATTGATTTCAGCACTCACTTCATACATGCCATAAGTAGGAGGGAGAAGGATCACATTGTCCTTTCCAGGCCTGCAGAAGGCGCGAATCAATAAATCGATGGCCTCATCGCTTCCATTTCCAATGAAAATCTGATTGGGGCGAACATCTTTAACAATGGCCAATTTTTCTTTTATTGCCCATTGATAGGGATCTGGATAGCGGTTGAAATCCTCCGCCGTGGCCGATCCAAATGGGTTTTCATTGGCATCTAAGAAAATACCCTCCTTTCCTGAGTATTCATCTCGGGCGGAAGAGTAGGGTTTGATATTGGCGATATGTGGCCGAAGCAAAGCCTTAAGGTCGAAAGCCATTATTGGTTGTCTTTTAGGTATTTGAGTCTGATACTGACCGCGTTTTTGTGTGCAAACAAAAGTTCGTTCGCTGCCATGACCTCGATGGTTGGACCCAGGTTTTGCAGGCCTTTTTCGGTGATCTTTTGGTACGTGATCTTTTTGACAAAACTGTCCAAGGAAACTCCGCTGTAATTGCGGGCATAGCCATAGGTGGGCAATGTATGGTTGGTCCCTGAGGCATAGTCCCCAGCGGATTCGGGGGTGAAATTCCCGATAAACACCGATCCTGCATTGATGATTCTGGACACGACTTCGTCTTCATTTTCCACACAAATGATCAAGTGCTCGGGGGCATATTCATTGATCAAGTCGATTGCTTTGTCCTGGTTGGGCATCACGAAAGCGACTGAATTTCCCAACGCTTTTTTCGCCATTTCCATTCTGGGCAATTTCTCCAATTGAGTCTCCACTTCCTTGAGGATTTTATTGGCCACTTTTTCGGAGGAGGCCACCAAAATAACCTGACTGTCCACGCCATGTTCGGCTTGGGACAAGAGATCTGCTGCCACAAATGCCGGAATGGCCGTTTCGTCCGCATATACCAACACTTCTGATGGTCCGGCTGGCATGTCTATGGAGACACCTTTCTTCACTGCCATTTGCTTTGCAGCAGTCACGTACTGATTTCCGGGACCAAATATCTTGTCCACTTTTGGGACGGAATCGGTGCCGTAGGTAAGTGCTGCAATCGCTTGTGCTCCTCCTGCTTTTACGATTTTATCGATGCCGATGAGATCCGCTGCATATAAAATCGCAGGGTGAATGTTCCCCTCTTTGTTTGGTGGAGTGCAAAGGATGATTTGTTCACAACCCGCGAGGTTAGCCGGAATGCCCAGCATCAAAACGGTCGAAAAAAGAGGAGCTGTGCCTCCCGGAATGTAAAGACCTACTTTTTGGATGGGAACACTTCTCCGCATGCAAGTTACACCTTCCATCACTTCCATTTCCAAATCTGGAGTGGCTTGGGCTTCGTGGAATTTCTCGATATTTTCTTTTGCCTGAAGAATCGCCTCCTGCAGTTCTGGGCTTACAAGTGCTTTGGCGGCCTTGATTTCCTCCCTGCTTGCTTGGAGATTTTGGATTTCGACATGGTCATATTCCAAAGCGAATTTTTTCAAGGCTTTGTCGCCCTGTCTTTTCACCTTCCGCATGATGGGACGGACGATCTTCTCTATGTCTTTTGTCTTTTGAACGGGTCTGGCCATTGCTTTTAGCCATTCCGGTCTGGGGGGATTGATAATTATTTTCATAATCTCTGTTTTTTGTCCGAAGCCGAATATCTGTACGGTTTCCCCAAAACCAAAAGCCTACCATTTGGAGTTTTTATTTTAGGGCAAGCCAATTTATTGTTGGGAATAAAGCCTAGGGATGTCTTTGTTTATAAATTTCACGTGGGCAGTTGGACTCTTTTGTCATTTTTTGTGGATGACAATAGATTTTAGACCACCATTTTTTCGATTGGTACCACCAAAATTCCTTCGGCACCTGCAGCACGAAGGCCTTCGATGTTTTCCCAAAACTGCTCCTCGCTCAATACAGAATGTACAGAGGACCAGCCTTCTTGAGCCAGGGGAAGAATGGTTGGGCTGCGCATTCCCGGGATCAGGGAAATGATTTTGTCAAGGGAATGGTTGGGTGCATTCAGCAATACATATTTATTGCTTTTTCCGGTTTGTACCGCATTCATTCTGAACAGCAATTTATCAACAATGGACAGTTTTTCTGGGCTCAGGTTTTTGTTGCTGATCAGAACCGCCTCGGATTTGAAGATTTGTTCTACTTCCTTCAATCCGTTCATCATCAAGGTGGATCCAGAACTTACGATATCACAAATGGCTTCCGCCAAACCGATGCTGGGAGCAATCTCTACAGATCCGCTTATTTCATGGATTTCTGCTTGAAGATTTTTTGATTTCAGGAAATCCCCGAGGATTTTTGGATAGGAGGTTGCAATGCTTTTTCCGTCAAAAAAGGACAACCCTGGATAATCCTGGCCTTTTGGAATGGCAAGGGAAAGCCTGCATTTGGAAAACCCCAGTTTCTTGAGGGTATTCACTTCCTTGTTCTTTTCCACCAACTCGTTTTCTCCAACGATTCCCAGATCTGCGACACCATCGGCCACATAGCCTGGAATATCGTCATCTCTTAAAAAGAGGAATTCGATGGGGAAATTGGTCGACGTGGATTTTAACTTGCCGGTGCCATTGTAAAATTTGATTCCACATTCTTTGATAAGGCTGAGGGAATCTTCACTTAATCTGCCGCTCTTTTGAACCGCTATACGGATAATGTTTTCCATGGATGCAATATAAGTTTAGTATGGGAATACCAATGGTTGTTTTGGATAAATGGGCCGGGTAAATGGTTTACCAGCCTCCAGTGGGCGATATAATGTTGATTTTCCTCCTTAGGAGGAATGGTGGGAATGATGAACAGAACCAGCATGGGCTGATGCGAAAAATTTGGCGGTATGGGAAAGGCAACTGTTCATTTGAATTGTAAAGTTAAAGACCTATTTATAACTACCAAAGAGTTCAGGATGTTTTTATTTTCGTTTTGCCATGAATTTTTAGACCCATAAACTTATCCCACCGAATGCGGCACCCAGAAAACCGCCAACTACAAGTTCCTGGAGAGAATGGCTTCTCTTGACTAATCTAGACCAGCTGATGGCAAAGGCGAAAACAAGCAGCGCCAATCCAAACCCGATTGACAATGCAAAGAGGTTCAGACTGATAAAAAATGCTATTGCTGCATGCAACGATGCCTTCAGTTTCAGATTGACAATACCCATGGTGAGCAGTAAAAAAAAGAAAACAAGACTTGTCATGATCAGCTCACTCGGCAGTTGGAGGAAATAAAAAAGCAGCAAGAGAACCACGAATAAAACCAGGGCAAAGGGGTAGAAATTTTTCCGTTGTTGTTGGTCGGAAACGTCGAAATTCCCATACTTCCCATTTTTCACCTTTCGCCAATTGTGGAGGGCGATGGGTACCACAACCAATCCAATGACCAATCCGCTGACCAAAATGGCAGCAGGTCTTTCCATTCTATAGAAACTGACAAAAACCACATAGATGCTGCCCAGCAAGAGGGGGTGGCCAATTATTGAAATCCATTTGGCAATTGAGAGAGTATTCACGTGTTTGGCTGGATCAAATCCCAGAGATTGCCATATAGGTCGGCGAATACGGCGACTGTCCCGAAGCTTTCCTCAGATTTTTCTCGGATGATCTTGACGTCGTGATACAGGAGATTTTGATAAGTACCTTCGAAATCATCGGTATGCAAAAAAAGAAAAACCCGACCACCAGTTTGGTTGCCAATTGCCATTTCCTGTTCTTCCCCAACTGCCTTGGCCAACAAAACCTGGCAATTACCGGGTTCGGAACCTGGAGGTGCTATTCTTACCCATCTTTTGGTTTCACTCATGACCGTATCCTCTTCCAAGGTAAAGCCAAGTTTGCCTACATAGAAATCGATGGCTTCATCATAATCCCGCACAACCAAGGCAAATTGGGCAATTGTTTGTTTCATTTTTGGTGATTTTAAAATATTTTCAAACCCATTCAATCCAAATCCATTTCGGGATTCGTATATTCTTTCAGTTAGGTAAATAGTTTGGTTGAATAAACATTTTAGAATATTGGTTTAGTTTGTGGTTCAATTTTTTTTGGTTAAAGGGGAGGCTTCGCAGCCTCCTTTTTCTTTTCAATGAAATTAAAATGCGCAAAAACCGATTTAGCCATCATGCTGTATCCCAGGTCAGAAGGGTGAATGCCGTCCGCGGCAAAAAATTCGCCGGTGAAATCCTGTTTGGAAACGTCAAAATGAAGTGGAATGATTTTTTGGCTGAGGCTTGTGATTTCTGAGGTCAACATGTACCTATGGATCCGCATGAAAAAGCGGAGCAATCCTGGAATTGCGGGGAAAACATGCACCGGTGGTACCATCGGGATGATGATTTTATTTACCCCTTTTTCCATTATCAAAAACTGCAAAAACATTTCCAAATCCTTTCTGAATTTTTTCGGATGCGTTAATTTGAAACAGTCATTGGCCCCTATCATCACGATTGCACTTGTAAATGGCATTTCTTTGGCGACGGGATTGCCCATCAATAATCCCATCAATTTCCCGGCGCGAAGTCCGTTTTTACCGATGTTGTGGATTTCAAACCCATTGAAAGAGAGCAGGTCAATATTGGAAGCGAAAGTGGTTTGGGGACTGCTTGCGCCGACACCCGCCACGGTAGATTCTCCGATGATCAACAGCGTATTTTCTTTGGAAAGTGAGGGGATATATTGGTAATCGGATTGGGGAGGCAATTTCTTGATTTTTCCCCTTGCTTTCTTTCCAGAAAAATACAAGAAAGGTAAACAAGGGACCAAGAGGACACGCTCCAAAAAATAAAGCAATTGAATTTTCATGGTATTGGTGGATTGTGGTGATTGTACCAATCAGAAATCTATCCGAAACTCTTCAAGAATTCATGAAAAAAGGATAGGGGATTTGGGTGAATGGCATGATCAGGCTTTGGTCTCCTGATCATGCGCAAAACACTGATTTTAAATGCCCTCCAAAGGTTCACAAATCAAACTTTTTGATTAGCCTCCCGATTTCTTGGCCTTGTAACCTTCTTGGGTAAGAAAACCTATTATTTTGTCCCGATGGTCTCCTTGAATGAGAATCTCCCCATCTTTGGCACTTCCACCTACACCGCATTTGTTTTTGAGGATTTTCCCCAAAGCTTTCAAGTCCTCGTCCGAGCCTATAAATCCCTCGATCAAGGTTACCTGTTTGCCGCCACGCGACTTTTTGTCAAGGGTAACTTTTAGCTTTTGGTGAGCAGGGGGAAGGGTTTCCATTTCCTCCTCACCTGAATTTTTGAATTCAAATGCATCGGATGTTGAGTAGACCACACCTTCTCTGCTTTTCCAATCGCTTCCTTTGTTTTTTGCCATTTCCTATTTATTTCACTTTCATTGTCCAAACTGGCCTCTGCGCGTGATTGACGACATCTTCGGCAATACTTCCGCTTAGAAGATGCAAGAAACCCGTACGGCCATGCGTGGCCAATGCAATCATATCGGCATCGATGTCTTCTGCATATTCGATTATCCCTTCTTCCTCTGAGGAACTATTGAAAATCTCCACTGAAACATTTTGCAGTTCATTTTCAGAAATAAATGCATGGATGTTTTTAAGCGATTCCCTGCTGTTTTCGAACATGCTTGGCGTATTGATCTTGACCAAGAATAACTCGGCTTGGAGGACCTCTTGAAGTTTTTTCAGTTTTGTCACCACCTTTTTGGAGCTTTCCTGAAAGTCGCTGGCAAAAACTATTTTTTTGATGTTATCCGGGTCTCTTTTGTCTTTGATGGTGATGACGGGGCAAGTGGCATGTCGCACGACTTTTTCAGTGTTGCTACCGATAAGCAACTCTTCCAGTCCACTGGATCCTCTAGATCCCATGACCACAAGGTCTGCACCGATCTCTGCGATTTCCTTGGAGATACCTGCATAGGGATTACCAAAAACAAGCTTTGTGCTGAAGGAAAAACCAAGGTTTTTGTACATGGCTTCCAGTTCTGACATTTGTTTTTTCCGCTTTTCGACAAGCTCGAGGACAAATATCTGGTTCATTTCATAACCAGTCTCTGCCCCACCCATTGTTCCTAAAGAATGTGCAGTGGGGATTTCGATTACGTGCACCAGTTTGAGATGATGTTTTGTCTTGGCCGCCAATCCGCGGGCAAAATCAAAGGCGTTTTCAGCATCTTTTGAAAAATCGTAAGGTACAAGAATAGTCTTCATGTTTTGAGGGTTTGATTCAGAGTGGAAAATACAAAAAATAAGCTGTTCTTTTAAATTCCTTGCCTACAATTATGAAAAAATTAGTAATCCTAACCCAAAAGAAACCACCCAAAATAATGTTGCGATAGCCATTTTTTTTAAATAGGGATCAATCGATTTCGATTTGGAGACGCCTAATCCAACATGGATCATAAAAGGCAATACGATCAGAGGGGATAATGCCCACCACGCATGCTGGGAATAGGCAAATCCAAGCAAGGCAAAATTGCCGGTAAGAATCAAAACCCAGTTGTAAAGGATTGCCTTTTTCTTGCCAATCCTCACCGGGATGGATTTTTTCCCCGCCTTGGTGTCCGAGTCAATGTCGCGAATATTGTTGATATTCAAAACTGTGGTGCTGAATAGTCCCAAGGAAATAGCGGGCAAGAGGATGGACCAATCAAAACTTAAGGTATGCAGGAAATAAGTACCGATTACCCCCACCAATCCAAAGAAGAGGAACACCGAAATGTCTCCCAAACCGGCATATCCATAGGGCTTTTTTCCCGAGGTATAAGTAATGGCTGCAATGATTGCGGCGATCCCCAATCCCAGAAAAACCAAAAAAAGTTTCCAGTCTTGTAAAGCAAAAAACAGCAGCAGAATTCCACTTACAAGCGAAAGAATCGCGAAGAGAATCACGGCTTTTTTCATTTCGGCAAGACTTATCACACCGGATTGAACCGCTCTCGTGGGCCCCTGCCTGTCCGGACTGTCCGCTCCATGAATGGTGTCGCCATAGTCATTGGCCAAGTTGGACAAGATTTGTAAAAAGATGGTGGTGACGCTTGCCAAAAGAAGGATTTCAAGGCGGAAAGCATTTTGGAATGCGGCCAGAAATGAACCCATCAAAATACTGGACAATGCCAATGGGAGTGTTCTTAACCGAATGGCTAAGAGCCAAGCTTTATTTTTACTTTGCGCTGTAATGTCCAAATCAATATTTTTTAGAGCTAAGAAAAAGACCCAGTTTCCGGCGGAAATGGGTCTTAGGGCAAAAAAACAACTAATTATTATGCTTCAATTAATTTTATGATTTCTTCATCCAAGGGATTGACAGAGGAAGAGAAAAACTGTTTCAATTCACCTTTTTCGTTGATAAAATATTTGCAGAAATTCCAAGAGGGCTCTTTGTCATTCCATCCATTCTGGCTTTTGTCGGAAAGCCATCTGTACAGGGGATGCTTGTCGATTCCTTTCACGGAAATTTTGTCAAACATTTGGAAGGTCACCCCGAAATTTGAAGTGCAAAACTGTTTGATTTCCTCATTTGTGCCGGATTCTTGCCCACCAAAATTATTTGCAGGAAAACCCAAGATGACCACCTTGTCCCCATAGGTTTCATTCAATTCTTGAAGTTGCTCATATTGAGGAGTATATCCACATTTTGAGGCGACATTTACCAATAAAATCTTCTTTCCTTTGTACTGGTTAAAGTCGACCTCGTTTCCGTCAATATCCTTCATTTTGAAATCGTAAAATGATTTTTCCATATTCGTTTGATCTATATCAAAGGCTTGGCCGGATTCCACCGGTATTTGTTTTTGAACACTGGAGGTGCATGCCAAAGCGATTAGGGTGAAAATAGTTAAAATTGCTTTCATAGTTACATTCTGTCTGGAACATTTATACCTAATAACTTCATGCCTGCTTTTATTGTTTTGGCCGTCATGGCTGACAATGCAATTCTGAAAGACTGGACTTTCGGGTCAGACTCATTAAAAATAGAGAGGTCTGCATAAAAACGGTTGTACTCCTTTGCCAGGTCAAACAAATATTGCGCCAACAGAGAGGGTGAAAATTCCTCTCCCGCAGCTTTGATCTTCTTTTCGAAATCATACAATACCACGATCAGTTCCCGCTCCGCATTTTCCAATTTATCCATGCCAGCATAACCATTTGTGCTGAAATCCACACCGAGCTGATCGGCCTTTCTTAGGATGGCAGCAATCCTTGCATGTGAGTATTGGATAAAAGGTCCGGTATTTCCCTGGAATTCGATCGACTCTTTGGGATTGAAGAGCATTCTCTTTTTTGGGTCCACTTTGAGAAGAAAATATTTCAAAGCGCCCATGCCAAGGGTTTCATACAAAGCGGCAGCTTCCTCTGCGTTGAAACCATCAATTTTGCCCAGTTCTTTGGTGTGGCTTTCGGCAGTGTCGATCATTTCCTGCATCAGGTCATCTGCATCTACCACAGTTCCCTCACGGGATTTCATCTTTCCAGTGGGAAGATCCACCATTCCATAAGAAAGGTGATAAAGTCCATTTCCGTAGGGACGGCCCAATTTGCGCATGATCTTGAACAGGACATCAAAATGATAATCCTGCTCGTTTCCCACCACATAAACAGACTTGTCAAACTCGAAATCCTGGTATTTCAAATCGCAGGTGCCCATGTCCTGGGTGATATAGACGGAAGTGCCGTCTCCACGAAGCACCAATTTTTCATCAAGTCCTTCTGATGAAAGGTCCACCCAAACGGATCCATCGGTTTTCTTGAAAAAGACTTCTTTTGCGAGGCCTTCGTCCACGATGTCCTTGCCCAAAAGATAGGTGTCGGATTCGTAATAAAACTTGTCGAAATCCACACCCATTTTCTTGTAAGTGGCATCAAATCCTGCGTAAACCCAAGTGTTCATGGTTTTCCAGAGGGCAATGACTTCAGGATCGTTTGCTTCCCATTTGAGCAGCATCTCCTGCGCCTCCAAGATCAAAGGTGCATTTTTCTTGGCTTGATCCTCAGTTTGGCCTTTTTCGGCGAGTTCTTGTATTTGTTTTTTGTATTGCTGGTCGAAGATCACATAGTATTTTCCGGCCAAATGATCACCTTTCAACCCACTTGACTCAGGTGTCTCTCCGTTCCCGAAGTGTCGGTAGGCCACCATGGATTTGCAGATATGGATGCCACGGTCATTGACTAGATTCGCTTTGATCACATCATACCCATTGGCCTTTAGGATTTCGGATACGGAATAGCCTAGGAAATTATTCCTCAAATGTCCCAAGTGAAGGGGTTTGTTGGTGTTGGGGGAACTGTATTCCACCATTACCTTTTGTCCGTTTTTTGGCAACTGTCCGAAATCGGGATTTTGGTATAAACTGTCAAACACCCCGAGCCAAGCATTTTTTCCAACGGATATGTTCAGGAAACCTTTGACGACATTGTAGTCATCCACCACTTTGGTGTTGGCTTTCAGGAATTCTCCGATTTTGATCCCGGAAGCTTCCGGAGCCATTTTGGTGACTTTGGCAAAGGGGAAAACCACAAACGTGAATGTTCCCTCAAATTCCTTCCGCGTAGGCTGAAGAACAAGTTCACCCGCGCTGAGCTCATGTGAAAAAAGTGTTTGAAAAGCTTCTTTTATTCCCGTTATGATCTGTTGTTCTATCGTCATGGCATGAACCGTATTGCACTCGAATTATTGATGATTTTTTATTTTTTGTCCTGCAGAAATTTCAATTGTCTCTTTCGCAAAACAAATATAATCTTAATGTGTAAAAACCACAGTGAGGAACCACAGGAAATCTATTGTCTTTCTCTCAGGTCAATGCCCTTTTGATTCCCGTTGAATTAAAAGTTATCGACCAATGACTTTGTGGTCGCTTCCAAGATATCAAAGGCGTTTTCTGCCATTAGGTTTTCCGTATCCAGTGTTGGATTCACTTCCACTATTTCCCAACAGCAAACCCTTTTGTCCTTGATCAAAGTGGTGTTCAGTTCAATGGCTTCTTCCACTGTCAGTCCATTGGCCACCGGTGTGCCTGTTCCCACAGAAATGGAAGAATCCAAGCTGTCCACGTCAAAGGAAATGTAGATTTGTTCACAGTCTTTCAGGACTTCCAAGGCTTGTCTGGCAACCTCGGGAACGCCCAAACTTCTGACTTCTTCGGTTTTGAAATTTTTGATGCCGTATTTTTGGATCAAGTGGTCTTCAGGTTCTTCCGTATCTCTCACCGTGATGAAAACGATGTCCTTGGCATTCATCTTTGGGAAATCACCCCCTATTTTTTTGATTTTTTCCCAGTACTGAATCGTTTCATCCGGGATTTCATTGATTTGGCAATCTTTGTTGTCTTCCTGAAGGCACATGGCCAAAGGCATTCCATGCATATTGCCAGATGGGGTAGTGTAGGGCGTGTGCAGATCTGCATGCGCATCGATCCAAATCACACCGAGTCGTTTTTCGGGATTGGCAGATTTAATGCCCATGATGGTTCCTGCCGCTGTGGAGTGGTCGCCAGCCAGGATGATGGGGAATTTCTTTTCCATCCTGAGCAACTCAATGGTACTGTACACATTTTTTAAGATCTGATAGACGCCATCAATGTATTTGGCATAGGAATGTTTATTCCCTTTCCAAAGGTAACTGTTGGCATCAGGAACATTGATCGGGTCAAATCGAGAGAAAAAATTTGATTTCTTATCCAAACTCGCAATTTTGAGTGCGTCGATCCCAAGACTTGCGCCACGGGTTCCTGCCGCGATCTCCGAACGAACTTCCACTAATTTGATTTTTCTCATAAAGTTATTCGCGTTGGGCCTGATTGTTATTCTGTTTGACGCCGCAAAAGTAGGTAAAATTGAATGAATAACCAGATTAAGGACTTTCCCTTTAAAGGTTGGTTGTAGAAATGTTCGGTAAAGCCGAGTAACGGCTACAATTTTGGGTGCAAGTAAGATTACAAGATTATTCTTGGATTTGTGAATCATGGGTCTGAAAATGAATCAGTCTTATTATTTTAACTTTTGACAAGCAAGATTCAAAAAGCTAAAATGTATTGTTGTGAATTCTTCACCAAACAAATCCAGTGAAGACTTTTTTCTCAATCCTAATATCGATAATATAGTGTGACCGATTGCTTGATTTCAGGTCTAGTTTACATTCCGTCCAAGAATATTCTTCCATGCCGCTTTCTTCCAAACTTCCCCATGTTGGGACTACGATTTTTACCATTATGTCAAAATTGGCCACAGACCATGGGGCTATCAATCTTTCGCAGGGTTTTCCCGGATTTGATTGTGATCCGCATTTATTGGATTTGGTGACCAAATACATGAAGGCTGGATTTAACCAATACGCGCCCATGAGCGGTGTGCCAGTGTTGCGGGAGCGACTGGCAGAAAAAACCAAATTGTGTTATGGGGTAGAATATGATTTCGAGGAAGAAATCACGATCGTGTCGGGCGCCACAGAGGCCTTGTATGCGGCAGTAACT
Source organism: Rhodonellum psychrophilum GCM71 = DSM 17998 (assembly GCF_000381545.1). Taxonomy (GTDB): domain Bacteria; phylum Bacteroidota; class Bacteroidia; order Cytophagales; family Cyclobacteriaceae; genus Rhodonellum; species Rhodonellum psychrophilum. The sequence goes on along the minus strand of NZ_KB906675.1, from coordinate 41,421 downwards.
GCTGTGGTGAAAAATGGAGATGAGGTGATTCTGCTGGAACCGGCCTATGACAGTTATGCTCCGGCGGTGCTTTTAAGTGGTGGAATTCCAATTTATGTCCCGCTTCGGCTACCGGATTTTTCTGTGGATTGGGACTTGGTCAAATCCTCGATAACAGAAAGAACAAAACTGATTATGGTCAATACTCCCCATAATCCAAGTGGCCATGTTTGGAACCAAAATGATCTGAACACCTTGGCCGAGATAGTCCAAGACCAGGATGTGTATGTAATCAGTGACGAAGTGTATGAGCATATCGTTTTTGATGGACGAAAACACCTTTCGCTGATGACGCATCCGATATTAAGGGAAAGGACTTTTGTGTGCGGTTCCTTTGGCAAAACGTTCCATGTTACCGGCTGGAAAATCGGGTATTGTCTTGCCCCAAAGGAATTGACCAAGGAATTCCGCAAAATCCATCAGTTTTTGACTTTTAGCACTGCTACACCCTTGCAATATGCTTTGGCTGAATACCTGGAGAATTCTTCCCGATATCTGGAACTGCCTTTGTTTTACCAAGATAAAAGGGATCTGTTTTTGGAGGGTTTGAGGCAGACATCATTTAAGTTTTCTCCTGCTGAGGGAAGTTTCTTTCAAATGGTGTCTTTTGGCCACTTGACTGATGAATCGGATAGGAATCTAGCTGTCCGACTCACCAAGGAAATCGGGGTGGCCAGCATTCCCGTTTCTGTTTTTTACCAAGGGAAAACCGATCACAAATTGCTGCGTTTTTGCTTTGCCAAAACCGATCGGGATTTGGAAATGGCTTTGGAAAAACTGGCAAAGTTGTCTTTTTAAGAACGCTTCAAAATATCAAATAAACGATTGATTGCGTTTCGAGAAAACCAGCTTTAGATGAAGCTTGATTTTGGCCTGATGGAAACTGTATGAATTTGATTAGCTTTAAAATCGATTTTAAGTATTAATCACCACAAATCAATCATGAACGCCTTATGAAGAAGTACTTTTTGTTTTATCTGCTTTTTTGCGCCGGCTTTGCAGAGGCCCAGCAACTCAACGTAGGCATCCGCTTGCAGAAAACCCACCAGATGTATTGGGAAAACGGGGTTTCCGCCCAGTATTCCTTTGCGAATTTCAAACCGGATCGGCTTTTTGTGGGCTTTGATTTCGTGACTTCCCGGCTGGGGACTGCTTTCAATTCCAATGCACTCAAACAGGGCAGTTATATATTTTCAGGAAGCTGGCATTTTTTCAAAAAGCGCCAAGTGCATCTTGTTGGTAGATTGAATGCGGGTTATTTGAATACCGACTTGGAAGAAGATGTTTTTGCTGAACTCCCATCTTCCGCTGTTCTCTTGGCGCCTGAATTGGGCTTGAATTATTCGCCAAAGAATCTCCCATTTTCTTTCAATACTGGAATTGGGTTTTATGTCAACACGCAGGAGGAAAGCAAAACGCCCGGAACCTTCCAACCGCTTTATTATCACATGACTTTGTACTACAAACTTTTTGAAAACAGAAAATGAAAACTCTCTTGAAAAATATTTTGATCGCTGGCCCTCTATTCTTGACGGCTTCACTCTTTTTTGCTTGCAGCGATGCACCTGAAATCACCGATTCGCTTCTTGATGGGGATGTGCTCTTTGATCCCTCGCTTTATGCCCCTGAGGAGTATCTGGTCTCCGCAAAATTCCCCAATCCGAGTGCCGATGACCTAGACAAACACATTTTGATTGCTTCCCATGGTTACTCTGCTTCCACCTTTGAGTGGCAGGAATTTGTGGATTGGTCAGCCGATGCGGACTATCGGGTTTCCTCTCTCTTGTTGGATGGGCATGGCCGCACTTATGGAGATTTCAAAGCCTCCAAGTGGGAAGATTGGCGTGCCGCCATTATTCGGGAATTTGAGTTGTTGGAAAGACTGGGCTATACCAAAATCAGTTTTGTGGGTTCTTCTACAAGTGGAGCATTGCTTTTGGAGTTGATGGAGACAGGTTATTTTGACAAGCATGTAAAACCCAAAAACATTTTCTTTGTCGATCCAATCGTGGTGCCTACGGCAAAGCTTCAAACTATCGTGGATATCGTCGGGCCCATGTTGGTCTACCTCGAAGCCGATCAGCCGGCTGAGGAAGATAAATACTGGTACCGCTTTAGACCCTACCAAACGATAAATGAGCTCAATGAAGTCATACAAAAAGTCCGAAAAGGTCTTGAAAAAGGAATTGTCGCACCCACTGGAACATTCATCAAATCATTCCATTCAAAATTTGACCCTACCGCCAGCACGACGAGTACAGTTCTGATCTATAAAGGTCTCCGGCTTTCTGACGGGAATAAAATAGAGGTACAGATCATGGATTCAGAGATTCATGTTTTCACGAGATTGAGCCTGCGGCCGAGCGTCTCACCACTGGAGCGAAGCAATCAGCAGAATGTCTTTGCACAAATGGCAGCGAAATTGAACTAGGGTTGGTTCGGGATTGGGCACCAAAGGATTGCTTATAAAATCATCAGTATTGTTGGGTTTAATTTCCTTTGCTTGTTTTTTCCATTCAACCCGTTTTATGCATTTCCAATCCCATTCCATCCTAAAAATGATTCATCATCAGTCGGTTGTCTACTGTTCATGACTTCACCGTTTTGGTACAATGCCTTATTCTCCAAATGGTTTGATTTTCTTGCAGTTTCAACACCTATTGGAGAACCTATTGCATATTTCGGCTTCAAATAAAGCCAAGGCAGAAGCAATCTAAGAAGGCTGAAATGTTTTTGAGCGAAGTGAGAAAGTGATTCTTTATTTTAGGGTTTCGAATCTTCAAATCTTTGGGATAATTGCCAACAAAAGTGAATCCATTCGTTTGGAAAAATTCAACAAGTGTATTGAATCTAAAAAAATCATCATAACCACATAACCAATTGCTTATGAAACCCATCCTTGATGTCAATGAATTGCCAAGTTTAGCGCAGCTGGAAAACTTGGTTCTTGTGGATGCCCGTGCAGGGAAAGATGCCAAATCAAATTATGAAGTGAAGCATTTGCAAGGTGCAGTATATGTGGATTTGGATCTTCAGCTGGCCCATATTGACGAGGATTTTTCCAAAGGGGGAAGACATCCCTTGCCACCCCTTAAACAGTTTTCGGAAACCTTGTCCGCGCTTGGCATTTCAGAAAAAAGCCATGTGGTGATTTATGATGACAAAAATGCATCAAATGCTGCCGCCCGGCTATGGTGGATGTTGGCATCCATCGGTCATAAAAACGTACAGGTGCTTGATGGTGGGTTTCAGGCAGCGGAGAAAGTGGGTTTTCCAATGTCCTCTGGAATGGAAACGGTCAAAAAGACCCCACCTTATCCAGTAGAGAAATGGATGCTTTCCATTGCCGATATGGCTGAAGTGGAAAAGGTTTCCCAAGACAAAGACCACCTTGTGATCGATGTCCGGGACGCAAATCGATACCATGGCGAAACGGAACCGATCGATTTGGTTGCCGGTCATATTCCCGGAGCAAATAATGTCCCTTTTACGGAAAACTTGGATGAGGACGGTTTCTTTCTTTCTCCCGAAACCTTAAAGAAAAAATATGAGGGAATCTTAGCAGGGCGAAAATCAAATGAGGTGATCGTGCATTGTGGTTCAGGCGTCACAGCTTGCCACACCTTGTTGGCTATGGCGCATGCTGGTTTGGAAATACCAAAACTCTATGTTGGCTCCTGGAGCGAATGGTCAAGAAACAATAAACCGATGGTAACCAAAGAAAATTGACAGTCGAACCTTATTTTGGCCTAATTGTGGCTCTTGGTAAAACAAATAAAGCAAAGGAGAAGGTTGTAAAGTGAATTGAACCCAAAAGGAAAACCCTGCAATCCATAACTTTTCAATTGATTGCAAAAAATAATTCCAATTGGGAAAGCGAATAAAAAAAGATGAAAAACGAATTACTGGTTGTAATAGGAGCAAATGCTGCGGGAATGAGTGCCGCTTCCAAATTGAGAAGGCTGGATACCAAAAAGAAGATTCTGGTATTTGAAAAAGGAAAACATCCCTCATTTTCTGCCTGTGGAATACCGTATTTAATCGGTGGAGAAGTAAAATCTGCAAAAAACCTGATTGCCCGAACACCAGAGGAATTTCTTTTGAACCAAAATATTGAGGTGAAAATCCAACACGAGGTGCTCGAAATTGATGTATCCAAAAAAAGAATTTTGATACTGAGCCTCCTTGATAAAACAGAATTCTGGCAAAAATACGATGATCTCTTGATTGCAACAGGAACATCCCCGATTTCACCCAAACTTCCAGGGATTGAAGCCAAGGGCGTATTTGCATTTTCCTCACTGGAATCCGGAAAATCCGCGGACCGATACATCCAAAAGCACCAGCCAAAAACAGCGGTGATCATCGGTGGTGGATATATAGGAATAGAAATGGCAGAAGCCCTTCTCCACCTTGGTATGAAAGTGAGTCTGATTGATATGGCGCCACAGGTGATGGCAACCTTAGATCCAGATATGTCCGAGATCATCGCTGCCTATATGAAAAAGGAGGGTGTTGATCTTTTTCTGGGACAAAAACTGGAGTCCTTGGAAATGGACGATTCCAGAACGGTATCAGTTGTCGTGACTGACAAGAAGCGCATCAAGGCAGACTTGGTCATTTTGGGAATAGGAGTGAAGCCCAACTCGAAGATAGCAGAAGCTGCAGGTATACAGATCGGTGCCGGCGGCGCCATTCAAGTGAATAAAAAACTCGAAACTTCTGCAGAACATATTTGGGCAGCAGGAGATTGTGCAGAGTCGTACCACTTGGTCAGTGGAAAAGAAATTTTCATTTCACTGGGTACAGTGGCCAACAAACATGGGCAAATCGCTGGGATCAATATCAGCGGAGGTAAAGCCGAATTCCCGGGAGTCGTAGGAACAGCAATTACAAAATTCAAGGATTTGGAAATTTCCCGTACAGGATTGTCAGAAAAAGAGGCAAACCAAGAGGGAATGGATTATGATGTGGCCCTGATTGAAAGTTCGGTTTTTTCATCCTATCTCCCGGACAGTGAAAAAATCACTGTAAAATTGCTGAGCGAAAAAGCCAGCGGAAGACTCCTGGGAGGCCAAATAGTTGGTGGCAAGGGAGCGGGTAAAAGAATAGATGTGATCGCCATTGCCCTTCAGGCCAAAATGACAGCAAGAGATCTGGTTTTCGCGGATTTGGCTTATGTCCCTCCCTTATCGGGTGTTTGGGATCCCGTTCAGATAGCTGCGCGGCAATTGGTCAAATAAATAAGGCCTTCAAATGCGACTAGGAAATGTGGGAGGGGATGATGCTTTGTTTGGTGTTCGAGGTTTGTCATTTGATGGGGAATAAAAAAAGCTGCTCCAAACCAAAAGAGCAGCTTTCCCAACTTTTAAAAAAATAATAATTAGCTGAATTGCTCAGTGATGTATTCCACCAAACTTTCGTCACTCATTTTGTTCGCCGTACTGTCTTGGGTAATGGTGTTTTTGTATTGTGGAGTTTCAGCCAAATGTTTCATGAATTGTTCCTGAACAATTCCAGTTCCTGTCAAATGCAATTCGTCAACATTTTGCATGTGTGCGGTGATGCTTTTGAAAAACTTTTGGATGGAATCTCTTTCAGCATTGTTTGCTGCATTTTCGTTTGAATTTCCACCTTGAATGTCAGCTTTTTCATGACCTATGATTACAAAATCACCTGAATCTGTATCTTCTCTTCCTACGATTGTAGCGTGTTGAGAATCCAACCAAACTCCAAATTGTTTTTTATTTTTTCCTGACATTTTTATATTTTTTTATATGCAACACAATATTCAATAAGCATGCCATGAAATATTTTATACTTATAATGCAGGTAAAAAAGTAGTTGTTTTATTCAAATAATTTTATGCTGATAAGAAAACTGCTTGGGGAAGCCGTTCAGGTCAAATGTTGATTTTGCAAGTCCAGTCCAAATCAAAAAAATTCCAGAACTCTCCAGTAAAAAGCTTTAGATTCTGAAAGTGTCAAACAATGGTTTTTATTCATCCTATTCCCTACAAAAAAGGTAGGGATAATTGGATAACAAGAAATTTGGGTCTAATTTTGAAAAATAAGTCAGAAATCAAGAGCGTAAGCATGGAAAGAATTATTTTGAAATTAAGGGAAGAGCCGTTTTGGTTGATGTTTTTCAGCATCAGTGCAGTGTTGATTGCTTTGATCGCCGTGAAGTCATTTGCGGGTCTTCTTGGGAATTTCGAGATGGATTATGAAATGTTTTTTTGGTTTTTGTTGGTGGGTTTTGTGGCCCAAACCATCGATGGCGCCTTGGGTATGGCTTATGGAGTCAGTTCCAACTCAATTTTGTTGGGGATAGGGATTCCTCCTGCTGTGGCCAGCGCTTGGGTACATTTTGCCCAAGTCTTTACCAGCCTGGCTTCGGGGTTTTCCCATTGGAAACTGGGAAACGTAAAATGGGACCTTGCTAAGAAATTGATGATTCCAGGTGTTTTGGGAGCGGTTATCGGGGCTTATTTCCTTTCCAATATCGATGGAAACACCATTAAACCATTTATTGCCATTTATCTTTTTATCATGGGATTGATCATCTTGGGAAAAGTGATCCGGAAGAAAAAGAAAGTATTCAACCCAAATGCCAAAAGTCTTCCCTACTTGGCCAGTATTGGAGGATTTGCCGATGCCATTGGTGGGGGAGGTTGGGGGCCAATCGTCAACTCCACCCTGATGGGAAAGGGACAGGTTCCCAGATTTGCGATTGGTACGGGGAATTTTGTGGAAATTTTTGTTTCCTTGGCAAGTGCCACCACTTTTTTGTTTTTTATCAAGGACTTGAGCCTGGCTCCGATTTTGGGTCTGATTCTCGGGGGTGTCATTGCGGCACCTTTTGCAGCGATCATTTGCAAAAAACTCAACCCAAAACTTTTGATGATATTTGTGGGGGTATTGATTATTTTTCTGAGCATCCGCACGTTTTATCTCACTCTTGATTGACTTTTGGTTCTGAAAACGAATAGAAAGGTTTCTTTTTTTGTACTTTCGTTATTGTCTATATACCGAACATGCTGTCAAAAAGAGCCAAATACGCCATTAAAACCATTCTTTATCTTCATGAAAACGATCAAGGTTTACCCATTTCTGCGAAAGTGATTTCTGAAAAGGAAAGAATTCCCTATAAATTTCTTGAAAATATTCTCAGAGAATTGAAAACCCATCAAATCTTAAGAAGCGTAAGGGGAGCGGAAGGAGGATATATTTTGGCCAAAGATCCAAACGAAATCACCATTGCTCAAGTCATGCGGGTCATCGATGGCCCCATTGCATTGATTCCTTGTGTTTCGGAAAGGTTTTACGAATCCTGTCCGGAATGTGTCGATGAGGAGACTTGCAGAATCCGAAAACTTTTTGGAGAACTCAGAAATGGAATGCTCCCCATTTTGGAAAAATCGGTGGTGGAATTGGCCAGGCTTTAATAAAATTACATCCTCATTTTTTTTCGGGATTTCCTCTGATGCACCATGGGGTTGAATTAAGTATTCAATCCGTGTTGTACTTTTCCATTTCTATTCCAGTCTTAAATAATTTAGTAATCAATGCGTTATACATTGTTTTTGACTTTACCATATCGGTGTCAGGAATCAGTCTCCCAATGGTCTGATTTTCTTTCGGTATCAAAATCCTAAGATAGCCTAATGCATATTTCCATCTTACTTAATCAAGTTAGATGCTTTACGTTACTTTTTCGATGTCTTGGAATTCGGGTTTAACGATGGATTTTCCTGTAATTGAAAAAAAAAAATAAATCAAATACCCTATAAAAGTTATAGGGTTATTAGGATAATAAAAAATGATCGCTTACTTTTGAAATGTGGTCATTTAAAAAAGCCAGTTTTATCAAAACCAAAATTTTAAGCCGATGTCAGTATCCAACCGTATTTCTTCCGCAAACGCACCAGCGAACTCAAATTTTGCTTTCCAAAAAGTGAGCAAAACCCAAACAACTGTAGAAAACCCTCTCAGTGTCATGGATTTGATGGTTGCATGCGGAATCGTACAGGTGACAGAGACGGCAAGCTTTGATTTCCCCAACTTTCCAGAGGCAAAGAAAAGCTTTCAGGTAATCTATTTTGAGCTTTCTTCCGATTATGCAACACATACAAGTTTATTTGGAGGCTTGGTCAGTCTTGGCAAGCCAAATGGAGTTATCCTTCAACAAAATCGGGAGCTGGGAAATTTCACACTGAAGTTCTATGCATCGAATTCCGAAACTGTGAAAGGTTATCTTCAAAAAATATTTGGAATCGTGGAGGAGGAAATCAGGTTCAAATCCATCCTCAAAAAAATCATCCAAAACCAACAAAGGTTTGAAAATGAAGAGCAGTTGCTCAAAAAGGAACTGTTTTATTAATTGGATTCAAATATATTTTCCAATTTTCATTCATTCAAGATCATGATATAAAGAGGGGAAGGGCCAAGAGGTTTTTCCCCTCTTTCGTTTGAATTCCCAATATTAAAAGCAAATTTTACAGCCTGTAACATTGTAACCATTCTGATACTTGAAATGAACAAATACATTGACCTCATCGAGCAGACTTTTGATTTTCCCACTAAGGAATTTAATGTAGAAAACAACGAGTTATATTTTAATGGTGTGAATTTGATGGAAATCATTGCCACGTATGGCACGCCATTGAAATTGACCTACTTACCCAAGATTTCAGAAAGCATCCAGAATGCCAAGTCCTATTTTGGGAATGCAATGAAATCGCACGATTACAAGGGTTCCTATACCTATTGTTATTGTACAAAATCCTCCCATTTCAGTTTTGTGCTGGATGAGGCCTTGAAAAACGATATTCATATCGAAACCTCCTCGACATTTGACATTCCCCTGGTCAGGAATCTTTTTGAAAAAGGAAAAATCACCAAACAGACCCACATTGTCTGCAATGGTTTTAAAAGGGATCTTTACAAGCAATACATCACAGAATTGCTGAATGATGGATTCGAAAACTGTGTGCCGATTTTGGACAACCTGACGGAAATAGACTACTATTTGGAGCATGTGAAAGTTCCTTTCAAAGTGGGGATTCGGATCGCTGCCGATGAGGAACCCAAATTCGGTTTTTATACGTCAAGATTGGGCGTCAGATACAATGACATCATCAGCCTTTACGAGGAAAAAATCAAGAACAATCCAAATGTGAGCCTGAAGATGCTCCACTTCTTCATCAATTCCGGTATCCGCGATACGGCATATTATTGGTCTGAATTGACCCGTTTTATCCAAAAGTATGTGGATTTGAAAAAAATATCACCCTCTTTGGATACCATGGATATCGGTGGCGGATGGCCGATCAAAACCAATGTCTTCTTCGATTATGATTACCAATATATGGCCGATCAGATCATCAAGAACATCAAATGGATGTGTGCCAAAAACAATACGGTTGAACCGAATATCTTCACGGAATTTGGAAGCTATACAGTAGGGGAGAGCGGTGCTGTTTTGTACTCGGTCCTGAACGAAAAGCTCCAGAACGACAAAGAGCTTTGGTACATGATCGATGGATCCTTCATCACCCAGTTACCAGACAGTTGGGGACTGAACCAGAAATACGTCATGCTTGCGGTGAACAACTGGGACGAGGAATACCACAACATTTCATTGGGTGGATTGACTTGTGACAGCATGGATTATTACAATTCGGAAGCACACCAGTTCAATATCTATCTCCCTAAAATCGAAGAGAAAAAGAAGCAATACATAGGATTTTTCCATACAGGAGCCTATCAGGAGTCTTTGGGCGGTTACGGAGGGATTCAACATTGCCTGATTCCTGCCCCCAAGCATGTGATCATTGACAGGGATGCCGATGGAAATATCTCACATTGGCTATTTGCCCCAGAGCAGACCAGCGGAAGTATGTTGAAGATTTTGGGTTATTGATTTGAGAAGTTTTCTTCTGAATTGTTGGCTTAAATCCTTGCAGGAAATCACTCAAAATCGATATTGATAAAAAGCGAGGAGATTCCAATAGTCCCCATTTGATTTGGTGGGGGGGCAAAAAAATTATATGTTTGCAATAAATTATAGAACATTTCAACTTGATACTTTAACAAGTTGAAATGTTTTGTTGTTTAGGAAAAATCCAAATATGAAAAGATTTACAGTCTCCTTTTTAATCCTTCTCTTTCCCTTTTTACTCCCAGCCCAACAATTATACTCTGGAGCTTATACTTTCAATGGTTTGAAAGGGGAGAGTGTCTTCGAATTTATCCAAGGAAAAAACGAAGAGGTTATCAAAGACGGTAATTTTCAGTTTTTCCGAAAACAAATCGACAAGCTTGACAATACGATTTTTTATAGTACCGAGATCATCGGTCAATTCCAAAACAACCTAAAGTCGGGAATTTGGGAATATGAAGATGAGAGACATAATGTTGTCTTGAAAGACATCGAAGATTTTAAGGTGGTTATAGATTTGAACAGTGAGCAATTCAAGTTGAAATCTTCCTATTCCCAGGGAATACCGGATGGTCGCTGGGCTTTTGTCCAAAATGAATTTTCCGAAGGCAAATTAAAACCGAAAGCCCAGGCAGAAGAAATCAGGTTCAAAAAAGGAGATATCGTCGGGAAATTTCAATATAAAGAATTCAACGGCAAAGGAACCCATTTTATTCGAGGAGAAGTGCTTGAGGGAGGCCTGATGAATGGCGAATGGACACTGGTATACGAAGATGGTGGTAGATTCGTATCCGAGATCCGGAAATACGAAAAGGGGTTTCTTTTGGGATTGGTCAAAAGGGATCTTGAGAACGATTCATTGATCGAAGAACTTGTGTTTTTCAAAACTATTGAAAAACTCCAGCTGGTCAACAACAAACAAAACTCAGGTTTCAGAATTGCTGACGAAAAGTTCGGATTGTTTTTTAATGATGGCTTTTTGGAAGATTACAAAGAAGTTATTGAGCAAAATTCTGGCAATGCATTTATCAGTTCCTTTCTTCGCAAGATATTGAAATTCGATGAGGCGTTCGTCAATGCTGAGGGCTTATTGATCGAAACACCGATCCACACCAAGAGATTTGTCTTTGAGATCAATAGGGATGATCAAAGTGCATTGGTGGGAATTCCTCTAAAATACAATGGCCTTAAAGAGATTGTGACTGAGTATTCAGAAAAAAATGCCTTGGCGCTCAACAGGTTTCAATCTGATTCTTTGGCCAAAGCACATGCGTTTTTTCAGCTGTACAAAGTGAAAATAACACAGCTTGGAGAATTGGTCAAATTGTTTGATTCGAAGGATATCCAATATTTTGATCTTGGATATTTTGAAGAGAGAAGACCTTCCTTTTTGTCTGATAAGGATCTGATCAATTTCACGTTTGGTGACGAGGAAATCCAGAAAACAATCGAGTACACAATAGACGATCAGGAAAAAAGTTTTTTTGCATTGACGGATTCTTATCTCGATCAAATGGTGGCTGAGGTGGAAAGGCAAAAATCCATAGTGGATTTTGCCTTGAGACGGATCGAAAAAAATGAAGGTTTGAGGAATTTGGAAAAGAATATTCAAGTCAAGAAAGAAGCAATGGTTAAGCTTTATTCATTTGATGGTGAAGACGGTTTCAGTTCTGAAGAAAAGAGTTTGGTGGAAGCAATACGGGTTAATATTCTGACTACGGCATTCAATCGACTGAATGAAAATTATGCCAAGGAGGATGATTTTGAACTCAAGAACCAGGCTGGCCAGGTGATCTTGGATTTGTTATCGGAAATGGAAATCCAGCACCCAAAACTATTGAAAATCCATGCCGTCAATGCCACATTGGACGACTTGTACATGGAAGAGGTATTCAACCCATTTACCTACACCAGATATGACCAAAGGGTTAAGGAAAGGCTTTTTGAGGCCGGACAAAAGGTTTTTGGATATTACCTGGACCAGATAAAATCTGAGCAGGAATATACCGAGATCAAAACTTGGTTGAATAAAATCGAGAAATTGAACGTCAGAATGCTTGAGTTGTACTCAGCCGACACCCGGAGACTGGAAAGAAGGCTCAACCGTAGGGAATCAATCAGTGGATTAAAATCATTATTGGATTTATAATAAAAAATCAATGTTGTTAAAGAATCTTTGTAGAGGGATTAAGGTATTGGTTTTTTTGATGTCAATATCCATAAATCCATCTATCGCTCAAGAAACCGCAATCACCGAAAGGACAAATCTCGCCCCGACTACCGAAAGTTGGAATGGGTTTTATTTGAAACTGAGGCTCAGTGACAAATGGTTTTGGTATCAGGAAAATCACTACAGGAGAAAAAACAGCATTGACAATCGTTCCGATTTTGTGGGGAGGATAAGTCAAGTCTATAACAGATTTGGGCTGACCTACTTGATTGCCGATAATTTTGAGGTGACTTTTGGGCCGACGCTGGTTTGGAATTTTACGCCGGACCCTGAAAATCCAGAGTTTGTCAATTCCACTTTGGAACCTAGATTTTGGCACCAGTGGCTGCTTACCCAGAATGTGGGGAGAGTGAAAGTCCTTCACCAATTTCGATTTGAGCACAGATACAAAAGAAGCAATCTGATTGGAGCAGATTATTTGTATACCAATAGGTATCGATATAAAATCACGGCTTATATCCCTTTGAATAAACCAAGAATGGAGAATAAAACCCTCTTCTTGGCCCCATCAAATGAGATATTTTTTGAGACGGGAAATCATATCCTCAACATTTTGGAAGAAAACAGAGTCTATACTGCTATCGGATATACCCATAACAATTTTATGTTTTTTGGAGGTCATATGTGGACCTATGGTCCCACTTCCACTCCCGGGACTTTTAGAAATAGACACATCATACGGCTCAATCTAATGTACACCTTGGACTTGCGGAACAAGAGAAGGCCTGTAATCAAAGCCACAGACCTGAAATTTTAAGAAATAATTGGATATGAGGATGATGAAGGTTGTTTTGTTTTTTTTGGTTTTCACGGGTTTTACTAACTTGGCTTCTGCTCAATACAAGGGACAGCAAAGGATTTATTATGCAAATGAATATGCGATAAATGCTGGATTTTTTGGAATGAATTTTACGGGGGAATACTTTGCCTTTGACAATGTCTCCATTGTACCATCCTACAGTATTTTTCTTCCTAAAAAAGGAAAAGCGAGTGGAGTGGATGTCAATATCCGATATTATTTCACAGAAGAAAAACTTCAATTTTACGGTTTGGCCGGATATGGTTACTACACAAGAAAGTTTGAAGCAATTCCCAATGAACGATTGAACTTCAATTCAATCAACATAGGTGCAGGCGGGATCATCAAACTCAGTGACGAGCTTGGGATCAATCCTGAAATCCGTTACCAGACTGACCGAAATGATTTTTTACTGAAGCTAGGGGTTGTCTATTTTATCAATTGACGGTTTTGTTAATCAAAAACTTAGTGGCCTTCAACATGATCAACAATTTGGCCATTTAGGCTGAGGTAAGCGCCCATACAATCCGCCGTCATGCAACTGTGGATGGGTAAAATCCCCAAAAGATCACCAACTTTAACTTTGGCCAGCAATTCATCTGAAGCTTTGATAAGGCCATGTTCCTGGGAAATACTTTTTAGGAATGACCTTTCGCTAGGAATTTCCCATCCATTCTCGTTCAGAAAGACCACTTCCCCAAAGTTCTTTGAACCATCGGGCTCCGTCAATACATCCTTTGCCAAGTGGACACCACCACCGTGGACCAAGATTTCTTTGCGTCCAAGATGGATATCCACTACAGGGACGGCAAGTGCTACAGCAATGTCTTCTCTTTTACAGCTGCCTAAATTTACCTGCATCAGGTCATAAAATACAAAATTACCTGGGCCCATCTCGTCGATGTCTCCAAAATCCTCAATGACCGAGCATCCCGGAGTGTCTCCCGTTCGTGTCACCAATTCAGGATATTCAGACCTGTATTTATTCTTGAGCATGTTTAACGCAGCTCTCGTCTCGTCATAAAGCTTTTCGATGTCCTTTTCATAATAGGAGTGACCCGCATGGATATAAAATCCCTTGAACTTGAGTTTATCCGTTTTTATTGCCATCCTCATGATCCCTTCGATCAATTCGAAATCGGTAACCGCAACTCCCGTTCTTCCATATCCCGCATCGATTTCGATGAAAAAGCCCAGGGGATTTTCCAGTTCCATGGCCAGTTTTTCGGTCACGGCCACGTTGATCAGTTGGACCGACAGCGATTGGTCTTTGGCCAAATCATTGATTTTTTTGGTTTCCCTAGGATTGAAAGGGAATGCGATATGGATATTGTCCCAACCTTGGCCACAAAAATATTCTGCCATTTTGATCGATGAAACCGTGATTTCCCGGATACCATATTCCTTTGCCCATTCCCCAATCTGTTGTGATTGGGCTGTCTTAAAATGGGGTACAAGTTTCATCCCGTTCCTTTTGGCTTTATCGGCCATTTTTTTGAGGTTGTTTCTACAGATCTGCTCGTTGAGCAAAAGGGTAGGGGAGGATATTTGGTCGAGCATAGGTTTTGAGGAAAAAGATTTGAAATTCAATGTTTTTTAATGGCTTTGATACTTAAATCCTTGAAATGATCTGGCGTGTTTCCATTCTGGGGAAGATCATTGGGCCGACAATATAGAATCCAAAAAACAGCTGTCCAAACCAATCCTAAAAAATAGCCTTTCAATTTTTGGGATCACTGCCGCATTGCCTTTGTCCAAAAGTACCTTTCTATCCCTTAAACCCGGATTGTGCAAGAAGTTTCCGCATAGGGATTGACACTGCAAGAAAATCAAACCATCTGAAGAATAGGACATCGTACCGATTTGGTGAAGCCAAAAACAGAAATAACAGATTGCTTTTTAGCAATTTCACCGGAATAGAATTGGGAACGCATAACATGGATTGAAGCCCAACTACCCTTCGTAGAATTTGCCTGAATTTTTAAACCCCTCATCCTTCAAAGCGAAGTATAATTTAAAATAGAACCGATTGTCAAAATTTTATGTGTATAAATGACATTTTCACTATATTTCTGCTTTATATTCAATGATTTAACAAAGCCTAAAACCAATGAAGCCTAAACCTCCATTTCCAAATGTTTTTTTTGCTGCCTGCTGTACTTTCTTTGCTTTTTCGATGCTGGCCACTTCTTGCAAAGAAAAACCCCCTGTGGACCTCAGGGAGAAACGACTCGATCAAGCCACTGTTCAGGCCATGGCTGCCGAAATAGAAGCACTCGTCAACCCGGAAATTGAAGAGGGATTGACGCTCAAATTGTGGGCAGTCGACTCCCTGATCAATGATCCCATTTCCATCAATGTGGACGAGAATGGGGTTTTATACTATTCAAGGACCAACCGTCAGAAAAACTCCGAGTTCGATATTCGGGGTCATCAAAGTTGGGAAATCAGATCGATAAGTCTTCAGACCGTTGAAGAAAAAAGAGCGTTTTTGAGGGAAGAACTTTCTCCGGAGAGAAGCAGTGAAAACCAATGGTTGGGGGATGTGAATGGTGACGGTTCCCACGATTGGAGAGACATGCTGATCGAGAAAGAACAGATTTACCGCGTCATGGATACTGATGGAGACGGATTGGCGGATTATTCCCAGATCATGGTGGAGGATTTCCACGATGAGGTCACAGATGTTGCTGGAGCGGTGATGAAGCGCGGGGATGACCTGTTTGTAGGCGTCGGTCCTGATATGTGGAGACTGAAGGACAACAACGGTGACGGGATTATGGATGAAAAGACCTCCATTTCCCATGGGTATGGCGTTCATGTCGGCTTTGGTGGACACGGAATGTCTGGTCTTGAAGAAGGACCGGATGGAAGGATCTATTGGGGAATTGGAGATATTGGTTTCAATGGAAAAGGTCCCGATGGGACAGAATGGAAGTATCCAAACCGTGGTGTCATCGCCAGGGCCAACCCGGATGGAAGTGATTTTGAGATTTTTGCCATGGGTGTCAGAAATACCCATGAATTTGTTTTCGATGAATTCAACAACCTGATTTCGGTTGACAACGATGGGGATCATCGAGGAGAGAGTGAGCGTTTGGTTTATTTGGTCAATGGATCCGATACCGGTTGGAGGATCAATTGGCAGTTTGGCAAGTACCGTGATCCAGACAACAATACGTACAAGGTTTGGATGGATGAGGGCTTGAATCTTCCCCGTCATGAAAAACAACCTGCCTATATAACCCCTGCTATTGTCAACTATGTCAATGGACCTACGGGAATGGTTTACAATCCAGGAACAGCCTTGAGTCCAAAATGGAAAAACACCTTTTTTGTAGTGGAATTTGTAGGCAACCCAGCCAGGTCTGGTATCCATGCTTTCAAATTAAAGCCAAAAGGAGCCAGCTTTGAATTGGCAGAAACCAAGAAGATTTTGGGAGGAGTATTGCCAACGGGTTTGGATTTTGGTCCGGATGGCTCATTGTATTTGTCAGATTGGATCAATGGTTGGGATACCAAAAATTACGGTAGGGTCTGGAAACTGGATGATGCCGAAGGAGCCAATTCTGCTGAAAGACAGGAAACACAAAAACTTATTGTATTGGATTATAAAAAACTCAAGGAAGCCGACTTGGAGAAATACCTCCAACATGCAGACATGAGGATCCGAAGGAAAGCACAATTCGAACTGGCTACGCGTGGTGACAAGGGGGCAAAAGTTTTTGAATCGGTAATTGCAAGCAAGGACAACCAAGTGGCTCGGATCAATGCCATTGTCGGGATGAGCCAGTTGGCCAGAATGAAGGACATGAAGTACGCAAAAGCTTTGGTGCCTTTGTTCAAGGATTCCGACCCGGAAATCAGGGCGCAGGCAGCTAAATGGATCGGGGATATTCGATTTAAGGATGCGGGAAATGATCTCTTGCCTCTCTTAAAAGACGAAAATAGTCGGGCAAGCTTCTTTGCTGCTGAAGCCTTGGGCAGGATCGCTTTTGAGCCGGCCATAAACCCATTGATAGCGTATCTCGAAAAGAACAATGATGAGGATGCTTTTATCCGTCATGCTGCAAGTTTGGCTTTGGCAAGAATCAACAAACCGGAAGCCATCGCAAAATTGTCTTCGCATCCAAGTGATGCGGTTAGAATGGGAGCCGTTTTGGCTTTGAGAAGGATGGAGGACAAGGGGATTGCCAATTTCCTTTCCGATAAAAACGAATGGATCGTCACCGAAGCCGCAAGGGCCATCAACGATGATTTCTCCATTGAGCCAGCATTACCAGCTTTGGCGGATTTGTTGCTCAGTACTCCTTTTTCCAATGAGGCCTTGATCAGAAGAGCCATCAGTGCCAATCTTAGGGTGGGCACGGAAAGATCTATGCAAAACTTGATCGCTTATATGGCGATGGAAAAAGCACCTGTTGCCATGAGAAAGGAAGCCATAGAAGCCTTGAGTACATGGACAAAACCTTCGGTTTTGGATAGGGTAGATGGTCGAAATAGGGGCACAATCACCAGAGAGCCCTCGATAGTCAGAAAAGCATCTTCCACGCCTTTGTTGGAGCTTTTTCAAAGTAAGGAAACAGACATCAGGTTAAGCGCTGTCATGGCGACAGGAAAACTGCGCATAACGGAAGCATCGGAGCCTTTATTGGGGGCCTTGAAGCGTGACAGAGATCCTGAGGTGAGAATGACAGCGATAAGGGCGTTGACTGCCATGGAGGCCCCCAATACAGCTGAGGCCATTAAGATTGCATTGGAGGACAGTGAGAAATCCGTTCGGGTGGTTGGCTTGGATTTGCTTGGGAATCTTAATTTGTCAGATGACTTAAAAGTCAATCTGTTGAATGACGTCATCCAAAAAAGAACGGTGGAAGAGAAGCAAGCGGCATTGATCGCATTGGGAGCTTTGCCTGTGTCCGCGACCAAGGAGACTTTTGGGAAACTTCTGGCAGATATGGAAAAGGGGAAATTGAAGACGGAAGTGTTACTGGAGTTTTCAGAGGCAATTGTCAATACTGGAGATGCTGATTTGAAATCAAAATATACCGAAGCGGAAACCAAACTGTGGAAAGGAGATGCGCTGGCGTCCTACCAAAGCAGCTTGGAAGGTGGAGATGTGATCAAGGGAAGAAGGATATTTTTTCAATCCCAAGTGGGACAATGTATGCGTTGCCATTCTTATGACGATTTTGGGGGGATAGCAGGGCCAAGACTCAATGGCGTTGCCGCTCGACTTGACAGGCAGGATCTATTGGAATCCTTGATCGACCCCAGTAAAAAATTATCACCTGGATTCGGAGTGGTGATGTTGGAGCTGAACAATGGCAAGGCCCTCAATGGTGTTCTTGAAAAAGAAACCAACAGTACTTTCTTGGTCAAGATGGGCAATAGGCCCGATACCTTGATCCAAAAAGCGCATGTGGTTTCCCGGAAAAATGCAGCCTCCAGCATGCCAGACATGAAAGATATGCTTTCCAGAAGGGAAATCAGGGATCTGGTCAGTTTCTTGGCCACTTTGAAAGAGGAAGATTGATGGATTGAAAAGCATTGTATAACAGGAGTACACAAAAAGTCCTTCACGATTTTCGGAAAGAAAATCGTGAAGGACTTTTTGGTTTTAAGGATGGTAACCCATTTTGGATTTAAACCCGAAATATGCATTAGAGGTCCTGATTGGACAGTAATTAGTAATTACAAGAAAATCAGACTATTTGGAGATTAATTAATAGCCCAATACAGCGCGGTCAAAAACAGAAGTATTCGACTGATTATGAAGCAATTTCAGGCCGGAATAGAAATGGAAATGCATCACAGGGGTTTCAGACATGGGCACAAAAAAAGAAGCCATTCCGAAAGGATGGCTTCTTTTCTATTTTATTGGAGGAGGAATTTAAACCCTCTGTTGAGGTTTTAATTCCCGAATGAAGGCATTCCCCATTCCTTTTTATTCACAATGACGAATCCCAATGCCAACCAAAATCAACCTCCTACAGGAAGATCATTTCCTGGATAGGCATTTGGATTGGATTTAGGGATATTTGCACCCCATTTTGCATTGATGGCATCAATAAAGAGATTGGCAATGAATGCATGCGATCTTGCATTTGGATGCACCCCGTCAACCGAAAAACCACCGTTAGGAGGTATAATGGAAGCAGTCAAGGAAGCACCGCCTGCATTGACTTGGCCTTGGAGTACTTGATTGAGGAAATTGTTGACGTCTACCAAAACCAATCGATTGCTGGATGCCTGAACTGCAGCTGCAATCAAAGCATTGAAGGCAGTGATTTTTGCCTGCGATTCCTCTTGTTCCATTTGGGTCAGGACGAAACTGTCTTCCACAGGAAAACTTACCCCTCTGACCAATTGTGGATTGCCGCCGACTGCAACGCCCAATGCGGTGGATAAAGTCAGGACGGGCTTATCTGTATTGTTGCTTTGACGGATGGAAGGCAATCCAAAACCAGTCAAGTCAGTAAGATTTTTGTCCGCCATCACAAAGCCATTTTGGCCAGCCTTAAACACAATGGTCCTTCTGGTTTTTTCAGCTTCAGTGATCAATCCCATTCCTGCCAATTGGGCAAGTCCTCCGTTGTATTGAAGATAAGCCTGATTGACAAAAGCAGCAGTTCCCTGATCCAAAGGAAGTGCATTCCAAGGCACTAAATTGAAATAAGGCAATACATTTAAGTTTGGAATATTGGCGACAGCGCCTTTGGCTTCAGGGTTTGCTTGCAGCATTGTGCCTAAGGCCAAACTCAATCTTTGTTCAAAATTGATATTTGAAGTGAGTATAGCCGGGTTTGAGGCTCCACCCAAAGCGTAACCCAAGACGTCATTGCTTCCCAACCAGAAAGTAAAGAAAGTTCCTCCATTACCCAAGGCTGCCGCAGCATCACCGATAATGGTAGATTCCCCTGGATTGGAGGCAAATCTTGCATACAAGGGATTGAAAGCTGGGTTTTGAGGAACGTTTGGTCCTCCGGTCTGGGGGATCAGGGAAGTCAACAATGTGGAACCGGAAACGCCAAAATTATTCAATGCCGATTTGTCACCCGTAAAAGCCGTTGGGATTTCACCAAGTCCAATTGGTGCAGGTCCCGTTGCTCCAGTTTGTGGATTGACCGTAAGGATTAATCTTCCCAATGGTGTTTGGCCATCAGGAGCGAGGCCAAAGAATCCATTTACAGAATTGATATTGGGGACGTTGAATGCCCCACCGCCAACGGGGACCATTTGATCCGATAGGATGACCGCAAAGGAATTGTCCTGGCTTCTGGTATAGAGTGCGCCATCCATAAAACCGGCCGTAAGGGAATTCCCTACGCTTATCATTTTGGTAAAATTAGCCTCGCCTGCGGTAGGTTCCTGAATGACCTCTTCAGGGAAATCATAGGTACACGCAGTAAATGAGCCTAATAAAATGAGGTATAAATATTTATTTATATTTTTCATATTCATGGATTTTTTTAATTGAACAATTCATCAAAGGTGATGGAGATATAATAAATCGATCCAATTGTCGGGCCACCGTAATTGAGGATATACCGATTGTTGAAGATATTGGATCCTCCCAATTTGATGATGGATTTCCATGGACTTACCTTATAACTTACCTGAGCATCTACTGTATGCACCTCAGGTACGCGTCCAACTGCAAAGGACGATTCCCAATCAAATGCGGTCTGGAAACGATAAGCAACATTGAATCCCACATTCTTAGTCAATTTTCTATTTCCAAATATAAGGTTCACTTTATGCTCAGGGGTGTTGAATTCTGAAAGGAAATCTTCGCCGATGTCTGTGATCAATCTGTTGAAATTATAATTACCAGAGATTGAATAGTTTTTAGGAAGATTATAAGCCATTCCGATTGCTGCTCCATGTGCCCTTACTTCCTCGTTTACTAAGTTGGTGTAGGTTTGGAAAGTATTTTCTCTCCCAGGGATAGTGATTGGAGTCAAGAGGGTAGGGGCGTTGATCGCATTGATCGACAGTTCCGCATTCGAAGTTGGTACCGGGAAGATTGGTCCTGGCGCTTTTCTGACAGATGTCTGCGTTATGAAATCATTGTAAACGTTGTAGTAATAGGCAAAATCAATCATGAGTTTGCTATTGGCCAAGAGGCTTTTGTAGCCAAGTTCGATGGATCTTACTTGCTCTGGTCTCAAAGCAGGCAATTCCGTAATGGGTTGCAACAATGCAGTGGCCTGTGGCGAAACCGGGCTTGCTCCAGCACCAACTGCGGCTACGTAATTGTTGACGGAAGCCAAAGTAAAGGCATTGGTGAAAACGTCATATTTATCACGATAAAAAGGAAGTCCGCCGATCAATCTTGCAGAAACCACATTCAAGTCGATGTGCTGGGCTTGGGTTGAAGGCATCCGGAAACCTGTCTGATAGGAGACCCTGAAATTCTGGTTTTTCTCTGTGAAAACACCGGAAATCCTTGGGCTAAACTGACCGTCAAAGTTTTCGTTTTTGTCATATCTCAATGAACCCATGAATTTCAATTTGTCATTGAGTACTCTTTTTCCTGCCTGTGCAAAAGCACCATATTCACTGATCGTGATGTTGTTTCCTTCCACATCCGCAAAAATGGTTCCGTTGGAATTCAAATCATAAACCCTGTAAGAACCGCCAACCTGAAGGTCCATAAAGGAAATTTCCTCTTTGAAATCATATTGTCCTTCTGCCATGTACATTCTTGACCTGTCATTGAAAAGCGAACCTTGTGGGATAAAGTTTTTCCTTACTTCGCTCGATGCATTTTCGAATTCTGGTGTTCCAGGCATAAAACGTCCTTGATCCGCAAATCCACGGGCAGCACCATGGGCAACGGCCTGCTGCTGGGTCGTACCCAATGCGCCAGGACCTACACCTTGCTGTGCGATGGCACCCATGTAAGCCAAAGTGTATTGACCAAACCAAGTGGAATTGTCTTTCCATTGATCGTTGATGTTTACTCCGGTAAGGTCAGCAATGTAAGAATCACCGGAATTTTCTCTCGTTGTGTAAGCACGCAAGAAAAAATTGTCGCCTTTTAGCTCAAGTTTGTGCTGGCTGATTTCGAAATTTCTTAAGGAATAGCGCTGAGCACCAGTATAGACCGTGGTACCTGAACCATAGTTCAAGGTGTAGGACAATTCTGCCTTATCAGTGACCCTGTAATGCAATGCCGCATTGACCTTATAATTTTTCGCACCATAATCAACCAAATGTCTTTCATCATAACCGGTACGGGAAACTACTTGGTCGGGAATGCTATTGATATACCCACCAATCCCCAAGGCATTCGCCTGTTGTTGAATGGCACCTACATTTCTCAAAAGACCGATATTGTTGGAAACCTCATCACCGAAAACGTGGACACTGTTTGCACCTGGATTGGTGGGCAAGTCTCCTTGGGTTCTTTTGTTGAGGTCGGAGAGGTCTGTTCCGTACCAGTCTTCGGCTCTCATAAAGGAAGCATTCAATTTGAAAGCAAACTTGTTGTTGAAGGCCTTTGCGTAGCGAATTGAACCTTCATACATCGGCTGTGGGCTACTTGGTTCTCCTGGTGTGCCTGAAAAGTGATTGAACCCTTGTTTGTAGAAAGCACTGAAACCTTGGTATTCAAAAGGATTCTTGCTGTTGACCAAAAGAATTCCGTTGAAGGCATTTGGGCCATAAAGTGCAGAGGACGCACCTGGAATGAACTCAACACTTTCCACATCCAATTCCGAGGGACCGTTTAGGTTTCCAATTGGGAAGTTCAGTGCTGGAGCTTGTGTATCCATTCCATCTGTCAGTTGGACAAATCTGGTATTTCCAGTCGAGTTGAATCCCCTTGCGTTTATGA
Source organism: Rhodonellum psychrophilum GCM71 = DSM 17998 (assembly GCF_000381545.1). Classification (GTDB taxonomy): domain Bacteria; phylum Bacteroidota; class Bacteroidia; order Cytophagales; family Cyclobacteriaceae; genus Rhodonellum; species Rhodonellum psychrophilum. The sequence continues at coordinate 18,567 of NZ_KB906675.1, read as the reverse complement.
TTTGGAAATTAACGGAGGAGGAGGTAACATCCACACCCTTTAGGTTTGCAATTCCTTTGTAATAATTGTCAGCAGGAGTATCTCTGATTGCCAAAATATCCATTTTTTCGATCGATACAGGGGACTGGAGAATGCTTTCTTCAATCCTTGAAGCAGATACCACCACTTCCTGACCAAGTAATGTCTGTTCAGACATACTGATTTTCAAATCAGAAACGTTGTTTTGGGTTATTTCCACTTCTTGCGAAGTAAACCCCACCATCGAAAAAACAAGTGTCAAAGGTGGATCTTGGTTCACCCTGAGGTTGAATTTTCCTCTGAGGTCTGTTACTGTTCCGATTACTTTTCCTTTGACGATGATATTGACGCCAATCAAGGTTTCTTTGGTATCCTGATCAGTTACGGTTCCGGAAATAGTGGTGGTCTGTGCCAATACATCCGTGAATCCAAAGGTCAGCATGACCAGCGGTATCAAGATGGTTTGACAAAGGTTTTTAGTAAATTTTCGCATAAGGATTTTGGGTTTAGGATAAAACAGACACCAACGATTTTATCAATCGTTAATTAATGTGAAATTTAAACGAAATTATCATTTATCAATATAGGAGTTCCAATAAATTTTGAAAGCAAAGTGGAATTCCTTCTTTCATTACGAAGGGATCGTTTTGAGAAAAAGAGGAATCAAGTCTGAAATATTAAAAACAGGGTTGAATTCAAATGTAGTTCATGGATTTAAAAAATATTCTATTGAAATATTCAAAAAAAAAGTCTGACGATTCGGTCAGACTTTTTTGTGTTTTATTGGATTGATTTTTTGTTTTCTTCGTTGACGTGTTTGACAAGACGGTCACATAGCACTTTTATTTCGTCAGCGATAAATTCATCACCGGTGGCGTTCAAAATGGTCTGGGCCATTCCCCCAAGAATGTCGATATAAAACCGTTTCATCTCCACCACAGACATGTCCTCTGTCCAAAGGTCAATTCTAAGCGTGCTGTGGTTGAGATTGTCCCAAACATTCAAACTGATGCTTTTGGTGTCTTCCAAGCCTTCACCTTCCTTATCGGAAGCATCCCATTGAATGGTTTTGGGAAGGTTTTTATCGTCAAGATTGATTTTGAATTTTATCTCCGAACTTTTCATTTTTTATTGGATGATTAGGAATGCAAAACTACAAAACCTTTGTTTGAGTTCCGAAAAATAATAGGGATATATGCGTTGTGCTTTTTTTATCAGCAAATCTCAGCTTTCTTTCCGGTCCGATTTTGATCAGTCGAATACCATTTCAGGGATTTCCCCGTCGATGACCAATTTCCCTTCTGTTTTGGCTTTGATTTCATCCACAGAAACCCCCGGCGCTCTTTCCAAAAGTCTGAACCCTCCTTCTGGCAAAACATCCAAGACGGCCAAATCCGTCACTATTTTTTTCACGCACCTCATCCCTGTAATCGGGAGAGAACACTCTTTTAACAATTTGGATTGGCCATCCTTGCTGCAGTGTTGCATCGCCACGATGATATTTTCCGCTGAAGCGACCAAATCCATGGCACCCCCCATTCCCTTGACCATTTTTCCTGGGATTTTCCAATTTGCAATGTCCCCGTTTTCGGAAACTTCCATGGCCCCAAGGATGGTCAGATGGATATGTCCACCCCTGATCATGGCAAAAGAATCTGCCGAGCTGAAAAGAGAGGAACCTTGCACCATGGTAATGGTTTGCTTTCCGGCATTGATCAAGTCCGGATCCACGTTTTCTTCTGTGGGAAAAGGACCGATTCCCAGCAGACCATTTTCCGATTGCAATACCACTTCAAGGTTTTCGGGGATATAGTTGGCTACCAGGGTAGGGATTCCGATTCCTAGATTTATGAACTGACCGTTTTTGACCTCTTTGGCGATCCTTTTGGCAATTTGGTTTTTGTCTAGCATGGAAAATTTGGGTTTTTGATTTTGTGAAAAACAGATTTTTTTGAACTTTGGAGTTCTCCTTTTAATTGGAAAACCTGCGGTTATTCCAATTAAAAATTCAGTTTATTTACTGACTGTCCTTTGCTCAATTCTTTTCTCGTACTTTTCCCCTTGGAAAATCCTGTGTACATAAATACCTGGTGTGTGGATCTGATTGGGGTCCAGTTCACCAGCCGGCACCAATTCCTCAACTTCAGCAATTGTGATTCTCCCAGCTGTTGCCATCATGGGATTGAAATTTCTGGCGGTTCCCTTGAAAATAAGATTGCCTGCCGTATCTCCCTTCCAGGCTTTTACAAAGGAAAAATCGGCTTTCAACCATCTCTCCAAAAGATAAAGTTTCCCGTCAAACTCCCGGATTTCCTTTCCATCTGCCACTTCGGTTCCTACGCCTGCAGGGGTGAAAAATGCAGGGATTCCTGCTCCTCCAGCCCTTACTCTCTCGGCCAAGGTTCCTTGGGGGATCAATTCCACTTCAAGTTCTCCGCTGAGGAGTTGTCTTTCGAATTCGGCATTTTCACCAACATAGCTGGAGATCATTTTTTTGACCATGTGTTTTTGAAGCATCAGTCCTATGCCAAAATCGTCCACACCGGCATTGTTGGAGATACAGGTCAGTCCAGTCAAATCCTTAAGAAGCAATGCCCTAAGGCAATTTTCAGGAATACCGCATAAGCCAAATCCGCCAAACATAAGGACAGAATTGGAGAAAACGTCCTTAACAGCTTCGGTTGCATCTTTTACCGTTTTATTGATCATCGTTCGTTCGTTTGGGTTATTGTTGGGACAAAATTTCAATGGCCTTTATTCTGTCGTTTTCAAGTTGGGCCTTTAAGGATTCAAGATTTGAAAACTTGACTTCTGGTCTAAGATAAGCCTTAAAATAAACACAAACCCGCAAATCATACAGATCTCCATTAAAATCAAAGAGATTCACTTCGATACTGCGACTAGTTCCGTCAACGGTTGGTCTCATGCCAATGTTGAGCATTCCTTTATAAATCGCCCCTTCCACACTTACTTTCACCGCATAGGCGCCATCGCAGGGGACAAGTTTATAATCGTTGGGAATATAGATGTTGGCTGTCGGGAATCCTATGGATCTGCCCAATTGTTGGCCTTTGATAATGATGCCATTCAGCTCATAATCCCTACCCAAGTACTCATTGGCAATTTCAATGTTGCCGATTTCAAGGGCTCTTCTGATTTTGGAACTGGAAATGCCCACATGATCGATATCTTCTCGTGGGATTTCTTCCAACTCAAAATGGTATTTTTGTATATTTTCCTTCAAGTACTCAAAACTTCCCTCCCGATTTTTTCCGAATCGATGGTCGTACCCGATCACCAGTTTTTTGGTTTGGATTTTCTCTACAAGAATTTTTTGGATAAAGTCCTCAGAGCTCATTTCTGAAAATTCTTTCGTGAAGGGTAGTGTGACCAAATGGTCGATTCCATATTCCCTGAGGAGTTTTGCCTTTTCTTCAAAAGTGCTCAACAAGCGCAAATTGTGTTCATGGGGAAAAAGCACCAACCTTGGATGGGGCCAAAAAGTGATCAAGACCGTCTCACCATTGAATTGATCTGCAATGTCGCGGATCCTTTTAAGGATTTTTTGGTGGCCGAGATGTACCCCGTCAAAGGTTCCACTCGTGACTACGGCATTTTTCACAGGTACAAAATTGGCTAATCCTTCAAAGATTTTCATTTGCCCTGCTTTTAATTCTTTCAATCAATGGCAAGAGTCCTTCAGCATCTTCCAACTTGAATTCTCCAATTCGGGTTCTCACCAAAGCAGACATATAGGCGCCTACTCCCAATATTTCCCCAAGATCCCTGGCAAGGCTTCGGATGTAGGTGCCCTTGGAACAAACAATCCTGAAATCTATCTCGGGAAGCTCCATTCTGGTGATTTCAAAAACAGAAACTTGAACCGGTCTTGGATCGATTTTCACTTCAATGCCTTTTCTTGCCGATTCATAAACGCGTTTCCCGCCGATCTTGATGGCGGAATGGGCTGGTGGTATCTGCATGATGTCACCCGTAAGTTGGGAAGCAGCATTTTCAATTTCCTCCAATGTGAGATGGAAAGGGTCGGCAACATCCACGATTTCTCTTTCGAGATCAAAACTTTCAGTGGTTTTTCCCAATACATAAGTACCGGTATATTCCTTTTCCTGCCCCATAAAGGTGTCGATGCTTTTTGTCTTTTTCCCAGAGCAAACGATCAACAATCCAGTGGCCAGTGGATCCAATGTGCCCGCATGGCCTACTTTTTTGATTTGAAGAGCGTTTCTGACTTTTTTGACCACATCAAATGAAGTCCATTCAAAAGGCTTGTCGATCAAAAATACTTCTCCGTAAGGTGCTTCCTGTTCCATATTACATATAAAAATAGCCATAGACGATGGCGATAAGACCTACTATGGTACAATAAATGGCAAAATAGGTCAATTTGCTTTTCTTGACCAATTGAATCATCCAAGTACAGGCAAAAAAGCCAGATACAAAAGCGGCCACAAATCCTGCGGAAAGATAGCCAAAGCTGTCTCCATTATAGGTAAGTGCACCATCGAGAATGTCCTTGGCGATTTTTCCCAAGATCAAGGGTACGACCATCAGAAAAGAGAATCTTGCTGCCCTGGCTTTGTCGATACCCAAGAGGACAGAGGTCGAAATCGTCGCTCCGGACCTTGATATCCCAGGAAGGATGGCAATGGCTTGGGCAATGCCGATGATGACGGCATGAAAATAGGAGACTGGTTTCTGGGTGTCTTTTGCCCGGTCGGCAAAGAATAACAGTACTGCTGTGACCAAGAGCATGAATCCCACGAAGGCAAGGTTCCCTCCGAACAATTGCTCCAATTGTTCCTCAAACAAAAGCCCAACAATTGCTGCGGGGATCATGGATAGGATAATTTTGAGGGAAAATCTAGTCTCATCGTTCCATTTGAATTGGAACAGACCTCGGACAATTTCCCAAATGTCCTTTCTGAAAACCAAGATGGTACTCAAAGCGGTGGCAAAATGCAGCACCACCGTGAAAAGCATACTTTCTTTTGGTATTTTGTTTCCTCCGAGGATGGCTGCTCCGATTTCAAGGTGGCCACTGGAAGATACAGGCAAAAACTCCGTCAAACCTTGGACTATGCCCAAGATAATCGCATCAATAATGTCCATTTACTTATTTTCTGATTTTGAGAAGATGGCGTAAAATTCAAATATAAAGCCAGTCAAAGTGATGATTGGACCGAGGGTGAGGCCCATAAACCCAAATCCATGGGGTTCGGAATCCAGTCCAATAATGATGAAGCCCAAAACAATGATGCCGATACCGATCAACATCAGTTTGTAATTTCTCGGGGAAAAGGGGAAAGAATCTTTGTTCATTTTTAGTAAAGTTCGTCCAATGACATGTTGAGGTATTTATTTACAGCCCTGAGTGTACTCAATACAGATAATAAGGCTCCAAACAGAACCAAACCTCCGAAGAGAAGATACAGCAAATTGTAGTTTTGTAACATCGCGAAACCATCGATATTGGCTTTGGTATATTCGATGATGATAAAAAGAAAAGCGGAGGCGAGCAACCCCGCGATAGCGCCAAAAAGAAAAGCTCTTCCTAAGAAAGGCTTTCTGATAAAACCTCTTGTGGCACCCACCAATTGCATGCTTCGGATGAGGAAACGCTGCGAAAAAAGGGCAAGTCGAATGGTGTTGTTGATCAACATGATCACTGTGATGATCAGGATCAGGATAGAACCACCCATGACAAGACTGACTTTCAGTAGATTTTGGTTGATGGATTTTACCAGATCAGTCATGTAGGTGACCTCAAATACGCCGTCCAAGCCTTGGATTTCCAGTACGATTTCTTCGATTAACTCTGGCGTTTGGTATTCTTCGCTGATAGCGATGGTGTAGCTGTCCCTCAGGGGATTGTCATCCAAGAAGCGGGTGAAATCTTCTCCAGTATTCTCCAAAAAGGATGCTGCAGCCTCGTCTTTGGAAATAAAGGTGATGTTGGGCACGCCATCATTTTCGAGGATGTAAGGCTTTGATACTAAGGCATCGTTGATTTTGGCAAGGTCGGTTTCTTTTAAGTCCTTGTTGAGAAAAACCTGGATTTCGATGTTCTCCCGAATGATTTTGGTCAAGGTTTTGGCTTGGATGACAATCACCCCAAAAAGTCCGACAATAAACAGCGAAAGCGTGGTACTGAAAAGTACCGATGCAAATTTGAACCTACCTAATTTTGCTTTTTTTCTTGGATTGCGACTCATGTTTAAACTTCAAATTCTTTCAAAATTAACCAGCATATCTGTATTTAACCAATCTTATTTCATTAAATCGATCGGAATGACATTTTTGTCTGTGATAACGAAGGCTTGATCGGTTTTGGTGCACTTCATGGAGGCCAATCCCGTGAACCTGCCGAATGCGGGTAAAACCATTTGATGGGGATTTGCAAAAAAACAGGGGAGCATCAATCGCTGCCTGCCTTTTCCATGGAGCGCGATGCCGGGGTGAATGTGGCCGCAGAGGTTGAATTTTCCTTCTGGAATCGCGGAAAGGGGTTCATGCGATAGGATCAGATTTCCCAAAACCAAAGGCTCCTCATGAATAATCCAAAGACTGGACCGGTAGCAGGCATCCGACAAAATATCATGATTGCCCTTTACCAAATGGAAATTTATTTCCGCGAATAATCCCGAGAATTCCTCGAGCACAAACCAACTTTCATTGAGATCGCTGTGAAACAAGTCTCCCAAAAAATAGATGTCTTTGGGCTTGTATCTTTCGATCAATTCCTTGATCCGCATCAAATCCTCCTCATGCAGGATTTCCGGGATCGGAATCCCGGCTTTCCTGAAATGAGCCGCTTTTCCAAAATGGGGGTCTGAAATGAAAAGTGATCCCAATTCGGGTGAATAAATTGCCTTTTCCTTCAATAAAATCAAGTTGCGATTGAAAACCTCAAAAACGTGCCCCCCTTCTTCATCCACTCCGGTCATTTATTGTCTGTTTTTCAGGCTTATGTTCTCGAAAAAAACTATTCCAATTCTCGAATCAAAAAGGAATTTTGTTTTTGCACCGTAAAAGTATTACTATTCGTAAGGTTTTGAAATAAAAACAGTTCAACATGATCAGAAAATCAATTTTATTTATTCTTGTTTGCGGTGCTACGCTTTTGTCATTGCAAGCAAATGCCCAAGATTCGAATGCTATCTTGGGGCAATGGTACAATACCGAAAAAGACGCGAAAATCGAGATCGCCAAAGAAGGGGATAGGTTTTTTGGAAAAATCGTCTGGCTCCAAGAACCAACAGAAAACAGCAAGCCGAAGCTGGACAAAAACAACAGTGATAAAGACAAAAGAAACAGACCTATAATGGGGATGCGCCTGTTGGATAATTTTGAGCACAAAAACGGTGTTTGGGAAAACGGGGTCATCTATGACCCCAAAAATGGAAAAACCTATTCCTGTACCATCAAAATGAAAAATAGCAAGACTTTGGAAGTCAGGGGATACATTGGGATTTCTTTTATTGGCAGGACAGTGGAGTGGACGCAAGCGGAATAATTGGTCTCCTTTGATCCAGCCAAAAAAAAGGTGCAATTCCTTTTATGAAACTGTTTTATGACACCAGCTTATTTTTTGTCCCATATCCCAATAGGGACTATTTCCAGTACTTTGCCGAAGGGGTCTTCAAAATAAAAACTTTGGAGACCTCTTTTCCATTCCTGTTCGTGTGTGAGGACAATCCCTTTTTTCAAGATCTCCACCTTGGTTTTTAGATATTCCTTGGCAGGAACTTCAAAGGCAATGTGCTGTTTTCCCCTGGCAAAATGAGAGGGAAGATTGGTCTCGCTTTGGGTGACCTCCGGAATAAAGCAGAGGAGGATGGAACTTCCACATCTGAAGAATATATGCCTGTTTTCTACTCTTGATATTATCGGCATTTCCAGAACTTCGCCATAAAAATACTGGGCGGTGTCCAAATTTGAGATGTAAAGGCAGGTTTCCTTGATTTGTGTATATTCCATAAGAGAAGCTACGCATCAATTGCGTATGCATCAAATAGATTTTGGGGGATTGAGAAATGCTTGTTTGACCTTCGGGTTTTGAGACATAAGCGGTAAGTTTGACTTTCTGTAGGATACTTAATCATTTCACCTTTTTCCAAACAAGGACAAATAGGGAGAGTTGATGGAGATGGGTTTTCTGAAAAGCAGAACGGAGGATAAGCGGCAAAAGCACTAACTTGCGTGCAAATCATGAAGCATTCGTGAAAAAAAATCGGGATGACCCATGCGATGTGCTTCCCCAATCGAATTTGAAAATTTATGAAGAACTTGGAAAGAGGATGGAATTTGGACAACAGCTACGCAAGGTTACCGGAAAAAATGTTTGCGCTTTCTTCGCCCAGCCCTGTTCACCAGCCTACAAAAATCTTATTCAATTACAAATTGGCCGAAGAGATCGGATTGAAATATGATTCGGAAAGTGATGAAGAAATAGCGTTGTTGTTTTCTGGAAACACTGTTCCCGAAGGAGCGAAACCATTGGCCCAAGCCTATGCCGGCCATCAATTTGGTCATTTTACCATGCTTGGTGATGGTCGAGCGATCTTGTTGGGAGAGCAAATCACCCCAGAAAACATACGGCTTGATATCCAATTAAAAGGCGCTGGGTTTACAGCCTTTTCGCGAAGGGGAGATGGGAGGGCCACACTCAGGTCCATGCTCCGGGAATATTTGATCAGCGAAGCGATGTACGGATTGGGGATTCCCAGCTCAAGAAGTTTGGCGGTGATCGGAACAGGTGAAAAGGTGTACAGGGAACAAAGTAACCAGGGAGCTGTCCTCACAAGGATATCATCAAGCCATATTCGTGTTGGGACTTTTGAATATGTCAAGAATTTTTTGCCAAAAGAAACACTCCAAGAGTTCACCGATTATGTGATCGAAAGACATTATCCCGAAATCAAAAAATCAGAAAACCCTGCTTTGGCCTTGTTGAATGCAGTCATGGAAAGGCAGATTGACCTTGTGGTGAATTGGATGCGGGTTGGATTTATCCATGGCGTGATGAATACCGACAATATGTCCGTAGCCGGAGAGACATTCGATTATGGACCTTGTGCTTTCATGAATGCATATAACCCAAAAACTGTTTTCAGCGCCATCGATACAGAGGGGCGTTATGCTTTTGGGAACCAACCCAAAATAGTCCTTTGGAATCTATCGTGTTTTGCCGAATCCATCCTTCCTCTTATCCATTCCGACACACAAGAGGCCATTCGGCTTGCAGAAGAAGCATTGAATTCTTTTTCATCAAAATATGAAAAGAAGTGGTCCGAAATGATGGGAAGAAAATTAGGTTTGGTCCATTTGTCTGATTCTGGATTGGGAAAAGAATTGGTCCAAGAACTATTGATTTGGATGGGGAAAAACAATGCGGATTACACCAATACATTTTTAGAAATACAATCTGACAGCAAAGAGAAGACAGGCGTTTATGCCACGGAATCTTTTTCTAATTGGCTTTCCAAATGGAAAACGATGATGACACTGGATGGGAAAGATTTTCAAAGCACTTTGAAAACCATGAAGGCAAACAATCCAAGCTTCATTCCAAGAAATCACCTGGTGGAAAAGGCGTTGGATGATGCCTGTCTAAATGGGGATTTCGGATTGTTTGAGCAGTTGCTTCAGGTTTTCGCCGATCCTTATCAATCCGTTCCTGCGTTTAATGAGATGCAAACACCACCAGCAAATGGAGACCGACACTACCAAACCCATTGCGGAACTTAAAATCATTTGATCTTCCCACGATTTCCAGATTCAATTCGTTTTTGGTGATTTATATTTTAATTCTTAAAAACATTTAACAGCGATAATGCAACACACCGCATATTTATCAGCATCTGAAACCCAGATTTTGAAGGATTTCAACCAAAACAAAACCATCCAATCGGTAATCTATTACTATTGGATCAATACGATGAATTCCGAGGATCTTTTTACATTCAAGGATACAATCGAGTTTGTGAGTGATTCCCAAAAATCAATTTTTTTCAAAATCAATGAGGAGGATACGGGGATCTGTATTTTGGATGTTTTTGATTTTGAGAAGCAAAAGGCAGAAATTGAAAGTGAATTCCAAGGGAAAATCAAATTCCATAAACGGGATGCTTCCTCACTTGAGATTTGGCAGGAGACTTTAAGAAGCCCTTTTTTGGAAATCAAGGCAGAAAGTGAAAACGATCGCCTCTTGAACCATACTTTTATGATCGCATTTGAGGAGATGAAATTGGAACTGAATCTTCATCCTGTGGATGGTCTGGTCTTTAGTCCGTATGACGATAGTTTGGATGATTAAAAGCCAAGTGGTCAGGAAAATCAGTGTTGAACGTCTGGAAAATATTTTTTTGGATCAATCGTTTGCTTCCAGATAAAATGAGCTGAGGATGTAACTCAACTGACTGTATTCTATCAAAAAGGCATCGTGACCATAGGGTGATTGTATTTCTCGGTAGGTTCCGAGTTGTACATTTTGGGCAATAAATTGGGATTCTTCCCTTAGGAAAAGCAAATCCCTGTCCACCCCGATGGCCAGCACTCTGGACGGGATTTCGGACAGTGCCTTTTTGACTCCGCCTCTTCCACGGCCCAAATCGTGACTGTCCATGGTTTTGGTAAGTGTCCAATAGGAAAGTGCATTGAAGCGATTTGCCAATTTGTTTCCTTGGTAGCGCAGATAGGAACTGACCCTGAATTGATCTGTTTTGTCTTCCGCATCGGCTTGGTTTTCGGCAAAATTCTCAGGATGTCGATAGGAAAGCATGGCAATCGCCCGAGCGGCTTCCAATCCTTTTTTTCCAGCTTCCGGCGTGCTTTGACCCCAAGTCGAGTCGGATTCAATGGCCATTCTTTGGGTTTCATTGAAGCCAATTGTCCATGGCGAAGTTTTGGCATTGGAGGCCAAAATGACTGTGTTTTTTACTTTGTGTTTCAGCAAATACGCCCATTCCAAAGCGACTTGCCCACCGAGGGATCCTCCGATCAGGGTATTGATCTCCATAATCCCGAGATGTTCCCGCAACAGATCAAGGGAAAGTGCCATGTCTTTTGTGGTCAAATGTGGGAAGTCATAATAATAAGGTTTCCCTGTCTTCGGGTTTTCGCTAAGCGGTTGGGTCGAACCATAGCAAGAGCCCAATAGATTGGCGCAAACGATAAAATGTTTCGTTGGATCGTAGAATTTATCTTCACCGACCAAACCACTCCACCATTCCTGCACATTGGCATCACCAGTCAGCGCATGAATCACCCAAATGACATTGTCCTTGGATGTGTTGAGGTGTCCTTGTGTTGTATATGCCAATTGAAATCCTGGAAGGAATTCCCCAGATTCCAATTTTAGAGGGTCTTCATTCGTGTAGGTTTCTTGCGCCATATCAATAATCAGGTAGGGGCTTTTCAAATTCATTGTCAAATTCATTGTTTCGTAAAATTCAAACCTGGCAAATCCAGAAGACTTACCAGGTTTTTATCTTTGTTTTATCCGATTGCTTCAAATGCTTGTTGCAAATCGGCTTTGATGTCCTCAATGTGTTCGATTCCCGTGGAAATCCTCAATTGTGTGGGAGTGACACCTGCCGCCAATTGCTCCACATCCGAAAGCTGCTGGTGCGTGGTAGCAGCGGGTTGGATGATGAGCGTTTTGGCATCTCCGACATTGGCCAAGTGGGAGATCAATTGTAGGCTGTTGATAAAAGCAGAAGCTTTTTCCTTGTCGCCCTTAAGTTCAAAACTCAAAACACCACCAAAACCATTGGTCAGGTATTTTTTCGCCAGTTCATGATAAGGCGAAGATTTTAATCCGGGATAATTGACCTTCTGGACTTTTGGATGCGCTTCCAGCCATTCAGCCAAAATCAAAGCATTCTCGACGGTTCTTTGTACCCGTAGGGACAATGTCTCCACACCCTGAAGCAAGAGAAAAGAATTGAACGGACTCAATGCTGGACCAAAATCCCTCAATCCTTCTACCCGTGCACGGATGGCAAAAGCGATATTGGGCAAGCCTAAAGGATTGTTTTCTCCAAAAACCTCCCAAAATTTCAAGCCATGATAGCCCTCTGAAGGTTCGGTAAATTGTGGGAATTTGCCATTGCCCCAGTTGAAATTCCCGCCATCGACGATGATTCCACCGATGGAAGTACCATGTCCACCGATCCACTTGGTAGCGGAGGCAGTGACGACATTGGCACCATGGGCGAGTGGTTTGAACAGGTATCCGCCTGCACCAAAAGTATTGTCCACGACCAATGGCAGGTTATGTTTCTTGGCCAAAGCGGCGATCGCTTCAAAATCAGGGATGTTGAATTCAGGATTTCCAATAGTTTCCAAATAAAGCGCCTTGGTCTTGTCATCGATGAGTTTTTCAAAATCAGCCACGTCATTTCCTTTGGCAAAGCGTGCTTCAATGCCGATCCTTTTGAAGGCGACTTTGAATTGATTGTATGTTCCGCCGTAGAGAAAAGGGGTAGAGACAAAGTTTTCGCCGGCTTGCAGGATGTTGTTTAGGGCGAGAAACTGCGCTGCCATCCCGGAACCTGTGGATACTGCTGCGACTCCTCCCTCGAGAGCGGCGATTCTTTTTTCAAAAACATCATTGGTAGGATTCATGATCCGGGTGTAGATGTTTCCGAATTCTTTCAGGGCAAAGAGATTGGCTCCATGCTCAGCCGAATCAAATACGTAGGACGTGGTCTGATAAATAGGGACAGCCCTAGAATTGGTTGCGGTGTCCGGTGCTTGGCCTGCATGGAGTTGAAGCGTTTCAAAACGATGTGAATTTGACATAACAAAATGGGTTTAATGGTTAATAAGGTGTTTTGTAGATACGGAAAACAAATTTGATTTCCCGGAATATAGGAGGGGTGAAAAACTATTTACACATAAAACAACACAAGCAGAGCATCAGTGAGCTTCTGGTGATTGTTTTTGAGTAAGAATCTTGAGGAAGGGTACGGGAATAATCAATATAAATCATCTGGTTAAGAATCTATATTTCCAAACGAGGATATTCTCATTTGGCAGGAATTGGCACCTTGGATTTTCCAGGTTGCCAGAGGGTCGTAGAGCCTGTCTCTTACCTCTTCTTTATAAATCCCAACACCCAAAAAAGCGGTAGGATGTCACAAAGTAAAACCCAAGGAATTTCTTAAGCAAGGGAATTTGGGAAATTATTTCTACCCAAATGAAAAAATCACCCCGTCAAATGATTGGAAGAGAATGTTTGACGGGTATTTGTGGCCAGCAAAGGTTTTGGCTTCTGAAGATAAAATAGCGGCGATTTCCTTGCAAAACCAGTTCTGTTTTCTCATCTGGGGTCATAAAGTGAATCCCCTAAAATTTTGAAAATCGGTCTTGAAATCATGAATAGTGGGCATAATTTTTATAAATTGAGATGAAGGTAATTCACTTTGGAATACAAAAACAGGAGAGATATGGGGAAACCTACCATCAATTTTTTGAGGATTTGGATTTTTTTGATTCCTTTTCAGGTCTTTTCCCAAAATATCGGGAGAGTTGGATTGGAAGGGTCGCGGGGGTTTGTTATTGCCCACTCCTCGGATTTGATACCAGTGTCCCAGACCAATCCCTATGGGCTAAAAGGCAGTTACCAGGTCTTGAAAACCGATCAGAAAAACTGGGAAGCTTGCAACTGTTTCCATTATTTGGGGATCGGGTTTTCCTACCACAATTTTGACTCTCCGGATATTCTGGGGGCAGCTTTTAGTCTTTCAGGATCATTTGAACCGATACTTTGGCAGCATAAGAAGTGGGTCTTGGGTCTGGAAAGTGGGATGGGGGTCAGTTATTTGACCAGATTTTATGATTCGGAAACAAACCCTTCCAATACTTTTTTCAGTGCCCCAATCAGTTTTTTGATGTTTGTTGCACCTCACTTGGAATACAGCTTGACGCCCGAATGGACATTGCAATTGGCTTTGAACTACAACCATATTTCCAATGGGGGGCAAAAAAAACCCAACAAAGGCATGAATTATCCCATGTTGAGTTTTGGGATTTACCACTACCTGAATAGCGTCGAATTGCCAAACCATTCCAAACAACCATTGGAAAGAGAATTGGTTTTTTTTGGGGAAATTTCCTACACAAACAAGAATTCGGAATGGGCCGAAAAAAGAAAACCTTCCCTTGCCTTGACCGGAGGTGCCTATAAATCCATTACTGGAATCAACGCGCTAGGGCTCGGCGTGGAACTGAATCGGGATTTTTCCTTTGATGGAGAAGATGGGATTTCGAATGACCTGATGCCGGCACCCTTTATTTCCCACCATTTTCTCTTTGGGAGGGTAGATTTCAGTCAGCGAATGTCACTTTATGCCCACAAACCCAATGGATACAATGACTATCTATTTTACCAAAGATATATTCTGCAATATCAAGTGTGGGAAAATTTGGGATTGGGAATCGGCCTCAAAGCGCATGGCCATGTGGCAGAAAACATAGAGTTTAGGCTCGGCTGGAAGTTTTAAGCCCTAATTCTCCAGTATTGTCCTAAATCTACCCTTTTCGATTTCTTTATTTCATGCAAATGATTTGCTGACCGACCATCGAGTTGGCGATTTCAAATTCCAGTGTTGAAGTGATCTGTGGTGTAGAATTTTTTTTGAATGGAAATTCAATATCGTATTGTTTATTATACAATATGCTTATCCTCAATGCCGTCAGAAAACACCAAATCCGCTTCAAATCCTTGGTATTAATTCCAGATTGGCGTTTTCTTCGGTTTTTGAACCACTAATTGAGAATTAGCATGCCATGTTCAGAACAGCAGACGATAGTAAGGAAAATGAAATTTTGATCTATTCAAATCAACTTTCTTTCCAACCACGTAATTTCTTTGAATACCCGAGTGTTTTTTCATTATTTTTAAACCCAAAACCATTCCCAAATATTTATGCGTTTGATCAAATCGAGTTTAACTATTTTACTGACGGGTTGGATGGGTTTTGCCATCGCCCAGGAAGCTCCCCAATGGCTTCGCTATCCGGCGATTTCACCCGATGGCTCCAAGATTGTGTTTACTTACAAAGGTGACCTTTACACTGTCCCAACAGCTGGCGGGAAAGCATCACAGTTGACTTTTCATGAAGCGCATGATTTCATGCCTGTATGGAGCAAAGATGGGAGTAAGATCGCCTTTTCTTCTGACCGTTATGGGAATTTTGATGTTTTTGTCATGGGTGCAGAAGGAGGTCAGGCTTCCAGATTGACTTACCATTCCAATGACGAAATGCCCTACACTTTTTCGGCTGACGATGCATCTGTGTTGTTCGGTGGCGTAAGGCAGGATTTGGCGGAGCACCGCCAATATCCAAGTGGATCCCAACCGGAGTTGTACAAGGTGCCGGTCACTGGAGGTCGTGTAGACCAGGTTTGGACCCTTCCCTCCGAGTATGTTCAGATAAGTGCAGATGGTCAAAAAACCATTTATCATGACAAAAAAGGTGGTGAAAATGAATGGCGCAAAAAGCACCAATCTGCGATTACAAGAGATATCTGGCTGTATGATGCCGCTACCAATAGCCATAAAATGATCACCGATTTCCCAGGAGAGGACAGAAACCCTGTTTTTGGTCCAGGAGAGAAAGAGATCTTCTATCTGAGTGAAGAAAAGGGAAGTTTTAATGTCCAAAAAATGAGTCTGGACAATCCCACTCAAAAAACAGCCTTGACCGACCTCAAGGATTTCCCGGTTAGGTTTCTGACCATTTCCAAGGACGGTTTGATGAGTTTCTCCTACGATGGAGAAATTTATACACTGAAGGATGGCGCACAGCCGC
This sequence comes from Rhodonellum psychrophilum GCM71 = DSM 17998, assembly GCF_000381545.1. Taxonomy (GTDB): domain Bacteria; phylum Bacteroidota; class Bacteroidia; order Cytophagales; family Cyclobacteriaceae; genus Rhodonellum; species Rhodonellum psychrophilum. The sequence goes on along the minus strand of NZ_KB906675.1, from coordinate 2,710 downwards.
AAAAAGTGTCGGTTTCCATCAAAACCCAATCGATCGGCAACACGGACAGCTATATCAGCATCAATGGAGGCGTGAGGGAAATGTCGATTTCACCGGACGGTAAGGAAATTGCATTCATCGCGAGAGGGGAAGTGTTCGTCACTTCAGTGGATGGGGCATTGACCAAAAGAATCACCAATACCCCGCAGCAAGAAAGATTCGTGCAATTTGCGCCGGATGGAAAATCCTTGGTTTATGCCAGCGAAAGAGATGGGAAATGGCAGATTTATCAAACCAAAAGGGGAAGGGAAAAAGAGGAACCTTTCTTTTTTGCCAGTACGCTGGTCAATGAAGCCGTACTCGTAACTTCCGATGCAGACAATTACCAGCCGCTCATTTCCCCGGACGGGAAAAAACTGGCTTACATTGAAGGCAGAAGAACCTTGAAAGTATTGGATTTGGCCACCAAGGCAACGGTCACCTTGATGAATCCTGAGCAGCTCCTTCACATGGGTGACGGAGATCAATATTTTGCCTGGAGCCCGGACAGCAAATGGTTATTGGCCGAATACAATCCCACCATGGCCAATGGAGAAGTCGTCTTGTTGGATGCTTCGGGGAAAAAACCGATGGAAAACCTGACCTTGAGTGGATATGGAGACAGCAGGCCGAAGTGGATCAACGGCGGAAAGCAGCTTATTTGGTTCAGTAACCGTGATGGATTGAAGAGTTTTGCCACCAGCGGAGGATCCCAAAACGATGTGTACACCATGTTTCTTACCCAAGAGGCTTACGATAAATTTCGATTGAGCAAAGAGGATTTTGACTTGATGAAGGAAGTGGAGAAGCTCGGAAAAAAGGATGAGGAAAAAAAGGACGATAAGAAAGAGGATAAAAAAGAGGAAAAAGTTGAGGATATCAAAATAGATTGGGAAGACATCAGGGAAAGGAAAGCGAAACTGACTATTCATTCTTCATCTTTGGGAGATGCAGTTATTGACAAGGAGGGAGAAAAATTGTACTACCTCGCCAGATTCGAGAAAGGCATGAACCTATGGAGCACGGATCTTCGGACGAAGGAAACCAAGATGGAATTGAAATTGGATGCCGGTTTTGGAAGATTGGAGTGGGACAAGGAAATGAAAAACCTCTTTCTTTTGTCAGATGGAAGCATTTCCAAAATAACCGACAAGGGGAGTAAAAAAGAGCAGATCAAGATTGCGGGTGAAATGACATTGGACACTGAGGCCGAACGTGCCCAGATGTTTGAACACATCAAAATCAGAACAAAGGGAGTTTTCTACACCCCGGATTTTCATGGCGTCGATTGGGATGCCCTGACCACACAATATGCCAAATATTTGCCCCATTTGGGCAATGGCTATGATTTTGCGGAAATGGCATCCGAAATGATCGGGGAACTGAATGTTTCCCATGCGGGAGCAAGATACAGCCGAAATGTAGCTCAGGCAGATGCCACATCATCCTTGGGGATTTTCATGGATTACAACCATAAAGAGGCCGGAATCAAAATTTCCGAAATCCTGAAAGGTGGACCTTTGGATAAGGCCGATATCAAGATCCAAGCGGGGATGATCATCGAGAAAATCGATGGGGAAGTCATTGCCGTCAATAGAGACATTGCGCAGTACTTTAACCGGAAAGCGGATAAGTTCACGCTGCTGGAAGTATTTGATCCCAAAACCAAAACCCGTCAGCAAGTGACAGTTAAGCCCATTACTTTGGGTGCAGAAAACCAATTGTTGTACAAACGCTGGGTGAAAAAGAACCAAGCCGAGGTGGACAGTATGAGTGGAGGGAAATTGGGGTATGTACATATTCCAGGCATGTCCGATGGACCATACCGAACCACTTATGAAGAAATGATGGGCAAATACCATGACCGGGATGGCGTGATTGTCGATACCAGATTCAATGGAGGAGGGGATCTTGTCGCAGATTTGGCCATGTTCTTTACCGGTGAAAAATTCATCACCTACGCCACGGAAGACAGAGAAGTTGGCTATGAGCCTACTTTTCGCTGGACCAAGCCTACCTTGGCGATGTTCAATGAGGGCAACTATTCCGATGGACATTGCTTTGCCTGCGGCTACACCGATCTGAAAATCGGTAAGACCGTAGGAATGCCGACTCCAGGGACCTGTTCTTTTGCGGGTTGGGAAATGCTACCCGATGGAGGGAGATGGGGCGTAGTACCCATATCGGCAAAGGACAAAGCTGGAAATTGGATGGAAAACAACGAAACCAAACCCCAATTTCAAGTCAAGAATATGCCAGGCAAGATCGACAAAGGCATTGACGAGCAACTGGAAAAAGCCGTCGAAGAATTGTTGAAAGATGTAAAATGAAAAAAAAATGGGACGGAAATTTGAGGCCACTGAAAAAGTCCTTTGATAAAATGTTAGTAAAAAAGGTGTAGGAAAATTACTTTTCTACACCTTTTTTTTGTATATTTTAATATACAAATAACTCAATATCATGTTATTACATCAACAAGAGATTAAGTTCAGCCAATACAGTTCCATCTATGACTTGATAGTCCCAAAGGACAATCTTCTTAGAAAGATCAATGATATCATTGACTTTAGTTTTGTTTACCAAGAGTTAGTTGATAAATACTGCTCTAATAATGGACGTATGGCACACAGTCCTGTTCGGATGTTTAAGTATCTGTTGCTCAAAACCATTTATACCTTGTCAGATGTCGATG